>JANQPA010000065.1 GCA_028285545.1 Saprospiraceae bacterium | reverse complement strand
GTTCCTTGTTCCTTGTTCCTTGTTCCTTGTTCCTTGTTCCTTGTTCCTTGTTCCTTGTTCCTTGTTCCTTGTTCCTTGTTCCTTGTTCCTTGTTTAAGGGACTGCTTTACTGAAGGCATCGTTGCTTATTCAAGCTTATTTCTTGTGCAGCTATCTCCGGTAGTTGTGTGCCAAAAAAGTTTCAAATAACTGAAATCTCTCAATTTTAGCATTGCTTAACACAGAACGCTGAACATGGAACATGGAACATGGAACCCAAAATAGAAACGCTACAATAATTAGTTCCTAATTCATTATTCGAAATAAACCATATTTTAAACTTCAAAAGTAATTTCAATTTCTTCAGAAGTTGGATGAGACTGGCAACTTAGAATATAACCTTCGGCAATCTCATCATCATCCAGTGCAAAACAGGCTTCCATTTTGACGGCCCCTTTAAGTACTTTAGCCATACAAGTGGAGCAAGCTCCGGCAGTACATGAATAGGGGGCATCATATTTTTGATCTAATAAAGTATCCAGGATTGTTTTATTTGGCGGAACCACCAGCTCGTGTACCTGTCCATCAAGATGCACTTTGAGCTGAGCCCCTTCAACACCCTTCACGGAAGACTTTCCTTTTTCGGAAGCATTTACGAAACGTTCAGTATGAATATGGTTTTTATCTATATTCAAAGACTTCAGGGCACTTTCTACAGCATCAATCATTGTTCCAGGCCCACAGATAAAATACTCTGCGTCTTGAAAGACATTAGGATGTTGATCCAAAAATTCCTTGACAGCTTTTTTGTCGATTCGACCTATTTTTCCAGGCCAGCTCACCTTTCCTTTCGACAATAAGCCTGATAGTCCTTTTGTCTTTTCTCTTTTAGGTTGAGAAAGGGTATGTAATACTTTGAATTGCCCTTCATAGCGAGTTTCTATCTCCTCCAAAGCGGTCTTGAAAATAATGGAGTCCTCATTTCTATTGCCATATAAAAGGTAAATCTTACTCAAAGGCTCCTGCTCCAATATGGTTTTTAGAATGGACATTAAAGGGGTGATGCCACTCCCCGCGCCAAAAAGGTAATAAGTCTTTTTATTATCGGCTTTAAGGGAAGTATAAAACCTTCCATCGGGCGTCATTACCTCCAGACTATTCCCCTCTTTTAATTGATCATTTAGATAGGGAGACATCATACCGCCAGGGACCTTTTTTACAGTTACTGAAATATCTTCTTCCATAGGGCTGCTGCACATGGAATAGGCGCGTCGAACTTCGGAGTCGTTCATCTGCATTTTCAGGGTAAGATACTGTCCCTGGATAAATTGAAAATCACTTTTTAGATTTTCAGGAATATCAAAAGTAATGGTAACTGCATCTGGAGTTTCTCTGGTTATTTTTTTTACGGTAAGGGAATGAAACGATTTACTCATGTTGTATTTTATTGGTCAAATCAGACAATTCTGGTTCTGTAATTTTTTGGTAAAATTTTGCGGCTACTGCACCATAACTCTAATAAAGAGCACTATACCGAAAATAATTAATGCAATACCGGATATCTTTCTAACCCATATTAAGTGTATCGGTTTAAGTATACTCCTGATTTTTTTGGCCATCAGAATTTTCAACAAATCAGTAACGACTACGGTGCCAATGATTCCAGCAAAAAACCAATTGGCATCCTGTCCTCCTAGTTTTTGATTAATAACAACGGTAGTCATCACTCCTAACCAGAAAAATACTGTAAAAGGATTGAATCCATTTATCAGGAAACCTTTTATCCATAATGAAAAATAGGAAGATCTCCTTTGGGTTTGTTTGGAACTTAAATATAGGTTGGTAGGCTGTATTAATAGGGTGCCGAGGCCAAAAGCGATAAGTATAATACTCCCGATGGTACCAAAAACGATGGAAAAGTTCTCCCACTGGATCAATTTTTCAATTTGTGAAACGCCCCAATAAATGGTAAGCATATACATGATGTCGCCCATCCATATCCCAAGTCCCACGGTAGCTCCTGCTCTGAATCCCTGTTCAACACCTGTCTGTATCAGCGTAAAAAAAATGGGTCCCAATAAAAAACATAGTATGAATCCTACCTTAATACCATCGAGTAAAAAGCTCATGTGATTTTATCTACCTCTTTAATAAAGCGCAAAGATACTAAGAGTATGTTTAAAATTCCATCAATTGGCTGCAAGCGGCAAATATTATTCTGGACTGCGTTAAAAAGCCTCACCGTACCTCTGGGTATGCCTGCGTTTTTTGCCTTGTCCAAAATAATATTTGCTCACTTTCTCTCAATCATGAAAATTTAATCATACTCTAATTCCTAACTGTAAATAGTGGCTACTAGTCGTCTATTGCCGCCTCTATTTCTAAATTCACACAGGTAGATTCCTTGCCAGGTCCCTAAATTAAAATGATGTCCTGAAATAGGGATGGTGACTGAGGTTCCGACCATAGCCGTTTTGATGTGTGCTGGCATATCATCAGGCCCCTCTATTGTATGTTGCAGAAAAGGAAGATTTTCGGGTACAATGTGGTTAAATATGGATTCAAAATCAGTTCGAACATCCGGATCAGCATTTTCATTAATGCACAGACCGGCAGAAGTATGCTTAATAAATAAATGACATAAGCCTTGTTCAGGCAGTGGGGGCAATTCTCGCATTACCTGGTTGGTTATCAGATGAAAACCTCTGGAAAAAGCGGGTAAAGAAAACTGTATTTGCTGAATCATAGAAATCTGACTTAGTTGTTATTGTTTTATCCTAAGTCTTAAATATTGTGCTTTTCTACCAGCCTCCCAAATTTAATTACAATAAGCTATTCTATATTGACAAATCAACTTGTGTTAAACGTCAAAATCAATGTCAGTAGCAATGTCAATATCAATATTTATTAACGCATTGAAATTGTCATTGAAATTGTCATTGATGTTGTTATTGATATTGTTATTGATATTGTTATTGCTTTAGATATTCTAATGCAAATTGAATTAAATCCTCGCCCTTTTTTTCACTGTGGATGTCTGGAGCAATACCATTTTCATTATAACCATCCTTTGGAATGCGTTCATGATAAGTGTACATGGGATAGCCAAAATAAATGCCCAGAGGATCACAGCTAATTTTAATCATATTAATATTATTGTAGTCTACTACCCCATTAGTATTTTGACCAATAGTAAGAACTTTATCACTAATCCTTTTAGAATGTAGGATAAATGTTTCAGCAGCACTCATATTCGCATCATTGGTAAGTATTATTATCTTTTCCAAGCGGGAAGATGTTCGTTTAACATTCCGGGTATAAAACCGAGGGCCCTTAACAATTTTGCCCATATTTTTTTTCATATCTTCTACCACCGGTGCATAGGGATTATTTTTTCCTCTACTAGCAAATCGCTCAAAATAACTGATATTATCTTTGGAAGCCAGCGCTTTTCCAATTTTGCTTTGGAGGGGCTTGTCTGCATAATAACTAAGCAGATTAAAATAGATACCATTACCACCACTGTTCCCTCGTATATCAACAATTAAGTTTTTTGAAGAACTCAACAGTTTTTTATTTAGATCTAAGACTTCATCAAAAACCTTTTTTTCGAGTAAAAAACTAGGAACGCTTAGCAAAACTGTTTCCTCATTTAAGGATTGAATTTTTGGCAATTTAGGATCAAAAGGAACGGCATTTCGGAGGGAATTTTGATCCATAAAGTCTATTTTGCCCCATAATATTCCTCCCCAAATACTGAGAAGGGTGAATTCATTATGAGCGAAAAGAGCCGTGTATCTTGGAGTATATTTATTAGAAAAATAGGTGCCTTCCATCAATTGATTTTCCTCATTCCAACCAATTTTGAGTTCTCCTATCTTTTCTTGTTCGGGAGCTTCTATGATAATGGCGACATATTCAAAAGTCCATTCTTTTTTACTGTTTTTTATTATAGCAAACTTGGATGCTCCATCTGTCCACAGTCCCTCTACAGGAGACAAGTCGTTTTTTGAATCCAAAAGATATGCGTAAACTTTTTCTATATCATATTTAATATGCTGCAACTTCTCTTTGTGCTTTGCAATTTGTTCTTCTTCCAGCTTGGGGAATTGAGAAACAAATAAATGCCCATCTTCAAAAAAGCGTAAAAAGCTTTGGATTAATTTGGTACATCCCTCATTGCTTGTTTTAGAGGACTCTTTTTCATATTGACTAATAAGTGCTTCATAATCCTGTTGGATATTTTCCTTTTTTAAATGGTAGGCAATATAATTTTCTTCTATTTTCAATACCACTTGTTCAAAAACCTCCTGACAATCACAAGCCTCCTGACCAAATCCATTTCCAAAAACAAAAAACCAGGCAGCAAAAAATGGGTAGAGTTTTTTCATGATTTTTTTTTATGATACTTTTTATACCACCAAAAGTTACAAAAGGATAAAGACCTTTCCTATTGGAATGGAAGGACCTTTTTAGCAGTCCTCAAAATTGAGAAATAAATCTACAATGGACTATTTTATCCATTCTATGATCAATTTTCCAAGAAAATAAATAAGAGGAAAAAAACTAAGACAGGCCACTGTAATTAACCACTGCTGAGATTTGGAATAAACAGGAAGCAGATCTTTTTCATCTGTGTTATAGGAATATAGTGATTCTTTTTTCTTAATCATGAGGTTCTATTTTAATGAGGTAATTTATTTTTACTCCAGCCATACACAAATACTCCGGCAAGAGCTCCAAACAGAATGAGAAAGCTGGCTGCATATCCTGTCCCAATAAGGGCATAAACAGGAGCTATACATAAGCCCGTTAGAACCCACCCAAAGCCAAAAAGGAGGCCACCAAAAATCTGCGCCCTGGGCTTAAGAGGTTTCTTTTTTAGGGTAATTAGCTCCCCTTCAATAGTTTTTAATTGTAGTGACTTAATGGCATAAACAGAAATGCTCCCGACCAGAATAGCGGTTCCAAAAATGCCAAACATATGAATGGACTGAAAGCGAAACATCTCTTGGATTCTGAACCAACTAAGCGCTTCAGATTTTATAATCAATAGGCCGAAAAACATTCCGGCCAACAGGAATTTTGTTTGTTTCATAATATTTCTTGTTTATAAAATAAAAGGCAGGACAAAATGGGTAAATAGCGTTCCTCCCACAAAAAAGGAAATGACGGCAATGGTAGACGACAGGCTCATTTGAGAAAGCCCCATAAATCCATGTCCTGAGGTGCATCCCCCAGCATAACGGACGCCAAAACCAAGCATGAATCCCCCGACAAGAGAAAAGAACAGTCCTTTTACAGACCACAAAGACTGGTTTGAAAATATTTCTTCCGGCATCAAACCTTCCAGATTTTGAATACCTAAGGCCAGTAAATCTTCCTTTGTGCTATCCGCAATATTTACCGATTCTACCTGGTAAAAAAAGTGGTAAGTAAGAGCAGCACCTAGAATGACCCCAGCAGCAAACAATAAATTCCAAAACCCTTTTTTTATATCATACTGGAAGTAATCAATCCTGTTGGGTAATAATGCGCAGAGGTGTTGCAGAGAAGAGGAAGCCCCTAGCATTTTATTTCCTGAAAAAAGTAACAAGGGAATAGTGGCACCCATTAAAGGCCCTACAACATACCAGGGCCAGGGTTCTATAATAAAAGACATTATTTTTTCCATCATTTTAAATTTCATAGATAAAATGTAGAGCGACCCAAACAAGTCAGGCCGCCCTACTTGATTATGTAAGTACTTCACCTTTTCAAAGCATCAGTCGAAAATCCACAGCAATTTGAAAGAAAAAAAAGAGCCTAAAGAGCAAAGCAGCATTAGGCTCCACAAAAATTGTTTTCTCATTATTGGATTTTTTGGGTAAAAATTTGATTGTTCATGAGTGCAAAAGCGGAAATATCTCCACTTTCATTTCATGGTTCAAAGAAAGATGAAATACTAAAGAGAATGTTATAAATTCGAATTGAGATCTTATAAGTTTGATTTATGCCGTAGCTTTAGGTAAGCAATCCTTTAAAAAATGAGTCAAATGTTTTAGAAATTGGTGCAACTTTGAGAAAGAAGGAAAGTACTTAACAATAAAAGGTAAGGTTTTGACAAAAATTTATTGGCGGCAATTGAGTATTCTGATTTTTAAACTTTAAGAATTCTGTCCCCAATATTTTATTATTTATAAACTGGTTAAAGGAAGTAAAACATGGAAAGCTTATTTTTCTGGACTTTGATTTTTTCAGCTGCCGTCATCCAGGGCCTCCTTATGGCTTTTTTATTTTTGCTTTCAAAAAAGAAATCCTATTTACCAAATCAATATTTGGGTGGCTTTGTATTGACCTTTTCGGTCATGTTGGCTTTCTTTTTATGCTATTGGCACATGCTGCAATACAAGTATATGCATATCAACTATTCTTTAGTCTCCCTTCCATATCTGCTTGGTCCTTTATTTTTTGGGTACATCCAGGCTTTATTGTTAAACAAAAAACTCAATCCTCTGCACTTTCTTCCTTTTATATCGGTCTTTTTAATTTATGCCCCTTTTTATTTTCATTCTGCAGAATGGAAAATGGAATATTTCAGGCAGGAAATTAATTTAATCCCATTTAATCATTTCATCAATAAGGTTATTGGTTATGGCCAATTCTTGTCGATGGCCTTTTATGCCTTTTGGACCTTTAAATTATTTAAACAAAATCCTGATTATACCAATGGGAAAAGAGGTCTTTGGATAAAACGATTATTCTACTTTTTCCTTGGCACCGTAGTATTATTCATTATTGGATCACTAGGGATCACTCATTTTGCTATCAGCAGGATAGTAGATTATATTCTGGTGTTTATTATGTCTTCTTTCGCTTATTCAATTAGTACTGTAAGTTTTTTAAATCCTCATCTATTCGAAAAAAAGGTACTAGACAAGCAGTTAAAATATCCTCGATCCTCGATGACGGATCAGGAAGCAACTAATATTATCCAAAAGATTGAACTTATCATGAAGAATGAGGAACCATACCTGGAAGAGTCATTTAGATTGGAAGGCCTGGCCAATTTAATAGGTATTCCTAGTCACCAGTTGTCCCAAGCATTAAATCAGTTTTACCAAACCAGCTTTACTGATCTGGTGAATCAATATCGTATTGAAAAGGCCAAAAGCCTGCTCAGCCCCTCCTCTTTGAAACATCTTACCATTGAGGCCATTGCCTATGAAGTTGGTTTCAGTTCAAGAGCTACCTTCTATCGAGCCTTTAAGAAATTCAATGGGATTTCTCCTTCAGCATTTATTCAACAACACAAAAGGGGTTCTTCTCAGGATGCTTAGGTTATTATCTGTATGGCCAAAAAGTATCCTCTGATGTTAAATTCTCATTTTTAAATTCAGCCATTTTTGTTTTTTAAGTAATTCAGAAGGTCTATCAAATGTTGGTGACTGTGACTATAAAACACTAGTTCAAAAAACCACCAAGCGTCATTTTCGCTGTTATTCTCTTTTCTCCATTTTATTTCCAGCAGGTCATAAATTATATCTGTTAAATCATCAATTGCGTCTCCTGTTCCTGTTTCAGGTTCTTTGAGTATTTCTTCCAAGTTTAGGATTGAGTGATAACAACCGAAATCTTTAAAATTACTCTTTACATTCTCAATTACATTTGGATAAAATTCCTTCTTGTCAAAAACTTTGTATTCATTTTCATCGGACTCGTAATTTATTTGGAAATATTTAGAGTATAATTTGACGAGATTCATTTCTAAATCCTTTTCCTTATCCTCAATTTCGACATTTGGATTCAAACCATATTTTATAATTTCATTTATTATTTTGATTAATTCTTCCACTACTGGTTTTTCTGTTTTCTTAATAACGCTAGGGCTATACGCTTGTGACTGCAAACTTGCGAAGCAGACATGGCGAATAGCCCTTGTTGCCGGCTGCCTTCACCAGGCCGATTAAGCCCTATAAGCCACTTTTTTTACATGTTTCTTTTCCAGTTCTCTCTCCTGTCTTTCTGTTAATATTTCTTGTTCAACTTCCTTTTGCATTAATTTCCACCAATATATTGCTGGAATGATCTCTCCTGAATGACTTTCCAATCGGTAGGCTATAGATTTTCCAATTTTTTCTTTCCCTTTTATAATCCGGTTTACTCTTGAGGGATGAATATCTATCTCCTCTGCCAATTCCTTTTGTTTCCTCCCTATTAGTTTTATATAAGCCTTTAAAAAGTTTCCAAAACTTTTATCTTCTTTAAAATCTTGGCTTAAAATATACGATTTGATTTGGTATTTTAGACTCAATAACCCTGATAACATCTTTTCCTTTTCTGACATTTCCTGTCTTCTCTTCTTTCTAAGCTTCACAAACTCTTCCCTAGCTTGTTTCTCTTCTTGCTCACTTAACTGTTCAGGAATCATTACAGAATCTGCTATCTCTTCATCTGTGTATTTTTCTTTTAGTTTTTTATATAATTTTTCAGAGTCTTTCATCTCCCAAATATTTTTTGATTAAAGTTTCAGAATTACTTAATTCTGTGTACAAAAACTGTCCCATTTCTCTATAATCTCCCAATCCTCATCTTTCACTAATTCAATTACTGCCTCATGTAACTCATTAGTCTCTTTGTGTAATATCTTCATTTCTCAAAGATCCAAAAATTGATGTTTTTCATCAACTTTAATCTAAGATAGATAGTGTGCAACTTAAACTATCCAAACAAAACTTCCAGATGGTCAACTATACCTTCCAATTTCTCATCCAATAATAGTTCTAACTCTTGTTTCCTTAAAAGGAACCAATTTCTTCAATTCTCGAAGCAAATTTAGACAGGGAAATGCTAAGAACGGCTTCTAAAAACCCAGTTCAAAATTTGTTGCATAAAATTATTTGGATCACTTATCTCTGGTACTCTCCTTAATTTCAGAACCACAAAGTAAGATCACTTTGTCGAGGATTATTTTCAAGCCTTCCATTTACTCGTTCAGAAAGAAATTTTCATTCGAGCCACTTCCGAAATTAATTTTTGATCGAGGGTCTGGAAGGTTTTTTGAATCCTTCTATGATTTGTTTCAAATAATTTTTTGACCCAGGGCCTGGTAAGATTCTATATACTTTCGGTCAGTCAAATCAATGAAAATCGGTATGCAAAAACTCGTTGTTATTTATTGTCTCTTTTTGAGTGTCTCCACCTCGATCTATTCTCAAAAAATAGATTTGAAAAAAATAATCCAGGAACATGGCAAAGCCATTCATTTGGATCAGTGGAAGTCAGTAGAATCCTATGTTATGGTTACTGAGAGCAAGCTAGACGTTGGGGTTTCAAAGTTAACTTCCACTATGAAACGAGAAAACAATCAATATCGCTTGGATTTTTTGACCCCTGATTACATCAGTGTTAAATCTTTTAATGGGGAGACTGGCTGGCTATCTACAAATGGTCAGGTTAAGGATATGTCGCCAGGAGAGGCAAAGGAAATGGCAGAGGAGGGACAGTTCTATCAGGAGTTGGCCCTTGCTTATGAAAAAAACTACTCTCTTACCTATTTAGGAGAAGAAGACTTTAATGGTAAAGCTACCTACAAAATCAAAATGACCAAAGAAGAACAAGACGATCAATGGTACTATTTGAATAAAAATACTTACTTGATTGAAGCAGTTGAAGAATATTCTGAAGATCCGCAATATGAAGGAATTCCCTTTCAAACTCGATTTGATGATTACCAGGAAATAGAGGGCCTCATGCTACCTGCCCAAATGACCCTTTATTCCAATGATAAATTATTAAGGACCTATACACTTACTTCATTGAATGTAAATACAAGTATTGCTAATACTTTTTTTAATCCGCCCAATCCCTGGCTGAATGAAAAGTTCCAGGCAAAACTCGAGGAATTTGACTTTTGGTTAGGTGATTGGGAAGTTTTTGACGCTTCAACTAAACAACTGGTAGGGAAAAGCAAAATACAAAAGGTCTCAGGTGGATTTGGAGTAATGGAATCTTTTTATGGTGTTCCTGGTCCTTTTCATGGGAATAGCATCAATAAATACAACTTTTTTAAAGGCCAATGGGAACAGTATTGGATTGACAATAGTGGTATGTCCCATTTTTTTGCAGGCACCTATAGCGAAGAAACAGGTATGTTTCTAACCAAGGAAGATAAAAATGGAGAAAACATCACCTATCATCGCCTGGTTTTTGTACCTCAAAAAGATGGGTCTGTGCGCCAAACCTGGACTCAAAGCCAGGATAAAGAATCCTGGGCCATCAATTTTGATGGCATCTATAAGAAATCTAATAATTAACTCAACTTGCCTCGCAACTTGGATGAATTAAGGTTTTTAAAAAATTTTAAATGCACTATGCTAAGTAAAAGAATCGCCTGGCTTTTTTTTGTTCTTCTGGTAAATAGTTTTCTTCTTGCTCAAACAAATTCCTCTTTAAAAAGCATTCAAAAACTAGTTGATGAATACCTTGCTCCTTTTCAAAAGTATGACCTGTTTAGTGGCACCATTTTAATTGTAAAAAATGGAAAGACTCTTGTCAACAAGGGGTATGGTTATGCAAATTACCAGCATAAAGTAAAGAATTCCCCATCCACAAAATTTAGGATGGCATCCCTGTCCAAGATGTTCACCCACTTAGCCATATTACAACTGGCCGAAAAGGGAGGACTTCATTTAAATGATAAGATTGAAAAATACCTCCCAGATTTTCCAAACGGTGATAAAATCACCATCCAACATCTTATTGATCATTCATCAGGTATTCCTCATTTGAATAATTTTCCACAATATGATCAAATAGCTAAAGAGCATTATACCGTAGAAGAGGTTATCACTCTTTTTAAGGATAAACCGCTGGATTTTAACCCGGGAGAAAAAAAAACGTATTCAAATTCCGGTTATGTCCTATTAGTGTTCATCATTGAAAAGGTATCTGGTTCTAGCTATGCCAAGTATTTAGAAGAAAATATTTTTCAGCCAGCTGGCATGAAAAATTCCGGACATGATTCTGGTACCCAATTGATCGAAAATATGGCGGATGGATATATGATGAACCTGGAAGGAAAGGGCCTACAAAAACCACTCTATTATGATCCATCCATCAAAATTGGAGGTGGCTCTTTGTATAGCACTACAGAAGATCTTTTTCTGTTCAGTAAGGCTTATCAAGAAGGAAAGTTAAGTAAAACCACTAAGCCTCTTTATAACCAGGGTACGTTCGGCAAGTCGCCAGGCTATAATTCTTTGATCTGGCAATATGAGGGCATCTTTATTGCGCTTCTAAGTAATAATTATAGTACTCCTATAAGGCAAGTAGCCTGGGAATTGTCAAATATGATGCTGGATAAAGAGTATAAGATTATTGACATTAAAGAGGATCTTTTCATAATGCCTGAAGAATTGGCCCAGTACGAAGGACATTACAAAATAGAAGATGATATTGAAACCATAGAGATGGTCAACAACGTATTGATTGAATATGAAAATGGAGATAAATGGCGTGGCTGCAGATTAATACCATTAGGTCAGGATAATTTTTATGACACTTGTTATTTAGAAAAATTAACTTTTACCAGAGAAAAAGAATCCGGAAAAATTATAGGTTTTGAGTGGGAAAGTGGCGATAAGGCCATTCGAATAGAAAAAACCATAAAGAATGATTAGTATCCGACAGTTGGGGTCGCAAGGAGTATTCTATTTTTTCATATTTTAAGGTATCACCATAAATCACCCTTATGAAAAAAGAAATTATACTCTTTGCCCTTTTTTCCATTTGCTTGGGCATTACTGCTTCTGGCCAGCAAAACAATTCAAAGGAAGATCCCAACTTTTTAGAATTCCAATTGGACGATTTAAAAGCCAAACAACAAGAAAACGGAAGACCCTGGCTCCCTTTTTTACAAGGAAAAAATGTTCTCACCGGCCTTTATCATCTAAAGGCAGGTGCTGAAGATCGCCAACAACCACATGATACAGATGAAGTATATTATGTAGTATCCGGAAAAGCTAAATTTAAAGCAGGGGATCAAATAACAGATGCTGGGCCGGGAAGTATATTATTTGTCAAAGCCGAAATTCCTCATCGTTTTTTTGATATTGAAGAGGATTTAGTAGTACTTGTATTTTTTGACCAATAAAGCAACAATGAAAGAAGAGGTTCACCCGAAGATGTACATCTATCGAAGAATTGTAGAAGCAAAACTTTTTATTGATCAAAACTACCATCAAAAGATAGAATTGCGCAACATTTCCGAAAAAGCTTGTTTTTCTAAATTCCACTTTTTGCGCTTATTCAAAAAGGCATACGGTAAATCTCCACACCAATATCTGACGGAAGTACGCATTAAAAAAGCAAAAGAACTGCTACAATCCGATAGGTCAGTTAGTGATGTTTGTTATGCTGTCGGTTTTGACAGCATTCCCTCTTTTACCCTTCTCTTTAAAAAATGTACTGGATTCTCTCCTAAAGCATATGCTGAACAACAGCAGCACAAACAGCAGCAAAAGAAGCAAACTCCTTTCCAATTTATTCCCAACTGTTTTGCCGAGAATTTTGGCTGGAAAGAATGATTTTTTATTCTTTAAGTTTTAAAGACATTTTGACCGAGTACGGTCAAAATGTCTTTAAAACTTAAACTACTTGGTGCTTATCGAAATTTCGAATAGCAATTTTCGATAAGCTAAATCTATTTTCGATTCGTTTCTTTAGAAAAAATAATACCTATGATCACCAATTTAACGCACGCCAGTGTTTATGTCATTGACCAGGAGAGTGCAAGAGATTTTTATGTCAACAAATTAGGTTTTGAAGAAAAAATGAACATTCCTATTGGAGAAGGAGCTTTTTGGTTGACTGTTTCGCCGAAAGATCAGCCAAATTTGGAAATCACACTCATGCCCATACACAAAGGCGGAATGTTTAAACCTGAAATTGCAGCCCAGTTAGACAATCTGGTGAAAAGTGGAACTTTTGGATTTGGTGTTTTCGAATCAAAAGATATATATGCTACTTACCAAGAATTAAAAGACAAAGGGGTCGAATTTACCAAGGAACCAACTGAAGAGTTTTATGGCATAGAGGCGATGTTTAAAGATGATTCCGGCAATTGGTTTTCTCTGGTTCAGGTAAAGCCAGAGTAATTTAAACCACACTCTAAGGCCACCTTAAATAAATTACGCCAAATTTCAGTATTTCTCAGATACCTGCCCACCGGCGGGCTGGCGGAGCTATGTTTAGTAGAAAGTAACTACCTCCGGTAGTCAAGAAAGGTAGAAAGTAGAAAGGCATGGGCAACAAGCAGAAATTATTGAATAGGCATTTTATTCAGCACTGACATAAACCGTAACAACCTGTGTCTATCTGTGTCAAAATTTGGTGCCTGAAATTATAAACAACCAATATTTACTTCCATAGCAATTTAATTTTCTAATAAAAACAAGAAAATGAATCCGGAAATCGAAAACTATATTCAGGCGCTTCCAGAAAACATTAAGCCTGTTTTTCTCAAGAAAAGAGAAATCATTTTATCGGCCAATCCAGAATTTACGGAAGCCATCAAATGGAAAAATTGCCTGACTTACATTCATAAAAAAAAGAACCTCATCCAGACGGTAGTTGGCAAAGATAAAGTCAGTCTGATTTTCCACAATGGAGCTATGATTGAAGATGATTCTGGTTGGTTAGAGGGTGATGGCAACAAAACCCGAACAGTGAGATTAAAATCCGAAGATTTTGATAGCAGCACATTAATTACTCTGGTGAAAAAGGCGGTTAGTTTAGTTTAAAGCACAAGAGAAATTTTTTATCAAATAATTAAAATCAAGCTCTTAGATATGAAATATGTCAAACTCATCCTTTTAGGTATACTCATTTTATTAAGTATTGCTACCGGGCTGACCAAGCTCATCCAAATGCCTGAAGAGATGGAATTGTTCAGGAATGCAGGATTTACGGATATAAGTATTCTCATTTTTGGAGCCATTCAAGTTGTTGGTGGAATCTTATTGATTCCCAAGAAAACGCGCAGGTATGGTGCCATAATAATGGCCATCACCTTTGTAATTGCCACAATTGTCGTATTTATGAAAGGAATGATAGGATTTGGCGTGTTTTCCATTTTATTTATCGCCCTGGCAGCTTATCAGGTCAAGTTAAATACAAATTAAACAGATGAATAAATTTCAGTTAATAATTGAGGGCGGGGGTCGCCGCCCTCAATTATTAACTGTAGATAACTATTTGTACAATATTGCTTTTTAAGATATGCTAACAGTTGGAGGTCCGCCTTCCGACATTTGAATGTCCTAAAGGCATCATAAATTAGAAGTGCATTAATTATTCACTCGAAGCACTAAAATTTATGAAACACACACAACACCACTATTTTATTGCCCCTATTTTACTAGCTGGTATCTATCTATTCATTGGCACCAGTTGTGATTTATCAAAAAACAATGAAGGCTCTGGCTCAACAGTATCTGATCCCCCTTTCCAAAATGTCAGCGCCACTTTTTTAAAAAGCAATAACCTCAATAACAATTCAATGGATGGACAGGCCATCGACATAGACCAGGATGGGGATATGGACATGATTCTAGCGATGGAGTTCCAAGCAAATGTTATTTTAATTAATGATGGCAGAGGTCAATTAGTGGACGAAAGTGACCAACGGTTTCCCCGGCAAAGACACGATTCTGAAGATATTGCCATTGCGGATTTTGATCTAGACGGAGACCCCGACATTGTTTTTGTAAGTGAAGATGATCAAACAAATGAGTATTATGAAAACCAAGGCCATGCTGTTTTTAAGGCTGTGGATTCCAAAATACCAGTCAAAGGTACTTCCAATGCTGTTGAGGCTACTGATTTAGATGGTGATGGTGATGAGGACCTTATTATCGGCAACTCAGGGCAGAATGTCATATTAATCAATGACAAAGGAACCTTTAAAAATGAAACAAGCACAAGATTACCACAAAACAACTATACCACTCAGGATATCGAATTAGGAGATATTGACGGGGATGGAGACCTGGATTTGTTGGAAGGCAATGAGACTTTTAATCGAATACTTATTAATGATGGAAATGGCTTTTTTAGCTTTGACGAGAAGCGACTTCCCCAAATAAATGATCAAACCCGTGATGCTGATTTTGGCGATGCAGATGGTGATGGCGATCTGGACATCTTTTTTTCAAATGTAGATTTTGGTGGTTTTGGAGATCCTCAGAACAGGCTGTTATTGAATGATGGGAATGGCTTTTTTACAGAAGCTACAAATGAACGTATTCCTAAAAGCAATTTCAGAACTGTTGATTCAGATTTTGTTGACCTGGACCAGGATGGAGACCTGGATCTTTTATGTGGTAATCGTTTTAATGGTATGTCTATGATGGTGTTGATAAATGATGGGCAAGCTCATTTTTCAGATCAAACCACCACTTTTTTCCCATCAATCAATTGCTATCCTTTCGACTTTCAAGTAGCCGATTTTAATGCTGATGCTAAGATGGATATCTATATCTGTGGATTCCGAGGAGATGATATATTATTTTTTGGAAAATAGGTGATGAGTATAGAGGGTGTCTAATAACTCCTTCGTCGTTATTAGACGCCCAATTATATTCTTTTAAGAGTAGACAGTATAGAATTATGAGTATTCTACTCCTATTCCTTGATTTTACCAACCACTGGTAATTTAATATCAACAACTCAAGTATTGGTCTTTGTGAATCAAGTAACATTGAAACGAGCAAGAATAAACCTTAAGCTTGTTTCAAGATTATTTGTTAACCATAAAACATTACAAAATGAAAAAGACTATTGGGATCACATTCTTAGCTTTAATAATCTTAGTTTTTTCAGCTTTCACAAGTGAACCAACAGATAAAACCATTGAGTTAACCTTCGTGGACCATTTAAAAGCAGGTATGATAGAGCAGGATGTTTTTGTTGAAAAAGAACCTGGATCCGGATTAGTCTATAGGGTATTACCTGGAGAAGAAGAAAATTATCTTGACTCCCAGGTTTATACTACCGCTACCGAGCAGCACCACGACCCTTTTGATGCTAAAAAAGCTGGACCTCATTTAAAAGGTCAAGCTCTGGGCTTTACTCTTAAAGAATGGTTGGGCGCTTCTGGCACGGCAAGCTGTTCATGTGAAGGCGGTTGGGGTACCTTTAAAGCAGAATATAATAATCTTGTACCTAATTCCATATATACTATTTGGCATTTTTTCATGCCAGCTCCACCCACCGAGCCCTTTACAGGAACCCTTGACATTCCTATTGGTGAAAGAGACGGTTCTCAAGCGGCATTTACAACGGATGCAGAAGGAAATGCCAAAGTTGATTTACGTTTCGAAAGGTGTTTGCAATTGGGTAATAATCAACTGATGAGTGGATTGGCCGTTGCTTACCACAGCGATAAAAAAACCTATGCTTCTGATGCCGGACCTTTTGGAAAAGCTACCCATGTTCAGCTTTTTGCACTACTCCCTAACATAAAGGATCTCCCTAACAATTAACCGACTGTTAATTATAATTCCCCATAATATCCCTTTAAAAAACCCAAGAAACCCAGGTCCAGGCTGTTTTTTTAAGCTACAATCTTTTTCAAGCAGCCTGGACATGCCTCAATTAAGCTCCAAAAACTAAGAACCCATTAATTCGAATATCATGAAAAAGAGCATTTTTTTCATTATTTGTGTGGCCATCCTGTCTTTAGGCTTTATACAGGATCAATTAGACAAAGAATTGCAAAAAACCATACAATCTGAGCAATTAACCCCACCCCAAAAAGAGGAGTCCGCGAATCCAGATAAAATAGAATTGGGTCGCCTGCTTTTTTTTGACAAAATTTTAAGCGGTAATAAGGACATTTCTTGCGCTACTTGTCATCATCCTACCCTACAATCCGGGGATAGCTTGTCACTAGCTATAGGTGTTGGTGGAAAAGGCCTGGGAAGCATTCGAAAAATGGGAAAAAACAGACTCCGAATCCCCAGAAATTCTCCCGAAATTTTTAACAGAGGAGCGGAAGGTTGGCATACCATGTTTTGGGATGGTCGTGTAAAACAGCTTGAGGATGGGCAGTTTGAAACCCCGGCGGAAGAAAAATTCCCCCAAGGTGTGGAAAATGTATTGGCAGCTCAGGCTATGTTCCCTGTGCTATCAAGAGATGAAATGCGAGGGCGGATAAGTGATCGGGACATTAACGGTGAATTAAATGAATTAGCCTTGATAAGTGATGCGGCTCCGCAATCGGTTTGGAGAGCACTGATGAATCGCATCCTTAAATTCGAAGACTATCGGCAATTGTTCCAAAAAGTTTATCCAGAAATTCCGCTTAAAAAACTAGGCTTCCAACATGCTGCTAATGCTATTGCTGCTTTTGAAGCAGAAGCCTTTACTTTTGAGGATAGTCCTTGGGATCAATACCTGGCAGGCAAAGAAAATGCAATTGACCTCTCCGCCAAAAGAGGTGCTCTTTTATTCTATGGTGCCGCAAATTGCTCATCATGCCATAGTGGCAATTTGATGACAGATCAGAAGTTTCACAATATTGGCGTACCACAATTTGGTCCCGGAAGAGATAATGGTAAGCCCTATGATTATGGTCGTTATGCGGAAACTGGAGAGTGGAAAGATCGATTTGCCTTTCGAACACCTCCACTAAGAAATGTAGCCATTACCGGCCCCTGGATGCATAATGGAGCTTATGGCACCCTGGAAGAAGTAATACGCCATCATCTTGACCCTGAAAAACAGCTTCAAAACTATGACCCCACCCAATTGGAAAAACAGCTTCAAAAAACTTATAAAGGAGATGAGCAATCGATCGGAATGGTAGTAGAAACTCTTGATAAACAGCTGCTAAACGCTCAAGCTCTAAATGATGATCAGATTTCAGATTTGCTTAGCTTTTTGAAAAGTCTGACCGATTCCAAAGTGACACAATTGAAAAAAATGGTTCCTCAAAAAGTGCCCAGCGGTCTTTCAATGGAAGAGGATTTAAGTCGAGCTACTAAGTCTTATTAGCATTCCTTGTTCGATATTGCAAAACTGAGCATCCTTATTAAATGAATCTTTAATCTCACGTAACAGCTTATGGCAGTTGCGTGAGATTAAAAAAGTACTCTTCTCCTATCCTTTCTTCTAAATAAAGGGTAGAAAACCTAGCCTTATTAAGCTCTCCAATAAATCAAAAAAGTACCTTCCAAATGGAGACTTATCATTAAAAGTATTTGTAAAAATCGGACGATTCCTTCCAGAATTCACCTCATATCATTAACAAAAACCTTAATTTGAACTTTTATGCTTTTGTGAATGGTTATAGAATTCAAGAGGCTATAAAATTGCTTGAAAATACAAGTAGTCGAGGCATGCCAAATTTTGAGAACATATAGGCAATTGATTTTAAAAAAAGGAAGAATAGAAGTGGTTTAAGCCCTAAGAATTATGGAATAAAACTCGGAATTATGAATAAATCAATACACAATCAAAAAAACCAATGGTTGAAAGAAGCCGAAGAAGTACTCATTAGATATTGTGGAGAATTTTCTCCTTACTTAATTCATAAAGCAAAGGGATCCTATATTTATACAACAGATGGAAAAGCCATTCTGGATTTTACTTCTGGCCAGATGTGTTCAATCTACGGCCACAATCACCCTGTGGTATTAGAGGCCATCCAAAAAGCCTGTGACCATTCCCTTCACCTCTTGAGCACCATGTTGTCTCCACCGGTAGTGGACTTATGTAAACAACTTGTGGATCTTTTGCCTGAAGGATTAGATAAATGTATCCTTATCAACACAGGCTCTGAATCCAACGAGGTAGCCCTTAGGATGGCTAAGCTCTATACTGGCGGTTTCGAGGTAATTGGTTTTACAGGCTCCTGGCACGGGATGACGGCCGGATCTCAATCTCACACTTATTCGCATACACGCAGAGGTTATGGTCCTGTTATGCCAGGAAGTTTAGCCATACCTGCACCATACGCCTATCGCTGCCCCATCAAACATTGTTCGGGTACATGCGATAATACCTGCCTGGAAGTAGGCATGGAGATGGCTGACCGACAGTCTGTTGGCTCTTATGCTGCTTTCATTGCAGAACCCATTTTGAGTGCGGCAGGCATCATTGATCTGCCAGAGTCTTATTTAAATCGCCTCAAAGAATTATGTAAAGAACGAGGTTTACTTTTTATTTCAGATGAAGCGCAAACGGCTCTTGGTAGAGTGGGTTTTAATTTTGCTTTTGAAAGAGATGGAATAGTCCCTGATTTTTTAACCTTATCCAAAACACTGGGAGGAGGCCTGCCCCTAGCAGCTACCATTACCAGCAAAGAAATTGAGGAAACCTGTTTTTCAAGAGGCTACATTAATGTGACATCGCATATTTCAGACCCTCTCCCTGCGGAAGTAGGCCTGGCGATGCTAAAAATACTGGAAGAAGAGCAGTTGGCTCAAAAAGCGCAGGAGCAAGGAGATTACTTAAAAGAACAATTAATTCTTCTTCAAGAAAAATATGAGTGTATTGGAGATGTAAGAGGACGAGGTCTTTTATTAGGAATAGAAATTGTCAAAGATCGAGAAACCAAAGCTCCAGCACCAGACCTTGGCCACCTTATCTCGGATCGATGCCTGGAATTAGGTTTGAGTATGAATATTGTACGAGTAAAAGGTTTTGCAGGAGTATTTCGGATAGCTCCACCCCTTACGGTTTCGAAAGAGGAGATTGATTTAGGGATAGCCATTTTGGATCAGGCAATTGCTGAGAGTTTATAAGGCAAAGTAAATATGAGCATGGAGGACAATGGCAGTTGTCCTTCATGCGCAAATTAGCAGATTTCGGCTTATATTTGGATAAAACCTGAAGGATTATGAATATAAGCCAAGACTTAAACTTTTCTCCTGACAAACCCGCCGTTTTATCAATTTGGAAAACGGAAAAATTAAATCTTCTAGCCATTGGCCTATTAGAAAACCAATGGCTTGCCAAACACAAAACTTCCATTCCTACCACGCTCACCGTTTTAAAAGGATCCGTCGAGTTTCACCTGAGCGGAACCAAAATCGTTTTTCAGCAATATGACGCCTTTCAAATTCCTGTGAATATAGAACATGAAGTAATGGGGCTGGAGGCAGAAAATATATTTACCCTTACCCAGGAAAAATAATATTCATTGACTGATAAATATGACTCAGATCCTCAATAAAACGGAAAAAGAACCAAAACCCAAAAAGATGTTTTCGAAGTTATCTTTTGCTATGGCATTCATTACCATAATCGTAATGCTCTATTTTGCTAATAAGGCTCTTGAATCTTTTAAACCTGTAGATCCAAGAATAGGGGAAAAAATTAAGCGAGCGGAAATATTAACAACTTTGTCTTGTATCATAGGCATAGTATTTACGCTCATTAGCATTACGGTAAATGAACCCTCTTCTTTTTTTAAATGGACAGGAGGAATATTAAATACTTTATTGATTTTACTATGGGGTATTGCACTGCTATATATGTATCCATAAGCTAGCTCCCATCTTTCCTCAGAAAGTTCATCACTCCTTTTTTATATGAAATGCCAATAGGGATTTCCCTTCCTTCAATTTCAATATCATGGGAAGTATAGGCGCTTATTTTTTGGGTGTTGATGATAAAAGATCGATGTATCCGTAGAAAATGATCGGGCAATTTATGCTCAAATTCGCTGATCTTATCTTTGGTCATTATACTCTGTTTGGAGCGGTGGATGCGTACATAATCCTTCACGCTTTCAACATAAAGGATATCCTTGAACCAAACTTTTATATGTTTTCTGTTTGTATTGACAAAAATAAAAGAGCTTTCACTTGAGGCAACCTGTGTGGCATTATTGGGCGATGAAGCTATATTTTCTATTCGATCAAAATATTTACTAATAGATTTAAAGAAGCGTTCCATAGTAATGGGCTTCAATAAATAATCGATCACATCAAGCTCATAGCTTTCAACAGCATATTCCCGGTAAGCCGTAGTAAAAATGACATGAGGAGGGTTTTGCAAAGACTTCACGAAATCAATTCCCGTCAGTCCTGGCATTTGAATATCCAGGAAAATAAGATCAATAGTATGTTTTTTTAGTAGATCGAATGCTTCAATGGCATTCCAGCAGCTGGCCACCAGCTTCAGTTGAGGAAATTGAGCAATGTGCTTTTCCAGCAAACGCATAGCCAATGGTTCATCATCGACCACCAGGCAATTAATCTTTTTTTCTAAGTTTTGATCCATAGATTCACTTCATATGATTCATCCTGTTCTTTAATGTCCCACTGATATTGCTTTGGATAAATCAATTCCAACTGACGAAGAATATTTTTCATTCCTACCCCTTCTTTATAACTTTTCTCGCCATTTAGCTCAACGCTTGGCTTGGTGTTATAAACTCGAAAATGAATAGAATCGTTTTTCACTCTTAAAGATATTTGGATAATAGCGTGTTGAATCGTACCACTAACCCCATGCTTAAAGGCATTTTCAACAATAGAGAGTAGGATTAAAGGCGCTATTGTGGCCTGAGGATCTTTAATGTTATAATCAAAACTAAGATTCAGTCTATCCCCATATCGCAATTTTTCCAAATCAATATAATGTTCCAATAATGCTACTTCTTTATTGACTAAAACCTGATCACCACTACATTGATACAGCATATAGTCTAGCATTTCCGATAATTTGGCTACCACATCCGGAGCTTTATCAGATTTATCAAGAGTCAAGGAGTACAGGTTATTGAGGGTGTTAAACAAAAAATGAGGGTGAATCTGAGCTTTCAGAAAATTGAGCTCTGCAGTAGCTTTTTCTTTTTTGAGGATGTCAATCTGATGCTTTTCAGCTGATCGGTCCATAATCATTTTGATAAAAAGAAAAATGACCGTAAAAACATAAAGTCTCGGTGCATATCCTATTACTGTAGCCCAAAATTCAGAGATCATCTGGGGCAGGGATTCTTTTGGTGAATCAATCCCGGCAAGCGTCTCAGCAATATGGACATTATTGATTCTGTAAATAAAAGTTAATAGGATAGTCAATAGCAGAAAACTAAGTATAAATTGAATGTACTTCTTTTTTTGCAGTAACTCGGGGATTTGGTAATACACCAAAATATAGGTAACAGCCATTTTAATCGGCATTGCCACAGCTCTAAAAATAAAAGCTTCCCATTTTTCAGTTATGCCGCCATAAGTGGTAATGGGGGCCATGAATAAAACCATTAACCAAAATAAAGTATGAGATAAGGCTCGGTTTTTCAGCAGCCGATCAAGTAGGTTATTCTCTCGCTCCATAGATATGAAAATTAAAGAAAAAACACATGGCTTTCAGAAAAGTCGCCGGATTTGAATATTCAACTGTTGAATTAGGATTTTCAGCCCATGAGTTCAATTGGTAGGCTTTTAATTATTCTCTGGCATCCGTTTTATTCACTTAGTCGCTCTTTTCCCATAGCTTGATTTTTTGATAATAGATTGGTGTAAAAAACAATTTTATATGAAACATCCATTGTTACTGTTATGTGCCTTTTTAATTGTACATAATCTTATCGGCCAGAAATCAAATGATGCCTTAACCTTAGAAAAGAGAAGCTATACAAGCTATTCAGGCAAGGAGGTTATTGGGTTTTCTGGAAGTCTGAAAGTTCCAGAAAATAGAAATAACCCTGATTCCGAAGCTATTGCCATTCATTTCGTCCAACTAAAAAGTACCAACCCTAATCCTCAGGCACCCTTAATCTACCTGGAAGGAGGCCCTGGTTCGAGCTGTAGTTGGCAGGCAGATGACCCGAGATATTTGGGTAGTTGGCTGCCTTACCTGGAGGTGGGTGATGTTATTTTATTGGACCAAAGAGGGACCGGAGCAGGAAGAGATCGGGTTTTATACATTTGGAGAAATGGAATTCCCGAAGATGTGTTTGCAAGCGCAGAAGCATCTAGCAGACATGCCACCAAAATTGGCAATGCTGCTTTGGAGGAGTTTAATAAGAGAGGAGTAGACCTGAATGGATATACTACCATCGAAAATGCCAATGATATAGATGCGCTGCGTCAAGCTTTAGGGTATGATAAAATCAACCTATTCGGATTCAGTTATGGAACCCATTTAGGGCAGGCCTATATTAAATATTATGAAGATTATGTCGAAAATGCAGTCCTGGTAGGGGTAGAAGGGCCTAATCATACCTTCAAGCTTCCACTAGCAATGGATGTTCAATTTCGAAAAATTGCATTAATGGCTAAAGAGGACCCAAATATAAATAAGGAAGTACCTGATCTTGTAGCTTTATATGAAAAGGTAGTTCAAAAATTGGAAAAAAAACCCATCGAATTAGAGGTCCAGTCACCACTTACTCAATCTCCAATGAAAGTCCAGATTGGTGCTTATGGATTAAATCTGATGATGCGATTTGATATAGGTGATGCCAGTGACCTTCCGGTTTTTCCTCGCTTATTGTACACAATTGATCAGGGCGACTATTCTCACCTAAGATGGTTTGTCCAAAAACGAATTACAAGTGTCTTTGGTGTTCAAGGTATGTCTTCTACCATGGACCCGGCCTCAGGTGCTTCCCCAAGTAGATTAGCCCGCATTAAGGAGGAAAAAGCAAAGAGTTATTTCAAAAATGTGGTCAATCCAAGAAATGAAAACGAATGGCCTCATCCTGACCTTGGCGAAGAGTTTCGAGCTCCCCTGACAACCCATACACGCACTTTATTCATGAGTGGCACCCTCGATTTTAATACTCCTCCACATCAGGCCGAGGAGGTAAGATGGGGGTATTCTAATAGCAATCATATTATTGTTAAAAATGCTGGTCATGAACAAATTCTGACTCACCCCAAGGCTACTGAAACCATTGTTCGTTTTTTAAAAGGGGAAAATATAGATGATGTGGCTTTAACCCAGCCAAAGCTTCGATTTATTCCCGTGAAAGGCGAAACGAGCAAACTGTGGCACCCATCTATGGGAAGAAAGTAATTTTTTAAACTGTACTATATCGTTTACGATGTCTGGGAAATAGTCTTTAGACTGTTTCCAGTTTTTTCAACATAAATGTTGAAATCCTGACATCGTAAACGATATAGTACAGTTTAAAGTTAAAGACTACACATCAAAATCATGAATTTTAGTAAATCCGGAACCTTAATTATCTATGAAAAAATGTTTAGGCTTGTTTTCTTTCTACAATTATTAAGAACAAGCTCTTTTTTTTTATTTTCATAAAAAAAGAGCAGATGAAAAAATTATTGAATCGGATCTGGATTATATTACTTTTATTTTCTGTAAACCTTGCCTTCTCACAATCTGAAAAGACTGCTAAAGCCCTGGATTTTGAATATAAAGAAACTGATTTGCTCCCTGGCCATACCATTGAACAAAAACTAAGTCATGTTTCCCAGATAGATAAATTAGAGTATACCAAAAATGATTATGCCCGATGCTCGGCATCCGCCTGTCTAAATGCCTATCTAGTAATGAATGGAGATTGGCCAGGTCTGATTTCAAAGTATGGATTAAATCAGGATCTGAGTTTTAAAAACATACATCAGCTTCAAGATACATTAGTAATACTAGCGGAAAGCGATGATCGCCCTGGTATCTACGGCAGCTTTAAACCCAAATGGGATGATCGGGGCAAATTAGAAAGCTGGTACATGCCGGAGGATGTAGAACTACCTTATATCCTGGATGCCATGGACTTTAAATATGAACCGCTTTTAGGTCCTAAAAAAGATGCAGAATATCAGAAAAAGAAAAAGGTACTCCAATTTTTTAAAAACAATCCTAATGGAGTCATTTTAATGGGTGTTCATGAAGATATGGAAGCCTGGAAAAGCAAACCCATTGGAGAAGGAGCTCCTGGGAATCATTATATCATCTGTTTTAAAAGAGGAAAAGACTTCCATTTTCTGGATACCTGGAGAAAACCTGGTATGCTATCCAATGGTATTTTTTCAAAAGAAGAGGTGAAAACCATGCTGTTTGAGACTAGAAATATGCTAGTGGGGTTAGTTTTTAAATAAAAGATATCATAACATGATTTCCAAATGAATTCATTTGAGGAAAAAATTCAGCCCTATTTCGAAAAACCCAAACCTTATGATAGATTCTTTTGGGAAGAAGTCTTTGCTTTAGGTATTGCAGAAAAAGCAGAATGTTCAGAATTTTTGCTGGACTTTTTAGCCCAAAAAAAAGTCGGTTCAGTAGGGTTTAAAAAGTACCAAATAATTCTTGGACTCCTACAAGGTGTTTTCCCTTTTACGGAATCCAAAATACCTGAATTGGCTTATTTATTTTCAAAAGTGATTAAGCAGCTCACTCGAATAAAGAATGAGTTGGAGGGATGGCAAAGAGACCATCTGTTATATTTAATTATGGATATTCTTTTCCATACTCCCATTCTTTTCGAATTATCTAATCAAAAAACAAGGGTAGCCATTTCGGAGGGAATTATTGAAATGGGTAGATTAAAATATACTTTAACAGAGACCAATAGTGATTCTTTTTTAATGAATTATCAGGCTATTAACATATTTGGTTGGTTTGAGGAAGAAAAGACTTGGAATGAATTGAAAGAGACATATTCATCTCATTTTGATCCATGGGTAAGAGAATCTTTAGCAGAAGAACTAGAATTATAGCAATCTGGTAATAATATTCTAGATTGATTTAATCTATTTCATGCCTACAATCGTCCAATAATTGAGTCTTTATTCAATAGAGAATTCGTATTTTAGATGTTTATAATAAACCTGGAGTACCATGAAAGTGTATTTACATGGATTCATATTATGCCTGATCATTAGTCTCACCCCTCTTTTTGCCCTGCAGGTAAATGCTCAAAATAAATCCATTGAAGAAACGGAGGCAGAGCTAAAAAATCTTTATGGCCTGGAAAAACTTAAGGCTTTAAATCGTCTGACTGAGCATTATCAAGATGCCCAAAACAGGAAAGCCATTAGATTTGGCCGCCAGGCCGTGATTTTGGGAAAAAACATATTCACGGAATTGAACACTTCTGCATCTGATAAAGATAAGAAAGAGTTGGTAAAGGCCTACTTCCAATTAGGCGAACTTCTATATGATAAAGGCCACTTTTTCCAATCCAGAGAACAACTACAATCTGCTAAATCCCTGGCTGTTGTCATAGATGATGAAATTTATCTTTATGATACAGAGGATTACCTGGAAGACATACAAGAGATGATTGAGGAAGGAGAAATTAAGGAAAATATACTAAACAAAGCTTTTAGGGATGTTAGCCTAAGAAAGGTAGTTACAGGAGCCACCAATGACTTGAAAGTACAGGCAGAAATCAGAAATGCCAAAACTAAAGCAAAGAAAAAAGACTATGAAGAAGCTATAGCCCATTATAATAAGGCCATCAATTTTTTGAAAAACACTGGGGACATTGTTCAGATTAACGAGCTGCAACTCAATGTGGCTTATTTATTGGACAGCCTAAACAAGCATGCCCAAGCCCAGGCTTTTTTGACAGAAGTGGTGACTGAAATTGAAGAACAACAAAATGATGTGGAGTCTCTTTACTCTGAAGTGGATGTGGAGAGTAAAGAGCCCTTTAACTATACCCTTGAAAAACAAGATTTACCAGAAATAGCGGATGTTCCTGCTGTAACGGGTTTCAGAAATAAAGAATTTCAGAAATCTCTAAGGCTGGAACAGGAAAAGATAAAAGGGATCTCTGATCGTTATGCCAAACAAAGAGATTATGAAAAATCTTTAGCTTATTACAAAATGTATCAGGAGCTATCTCAAAAAATGGTCGAAGATAGCCTCAAAGCAGCAGCCGAAAATATGCGCAGAGAAAATGAAATGCTGCTTTTAAAACAGCAAAAAAAGATTGCAGATCTTAATGTCGAAGCTCTAGCCCAGGAAAGAGAAAAGCAGGTCAGATTTCGAAATACAGCTATTGTCGTTATCCTTTTAGTATTATTGAGTACCCTGGTGACTTTCTATTTTTATATGTCTAAAAGACGCGAGCACAAAAAACTAAGCATCGCCTTCCGGGATTTAGATAATACCAAAAATAAATTGGAAGGAGCCGAAGAAAAGATTGTCAAATTACTCAGACAACAAGTCTCTGGAGATGTAGCCATGGAATTATTAACCAATGGCACCAACAAGCCAGGTGGAAGATGCTTTGTCTGCATCATGTTTTTGGATATTAGGGATTTTACGCCCATGGCCGAAAAATTAAGCCCTGAGGAAATAATCGACTATCAGAATAATGTTTTTGGCTTTATGATAGACATTGTTCAAAAATATAATGGCACTATCAACCAACTTCTAGGCGATGGGTTTATGGCTACCTTTGGTGCTCCAGTATCTCATGGCAATGATTGTCAAAATGCCTTTTTGGCTGCCAAAGAAATCCTACATGAAGTCAAGGAACGCAATGAAGCTCGCCTAATCCCAAGAACCAGAGTGGGCATCGGTCTTCATGCGGGGCATGTTGTTACGGGGAATGTAGGCAATGAAAAAAGAAAACAGTATTCCGTTACCGGCAATCCAGTTATTATTGCCAGTAGAGTGGAACAATTAAATAAAACTTATAAATCTCAACTGATCATTACTGAAGAGGTTTGCACCAAGTTGGACCAACCACTTACGCTTAATCAACCATTCCTGGAGGTTGAAGTAAAAGGAAGATCCAATCCAGTGAAAATTTTAAAAATCGCCTAATAGGCAATATCAATGTCAATAACAACTGCAATGTCAATCTTTACATGAGTATTGTTATTGCAATTGATATTGTTATTGAAATTAAAATGAGGGTTCTATACTATTTAATGAACAAATACAGTTAATACCTAGTACCGCTTACTAAAATGCAATCAACTTCACCAGCTTCCCTATTAAAAGGAAGCATACTTCACCAAACAGTACTTTACCTTTCCAAGAAATAAGAAGGGGATTTTACCTTCAGTAGCATAGGCACACCCTAATGGTTTGCCTATATCTACCCATAAAAAAATTTATTTTAGCTTTATAAGCGTCATTTCAAATTAAATATTAACATGTGCCGCCCGGCGGCGACATGTTAATATTTAAAAGTAATCATCATTTAAAACCAAGCATTGCATGAGCCAAAGAAAAACATTCTCCGATAGAGGTCACATTCTCGCTTCTGTTGGAGGAGCCATTGGAATTGCCAACCTAGTACTTTTTCCTGCCAGAGTTTTTAACTATGGCGGACTAGCCTTTATCCTTGTATTTATCCTTTGTACTTTCCTATTAGGGATACCCTTAATGATCGGAGAAAAAGCATTAGGTAAAAATGGTCAGAGCGATGCTGTTACCGCTTACAAAGGTATTGGGGGTAAAAAATGGAGTTATGTTGGACTATTTGGATTGATAACCTCCTGTTTGATTTTGTCTTTTTATATCGTTGTAGCGGGCTGGGCTTTATATTATCTCTACCTATATATTGCAGATTATCAATCTTTATCAAATACTAATCCGGGGCAGCTATTTGGTACTTTCGTGACCAATGAAAGCTGGGTAATTCTTTTTTCCGGATTGATTATGCTCATCACTTCCACAATAGTAGCTACCAATATTAATCGTGGAATTGAATGGGTAAGCAAGCGATTTGTACCTTTTTTGATCCTATTGATTATATTTTTAATCATTACGGTACCATTTATAAAAGGAGTTGAATTAAACTACAGCAATTTCAGTTTTGATTTGGGAGCCCTTTTCACCATTGATGAAAGTGGCCGGATAGGAATCATTGAGGCCGTTGGACAATCATTTTTTAGTTTGTCACTGGGTGCAACAGGTATGATTACCTACGGATCTCACATCAAAAGGACCACCAATGTTGTTAACAATTCACACTATATTGTTCATACCGACACCCTGGTAGCTATACTAGGAGGTTTATTAATTATACCCTTATTTTCAGCATCTGATCAGGTTATTGCTGCACCACCCTTGGTATTTATCAATTTGGTAGATACTTTTAATGGGTTTGGACCTTTTTGGGGATGGATTATTGGTATTACCTTTTTTGTTCTTTTTAACCTGGCCATCCTTACCTCAACCATCTCCCTTTTGGAGCCTTCCGTCAATTATTTATCCAAAAACAAGAAAGGAGGGCGCAGATATTTTGCCATCATTGTAGGGTTTATCATTTTTGCCTTAAGTATTCCAGTAACACTATCTATTGATCCAGGCAATGCCTCTATTTTCACCAACTTTTTAGGATACGGAGAATCAGCAGGCGATCAAAAGTCGATGGGTTATTTTAATTTCATTTTGGACTTCTTTGGCACCTTTTGTTTAATAGTCGGTTCCTTCTTATTGGCCATTTTCATCCGCTATAAGTGGTCAATCAAAGGGTTTATTGATGAAATAACTGTACCAGGATATCTTCCTAGTGATACTTTAAAAAAGTTTTTGACCATCACCATTACATGGATTATTCCTATTTCTTTAATTCTGGTATTTATTGGTGAAATTATAAAGGTTGCTTATAAAATGGGCTGGGTTGGCTGATTCAAAATCTGGCCTTTTCCTACAACCGAAATCCTGACACCTCTGCTTCCAATCCGCCTTGAGTGATATATCGCTCAAGGTATTGGAGGTGCGGGGAATTGCACCCAAAGGCATTTTTTAATTCGCCATCTTGTAATTCAATAATTTTAAACTCTTTGAGACCTGACCAAAAGTGTCCTTCATCTTTATAATTTCGTTCTTTATATCCCAGGGCTGCTTTATAGGAGTAAAACCTTTCACATTCCGTCAAGTTATAAATTTCTCCCTGACAAACAGAGAACTTGAAAATTACAAATCCATTTATTATTTGAGTTTTCATTGGTCTGGGTTTTTTCTATTAAATAGCCCTGTTTTAGGCGTTAGAAAAGTGCGCTATTTCGTTATTATCATTAGAATAAGTTTTATTTAACCTTGACTAACACAGTGCTAATCCGTGTACGAAGTCCGTGTCAAAAAAATGGTCAACAATATTACCTAATCACACTCCTACTCATCCAAAAACAGGGTCACCACATTGATTTTATTGGATTAAAACAAATCTACAATAGCAGTAAGGTTCCTTTTTCTGGCAACATCTTTTGCCGTATCTCCTATTTGATAAGGTGAAAAGTTCTTCTTTATACCAACAGTTGGATCCGCACCTGCAGCTAGTAAAGCAAGCACTATTTCTCCATGGCCATTTTCGGCTGCTTCATGCAGTGGGGTAAAGCCATAAGCCTCAGCCACATTCACATTCGCTCCATTTTGAGTCAACAATTTTACTATATCCAAATGACCACTTCTGGCTGCCCAGTGTAAAGGACTCAGGTCAAACTTATCGACCTTATTTACATCACCTCCCTGGCTAATCAGGTAGTCGATAATTTCCAGGTCTCCACGGCTAGCACAGAGTGCAATCCCTGTTTGGCCATTTCCTTCAACACTATTAACATCTGCTCCTCTTTCCAAAAGTTTTTCAATAATCTTTAAGAAGTTCACATAGCGATCTTTTCCTGCTGCCTTGTCTATTTCAGCCTGATCAGTTACGCGCACATGCTTACCATTCACAATTCGGGTTACCTTAAGATCAAGTCGCTTGAATTTATTTGCCCGACTACAAGCTACATTCAATAAGGGCCATTCGTCTACAATCAGATCTCTGTCCATCCCTAATTCAAGTAAACGAGAAAACAAGACCCAGCTCCCATGCATTACCGCCATATATAGTGCATTCGCTCCTCTTGAATCAACAAGGCTAAGATCTGCGCCATGATCAATAAGAAATAGGGCTACCTCGTCTAATTGTGCATCGATCGCGTTGACCAATGGAGAATAACCATCCTGATCTAACTCATTAATATCAGCACCTTGGCTAAGGATGTGTTTTACTGAACTAAGAGGTAGTCGCATACGAATCGCTTCATGTAAAGCACTTTTCTTTTTTGTTTCTGTTTTCATGATTGGTTTTTTTAGTGGTTAATATGTTTATGGAAAAAATTCTTAAGAAAACCCGGCGACGCGGGTTTTTCTTAGGATTATCCAAGCATTTATTTCTATCCTGTATGACAGCCACTACTGATGCTGTCTGTTATTAATTTTAGTTCTTTAAAAGTCTCTAGCAAAAGCCATCCTTTTTTCCCATTTACTTTCACACAGACCATTTGCTTCCGGAAATCGACTTCTATCAATTCAATAGTGACTGGAGTACCCATTGGAAATATTTGTCCTTCCGAAACCGTTGAACTTCTCTTTGGGAAAAGCAAGAGATCGGATTCAAGGGTCATCATCTCTTTGACTTGATCATCTACATATTCCAATTCATCTTTACTTGGAAATTGAAACGAATCTCGAAATTGGCCACTGATTCTTTCGATACCATTATCTGTGATAGAAAAGGTAGTTTCAACCCTAATGAAACAATAAAGTGACTCCAAAATGGTCAGGCTGTTTCCTTCCCATTTGACAAACTGTGAATTTACTCGATTGCCTTGTTCAACCATAAAAGGTTTATTGGCCTGTGTTGTGGGATGAAAAAGTACCATAGACCCTGACACATTGACCATATCTCCGGCCTGGCCACTGTAATAAAGCAAAAATGGATAGTCTCTGCGTCCTGTATACATTAATACATAGGAAGGTGCATCATAAGCTGTTTGTAAATTTATTTCTGCATCAAGCACATTCGTCTTAAGACCTTTATAGGATACCCTCAATTGACCAATTTCTTCCTCCGATATTTTTTCAATATCCTGAAATTGAAAAGTAAGAAACCTGGATTTTGCCTCCTTTACCTTAGTGGGACCCTCCAGTAAAGCTGGATGAGGTAAATTTTGAAGATGAGTCCATCCCTTTTTGGGCTGTTCATTCTTTTGATAGGAAATTTCTGCCCAGTTTCCCTTTATTCTGATTAGATCCACAGAAAACAGATTTGGAAGCTGATCAATAAGTTGACCATTGATCCCATTTCGAATATTTGCAGGGCCATCAATTTTGAGTTGTTTAACTTGGGCATGGAGTAGAGTATTAGTAATTCCAACAAATCCCAAACTCAAAATGGTAACAAGAATAATTCGAAAGCTTTGATAAGTCTTCATAGATGGATCGTTTAGGGTAATTTCTGTTTGCTCTATAAAACTATATCATTTAATTTTTCAGCAGAAGAAAAATGAAGTGAAGTTGGAAAAACAAGTAGTAAGTTTACCCAATTGTGATTTTTTAGATAATTTGACATTGCTCTGCGCTCTATTTTCATCATATTAAAACTCTGCTTGTGAAAAACCTTCTTCTCGTCTCCATTTTATTTTGTTTATGCCTATTAGCATGCCAAAAAACTCCACCTTCTAATAATGGAAAACTAGCATTTAGTACAGATAACGACTCTACCCTATTCTACTACCAAAAAGGCTGGCAACAAATCATGGATGAAGGCAATTATGGTCCTTCCGAAGTGTCCTATAGAAAAGCTTTAGAATTTGACCCTGATTTTCTAGTAGGTAAAAGTGTGTTGGCTCGACTTACAACTAGTCTGGAAGAACGCCTTCAGCTTTTTGAAGAATTGGAGGCTAAAAAAAACACCATCAAAGGAGATGAGCGCCTTGTTTTGGATGTATACATCGGCCTCACAGAATACACCAATATTCGGGAGCAGGAGCCCGAAAAAGTCCAAGAAGCAAGAAGCAAGGTATTGGCTTTAGCAGAAAACAATTTCCGACAGATTGTCCATAAATATCCTGAAGAAATTTACTTGAAATCAGAGTATATCGAGATACTACACTCCTTAAAAGGCCCCAAAGCTTCGCTTGACTCCCTACAGGCCCTCTTGCTAGATCATCAAAAAGATAATCCTTTCCTCCTGGGCTATGCTGCTTCCATGGAAGCCAAACAGGGCAATTTTGAAGAAGCCCTAACTAAGGCAAAACATTTGAAAACGGTCATTAATGACCCCACTGTTCCTAAATCTCATGCTGTATTTGCTGATGTTTATTTCCAAATGGGCAGCTTGAATTTGGCCAAAAAATACGCGGATCGAGCGGTGGAATTAGATCCTAGGAATTTAGATGCAAGTAGATTGAAGGCTAGGATAGATGAGGAGTTGGCGGAGCTTGAATGAGGTTTATTGGGCGGTTGCAAACCGCCCTGAACGTTGCAAACCACTCTGAACCTTGCAAGCCGTCCAGAACTGAGGAGTACATTATTTGGTTAGAATAATTGGGGTAAGTTTTATTCAAAAAGGACTAAAACAGTGAAAGTCTCAGCCTTAGGCAGACAAGCGTAACGTCAGTGTACGAAGTCCCTGCCGGCCGAATTCTATGATCCATACTCAGACCACCTTAAGAATTACTCAAAATGAAAAAATTAAACCCGGTACAAATGAAATATCTTATTTTATCATTATTCCTTTTGGTCTCATTTTCTTGTTCAAAAAAAGAAGTTATTCAAATTGAGAACAGGATTTTCTTTTTATTACAGAATGAAAACTGTAACAATTTAGAGTATTATTCGGATTGCCTATTTGAATTTTTAGAATTCCACTTTTTTGACACTTCCTATGCTGTATACAATCATATTTCAGGAGAATCTTTTTTATCTGATTTTCATTTCATTCAAGACTCCCTAATATTCGATGACACTATCAGTTATCATATTTCCAAGATTAATGGAAATCAAATGACCCTTAAAAACGAAAAAGAAACTCTCCTCTTCTTTTCTTATAAGAAGCCTGTACAAAAATCCTTATTTCAAATCATGGAGGCGGGCAATTATCCTCCTAGCTTTGGCGATACCGTCATAAGTAGATTAGACAACGCTTTAATTACAGCATATAATTTCTCTGAAGAAGATCTTTTGAATTATCATGAAAGTGTTTTGGAAAAGGATTCCAGATTTGAAGAGGAAGAAATCGAGATATTTCCTCCCAGGCCAACGAATCGATAATTAATCTTAATTTAGTTTAGGTTTACATCCTAAAACTAATATTCTGATTACCATGAAAAAATTTACCATCCTTCTCCTGTTGATAATCTCCGCTACCTTTTTATACAGCCAAAAACCCAGAGCGCGAGATCTCGGCGTACCTTTCCGTGGAAAAACCGGCCCATTAAATGCCATTACAGATGTGAAAGGAGTAGAGGTAGGCCATAGTACCATCATCTCAGGAAGCGGTGAAAATATTGTAGGTAAAGGGCCCGTCCGAACAGGCGTAACCGCTATTTTTCCCAGAGGAAAAAAATTCAGTCCTGTGTATGCCAATTGGTATAGTCTGAATGGCAATGGTGAAATGACCGGCACTACCTGGGTAACCGAATCGGGCTTTCTGGAAACACCTATCATGATCACCAATACCAACAGTGTCGGAGTAGTTAGAGATGCAGTATTAAAATGGTATGTGGATGTCGATTGGTATAATAAAGAATCGTGGTGGTATACCTATCCGGTAGTTGCCGAAACCTACGATGGTTTTCTCAATGACATCTATGGTTTTCATGTAAAAGAAAAACACGTTTTGGAGGCCATCAGTAATGCCTCCACTGGTAAAGTACAGGAAGGCAATGTAGGTGGCGGGACTGGAATGATGTGTCTTGGCTTTAAAGGAGGAATTGGAACTTCTTCCCGGGTAGTAAATATTTTAAATACTGAATATACCCTGGGGGTTTTAGTACAAGCCAATTTTGGCTCTAAGAGAAACCTAAGCATTGCTGGGGTACCTGTCGGGCTGGAATTAAGAGACACCTTAAATTATGAATTCAAAGCTCCCCCCTCTTCCTATCGAAAAGATGGAGATGGTTCAATAATAGTCGTTGTAGCCACTGATGCTCCACTTTTGCCCCACCAATTAAAACGTATTGCTCATCGAGTACCTCTCGGGATCGGCATTGTAGGAGGAAGAGGATCAAACGGCTCTGGTGATATATTCATCGCTTTTTCCACTGCTAATGAAAATGCTTTCAACCGCGATGCTACTACCACTGTACAAAGTTTGCCTAATGACTTAATTACTCCTCTGTTTGATGCCACTGCTCAGGCCGTTGAGGAGGCTATTATTAATGCCATGATTGCAGCAGAAACGATGGAAGGAATACACGGTAATAAGGCTCATGCTATTCCACATGACCTACTGAAAGAAGTATTAAGAAAATACAAGCGAATAGATTAGATTAGAACCCATTTTTGCAGTATTTGAGTGCATTAATTGGTTATAGATAAAATAATAAGTGCAAACTCTATTTAGCACCAACTAAGACAGTGTAAGTCCCTGCCTGCCGAAGATTAAGCGTAGGTAGAAGTTAAAGTCTGTTCTAGTCAGTGTCAAAACAACTGATTAAACCTATAAAAATCAATGCTAGGATATGTCGAAAGATATAAGATAGAAAGTGAAAGGAGTGCACCTTAAAGTTTAAGTTTAGGTTAAACCCAAGTCATAAAATTGTGAATAATGATGCTTTTCCATAAGCTTGTACCTTATTTGAAGCCCAATTACCAAGTAGGTCTCTAAAATTCAAACCAATGAGAAAAAAACCAAGCTTAATCATATCCTTAGTCTGGATACTTTGTCCACTCCTTATTATTGCCCAATCAAACGTATCCTCTGGTGATTATGTAGTTGGAAAAACCTATACCCTACAGTCAGAAATACTCAAGGAAGAGATAACCTTACAAGTTCATCTGCCCAAAACGTATCCAAGCACTGTTAAACGATACCCAGCTCTTTTCCTTTTAGATGGTCAGGATAACTTCCTGCACGGAGTCAGCACTTCAAATGCCCTTTCGCAAAAGAGCTTATCCCCTGAATTTTTAGTCATTGGAATTGTCACTGAAGGAAAACAACGAAACACCTGGGCGTTTAGTCAAAAGGAAAATTTCATGGAAGCCTTAGAAAAAGAAGTGGTCACCTTTATTGATCAGAATTTTCGAGCCTCAGAGGAGAGAATCATTTTTGGATGGGAAGGAACCGGAGGATTGGTTATAGAGCTTTTTACTCAAAAACCCCACTTATTCAGCGCTTATTTAGGAGCTAGTCCTACCCCCATCTATAGCCCTTATTTTCCCATGTATCAAAAAGAGTTTGAAGCCCTGGAAAACACTTTGACCTCCAATCAAGTGACTGGTAAATTCTTATATGTTACTCAATCCCACCAGGATTTTCCCGTCCAATATGGAATCGATAATTTAATCGAATTGTTAGAATCTAAAGCCCCTGAATCCTTGAGATGGGTTTATAAAAAACTAGAAGACGAGAGGCATCCTATGACCCCATTTAATACCATCTTTCATGGGATGGAAGCTTATTTCTTTAATTATCCTGGATTTGAAGTCAGGGATTTTGAAGCATTCAAGCAAAAAGGAGGGCTCGCTTACATCGACACTTATTACAAAGAAAGGGCCGAGCGTTTTGATTTTTCCAAAGAAGAAAATGACAGAGCCCACAAAAGGATGAGGCGAGCCATGGTTATAGCAGCCATTTCTGAAGATAATTTTGAAGCATTTGAAGCGTTTATCAAAGCTTTTGAGTCAGATGGTTTTTGGGATGAGCAGTACCTAAACCAAGCCTATTGGTATGGTTGGTATTATCTGCAAAACCAGAAACCAGAAAAAGCTATGGAGGTTTTTAATTTTTTAGCCCAAAAGCACGAGGATAGCCCACGCCCCTTCCATGGAAAGGGTTTGGTATATCGATACAAAAGAGATTATCAAAATGCTCAAAAGCAATTCCAAAAAGCAGTCGATATGGGAAAAGCCATAAAAGATTGGAGGTTGTCAGAGTATGAAACGGATCTGGACAATATAAAAGGTAAAATTTCTGGAAATTAAGCCAAAACCTCTTTATTTTATTTCCGAATAAAACCTATGCTTCTATGTCTGAAAACAGAGAGATACATCCTGATTTTCATCACTTTTTAGATTTTAAAAACAAAGGGTTAATTGATCTATTTAAAGACCTGAGATCCTTTGTTCTTTCCACTTATCCGGATTGTAATGAATTACTCTATCATACTCATGCCTTAACGGCCGTTTTTTCTATATCCGAAAAATTATCGGACGCTTTTTGTATGATTCCTATTTATACCAATCATTTAAATTTTGGATTTAATAAGGGAACTTTATTAGAAGACCCCCATCAGTTATTAAAAGGCACTGGAAAGTTGATTAGGCATATTGAAGTTAAAACTCATAATGATTTTCGCAATGAAAAAGTTGAATCACTACTTCAATCTGCTATAGACTTTGCAAAGGAAGATATGGACAAGCCTCCCAAATCAACAGGCAAAACTATTTCTAAAATAAAAAGATAAAAATCTGATTTATGAGCATTCAAGATAAACCAGCCTTACTTCTCGTTGACATCCAAAAAGGATTTGAAGATATTGAGTACTGGGGCGGCCATAGAAACAATCCTGATGCGGAAAAAAAAGCAGGAAAGCTGCTTGAACTTTGGCGAGAAAACGGTCTTCCCTTTTATCATATTCAGCATTGTTCTACAACACCAGAATCTCCGTTGGTGGAAGGCAAGGTAGGGAATGATTTCCAGGAAGTCACCCAGCCTGTTCAAGGTGAACCCATCATCAAAAAGAATGTCAATAGTGCATTTATTGGAACTAACTTAAAAGAGCAATTACAAGATGCCGGAATCAGCACCGTTGTTATTGTAGGCCTCACTACTGATCATTGTATTTCTACCACCACTCGTATGGCAGGTAACCTTGGTTTTGAAACCTATGTAGTTGAAGATGCCACCGCTACTTTTGATAAAATTGGACCAGATGGGAAAAGATATTCTGCTGAAATCATTCATGAAACAGCCCTTGCCAGTTTACATAATGAGTTTGCTAAAGTGGTAAAAGCTGAAGAGTTGGTAAATAAATTCTTTCCAGTTAGTACATAGGATCGTAATAATTTTTCATGAAATTTGCTGTGGATAACCTAGCTTAAGTTAGAACACCCAATTTTTTTCTGGCCGCTGTTAAACGCTGGTTTAGCTGATTCGCTCTCCAACTGCTGGAGATTAAGTCCCTCCAAAAACTGCTCAATCAGCGAAGATCAGTGACAAAGAGTTCGTGAAAAATCAATAAAGAATTCAATTGATATGAAATTCCTCGTCTTTTTGGGGCTCCTATTTTTAATGGCTTGTACACCTGATGATTCCAAGAGGCCTGATAAAAAGAACCTGATACCATATGACAGCCATGTCCATATCATGAGTCCATTTCTGATAAAAAGATGGAAGGATATGGGTATTCCTTTTAGCCATGAGGTGGATTACTACTCCAATATTGATAACATTCTTACAAATGTGGGTGCACAAAAAATTGACCTGATTGGCATGGCCTATATTTATGGCAATCCCGTTTTTTATTCAGGGAAGGATGGTTATGAGCAGGTGATCAAAGAAAACAATTATTTATTGAAGGCGGCTCAAAAATACCCCCACCGTATACGACCGTTTTATGGTATTGATCCTTTAAGAGATTATGCTGCTGAGGAAATTCAGAGGTGCTTGGATCTTTCGGCCAATGCCGGCATTAAATTTCATTTTAACACCTCCCAGATTTTTTTAACAGACCAAGAACATTCAAATAAAGTCAAATCCATTTTTAATTTGGTAGCGGCCAATAAACGCCCCGTTTTGTTACATTATGATAATTCTGATTATCTGTTTGGTGCTCCAGATGTGAATATTTTAGTAGATTCTATCCTCCATGACCTTCCAGCTATTCATATTACTTTTGCTCATTTCGGAGCTGCCGGCCCATTTAGTGATAAAACCAAAAAGGTTCTTGATGCCTTTATAAATCATTTTCAAAAAAACAACATTCCTCAAAGGCATACACTCCAATTTGATATCTCGGCAGTCGCTTTAGACAAAGATAGCGATGGAATCCCTCCTCTTGAGGATCATGAGTATTTAGAATTAAAAGGGTATATTGAGAAACTAGGTATTGAGAGGATAATTTTTGGTACAGATTACCCTCTATATACTGGTAATGAGTATCTTGATGTATTAAGGAATAAATTAAAATTAGATGATGATGAGCTTGAAATCATCTTAAACCATTAGCCATGATGAAAAAACCCTACCTATTTTTTTTATTCATCCCGCTTCTTTTTTCATTAAAAAATATAGAATCAACAAATTTTTCTGCATGTGATTTTGTGGAAGGCCTTTCCTCATCTGAGAGATTGGAGTGTGGTCAATTGGAGGTTCCTGAAAATCATGATGAGCCAAATGGTCGAAAAATCTATACTTCTTATGTAGTTATTAAAGCTAAAGAAGCCACGCCTGGTGCCCATCCAATGATTTATCTTACCGGAGGTCCGGGAGGAGGCACCATTTCACGAGGAAGTATCAATCGGTGGCGTCGGCACCCCATTGGAGAAAAGCGCGACATCATCCTGATGGATCAAAGAGGAATAGGACACTCTTCTGGTTTGCCAAACATCCATCAGGAACTGTATGAGGTCCTGGCAAAAAATGCAAATGAAGAAGAAGAACAGGTATTAATGAATGAGGTAATTGATCAGCATAGGCAAAAGCTTAGTCAAAAAGGTATTCAACTACAGCATTATAATACCTTTCAGAATGCAAAAGATTTTGGCAAGCTAATGAAGGAATTGGGATATGAAAAATACAATATTTATGGCGGTTCTTACGGCACACGATTAGGAAGGGTCATCCAGGATATGTTCCCCGAAATGCTTAATGCTGTCATTCACAACTCTCCCAATCCCCTTGGTGGAGACTTGCTCATTGAACGATTGCATAGTTACTCCCTGGCCCTCAGTCGCGTATTTAAATATTGCAAGAATACTGAAAGATGCAGAACTCAGTATCCAAACCTTAAAGAGGATTATCTCAAGGCACTTAAATTGCTTAAGCAAAAACCCATAAAGGCTGAAGGCAATGGTGGTGCCTTTTACGTTAATGCTCAGGATGCTGTTTATATTTTAAGAAGACAGTTATATCGCAACAACTCCCGAACCAAAGCACCAGCCCTTATTCAGGAGTTTTTAAATGGAGGAGGGCCCATTACCAATCAAATTGCCAGATCTGACTTTGGCCCAGGTTATAATTATCCAATGTGGTTTTCAGTAGAAAGATACGAAATGTATGATCCTGCAAACACCTCTAAAGTGATTGATAAGGCGTATAAAAAACTTCCTCTTTTACCTGTCAAACTAGGCTTTTTTGATGCTATCTACCAGGGGTTCCGAGACTGGCATAATGAAACCATACCTGAAGAAGAGAATCAGTTTAAACCATCTGCTGTTCCTACCATGATCATGGTCAACCAATATGATCCGGTAACCCCTCCTAAAAATGGTCATGCCCTCATGAAGCAACTGAGCAATGGCCATTTATTTGTCCTGGATGAAGGAGGCCATGGTGGCGGAAATGGAAATTGTCGAAATAAAGTAATGATTGCTTTTATGGATAATCCCAATGGGGATGTGGATACCTCTTGCTTGAACCTGTATAAAGAATAATCTAAATTGCTTTTATAAGAGTAAATCAGTTCGACCAGTATTTTAGAGCGTGTCTGGAATTTGAAAGTTTATAATATGGAAGGACTACACACCAAAAGGCTTCTATTTCGCCTCTGGCAAGAATCTGATTTTGAAGCCTTTGCCCATTATTTTTCTAAAGCAGAAAACACCTATTTTTTGGGCGGAAAAAAAAACCAGGAGGAAGCCTGGAGGCTGATGGCTTCTTATATTGGGCATTATCATTTAAAAGGATACAGCTATATGGCCCTTGAAGAAAGGCATACAGGCAGGTTGGTTGGCACGGTAGGCCTTTGGAATTCTGCTTCCTGGCCCGAATTAGAACTCGGATATTGGATTTTGAAAGAAATGCAAGGAAAAGGATATGCCACAGAAGCCGCAAAACGGGTTAAAGAATATGCCTTTAATACCATGCGAGTACGAACCCTTGTCAGTTATATTGATGCAAAAAATGAAGCATCTCAAAGACTGGCACTACGCCTGGGAGGATTCTATGAAAAGGACATAATGTTATTAGATTTTGGCAGACATCGAGTGTATAGGTATTCAAAATAAAGTTAACCGTGAATACCCGTGTTAATCAGTGTCAACAAAAGTCTTTCTAAATTAAATAGCCTTGTTTTAGATTTGATTTATTTTCAAACTCTTCAGCTCTAATCTAATGAACATAGTCCTCTTCATCAATAAAGATCTTGAAAGTGCCCTGGCTTACAACCTTTTAAAAAAAGAGTTATCAAAACACAATTATAGAATTTACTACTCGGAAAATGTTGGCAAAGCCAGTAATAAACCTCAAGCTTTACAAAAACTGGAGTATTTTGAAAAAGATTTTTTCTTTGGTAGTATAAAAGACTATATAGAAAAAAACAGAATAGCCTCCTCTTTTGATTTTCTAGATCCCTCCATTTCTTCGGTACCAATTGCCCCCTGCACTAATCCCAATACCTCCGTTTTTATAGATCAGATAAAAGCATTTGAGCCCGATCTGTTTCTTTCCATTCGTTTTGGAAAGATTTTCAAAAATGAAATTATCCGGGTTCCTACAAAAGGAATTTTGAATCTCCATTCTGCTATCCTGCCAGATTATAGGGGAATTCTGGGAACCCTACATGCTCTAAAAAATGGGGATGAGCATGTGGGATGCACCCTGCATTATATCTCCGATGGAACTATAGACACAGGTGAAATTATTGAGATCGCCAAACTTAAAGTTCAGCCTGAGAAATCATTATTTTGGCATGTAGCCAGTCTTTATCCGCTTGGTTGTAATATGATTCTTCAAAGTTTAAAAAAATTGGATGGAATACAAAGACTTGATTTTAGACCCCAAGATATGTCTCAGGGAAGTTATTTTTCTTTACCTACAGAAGAAGATTTCAAACAATTGAAGTCAGAGGGAATGGACGTGATCTCAAAAAATGAATATTTAGCATTTTTACAAAAATGGGTAGCTGAAGGTTTAGATTCTGATTTATTTGAATAAATGCAGTTCCACCATTAATATATCCAAGTGTCAACCTGCTCTAATCCTAAAAACTAGAAAAAGACCTTATATTTAGGTAACAACAGTCTGAATCTTTCTCCGATGAATACCTTTATACAAAAACTACAAGAGCGGAATGTATTTAAGGCCGCCATTTCATATGTGGCTATTTCTTGGGCTATCCTGGAGGGTGCCAATATGCTTTTTCCGATTCTAAACATTTCTCCTTCTACTATCCGAATTCTATTTTTCGTTCTTGCTATTGGGTTTCCTGCTTGGGTGATATTTGCCTATCTATATGAAAGAACACCAGAGGGTTTTAAAAAATCAGAAGAAGTAGTTCCTGAGGCTTCTATTACTAAGGATACCAGTAAAAAATTAAATGCAATAATCATTGGCGGTTTATTGTTAGCCGTTATTTTTTTGATTTCTGACCGCTTTTTTAATTTCACAGAAGGCGTTTTTGAAGGTCTAGACCCAAACACCATTGCTGTACTTCCTTTTGAAAATCAATCCAGTAAAGAGGATGCTTATTTTGCAGCCGGTATCACTGAGGACATTCTGACCCAAATTTCTAAAATTGCTGAGTTGAAAGTTCTTTCTAGGTTTACCTTAAAGGATTATGATACAGCTGGTAAAACACCAAAAGAAATTGGCAAAGAATTAAAAGTTCGGCACTTACTGGTGGGAAGCGTCCGCAGATCGGGCGATAATCTTCGAATAGGATGCCAGTTAATCAATACTTCAACAGAGACGGAAGACTGGGCCAATACCTTTGATCGAAAAATGGAGGATATTTTCGCTATACAAAGTGAGGTTGCAAAAGAGGTCGCGAATTTACTGGAAGTTCAGCTATCTGATGAAGAGACCAACCGCATTGATGAAAAACCAACAGAAAATATTATTGCTTACAACTATTATCTCAAGGGGCGGGAAGCCTATAATGAATACCAAGTCTCCTCTAATGATCAAGCTCTTGAGTTATTCAAAAGAGCAATACAATTAGATACTTCCTTTGCTTTAGCCTGGGCTGGCTTGGGAGATGCTACTGCAAAAGCCGTTTCTGATTATACCACACTGCCAAGATCATTTTTGGATTCTGCATTTGTTTACAGTTAGAAAGCGGTTAATTTAAACCCCAAACTTGCTGAAGGCTGGAAGGCTCTGGCTCAAGCCTATAACTTTAAAGACAAATCCATGGTGAGGCCAACACTCGAAAGGGCAGTACTATTAAATCCTCGCCACCTTCCTTCTGTAGCTAATCTGGCCCTAATTTTATCAGAAGAAGGTAAATTGGATGAATCTATCCGACTTTATCAAAAAACGATAGAGTTAAACCCTTTGTTCTCCCTCAGCTACAGTAATATTGCCAATCGCTATATAGCCCTTCAAATGTATGAAGAAGCAGAAAAAAATTTAAAAACGGCCGTTGAATTAGATCCTGAAAACTGGCATGCTGTTTATGTATATGCCTTACTGTATAGTTCCCTGGGGATGTATGATAATGCGAAAATATATCTTGATAAATTTGTCCAGTTGGACCCCGGAAACATCTATTTTCTTGACTATGCTGCCGATGTTGCCAAAGACTTTGATGAGGATTTCGCAGAGAAATACTTTACCCAAGTTTTAAACTCCCCTAAATTCGATCCAACAATCTATCCCAAGACAGCCATATTTTTTGGATACAAACAGGATTATCAAGGGCAAGAGCCTCCTAGGGACACCTTGCTAAGTAGAACGGTTGAGTATCTCACGGATAAATTTGAACAAGGCGCTATCAATGGTGAAGCAATTTTGTCCTTAGCTCAGAGTTATGCCGTTTTTGGTAATAAATCAGCAGCTATTGATTGGTTTGATAAAGCTACTAAAGCTGGGTATATTCATGACCGCATAATCAGAAATGATTTGTGGCTAAAAACACTTAATGATCAACCTAAGTTTATCCAATTAATGGATAAAGTGGACAAGCGAGTAGCCAAAATGAGGGAAAGTCTTAGAAAGGAATCTGAAAAATTAAATTAAGGTTAGTTTCCATGCTTAATCCGTAAACGGTATAGGCCAAATAAAAAAATCATGAAAATCATTGACCTCTCCAAAACCATCCAATACAATCCAGGAGATCCTTTCTTCATGAAGGTCAAGATCAAACATAAACCCCATCGCAAGGCCAAATGGCTGATTCGATATTTGGGCTTACCTTTTAAGCTATTTCCTAAGGATTTTATTGGCTGGGCTGACGATAGCATTCAAAAAATGGGCGTTCACTCCACCACACATATAGATGCACCTTGGCATTATTCCCCTACGGTAGCTGGACAACCCGCCAAAACAATCGATGAAGTCCCCCTTGATTGGTGTTATGGAGAAGGCATTGTCATTGATATGAAACATAAGGAAGATTATGACCCCATTACCGTGGAAGATCTGACTGGTTTTTTGGAAAAAGAAAATATTTCACTTCAGCCCAGAATGATTGTTTTAATTAAAACCGGACGGGACAAACACATGGGTACCAAAGATTTTTTCCTCAAGGGCACAGGCATGAGTGCAGCTGCTACGGAATGGCTCATCGATCAAGGCATCAAAGTAATGGGTATCGACCAATGGGGCTGGGACCTGCCGCTACCCTATCAAGTCAAAAAGGCAAAGGAAACTAATAATCCAAATTTATTCTGGGAGGCTCATCTGGTTGGCAGTAAAAAAGAGTATTGTCATATGGAGCAGCTAACTAATTTAGATGCCTTGCCTTATTCTGGTTTCAAGGTAGCCGTTTTTCCTTTGAAGATTAAAGGGGCATCCGCTGCACCAGCAAGAGTAGTGGCATTTATTGAATAATCACTTTTTAATATCTTCGCCTAAAAATTAAGAAATATGAACCCGCTTGTTTCTGCCGATTGGCTTGCTGAAAATTTGGATGATCCCCAATTAGTCATTTTAGACGCCAGTATAAAAACTAAACTGGTCAAAACACCTCCAATTAGCACTACCCTGAGAATTCCAGGTGCTCGTTTTTTTGATTTAAAAGGTGCTTTTTCTGATAAAGAAAGTAATCTTCCCAATACCCTTCCTAGTACAGAAGCCTTTACAGCTGGTGTCAGAGAACTTGGCATTAATCAAGACAGTAAAATAGTGGTTTACGATAATTTCGGAGTATACTCAAGTCCCAGAGTTTGGTGGATGTTCAAAGCCATGGGGCATGCAGAAGTAGCGGTACTAGATGGAGGACTAAAGGCATGGGTAGAAAATGAGTATATCTGCGAATGGATCGAAGATCAAAACATTAATCCCGGGAATTTCGAAGGTAAACTGCAACCCTCTTTAATGAAAGATGCTACCTATATCAAAGAACACCTTGACGATAACAACATAGCTATTATCGATGCTCGATCAGAAGGACGTTTTAAAGGTATGGCTCCGGAACCAAGAGCAGGTTTAAAGGGCGGCCATATTCCCAATTCTCTTAATCTTCCCTGGGCTCAGGTTATTAAGGATGGTCAGTTTTTATCTAAAGAAGAGCTAAAAACCCTTTTTGATTCCTTTAATATAAATGATAAAACATTGGTCTTCACTTGTGGATCTGGGCTTTCTGCATGTATTATTTTACTAGCCAGTGAATTGATATCAGGACAGCCAAAAGCAATTTACGATGGTTCCTGGTCAGAGTGGGGACAAGAGTCAAAGGATTATCCAGTTCATCAATAAATTAATTTTTAAAGATCCAGGAAAATTTCTTTATCCAGTTCATCCTTCAAAACAATATCTTCAACATCACCGGCACCTTTGAATTTAAAACGGAGGCCAACTAATTTCCCCATGGAGCTATAATAGCGAGCTTTATAAACCTCAGTGTCATTTATTGAAATAAAGACTTCTTTGTCTACTATTTTGATATTAAAAGCTTGCAATTCTGACATATCTGTAGTTAGGGAAGATAGGTCCTTTTCTTTTCCACTAATAAAAACATCATTTAACATGAGTCCATTATCAGAACTACATCCCGGGATAGAAAAAGGGACGATCATCGCTCCAGAAGAGCCAATAAAATAAACCCAAGTTGTCTGGCAAACAGCCCATTTTTCCCTAAATACATTTTTCACTTTGAAGTCTAATGAAAAATGATCGCCAGAAACTTCTCCTAAATCATTGATATAATGAAAAGTGGTAGTTACTGGTTCTTCCAATTCATGTAATTCTTCAATATACTCTGAAGGGAATTGTAAGCCGGTATTTAGAATTTGGGATTTATCCAAGTATTTTGGCACTGGAGCATAATCGATGGTCCCTATCCAGCCATCACTTTTTATGAAAAGGTCATGTTCTCCAACACTTTGTCCTTCTATCAATAGTTTAGCCCGAAAATATCCAGGAAAATAATAAATCCCGGTTGCCTGATTTTGGCCGGGTTTCAGTTTAATGGTTTTAGTTGCATCCCAATACTGTTGAATATACAAACTATCTGATTGTATCCCTTCCAAATCGAAGTCGAAGACTACGGAATTGGGCATGCCTTGGGTAATTGGTCGACTTGAAAAAGGGACTGGATCAAAGGGCTCAGGTTCGGGGACTCCTCTGGAACTTAAAATAGAAAAGGTAAATACGGCAATGATAAAACCCAAACCTATATAAAAAGGGCTTTTAACATCTCTTAATCGAAAAGATCTTGGCTGCTTTTTGGGAGGGTGAGTAAGTTTAAATTCCCGCCAATTGGTAAAACCGCAAAAATCACATAAAGTATCCAATGTGCTAATACTAGGCTTACCTTGGTGATTGATGACCCCCATAAACCGCTTTAATGTAGAAGCACTTAACTGAATTTGATTTTTATCATAAATCAATTGACTCAATTCTGTAAACATAGAACTATGCCATTCAGAAGCTCTGCCCCAGGCCAATTTGGATTCAATTTCTTTCCTAAGTAGTTCTATGTATTTCTGTTCTGTCATGCCTCTGGCTTTTTTTTCAAATATCCTGAAATTAGCCCGTTTGATCAAATATGAACTGAGATGAACGAATTTGAATGGATAGATCCTGCCCCACCACTACTTAATTGCTTAGTATTATTTCACAAAGTTTTAAATCACCCGACAATTTTTGAAATGAGAGCATCGATATTAATATTGATTCTTGTTACTGCCTCTTCTATTTACCAAAAGGTTTTTTCGCAAGATATGGTGAGTAGTACCAAGGTAAGCCAAAAAAGCATCATCACTCAAAGAATTGGAACAACTGATGTCACTGTGGTTTATCATAGTCCTCTGGCCAAAGGAAGGAAAATTTTTGGCAATGTAGTTCCCTATGATTTTATGGTTGAGGAAAAAGAATATCCCTGGAGGGCTGGGTCCAACCAAAATACGACCATCGAATTTAATCACGATGTTGAAATTGAAGGACAAAAATTAGCAGCAGGATCTTATGGGCTACACATTTTTGTAAAGGAAAAGGAATGGACCTTCATTTTTTCTAAAAATTATAAAAGCTGGGGAAGCTTTCAATATGATAAGGCTGAGGATGCACTCCGGGTAAGCGTCAAAGCCGAAGACGCCCACTTCCAGGAATGGTTGAGTTATCGGTTTATTAATCGAGCCGCTGAGTCCTCTGACCTGGAGTTAAGATGGGCTGAAAAGAAAGCTCACATTAATATTAAAACGGATGTTTCAGCCAATATTCAAAAAGCACTCATTGCCAAAGAAGAAAAAACATGGCAAGATTATATGTATCTCACCAGGATTTCATTAGAACATTCTCCCAAAGATTTAGACAAAGCATTAGAATGGATTGATCAGTCAATTGCTACCAAAACAACTTTCCATAATATGTCATTCAAAGCGGACCTTTTAATTCAAAAAGGTAACAAAAAGGAAGGCAAAGCCTTAAAAGATAAAGCGATGACTTTCGGGAAGGGTTTTGATTTTTATTATTACGGACTTGGTCTTTACCTACTAGATGGTAAAAAGAAAGAGGCATACAAAGTGCTAAGCGATAATGTAAAAAACAATCCTAAAGATTGGGTGGCACATTTGGCAATGGGAGAATATTATATCAAAGAAGGAAATCAAAAGAAAGTGGTTGAACACTTCAAGCAGGCCTACGAAAATGCACCTGAAGGCTCTAAAAATTATGCTCGATACATGTATTTATCTAATAAGGTTATTCTGGAAAATAGCCTAAAATAAGAACCACTTACAGACATTTTTCAAACATCATTTCAACAAATAAATTAATCACCTGTCAAAAAACAAGCATGAAAACACCTGTATTTATTTTTGTATTCGCAGCCATGTTTTTCTTTACACAAATAGGAGAGGCTCAAGATATGGTATCAACCACCAAGGTAAGTCAAAAGAGTACCGTCATCCAAACGATTGGAACTACAGATATCACCGTTGTTTATCACAGTCCACTAGCTAAGGGAAGGAAAATATTTGGAAACGTAGTGCCTTATGATTTTGTGGTAGATGGCAAAGAATATCCCTGGCGTGCAGGTTCTAACCAAAATACGACCATCGAATTTACGCATGACGTTAAAATTGAAGGGCAGCCATTAGCAGCAGGATCTTATGGCTTGCACATTTTCGTTATGGAAAAAAAGTGGACCTTCATATTTTCTAAAAACTATAAAAGCTGGGGAAGTTTTCAATACGATAAAGCCGATGATGCCTTACGTGTAACAGTAAAGGCTGAGGATATAGATTTTCAAGAATGGTTGAGTTATGATTTTGTTGATCGAGAGCCAGCTTCTGTGGGCCTTGAATTGAGGTGGGCAGAGAAAAAAGCACATATTAAAATCGAAACGGATGTTCCTGCTAATATTGTGAAGGATCTTATGGCCAAAGAAGAAAAAACAGGCAATGACTATTCAATCCTTGCAAGCCAAACGCTAAAAATTGATCCTTCCAATACGGCAGAAGCGTTGAAGTGGATTGAAAAATCAATTGCTGATGAGGCAACCTTTGGCAATAAAATGACCAAGGCCCATATTCTGGAAAAGATGGGTAAGAAAAAAGAGGCAAAAGCACTTAGGGAAGAAACGATAAAAACAGCCCAGGGCTTTAACATGTATTACTACGGCTTAAGCCTTTATCTGCTCGAAGGTCAGAAAAAAGAGGCCTATAAAGTATTAAAGACAAATGTGGAAAACAATCCTAAAGATTGGATTGCCCATTTAGCCATGGGTGAATACTATATAAAAGAGAAGAACCAGAAAAAAGTGGTTGAACATTTCAAGCAGGCATTCGAAAACTCTCCCGACAACTGGAGGAATTATGCCCGTTACCTTTATTTATCGAATAAGATCATTCTAGAACCCTAATTGTATTGACCCTGCAAATTGTATAATAGATCGCAAGGTCAAATTTTGCTAGCGAAATGACCTTGTAACTGACATTGACATTGATATTGACATTGATATTGATATTGCTGAACTAGGTGTTTAGTTGTCAATACCCCTTATCTATAGTCGAGATATTTAATAAAAGCTAAACTTATTTAAAGCTGCTTGCTCTCCCATTCATGATCGTATTAGGCTGGAAACTAATCGGGAGGCAAGCAGTCAGTTTAAACTTCCTGCCACTGAAGCACAAGTCCATATTCTTGATATTCTAAGTGTAGATGAGAAAGGAGATATTTACTTCACTGATTATGGAAATCATCGTGTTCGAAAATTAATAGGTAATTGGACATAATTAAGGTAATATTCTCAGGCACCGGCCGGTGCCTGAGAATATTATCTTAATAAAACCCTGTTGGAATTGAATTTTTATGCCCGACTAACAATAAGCTAAGGAATTTGCCGTTTCAATATTCTCTTACAAAACCTTACCCTATAGTTGGATCCTATCAAAACCTTGAAATATTATTTGTATTTCTTCACCCTGCATATCCAACTAATTAATCATGAAAAAATGCCTAATTTTATTAGTATTCCTTTCATTTTTTTCCCTACAATTAAATGCTCAAAAAGACAACTCAGATTACAAAGAAGTAACCCGTGAAGACTTACTTAGCCTAAAAAGTGTTTCTGGAACCAGCCTTTCTCCTGATGGAAACACAATTGCTTTTGTGGAGGGAGGCCAAATAAAGTTTATACCTACTAAAGAGAAGTCTGCTCCAGTGCAGGTTGCCAATGGACATAGTATCACCTGGTCCCCTTCAGGAGAGGCATTTGCCTATATCGCTATGGAAAAAAACACCCGCAAATTTCAAGTATACCAGTACCAGATAAACACAGGACAAATCCGTCAGCTTACTCATGTAAAGGAAGGTCTTAGTCCGGGGTTTTTAGATTGGTCCAATACTGACAAGCTTGTTTTTACAGTAAGAATAGCAGCAAAAACTACAGCAGAACCAAAGACCTCTCCTCCTTCCGATAGTTCTCCAGAAGAAGGAAAACCCTTAATTTTTGACCTCTCCTCCCAAGATGGCTTAGCCTATTCCGGAATAATACCAGGCCCTCTAAAATCGGCCTCTAATGCACATCCTCCTTCTAATGAGTTATTCGTCTATGATTTACAAACTGGTCAACACCGTCAACTTACAAATGATAATGCCGATTATAACTTTCCCAAATGGTCGCCCGACGGAAATTCTATTGCCTGTATTTCCAATCGTGGCATGGGGGCCGGAGTATTGCAAAAAGGTCTTAATGTTATTAGCTTAAAAGACGGTGCCAGAACGATTTTAGCCCCTCCAGGAGAAACAAGTAAGCTCTTCCCACAATGGTCACCTGATGGAAAAAAAATTGCCTTTGTTTTTCATTCTTTCAAAGATAGCAAGGAGCATGGCATCGCCATTGCGGAGTTAAATAATAACAGAAAGCTTAGAAGTATAAAAACCCTTTTATCCGACATAACTTATGATTTCACCTGGGCTCCTGATGGAAAAGCCATCTATACCACGATTATGGATAAGGTATTTCAACCCGTTTTCAGAATTGATTTAAAAGACAAAACCCGCAAGGCAATTAGTTTGCCAAGATCCGTTGCTTTTGGTCCGGTAAGTTCAAAAAGTGGAGCCATTGCATGGAGAGAAAGTAAAGGAGACACCCCTTCTCTGATTATGTTTTCAAGTTCTGAACAAAGGAGAGCTGTAGATATTTATGATCCCAATCCTCAAGTAAAAAGTTGGAACTTAGGAAAGCAGGAAGTTATTAGTTGGACCAACAGTTATGGTCATCAAAGGTTTGGCGTTTTGATTAAGCCTGTAAATTACCAGAAGGGGAAAAAATATCCTTTGGTGGTTTCTGCTTATTCTCAGGGTACCCATCTGAATGCCTTTCAGAATTTTGCTCATGGGGGTTTTGCTAATCAGGAATTTGCCTCTAAAGGCTACGCCGTTTTCTTCCCTGGACCCAGACTTCCCTGGATGTATGGGGCATGGGCAGATTCACCAGAAGAAGCTCAATTAATAAAAGGTGTCAAGGGTTGGGATCTGACCGTTGATGATATTGAAACCGGAGTGGATCAATTAATCAACCTTGGAATTGTGGACCCCAATCGGATGGCCATAACCGGACACAGCAATGGAGGAGCAGCTAGTGTAGCCATAATTACCAGGACTTCAAGATATAAAGCGGCCACAATTTTAGCGCCAGCCCACTTGAATTGGGTAGACAAAATTTTATACTCCGATAATACCGAAGGAGTATTTATTCCACCTACCACCTTTCTGGGCTTAGAAAAAACCTTTGCTGAAGATCCCCAAACATACATAGATGGGTCCTTAGTTTTTCAAACTCAGTCTATTACTACGCCAACGCTATTGGCCATAGGTGAGAACGATCATGCTGAGTTTACCTTGCCTACACTACAATTATTTTTGGCGATGAGGCGCCAGAAAAAAGATGTTCAATTTCTTCGATATCCCAATCAGGGGCACAATTTTTATGGCCCTGCCAGCAAGGATCTCTATGATAGATTTATGGCTTTCATTGAGGAGCGACTGCGATAAAATTTGGTGTTAAGTGAGGAGAAATTTGGAAAATTTCTCCTCACTTATTGCCTATTTTTATTTAACAAATCTCCGTTTTGATAAAGTCATCTTGAAAACAGCCAATTTGATCGAATAAGCTGAATAATGAAATGCTGGATGTTTCGTTAATTTAGAGGTGCCTGATTTTATCAGCTAATTTAATACTCCAATCAAAAACCAAAACCATAAAAATGAACATCAAGTTCTTTTGTTTCTTTGCAGTATTCCTTTTATCCCAATCCTTCATTTTCTCTCAAAATAGAATAGACATCCAAATTCCCTCCATTCACGATGAAACATCTCAAATCTGGAGAACTATCCGTGATATCAAATTTTTCGAAGAACACAATTATCCTCTCAACTTACCTTCCGGACAGTACATAGAATCACTCAAAGAAAAGTCGAGAAACAATCAATTTTCGGATAAAGATTACAGCCCTCTATTCCAATTTGTGGAAACTGAAGTGTATAAAAAAGAAGATTACCACAAGGGCTATGATTTGATAGAAAAAAACAGGGCCCTGATAAATAAAATGGCCAACACAATTATTAAAAGCAAAAAAAACTGGGAGTTTAAAGAATTTCCTGTTTACACTATCAAACTAACCCTTTACGGATCTGGAGGGAATTACAACCCCGATGATGGGTCTATAATAATCCTGACTACCCCTGAAGGAAAATTCAGGCAGTATGACAACCCTTCCAATACCTTAATTCACGAGATTGTCCATATCGGCATTGAAGAATCCTTAATTAATGCCTATAAAGTCCCTCACCCACTCAAAGAAAGAATGGTAGATCAAATCGTTTTGCTCAATTTTAAAAACCTTCTGCCTGAATATAGGTTACAGGACATGGGAGACTATCGAATAGATCCTTTTTTGAAAAAGAAAAAAGATCTAAAAAACTTGGACAAAGCTGTTAGAAGAGTAATGGGTATTGAGTAATGAGTATTGGGACACACTTACCCATTACTCACTACTCATTACCCAACATTCATACTTTTAATTAAACCATAACAACATGAAAGAGTACAAACTAGAATCTTTAATCTACTATACCAAAGTAACCCTTGATAAGGAGCATATCATAAAAGCTTCTACAAAAGATATCCAGGAAAAATTGGATGAGTATGCCAGGGATGGCTATCGACTAGTATCAACAGATGCTACTGATTTTGGCTTTGCAGTTTATTTTTATTTGTATTTTGAAAAGGATATTTAAAATCACCAGAGTTTATATAAGTTATTTTATACCCACGTATAAAATAACTTATATAAACTCCACTGAATAACAAATAAAAAACAGCCATGTCTTATCATCAAAAATCATCTACTACCCGTCGAGATTTTCTTAGCACTAGTATTAAAGCAGGCGCGATGTTGCCCTTTGTTGGTTCTTCGCTCTTATCATCTGAGTCTGAGTCTCTGCGAAAGGAAGTGAGCCCTCCCCATCCACTTAACATCCTCATATTGGGAGGAACTAGTTTTTTGGGGCCACATCAAATTGCGTATGCCTTAAATAGGGGCCATTCGGTTAGCATTTTTACCAGAGGAAAAACCCAACCCACGATTTATAAAAAATTGTTCAAAAAGGTAGAGCACTTGGTGGGTGACAGGGTGGATAATTTAAGCGCTTTAGAGGGTAGAAAATGGGATGCGGTCATTGATAACTCTGGTCGACGAGCAAAATGGACCAAAGATTCAGCAGAATTGCTCAAGGATAATGTAGAACTATATCTTTACACTTCTTCAACGGGGGTATATTACCCTTATCTAGGTTCTGACATCAAAGAAGATACCAAGTTGGTATTAAAAGTACCTGATAATCTGAATGAAGATCAGTCTCTTGAATATGGTTATGGGGTTATGAAATCCAATTCAGAGATTGAAGCCCAAAAAGCTTTCGGTAAAGATCGCACCATCATTGTACGACCTACTTACATGATGGGACCTGCTGATCGTACAGATCGCTTTCCTTATTGGCCCGAGCGCCTTAGTCGTGGTGGCGAGATTATGGTTCCGGGAAAACAGCATGACCCCGTTCAGTATCTTGACGTGAGAGATGCAGCGGAGTGGATGATCCGTTTGATCGAACAAAAAAATACCGGCACTTTTAATGCTGTTGGCCCCGCTTCCAAAACAAGTATGCCTGCTTTTATCTATGGTGCCCACGCCGCTTTCAGCTCTGCAGCAGAGTTCGTGATGGTTCCAGATTATGACTTTTTATTAGAACATAAGGTTCCCTATTCTGTGCCTTGGATCATGCCTACCGGAGAGAATTATGGTTCTGCCCGTGTTAACAACCAGCATGCCATAGCCAATGGCCTTACCTTTAGGCCTCTCGCCAAAAGCATCTGGGACATTCACGAATGGTGGCATTCTGATGCAGTAAGTGATGAAAGAAGAGAAAAAATGGTATCGGGTGAGAGAAGTTTGATGGCCAGGGAAAAAGGCATTATTGAAGCCTGGAAGAAAAGGAGTTAATAATTAAAAAAAATCCTCGCCCTGCGAGGATTTTTTTTAATTTAAACCTATGACCACCTTCCAAAAAGACAAGCAATACTTCAAATTCTGCGCCTATGGTTTCTTAAAAAACCTACGCTTTCATGATGCCTTTTTGCTTCTCTTTTTTTTGGAAAATGGAGTGTCCTTTGCTCAAATAGGCATTCTTTATGCTAGTCGTGAAATCATCATCAATATCTTAGAGGTCCCATCTGGTATCATTGCAGATACTTACGGTCGGAAAAGTTCTTTAATTGCAGCCTTCTTTTTATATATCCTTTCTTTCTTAATCTTTTATATCTCTACTAATTTTAGCTTGTTATTACTAGCGATAAGCTTGAGTGGTATTGGGGATGCTTTCCGATCGGGTACTCATAAGGGGATGATCATGGACTATTTAAAAATAAAGGGTTGGGAAGATCAAAAAATCAATTATTATGGACATACGCGATCCTGGTCGCAAAAAGGATCGGCCGTCTCAGCTTTATTTGCAGGAATATTGGTGTTGTATTCAGGTAGCTACCGGATCATTTACTTGTGCTCTGTTGTCCCTTATTTGTTAAACTTTGTCAATATTTTCACTTATCCTCAAGCATTAAATTTTTCATTAAAAACCAAAAAGAAAAGAAAGCCTCGTTCATTCAATTTAGTTTTGAAGGATTTTATCCAGGCCATAAGAAACAGAAAAGTTTTTCAAATCATTAATTCGGCTGCCCTTCATTCCTCCTACCTCAAATCAATTAAAGATTACATTCAGCTGGTTATGCTTCAGGTGGCCATCCTTTTTCCTATATTGTCCGGTTTTGATATCAAAAGAAAAAGCGGATTGATTATAGGGTTTCTTTATTTTCTTATTTTTCTTTTAACCTCCCAAGCCTCAAAAGCTTCATTTATGATTTCAAAAATGAGGGTGAGGAACATTACAAGGCTCACACTACTCACCGGCTTAGCTGCTGGCTTAGTCTCAGGGCTTTTCCTGAATTTTCAGTTGTGGATACCAGCCCTTTTGAGTTTTATCATTATTTACTTAATAGAAAATGCCCGCAAACCAATATTAACGGGCATTTTATCTAATAATGTGCCAAATGAGGTGCTTACCTCTGTAATTTCGGCTCAGTCATTTTATAGTACCATTATCACTTCAATGTTAGCAATCCTTTTTGGTTTTGTGGCTGATCAATTGGGTATCGGTATTTCCCTATCCATTATTTCTGCTTGCCTGATTCTATTTATTCTGCTTTTGGGAAATTCCAAACTTAAATCCCCTATTCGTGCTTTAAAGCCTTCGCAGGATTGATCGTAGATACTCGCATGGCTTGATAGCTCACGGTGATGATCGCAATGATCAACCCTATCAATAAAGCTCCTACAAAAGTCATCCAACTAAGCCCTACCGGATAAGCAAAACCTTGTAACCATTTATTCATAAAATAATAAGCCAAAGGAAGAGCAATGACATTGGCAATCAATACCCATTTTACTACTTCTAAAGTCAAAATATAGAAAATTCTGGAACCCGAAGCTCCTATTACCTTTCGAATTCCCATCTCCTTAGTGCGCTGCTCAGCCGTAAAAGTAGCTAAGCCAAATAAGCCCAAACAAGCAATTAAAATAGCCAGAATGGTAAAGACCGAAAAGATGTTGCCTATTCTGGATTCTGCCTCATATACCGCTGCAAAATCTTCTTCCATAAAAGTGTAATCAAATGGCTGGCCAGGGCCCATCGTATTCCATTGTTTGTTTAAATCTCCAATAAATCCAGGCACATTATCAGTACTGATTTTAATGGATAATTTTCCTCTGTTCTGTCCCAAAAACATAGCCAATGGACCTATGGTACTCCTGAGCGATTCATAGTGGAAATTTTTCACCACTCCTATTACTCTGGTAGTCGTTATTTGGGGATTGTCTGGAGTTCCTCCTGTAAAAGTACTGATCTCTTTACCCAGCGGATCCTCCAGTCCAAATAAAGCCACAGCGGATTCATTTAAAATAATCCCGCTGGAATCAGATGGATAATCTCTTGAAAAGGCACGACCATTAACCATTTCCATTGATAGTGTTGGAATATAATCATGATCTACTGTAAACAAACGTAAAACGTGAGTTTTATCAGGATCCGGATTACGCCCTAAAAATACAGCTGAGTTATTACTACTGGACGGCGTTGGAAGGGTCCCGCTTATAGTAGCATTAACAACGCTTGGATTCTTTAATATTTCCTCCTTAAATGGTTGACAGTTATTTCCTAGTGTATAGAAATTATTCAAAATAAGTATCTGATCTTTTTCATAGCCAAGCTTTTTATTTTGCATATACTGCAGCTGGTTAGAAATAATAATCGTACCTACAATCAGAGCAATCGTAATAGCAAATTGGAAAACAACCAGTACTGAACGTAATGAAATCTTCTGCCTGGTTCTTTTGAAGCCCAAGCTACGAATTGCTTCAAGCGGCTTAAAGGCAGATAGATGAAACGCTGGATAACTTCCCGCTGCCAAGCCTACAAAAACAACCAGGCCAAACATCAAAGCAAATAATTTAGGAGTAAAAACCTCTCCTATAGTTAATACTTTTCCAGAAAGATCATTGAAATGGGGCAAAAGGAAAAATACAAGTACCCCCCCTATTGCAAGGGAAAATAAAGTGATTAATAAGGATTCACTCAAAAACTGCATGATTAGTTGAGGCCTTCGAGCCCCTACTACTTTTCGCATACCTACCTCTCGAGAACGAGTGGCAGATCTTGCCGTAGCCAGGTTGATGAAATTGATACAGGCCAGTAAAAGAATAAAAATGCCTATAAAAGAGAAAATATAAACATATCGGATATCTCCACTAGTACCTAGCTGTACCTGCTTGTCAGAATACAGATGAATTTTTGTCAAAGGAAAAAGATTGTATTCTATGAAATTTCCCTCGCTAAGAATATCATCATAGGTTTTCCCCATGAATTGTTCAACTTCCGGACCAATGTAGGCGGGTAGGAGGTCTACAAATTTAGCATTAACAGTTTCTGGACTTGCTCCTTCTTTAAGGACCACATAGGTTTGAAAATTATTACTTAACCAGGAGGGATTCTGGCTTTCCTGAAGAGAAGAAAGGGACGCTATAAAATCAAAATCAAAATGTGAATTACTGGGCATTTCTTCCATCACACCTGTCACTCGATATAAAAAGCGATTATCCGCTCGAAGGCTCTTACCAATGGGATCTTCAGCACCAAAATATTTTTTTGCCATTGGTTCCGTAATGACAATGGTATTTGGTTCATCCAATACTTTTTCCGGATCCCCTTTTAGCAGATTAAAGGTAAAAACCTCAAAAAAGGTAGAATCTGCAAAAACCCAACTTGATTCATTGAAACTTTGATTTTCATAGGCCACTGTATAAGTACCTCTTTCCCGGAAACGACAAACCTCTTCAATCTCGGGATATTCTTCTCGAATGATTGGGCCCACCTGCGCACCAACGGTAGCAAAATTCAGCTCCTGATCAAAAGCATAACCTTCAAAATCTATTCGATAAATCTGATCCGCTTTTTCGTGAAACCTGTCAAAGCTTAATTCATCCTGAACATATAATAAGATGAAAATAAAGCAGGTTAATCCTACGGCCAATCCTACTGTATTAATAAATGAATAAAAACGATATTTCCACAAATTCCGAATAGAAGTGATAAGGTAATTCCTGAGCATGACATTTAATTTTAGCGGTGTTGTTTCAAGAGCTTTATATCATTAGGATGCCCTGAACAGGTCAATACCCCTACAGGACGAGGGTATGACGGCTTTAAATTCATTATGGTTACAGCTTTTTGATAGTGGAAAGTAAATAGGGTAGAAGTATATTGCACATACCATAATGCAATATACTTCTACCATCCTTCAGGAGCCTGTACGGACAATTATATTTCCCTGATTACAAAAGGTAGCTACTTTAATTTTTTGCTTTTGGCCTCCAAATAGGGAATCCATCATGAAATTTATTATTCGTTAGCCTTTTAATCCCAGAACCATTAATGTTAGTAATAAAAATTTCTCTGTTGCCACTTACATTCCGGCTGAAGGCGATTTTTTGGCCATTGGGCGAAAAAGAGGCTTTATACTGCTCAGTAGCCCCCCAATTATTATCCCATGCATCCACAAAAGCGGTTTTGCTAAAGCCCTGCTTTTTCATTTCCTCTTTATTCAATAAAAACTGCTTGTTGCTGCCATCAGCATTCATGATATGTAATTCGAAGCTGCCAGAAATAGTAGAGTAGTAAAGAATTTTTTGACCATCCGGTGACCAGACAGGAGCATAATCGATTATCTCCTCATTTTTAGTCAAATTAATACGATTGCTACCATCCATATTCATCACATGAATTTGTCCTCTTGAAACAAATAACATCTTTTGGCCATCCGGTGACTGATAGGGACAATATTCAAAAACATTAGGAGTTTTTGTAATCTGCTGAAGATCCGATCCATCTTTTTTTACTGAAAAAATATCACCATTAGATGCAAAGAAAATTCTTTTCCCATCACTGGAAAAAGAAGGATCAAACTCATAAGAAGAAGTACCCCTTCTCCCATCTAAAATCTTCCGCGCCTCAGAACCATCTGCTTTCATAATCCAAATCCGCCACCCTCCTCTTCGATAAGATTCAAAAGTAATATACTGCCCATCGGGTGACCAATTGGGATAATGGTCAGGGCGGCTTCCTGACTGGCCAATTTTTCGTACATTTTCCCCAAGTTCATCCATTAAATACAGATCTCCACTTCCCTGACGTAGGGATCTAAAAAATAGGATCTGTCCAACATCACTATCTGGCACTCTGGAAATATTGTCCTGAGAATTGACCATTTCGTCTTCAACTAAAGTGGCTGTTCCTTTTTGATCGTGAGTTTTGAAGGAAAAAATAATGCCGCAAACAACCAATAGAAATAGAGCTAAAATGAGCCTTGCTTTCATGTTTTTTGAATTTGAATTGGCTGCAAATTCGCTCTAGCCATTGAAAATTTCTATTGTTATGTGTTCAATAGAAAAAATAGTGATGGTTGGCACTTAAAACTTTTAATGGATTCCTATGGCTTACTAGAGTTACATTTTATCGATAAAAGGTGAATTATTGCTCCCGCCTTATTAATTTCAAAAAACATTCGCCTGAAAAATGCTTTCAAAAAACCAAGCACCTAATGTTTAGATTTTTCAAAAACATCCGGAACAAACAGTTCAGGGAAGGGGAAAAAAGGAGTACTGTAAAATACGCATTGGGAGAAATCATCCTGGTAGTATTAGGAATTTTAATTGCCCTTCAAATCAACAATTGGAATGAAACTAGAAAAGAAAGGATAGTAGAGATAGAGATCCTGGAAGGAATTCGAGGAGATATTCTAAAAGATACGGCCGATATCAATTTTAATATCCGAACCTATGAAAGAACTACCAAAAATGATAGTGCTTTCCTGGAACACCTGGTCCAAAAGAAAGCCTACATTCCTATACTTGCCACTTATTTAATTTCCATTGCGCATGGCGACCTTAACTTAGCCCTACATCAATCTCATTTTGAGGAAGCCAAGCAAAAGGGTTTATCGATTATTCGAAATAAAGAATTAAGAGCTAAAATTAGCAGGCTTTATGAGTTTCAATACACCTACTTAATGCAGTTGGAAAATGAAAGTCAAATCTACGATCACTACAAACTCTTAAATCAGGATGTCAGTGAATATTTAGGTTATGATACTTCTGGCTTTATAATTCCGGAATACAAGTACAATCAATTGCTACAGGATGAAAACATCCATTATAAAATTAAAATGGCTTCGTCTTTGAAAAAACAATTATTATATCTCCAATATTATCCAAAATTAAAGTATGCGCTAGATATTGTAGCAGATATTGATCAGGAACTAGAAAAACTTCGATAAGCAGCTTCATTTTCAAAAATCTCCTTTCTATTTGCGTAAAAACTGGCTCGGTCTACTAATTTGAATTTAGGCTTCATTTCTTCTTTCCTTTGTCCGGAAAACAATAGTTAAAATAGTATAAGGAAAAAGGTAAAATGTAGAAGGATTTCCAAGTATTATTGATTTGATAAACGTTTATCTATGCAATGACTTTATATCTTTCTACTTTATACCTTCTACTTTTTACAAAAAAAACAAGCCGTGAGACATTTTATAATTATCGCCCTCTTTCTAATACCACTATTCAATTTTGCTCAAAAAACAGAGGAATTGATTGACAAAGTCAAAAAACTCATGGAAGAGCAATATGTTTTCCTGGATAAAGCCAAGGAAGTGAATGTTCATCTGGATAAATTAATGAAGGAAAATTATTTCGATGATTTTTCTACTCCAGAAGCCCTGGCAAGAGCCATTACCCAGGAGATGCGTAAGGTTACCAATGACAATCATTTAGGGGTTTATCCTCCAAGAGTAGTCCGAGAAAGACCTAATGCAGAGCCTAATTACCTACGGAATGTAGCTCGATATTATAGGCCCATGATCAATGGTTTCCAATATTTTGAAAACAATGTTGGTTATTTTGACATGCGTTTTTTTGGAGGGGGCCGCTTTTTTCCGCTGATAGATGACGTGATGGCCCAGCTTAGTATGGCCGATGCCATCATCATTGATTTGCGCTACAGCAGCGGCGGAAGCCCTATGATGGTGCAATATCTGGCTAGCTATTTCTTTGAAAAAGGAATGTTATTGACCAGTATTTATTCCAGATATAATGACCATACTAATGAATACTGGACCGTAGAAGTAGAAGGAAAAAAAAGACTAGATGTTCCCGTTTTCATACTGACCAGTTCCCGAACTTTCTCCGCCGCCGAAGGTCTTCCGTATACCATGCAAGCACGTAAAAGAGCAACCATCGTTGGGGCCATTACCCGTGGAGGAGCCCATCCAACCAGAACGCATAATATTGGAAATGGCTTTAGGGTTGGGATTCCTTTTGCCATGTCCATAAATCCTGTTACCAAATCTAATTGGGAAGGTACTGGAGTCATTCCAAATGTAGAAGTTCCTGAGGATGAGGCTCTGGAAAAAGCAAAAGAATTAGCTTCTGAAGCTGCTCTAAAATATAAGGCTTCTTATTTTGATCCCATAATGAAAGCTTTAGATGATTTAAATGGGAAAAAGATCAGTCAACAAGAGCAAGAAAAAATTCATGGCTTATTGGAAAAGATCGTCAAGACCGAACTAATGAATGAGAATGACATAAATTCTTTTGGCTATAATTACTTAAGAGACGACAAAGCACTTGCTGCTCTGGCTATTTTAAAATCCAACACCCTTCTTCATCCTAGCTCGCCCAATGTCTTTGACAGTTATGCAGAAGCTTTGCAAGAGAATGGCCAGCAGGAGCTTGCTTTAAAAAATTTCGAAAAAGCAGTAAAGCTAGCCAAAGAACAAAATCATGAAAGTCTGGAACGATTCCAAAGAAACCTGGAGTCTGTAAAAAAGCAAATTAAACCCAAGAAAGTTAAAAAAGTACCCGTTGATCAACTTCGGGCCCTTTTGGATACTGTATATCATGACGAACAAGATCCTATACGAAAAGCAATGGCTCTGAGAAAAGAATTTGGCCTAGAATCGCCACAAGCAAAGTCAATGGAAAAGATCATTCACGAAAATCACGCCGTAAACATCGTTAAAGTGAAAAAAATACTAGATGAATATGGCTGGCTTGGTGCAGATCGAGTTGGAAAACAAGGGAATCGAACACTCTTTTTAGTTATCCAACATTCTGACCTTGAGACTCAGGTTAAATATGCTCCTATGCTTCGTGCCGCCCTCGAAAGAGGAGATGCCGAAGCTCGTCACCTGGCCTACCTCGAAGATCGTATTGCTTCCAAACGAGGGAAAAAACAAATTTATGGTAGTCAAATAAAATTCAATCCCGAAACAAAGACTACTTATGTATGGCCACTGGAAGATCCTAAAAATGTTGACAAACGACGGGCCGACATTGGCTTACCTCCTCTGGCTCCTTATATCAAAGAAAGATTTGGAATCATCTGGGACCTGGAGGAGCATTTAGAAATTGTCGCTAAATTTGAAAAGGAACAGGAAAAAAACTAAAATGTATGGAAGCTGCTAAGGCAGCTTCCATACATTTTAATAATTATTTATGATCTTTCAAAAAATCCGAAATTGGCTATCCAATAAAGTTGTAAGTACCCATATTCTCTTTTGGCTGCTTATCTTTCTTTATTATATGAGTTCCAATTGGAATTTTTTTGACGATAAAATAGCTTTGACCGAGAGGTATTTGATCAAAATCATATTGCAGATTATATTAACCTATGTCATACTTTTAATATTCGTCCCCTATTTTTTAAATAAGAATAAAAGGATTCTTTTCACCCTCATTACCTTAGGTTGGATATATTTTCACTATGTATTCTATACAGCTATCCGATATTATTATTATGATCCCAAATATTTAGGCCCTGCTCCAAAGTTTGATTTGTCTCAGCGTTTTTTTGACCTTAGCTTTTTTCTCAATGAATTATCCTGGTTTATTCTTCCTGCCGTAATTTTAATTACCATAAAATATTATAGAGATCAAAAAGAAGTGATCATCCTTCGGGAACAAAAGAAAACCACTGAATTGAATCTACTCAAAAATCAGTTGAATCCTCATTTTCTTTTTAACACCCTTAATAACCTATACACTCTAGCCCTCAAAAAATCAGATCAAACTCCTGAAGTGATTGCCAAGCTTTCTTCTATCCTGGATTATATGTTGTATCACTGCAATGACAAATTTGTAGCCCTTGCAGATGAGATTACTCTAATCAATAATTATCTTGAACTGGAAAAAATTCGCTACGGAAAAAGACTGGAAGTTGATTTTGATTACAAGATGAGTAAGGGTATAAAAATTGCTCCTCTCATCCTGCTAACCTTTGTGGAAAATGCTTTCAAACATGGAGTTAAAGAAGAAATTAAAACGGCTACTTTAAATATTACACTACAAGCTTCCGAAGAAGAAATTTTATTTAAAGTATACAATTCCAAACCCCTTCACAAACAATACAATGACATCAATAAAAGTCCATCAATAGGGCTACAAAATATTCAACAGCAATTAGACATCTTATATCCAAAAAACTATACTTTAACGGTAAACGAAAAAAAGGAAAGCTATTCCGTCATTCTTAAACTAAAATCCAATGGCTTATAAATGTATAATTGTGGATGATGAGGAATTGGCTAGAGAGCTCCTGGCCAGGCACCTGGCTCATTTGGATGAATTTGAATTAATTGCTTCCTGTGCCAATGCATTAGAGGCTCGTACTGTGTTACAGCAAGAAACTATTGACCTAATTTTTCTAGACATCGAAATGCCGCTGATTAAGGGTACTGAGTTTTTTAAAAGCCTAGAGAAAAAACCAAAGGTTATATTCACCACTGCCTTCAGGAATTATGCTGTTGAAGGATTTGAATTAAATGCAGTCGATTATTTGTTAAAGCCCATACTTTTTGATCGTTTTGTCCAGGCCATTGACAAATTTTTGGAAAGCATTCGTCTCAATAGCCATAAAGAGACAGCCCCCAAAACACATATTTTTGTGCGCAGCAATAAAAAAAATGTCAAGGTTCTGCTTGAGAATATCCTTTTTATCGAAAGCATAAAAGATTACATTCGAATCCATTGCATCGATGAAAAATGGATGGTCAAATTTGGAATTACAGCCTTCGAACAAGAGTTGGATAAGCGCTTTCTCCGAGTGCACCGCTCCTTTTTAGTAAATACTGATAAAGTGACTGCCTTTACCAAGCAAGATATCGAAATCGGAAATATTGAAATTCCGATTGGGGAGTCCTATAAAAATCAGGTTTTGAAAAGGCTTCAGTGAGGTGGAATTTTATTAAATTCAAATCCTTATTTCTATTCCATACTCCGATTTAAACCAAATTTTTATGAAAATCTCAGCCAAAATCGAAAACAGCCTTCATAAACATCAAGTAATTGTAGAAACCAAAGGAAAGCAGCAAGAATTACAAATACCCGGCAAACCCTCCGGCTATGGTTCTTCTGTCAACGGTGGGGAATTTCTAACCCTAGCTTTAGCAAGCTGCTTTTGTAATGACATTTATCGCGAAGCTGAAAAAATGAACATCAAAGTTCATAAAGTAGTTGTGGAAGCGTCTGGTGAGTTTGATGCTGTAGGAGCACCTGGTTATAATTTCGTCTATACGGCCAAAGTTGAAGGGGATGCATCCGATGAAGAACTAGCAGCCCTTATTAAACATACCGATACCGTTTCTGAAATTCAGAATACCCTCAGAGCGGGGGCTCAAGTCAAATTAGTAGCTCAATAATCATCCAAACTCTATTATTTAAGAAATACTACAGCTGTGAAAGTCTGTAAAAGTCAGTCACAGTCAGTGTCTCAAAATCCCATTCTCTATTTAGCAACCAACTCTTTGCTATGAATTATTCCATCTATATTTATCTCCCCCTTCTTTTTTTACTTGGATGCTCTCCAAATACCTCTATTGACTATGATCTAATCATCACAAATGTAAATATCATTGATGGCACAGGCGCTCCCATAATGACAAACCAAAATGTATTCATCAAACACTCCCAAATACACAGACACAGCATTAATTCAGATGAAAAAATTAGTGGTGAAAATGTCATTGATGGCACCAATAGACATCATTAAAATGAGCACTCATAATGGTGCTAAAATGCTACATATTCTGGACAGTGTAGGTAACATTGAAGTTGGGAAATATGCAGATTTGATTCTTTTAAATCAGAATCCTTTAGAGACTATTAAAAACACCCTGGCTATTGAAAGGGTGATTAAAGGAGGAAAAGTTGAAAAAAGGATACAAAGAAAAAAATAGTTGGCAGATTGTGAATCTAATTAGTTTCAAAGAACAGTATAGAAAAAGGAATCATTTTAAAACATATCGAAATTCTAATTTCTTACAATATTTTTGCCCTACCACTCATTTCGTTTGGTAATGGCAGAAGTTTCAAAAAGAAAAACCAAGCAAAAATCATGATTCACAAATTAGCAGGATGTTTTATTCTTTTTCTACTCTTCAGTAATCGTATCCAGGCAGATAATGGCGCCCTGGCTTATGCTTACCCCATGAAACATGTACAAATAGATGGAGACCTTTCAGATTGGCCCCAACAACTAGCTCAATATCCAATTCAGATTATTCGCACTAGAGGAACCAAGCCTAATTCTTCTAATGATTTTGAAGCTTATTTCAAGGTGGGTTATAACCTGCAAAATAACTCTATTTATATTGCAGTAGTGGTGACCGATGATTCCCATATTATTGATCGCTCTATTAGTCCTGCATGGGATCAGCAGGACAAGCACCTCCTATATATTGATCCTACTCATTCCAAAAGAGGTTCCTGCCCGATCTCTTATTCTGCCACCCAGATTAAAAGAGAAATCGGAGGTTCTGAATTTGGTTGGGATCCCCAAACCAGTCGTGCCACCTGGGATAATATCGAGCTTCAAATATCTCGCCAGTCGAATACAACCATTTATGAATATCGAGTTGAATTGGAATCTCTATCTGCTAATTCTGTAATAGGTTTAGATCATGTCTTGTATGATAAAGATGAGGACGATACCGGCAAAGGCCGCTCCTATATTATGTGGGGCCCTCATGCTGGGAAAAGTGGAGCTCCAAAAAGAAGCGGTGATTTGATGCTACTGGAGCAAGGCCAGGCCCTATCAAAAGTATCCGGTAAGGTTTTATATAAAAATCAAAAAGAGCTGAAAAATAAGCTTATTCGAATATCATCAAAAGATCATCCTAAGTTTTGGATAAGCACTCCAGTAGATTCCTCAGGGCAGTACGAAACTAAGCTCCCTTTTGGTAATTATTACCTGGATTTTCCAGATGCATTCATGGATAATGGAGAGACAGAAACTAGAATCAATCAGTCCATAAAATATAATTTTACTGCTTCAAAAAACAACCTTGTCAACCCTCTTTTTCAAATTGAACCACTCCAAAAACCAAAGCTTAACCAAACAAAAGGCATTCTCCATCATTTTTCACTTAAGGATACTCTATTGATTGATGATTACATGCAGAAAATGATGCACTATTATGCTATCCCTGGAGCATCCCTGGGCATTATCAAAAATGGCAAATTGGTTTATAACCAAACTTATGGGGTGAAAAATGCCCTAACTCAGGAGTCAGTGGTTGCTAATTCTATCTTCCAGGCCGCCTCTATAACCAAACCTGTATTTGCTTATACAGTTCTAAAACTAGCAGAAAGAGGTATTATAGACTTGGATAAGCCCTTGTACCAATATTTGCCTTTTAAAGCATTGGAAGGTGATGAACGTTATAAAAAGATGACGGCAAGACATGTACTTTCTCATCAAACAGGACTACCTAACTGGGGACGCAAACTAACTTTTGAACCGGGAACTAAATATGGCTATTCAGGAGAAGGTTTTGAATATCTTAAAAGAGTAGTAGAGAAAATTACTAAAAGAAATATTCTGGACATTTTAGATGAGGAGGTTTTAATTCCTTTGGATATGACTAAAAACACCTATTTCGTTAGAGAAGCAGAAATGTATGGAAAGGCCGTTCTTGGTCATCACCATGATTTACCAACGACTAATTGGATTATTAGCCGAGTTGGCATGGCTCGAAGCATGTACACTGAAGCAAATGAGTTTTCAAAATTTGTCATCGCCCTGATCAATGGCAAAGGACTTAAAAAAGAAACTCACCAAAATATGTTCAGCTCTCAGGTCTCTATACCCCTCAATGAAGAAAACCCAGTAGCAGACTGGCAGCGGAGTTTTGGCCTGGGTATGTTAATTAAAGATTCACCTTATGGAAAATGTTATGGTCATGGTGGAAGCAATCAATATTTTCAATCCTTGTTTGAATTTTATAAAGATCAAGAAATGGGCTTTATCATATTTACCAATAATGATATGGGATATTATCTGGGTAATGACTTAAGGGAGTTTTTGATAATAGGAGAATAGATGTACTTTTAAAATAAAAACAATATCATGAGTAACAAAAGAAATAGACTAATTTATTTGATATCCACAGGCTTGTTAACTGCCTTAATGTTGATGTCGGCCGGAATGTATTTTTTTAACAATCAAATGGTAAGTGAAACTTTTACCAGTTTAGGATATCCTACTCACATTATATACCCCTTAGCTATCGCGAAAATTTTAGGCTTGGTTGCCATCTGGACAAAAAAATCCCAAACCTTAAAAGAATGGGCCTATGCCGGATTTTTCTTTGATTTCGTCCTTGCTACTACTGCTCACTTTGTAGCAAATGATGGAGGAGCAATGCCTGCTCTATTTGCTATAGTATTGGTTTTAGTGTCTTACAATTTTGAGAAGAAAATCTAATGCCCGATTTTAATGGAAATGGATAATATACGCCACCAGTACCCTGCATTGGAAAATTTCAGCTATTTCAATTCCTGCTCTTCCGGATTATTTTCAAAAACCCTAGTGGCCTATCGAAGGCAATTAGATGAAGGTTTTCAGGAAAGGGCTAGCCTGTTTAGAGATGATGTTTATGATGAAATGAATGAAATAAAGGCCACGGTAGCTAATGTATTTGGTGCCCATGTGGATAGAACAGCCCTAATACCCAGTTGCTCCCATGGTATCAATATGGTTTTAGAAGCCATGGAAAAAGATAAACGGGTCCTGCATTTTGACTATGATTTTCCTTCTATCGTCTGGCCATATGACAGTCGTGGTTTCGAAATGATCAGCATTCCCAATAAAGCTTATACTGCTGAAGAACTGATTGATCACATCCAGGCTAATCAAATCAATATTTTGGCTGTAAGTGCTGTCCAGTATTCTAATGGTGAGATTATTGCCCCACAAACTTTCAGGGCAATCAAGGAGCAATGCCCGGAAATACTCCTTATGGTGGATGCTACTCAGTTTTTTGGTATTTGTTCTTTTAATTTTCAGGAAAGCGGTATTGATTTATTTGTGACCAGTGCCTTCAAATGGCTATGTGCTGGCTACGGAAGCGGAGTTATGTTCATTAGTGAGCAACTGGAACCCATGCTTAGTTCTAAAGCCAGAGGTTACAATACTTACAAAAACGCTGGTATGCGTGGGGAGCCTAGCATAGGGGAATTCTTTGAACCTGGGCATCAGGACCTGGTCGCCTTCCGAAGTCTGGAATTTCAGGTAAAAGAGCATTCCAAAATTGGTTTTGATAATATTCAAGACCAAATCAACAAAGTAAAAACCTACGCTAGAGAACGAATTGCCAATGAAACGGCCTTTGATGTTATCACCAGCCTAAATCCTCATTTGGAATCTGGAATTTTATCTGTTGATGCACCCAAAGAAATGGTTCAACATTTAAAGCAGCATCAGGTAGTTTGCTCCTATAGAAAAGGCCTACGACTGGGCATTCACTTTTATAATAATTTAGAAGATGTAGATCTACTAGTAGAAAGTATGAAAACTTTTTCCTGAAAGCCAACTAATCTTATGAGATCTGGAATTCTATCTCTTATTCTTATCATATTCTCATTCAATTCATGCCAGCAGAATGTGGCTTTTCAAAAGATAAGCCCAAGAGCTAATAATTCAAGTTTTCAAGCCAAAGTTGATTCCATTATAATCTCTAAAATGAACGAATATGAAATCCCTGGCCTGTCAATAGGTGTTGTCCAGGGATCATCTGTCATTTATACTCAAGGTTATGGCCTGAAAAGCATCAACTCTAATGAAGCAGTTACCGAAAACAGCATTTTCCATACTGCTTCCCTAAGCAAACTTTTTACAGCCTCTGCTGTCATGAAATTAGTAAAAGAAGAATCCTTATCTCTGGAAGATAAAATGGTGGATCTGATCCCTGAATTGAAATTTAGTGATGAAAGAGTAAGAGCAATCACTTTAAAAAATCTATTAAACAGCACATCCGGTTTACCAGATATCCGAAACTATCATTGGGCCAATAACAACCAATCTGATAATAGCTTAAAAGAGTATATTGAGGATTTGGATATTAAACTCGAATCAGCACCATCAGAAAAATATTCCTATAGCAATTTGGGCTATAATATCCTTGGTTTTATTATTGAAAAAACGACAAATCTGCCATTTGAAGATTACCTACAGCAGGACATTTTGACTCCTGCGGGTATGTTGCACAGTGATTTTAGATATTTCAAAATCCCTGATTCATTAAGAATAAGGCCTCATTCCAAAAACAGGTTAAGTGCTAAAATATATGAAAGGGAAGTTTACCCTTATTCCAGAGAGCATGCTGCCAGCAGTACATTAAATGCTTCTACAAAGGATTTAAGTGTCTGGATGATTCACTTTTTTAAAACATTAAATTCTGAAAACAAACCCATCGATTACAATAGTATGATCTTACCCTCCTTTCCTAATTATGAACGAATTGGGCTGGGATTTCAGCTTTATGATTTTCGGGAAAAAAAAGCAGTTGGCCATTTTGGTGGTGATCGTGGTTTTAGAAGTTTTTTGATGATGATTCCGGAGGAAAAAATTGGGCTGGTAGTCTTAGCCAACTGTGATTACAAGGATGATTTCAGGCAAGAAATCATTTATGGCATTGCAGGACTGATGTTGAAAAAATAGAATCTAGATGAAAAAACCTAAAACCTATTTTAACTGGAGCACGGGAAAAGATGCGTCTCTGGCCCTTTATCATCTTCAGAATGAGACTCAATACCCGGTTGACAAGCTAATCACTACCGTCAATGCTCATCATAATCGAGTATCCATGCATGGTTTGAGAAGAGAATTGTTGGTACAGCAAGTTCAGGCAATTGGCCTTCCCCTTACTACTCTTGAGCTACCAGAACAGCCCTCCATGGAGGTTTACAACAACAAAATGGAAGGATTACTTGCTGATTTAAAAAGAGAAGGATACACTCATGCCGGCTTTGGAGATATCTTTTTAGAAGACCTACGTGAATTTCGAGAAAAACAATTGGCTTCATTTAACATCCAATGCTGCTTTCCGCTTTGGAAAAAAAATACAAGAGATTTAATTCATGAGTTTTTGGATCTGGGATTTCGGGCAATCGTTATTTGCATTAAGGCTGACTTATTAGATTCCTCATTCGTGGGCAGAGAAATTGACGAAAACTTCCTGCAAGATCTGCCCGGCAATGTAGACCCTTGCGGTGAAAATGGAGAATTTCACACCTTTTGTTTTGATGGGCCCCTCTTCAACAAGCCAATAAACTTTACAGTAGGCGAAAAAGTATATCGTGAGTATAAAAGTCCAAAAGATGAAAAAGACTCAAAAACATCAATCAATATGGGCTTTTGGTTTTGCGATTTAATTCCGCATTAGGAATCACACTTTCCCCATTATAACTTTCTTTTGCCCCTCCCTAGTAATTTTTTTTTTCAATTCCTTGATGACCTTTTTTATTTCCTGCGATATATAGTAAAAATCACTTCACAAGATTTAAAAAAATAGTTATGAATTACTTTAAAATAATCGCAATGGGTCTTTTTCTTAGTCTTTTTATCTCCGGCAATAATAATGCCCAACAAGGTTCAAATTACAATTATCAATCTAAAGGTTCAAATGGATACCAATCTGGTGGAAATAATGGTCAAATTGAAATGAAGCCTATGAGGGATCCTAAAACAGGTCGTATTGTTTCTTACCTACCTTTACCTGTTAGTTGGAGACAAACAAATAGTGGTTTCCAAGGACCTAATGGAATCATGGTCAATTCAATGCCATCTGAGGTTTATTATTTCAATGTCGATCCTTACACCGCACAAATGGCTGGTATGCAAGTAGCTAATCCTGTTCCGATGAATACTATATTCCAACAACGTATTGTTCCAGCTATCCAACAGCAAGGAGGTAAGCTCATAAAAACATATCCTTTGCAACAAATAGCCCAAAGAAGTCAGCAATTGATGCAATCGGCTCTAAATCGTTCCAGAGTTCAGTCTTTTAATGTTTTGGCCTCGGAATGGCTACAACCAAACGGTAGTAAGTCCTTGATTTTAATGACCCAGGTTATCATGCATTCTCAAGGTGCCAGCTGCTGGTCAATAGGTCTTGCAGAATTGGAAGCTCCTGCTCAATTTTTTGACAAAGCAAAAGACACCTATCTATATGCTCAGGCAAACTTCCAGGTAGATCGCAATACTGCAATGGCTCATGCCGCTGATTTAAACAGAATGGACAGAGAATCACAAGCCAGGTTAGACCAAAGCAGAGCCGCACATAATGCCCGAATGAGAAGCAATGAAGCCGCTTTCCAGGCTACACAAAGAAGCCACACTTCTACATCCAATGAGATCAGTGATATGAGTATGCGAGGATATTGGAGCAGATCAGATATGCAGGATCGCATGAGAAATAAGGAAATCAATGCCATCCATCAAGAATATACAGTAACCAACCCTTGGGATAACAGAAACATGCAAGTTCAATCCGGTTATCAGAATTATTACATCAACTCTCAGGGTGATATTATTGGCTCAAATGATTTAAACTTTAACCCAAACGTCCACAATCAATACAATCATACTCAGTGGAGAAAAATGAAGCCTAACCAAAGATAGGCGAATTATCAAAAGGTATATAAAATAGTAATTCTGCTGCCGGATGGCAGCAGAATTACTATTTTATATTTTCAGGAACTGATTTCTTACTATATTGAATCTTTTATCATAGAAATTATCAAAAATCGAAACCACTGATGAAGAGTTCCTGGAACAGCAAAGAGGCAAAAAAATGTAAGGGCGATCTTTTAAAGTTAAGAGTATATACCTCCTGCTTGCTCGGCAAAGAAGAAGATCTTGTTCTTCATGGCGGAGGCAATACCTCCGTAAAAATCAAAGAAAAAAACATCTTTGGTGAAACCGAAGAACTACTTTACGTCAAAGGCTCTGGATGGGATCTGGCAACTATTGAAGAAGCAGGCTTCTCTCCCGTCAAACTAAAGGCACTGCACAGATTAGCCGAATTGGATACGCTGAGCGATATGGATATGGTGAAATACCAAAGAATGGCTCTGACCAATCCTTCGGCACCCAACCCCTCTGTAGAAGCTATTCTTCATGGAATTATCCCATTTACTTTTGTCGATCATACCCATGCGGATGCAGTGGTCACCATTAGCAATACTCCTGGTGGAGAACAAAAAATCCGAGACCTCTATGGCCCGAATATGCTGATTGTTCCTTATGTGATGCCCGGATTTATCTTGGCAAAAGCCATCTATGAACAAACAAAAGGGCTTGATTGGAGTCAGTTGGATGGAATGGTCCTGATGAACCATGGAGTATTTACTTTTGATCATGATCCCAGATTTAGTTATGAAAAAATGATCCTTATTGTATCCATGGCAGAGGATTATCTTAAAAAATCAGGAGCTACCTTTCCCCGCACCAAAAAGAAACCTAGGGTAGACACTCTGAAATTAGCACAGATTCGTAGAGAGGTTTCTCAAATGTGGGGCGCCCCCATCCTTTCTAAGCTGGATCATTCTCCAGAATCTGTTGCTTTTAGCAATCTAAACGATGCAAAAAAAATAAGCAACCGAGGCCCCTTAACTCCTGACCACATCATTCGAACAAAAAGAACTCCCATATTTTTCACAAAAAATCATCAGAAAAACCTAAATACCTTCAAAAAGCAATATGAGGAATATTTTGAGAAATACAATTCTGGTGAACAACAGTTAGATCCTGCCCCTCGGTGGGGCATCCTTCCGGGGATGGGAAGTGTTTCTTTTGGCCCTTCCATGAAAGCGGTAAAAATCATTGAGGACATCACTGCTCATACTAAAAAGGCCATCTGCCAGGCAGAACATCTCGGAGGCTGGAAAGCACTTGGCAAAAAAGACCTTTTCGAAATGGAATACTGGAGTCTGGAACAGGCCAAACTAAAAAAAGCAAAAGCAAAAAAAACCATGCAGGGCAAAGTGGCCCTGGTTACTGGAGCAGCCAGCGGAATTGGAAAGGCCTGTGTAGAAAGTTTAGTAGAGGAAGGAGCAGTAGTGGCCGCTCTTGATATAGACAAAAAAATCAACTCTATTTTTCCACAAAAAGAAGTGCTAGGTCTACAATGTGATATTAGTAAAACAAAAGAAATAAGTCGTAGTCTTAAACAAACGATTATGCATTTTGGAGGCCTCGACCTGCTAATAACCAATGCCGGAATTTTCCCAAAAAGCTCAACAATTGCCGAAATGGATAACAAGCTATGGGAAAAAAGTCTAAACATTAATATGACAAGCCACCAGCAACTTTTACAACAATGTCTGCCTTACCTCGAATTAGGCTTCGATCCAGCAGTTGTCATAATCGGTTCAAAAAATGTATATGCACCTGGCCCAGGAGCATCAGCCTATTCTGTTGCCAAGGCAGGCCTGACCCAATTAGGCAGAATTGCGGCTTTGGAATTGGGAGGCAAAGGTATTCGTGTCAATATTTTACATCCTAATGCTGTTTATGATACAGCTCTTTGGTCAGAAGAATTATTAAAAAGCAGGGCGAAACATTACGGGCTGACCGTTCAGGAATACAAAACCAATAATGTTCTAAAAGCGGAAGTAACCTCTAAGGATGTAGCCAATATGGCGGTAGCTATGCTAGGGCCTTTATTTTCCAAAATCACGGGTGCTCAATTGCCTATTGATGGAGGGAATATTCGGGTCATATGATAGGTAAAGATATCCTTGTCGGGGTTTATTTCTGCCTTTTACCAAATTTTACTTCTTATTGTCCATTTTCCCCTTTCTCCGTTCATTCTGATTAACTAAACTTTAAAGTAGTTTTTCATGAAATCAATTAGAAACTCTTTAAACCCGGAATTAAAATGGAGAAAAAAAAGTTTATCTGCTTTATTCTTATCACAACTCTGGCTATTGGGTGTAATAATTCAGCAAAAAACGAAGACACCAGGTCAAATAGTACTCCTAACGAAACACATGCGAATGACTCCTACAATGAAACTAGAGTCATAATTAATAATGATGGCTGGGAGTTAGTGGGCGACTTAAATTTACCAATTTCTGAAACCCCTCTCCCAGTTGTTTTAATGCTGAACAGAGCAGCAGGCAACCGGCATGCTTATGCGGAATTGGCGGCCCATTTGGCAGATCGAAATATTGCGTCTTTACGATTAGACTTACGAGGACATGGTGAAAGCACCAATCTGGACGAATTCATTCCGGGAGAAGTACCTAGAAGTCCAATGATTTGGGATTCAGAACAAGATGTTATTGCAGTCATGTCCTATCTAAAAAATCATAGTGCTCTTGATTCTACTGCAATTGGCCTGGTAGGCGGCAGCTATAGCGGAGAAGAAATGGCAGAAGCTGGGCGACTCAGCGGCTTTGCTAAAGCCTATGTAGAACTTTCCCCTGGATCTCTAAGTGATGAATCTATTGCGAGCATGGATGAAAGCGGTGCAGCCTGGCTTTTTGTTTCCTCCAATAATGAGCGTCATTTAAAGGAAGTCACTCAATTAATGCATGAGAGGACACAAACGGTTGAGATTCTTTCTGTTGCAGGAACCTATCATGCTAGTAGAATTTTAGAGCATCATCCGGATATGGCTGAGCGAATAGCAGTTTGGTTGTATCATAAACTGAAATAGAAAAAAATCAAATCTCTTTCCAACGATAAATCAGCTCCCTTTTCTTGCTCCGGCTAATGGGGAGTTGGTCTTTATTTTTGGTGATACAAAAATGATCAACTCCATTAGGAGAAGCTTCAATCGCTATTATGTTTTTTAAATTAATAATGTAAGATCGATGTATTCTAAAAAAGGTGGCATCCTGTAGCAGTAATTTTTCGATGTCACTAATTTTCATTCTGAGCAGTAATCCTTTTTGGTATTGTTTGGTGTGGATAAAAATGTAGTTCTGCTCTGCCTTAATGGATTCAATTTCTTCTTTGATCAACCGATGGTATCCTTGTTTGGTTTTGATCAATAATTCTTCTTTAACCAATTCGTTTTCGGTTCTTTCTGGTTTTTCATAAAAAAAGCTTAATAATGCTAAATAAAACAAAGCATTTACGTGTACCAAGCCTGTGAAATTCACAAATGTGCCCTTTAAAATTTCCTCTAGTCCCTGATGTTGAAGAATGGCCCAGGCTAAACTGTTTACTGAAGCTAAAAAGAGAAAACAACCTAATTGTTGGTAGGCGTGCAAGCGTTTTTTTCCAAAAATATATATGATAGGAATAGCGCTTATAGCCCAAATGTTATAGGTAATGAGTAGTTTACCCAGTACGGTAATATCAATACTTTGGACGACTCCGGGGTAGAGCTGTCTCATAGATAGCCCCCCAAAATGAATAATACCGATAACATTTAAGATAATAAATAGGTAAATTATTTTCTGTCTTCTATCTAATGGCTCGGATGAAAGCGGAAGGAAAGGTTTATTAATAGCTTCAATCATCACTTTTAAATTTTACACTAAAAAAAGAAAGTTTTTGAAAATAAGCCTCTTAAGTCATTGATTATATCTTACCTCTCATAGTCAAAAGGCTACATTTCATCACAAATTGATTTGAGCATAATAATTTCAAGGTCTGCAATACTAATATTGACCGGAACTATAACAATAATTAAATCAATACGAGTATGCATTCTTTAAAATTAATGCTTCCTTTTTTATTGACTTTAGTGATTAATGACTGCCTGGCACAGGATCATATGGCAGTCAATCTTAAGAAAGGAAATTTCCCAGTAGGCTTTACGATCAAGTATTTGTCTGATGATAGCAGAGAAGTGAGCCTTGAAAATAATACTTCTGGAAATCGCCCAATTCAAATTAGCATTTGGTATCCTTCTGCTAAAGGCGAAAAAAAGATAAAAAATCAGGGTTATTTCGCCCATTATGATAATGGCCTCATGATTCAGTTTCCAGATAAGACACTCCAAAATGCCAACATAGAGTATTTCAAAAAGAGATTTATCAATTGGGGTTCTTCTGAAGAGAGGTTAGCTCAGTTTTTAAATACCGAAACCGGAACTTATTTACAAGCTGAGCCTGACGGAAAAAAGCACCCCCTCCTGCTATATGCTCCTAGTTTTAATTCCAGGCCTCACGAAAACATCAAACTAGCAGAATATCTAGCCAGCCATGGATTTATAGTTGTATCCAGTCCTTGTGTAGGTCCTAAATCCCGCAAAATGGAAATGTCTGCCGCTGGAGCGGAAGCACAAATGAAAGACATACTTTTTTTATTGAATTATATGCTGAAAAATCATTCTGATCAGATTGATAAAAAACGAATTGCGGCTATTGGTTTCAGCTGGGGTGGAGCAGCTGCCGCATTAGCACAAATGAAAGATAAGCGGATTAAGGCGGTAGTAGACATCGACGGTGCTCTTCGTACCCCCAGAATGTTTGAGGCTATTTCAGGCTCTGAATTCTACAACATCGACAAAGCTACCGTGCCTTATGTTTTTTATGAATCAAAATTGCCTCTTCCTAAGCATTGGGAGGATCTTCCAGATGATAATTTCACCCACTACAACAAAATGAAAGCTGAAAAGTATCATCTGAAATTCCTCAAGCTTAGACACATCAAATTCATGAATCTGAACGTCGATTTATTCCCTCCCAATCCAGATATGAATGAAACAGATCAGGCTCTTATTGTTGACAGCTATCACCACATGGCCAGGCACCTGCTACAGTTTCTTGAAGTCCATCTAACAAAACAATCAAAAAATAAAGCAGCTCTTGAAGAAAGTAAAAATCCAAACCTTTATTCGGCAAGAGGATCAAATTAAGTCCTATAAAAATCAAGTGAAGTAAAGTTGATATAAATCCCGCTTCTGCGGGATGAAGCATAGTAGAAGTATATTGTCTCCTCTAAAAAACAACATACTTCTACATTATTTCCATATACTTCTATTTACTTCTATTTACTTCTTTAAAGATTAAACCATTTAATTCACATAAACTTCATCAATAAACAACCAGCAAGCCCTACCAGGAAACGGATGCCATTCCGGATTCACCAATTGACTTTCAATAAAGACTTGAACATAACGAGCTTCAGTTTTTTCAAAAAGGAGAATAAAATTGTTGGTTTCCGGAGCACTTACTTCATTATTGGTCTGGTATTTTTTGCTGACTGCCTTTTGAAAATCTTTTCCATCCAATGAAGTAGAAACAGAAATAGATTTAGGATAAAAAATAAAATTATTAGGGTCTTCCAAAGCTCCCACCACTAAGGAAGAAATGTCCTCTTCACTTCCTAAATCCATGGTAACAGTTAAATGTGACTTTTGATATCCTAACCAGGTTCCGTCAGAATATAAAAAAGTGCCTCTGATATGATCCTTTAAACTGTTGGCCCCTTTACTCTTATATTTATCATCTGGTGCTTTTGACAAACTGACATTAGCAACCTCGAAGCGAGTTTGGATAAACAAACGCTCTGCCACTTCGCTGGCATACCAGCCCGGCTTGTGGGCAAAGACTCTTATTAAAACAGTTGTATCTAATAAAATGGATTGATCATATATCAGAGATGTGGTATCTGGATCGGAACCATCTAAAGTGTAATAAAGGTTTACATTTTTAAAACTATATTCAAACTGGACAGAAAGAGTGTCTTTAAATAAATCCTTGGCTGCTGTAATGAGTGGAGGTTTTAAGGTGATTGGTTCGAATAGATCTTCAGAAATTTTATAATTTACTTCTACCTCAGGCCTGGAAGCAATAAATTTTTGTACTCCTGCATCACTTACTTTTGTACCCCACAAAAACACCTTTTTTAAGGTTTTCATTTTGGTTAAAATATCCAAGCAGTTATCATCAACCTGGGTACCATACAAATTCAGAATTTCGATATTTTTTAAGGTCCTTATCTCCTGAATACCGGCTTGACTAATAGCCGTTCCTTGCAAATCTAATTTTTGTAGATTTTCGAAAGATTTGATCGTCTCTAACATCTCATTGCTTACAGAGCTAAAAGAAAGGTTCAGCTGATTAATATGCTTTTTGAACCTTGATAAACGCTTTAATTTTTGCTTAGAAATCAAGGTATCATAAGTCAAACTTATGCTTAACAGAGGATTTTCTTCCGATAATCGCTGAACTAAAATACCATTCCTTCGAAGTCCCTGTAAATCGGATTCTGATTTAGGCTTTATTTTTTGCCATGAAATTCCCTGTTCATTAAGTCGATATTTATCAAGAGCGTTGATGACTAGATCATCTTTGTTTAAATTTCCAGCTTTTGCCTCAAAATTAGCACCTTCTTTTATCCACCAATGAATAAGATTAATTTCATCGAAGCTTAATTGAGATTTTCCATCGGGAGGCATATGTTCTTCATCCGATTTGGGAAGATTTATTCTTTTTAGTATTAAACTTTCATCAGTTCTCCCGGCAAGAAATAAAGGCCCAGTCTCCCCACCTTTTTTTAAACCATCTAAGTAGGACATATCCAACTTTCCCTTCTGTTTATTTCCATTGTGGCAACTAAAACATTTCTTTTTAAAGATAGGCTGAATAATATCTTCATAAACCATTAGTTGATCCACATCTTCCACTTGAACTAGCTTGCTTGTTTCTTTTTCAAAAAGATAATTACTCCCATGAGTCAGGCTCCCACCATAATGTCCTGTAATTCCCAAGGCGACAATATTGACGATAAAAAAAGGGAAGTAGATTTTTTGAGGAAAGCTTCTTGTTTGTAATTTATTCAAAATCCAGAGGGCAATACTCCCTCCCGTCAAACTTATAGCCCACCAAAAATGAGTGTTTACCAATGATTCATCATAGGCACCTTCTTTAGGTATCCACCAACCACTAATTGAACTAGCCACAGCACTCAATGCTGTAAACAAAAGCATAAAAGCAATGGCCGGCTTCAATTCCACTTTACCAGAACGCCGATCATAGATTTCCAACAGGAAAGAGGCCAGCATAAAGCCAATGGGTAGATGGACTAAAAGTGGATGTAATTTCCCTATAATAAACATAATTTAAGATTTGATGGATGCTTCCCCGCGGCGCGGGGAAGCATCCATCAAAAAAATCCTTTACTTTTTATTCAAAAAATAATTCATCCATAAAAAACCAGGGCTTTGTTCCCACCCCAGGATGCCAAGATGGAATTTCGCTAAAAGGAATAATCTTTAAACGAAGGTGACTGCCCTTTTTTGGAGGCACATCAAGATAAAGAAATTTGATTTCCGATGGCTGCGCCTGCTCCGGCTTTTTATATTCTGAAAAAGCCAGCAGCTTTTTGTCTTCATACAACTCCAATCGATGTGGCGAAAAAATCCAGGAACCATGATCTTCCAAAACACTAAGGTACAGCCTTTCTACATCCAATCCTTTTTCTAAATCAATATCAATTAAAACCTCTTCTGCTTGAAATCCTGACCAGGCCTTTCCCTCTCTGAAATTAAGCGTTCCTTTTTTTAGATCCTGAAGGGATTTTTCGCCTTCCCCAGGATAATTTTTGTTGGCTTGCGTTTGCAAATGAATCTTCATTCCTTTTTTCAGGGCTTTGACTTTAAATACCTTTTGCAAGACTTCTTTACTAGGCAAATATTCAGGGTGAAAAGCCTTAACTTTCAACTCAGTGCTGGCATCAATTTCAAGAGGACCTATATATTTTTTACTTTTCTTACTGACCGCAGCCCCATCAAGGGTATAGAATAATTCTACTCCTTCTACATCTAAATCCAGATACACCTCTGCGTTTTCCACAAATAAAATGGAGTCAATCATTAATTGAGGTGTAGATAATTGAAAAGCTTCCGCCTGAGCAAAGGAGATATTTTCACTCATACTAGATGAATGGCCCGAAGTACTGCAAGAGGTTGCCCAGATAACAAAAACGAACACCAGTCCTCTTATCATACGCGATACAATTTTATGGGATAAGTTTTGCCCGCATTCCATTGTGCCACATACAGGTTCTCATCTTCGTCAACACAGACGTCATGAGGGTGCTTAAATAAATTTATGGCTTGTCGCATGGGCTTTAATTTTCCACTTACATACTTCGGTTCAGTACCCCCGGGAGCAGAAATCAACTGGTTTTTTTCATCGAGTATAGAAACAAATCCAGTATTCTGGCTTCCATCTCCAGACCAGATGGTAGCTAAAAACACATGCTTATTATGAATCACAGGTCTACAAATATAAGCCCCAGGCAAATCTAGAGATTCAATATATTCTCCATCTAAATTAAATCGCTTAAGTTTATTTTGCATGCGGGCAGTGATTAAAAGGCTAGGTGTACCTGATCTTTGGTCAATACAAATACCATGCGCATTATCAAAATGTTCTTCTCCATCTCCTCTACCACCAAAAACATTGAGCAGTTCTCCTTTAAAATTATAGTGCAGGATATATTGCAAACCATAACCATCCGCCACATAAATATCACCATTGGGAGCGATGGCCGTTTCAGTGGGGATGTATTGTTCTGCCTTTTCATATTTACCACTTTCTTTGGGATAGCCTAGGGTCATAAGCTCTTGCCCATCAATAGTAGTTTTAATTACTTCATGTCTGCTATTGTCTGCTATGTAAAGAAAATCTTCCCCGTTTTCATTGGAAAGCGTCAATCCATGTGCCCCAGGATATTCTGTTCCCCATACTTCGATTAACTTTCCTTTCTTATCATAAACAATGACGTTATTATGGGTATGGTTGGTTAATAACAGAATTCGCCCTTTGGAATCCTGGACCATCTCATGACAATCATTAACTGGATAAAAATCGCTGTTGAGTGCGCCCCAGTTTAGATCAACTTTATATTTATGCGAATTGTGCCCTACGATTAGATCTTTTAAAATCTTGATGTTGTCAAAAGAAAAAGCAGGAGCACTAATAAAGCCTATGGCTCCCAGGGAAAGATTTTCAATAAAGGTCCTTCGTTTCAAAACATTATTATTAAGCAAGTATCCCAGGTACCACTTCTCCAAAAACATCCGTCAGCCTGAATCTTCGTCCTTGATACTTATAGGTTAATTTTTCATGGTCAATTCCCAATAAATGAAGGAGGGTAGCTTGAAAATCATGAACATGGACAGGATCTTTAACAATATTATATCCAAATTCATCCGTTTCACCATATACAATGCCCGGCTTAATACCTCCTCCTGCCATCCAAATAGAGAAACAGCGTGGGTGGTGATCCCGGCCATAATTTTTATCCGTTAAAGCCCCTTGAGAGTAATTGGTTCGTCCAAATTCACCTCCCCAAACAACCAGAGTGTCTTCCAGCATTCCCCTTTGTTTTAAATCCATGATAAGAGCTGCTGAAGCTTGATCTACATCTTTTGCCTGGTTTTTTATCTGACCTGGAAGATTATCATGCTGATCCCAGCCCATATGATATAATTGTACGAATCGAACGCCCTTTTCAGCCAGTCGTCTTGCCAGCAAACAATTAGCGGCAAAAGTACCCGGAGTAGCTGCATCTGGTCCATACATTTGATAGATATAATCGGATTCTTTTGTAATATCCATCAATTCAGGTACAGATGTCTGCATTTTATAAGCCATCTCGTATTGAGAAATACGACTTTGAATTTCGGGATCCCCTATTTCTTCATATTGCTTTTGATTGAGCAGAGCTACCCTATCCAACATTTTCCGACGGCTCATCTTACTCATTCCTTTTGGGTCATTGAGAAAAAGGACCGGATCTTTCCCAGATCTGAATTGAACCCCCTGATGTAAGGAGTGTAAAAACCCATTTCCCCACAACCTGGAATATAGAGGTTGCCCAAATGGACGTCCGGTACCTCTGGAAAGCAATACGCAGAAAGCTGGTAAATTTGAGTTTTCACTTCCCAAGCCATAGCTCAACCAAGATCCCATGGAAGGGCGGCCCGCCTGCTGTGATCCTGTTTGAAAAAAAGTAATGGCAGGGTCATGGTTAATAGCTTCGGTATGCATGGATCGAACAATGCAAAGTTCATCCACTACCTTGGAAGTGTAAGGCAATAGGTCACTCAGCCAGGCTCCGCTATTTCCATATTGCTTAAATTTGAACAGAGAGTTTGCCAAAGGAAAAGATTCCTGCCCCGAAGACATTCCTGTTAAACGCTGCCCATCTCTAACGGATTCCGGAAGATCCTCTCCTCTCATTTTATCCAACAAGGGCTTATAATCAAATAACTCTAGTTGAGAGGGGCCACCACTTTGAAACAAATAAATTACCCTTTTTGCTTTGGGAGCAAAATGTGGTCGGGAAAGCATTCCTTGAACTGTACTGGAAATCACTTCCTCAGCGGGATCAGAAGAACAGCTAAAGATAGAGGTTCCCAACAAGCCTCCTAAGGCTGCCGTACCAATTCCAATACTACTTTTAGATAAAAAGGCTCTGCGGTTCATTAAATAGGACTGCTCTTCTAATGGATTTTTCATAGTTATCCTTTTCTGATGGTTTCATCCAGGTTAAAAATGGTGTTGGCCAGATAAATCATTGCCGCTAAAGTGCTTTGTTCTTTTGCATTTGCCTTAGCTATACTTTGAGTCCCTAAAAAATCATCTAATTCTTCAGGATGGGCTTCAAAGTTGTTTCTCTCTTCTTCAAATAAGCCTACTAAAACAGTCAATTCTTCTTTATCTGCTGATCGGGAAGTGGCCAGCTTAAACATAAACTGGATGGCTTCAGAAGGTTTACCCTCCTTTTCTTCAAGCGCACGAATAGCCAAAGCCCTGGAAGTTTCCAAAAACTGTGGATCATTCATTAAAACCAGTGCTTGAAGGGGAGTGCTGGTTGTTTCCCGTTTTACGGTACATAAATCTCGGGAAGGGGCATCAAAAGTGATCATATTAGGTGGAGGAACCGTTCGCTTCCAAAAAGTATACATGCTCCTCCGATAATTTTTACTGCCCTCATCCTGGACATACTTGGCAGTCGTTCCTCCTCCGCCCCCCGTCACCTCATTCCAAAGTCCTTCGGGCTGGTAAGGTTTGACACTTGGTCCTCCGATCTCAGAAACCATTAAACCTGATATACTTAAGGCATGATCACGGATCATTTCAGCAGACAAGCGAGTAGAGCTAATCCTGGCCAACCACTTATTTTCGGGATCTTTTTCCAAAAGTTGAGGGCTGGCCTTACTTGATTGACGATAAGTAGATGAGCTGACCATGTATTTTATCATCTTACGTACATCCCATCCTTCTTCCATTAGCTTAATTGCTAAAAAATCCAGAAGTTCAGGATGCGTGGGTAAAGCCCCCTGATTGCCAAAATCATTTACTGTACTGACAATTCCTCTTCCAAAAATCTGTTGCCACAATCGATTGACGACCACTCTAGCTGTAAGCGGATTTTTCTCATTAAAAAGCCATTGAGCTAAACCTTTGCGGGTTTTATCGTAATTGGTAGTTTCTAAAATGCCAAAGGTTGGTGTTTGAGGTTCGACTTCTTCTTGAGGTTGGTCATAAAGCCCTCGATTGAGAATGTGGGTTTTTCTGGGCTTTTCCAAATCCTTCATGACCATCAAAGGAATTTCTTTTAGAGAATCAAGATTATTGATAAAATGGAGGGTTTCCTCCATTTCTTTGTCACTTAATGTAATATAGGGCTCAGGTATGGCTCCATAAGGTTCAATCAGCCCTACTTCATCAACATTATTAAAATAGCCAAATACTTGGAAATACTCCCTTTGACTAATAGGATCGTATTTATGATCATGACATTTAGCGCACTCGAAAGTAAGGCCCAAAAAGGCGGCCCCAAAAGTATTGGTCCTGTCCGTAACATATTCCAAACGATATTCTTCAGAAATCACTCCTCCTTCCTGGGTAATTTTATGATTTCTATTAAAAGCCGTAGCAATGATTTGTTCTTTAGTAGCATCCGGCAATAGATCTCCAGCCAACTGCCAGGTCACAAATTGATCATAAGGCATATTTTTTTTAAAAGCATGAAGTACCCAATCTCGCCAGGGCCACATGATGCGTTCCAAATCATCCTGATAACCATGAGTATCCGCATATCTTGCCAAGTCAAGCCATTCATTACACATCCGCTCAGCATGAGCCCAGGAGTCCAGGTATTTTTCAACAATTCTTTGGTAATTATCCTCGGAAGGATTTTCTTGAAAGGATTGAATATCTTCCAGCTCAGGCGGCAAACCTCGCAAATCAAAACTCAACCTTCTAATCAATTTTTCGGGAGAAGCAGGTTCTGAAGGGTTTAGGTTTTGCTCACTCAGTTTCGAAAAAATAAAATGATCTATCTCATTATTGGCATTAAAACTAGCCTCTACTTTGGGGATCTCAGGCTGAACAGGCACAAGAAAAGCCCAATGTTCCTTCCATTCAGCACCCTGAACAATCCATTGTTTTAGTAATTCTTTTTCATATTCGGTCAAACTAAGGTTGCTTTCAGGTGGAGGCATCATTTGGTCAGAGTCGTCCGAATAAATCCTTTGTAATAAGTGGCTTGCTTGAGCATCTCCTGGTACAATTGCAAATCGATCTGCGTTTTCGCCCAGTGCTACAAAAGCGGCTTCTTTAGTATGAAAAGCCAATCCCGCTTCCACTTTTGACTCATCCGGCCCATGGCATTTAAAGCAACGATCCGAAAGAATGGGCTTAATGTGAAGGTTGAAATCAATTCTATTTGGAAGGTCCTTTTTAGTTAACCCTTGATGGGAACTAGATTCCGTATCTGTATGCATACAGGCCATCAAACCGATGAATAACATTAAGCTAATACTAATCCCATATTTTAGATAGGTTTTCATCGAATCGAATTTACAAAATTCAACTTGTTTATTAAGTTAGGGAATGATTTCTGTTTGATTTAGGTTTTCATTTTATTACCATTCCCTATTCCTTCAAATGAAAGAGGATCATTTATCTTCTTTAATGATTTTATTATGATTAATCTGGGTATAAAAAATAAAGTGGCCGTAATTACCGGAGCTAATTATGGTATTGGAAAAGAAATTGCATTATCTCTGGCCAAACAGGGAGTAATCATTCTAATCCATTATTTGGGAGATCCATCTTTCTCTCCGGAAGAAGAGGTGCATTTTGAAGGGAGTGCCATCAAAGAAAATGCAAACAAACGCCTACAAGAAGCTAATTCATTAAAAAAGCAGATAAACCAGGCAGGAGGAATAGCAGAAATTTTTGAAGCTGACTTATCTGATAGTCAATCGCCAGAAAAGATTATTCGTTTTGCTGAAGAAAACCTGGGCCCTGTTAGTATTTTAATAAACAATGCAGCTCATTGTGAGTTGCCGGATACCATCCTTACTACTCAGGCATTGACCATTGAAAGACATTTTACAGTCAACACTAAGGCGGCCATACTGTTAATTAGTGCCTTCGCAAAACGGTTTATTGCCAAGGGCCAAAAGCAAGGCAGGATAATAAATATAAGTACAGATAGTGCTCAGATTTTCCCAAGTCAAATTTCCTATGGTGCCAGCAAGGCTGCCATGGAAGCCTATACCAGAAGTTTGGCGGTAGAATTGGGAACTTATGGCATCACCGTAAACACCATTGCACCAGGGCCTATTCAAACGGGATGGATAAGTGAAGATTTAGCAGAAAAGATAATACCGGATATCCCTGTTAAAAGATTGGGATACCCTAAAGACATTGCAGACTTTACCTTGTTTTTAGCATCAGAACAAGCTTCATTTGTGACAGGGCAGGTTATTAAAGTTTCAGGAGGGCATGCTCTATAAACAACCAGCTATATATAGTAAGAGATGCCCAAAAGACATCTCTCTAAACTAACATAATTTCCGACTCATTTTATCTTTATTCCGGATTCATCTTCAAATTTTCCGGTAATTAGCCAGCCGCCAAAATTTTCGGATACGGCCATTAGCAAGGTATTATCTCCTCTTTTCAAATTAAGGTAGACTGCATCAAACAGTCCTACTGTACCGAGGTATCGATAATCACGAGAACGCCATTGGTTTTGGCCTTTGTAAATGGCTTTTCCATTCAAAATGGCAACCACTCTATCACTATATCCGAAGTGGAAAAGTTTAATTTGATCTCTATCGGAGGTGATATTGATTCTTGCAAAGACCGTTTCACCTGGAGTGCCATCATACAATGTTTGCACTCTTGAGATATTGGCAGCCGTACCTTCTTCCACCTGGATTTTTCTTCCCCATTTTCTATTTTCAATAGTGGGAGCAAGATTAGCGGGATCTGCCAATAATTTTTCTTCAAACATATCAGAGACTTCCCATTCCCTAACTAAGCCTTCAATAGGTTTTCTTTCGATAGTTTTAAAATCGATTAATTCGCTAGCATTTTCATCGACTATAACATCGGCTATATGCATTCCAGAGGCACCACCTCCACGGATGACAAGGCCTCCTTCTTGGGCAGGATGATATAAATCCCAGGATAAGTGGGGTTTTTCTGAATGGTCCAGAAAAGCCTGCGCCCGATCACCATTGACAACCACTTTCACATGTGTCCAATCATCATATTTGTATTTATATGGAAAAGAATATCTAGGGCCAAAATAAAGCTGCCAGGGAGTTATCCCTTTAATCAGGGGAGCAGCCTGATTGGCATCTGGCTTTCCTGAAAGATGTGGGCGTAAGAAAAACTGTTCAGCATCTCGGCCTACGGCACGGAAGTATACTCCTGGAAAAGCTTGTTCCTCCTTAAGGAAAACATCAAATTCAATAGTTCCATTTAGGAATGTGCGGTTTTTCAGCGTTATAGACCCTCCTTTGATATAAACTGCGTTTTTCCCTTTATAATTTTCAACGACAAAGGAGCCCTGCCTACTGGTTCGCCAATGTGAGGTATCCAAAGGGATGATTTCCTGCCCCCAAACCATAGTACTTGCGAATGTACAGAGGAGCAAAATGGTGATTTTCGGATTCATATTTTTTCATTTTGCTCATCAATTTGAACTTATATTTTGGATAAAATAAAAATGCCTCTGTTCAATATGATTCAAATTCATTCAAGTCATGGTAGTTGGCGTTTTGAATAGATTTGTCTATTTTTTCTTCAAACAGAAATGTACTATACCAGTACACAGATTTTCTTCTAAACCAATAAGACATGAGTTGGATAAAAACCATTAATTACGAAGAGGCCGGCCCTCGGCTCAAAAAAATATATGATCGAGTAAAAGGGCCCAATAATAACATTGACAATGTATTGCTGATCCACAGTTTGCGTCCTCATACATTGGTGGGGCACATGACCCTCTATAAAAGCGTCTTACATAGTTCCAATAACGAGCTTCCAAAATGGTATCTGGAAGCTTTAGGAGTATATGTAAGCCATCTCAATAAATGTGACTATTGTTTTGAGCACCATTATGCGGGATTCCATCGCCTAGTAAATGACGATCCACGAGCCCAACAGTTTTACCAGACAGTACAAGCAGATAAACTAGAAGATTATTTTGAAGGCAGAGAATTGGCAGGTTGCCAATACGCCAAAAAGCTCACTTTGGATCATCCTAGTATTACAAAAACTGATATTGAGGTTTTGAAACAGGCTGGATTTAATGAAGGAGAAATATTGGAGATCAATCAGGTTGTCAGCTATTTTAATTATGTAAATCGATCGGTTGTAGGGTTAGGAGTAGATACTGTGGGAGATATTCTCGGACTCTCTCCCAATGATAGCGATGACCCTGGCAATTGGAGCCATTCTTAAGGAATAAATCTTTTTTAAACGAATGAAAAACTCACTCTTTGGTTTGATGCTGTTATTGATGCTGGTTTTAATTTCTTGTTCGGAAAAAACCGATTATGGTCAACCTAATGTCAGCATGGATAGTTTTGAAAATGATTTTAAAAAATGGTGGACCTACTACCATCGCGATATTGATTTCTCTTCAGATGATTTTATCGCTCTTGATGTCAATAATAAGGTGCTTAAAAAGGGGCGTTTTTTGCAAAAATTAATTACAGGAGATTATATTCCATTAAAACTGGAGAACCCTTCCCATACCTATTATCAATTATTTAAACTGCCTAAATCTTCCCGACAAGTTTTTGGAAAGGTAATGGCCAATCAGGCAGCCATAAGCTATGAAAAATTCACCATGGAAGGGCAGGATTTCCCAGCCTTTAGTTTTTCCGATTTAAACGGCCAATTATACACCAACGAAAATACAAAAGGCAACATCCTGGTATTTAAAACCTGGTTTATCGGCTGCCAGGCTTGTGTATATGAATTTCCCCAATTAAACAACTTGGTAAAAAAATACAAAAGCCAGGAAGATGTATTGTTCATTAGCATGGCTCAGGATGATAGTGAGGCCCTAAAGCTTTTTTTGGAAAAAAAACCTTTTCGTTATGCGGTGATTCCGAAACAAACAAAATTCATGAATCAAGTACTTAATGTTAGGGAATACCCAACACATATCATTGTTGATCGAGAGGGCAAAATCAGAAAAATTGTAACTTCAGCCCATAAAATGATTGCAGCATTGGAGCAAATTCAATAAAATCCAAAAAACGCTCTAAGCAAGCCAAATTAATGGAGGTAAAATGAGTTATTATTTCAGTGTAGGATTAGCTTTTTTGGGTGGCTTCCAGTTTTTGTTTGTTGCATTATATCTATTTACCCATAAAAAGGGGAAATGGCAAAGCAATGCTCTTTTAGGTTTTGTGTTTTTAATGTTTTCTTTAAATCTTTTTGATCTAACCCTTCAGATCGCAGGAATTAAGCTTCCTATAGCAGCAATGCATCTTATCGATGACAGCTTCTTCTTTTTGTATGGCCCTCTACTTTACTTCTATGTCCAGAGCGTAGTATACAGTGATTTTCAATTTAAATGGAAAGATGGTATTCACCTATTAGCTTTTCTACCTTTTGCTTCCTATCTAGTTTACATGCTTTTCTTGGTAGACCAGGAAGTTCAAAATGAGGCCCTGACAAAAATTCTCACGCTTGATCTCCCAGCCAAAATATTTATTGTCAGCCTGGTTGTCTATTTACATATGCTTCTATATTTATGGTTCTCCTGGAAAACCATTGCCCGATACCGAAAGATTATAAAGCATAAATTTTCTTCTATAGATGAAATCAATCTCGACTGGCTTAATTTTATGGTTCGAGCCTTTTTTATAATTGTATTGGTTGCCATGATTCATAACATCATTCCAATTTTTGGTGACACTTTGATTCATTATAGTTCTCTCATTGTCTTGCTTGTTTTTTCCTTTTATTTTGTGAATCGAGTATTGGTAAAGGCCTTAAATCAACCTCAAATTTTTTCTGGCATTCAAAAAAATGAATTGGCCAAATATTCCGGTTCTAATTTGAAAACTGAAGAGTTTTCCAAATACAAGAGCCAGTTAATTGAAATTATGGAAAAGGAAAAAGCTTTTCTTAATCCAAGCCTTACCATTAAGGATTTAGCAGAGCAACTTAATACCAGCCCTAAAGTATTATCTCAAGTCATAAACCAGGGTTTCAATAAAAACTTTTTCGACTTCGTTAATTCTTATCGCTGTGAAGAAGTAAAAAACATACTTCGACAATCCGATTCAAAAATGACTATTCTGGAAGCCATGTACCAATCTGGTTTCAATTCAAAATCTTCCTTCAATAAAGAGTTTAAAAAGCTCACTCACCAAACCCCCTCCGAATTCAAAAAGTCTCTTAATAATTGAAACTAACTTCTAATGCTTCTAAACTGTATTGAGTCAAATTCTCAATACCCATTACTCACTACCTACTACCAAATAAGCGTCCGTCTTCCTGAAAACGGTCGACTTCCATTAATTAAGTCCTGAGTTTTGGTTAAAAATCAAAATTCAAAAAAATGGAAACACAAGTTAATCGAAACCCATTATTACGCCTCTGGAAAAAAATCCCGCTTATCTTAAGATCAGTTTTGCTTGGCTTTGTCATAAGCACACTGGGCATTGTTAGCTGGCAGGTAGTAGCAACAATTATCCCCATGCCCTGGTCTATAATCCTAATGCTTGGTTTGTTATGGGTATTTATCAAATACTTTAGTGGAGGTGGATTCCCTGTTAGCACCAAAGCATTCCGAAGAGAAAATTTTCGAAAAACCAATTTATCCAGCAAAACCTGGTCTATTGCCATAGTAGGAGCACTATTGATTGTTTTGATAGAACAATCTGGCCTGGTAGTCACCTTTCGTCTAATGCAATTTCCTGCCGAAAACTTCCTCACAGAATACAGTTTTCTTCAAACAGTACCCATATGGATGGCCTGGCTGGTTATAATCATGATTTCTATGGTGGCTGGTATTTGTGAAGAGGTTGGATTTAGAGGCTATATGCAAGGACCAATAGAGAAAAAATATGGCCCGCTAGTTGCTATTGTGATTACTTCTGTTGTTTTTGTTCTGGTTCATTTGCATCAAGCTTGGTCAGGCCCTATTATCATCCATATTTTTGCCATTAGTGCATTATTCGGCGCTTTGGCTTATTATTCTGGATCTTTAATTCCAGGAATTATTGGTCATATCATTATGGATGTTTTTAATTTTTCTTTTTGGTGGTCAGATCTGGGGTCTCAATTTAATAGGGTGCCGATTAGCACAACAGGAATCGATTTACATTTTATTCTTTGGTGTGTTATTTTGGTAGTGGGAATCCTTCTTTTCGTAAGGTCGATGAGGCGATTAAAAATAATGGGAAAGTCCTACAATTAATAGCTAGTATTGCCACTGGTAAACACTGATATACGCTGTAAAAGTGTAAGTGAAAAGCAGTGTAATTCAGCGTTTATCAGCGGCGTTAAAATGCAATTTATTGCTATACTTGCAGGAAATAAGATTAATTTAATCAACATGCACATCCCGGATTTTTTGATAAAACTAGGACAAGATTACCCTGAAAATCAGAACTGGGTAGACAGCCTGCCCTCACTTATCAAACAGGCCATTAAAAAATGGAACTTACAATTAGAATCTCCATTTACAGAAAATGCGAGCTGTTCATATGTCGCTCCTTGTGTGATCAATGTTGGTGAAAAAGCCGTGTTAAAAATCGGTCTTCCGCATGAAGAGGCCATGCACGAAATTGAAGGTTTGAGAGTCCTAAATGGTCATCCTGCCGTCCGGCTCCTGGATTTTGACAAGGCTTCCAATACAATGCTATTAGAACGATGCCTGCCTGGAACACAATTAAGTCAATTTCCAGAATCAAAACAAGATGAAATTATTACAAGTCTACTTCCCGAAATCTGGCATTCAGATCATTCCTCAGAAAAATTTCGGCCCCTTGCACAGATGATTGAACTGTGGAATAAAGAAACCTATGAGAATCTTTCCAATATTGCCAATCCTGAACTAGCAAAAGAAGCTTGTAAGCTTAAAGAAAAATTAGTAGAAAGCACTCAACAAAATGTCCTCCTAGCTACTGATCTACACGCAGGTAATATCTTGCAAGCCCAGCGAAGAGAATGGCTGGTTATTGACCTTAAACCTTATATTGGAGACCCTACTTACGATCTCACCCAACATCTGCTAAATTGTAAACCGAGACTTGCTGCCCAACCGAAAAAGACCATCCAACATCTAGCTCAATTAGCAAACCTTGACCCAAAGCGTTTGGCAGATTGGATGTTTGCTCGCCTGGCATCTAAAAATAGTGCAGAAAATCAAAGCCTCGCTCTTAAAATCAAAGAAGTGTGGAGATGATAAAACTGTGGAAAGTCCCTGCCTACCGAAGATTAAGCTTAGGTAGGAGTAAAAGTCTGTTCCGTTGTGGGCAGTTTGCAACTGTTTAGGACGGTTTGCAACTGTTTAGGGCGGTTTGTAACCGCCCAAGCAAACCATAATTTATTTGTAACTTCAAAATATAGATTGTCATTTATTAAGCTAGCTTTTAATTAAGACCAACCATGAATTTCATCAATAAGCTGAGAGAAACATTCCTATTCAAACTACTCTATTGGGCTGCAAGAATTGGTATGGCCCTAACTTTCATTATTTCCGGTTTGAGAAAAATGCCAGGGGTAAAATTCACCATACTCCCTGATGAAGATCCTGTAGGTCATTACTTCAATGTGATGCATGAAATGGGGTTTTACTGGAATTTTATTGGCTATTTCCAAATTATTGTAGGTCTTATGATGCTTTTGAATCGAACAGTCGTCGCCTCCATTATACTAGCCATGCCTGTAACCATCAATATATTTTTAGTGTCGGTTGCCCTAAATATGAGGGGCACTCCTTATATCACGGCTATGATGTTACTTGGTAATACTTTTCTACTACTCTGGCATTATGAAAGCTACCTGTCCATTTTAAAAAGACCAACATCTGATCACATTAAATTGAGTTTAAAAAAATGAAATACATTATTAGCCTCGCAAGCTTCAGTTTTCTGTTTTTTTCTTTTCTTCCCGCTCAAGAAGCACAAATTTATGAGGAGACCCGCCTAATGGTCACCTACCCTTTTTCACAGCCAGATCCCATTCCTACTATGGGCCGTATTTATCCCTATTTCCGTTTTGACGGATACAGCAATAAAGGGATTGAAAAAGAATGGAAAATGGTGGTCTTGGAGAACGACTATATCAGAGTATTTGTCGCTCCAGAAATAGGTGGAAAAATATGGGGTGCCGTAGAAAAATCAACAGATAAAGAATTCCTATATTTCAATAAAGTTGTCAAATTTAGAGATATTGCCATGCGAGGTCCCTGGACCTCCGGTGGACTGGAATATAATTTTGGAGATATAGGTCATATTCCGACGGCCTCCACCCCTGTTGATTACATCACGAAAGCCCATGAGGATGGCAGCGTATCCTGCATCGTTGGGGCCATTGACCTTCCTTCCCGCACCAAATGGAATGTCATCATTAGGCTTCATCCTGACAAAGCATATGTAGAAACGGAAGTCATCTGGCAAAATAACACCAATCTACCCGTAACCTATTATCATTGGATGAATGCAGCCGCTAAAGCTAAAGGCAATCTTGAGTTTATTTATCCCGGTGCAGCTTACATTGGTCACAACGGCGAATTAGGATCTTTTCCAATAGAAAATGACAGAAACATCTCTTTCTATGAAAAAAATAATTTCGGCTCCTATAAGTCTTATCATGTACTAAATGCATATAGCAACTTTTTTGGTGGCTATTGGCATGAAGACGATTTTGGATTTGGCCACCTTGGAGCCTATGATGATAAACCCGGCAAAAAAATATGGATTTGGGGGCTTTCTGACCAGGGAATGATCTGGGAAGACCTGCTCACAGATAATGATGGACAATATGTTGAATACCAGTCTGGAAAATTATTCAACCAAGCCTCAGAAGGAAGCACTTTTACTCCTTTTAAACATCGTGAATTTTCACCTCATGATTCGGATCACATGATTGATCGTTGGTTTCCCTTGAAAAAAACGGGAGGCATGGTGGCGGCCTCGGAATATGGTGTTCTTAATACCATCAGAAAAGGCGAACAACTTGAAATTAAGTTCAGTGCTTTGCAAAAAGTTGACAGCAAAATAAGCTTGACTCAAGGAGGTAAATTGATTTTTGAAGAGCCTATTGTATTAAATCCACTCGAACTTTTTACAAAAACAGTTGATATACCAGTTGACCGCCATTTCCAGCTCCAGATAGGTGAGCAATTGCTATACTATTCTTCCCACCCAAAAGATCTTTTTGTTGATCGCCCCCTCAAGGCCAATCCCGACTTTAATTGGGAATCTGCCTACGGCCTATTTACTCGCGGTTTAGAGCATGAGAAACAACGGCAATACCAGCAGGCACACCATTTTTACCAAAAAAGCTTGGAAAAAGAAGCGGCTTTTGCCCCGTCCTTGAATCGTTTAGCACTTAGTTTTTACAGGAAAATGGAGTATGAGAAAGCCTATGAACTGATTCTAAAATCTCTTGCTATCGACACCTATGACCCAGAAGCCAATTATCTTTTTGGTTTGATCAATGAGCACTGGCAAAAAACAGCCAATGCCAAAAGTGGATTTGGAATCGCTGCCCAAAATCAAGCCTATCGGAATGCAGGCCTTACCTCACTTGCCAGAATGTACATGAAGGAAGGCAATTTTCTTGAAGCAAGAAGATTATGTAAAGATGCTTTTGCCTATCATGCGCTTAATACTTCAGCCTTGGAAATGCTGGCAATAATTCATCGCTTAGGGAATAATCAAAAGGGTGCTAATGCTACATTTGAGATTCTGCAAAAGATCGATCCTACTAGTCCATTTTTAGCCAATGAAAAAGATATTTGGTCTCAATCTAATGAGTTAGCATCTTTGATAAGCAATGAGCTGTCTCATGAAACTTATCTTGAATTGGCATTGCTTTATTATTCTTATGGGCAAAAAGAGGAGGCCATTAATATTTTTAAAAAGGTATCAGAGCAACCTATTTCACTTTTATGGCTGGCGCATTTAGAAGCTAAAAATAAGGCACAGTATTTAAATAAAGCACTTACTATTTCGCCAAGTATGGTTTTTCCTCACCGAAGAGAAACGCTGCACTTATTAGAATCTTTAATGGAAGAAAATACAAGCTGGAAGTTAAAATATTACGCCGCACTTATCTACTGGAATATTGGTCGAACCGAAAAAGCCAGAGCTTTATTTTCTGCCTGTCAAAATGAACCTGATTTTGTACCATTTTATCTGGCAAAGGCAAACTTATTTTCAGAAAACAAACATCTTGCAAAACAATGCCATGAAAAAGCTGTACGCCTTGAACCTCAAAACTGGAGGGCAAACCTGATTAATGCAAAAAGGCTCTTTGAAGAAAAACAATACATCCAAGTCATTAATGTTGCTGCAAAATTCCTGGAAGAATCGCCTGCTTTTGGGATGATTTATGCTAAAGCTCTCATCAAAGAGGGTTCTGCTGCCAAAGCTGCTACCTTTTTAGAAAAATATGAAATCCTTCCCTTTGAAGGAGCACGTGAAGGCCGGCAGGTTTTTCATGAAGCATGTATTCGTGCAGCTCAAAAAGCTTACAAAGAAAAAGATTATACCACCGCTATCAATTTTGCTCAAAAAGCAAGTTTATGGCCTCGCAATCTAGGGGTTGGTAAACCTTATGAGGTAGATAACAGGATGGAGCATTTTATTCTTTTCAAAGCATACAATAAAAAAGAAGATAAAAAGAAAGCACTACAGTTTGCTAATCTAGTAAGAGGGCATCAAGCTCCTAACAAAATTGACGGTCCTAATCTCCTTCTCCAAGCCGCTTTATTAAAAATAGACAATCAGAAAGTCAAAGCAAATGAATTGATTAATGCAGCATTAGTCCATTCACCAGAAAACCAGGATTTAGAATGGATCAAAAAAGCCTTTTCCAAAGATTCTTATAATTTACCTGAAAATGCCAGTGATCAATTAAAATTAGTAGTAGATATTCTAAAAATCTAAATCAAAATTTGGGCAATACCCTTTAGGGTGCCCGGAGTTCAACGTTCACGTTGAACAAAGCTGGTGGCGGTTGCAACCGCCACCTAAACCATTATCTTCACGAAAAACCTACATAATAATGAACCATAAAAATCTATCGCTCCTACTTCTATCACTCCTTTTTCTCTTCAATTCCTGCAAAAAAAGCAATAATTCACCGCTTGATTTAGATCATAAAACCCTCTCCTACGAAATCAATGGCGTCAAGTATTCCTTTGGTAATTGGGACCACCCAGAATATGGAAAAGCCTTTAAAACTCATGGCAACCATCGTTTTGAAATACAAACACAAGCAGGTGATGACATCGTCCAGGTAGTCCTTCCCTGGCGCAGGCATGATGCTAATCCGGAGTCAAAAGACATTATCATCACTATTGCTGAAACCGGGCAAGAAATTAGCGAAAAGCGAATATTGAAAAGCAACCCTGAAGAAGGGCACCTGATTTTTAAACCAGCAGCTAATCAAACTCGCTATTTTGTGTACTACATGCCACACGAATCTACAGGAGGGTATTACCCCAAAATGGCCTACCTGAAAAAAACAGAAGGATCGCAGGCAAATGCTCTGAACAGTTTGGATCAGAACCAAATTTCAGACCTTCCTCTAGCAGAAGTAATTAGTGCCCAGTCAATCGACGATTTCCATAGTTTTTATCCAATGGAAATCATTGCAAAAGCATCAGAGGTGGAATCTTTCCTCCAAAATAATCCAAAGGATATTTACCTTTTCCCGGAATATCGAGATTATCCGATCGTCATGCGGGATTATCTTCCCTTTCGTTGGGTTAGCCAGGATCTTAGGCAAGATTTAGAAGACGAGGCCAAAAGAGGAGAATATTTTACCTTCCAAATCGGTTTGTATTCTCCCTCGCAAGATCTTCCGTCCGTAGCAGTCAGTTTTACAGATCTTGTGGGGCCAGGAAACAATACCATCAAGGCCGATTTAATCACTTGTTTTAATACAGAAGGTATTGATCTCAATGGCCAGGCATTTACCAAAGAACTCAATGTAAAAAAAGATTTTATTCAGGCTCTTTGGTTTGGAGTTGATATCCCAGAAGAGGCTAAGCCTGGTGTTTATACCTCAACCATATCTGTCCGACCAGCAGGAATGCCTGAAGAAAAGATAGAACTGGTTTTGAACATCCAAGCCGAAACCATCGCCAATAGAGGAGATGATCAGCCAGAAAATATGACTCGCTTACGCTGGCTTAATTCAACGGTAGGTTCAGATGCGAATTTTATAGTTCCTCCGTTTATACCCATAAAAGTACAAGGAAAAAATCTTAGTGTTTTGGGGCGGAAAGTCAAATTGGGAGATAATGGCTTGCCGCAAGCCATCCAATCTTTTTTCCCTCAGGAAATGACCTATTTAAAAGAGGAAGCAGAAGATATTATTGCTGCACCTATAACTTTTGAAATAACAAGAACCGAAAAGCAAAAAGAGGATTTGAAAAACGAAGAGTTCGAGTTTACCAATACCTCCAATGGTCAGGTCAGTTGGACCGCTCAAAACCAATCCGATAATTTTATCCAGGAAATCGAAGGCAGTTTGGAATATGATGGAATGCTCAATTATACCATCCGTTTAATCTCCAAAAACAATGTTAATCTTGAAAATACCATCCTTAGTATTCCATATGATCAAGATGCGGCAGAATATATGTTGGGCTTAGGAGAAAAAGGTCGATTTCGACCCAAAAAGATAGACTGGAATTGGGACATCAATTTTCATCACGAAGGTCTTTGGCTCGGCAGTGTCAATAAAGGATTGCAATATGTCTTAAGAGATGAAAATTATGAGCGTCCACTAAACACCAATTTTTATCACAACAAACCCTTGATTTTGCCTTCTTCATGGGGTAATGAAGGTAAAGGAGGAATCCAGTTCAGAGAAAGAAGGGGGCAGGTTATTGTAGATAATTATTCTGGCCCGAGAACTATGCAGGCAGGTGACACGCTTTACTACAACATTAGATTTCTAATTACTCCATTTAAAACAATTGATACCAAAGCTCATTTTTCTACCCGTTTTGTCCACAAATATGTGCCGGTGGACACGGCCCTGGCTTATGGAGGTACAGTCATCAATGTTCATCATGCCAATGAGATTAACCCTTTTATCAATTATCCTTTTTTCAACCTGGAACAACAAAAAGCTTATATCGATGAAGCACATCGCAAGGGGGTAAAAGTAAAATTGTACAATACCATCCGGGAGCTTACCTATAAAGCGCATGAACTACATGCCATGAGAAGCCTGGGCACCGAAATTTTTAACGACGGAGAAGGAGGAGGTCATGGCTGGCTACAAGAGCACCTGGTTTCCAATTATCATTCTGCCTGGCATGCGACTCGTGTCAATGATGCTGCTATTCTCAATAAGGGTACTTCTCGTTGGACCAATTATTATATAGAGGGACTTAAATGGCTGGCTAAAAATCAGGAGATTGACGGCTTATACCTCGATGATATAGCTTTTAGTCGAGCTACGGTGAAGCGGATTGTAAATGTACTTTCCAGTCACAGAGATGAAGTCATCATTGATCTTCATTCTGCTAATCAGTACAATCAAAGAGATGGTTATATCAACAGTGCTTTTCTGTATATGGAGCATATTCCTTACGTTACAAGACTTTGGTTTGGAGAATATTTTGATTACGATGCAGCACCTGATTACTGGATGACTGAAGTGGCAGGAATCCCCTTTGGCATACCAGGAGAAATGTTAGAAAAAGGAGGGCATCCCTTCCGTGGAATGGTTTTTGGAATGACCACTAGAGTGTATGGCAATTATGATCCAAGCGCCCTTTGGAAGCTATTCGATGATTTTGACATTGCCAGCAGTAAAATGATGGGTTTTTGGGTGGATGCTTCTCCTATCCAAACAAATAAGAAAGGACTTAAAAGCACGGTATATTTACATGAAAATAAAGCCTTGATCGCCATCGGTTCTTGGTCTAACAAAGAAGAAAGAGTTGCTCTCAAAATCGATTGGGAGGCATTGGGCTGGGAGAAGGACGAGTATAAAATATACAGTCCTGCAATAAAAGGCTTGCAGAATTATGAGGCTTTTGATTTGAATAAAAGAGTAGCAGTAGAAAAAGAAGAGGGGATACTCTTAATTCTTGAGAAAAAATAAGCCATTTTTATGTTGCCGCTAGTGAACACTGATTTTGCTTTTTAATTTATAAAAAAACAGCAAAATCAGCGTTTATCAGCGGCAAAAAAAAGATTTTTTGGACCTCCGTCATTTTTGCAAAAAGCAAAGTTTTTCAATAATTTGAAATTTAAGAAATTAGTATTCGGTTAAAAATGATAGTAGACGTTTATCAATTCTTTAAACACCATCCAAGATATAATAAGTTAGTTGGAGACGACTACTTGTTTGTGGAATATAAATGCCCGCTCAATGTTGAAAAATTCAAGCTTTGGACAGAATCCCATCTAATAACCTTTGTCATAAGTGGACAAAAAGACTGGATTACACCTCAAAAAACCTATGAACTAAAATCTGGAGATGCCTTATTTGTCAGAAAAGGAGTCTATACTACAAGACAACATTTTGAGGAAGATTATTGCGTTATGCTCTTTTTTATGACTGATGATTTTATCAAAAAATTTCTCCTCGACAATGAGAATTTTGTCAGAAAAATAGACGCCCAAGAGAATTTTAATCCTGTTTTTGAAATCCATTCCAATCCCTCTTTCCAATCTTTGATGGAAAGCATATTCCATTATCTGAGTCAGAGTGGAAATATTCCACAAAACCTGGTTGAATTAAAATTTCAGGAGTTACTTTTTAACATTGCCCTAAATCCCAGGAATAAAGAATTACTTCATTTTTTCAACTCCGTCAATAAGTCTGTGAAAAGAGAAATTGAAGATGTCATGATTAAGAATTTTCAATATGATCTCAAGCTCGAAGATTTTGCAAAATTGTGTGGCCGGAGTTTATCTTCTTTCAAACGAGACTTCAAAACTTATTTCGACACTACTCCTTCCAAATGGCTAAGCAACAGAAGACTGGAGCATGCCAAAACATTACTTCTCGGATCAGATCTTAGCATCAGTGAAATTTGTTTTGAAAGTGGCTTCAAAAACGCTTCTCATTTTAACAGGGCCTTTAAATCAAAGTATGCACTTCCTCCTAATCAGTTTAAAAGTGCGCATTCAGGCTAATTTTTCCTTTTGAACTTTTAAGAACATCATTTGGACATTTGAGTAAATCATGCAATATCTCCATAAGCGATATTTGCACCATCGATTCATTTAAATTACCAACATTTACCTACTATAAAACCAAAAAAATGAAAACAAAATCTGTTGTTTATCAAAGACATCTTCCTCTAATTGAGGCCTACACTAAAAACCCAGAATTAGCCCTGATTACAGATAAAGCTGAAGTCATAGGAGAAAATCTTGGTGATCCTTTCCGCACCAAAGTTAGCATCAATGAAGAAATGAAGGTTCCCTTCCAAATAGGCGTCCACCGAGCAATAGGAGGAGATCATGATTTTCCCAATCCAGGAGATTTGCTTTGTGCCACGCTGGCCTCCTGCTTCGAAAGTACCTTGAGAATGATCGCAGGGAGGTTAAATATCAAACTTGAAAAAACCAGTGTTAAAGCAAGTGCACTTGTAGATGTTAGAGGAACCCTGATGATAGATCCTTCTGTTCCCGTAGGCTTCCAACGTATGCATCTAGAGATCGAAGTAATGGCTGAATCAGTAAAGAATAATGTCATGGTGGCACTTTTGAAGGCCACAAAACACAGCTGCGTGATCTATCAAACTCTGAAAAAAGGAACACCAATAGAAGTAGATATTAAAATTCTTCAACCACACTTCAATTAAGAGGAATTGATAAAAATATGTTAAGCTGTCTAAAATTTGGTTGTAGAAAAAGACAAATTATTAAATTAACGTTAGTTCGGAGATTAGTTCATTGAAAATCAGGCATTAGTTGAAAAAACAAAGAAGCATGAGAGCAAATTTTGGTAAAATTGTTTCGCCAAAAA
>JANQPA010000063.1 GCA_028285545.1 Saprospiraceae bacterium | reverse complement strand
ACTTTAAAAAAATATATTTTTTGCTTTTTTATAAGCAGATACATATTAAAGTAAAAACTAAAATTTTTAAAAATTTTAGTTTTTACACAACCCCTTACCCAATACCCTGCCAGTTTCCTAACTGGGTTTTTCTAATGAAAAGATTATAAGGCAAAAACGAGCTTTCAAACTCATTAGGTTCTGGGTAAGGAAGTCGCAGACTTTCCATACGGGCCACCAACAGATGTTAAAAGGTTAAGTTTTTTCATTTTACTTTACGCATAACAAGTACACTTTTACTCTTTGGATTGCCATTTTTATCATACTCTTCTGAAGTTGCCGTCATCTGGGCACCATCATATATTACATTATCAATAATATCCTCCTTTTCATTCTTTGTTGTCGTTTTGTATGATTTGTCATCATAGATTTCAATTGGCCCTTGGGTAACCATACCAGCTGAATTGTAAATGAAAGTATGTAATTGTTCACTGGCCTCATCAAATGCATAAATGGTTGTTCCACTGAATTTAATATTCTCACCCTCTTTGTTGGCGTAAACGTAGGTCATTTTCGTTTCCAGGCCTATTCCATATTCCAGTGGTTTATTGATGTATTGAAGTTTTACGATATTACTTTTGCTATCAAAATCACTGTTTTCAATGTCGACTTCCCATACACCAAGCATATTCTGAATCAAGCGTTCTACGGTAACTTTTTTATTCGATTGGGCTGAAATATTTGAAAAAGAGAAGGTGAATAAGAATAGAAATAAAATAAAAGAGGCTGGTTTTTTCATAACTATGAATTTAGATTGGGTTTGGAGATAGTAGTATTTTCTAATTAAAGTTAGAGAAATTGTCAAAGAAGAAAGAATAAACTTTTTGGCATTTGTGAGGCCATATCCCTCCTACTAAGATTCTCCATTTAAATGATTCTTGAATTTACAAAAAAAGGCACCAGATCCTGGTGCCTCCCTAATTATAGTTTCAAATTTAATGCCTCTATAAGGCTGGATATGTTCATCGACTATTATAAGCGGATGTTCTTGCTAAATGTCTCGTGAGCATTGTCTACGAATAAAGTATAATTACCTCTAGGTAGTCCTCTTAGATTGTAATTGGTATCAATCACCTCTTGGTTTTTGATGAGATCCTGGTAAAGGATTCTTCCTTGAGGATTGATGACAAAAATTCTAATCAAACTGTTTGTTGGGTTCAATAAAGAAATATTGACCTTACCTCGCTTTTGTTCAAAATTGGCCTGATAATAAACGGTTTGCTTACTTTCATCCACAATCAATTCCTTACTGGTAACCCTAATGGGTTGTATGGTTTCTTTAAGGTTTGATTTTATGATCAAAGTATAGGATCCGACTGGCAGCTTACTCAAATTAAATACCTTTTTAAATTTACCGGGTACCGTTACCCTTTCTTCTAACCAGATATATCCCTGACCATCCAGTATCCGAACAGAGGTTTGTGCAGATGCATTTTCTAGTGTTACATAAAACTTATTACCCTCTACTTTAAGGTCCGGATTGTAATTATTTGCCATAGCAGTATTGATAAACAAAACACTCATGGCTAAGCTCAATAAAATACTTTTCATAATTTTCATAATAGCAATCATTTCATTTTTTAAATAAATGATAAAAACTGCGATGCGATCATTTTTATGGTAATTCATTTTTTTTAGTGATCTATCGCAATCATTTGCCGTCTTTAGGGCTCGGGGCACTGTAATTAATTACGGGACAAAGGTAGGCGCACTAAAAATGGGGCAATACGACAATTTTGGCTATTAATTATGCTATTTTAACCCGGATTTTGGAGAGGTATGAATCGATTCAAGAACGCAGGTAGCAACAGATATAAACTGAATAAGAGTTGTTTTTCTATTTTTGAAAAGATTTCCATTTTATTACATTCTTATTAATTATTACTATGTGGTTCGAAAATTTAATGGGCTTCCCGGAAGAAACTCCTGATCAGGTCAGATCCCATATTGAGTTAGAGGGAAATCTTCTTAAATCCCTGGTCAATGGAAGAATGTATCAACATGGTTTTTTAGAAATTCCTCAATTATCAAATCTAAGATCAGAAAGCAAAACCTTATTAAAAGGCCAGGGTAAACTTAGGGTTCATGAATTAATTGGCGATGTCCAACATTTTCACCAACTAAAAGAAAATGAGGGGGGCCTATTTCAAGCAGCTTCCCAATTTAATTTATTGGAGATGGTCAATCCTCAAGTTACTCCTGAAATAGGGGTGGGTATTTATGAATATGATAATACCCAGGGGCCTGCCTGTGCTATAGCCTGCGGTGCAGGCACCATTTACAGAAATTATTTTGCAAAAGTGGGAAGTTCAATTGGCCAAAGTGCAGAAAATCAAATCGATTGTTTGGATGAATTAGGTCGATATTTTGATAATGCTCAACTGGGTTTATGGAGGATGGAAAATGGCTATGCTTTTGCCCAAGAACAAGGCTTAAAGCATATTTCTCAAAAGATCCAGAGCTTAGGAGAGTCTGGATATGAGCAATTAAAAGGACTTCTGAAAGTCGGTATCCAATGGGACACAGAAGTGACCATCAGTCCGCAAAAACAAACGGTCAGTCAGATCTATTGCTCTGCCCTACCTGTGGCCTACTCTAACACTCCCGCCGCTTTATGGAAAGAATTTGCACTCCTGATATTGGAAGCAACTTATGAGGCTACTTTACACGCAGCAGTACTCAATCGTAATAGAACAAGCAGCAATAAAATATTTCTTACCCTGGTGGGTGGAGGTGTATTTGGCAATAAATCAGAGTGGATAAAACAAGCTATTCTAAAAAGTATAAACCTCTTCCAAAAGGAAGCTCTTGAAGTATATTTTGTGAGTTATGGTGGTTCTAATCCTTTGGTAAGGGAAATAATTGAGGAATATTAGCCTTAAAACAGAGTTCGCTTGAAGAGAAAATAATGATACCATACTAAGGTAAAATGTTTTTAACCGTTAAAAACGGCTAATCTTAAGAGGCTTTAAATAGTCATATTAAATGGGCAATGGAATTTAGAAATCGATCTTTGTCTCTATAAAACAATGAAATAAAAGTGTTAATCTTCCCTTCAACCACTTGTATGATAAGCAAAAACAATACACCTTTATTAAATAATTATTGGGACTTGAAAAAATTATCATAAAAACTACAGGAACATATTCTTGAAGGAGCCGAAACATTTTCGATTTGATACATCTGAAATCAAAAAAAATCAAATAGTTTACATAAACGCTTACTTCCAATACCGATTACATCAACCCCAAGTATTATGAAATGTCCATTATTTATTCCTTTTTTCTATTTGTTCTTGTCGTCTTTTTTCTCAGGTAGAGGACAGAATGATTTTAAATTTTTACCCGATGATGCAAGAATAGTTGAATGTATTTATGGTTTAAATAGCTCCCATTCTCCACCTATACCGACGAGATTCTTTGAATATTATGTTCAAGGCGACACCCTTATTAATGGAGATTTTTATCAGTTGTTAGGTACTAAAAATTTAGCAGTTCAAGGAGAGAATTATTTGAAGTTTACCAATGAAGACTTTAAAGGCTTTGCAGCCATTAGAAGAGATTCCACTAAAGTATATTTTCGATTATTAGAAAAAGTGCCTAATTCTATTGTTTATCCTTTTGATTCAATAGGTCATTTGAATCATGCAGCCATTAATTCATTCCCTCTAAATGAAGACAAGTTACTTTATGATTTTAACATGGATCATATTGAATCTCAGGAATGGGCCTCAAGATTTACCTCTATTCCTACAATTGATACGGTAAGCATGAAAAATGGCATTAAGAAACTGCGATATATGTTTTATGATGGTGATGCTGCCCGAGATCCTTATCGATCTGATTTTTGGATTGAGGATATTGGATCTAGTAAAGGCTTATTAGGAAATTATACCTTTTTGAGCATTGAAAAAATACATGTTCTTGTTCATTTCTGCTCTGATGAATTTTCCTATCAATACTTTAAACCAGATACTATAAATCAATATATCAATTGTTATCCAAAAGAAATACCAGCACCAGAAAAGAAGCCTACTGTTGAGGAAAAAGATCGCATCAATATTTATCCTAATCCTTCTAAAGGATTATTTGTCATTAAAAACGAATCTGATAAAATCATTAATCGTATTGTCATCTTTAATTCTTTTGGACAGGTGGTTCAGGTTCGAGGGCCCAATCGCCTTCCTACATCTGGTTTGCCTTTAATTTCTTTAACTAAGGCCCAAGAAGGTTTGTATTTCATACGCCTTTATTTCGAAGATGGAACAAAAATGATTAAACGATTAGTGCTAATCTGAGGGAAGTTTTGAGAATAAATAGAAAAAACTAAGACTCTCTTCTTTTACCCTCATTTTTCTTCTCCATTATCATAATTCTGGAAGTTTTTCCTAAAAATTCTGCTTTCCTTACACGGAGAATATATTGATAAACTCTTTGTAGGAAACCCTTAACCTGATATTATGATGGAAAATAATTTTGAAAAAAAATTAGGACATACGGATCGAAGATCTTTTCTAAAAAAAACAGCAGTAACTTCTCTTTTCCTGGCCATGCACGACCAGCTTATTTGGGCCGCTCCCCTGTCCAAGCAATTTTCTAGTACATGGGAAGGCCCACGCATACAAAAGCTTCACCTGAAGACAGCCGTTCCACTGAAAAAAATGAAAGATTATTATCAAAATGTAATAGAATTGCCCGTAAGACAGGAAACGGATGATGCCATTAGCGTTATAGCAGGTCAAACAGAGGTAGTTTTTGAAAAAGCCGGACCCCTAGATGGAGAACCCTGGTATCATTTTGCTTTCAATATTCCAGAAAATAAATTATGGAAAGCCCGTAAGTGGCAGCGAGAACGAGGTCCTACCAAACTCAGAACTCCCGGCCCAAATGTAGATGCTAAAACACCTGATGTAGTTCATTATCCAAAATGGAACGCCCACTCTGTTTTCTTTTGGGATCCAGCAGGTAATCTTGTGGAATACATCGCTCGTCATGATCTTAATAATGGAGCTTCTGGCTCTTTTACCAGTAAAGATATTCTTTATGCCAGCGAGATCGGAATCATGTGCGAAAATGTTGAATTAACAGCAACCGAAATGAAAACCGCTCTTCAGTTGGAAAAATATAGACAACACAATAATCACTTTTATCCGATTGGGGATGAATATGGTTTGCTGATTATGTTTACCATTGGCCGGGCCTGGCGTAGTAATAATGATGGTGGAAGTAAACCTACAACTGCCTATCATACAGAAGTAACTTTAAGAGGCAACCAACATTTGACCTGGAATTCAAAAGAATATCCTTATGGAGTCAAATATGATTAGATTTAAGGTAACAATCGGGGGCAGCGGCCGCTACCCCTGATTGTTACCTTAAATTTGTCTAAATATTTTTTAAGTTTTATTTTTATATCCAAACAAGCCATCCGACATGACCAAAACATCTAACATTCTAAGCCTAGCTTTACTTCTAATATTTATTTTTTCTTGCCAACAAAATACTCCTACAGAGGAAGAAACACCCCCCAACAAAGCTTTCGAAGAAATTAGTTTCACTACGTCTGATAGCATAGAGATTATGGGCGATCTGTATGTAATCAATAAGCAGGCTCCTACTGCTCTGTTATTTCATCAAGCTGGATCCAATGCAAAAGGGGAATATGGTCCTATCATTCCCGCTCTTCAAGAAAAAGGATGGAACGTGCTGGCAATTGACCAAAGATCAGGAGGTCAAAGATTTGGTCAATACAATAGGACCATCGTTTCATTTACCAACCGAAGTTTTTCTTTCTGTGAAGCATATCCAGATTTAGAGGGTGCTTTGGATTATCTAATAGAATCTGGTTTTACTGGTGCAAAGATTGCCTGGGGAAGTAGTTATAGTGCCGCCCTGGCCGTCCAGTTGGGTAGTCGTAGAAAAAATGATTTGGCAGGAGTTTTAGCTTTTTCTCCCGCTTCAGGTGGGCCTATGCAGGCATGTAAGCCAGATGATTATTTTGAAAACTTCGAAATACCTCTTTTACTCCTACGGCCTTCTAGAGAAATGGAACTAGAAAGTGTTCAAAATCAATTCAATTTAGCCAAAGAGCACAATCACCAGACTTATGTAGCTCAAAATGGCACGCATGGATCTTCCATGCTAGTTGAAGAAAGAGTAAAAAATTCTGTTGAAGAGAACTGGAATGCTGTGTTTTCATTTTTAGATCAAGTAAAATAAATTTCATTTAGGCAAGAGTAAATCTACCCGATCTACTTTCATGCAGGCCTACTTTCTATGACCAATCGCAAGGAAGAGGAGCAAAATGTATTGAAAGAAACCTTAAAGCTCATTCCTGGTCACCCACAAATTCTTAAGCGTTTAAAGGATTAAAATCCAGTAAAGAATGGAAATCCAACAAAATTAAAATTATCAGAGAACATAAATTCTAATCACATATTTACCTTAACATCTATTATATTGAGGATTATTGTTGTCACCTAATTTTGTTTAGATAGCCATGAAAAGTTCGAAGGTCCAGAAATCACTTGTTCAGCAATTCGTAGCTCCCGAGTATATGAATTTGTATTTAAGTTTACTCACCATTTATATTTTAATTGCTTTATGCTCTGTTCTTACTTCTACCATGGACGATGTTTTCAGAGGAAATGAAGTGTCTCTTGTTACCATAATACATGTCTCCTTTTTTTACATCACTCCTTTGATTGTTTGGATTTTTCTTATGCCCGTAGTAGGCTATTTATCCAGTCGTTATTCATTGCTAAAAATGAAAAGCCTTAAAAGGCATCTGGCAATACACTTTATCATCGCCCTTATTGCTGCTCCTTTGATTAGAATTCTTTCGCTTATATTGGATTTTAGCCTCAAATCCGCCTTTGGTTTAATTAAGGTGCCGGCTTGGGAAGTGATTGTCGATGTTTGGTATGTAGCCATTACAACTGCACCAAGAGCCTTTTACACCTATTGGCTTATTTTATTAAGTTTCTCACTTTGGTTTGCTTTTTTAATTAAAAAGAAAGAGGGTAAAACCATAAAAAAAGCATCCAAAAAGTTTTTGAGGAAGAAAGAAATTAGTGTCCAGGATGGCAATAAAATTCTTATCCTCAATTTGAGAAAGGTTTTCTGGATATCAGTAAACGGCAATTACATCCAGTTACATACACAGGAGGGGGTATTTCGGCGTAGAGAAACCTTATCTTCCTTTGAATCTCAGGTAGATCCGGGGATCTTTTTCCGCATTCATCGCTCCACATTAGTTAATAAAGAAGCCATAGAAAGCTGGCAGCATTGGAGGAGGGGAGAATATTTAATTCGCTTAAAAAATGAAAAGTGTGTTACATCCAGCCGAGGATACCGTGAGAATATGCAACGTCTAATCCATTCTTTCCAGGCAAATCAGCCCTTATGAGATTACAATCGCCCCTTTACCTTGATTAAATACTCCTTTTGCATTTTTTTGAGCTTAAAAAAATGAGAGTAGTATTTACCTGTCTGTTATTAATTGGGATAGCTAGTATTTCTTATTCCCAAATGGATCGTTTGTATTTAATTGACAATTCCCACTCTATTATCGACTTCAAGGCAAGTCACAAAGGTTTTGGAGCGGTAAGAGGCACTTTTGAGCAATATAATGGTACTATTTATTTTGATGAAAGCAATATTGAAAAAACAAGAGCTACCATTGTCATTGAGGCCAGCTCTCTCTCCACCCGAAATGAAGGCCGGGATGGCATATTAACAGGGAAGTTTTTTGAAACCAATAAATTTCCATCCATTTCCTTCCAATCAAAAAAAGTGGTAAAAAAAGGAGAGGATTATGCTATTGAAGGAGAATTAAAAATTAGGGATAAAGTCCAAATCATTCAAATTCCTTTCGAAGTCTCCACGATGCCTACCACTGACCAGTTCAACCACAAGCGCATTGCTTTTACGGGTCAATTCAAAGTCAATCGCAAAGATTTTGAATTATTCTATCGCGGCAATGAATTCTGGGATAGTATTGTATCCGATGAAATAAAATTAGACTTCGAAATTGGTGCCTACGTTTATGATGCCATTGAAACCATTTTCCCCATTCGCGACAAACACATTAGCACCAGAATTATGGCCATTTGGGAAAAAGATGGCTTGGAAGCAGCTAAGACCAGTGGAAAGGATATTTTAAAGTCTGAACCACAAAACTGGAATACCAGTATTGCCCGAATGTGGCGCATGGCCTTAAAATTGGCACAAAGTGGTGAGCTGGAAAAGGCCATCACTTTCTGTGATTTAACCATCGAACTATATCAAGATATTGAAGAAGCAGAGTCTATCTCTGATATGCAGGTATATAAAGGAATTTTCCAGATGGAAATGGGTAAGAAAAAAGAAGGGAAGGAAAGTATTAAAAAAGCTTTAGAAATGTATCCCATGAATTCAATGGCCATTGAATTACTGCGATAAATCCAGGCTCAGATCTAGTCGATTTCTGCAATTGGAACTCTGAAACAAAGTTTGAGGTTCGATTAACTGTAATTTGAAAACAATCAATCCTTGTAATCGAACCTTAAACTATGAGCAATCCTAGCTATACCTTAGAATGGCTTTTAGAAAAACAAGAAAAAGAGGAGAAGCTTAAATTTCTTTTTTTCTGGGGCCATACCCAAAAAAATCCTGACCAAATCGACAAATCTTGTTTTAGCCAATGGTATCAAAGCCCCTTCAAAGTAGAGGACATTATTTATCACACTGCCGAACACTGGATGATGGCCCAAAAAGCATTTCTTTTCAGTGATCAAGAAATTTTTGAAAAAATCATTGAAGCACAAAATCCTGGTAAAGCCAAGGCTTTAGGGAGATCCGTTACTGGTTTCGATCAAAAGATTTGGAATGAGAATCGTGTTGAAATTGTTATCAATGGTAACCTCCACAAATTCCAACAAAACCCCCAACTTAAAGAATATCTGATTCAGACTCACCCTAGAATTCTGGTAGAAGCCAGTCCTGTAGATAATATCTGGGGTATAGGAATAGCACAGGATAATGAAAAAATTCAAGAGGTTAGCGCCTGGCAGGGCTTAAATCTCTTAGGTTTTGCATTGATGGAAGTCAGAGATTTATTGATGTAATTTGGATGTTTGGCGGTCAATGACCACCAAACATCCTCGTAATAATAGTTAATGAGCTTCTCTTTCTTCTTTCCTTTTTTTGGCTTCAATTTCTATCAATACTCTTTCTGCCAAATTTTTAGCATAATAACTCTGTGAATATAGAACCACCTTTTTTTGATATTTATCGGTTCCTTTATCCTTTTCTTTTGGCTGGACTACTACGTACCATCCAAAATCCTCAGGTTTCATTTTTTTAAGATCTCTGTTTTTTATAGCTTTTCTGTCTAAGGAAATCTTAAATGACTTATCCTTCTCCCATTTTTTGAGCTCCTCTTTAGTAGGGATTCGCTTTTTGATCTTTTTGGAACGTTGAATAGCCTCAATCTCCTTCTTCTTTTTGGTCTCCTCAGCAATTTTAATTTCCCTGATCTTTGGCAGTTCCTCCTTAGTTTGGCCTGCTAAAGAAACACTAAATAGTAAAAAAGCTAAGAAAGTTAGGGGAACCACCAGAAGCTTTTTCCACTGGTTTTTAGGTTCCGAATTATGAAATTGGATCATTTGAAATCTTTTTTTAGTTAAAGAAAAATTTAAAGGACTGGCCAATGGAATTGCATTCTGCGCGCGTATATATTTGAATAGCAATTGTTGATAGGAAATGATATCCTGATGATGCTTTAATGCAGCTTGATCACCTAGATATTCGTGGTTTAATCTTATAGCATTTTTATAGGCATGAAAAACAGGATTAAACCAATTAAATACTCTTAGAATCTCTACAAGCAGGATATCCAAACTGTGTCTTTGTCGAATATGAGCCAACTCATGTTGAATAAGGCTGGCATTTAATTTACCCGCATAAAATTCTTTTTCGCTAAAAAAACAATAATTGAAAAAGCTAAAAGGGCTAATATCCATCGGTAGCAACACCAATTTATAGTTTTCTTTTGTGATGATCAGGCCTTGCTTAATTTTGATGAATAATTGCCCTAAATGCCAAAAAAATCTTACGCTCATTATAATGACGCCCAATAAGTAGATCCCCCACCCCAAATTATCCAAAAATGGTATTTTGGATGATAAATCGGATGGAGAATCAGTTGATGTAAAGGCGCTTACCTCAGGTGGAATAAGGGTGGAAATAGCCTCAATAGGAAAAATACCCCAGGAAAAATGAAAAATGGGGAGTAGCATGCCCAGGCCCAAACTTCCTAATAAGTAATATCGGTTGAATCGATAACAATTTTCATTAGCAAGCAATAAATGATAAAAGCCCAAAAACAAGAGCAAACAAAGGGTAGACTCCACTAGGTAAAGGATCATTTCTTTTTTGATTTTAACTGCTCATCAATAATTTTCTTAAGCTCCAGTAGTTGTTCCTGGCTTAGATTGGATTCCTCAGCAAAAAAAGAAGCAAATTGAGTAGTGGAATTGTCAAAATATTGTTCCATCATGCTACCAAATTGTTTCTTTAAATATTTGGCTTTACTAATCAATGGAAAATATGCCCTTACACTTCCATGCTTTTCATAGTCAATATAGCCCTTGTCACGCATCCTTTTTAATAAGGTAGCAATGGTGGTAGCCGCAGGTTTGGGCTCAGGGTAAGCTTCCAGGATATCCTTCATATAGGCTTTCTTCAATTTCCAAAGATGCTGAATGAGGATTTCTTCTGTTTTTGACAAACTCATATTCTACAATTTTAGAATTGTTTCTACAAATGTAGAATAAAAGTTTTTAAAATGCAACAAGAAGATGGAAATTAAATTTCATTATCGGTGGCAGGGGCCTCTTTCAGGGGCAATTTCACTCTGAATTCTGTTCCCTCATTTAACTTACTAAAAACTTCAATTCTTCCACCATGTTCTTTAATAATCCCATAGCTAATGGAGAGTCCAAGGCCAGTGCCTTTGCCAATCTCCTTAGTTGTATAAAATGGGTCAAACAAATAAGGTCTGTCCTGCTCTTCAATCCCAACTCCAGTATCGTGAATGCTGATAATGGCATAATCATTATCCAGACTGGTCGACAATGTGATAGTTCCTTTCATTCCAATGGCATCAATGGCATTATCCAGAAGATTCATAAAAACCTGGTTCAGCCGAGCAGGCATACATGAAATCTCCGGCAAGTCTCCATAGTGTTTTCTGATAACAATCTGATGCTCATTAATTTTGTTTTGCAAGATGGTGAGGGCAGCATTCAATAAATCATTGAGCTGATGCAGGCTAAATTTTTCTTCTGACTGGTGAGAAAAAGTTTTTAAACTACTCACTATATTTTGTATCCGCTTGCTTCCTCTTTGAATGCCATCCGTGATGTGATTCATTTCATCTAAAACAAAGGCCAGATCTACATCGGATAAGTGGTTTTTAATTTTCTGAAGGCTTTTATTTGAGTTGGGGCTTTTCTTCCATTCAAGCAGTTCAGCAAGTATGGGCTCCAGGTCCTTTAAATCCATTTGAAGAGCAATGGCATTCCCATTCATAAAATTGATTGGGTTATTTATTTCATGAGCAATACCTGCGGTAAGTTGCCCCAAGGAGGCCATTTTTTCTTTTTCAACCAATTGCTCCTTACTCTTCGATAGTTTTGATTGCAGATCCTGTAAACCCATTTCGCTGATAGCCGATATTTGGGCTACAAAGCCAAGAATCCCTATGGATACTAAATAAACAAAGATGACTTGATTTTGGCCTATTATCCAATCAGGAAACTGAATTCCAAGATATTCAAATACTCCCAGCGCAATCATTATTGACATAAAAATGGCGGTCCATAAAAATCCAATTTTCATATTTCCAATCCAAAATGCTCCTAAAATGCCAATACAATAGTGAATAAAAGCCACCGACTGTATACCCCCATCCCAAAAGCCAATAGGGCTTATTATATATAGAATGGTAAAAGCATACCAATGAGCCAATAAGTGTAGATGCCCAATTTTTTTCAAAATAAAAAAGGCAATAGCAACTCCTAAATATCCAAATGAAACGGAAATAATACCGGGAATAAATCCGGCATAAACATAAAATGAGGTATATAAAAGGGCAGTGGCAATATTCAAAAAGGAAAAATCTGCCGCAAATTTGGCCTTGCGAAAGATTTCGGGATCCTTGATCAGTTTTGGGTGGATAGCCCAATCAAGTAGTTTTTGATAAAAATTTCCCATCGCTGGTTTTGTTTGGTTAGCTTTTGTCTAGGTCACACCTTAAAAATAAAACAGGAGAAAATTATATTCAAACAATTTACTCCTGCTGTACATAAATTCCTTTCGTTGATGGATTTATTGCTTTCGCTGTCCTGAAAACTGTACATCATTTACATCATCATGCGTCATTAAGCTATTGTCAGGTCGGGAATAGGTAACTCCTTTTATTGAGTTAACATCGTCTTTCTCAACAATCCAGTCAAAGCCTCCCGATTTTAAAGCCACTATTTCTACTGAAAACGTTGGGAATTCACTATCCTCTCCTTTTACACTTATTTTATTCTTACCTATACGAGTTACGCTGACGGTATAATTACTCTTGAGGCCGGAACCCAGAATTAGAGCCCCCTGAAAATCACCGGCAATTTCCGTAGCTAAGTCTACTCCTGAATCAGGGCTTGGACTAGCTCCCTCTTCCTTTTGACAGGCAAACAAAAATGTGAATGACAATAATGCAATGAATACTGATTTTGAAAGATTCATGGTTAATTGGAATTGATAAATTGTTTAAAAATTTGGTTTGAATGTGGTTAAATACCAGGTGAGGATTAAGAGTGAATCATGGCGCAAAGATGCTTCAGAAGTTCAGGGAAAAGAATTTAATTGAAGTGAAATGGGAAAATGATGAAGTGAAATGGGAAAATGAGTAGGTATAGGCTCTGGAAATAGAAATTAGCAGGACCCTGGAGGAAGATTTTTACTGATCCAGCCACTCCTTAAATTCAGCCACCCGTTCTCTACTGACAATAATTTTTTCATCTTCGTGATGAGCCAAAGTTAACTTCAGGCGGCTTCCTGAGTAAGCTACCACCTTATTTACCACCTCCAGGTTAAGAATAAACTTACGATTAATGCGGAAAAACTGAGTGGGGTCAAGTTGTAGTTCTAAATCATCAAGGCTTAGGTCCAGGGCATATTTTTTACCATTAAATTGCTGCAACCAGGCCATTTTATGTTCGCTAAAAAAGCATTGGATGTCATTGGTTTTTATAGAATAAAAATGACTACCGCTTTTAACAATAAACCTTTTCTTATAAGGATTTTTCTGTAATTTCTTTCTGACGTCATCCCAATCTACAGCGATTTGCCCATTTGTGAAAGTTGATCTTAATACCTCGATTTTTTTGAAAGTATCTTCCAGGTCATTAAGGTTTATGGGCTTCAGGAGATAAGCGATGCTATTGGTTTTAAAGGCTTGAATGGCATATTCATCATATGCGGTAGTAAAAATTATTGGGCAGCTTACTTTTACCTGATCAAAAATCTGAAAACTCAGCCCATCTGCTAATTGGATATCAAAAAAAACTAAATCCGGATCCGGATTTTTCTTAAACCATTTTACTGCAGAATTAACAGTATCTAAAATGCTTAATATCTCAAAATCTTTATTCAACTGTTTGAGTAATTCGGTTAATCGTTCTGCCGCTAGCATTTCATCTTCAATGATCAATATCTTCATCATTTGAATAAATTATAAAGTAGCAGGACTTAGTTTAATAATGGGTAATAAAACCTCAAAACTTTTTTCACTCTCCTTGATTATGACCTCTTTATCAATAAATTTTTGATAGCGTTTTTTAATATTTTCCAAACCAATACCCAAATGATTAGCTTGTTGCTCTTTCTTCTGCAGGTTATTGGTGATAAATATTTGATCATTGGCTTGAAGAACAAGTTTTATTCTTAAAGGCTGTTCTTTAGATACAATGTTGTGTTTTACCGCATTTTCAACCAGCATTTGTAAGGCTAAAGGAGGAATCAGCTGATTTTCAGTGTCTTCAATGTCAAGCTCTACAATAATATTATCCCCAAATCGGATCTTTAATAAAAAAATGTAAGCCAATAAAGCCTCTTTTTCCTTTTCAAGGCTAACCAATTCCTGATCATTTACCTCCAAAACATAACGATACACATTAGCTAATTGCCTGATAAATTTCTCAGATAAATCCGCATCTTTATGGACCAGTGCTGTGAGTACATTTAAACTATTGAATAAAAAGTGAGGATTGACCTGATTTTTTAAACTTTCATATTGAGAGCTTAAATGAGCCCTTTTGAGTGCTTCTGATTTTTCAATGGATCTTCTCAATTCAAATAAAAATGCTCGGCCGTGCAAAAAGGTGCTAATCACCAAAGTGATCATAATTACATTATAATAATATTCAGTATCAAGGGTCTTCAATAATACAAGAACCGGAACATTAAATAATAGATTGCCAATTATTCCTCGTACAAACAAGGCAACCATCACAGTCCCTATAATTGTTAAAAACAGGCTAACAAAAAAGCGTTTTAAAGGCTGCTCCAACCAGGAAATATTCACATTATTGGAAATAAAGCCATTTACTAAACTCAAAAAAATGGTGAGCAATGCATTGTATAAAAAAACAGTCATCAGTTTTTTCTGACTTAAATCACTATACAATGGCAAAAAAATAACAGTAATCAGGACACCTCCAATTAATGAAAGGGTCAATAAATTGCGAAGCCTGAAAATACCGTTATATTTTTTGTAGAACTTACTCACCTTGTTTTTTTGCTAAAATAGAATTTTGTTTTGAGTTCACGTGTTCACGTTTAGGGAATGTTCAATTGAATGATAAATTATTTATTTGAGCTTTTTTGCACGCTAATTGCGCAGAATCAGCAGATTGGTAAATTTGTAGATGATCAATCTGCAAATCTGCCTATTATATTATCACAAAATCATAGGATCGCAGCATCAAACCATCTAAAATCTACTCATCTGCAAATCTGCCCATCTACCCATTGAACTAGTTTCCATTACCAACTTGGCCTATCAATTGCTCAACATTAGCCTTGCCCCAATTGGGATAAAGGGAAGATACTGGCTTAAAATCCTCGTACTTTTCCAATGCTTTCTTCAAAAAAGGCATTGCTGCTTCTGGCCCACCGCCAAAAAAGGTTGGCATATGAAAAAGTTGCTGCCCTTTAATGTAAAAGCCTCTGGGATTTTCTGAATTTAAAGCGATGGCTGTTTCGGCGGCCTGCATGACCATTGGTGTATATTGAGCGCCTTTAGATTGTGGATCCTCCCAAATATACCCTTGTAAAATAAAAGCATGGAGAGCAAATATTTCCGATTCCTTAGGCGCTATCTTTTTCGCTAATTCAATTTTTTCCTCTGCTTTTTTTACATGTGCCAGGCAATCATTCATTTTTTGCTGACCGAAATAATGAATAGCAGTCATCATATGAGCATAGGATTGATAATATAAGGGCAACCACTCTTCAGCCTCAGCTTTGGCAATGCGCTCAAAAACATTGGCTGCAGCAAGAAAAGACTCAGCATCCTGGGCTGCACGGATGTTATCTACTGCTGATGCCATGGCCTTTTCATATTTAGATTGCTGGGCCTGAAGAGGGGTGGAAAAAAGAAATAATCCAGAAAATAGAAAGATAATGGTTCTCATTAGTTATTGATTTTATAGATTTTTTGATGAATTATTATTAGAAATCTCTTTCTTGACCTAAAGAGAGAAAAACTCCCAGGAAGAGAAACCTTCTGGCTTGAGGATCTACGGCAATAGAAGAAAACTGTCCATTTGCATCGGGTGATGTGCTAAATCTTCGGCCGAAATTTTGCTCAAATCCAAAAACATTACTTACTGAGACATATACAATGGTGAAATTTCCAAACCAGTTGGTCAGATAACTGGCATTAAAACTTAAGTCATGATAAGTTGGAGTTCTTTCGGCATTAAAAAATGAGGAATTAGGATCATTATAAGGTCTGGGACTCCCATAAGAATAGGTCCAACCAAGCATGGTATTTATTTTTGGCAACCATTGCTTATAGACGATTGAGAGATTGTGTTTTGAGGCAAAATTTGGTGTTGAAGATTCCGGAAAGTCTCTAAACAATCGTCGGGTATCTAATAAACTATAGGAAAGCCAAAAATCAACATTCTCAAAAGTTTTTCTGTCCCGATAAAAAAGATCAATTCCCCTGGCATAACCATCTCCGTTGTTATCAATATTCCTACTTCTCAAGGAGGGAAATGTAATCAGTTGGTCATAATTTTTTTCATAAGCTTCAATTCTAAAGATTCGATCATTGTGAATTTTTTGGAAATTGAGCATAAAATGATTAGCTCTTTCAAAATTTAGGTCCCGCCTATAAATAAGTTGTTGGTTTTCCGGGTTTTGAAAGAATGCTCCATAAGCAAATGAAAATTGGCTATAATCGCCAGTTTTATAGGCTAAAGACCAGCGTGGTGCTACATTCCAACGATCAATTATACTGCTGTATTCTGTTCTTAAGCCAGCCCGACTGACCAGCTTTTTGCTTAAATAAATATTGGCTTCAAAAAAGGCTGCACCATAATTATTTTGTAGGCTGGGTGCCCAAAGCAGTTCATTTGCTTCAATAAAATCCTGTTTGTAGTGCTGATTCCAATATTCCAGGCCCATATTGAAGCTAACAAAATCCCCACTTGTATACTTCCATTTTAGTTTAAGCTGGGCAGACCTTTCTCTGGTATCAAATTGAAATTTTTCTGCAATTTTATCGGTATCCTCAGTATAGGCAAGGCCAGTAAACAAAGACCACTTATCATTCAAAATCTCACTGTAAGTTGCATTTAAAAACAGGTTTTGATTATGCAAATCCAATCTTACCAAGGAAAGGTCCTCAGCGCGCGGATAATCAAGAGCCAATTTATTAGTACTGGCATTGGCCATGACCTTTAGCATGCCTGTTTCACTGGTCTTTTTACGGTATACCAATTGACTATTCATGCCCTGCGGTGCTAAGTGCCAGCTTACATTTTGATTGATCAAAGACATGTAGGGGCTCAGGTTCGAATAATCTCCACCAATGGTGAGTGAGCTATTTTCCCAGCGTTGGGTATGGGAGGCTCCAAGTCCAATAGACATTAAAGATATACTTGTAAGTGTTTCTGGTGCCAGGTCCTGGGTTTGCAGAACAAGGGCTGCAGATAAGGCCTGACCATATTCTGCTGAATATCCACCTGTACTGAATAAAGTTCCTTTAAATAAAAAGGGAGAGAAACGATTCCTGGCCGGCATATCCGGAACACTACTTGCATAAGGTCTTAAAACCAGCAGTCCATCAATAAAGGTTTTGGTCTCATAGGAAGCCCCTCCCCTAACAAATAATAAACCCTCCTCTCCTACCGTCTGGGTTCCGGGCAAGGTATTCAGGGCTCCGGCTAGATCGGCTGTAGCTCCCGCTGTGAGTACAATATCTAAAGGTTTTAAGACAACCGATTTTTTCTCATCACTGGCTTCAAAGGCTCCGGCAGTAATGACGACTTCATTTAATTCATTGATAGTTTCTTCTAAAACAATATCCAAAGAAACCTTTTCTCCACTAATATTCAGTGTAATGGAAAAATCTTCATATCCGATATAACTTACCGCTAAGGTTTGTTCTCCTTTTTCCTCTGTATTAAATTGATAAAGTCCATCTGATTCCGAGGTTGTCCCATCATAGGTTCCTTCAATATAAACATTAGCGCCTATTATAGGCTCTCCCTTTTTATCACTTATCTTACCCACGATAAGGGTATTTTGGGAAGCTAACTGCAATGTAAATAGGATGAACAGCCCTAAGAAAAATGGTTTGTGGTACATTTTTTTGATCTTCATTTGAAACAAAGATCTTTCAACAGCCCATTCCAATCCAATCTTTCATACTGAGTTGAGTAAAAGGGCAGATGAATTGAAAATAAGACCGCTAGATTGAAAAGCGTAGAATGACTGCTTCTGGAATATAGGCATCAATAAGATGCTTAGGCAAGTTAAACCAAGATTTGGTATGATCGAGGATCAGGCTATCACTAGAAACTATTGGAACGATTGAATGCATCATAATGGTATCTGGGTTATTTACCAGTTCTACATCCCAATTCCAATTATTTTCCTGAGCTATCTCGCATAAAAGTTGTTTTATTCGGCCACTATTACTCACCGGCTTGTCTAACAACCAGGTTATCTGGCCAGTGTTAAGTTCTGATAAACTTTGGCCAATAATTTGAATGGCCTCCCTAGTTTCTATAACTTTTTTGTAGGTCCCATGAACACTAGCAAGATCACGATAAGCACCATCCAATCCCTCAAATATCAATCCCCTAGACAGTGCGCTTTCTATTGTTATTAATAAGTTGAGGCCATCAATTAAAAGTTTTTGCCCCTTCATTTCTTCGCTCTTCAATTCTTTATCCTGCCGGTTCAAACGCTGTATTTCTGTACAAACAATTCTTCTTAAGGCCAGCCTTTGACGTTGCTTGAGTCGATATCTATCTCCTACTAATTTAACGGAAGCCTTTTCAGCATACCCTTTTCCAAGAAGCCAGGATAAATCATAAGCAGCCAGAGATAACTTGGGCAGCTGTGCAGAAGAAAATAATGCTGCATCAGAGGGATGTTGTCCTCTATGTTTGCGCTTATCCGGCATATAATACGGCTTCTAGGAATTTTTAAAGAGCTTTAATCGCATCCGCTAAAAAATATTCTGAATCTAAATGAACAAGCTACAAAAAAATACAGAGCAGAAAAAACAAAGTTTCTACTCCGTACTAATTTCCAATGAATTGCTCTTTAAAAGGGGGCTACAAGATCAAATGTTATTTACAGCTTATCGATATTTTATTTGGATCTTCCCCTATCTAAGGTAGTGGTAGCAGCCCCCCTTGATTAATTTATTATCAGACATCAGAGTTTTGGTTATCAGTAAATTGTTATTCGTTATTCGCCAACATCGCCATTGCCATTGATATTGCCATTGATATTGACATTGACATTGACAAACTCCCCATTAGGAGCTTGTGTAAAGACTAAAATTTTAGTCTTTACTTTAATATATAATCTGCACTTAAAAAGGAGAAAATATATTTTTTAAAGTCAATTTTTTCTAAAAACTGACTTTTTACACAAGCCCTTAGAAATGGGTCGTCTTAATGTTGTTAAAATTTCGTGTAGAAAGTGTGAAGGGTTATTTGTTAAATTGGAAGGAATGGTACATTCAAATAAGGTTTTAATCCTTCTACATTTTACCTAGTACTTTCTACTTGTTTTAATAGTATGTTTGATTTTCCCTTTGAAGTTGGTATTGTTGATGGAAAATTTTCTTTCTTTATATAGTGTTTCAAAAGTTCAATTACTTTAATACAATTACCGTTCCAAAAATGAAGCCAAGACACTTTTTTTTACTTTTTTTTATTTTTTTTATTTCATGGGCCTGTAAAAAGGCACCAATTCCACCCAATTATTTGATCCAAAAAAGTTCTATAGGGGATACGGCCATGGTAGTATCAGCACACCCCTTAGCCTCAGAAGTAGGTTTAGAGATTTTAAAAGCGGGAGGTAATGCTGTAGATGCAGCTGTAGCAGTACAACTAGCATTGGCCGTAGTGTATCCCAGGGCAGGCAATATTGGTGGAGGTGGTTTCATGGTAGTTCGTTTTAAAGATGGATCCGCTGACGCTATCGATTACAGAGAAAAAGCTCCCCTTGCAGCAGACAGGGATATGTACCTCGATGAAGAAGGCAATGTCATTAATGGATTAAGCACGCTGGGGCATCTGGCTGTTGGTGTACCTGGCACGGTAGATGGTTTGATAAGGGCCCACCAAAAATATGGTCAAATAGATTTTGCTCAATTGATCGATCCTGCCATCGAATTAGCAGAAAAGGGTTTTAAACTGACCATTACAGAAGCTAATCGGATAAGTCGGTTCCAGGAAGGTTTTCATGAAGCCAATACGCTTACCAATGTTTTCATGAAAGATACTTTCCTTGTCGGTGAGCTATTGGTTCAAAAAGAATTGGCCAATACCCTTCGTCAAATCAAGGAAAATGGCCGTGAAGGGTTTTATGGTGGAGAAACCGCCCAAAAAATTGTAGCTGAAATGGAAAGAGGAAACGGGATGATTACTCTAGAAGATCTTCAAAAATATGAAGCCCAATGGAGAGAACCCATCATTGGCCAATACAAAAACTACAACATAATTTCCATGCCTCCATCTTCCAGCGGAGGAGTTGCCCTTCTTCAAATGTTGGAAATGATTGAGCCTTACCCTATAGCGGAATGGGGTCCACGTGATCCTCGCACCGTCCATTTGATGGCCGAAGCGGAAAGAAGAGCCTATGCAGATAGAGCCGAACATATGGGAGATACTGATTTTTATGATACTCCATTGCACCAATTATTAGACTCCAGCTATTTAGATGAACGGATGATGGACTTTAGTATGGATTCAGCCACAGTAAGCGACGCCATAGCCGCCGGAGATTTCAAAGTACAATTAGAAAGTTTTGAGACCACCCATACTTCTGTGATTGATGGCGAGGGTAATGCCGTTTCTCTTACTACTACCCTTAATTCTAATTTTGGTAGTAAGGTTATGGTTGGTGGAGCAGGTTTTTTCCTCAATAATGAAATGGATGATTTTAGTGTAAAACCAGGAGTGCCTAACCAGTTTGGCTTAGTAGGTGCTGAAGCCAATGCCATTCAGCCCCAGAAGCGAATGCTTAGTTCTATGACTCCCACCATAGTTGAAAAGGATGACAAACTATTTCTTGTGATAGGAGCTCCGGGTGGTTCTACCATCATTACTGCAGTATTCCAGGTGTTCTTAAATGTTGCTGAATTTGGAATGGATCTGAGTCAGGCGGTTGATGCTGGCCGTTTCCATCACCAGTGGTTGCCAGATATGATAACGGTAGAAAGAGGAGTTTTTAAACCAGAGTTAACAGATCAACTAAAAAAATTAGGACATAATTTTAGAGAAGTAGAACGAATGGCGGTAATTAAAGCAATCCACGTTCTTGAAGATGGGAAACTACATGGTGTAGGAGATAGGAGAAATCCGGATGATGACGCTAAAGGATACTAATAGAATAGAAGAGGAGATGAAATTTTTCAAATTTCATCTCCAAAATAAATATCTTATTCACCTAAAAACGGATAGCGATAATCTGTTGGTGCTACAAAATTCTCTTTAATGGCTCGTGGAGAAGTCCAGCGATAAAGATTCAGAACCGAACCTGCCTTATCATTGGTTCCTGATGCTCTGGCCCCACCAAATGGCTGTTGCCCTACAACTGCACCAGTTGGTTTATCATTGAGGTAAAAATTACCTGCTGCATTTCTAAGTTTTTCAAAAGACATATTCAGAACAGCTCTATCTTTGGCAAAAACGGCCCCTGTTAAAGCATATGGAGATGTTTTATCAAGAAGCTCTAAAGTTTCTACATATTTTTCATCCTCATAAACGTAAATGGTCAGTACAGGTCCAAATATTTCTTCGCACATTGTCCGATAATCAGGATCTTTGGCCAATATTACCGTAGGTTCAATGAAATAACCTTCAGATTTATCATAATTTCCACCAATGATGACTTCCACATTATCATCCTCTTTAGCTTGAGCAATGTATCCGGAAATGCTATCAAATGCTTTCTCATCAATAACGGCATTGATAAAATTAGAAAAGTCATCCACTGTTCCCATTTTGAAAGATCCTAAGTCTCGCTCCAGGCCAGCTCTAACTTCATCCCACATGCTGGCAGGAATGTAGGCACGAGAAGCAGCCGAACATTTCTGTCCCTGATACTCAAAAGCACCTCTGGACAAGGCCGTTGTTACCTGTGCTGCATTTGCCGATGGGTGAGCAATGACAAAATCTTTTCCTCCTGTTTCTCCAACTATCCGAGGGTATGATTTATAATTGGCAATATTTTTTCCGATAAGACCCCACATAGTCTGGAAAACACCGGTACTACCTGTGAAATGTAATCCTCCAAAATCAGGATGACTGAATATAATGTCACCGGCAACTGGTCCGCTTACAGGAATAAAATTAATCACTCCATCTGGCAAACCCGCTTCTTCAAGGATTTCCATGATAACTGCTGCAGAATAAACTTGGGTTCCGGCAGGTTTCCACACAACCGTATTCCCCATCAGTGCTGGTGCAGAAGGAAGGTTTCCAGCAATAGAAGCAAAATTGAAGGGAGTTAGAGCAAAAACAAAACCTTCCAAGGCGCGATATTCCATTCTATTCCAAATACCCGGTGAGCTTTCTGGTTGCTGAGCATAGATCTCCGTCATATACTGAACATTAAAGCGGAAAAAGTCAGCCAATTCAGCTACCGCATCAATTTCTGATTGGAAGGCATTTTTCGACTGACAAAGCATAGCTGCTGCATTCAATTTATATCGGTAAGGGCCCGAAATTAAATCAGCTGCCTTTAAGAAGATAGCGGCACGATCCTGCCAGGCCATGTTTTCCCAGGCCGGCTTAGCAGCCATAGCTGCATCGATGGCCATGTGCACATGCTCAGCATTAGCTTTGTGATAATGCCCTAGGGTATGCTTTATTTCATGTGGTGGATGCATACTTACTTTGCTTCCTTCATATATTTTTTTCCCGCCAATCGTTAGGGGAATATCTATTTGCTTTGATTTTAGATCAGCAATAGTGGCTTCCAGGCTTGCTCGCTCAGGCGTACCTGGGGCATAGGAATAAACGGGTTCGTTTATCGCTTTGGGTACTTGAAAAAATGCGTTTGACATATTATTTTTTTGGTTTTATTATCTCAATTTAAAATTGTTCGAGTTTGGAAGTTTTCAAGTTAACAAGTTGAAAAATATTCTAGTTCGGAATATGATTTAGTCAAGGCTTGAAATCTTATATTATCCTTAATCATTTTTTGATTACCACCTCTTCTGGTAAAAACGGGGTGGCATCGCCTCCTCCCTTAATAATTTCTCTGACAATGGTAGAACTAATGTGGGAAAATCCAGGTTGAGCAATCAAGAAAATGGTTTCAAGCCCTTCACCAATTATATTATTTAATTGGGAGATGGTTTTTTCGTAGTCGAAATCAGATGCATTTCTCAGACCTCTAAGCAGATATTTTGCCCCGATACTTTTTGCATAATCAGCCGTCAAGCCTTCAAATGAACCTACCTCCACCCTGTTTTCATGTGCAAAAACTGTCTCTAACCAATCCAGTCGTCTATCTAATTCAAACAAGTATTTCTTTTGAGAATTGATACCTACTGCTACTACTATTTTATCAAATAGGGGCAAAGCTCTTTCCACTAAATCAACATGACCAGAAGTTATGGGATCAAAGGAACCTGGGAATACAGCTATTTTTGACATTGGCTTTATTGGTTGTGCATTTAAATTCGTGCCAAAAGTAAAAATAAAAGTTATCAAGTTCAAAAGTTATTATGTGTTCACGTGTTTAGGTATTCACGTGTTCACGTTTTAGGAATGCAATTTTGGAAGTAGTGTGATTTATTGATGCTTTTCTTTTAGATAATTACGATTACTTCTGCAAAAAAATCTAGATAAATACGCAAATAAATTGAATGGAATAACCTAAAAACTTGATCAAGTAAAACATAAATCTGTGAACACGTGATCCCGTGAAACCGTATATCCGTGATCCCGTTACTCTATCACCTTAAAAGAATCCATAAAACGATCAATAGATAAGTTCAAACTCTTCGGGCGAAGAGTTACCGTTTGGAGAGCATAATATCGACGATTAACCAAAAAGGCTTTGGTTTTAATAAGTGCTTTACCATCCAGATAATCAATCCGCCATAAATACCCTGGGTAGTCTTTATACCAGGAAAAATCATAATAGGTCAAATCTCCGTTTACACTTTTGGCAGCCTGATCCATCGTAGCCTCAAAAAAATCATGAAGCAGTTCAGTTGAATCAGAATGGATGGTATTCTCAGGATAATCACAATAACTGAGCATATACATTACATTATCAGATTTCTCATTCTTCTGCAAGAGAAAAACATGATAAACCAGCTTTCCTATTGCAGTTTCAACTGTATCTACTTTGTCAATTCGATTCCCATCCGGCCAATCAATACTAAAATCACCATCCAAGGATTGAAAATAGGTCCAGGGACCATCCTCCTGAGCATGCAAGCCTGAAATTGAAAAGATGAGAAATATAAAATGTATGTATTTCATTGTTATTTAGTTATTCGTTATCCGGTTATTGGTTATTCGCATAATGGTTATTAAGATACCTTGTCACGTCATTCAAAATTCATCATTAATACTCACTACCCTAATACCCTAATACCCTAATACCCTAATAAGACTTACACTTTAAAGGAATTGTTGGTTGATAAGTCAACAAAATTATGAAAACCTTAATATTTCCCTTGAAATTATGCCCTATATCTTGATTATAGTAGAAATAAACTCTACCTTAGTTTTGAAACAAAACTAACTATAATACAGATGCAACACTTTAGCCAACTTTATCCCTCAAAAATGGGATTGTTTCTAGATCTGTATCATTTAACTATGGCGTTTGGTTTTTGGAAAACGGGTATTTACAATAAACGCTCTGTTTTTCATTTATTTTATCGTTCTAATCCATTTAATCATCCCTATTCCATTGCTGCAGGTCTGGAGCTGGCTTTGGAAGCCTTGGAGAGCTTTCGCTTTTCGTATGAGGACGTTGCCTATCTTGCTCAAATCAAGGGCAATGATGATAAGCCATTGTTTGATGAAGGCTTTTTGAATTACTTGCAACGCTTGGAGCTGGACTTAGAAATAGCAGCTATTCCTGAAGGGACTATTGTATTTCCGAATGAGCCCCTGATGAGAGTAGAGGGTTCATTATTGCACGCCCAAATTGTTGAGTCTGTCTTATTGAATGTCATTAACTTTTCAACACTTATTGCTACCAAAGCCTCTCGAATGGTTCAGGCAACTAAGGGAGAACCTGTCCTTGAATTTGGTTTAAGGAGGGCTCAGGGTTTAGATGGTGCCCTCACTGCCAGCCGTGCAGCATACATTGGAGGATGTCATGCTACCAGCAACGTAATGGCTGGAAAAATATGTGGCATCCCGGTTAAAGGTACACATGCTCACAGCTGGGTCTTAAGTTTTGATGAGGAATTAACCTCCTTTTATGAATACGCAAAAGCTATGCCTGGCAATTGTATTTTTTTAGTAGACACTTTTGATACCATTGAGGGAGTAAAAAAGGCCATAGAGGTAGGGCACTGGCTACGTAAGCAAGGCCATGAGATGATTGGGGTTCGTCTGGATAGTGGAGATCTCGTTGCCTTGAGCAAACAGGCACGAATACTTTTAGATGAAGCAGGATTTCCTAAAGCAACTATTGTTGGAAGTGACAGTCTTGATGAATATAAGATCCAACAATTAAAAAAGGAGGGCTGCAAAATTTCAGTTTGGGGAATCGGCACCAATTTGGTTACTGCTAAAGACCAGTCTGCTTTAGGAGGAGTATATAAATTAGCAGCCTTGGAAAATGAATTGGGAGCATGGGATTATAAAATAAAATTATCAGAAAACCCCATAAAAATATCTAATCCGGGTATTCTTTCTGTAAGACGTTTTTTTGATCAAAAAGGAATACCTATAGGCGATCAGATTTATGATCCAGATATTGGGGATGAATTTTCAACCCATTTTCCCGGTCGGGAGAATCATCTAAGTTTTGATGATTTTCATACTCAGGAAGAATTGTTAAAACCCATTTTTAGTAAAGGAAAGAGGATTTATCCCCCTCTTCCCCTAAGTCAAATCCGAAAACACTCTTTGGAACAACAAGATTTATTTAGTTCTTTTTTCAAAAAAAATTACCCCGTGGGATTGGAAACGGGCCTATTTCAGTTAAAAGATAGCTTGATCCATGAACATTCTCCCATTTAGTCTTTACCTTGTCTTGATTGACTTTTAAAACGAACATCTCATGCCATATACTTATGAATACCCCAGGCCTTCTGTAACGGTGGACTGTGTCATCTTCGGTTTGCAGGAAAGCACTCAACTAAAAGTTTTGCTTATCCAGAGGGCTCATGAGCCATTTAAAGATGCTTGGGCCCTACCAGGGGGGTTTGTAGATATGGATGAAGATTTGGAAACGGCGGCTCTTAGAGAATTGGAGGAAGAAACCGGAGTGAGAGATGTTTTTATTGAACAATTATATTCTTTTGGTCAGCCAACCCGCGACCCCAGGGGGCGAGTGATCAGCATAGCCTATTATGCTTTAGTCAATCTAGCCCAACATCCTGTTAAAGCCGCCTCGGATGCTAAAACCGTAAAATGGTTTGATGTCAACAAACTACCTCCCTTAGCATTTGATCACAATGAAATTATGGAAATGGCCATTAATCGATTACAAGCCAAGGTTAGATACCAGCCCATCGGATTTGAATTATTACCGGAAAAATTTACGCTTACTCAACTTCAAAAACTTTATGAAACCATCTTGGGCGTAGAACAACCACTGAATAAAAGAAATTTTAGAACCAGAATCCTGGACATGGGAGTTTTAAAGGAAGTAGGCAGACAGGAAGGAGTAGCTCATCGACCCGCAAAATTGTATTCCTTTGATAAGGATAAGTATGAAGAGTTGGCAAAATCTAAGTATAAGGATTTGATTAAGAGAGGGGTTGATTTTGAAATCTGACGAGGGGTATTGGGGTATTGGGGTATTGGGGTATTGGGGTATTGGGAAATAATTATTTTAGAAATAGAAGAAAAAGTAGTGAAATAGTAAATATTTGATAAATTAATTCTGACGACTGTTAACAAAGATTCAAAAGAAACCATTTTTTAGATGAGAAAATATTTTCCATTATTCCTAGGGTTATTTTTCTTTGGTTCCTGTCAAACCGACCAGGGAAACACTGAGCAAGAAGACGCTAATCCTCCGGTTGAAGAAGAGATTACCCTCCCCCACCCTGAAGAAGATTATGATGCCGCTGAATACAAATGGGGTTTTATCAACAGAAGAGGCGAATTGGTAATCAGGGATCTTTATGATGATGTACGGGATTTTTCAGAAGGTTTATGTGTAGTTAGAGTGGGAGGCAGATGGGGCTTTATTGACACAAATGGGAAGGTTGCCATCCCTATAGAGCATAAAGGTGCCTGGACTTTCTCGGAAGGTCTTGCCCGAGTTTTGACTTTCGAGGATAAGATTGGTTTTATGGATAAATCAGGAGAATGGGTAATCGAACCCACTCTTGAGGAAGCGCTAGATTTCAAAAATGGCCGATCCAAATTCAGAGATGGTGAAAGATATGGTTATTTGAATCTATCAGGCGACATTGTAATTCCTGCCATTTATGAAAGTGTTTCCTCCTCATTTGAAGGCAAATATGCTTCGGCCAAAAAATTTGGCCGGCATGGAATCATTGATATCGACGGCAAAGAGGTCATTCCCTTTGAATATGAACGAACTTTTCCTTTTAAAAATGGACTGGCCAGGGTCAAAAAGGATGGTCTTTATGGATATGTCGATTTAAACGGAAAATGGATTATCGAACCTCAATACAAAACAGCCCGAAATTTTGATGAGGGGCTTGCTCCTGTAAAAGTAGATGGTAAATTTGGATTAATTAACACCTCCGGCAAGTACGTCGTAGAACCGCAATATGAACAAATGTGGTATGCCAATGACAGTCGATGGGGTGTAGTAAAGGATGATCTTTATGGCTGTGTAGATGAAAAAGGGGAAATTGCAATTCCCATACTTTTCGAAAATTTATATAGCCTAAGCGAAGGAATTGCCTGCTATCAACAAAATCAATTATGGGGTTTCATTGATAAAAATGGTCAAAAAATTACAGGGCCACAGTTTGGACTGGTTTGGTCCTTCCGGGAAGGATTAGGCAGGGCTGCTACCTACCAGGGTACAGTCATCATTAATAATCTTGGCGAGCTGGTAGTGCCTCCCCGGTATTTGGACATCCGGGATTACCATGAAGGCTTGGCCAGAGCCCAGGTTTTTAGAAGATAAGCTTTGGGGTATTGGGGTATTGGGGTATTGGGGTATTGGGGTATTGGGGTATTGGGGTATTGGGGTATTGGGGTATTGGGAAAAATAAAAAAAATAAAATAATATGGTTGGAATAATTATGGGGTCGGATTCAGATTTACCCATTATGAGGCAAGCTGCTGACATTTTGAAGGAGTTGGCTATTCCTTTTGAGTTAACGATAGTATCTGCGCATAGGACTCCTCATCGCATGTTTGAATATGCCACAAAAGCTCATCAATTAGGCATAAAAGTTATCATAGCAGGTGCGGGTGGTGCAGCTCATTTACCCGGCATGGTGGCTTCTCTGTCTCCTTTGCCTGTGATCGGAGTGCCTATAAAATCCTCTAATTCCATAGATGGATGGGATTCTATGTTATCTATATTACAAATGCCAAATGGGGTGCCCGTAGCTACTGTAGCATTAAATGCGGCTAAGAATGCAGGAATTTTAGCTGCTCAAATTATTGGCAGCCATGATGAAGCAACAAGACAGCGCATCATTAATTATAAGAAAGAATTGGCGGAAGGAGTGGCAGCTAAGTATCAAAAGCTGGATGAGATAGGATATGAAAATTATAAAAAATAAGAAGGCTCGCCGAACGGCGAGCCTTCTTATTTTTTATTCTAAGGATAAATCAAATTCAACTCTTCGGTTCAGGGTTCGTCCCTGGGAAGTTCGGTTGGTAGCTATTGGTCGAGTCTCTCCAAAGCCCTGGAAGGCTAGTCGGTCTGGAGGCACACCTTGAGATACCAGGTATTGATAGCAGGATTTGGCTCTTTCTCTTGACAAGACCAGGTTGGTTTCTTCATCACCTACACTATCCGTATGTCCAGAGATGGTCAGTTTGTATCCAGGATATCTGTCCATTATACCCTTAATCTGATCCAGAACTGGGAAGGATTCCGGCTTCAATTCTGCCCGGCCAGTGTTGAACTGTACTGCACGCATGGCGAAATTGAGTAATTGCTTTTCTTCTTCATTTAATTCCGGGCAGCCTTTATTATTAATTAATCCGGCTTGATCAGGACAAGTATCATCAGGATCGATAATTCCATCACCATCACTATCTGGACAGCCACCAAAGGTTCCTGGATCATCAGGGCAGCGATCATCTTTGTCGGCAACACCATCACCATCTCTATCCGGGCAACCTTGTAATTCAGCAGTACCTGGTTCGTCAGGACATTGATCTTGCTCATCATTAATACCGTCACCATCTCTATCCGGATCCGGACAACCATTATTACTGGCTGAACCTGCTTCATTTGGACAATCGTCATCCTTATCCGGCACTCCGTCACCGTCGCTATCTGGACAGCCATTAAATTCAGCAAGGCCTGGTTCATTAGGACATTCATCATCCTTATCTGCTACTCCATCGCCATCTTTATCCGGACAACCTTTTAATTCTGCTACTCCAATCTCAGTAGGACATTCATCAAAATTATCAGGCACCTTATCACCGTCGCTGTCAGGACACCCTCTTAATTCGATTGGTCCAGGATCATCTGGACAAGGATCTGTTTCATCAGGTACCCCGTCTTTATCACGGTCTGGTATGCGATCTCCAAGACGATACATTAGACCTACTCCCAGGGCCAGGCCATTACGAAAGTCTTCAAGACTTCCTCTTGCTTCACCTTGGATGTTCACGTAGGCATTATCTCCCACCTTATAGCTGACGCCAGCCCCAAATGGGAGCTGTGGTGAAAAGTCCTTAAAGTCTTCAAATAGGACTCCACCACCCAACATTAGATAAGGGATCAAATTACTGGCTGGATTACCAAATCTATATAGAAGTGTAGCATCGAGTGTTAAAAAGTTTTTGTTATTTAACTCCCCTCTAAAATGGGCCACACCGGTTCTTACAGGTACATTTATCCCAAACTTTTCAGAAATCCTCCTTCTATAGAAAATTTCTACTCCGTTTGTAATTCGAAGATTATTTACATCATTAGGGATTCCATAATCAATGAAAAGCACTTTTGCTCCAATGGCATCGGTTGGTTCTTTAATCTGAGCATTCATTTCAGATAAGCAGAAGAACATACCCGCAAAAGCGATGGCTAGAATGGTCCGCTTAGCAATCATAAATTTTAATAAGTTTTTGGGTTACGGAATATTCGGTCTCATAGCAAAACTGTGCAATAGCTGAACTACAAATCTACTTTGTGCAGATCAACCAATTATTTAAAAACAGCTAACTCAACTAAGAAAAAGCCTCATTTTTCTTACAGAGCCAAATAATAAAATTAATAGAGTGTGTATGTATTTTTTTTTCACCCTCAAAACATAAGCTGCTGTCAAAAATATTTCCACATAATCACTAGGCCTCATAAGGAGGGGTAAATTTAGGACAGCCTATATAATTACCTTGAACGAAAGAAAGAAGGTCGCGTTTCAAAAAAGAGATGCTAATTTAAATATTTTTCACATATTTTTATTCTTATTTCAATGGACTTCTACCAAAACATCCATTAATTCACTCATTTCCTTGGCACTCCGGCCCTTTATTTGAGCGGGTTTTATATCTGCAACCGGCAGAATTTCCTGTGGACTGATCATTAAATATTCAGCATTTCTAAGGCTATCAGAGGAAGGATTTTTTTCTTTCTGTCTATGGCTAGATGCTAAAATTTTCTTTTTTTCAAGGGTCTTTTCTACAGAAGGAGCTACAATGGGAGGTTCAACAGCGATTGGTTGTTTTAAATAAATGGTATCCCTTAAATAGACATACTCTTTCGCTATTTCAGGGTCTGTATTCGGGAATTTTGTAAAAAATAATCCTGCTAAAATAATTAATAGCAATGCTGTTTGCCACACAGGTATTTTGTAAGAAAAAACGATATTAAAATAATCATACCACAATTTCTTCTGATGAACCTGGTCAAAAGAAAGATCTAACTCCTTAGAAATTTCAGGAGAGGGTTCGGGAATTTCACCTTTCAGTATTTTTTCTTCCGAAAATAAAAATCGGATAGTTTTGTATTCTATCTCCGAAAAATATTGTTCTACCCATAACTGATCTTCCAGATTGAGTTCGTGGAAATCTTTTTCTTTTAATAGATTCTCTAGCTTAGGATGTAGTTTCATAATTCCAGACCATTCATTGCTTTAAAAATATAATAGTTGCTTTTTCATAGTTTCCACCACCTTTTTTAAGGCGTAATACAAGCGTGATTTTACGGTTCCTTCCGGGCAATCCAGAATTTCAGCAATTTCTTTAATACTTAATTCTTCCTGAAACCTGAGCACATAACAGGATCTATGTTTTTCATCTAATTGTAGGATTGCATTTTTTAGAGCCTTGCTAAATTTCGGGCGATCGAATCGTTCAAAGTCCATATCAAATACTCCATTCTGCATTTTCTCATCAAATGTTTCTGTAATACCATGGCGTGTTCTCCGACGGTATTCATTTTTAACCATATTACCCGCTAAGGCATAAATCCATTTCGAAAATTTTTGCTTGCAATCGAAATAATGGCCTTTTTCAATGATTTTTAAAAACAGATCCTGAGTAAAATCATTGGCAACTTCCTCCACCTGTCCGAGCATGCGATAAAAGTATCGAAACATCTTTTTATGATATCGCTGATACAGAACCTTAAATGCATTCTTATTCCCTTTACTGGAACGGTGCATCAGTTCCTCGTCCGTTAATTGATGATATTTAGGCTTCAGAAAGGTCATACCTTAATTTTCAATCGAACAAAAGCCTATTCTCTTTCTTTGAGTTCACAAATACACCGAAAGCCCAGCCAGCTCTGAGGTGATTCATAGGCAATACCCTTTTCAAAAAAAGCTTCAGTTTTAGTATGGATGTAACTCCCTCCCATAGAGACTCCCTCATCATAAACAATCTCTGCAACATTGCCATAAAGATTATAAATACCTAATTCTCCAGCCTGATAGGATTTTGCCGGGGCAGTAAAAAAATTGGGCATCTTTTTACGCTTCAGGTTAAATGCTGGTATTTTAATATCGCTGGCTTGTAAAGCACTCTTTATCTCCGAGTTTTTTGATAATCTCTTCAATTTGGGAGAAGTATCTGCTAATTCTACCCATTCTTCCTTTTTAAGTCTTGAACGATTAAGTCGGGCCACTAAATTCCATTCCAGTTGGGTAGGCAGTCTAAAAACCCAATAGGCTTGCCCATTCTTTTTGGTTTGCACTACTTTATTCCTCCATATGCAAAAATTCTGAGCTTGCTGATAACTAATACCTACAACCGGATGCGTATCAAAGGCAGGATGTCTAAAATAATTTTCTACCAATGGCTCCACGTATGAATTTTCAATGTTACGCCAGGCCCCAGTATCCGGCAATGCCTTTTGATAAGCCTTACTCCCTTTTATTTTCAAAAGCTCATTCAGGTAATCTCGATACTGATAGTTGCTTACTTCTGTTTTATCAATAAAAAGATTGTCTACCACTTCTGCCATATTATATGGAATCTGACCGGAGCAAATAGTTAGAGTAAGGATGAAACTAAAAGCAAGAATGATATTTTTCATAAACAGAATTATTTTTAAGATAGCATAAATGATGTTGAAACTGAGGCTTGTAATTACTTGGGCGGTTCAAAATCCAAACTCTAAAATCCCCAAGTCTATTATTAGTTTTCAATGATTTCCATAAAGATCCGAAAGCCTACAGCCGGGCTGGGCAAGGATCTTTCGTGTCGTACTCCAATCTTAGCAAAGTCAACAGGGTCAAGCCAACTACCTCCCATTGTAAAAGCTCCCCCCTCTACCATTTCAGCTACATTTCCACTGATATTAAAGAGGCCTAGATCATTAGGATAATAAGCTTCAACATCGGCAAGGGTAAAAACACCATCTTCACCTGGAGATTCGGGTCGATCGGCAATTTTAATGGCCTGTGTTGATTCCTCTAAGGACAAATAAGGGTTTACATTCGTCAAATAACACTGCTTGGCATTTTTATAATAAAACCCTCCCCAGGGATAGGGAATATTGGGGGTCATGCTATTAGCAGCCAGAATCCACTCCTCTTCAGTAGGGATATAAAAACGTACTTGTTTATATTTTTTCCTGCGATGATCCCATTGGTTATAAATTTTTGTAAGCCATTCGCAATATAATTTTGCTCCCTCATAGGATATGTTAACAACAGGTTTATTGGGTGCTTCCGGATGGCCCATTTCATCAAATTCCAATTCAGCATCCTTTCTGTAATCTTCGGGAAGCAGATCTAGCCAATCGACTTGCCCAATCTTGCTGACCTGGAGTAAGTCAAAGGCTTTTTGTTGGAGCAGGTCTTTCAAAAAAGCTTCATATTCCTCATTACTGGTTTCATATTTACTAACATATTTTTCATCTTTTAGAAATACCATGTTTTTCTCAATGGACTTAATATCAATATGAGTGGCCATAACATCAGGCCTTAAAGGAGGTTTGAAATAAGACAATACCTCAGATTTTTTTTCATTTTTTTCTGCCAGCAATAGGGCAAGTTGTTTGGTCTTATTTGCTTTCTGGTCTTCGCCAGTAGATTGATAATGCTGGTGTAATAAAACAAGAGATGGGATGTAATTCATGTTTATATAATCAACCACTGTTTGCGCCGGATCGTAGGCTATAGGAATCCATAAATCTTCCACCCTAAAAAGGTTTTCATAGTTGTTCCGAATTAAAGCGATATTATCAATACTGGTTTCACTGAATTTAAAAGAAAGGCCGGTCAGGTATAATTTATCTTCCAAAAATTTTCGGACACCTGAACTAAGAGCTATACCCAAATAAATAGGGCGAGTACTATGGCTGGCCAGGTGTTCAATAACCAGGCTTTGCTGGACGTCAAAATTATTTCCTGCAGGTAAGGAAAGGGTTAATGGAATATTTAACTCTTCAAATATCTTTCTTCTATATTCTGTGTCGATTACCAGCAAATAAAGATTTAATACATTCACTTCTGGTCTAACTCCCAATACACTTTGCAAAACCCAGGCCGGATAGGTACTATTATCTCCCTGGGTTAACAAAATGGCCTCTTCTTCCACAGACATCAAGGCATTATAATTCCAATTAAGGATACCAGGAGAGAGTCCATTGGCTTTATACCATTTTTCGCAATAGCTGTTTTTCTGATCCAGTTCTCTTTTCAGCTCGTAATAGGTAATTAAATCGTGATAAGCTTCTAATCGATCGGGTGCAATTTTATGAGCTTCAAACAAGTGATCATAGGCCCTGTATTGTATCGGACTTTGCCAAAAATATAGGTAGTGGTATTCAAAGGACTTTGGTATGGCTTGTTCAGCTCCTTTTACTATATCCAATAATTTAAAATGTGGGTTTCCGGAAAGAACATTATAATTTCGAGCAGCAATATAATGGTTTAACCAAGCGGCAGCACGATTATAATTCTTTTCAATGCTATCCCTCCACAAATTAGCTTGCTGTAAATAATAAGCTTCTTCTTTGATGACCTTGGTGAGTGGGAATATTTTTTCTGCTCCCTGAGCATTAAGCTTGGCATAAGTAAGCAGTGCAATAAGAAGAGAGATCGAACAGATATACCAGCGTTTCATCAGTGTATATTTGGTTTGTAATGAATTACGTTTCCCCTATACACCAATTGAATGAGGAGGTTCAATTTTTTTTTGAAAAAATTATTATTCACTGTTAAGAAGCAAAAAACGCTACAAGACTCGCTTGCTTGTGGCGATTTCTTAATCGCCGCTAGTGGCCCGTACTCGCTAGTTGGGATCCTCAGGTTGTTTGATGCATTATTTGGCCAGTTTTCTAATTAACCTTTCGCCAGTTAGGAAACTGGCGCGGTATCGCGTACGTCGATCGGGAGATCGACACGAACAGGTTGTTTGTGGATCCTACGAACCACAAATAAGGGGTTAACTATTTAAAATCGGAACTGAAAACGAAAAGGTACTCCCCTTTCCCACTTCGCTTTCCACCCAAATTTTCCCACCATGATGCTCCACAATTTCTTTACATATGGGTAATCCTAAGCCGGTGCCTTTTGGTTTTCCAGTCTGGTTATCTTCTACTTGTTTGAATTTTTCGAAAACTTTGTCCAAATAATTGGTGGGGATACCCGGTCCTGTATCCGTAACACTAATGATTAAGTCTGAAGAATCATTGATCAATTCTGTGGCAATGGTCACTGAGCCTTTATCCGTAAACTTATAGCCATTACTCAGCAAATTAATGAGCACCTGAATTAAGCGATCTTTATCGGCCAGAATTTTGGGTAGGCCCTCAGGCAGTTTTTTGACCAGTTTTAGATTTGGTTTTTGTTCAAACAGGGCCTGAGTGGATTTAGTAGCCCGATCAATAATCTCAGCAGGGGCCACTTGCTGCATATTCCATTCTACCTTTCCGGATTCTATTTTGGCCAGATCTAGCAATTCGTTGATGAGATTGGTAAGGCGATGCCCCTCTGATTCTACTACATCCAAATTTTCCATAATTTTTTTGGCCGCTTTTTGACCTCTCAACTCTTCTTTCTGAATCACAGGAAATACCCTTTCTGTCAGACTCTTTTTATTCAATTTAGTAAAACCAATAATAGAAGTCAGAGGCGTTCGCAATTCATGGCTGACCGTTGAGAGGAAGCTTGACTTAGCAGCATTTGCTTCTTCTGCAGCTGTTTTGGCCTGTTGAAGCTCTTTTGTCTGTATGGCCACCTGCTTCCGCAGATGCTGTCTTTGACGACGCAAAGAACGAGTACGCCAGGAAAAAATCAGATAAAGAAGCCCTGCAAAGGCGATAATGTAAAGGGTTTTTGACCACCAGTCCCAATACCAGGGCGGCTTAATGATGATTTTTAAGGAAGCCCCTTTCTCATTCCATAGGTCATCATTATTGGAGCCCAAGACTTGGAAAGTATATTTCCCAGGTTTTAGATTGGTATAATTAGCAACGGAACGCTCGGCATCGGTTTCAATCCAGTCATCATCAAGTGGCTCTAGGCGATAACGATATCGGGTTTTTTCAGGGAAAAGAAAGTTTAGAGCCTGAAATTCAAGTTTGATATCTTTTTGCCAGTAGGCTAAAATAATCTCTGAAAGATAAGGTGTTTGTACGCTGAGAGGAGAAGGATCTGCCAAAGTGTCTCCACTGCTTCCTCTGATGGGCATCTGCTGATTATTGATTTGAATATCTGTAATCAAAACTTCAGGGATATTAGGGTTTTGCTGGATACTATCAGGATGAAAGCGAACCAGTCCATTATGTGACCCAAAATACATCTCCCCACTCGGCATTTTTAAAGCTGACTGTGAGGCAAATTCATCACTCGGCAGGCCATCCGTTTGATCATAATAGGTAAAACTTTCCAGGCTGAGATCAAAATGAGCTAGTCCTTTATTGGTAGCAAACCATAAATTCTCCTTTCCATCTTTCATCATTGATACTACTCGGTTACCTATTCGGTTTTGGCTATTAGTCCATAAACGGTAGCTTTGATCCTTATAATTAAAGAGCATAAGTCCATTGTCCGTCCCAAGCCATAGTTGATTATTCCCTGCTTCTTGAATGACATTGATGTTATTAACCGGAATGACCTCATATGGATAATGTTTATATGATTGGCGATCAGGAGGGATCTGAACCAATCCTCCTGTGGCATCCACCCAAAGGTTATGTTCACTATCTTCAAATAGTGCATTAGCCTGTATAGCTAAAGGCCTATTTAAATCTTTATCATGGAGTGGAAATTGTACCAGGGAATCCTTGGCTTCATGATACCAATAGAGTCCTCGATCTCTTACCTGTAGCCAGATGATGCCCTCATGATCCTGTAGAATGTATGGAATCCTGGGAGTAAGCATTTTCCCATTTTCAATATCTATTGTTCTGAAATAGGTCAATGATCCTGTGGGATGTGATCCTTTGGACAGTCTTCCGCCGAGCCAAGAGCTCAACCAAAAGTTTCCCTTATCATCCAGCAGGAGATTATTTCCCCCTCTACGGGCCTCAGGATAAAACCTAAAATTTTCATTGGAAGGATCAAATAGAACAAGTTGGCGGTTCACCACCGTCCAGATTTTTCCATTAGTCCCTAGATCAATGTCGTGAACAATATTTTTCAATTGTTTATTTTCATTCAAATAGGAATTAAATTTTTTCCGCTGCCGACTGCAGTAGGCCACCCCCGTTCTAGACATACTTATCCACACATCTCCATTATGATCACTCTTTATTGACCAGATCCTTCCTAAAGCCGGTAGGTCTGTCAAATCCAAAAATTCTTGGTGAGTATATACATGATTAGATTTTGGATCAAATACCAATAATTGGTATAGGTTCGAAATCCATATTCTACCTTCCTTATCGATTTCCGTTCTGTACACTTGATTAGTACCTTGGATATTTGGGTTTAAATCACTAGTCTTTGGAGTAATTTTCGTAAAGGTATCTCTATTCCTGTCATATTGAAATATGCCTTGTCTAAATGAAATTAACCACAATTTATTGTCTTTACCTTCCAGGATGTTACTAGTACTCAGGTAGCCATTGAGGTCAACAAAATTCTGCGATGAATAAGCATAAAGCAAGTTATCGTTCCATGAAAATCGATAAAGCTCCCTGTCCGATATAAACCATAAGTCACCAAAGCTATCTTCCAGGATTGAGTAAACGTTACTAGATTTAATGCTTTCAGGTAAGGGTATGGGAAAATTTTCAAAAGTCTTCTTTTGGTAGTTAAAACGAATGATCCCCTTTTTTCGAGTTCCAATCCAAAGGTTATTTTTTTGATCCAAATAAAGTTGGGTTATGACTGATTGTAGGGAGTCAGGCAGTTTGTATTCTTTAAATTCATCGGTTCTGGGATCATATTGATTGATGAATGGGTAATATCCGGACATCCACAAATAGTCATTTTTATCTTCAACAATAGAAGTAACAAAAGGCAAAGTTATACTATTAGGCTGTGTAGGGTCAGGAGAATATCGCTTCATGGTCCGACCATCATAGCGCTGTAGGGTACCATTGGTTCCAAACCAAATAAATCCTTTCCGATCTTGAAAGACCAATCGAACATCACTGCTGGCAAGACCGTCCTCTGTTGAAAGAAGATAACATTGACAGACTGGTACTTGTGCCTGTAAAAGGGGAAGTGTAAAAAAGGGGATCAGAATTACAAGTAGTAGATGTCGGCCATTCATTAGTTTGGGTTTATGTGATGGTGTTTAAAGATAAGTAGAATGGTAAACTATTTCGCTGGTTTGGAAACTGGCTGGGGATTATGTATGTCGATCTGGAGATCGACATGAGCAGGAGGCGATTTGGAAATCGCCACTAGCGAGAGAATCACTATCGCCAGTTAGGAAACTGGCTGGGTATTGCGTACGTCGATCTGGAGATCGACACGAACAGTCAGAAGCGAAAATTTTAAATATCAAAACCACAAAAAATGGAAGCTCCAATAAATCGTAGCTTCCATTTTTTTATGGCTCAGAACACTGAACCTAAAAATAACCCTAGTTTAATTAAAAAAAGAAGATTATATTTTCTTTACCAAAATAAGGGCTTGTTCCTTTTATTTCTAATCAAATAAATTATCGTATTTCGTATCTCCACGTTTTTGCTCTTCGCGTTCTGCGATGGGGCTGTCCAGGTCAAGCATGTCATCTAGTTCCTGCTTGCCGGAATTAAGAAGGAGTAGGGTTGATTTTTGCTCCCACTCTTCCAGCATTTTAAGTCCTTTTTCTTCGAAGATACCATTCTGCAAATCTACAGACTCCATAAAGTCAGCAGACATCTCCATAAACTGTTCCATCTCTCCTACCTTATTGGCTACATCATCAGCGATGGCTTCCATGGCTGCATCAAACATGGCTCTTTTATCGGGATCTCCGCTGATTACACTCATTGCTGATTTCATAGCAGAATGAGAAGCTCTTATTGCTCTTCTCTCCTGTTCTTTTAATTTTACCTGATCTTTTGTATCCTCTAATAAAATTTCTGAATTGGAGTGCATCTTTGTGAGGATGCGGTAAAGAACCTCCATTTTTTGGTGGAGTTGGCTATATTTGGCATTGGTTTCTTTAAGCCTGGCAGCTTTACGAGTGGAAAGCAATAATTGTTTTTCTTTATTAGCGTCTCTCGCTGCTGAGGCAAGTTCCAGGTTTTTCTGGATATCCTTACTGTTTTTATCCATCAGGTTTTTCAACTGCCTCATCTGGCCACGGATGTTACCGATCTGCTTGCGCATTTTAACCAGGTTGCTTTCCAAATCTTCAACATATGATTTAAGAATACCAATTGGATCTATATTGACAAAAAGGCCGGTTACCCAGCGCATCACGCTCTTATACATATACCAAACCAGGTTGCGTGCCCTTGGATCTAATACTACATAAAGTATTGCCCCCAGTGCCAGCAAAATTCCTGTTAGATAAAGAACATTTGAGGCAGCTGCAATCAGCCAGGATAAATTCGCAAATATTAAGTACCCCAAGCCGGCCAAAATACCTATCATAAAAATTGCACCAGTCGTTCCCTCAGGGCGTCTCCAAAAAGACTTAGGCTTAGAATTAGGATTATCAAAATGGATAGAATCAGACATGCTTTCTATTTTTTTTGTTATTCTCTTATTTAATTTTTTCAAATGGTTTCAGGAATGCGCAAATAAAAATCCCCGGTAATTCAGTATAACAAACACTAAGATAAGTAATTATCAATATTTTCAATATCAATATTGATTTGATTTAATATACTTTGCCAGGTAAATTCAAAACTTTCTCGCGTATTATCTATTTTTTCTTTGGCACTTTTTATATGATCATCAGCCTGATCAATGGTTCCTTGAGCTTTTACTATTTTTTCTTGCAGTTGATTTATTTTGGCTTTGTAATCTTCAACCTGCTTGCGCAACTTTTCTACCTCCTGTAGTTTAGAATCTACTTTCTGTTTTACTTGTTTCTCCAGGGCGGCATCAAACTGTTTTCTTTCATTGGTAAGGACGTTTTTGTAATGCTCCGCTGTTTTTTTAAGCTTTTCTTTGGTTAAGCCCATTGTGGAGGCCGTTGCAAAAGCCGACTTAAAAGCCATCTCTTCATCCATATCCATTTCAAGGAGTGCTCCTAGAGATTGTTTAAATTCTATATAATCTATTCCAGGGAGGTTATTTTTTTCCAAAGCTTTGGTTAAATAATCAATGCTTTTCTCATCCAGTCCATGGTGACTGCCAAAAACGGCTTTCAACTTATTTTGCATGCTTGTTTTAGTTTTTTGTGATATTACGTTCCTAAGGAAATTTAGAATCAATCAAATAATGCCCATTCCTTTATTACTGCATCCTGCAAATTAACATAAATTGCAAAAAAAACGTTGTCGATTTTCGATTTAATAGGATGGAAATTCGATTTTCCACTACTATCCTCCTATTATCTTCAATTTGCTGAATCCGTTCTCGCGTTTTAAAAGCTGGATCTGAGTAGCAATCCGCTCCTTCAATTCTTTGACGTGAGAGATCACTCCAATTGTTTTTCCGCTGGATTGTAAGTTCTCCAAAGTAGACAAAACCATATCCAGACTATTATCATCCAAGGTTCCAAATCCTTCATCAATAAACAGAGATCGGATTCTGGAATGCCGCCCAGCCAGATCTGATAAACCAAGGGCAAGGGCAAGGCTGACCAGGAAACGCTCTCCCCCCGACAAAGTATTCATGGAGCGGCGGTGATTAGCCTGATAGGTATCTACAATTTCAAGATCCAAATCATCTCCTTTCAACTTTTCAATAAAATAACGCCCATTTAACTGCCGTAAATGGTCATTGGCTAAAAATATCAGTTTTTCTAAGGTAAGTGCCTGAGCAAAAATTCTGAATTTTTTACCATCCGCCATTCCAATTAAATCATTTAGTTTGGCCCAGCGATCATATTCTTTATTTTGCAGATCCAGTTTTGCAACAAGTTCCTTTGCAGCTTCTTTTTGTGTAGCATTTTGCCTCAATTGATCCATCAAGGCACCTTCATTTTTCAAATGGCTACTATAACTTGAGTCAATATCATTGGCCTGACTCTGAAGGGCTTCTCTTGAGGGCCATTCTTTAACCTTACTCTGCAGATCATTTAATTCACTGTCAGTATCTTTCATCAGCCTGCGGTTTTCGATTTTCAGTTGCTCTAATTCTTCTTTACGAAGACGAATGGCCTTCACTTGGTCTTCACTGAGGTTTATTGCTCTTAGGGAATCAATGGAAGATATTCCCGCCTTTTTAAGACTTTCCAGCAAATTGTTTTCTTTTTCTGCTTTAACAGCAATAAATTTTTGATTATCCTTTTTTTCTTTTTCATGAAGGGCCGCAGTGGCATCTAATTGTCTTTTAATATCCTCAAGTGCAGATCTGGATGCTTCCTGCTTTTGTTCCAGGTTTTTGAGGTTTTGCAGGAAGGATTCTTTTTCACGATCAGGATCTAAGGCCCCTAGTAGTTCATACCTGGTCTTTTTACCCTTCTCCAAGTTTTGGAATTCCAAAGACAGTATTTGCTCCTTCTTGTCTAAGTTTTCTTTAATTTTTCTGTTTTCACGGGATAATTGTTCGAGTTCTTTATTTAAAATCCCCAGCTTTCTTTCGATTTCAATTTTTTTACGGGTTCTTTCCTGAAAATCATCTCTCCACTTAGTCAACTTGGAAGCTAGTGAGGTTAAATCTTCCTCTTGAAAAGAAAGGTTATAATGTTTTAACTCCTCTCCTATCCGATGTTCCAAATTTTGAACTCTTTTTCGCTGCCCCTCTATTTGTTTTTCCCGACTTAAACCTGCATTAAGCAAAATTTTGTGTTCACTCTTCAATTCTCGAAGACTCTCATCTTTTTCACTTAATAATTCTTTTTGTTTTTCAAGCAATGAAAGAATTTTTCCTAACTCTGATTTTTGCCCTTTTAAAACCTCCAGCTTATTATTATTTTCCTTGATCTTTTGATTCAGTGTATCTTTATTGTACAACTGAATTCCTCCTAACTCAGATTCCAGAGCCTGCTTTTGAAAATTAGCTTCCCATTCCAGAATTCGCTGTTTCTGACGTTCCAGGTGATTTGAACTTTGTTCAATTGATAAAACCAAGCTTTGTTGTTTATTCTGTAAACTCCGGTATTTGAGATCCGTCTTTTCATACCTTTTCTTAGCCATTTCAAACTCCTTGCGTGCCTCATTAACAAAAGGTTTGTATTCTTTTTCCCGAAATGGATGCTGGGTGGAAAAACACAGGGGGCATGGGTCTCCATCTTTTAGCTCCTCCCTGTCTTTTTCATAATTGACGATGAGTTGCTGTTGTTCAAAAATTTCAGATTTGAAGTCCAGGAATTTTTTATTCTCGTCGTGCTCTTGAAGGAGGGTTATTAGATGTTTAAATAAAATAGACTCTTCAGTTCTAAGGTGTTCCAGCTCTTGTAAATAAGTATCTTCTTCATTTAATAATTGCTGATATTCCTGGTTTTTCAATTGAAGCTTCTCCAATTCATTTTGCTGACTGGACAAATTTTCCAAATCTTTGTGCATTAACTCCAACAACTGACTTTCTTTGAGGGCATAATTTTGAGGCATTATGTCTTTTAATTGCTGCCGAAGTTTCTCAACGGATTTCTGGGAGGCTTGTAGTTCTTTATTTAATTCGGCAGTTTTCTTATCAAAATCTTGGAGACTGCTCTTTTGTCTTTCCTGCTCGCTAAGCATTTGGTCCAAGTCTTTTTTTGACTCTTGCCAATCTTTTAATTCCCTTAAAATGCCAGATAAATTGGTTTGCAGGCGATCTAAATTTTGATTTTCTGCTAGCCACTGTTGTAGGTTTTCACTTTTTATCTGAGTCTCTTTCAGATGAGAAGAGGTATTCTCGTAGTTTTGGCTCGCTTTTTTAAATTCTTGAGCAAGGGTATCCTTTTCGGTTTGCAAATTTTGAACAATCTTTTCCTGGCGCTCATTGGTCTTATCTAAATCTTTTGCCTTCAACCATTTAGACTCCATAGAGCGAAATTCTTCTTTTTTTAATTCCAATTCTTTAGTAACTGCTCTATTTTGTTTTGCGCCACTTTCATGATCTTTTTGTAATTGGTTCAGTCTATTTTCAATTTTAACCAGTTCCTGGCTTGAATTTTGCAGGTTTTCCATCCAATTATCTAGTATGGCCAGTTCCGGCAAAAAGACTTTTGCTTTTTCGTAATATTGCAATCGATCAAAATCCTCTTGCAATTGTTGAGTTTCCTCTTCTAGCTTTTCAATTGTAGCCTGGAGCTTTATTTTCTTTTGTTTTAAATCTTCCAGGTTTTTCAATTCACTTAGCTGCGCATCTACTGTTGTTTTTTTTGATTTTAGGTTTTTTACTTCTTCTTGGATATTTTTCAAGTCTTGTTCTAGTGTTTTCAATTCTTCCTCGCTTAATATTTTAAGCGTTTCCATTTCAAACTTGATGCGATCCAGTTGGTCGCGTTCCTGTTTATGCCTTTCGTAGGCTGCTTTGGATAATTGTGAATAGACTTCTGTACCCGTAATTTTTTCTAATAATTCACTACGCTCCCTTTCATCAGAATCCAAAAATGCAGCAAAATCTCCTTGTGCTAATAGAACAGATCTGCGAAAACGATCGTAATCAAGGCCCGTAACCTGTTCTACTTTTTCATCTACCTCCCGGACTTTTTCTGCAATAATTTCGAATTCATTCAGATGTGGATTCCAGCGCCCTAATTCTCTTTTAGGTTCCTGAACCTTACCTTCAATCTTACCACGAGACCGCCATAAAGACCATTTCGCCTGAAAAATGGACTCATCATGTTCAAACTCTACTTCAGCGATGGCTTCAACAGCTCCGTATGATAAAACCTCTTTTACATTTTTATTGCGAGGCATTTTACCGTAAAGAGCTAAAGTGATGGCATCCAAAATAGTGGACTTCCCTGCACCAGTCTCTCCAATGATGGCAAACAAGCCGGTATGAGCAAGTGGAATAGCCATAAAGTCCATGGTATTATCACCGCGTAGGGAGTTTAGATTTCTGACATTAATTTTTCTAATTTTCATAATTACTGCTCATCTTTATCATCCATCCAATTCATCAATTCCAAAAAAGTTTTTTCAAGGGCATCCATTTCATCAGGACTGGAGCCATAAGATTCGCATTTTTTCTTAAAAACATCCATTACTTCCAGAGAATCCAGATCGGCCATACTCATTTGTTCTGAAAGGCTCTGGTATTGGTGCTGTACACGAATTTTTAACAATTCGAGGTCCATATCCTTCACCATTTCCCTCAGTTGGAGGTCCAGACGAGGGATCATGGCATCTGTTTCGACAATAACCTCTATCCAGGGAGTTAGGCTTCTTTCCTTGGCTTCAAATTTTTTGAGTTTTTCCTCTATTTCTTCTAAATTTCCCTGAATGGTTTTTAATCTGCGAAATACAGGTACGGTTTTAAATTCGATGTTTTCTATTTTTTTTCCATTAAAATCGACGAGATAAACCCCTTTTTCATCTTTGGTTTCACTAAAACTCAATGGTATCAAACTGCCACTATATCGAACAGCATCATTCCCTCCAATACTTTGGGCTCGGTGAATATGCCCAAGGGCAATATAGTCGAATACTTTGGGAAATTGCTCCACCTCAATATTTTCTTTATCGCCTATATAAATATTATCCTGCTTATCACTGGCCTGAGCTCCACTGGCATACAAATGGCCAGTTCCAATAATGGGAATGGAATCTGGAAATTGTTTTTCTATTAATTGTCCCAATTCTTGATAATGATGCGCCAAACCTTTTCGAATACGTTCCAAACGATCCAAGCCTCCTTCCATGCTTTGGCCATAACTCAGGTCCCGGTCCCTTAAAAAGGGTACAGCGGCAATGACACATTGTAGATTTCCCTGCTCATCGGTAATTTCAATCAATTGATCTTCTCTTTTTTCTGGGATGGAGCCAAAGATCCAAAAATTAAAAGCCCGAAGTAATTCCTTAGGAGCTTCAAGCATGGAAGGGGAATCATGATTACCACCTGTAACAACCAGATATCTGCAAGAGGAGTTAACAAGTTTAGTCAAGAAGTTATAGTACATTTTCCTGGCTACGTTAGGTGGATTGGTTATATCAAAAATATCTCCTGACACAATCACCACGTCTACTTTTTCCTGGATAATCAACTCCAGTAACCAGTCCAGAGCCAGTTGATGCTCTTCTTTTCGATCTCGATGTAGCAATTTTTGTCCAAGGTGCCAATCTGAGGTATGTAGTATTCTTAAAGTTTTCAAGTTTTTCAAGTTAGCAAGTTTTCAAGTTAGCAAGTGTTCACGCCTGTCTACCGACAGGTAGATGTTTACGGTTAGGGATCGTTCTATTAAAAGTATGGCTGATTATTGTTGCTTTTTTTCACGCAAATTTCGCGAATTATGCAGATAAATATTTTCGTTCTTGGAGAAATCAGCGTACCAAAACATCCTAAAAATCAATAACTTTCCACTCAATTCTCCTAAAGACCTAACGTGAATATCTACCTGTCGGTAGACAGGCGTGAACACTTGCTAACTTGAAAACTCAATTAAGGTTTGAACTTACAAAATCCATCACTCTCCATTCAGACCAGGTATAGGGCTTACCACTCCAGGCAAAACCGACGTGACCTCCCTGTTTGGGAGTTTCCAGGTAAAAATACGGATGGGAATTGGCAATATCAATAGGAGAGCATGCAGGAGTTAAAATGGGGTCATTTTGAGCATTGACCAAGAGGGTGGGAACCTTCAGGTCCTGCAAGAAATTTTTGGCACTACAATGCCAATAAAAATCTTCCACACTACCATAACCACTGATGGGAGCAGAATAAAAAACATCGAAATCTCTCCAGACCTTAATGGCTTCAAATTTGGACATATCTATTGTTCCGGGAAACTGTTCGGCTTTCCTTCCCAGCTTTTCTTTCAGCTTATTTAAAAACTTTCTCCGGTAAACAAAATTACCTGGCTTGTCCAAAGTATTAGAACTTGATTCCAGATCACAAGGAGTGGAAAAAGCAATACCCCCCTTGATAACATCTGGTAAACTTTTGCCATTAACTCCCAGATATTTCAAGGTAATATTTCCTCCCATGCTGTAACCCACCAAAACAATTTTCTGGTAATCTTTAAGGTGAAGAGCATGTTCAATAACCAGACCAATATCTCCAATTTCTCCATGATTGTACAGGCGGAAATTTCGGTTCATCTCTTCACTACAGGAGCGACAATTCCAGGCCAAGACATCCCACTTTTTTTCATTAAAAAGCTTGGCCATTCCTAAAATGTAGGATCGCTGAGAATTACCCTCCAGGCCATGTGAAAGAACTGCCAGGCAGGAACTCTTATTATCAATCCAATCGAGGTCCACAAAATCGCCATCATCTAATTCCAGGCGTTCTCGTTCATAGGCCACTTCAATTTTGCGCAGGGCAGATGGAAAGATGGTTTGCAGGTGGCCATTAAATTGATAGAACGGAGCCCGTCTATAGGTCGATTTTTGTATCAGCGGCATTGGGATCGGTTGTCGGTTATTCGTTATTCGTTATATGGGGTGATGAGACGCTGAAAAATTCTTTGGAAGCCCTTCTGGGAGCTAGGATAGCTGCTTTTTCACCTTCTGCAATGATGTAATATTCCTGAATATCCTTGGCAGGAAGAGCAAATGACCACTTTTGCAGATCACCGCTTTCACTTCCAGCTATTTCTCCTCCAATCATCTGTGTTCTTTGAAAATTAATATTACCGGCATTTCGATAGCATAGCCAAACCTGAATAGCACCCGCAGCTTTTACATCGATCTGAATCTGATCTTCAATTGATTGATGCTTGATTTCATCAATGGTAGGGCTCTCTCTTTGCATTAAAGGATGATTTTCTAAGTATTCGACACGCTTGTCCATCAATTCATACAATCCTATGATGGGTGCAGAATTAGCCATAACGGTAGTATCAAAATTTAAGTGAAAATCCTCTAAGGAATACAATTTTTGACTGTCTTTTTCTACATGTGGGGCTACAAAAGCCATCAGTGAGTCTACTCTTTGCTTGAAAAAACCATTGGTGAAATTTTCCTCTAGAATGGTTTTGGAATGGGCGACATAAATTTTTCGATAAAGGTCATTCTTCAAAAGTTTTGAAGCCAGGGGCCTTTTTTCATTATTATAATTGGTAAAAAGGCTAAACTTTTGGAGATCCTCCGTCTCAAGTACTTTTTCTTCTGTCAATAAAGTAAAGCCGCCAAAAGACAAATTCATATCCCAGACAATGGGATGAAAAACACCAAAAGAATCCTGGTATAAGTAATAATTATGGCTGAATGCTCCGGCATAACTATCCAAATTCACCAGGACATTATTAAAAGCCATCATCCAAAGACTTTGATCGACATTTAGCATCTTCTCAATTTGAGGATTAGCTTCATTCAATTCTTTGGTAAGGGCAATTAGTTCCTTCCAACCGTGGTTAGATTTAAGTTCATACAGTCCTTGATAGCATAAAGAATCTTCACCAAGATACATCAGGGAAGCCTTATCAGCTTCAGGGCAATAATCAGGTTGTTTGGCCCTCCAATCGGGATCACACTTAAAGATGACTCCTTTTTGAAAATTAAAATGATCCTGGAAAAAGGTTTTATCTACATCCTCTGCACTAGTATACAATCCCAGATATTCGTCATTAACATAGACATTAGCAAAATTAGCCTTTGGGGCATGTAGGTATTTACGGGCTATCTCATAAGAGATGACTTCCCTAACAAAACTTGGATCTCTAAATCCATTCGCCAATTTCAGTCGATTATAATCTCCAGGTAATCTGAAATCTTTATCGAATTTAATATTGAGTGGCAATTTTTTTTCCCCACGTCTTTCTACACTGTGATAAGAGCTGTTGCCTTTGTATCGAACAGCAATTTTGTTGTATTTAACACCATTAACATAGGCTTTTCCATCCAGCCTTTCTTCTTTTCGGTCCTCCTTTAGCGAGTCTAGAATGTTATGCCAATCAGACTCAATAAAATATAACTTTACCTCCAGAATAGAATCGGGGTGAAAGATATCCTGGCTTTTAGCACAGGTTGCAATGCTAAGGGTAAAAAACAGGAGAAAAATCGATTTAAACATAGCCTCTTCAGTTTGTTTAGATGAATAGAAGAGTTAAGAGAAACTGTCTCACCCGCCTTTGGCGGATTCGCCAGTTAATATTATTTTTCTAAGTTTTTTTAATCAGGGAAAATGAAATTTTCCCTGATTAAAAAAACTCAGAGAGATAATATTTGGCAGACCATAAAAAGTGATAAATTATGATCTGGCCTCTGTCAAAAATTTCTTCAGCACCTAAAGATATAAATTAGCTGGATAAAGCTAGCGATTAAGCTCCGACAAGCTAATTTTATAAGGCTCATACATATATCGAGGGGGGTCAAAATTTGCTGTTTTAGCATTTTCGACGAAAAAATAGTATTGTAAAGTAGAACTATCTGAAACGGGTTCTATTTTCAATCCAAATATTCCATCTCGAGCCTGATCATCTTCGTGTTTGCCATCGTCAAATGCGCGTACTTTTTTAAAGGCCTCAGTATCACTAAACCTATAATAAACAAATACCTGCTTAGGATAGTTGGTCACCTTGGCTTTAATTTGAAAATTCTTCACCAACTCATTTGAAAATCTTTCTCTTCTTTTAAACTGTATATCCTCTAATTGAGAAGGTAAAAACAACATATTGGGATCCTTTTTCAAAAAATTGGCCCGATCTTCCATAAAGGAGGTTAATCCAGGAATTCTACTTGTTTTTCCAACTATAGAGGTCAAACTTTTTTCAAAATCTTCAGCGGCATAATATTTATTAGGATCATCGATAAAATCTTGCTGAATTTTACTTTGGAGCTCAGTCGCTCGTTTTTCAAAATCACTATTTACAAATTGCTCATAAGTGATCGTTCTGACATGTGCCAGATAGATTTTCTTATACTCTTCGTTTTTTAATAACTGGCTGATTAAGGGTTTAGTTCTGTTGTTGGCATGCAACAGCGGATCGAGTTTGCTCATAGCTTTTACCGATAAATCAGATCCCTGGCCTGTATTTTTTAGACTGCCAGCTGCTAAGTTTAAATCCCAAAGGATAGGTACAAACTGACCATTATTATTTCTATACAAATAATAGTTGGGACTATATTGACCAGTGTAGCTGTCCAAATTGGCCATTACATTATTAAAGGCCAGCATCCAAAGTGTTCTATCTACATCCAGTATTCGAGCTACCTCTTCTGGTTTATTATTTAAGATGTCAATTAAATTTGATAGATCTGAATAACCATTGCCAGAAAGATCGGCGAAATTTGCTGCCAGGCAATTGGTGCCGGAATCTTTTTGAAGGGTACCAAAAATCTTTTCTTTACATCCTTGCGGGGCATTCTTATTCTGTTTGGCCTGACTATAATAAAAAGAGCCATTAGAAGATCCCAGGTTATCTTGTAAAAAATTTCTGTCAATTGGTTCGATGTTAACAAACAATCCCCAATATTCATCATTGATATATAGTTTGGCAAAATTAGCCCTGGAGGCAGGCATATAAGTCCTTGCAATCCCATATGAAAGAACTTCTCGAACCATACTGGGGTCCCTTACTGCGCTTGAAAGTTCTATTGAGGTTCTATTTGCATGTCTTTGCGTCATCCTAACCATATCCAGATCAATATGGAGGTCATTACGGAAAGCTCCAGGTTGGAAGGAGGTTCCTAACCAATATCTGATACCAACATCTGAATAGGATTGACCATTTACATTAATATTTGCAATTAACTTGCCATCACCATTATATCTGAGCGAATCTAACAAATAGCGCCAGTTATCTTGTTCAAAATCTATTTTTATCTCCTGAATTTTGTCTAGATCAAAAAAGTCTGAATCGGATTGGGCATAATTGGCCGAAGTGACCAAAAACAAAGGCAAAAGGAATGATATGATTTTTTTCATATGTATATTAAACATTTTAAATACAGCCTTAAAATCAACACCTTATGAGGTGTTACGCAATAATAATAAATTATTGTCTTTTTAGTCGTGAGTTGATCACTGTTTGTTGTCTTCAACCAGTGTTAAATAATCATTATTAACGATAATCATCTATTATGAAACCATCGATTGAATGTGTAGAATAATTTCTACAGACATTAAAGCTATGAGTGCCAGGCTTAATAATCTCAGCCATCGTTGATTCCCTTGTCTAAAAGCATCTGCTTTTTTTTGGGCCTCCGGGTTTTTAGAATTTATTTTTCCTATAGAAAATAAATAAAAATAAATACCGATGCCAAGGAAAATGAATTCTAATATTAATCCTAAATATTCCATAAAATATAGTTTGCAATATTGTGCTACTTCTTAACAGGAATAAACTATTCTAAAAAATACCTATAAATTCTTAATCAACAATAAAACTAATAACTATTCCAGTTCTGTAATCATTGACTGCTGTACTTTAATGCTTTTGACGAATATTTTTAAAATGGTTTCATTCCTATTTAGGATAATTTCTTAAAAAACGATAAAGTTTATCCTTAGTAACAACTTAGTCTCATATTTCTTCAAATATGCCCGTTTTCCTGTTCTTTTTAACATTTCTCCAATCGAAATAACGGCCATTCATTACTACATAGACTCCAGGTTCCAAGGTCTGAACAAAGGCTAAAGCACTTCCCAGATTAAAAAAACCATCAGAAGAAGTACCAAAAGCATATGGAATCATTGCTCCAGTTAACACAATCGTTTTCTTTTCAATGCCAGCATCGGCTAAATAAGAAGCGGTTTCTACCATTTTGTCAGTACCATGAGTTATAATAATTTGATCTAGTTTACTCCGCCTGCAATTATGTGCAATGATAGATCTGTCTTCTTCCGTCATTTCAAGGCTGTCAATCATCATAAGGGTTTTTACGTCGATGTCTAAGCGACATCTGCCCCTTTCCATCATTTTAGGGATATGGGTATCCTTAAAAAATAACTCTCCATTGATGTAATTGTATTCTTTGTCAAATGTTCCACCGGTAACGAAAATTTGGATCATAGCTTTTTTAATAAAAATAGTTTCATTGTTTTGCTTTGTGGGTTATTCGTTATTCGTTATTCGTTATTGGTTATTGGTTATTGGTTATTGGTTATTGGTTATTGGTTTAACCTGATTGATTATGGACAAGTTCGATTTCAAAATCCAATTTCAAGTAAAAACGCCAACTTAATAAAGCATAACAACTTCATTATCAACAAAAAAGATATTTGAAAAAACAAATTTAATTTTTTCATGCCTTTGCAAAATATCCCTAAAACGAATTAATTAAAGTGAAACAACCTACAAAGCCTTATTTCGCCTGTAAAATAAAAATAGTTTACGTAAGCCATTACAGCCCACGTAAACTATTTATTAAATTCCTCCTCAAATTCCGGCTTCCGACTTCCACCTTCCACCTTCCGACTTCCTTTTATTCTATTTTAAACACATCATCGGAAATCCCTGAGTTGATGGAGATGGATTCAACTTTAGTTTTTAAAGGTATGGGTAACATACCTGAAATGGTAATGGAATGAGGAAACTGAATGCCCTCTACTTCTTTATATCCTGCAAAATCAGTAGTATTTGTGATGGTTTGCCCCATTGCTTCAACCGTCTGAACAGAACGCAACTTAAGATAAGATTGCGCATCAAAGAAATCGGTTACTTTGCTACCATCTGGACGAGTAAGCACTACCTCGTATACTTTTTTGCCATCAACATTATCTAATCCTTTTAATTCAGCTTTTACTCCAAGGGCACCATATTTTAATTCTGGGAAAGGAAGGGCTTGGATTTTCATGGCTGAGGCTTGTTTTTCATCCAATGGTTGCTTGGCACCCATTTGCATTACCATTCCTTTTTTACCATCAAAAACCTGCTGTGCCATGACTTGCCCGGAAAGTGAAGTGGTCACTGACATTTTTCCATTTTTCTGCTGATTGGTAATGTCAATGGTTTGTCCTTGAATAGAGCCCGACATTTTTGTAGTCAAATCATTAACGGTAGCTAATTTGTCTGCACCCCCAAGAGCTTTTATGTATTTCGCAATGACACCATCGCCATCTAAATCAGAAGGTAGAGCCGCTGTTACAGGCTGGAGTTTGGTACCATAGATATCATAAAAATCAACCTGCCCATCAGCATCAAATGGTTTGATCTTTTCTACTACCTCATCCTTATTACCGACAACAAGTACATAGGCATTATCCGGGCGGATAAACTTATTGGCTGTTTCTTTTAAATCTTCTGCTGTAATTCTATCTAATCTTTGCAAGTAATTAGAATAATAGTCTTTACTCAATTTATATCGTGCCGTATTAAAAGCATAAGAAGCCAGCGATTGTGGGTTTTCTAAAGATCGAGTGAAAGAACCTGCTTGTTTTGCCTTGGCATATTTTAATTCCTCCGCATCAATTTCGACATCTCTAATTCGATTTAACTCATTCATAAATTCCATCAAAGAACTATCAGTCACCTCATTTCTAACACTGGCCGAGGCAGCAAAATAACCCACATTAGGATCATTGGATAGGGAAGAATAAGCGCCATAAGTATAACCTTTGTCTTCTCTAAGATTTTGGAACAAGCGGCCTGTTGCTCCCCCTCCCAAAATACTGTTTAACAATCCTGCCTTAGTAGCATATTCACTTCCTGGTTTAAGATCCAAAGGATAAGTAATATTAATAACCGACTGAACCGCCCCTGTTTTATTCACAAATGCGACTTCTCTTTCTTTGGGAGCCGTTGGCGTTTCAAAGCGCTCTTTGGCAATGTCTTTTCTTTTCCAGGAAGAGAAATATTTATTCGCCACATTCTCAGCTTCTTTACCCGTAATATCTCCTACAATGATCAGATAAGAAAGATTGGGCAAGAAATAATTATTATAATATTCCTTACACATGTCGACCGTTATATTTTCAACAGATGCTTCTGTTGTAATTTCTCCATAAGGGTGATCTTTACCGTAGCGAAGTACCGTAGCGACATTACCGGCAATGGTATTGGGATCGTCCTTGCTAAAAGTTAAGCCTGACAGCGTTTGATTTTTGAGTTTATCAAATTCGTCGGCAGGGAAAGAAGGATTATATAAAACATCTGTCATCAAATCCAGTAAGGTTTCTTTATGCTTTGACAAAGCTGAGCCAAACATTCCATTGGAACTGGTGGAGAAGGCCGCACCAATAAAGTCTACTGCTTCATCAATTTCTGCTTTTGATTTGGTACTGGTTCCTGTTTTTAGCATCTGACCAGCTAGGCCAGACATTCCTACCGCTCCTTTTTCCTGAATAAGTGGAACATTAATGAACAATTGGAAAGATACTCTGGGCAATTTGTGATTCTCAACCACAATTACTTTTAAACCATTGTCCAGTTGAAACTCTTGGGTCTCCCCTAATTTAACTTTGGGGGCAGGCCCTGGTTTAGGGCGTTGTTTACGAAAATCCTCCTGGCCATGCAGGGATATTATTGTGAAGCTTGCTATTAGAAAGAATAAGATTTTTTTCATTTTCTATAATGTTATAATCTGATTAAAGATTTTTAAAAGAATAAAGAGGAACCATTAAGGTTTTGCAGACTTTGGCAAATAATGCAAAACGACACGATTATCCTTATGGAAATACTTCTTAGCTGCCTTTTGAATATCCTCTTTACTGACTTTCATATATCTATCCAATTCGGTATTAATAAGGTTGGCATCTCCAAAATACATTTCATAATTGGCCATACTTTGTGCTATTCCCTGCACGGTTGAGTTAGAAGAAATAAAGGTGGACTCCACCTGATTACGTAATTTTTGGAATTCTTTTTCAGAGATTAGTTCTTCTTGCACTTTGTTAACCTCTGCATCCATAGCGTTTTCTAAATCCCCGACATCAACCCCTACATTTGCAATACCAAAAACAAATTCAAGACCTGGATCTTCAGTTGGGAAAGGAAAGGTTCCTGCACCAAGAGCTTTTTGTTGCTCATCAACTAAAGCACGATACATCCTTGAACTTTCTCCATTTGAAAGCAAAGTAGATAACATAGAAACCGCATAATAATCCTCTGTTCCCTGGGCTGGTGTACGATAAGCTTGGATAACTGCGGGAAGTTGGATATTATCATAAACAGTATCCCGAATTTCTCCTTTTAACGGGGGTTCCACAATATTAGGTCTGTAAATCTCATTTTTTCCTTTTGGTATGGTTCCAAAATATTGTTGGATTAATTTTTTGGTGCCTTTCACCTCAAAATCACCGGCAATGGATAATATGGCATTATTAGGCACATAAAAATCTGCATAAAATTGCTTAAAATCCTGTTCCTCAGCTGCATTAATATGATCCATAGATCCAATGATGGACCATCGGTAAGGATGTTTTTTAAAAGCACGTTTTTGAATTTCTTCAGGAAACGTAGCATAAGGTTGATTGTCTATAGTTTGACGACGTTCTTCTTTTACTACCTCTCTTTGGGTTTCTATTCCCTTTGTTTCTACCTTGGCATGGAGCATGCGTTCAGACTCCAACCATAATCCTAATTCCAATTCATTCGAAGGAAATACTTCATAATAAAAAGTTCTGTCAAAAGAGGTATTCGCATTAAAAGTACCTCCTGCATTTTCTATATACTTCATAAATTCTCCTCTGCCAATATTTTCTGATCCCTCAAAGAGTAGATGCTCAAAAAAATGTGCAAAACCCGTCCGGTCGGGTCTTTCGTTTTTTGAGCCTACATGATACATCACAGAAACAGCCACTACTGGAGCGGAATTATCCTGATGTAATAAGACTTTTAAACCATTATCGAGGGTATATTCCTCAAATTCAATAGAACGCTGAGCGCTCAGACTGTATGTGGTGAGTAAAATGACAGCCAAAATTAGACTACTTAATTTCATGAATGGAAATTTTTGATCAATTAATTTTAATTAATGTTCATAATAAAGACCTCAGTTCTTCCTGTTGACACTTGTTAATTTTGTATAACAGAAATGAGCTGATTATGTTAGTTATACTGCAATATTAAAGCAAATAAAGGTTTGAGGCGAAAAAAATCCTGCTTATTGTAAGTAGCATTTCAGACACAAAAATTACAATAATTTATGTCCTGGACATGATTGCTAGGACAAACTTAAGCTAATCTTAGACAAAAGGGGAGAATTTTTAGATTTAGTATAAGGGAGAGAATTCTAAGGGCTGTTCCTTGGAAACAGGAACAGCACCGAAATTATATTGTTGGGAGGTTCTAATCTACCTCCTTTATTAAACTACTTTGTCTGCACAGTAAGAGCTGGCAAAGGCATCGGGTTTGGCCTTAAACTCAAAACCCATTCCCAGGATATACCCCATTGCTTCTTTTAATGCAACATTAGACTGGAAATTAGGATCCGTGTTAATGTCTGCATGAACTTCCAGGGCTATATCATAGCGATCCAGCAGATCACATAGGCTATAAGCCACTTCTACTGATTTAGCCACCTCACGAATCATGCGCTCTTTAATGGTCATCCGCTTATGACTTTTGTCATTACAGATAAACATGAAACCGCCCTTTTTTTCTCGTAAAAAAACGATAACAGTCGCATACTCAACCACTCCTCCTCTTACCTGAGAATCAGACCCAATACATACCTTTAATTTGTGACCCGCATTCCTTTCACGGATCAAGGTCTTTTCGACGGCAGTCAGTATTGGCTCTTCAATACGTTGGCCGCTTAGTCTTCTCCAATTCATTTTATGGTTTTTGTTAAATATAGAAAAATATATGTTCGAATGCGGTCGGCTACAAAAAATTTAAAAAAAATTAATACTACATTAACAATATTTTCTATTTGTTAGTTTCAAACGAATTCATCCTTGGGTTCTTCCCATAAATCCCATTCTACTACCCGTGTTTTTGAAATGCTGTCATGCCAGCCAATAGCTTTTTCACCTAAAAACGAAAATGCCTCAAAAGGGATGTATCTACACAAGGAACGACCGATGATATTTATCGTATTAGGTCGATGACCACTCGTTGTAACCACCACGGTTCGAGTAATAAACTTCGCTGGCGTTCTGCCAAATAAAGATTCAAATACCATATAATAAGCCGGGTAGACTAGAAGAATTAAAGTGGCTGCAAATGTTTCATCCAATTCATCATACACTCCTAATTCAAAAAGAACTGCCAAGGCCATGGTTCCAATATGTAGGATGAGCTGATCCAACAGATAATTGGCCAATCTTTTCCCCTTGCTGGCCAGAATGTGATCTACCTCTATTTTATTATTTTCAAAATCAAGAACGTGTTTATCAAAATCCATTTGGGGATGTAGTTTGTTAATTATTGACATCTGCCTATTGTAAAAAAAACATTGTAAGAGTCAATTAATAAATGATAATTCTCATAATCTAGAACAATTCATTCAACCTAATTAGTTGCCAAATAATTCCAGAAAGTATGAATAATCTTCTTTTTGCCTTTTTATACAGGTTCACGGGATATGGATTCACGGGCTCACGGATTTAAGCATTACAAAAACTATTTTTTCAGATTATTTTTATTATTTGTAGATCAATTCCTAAATTTTTTCAAAAACGAAATCACCAGACTACCAGACTACCAGACTACCAGACTACTATATCACTATATCATGAAAAAATCCCCTCTATTCTTTCTAGTCATCCTCCTAATAACCAGCTGTAACTCCGAAGGGCAGCATACCTATACCAATGCCTTAATCAAAGAATCCAGTCCCTATTTATTACAGCATGCTCATAATCCGGTCAATTGGTATCCATGGAATGAAGAGGCACTTAAAAAGGCTCAAGATGAAAATAAGTTAATGGTTATTTCAGTGGGTTATGCAGCTTGCCACTGGTGTCATGTAATGGAGGAGGAATCTTTTCAGGATACGGCGGTAGCAAATTTAATGAATCAACATTTTATCAGTATAAAAGTAGATAGGGAGGAACGCCCCGATGTGGATGATGTGTACATGACCGCCTGTCAATTGGCCAGTAATGGAAACTGTGGGTGGCCACTTAATGCCCTTGCCCTACCTGATGGAAGGCCAATCTGGGCAGGTACTTATTTCCCCAAAAAGCAGTGGATGGAAATTCTAGGCTACTTTATAGAAATTAAGGACAATCAAGCTGACAAACTTGAAAATTATGCTCAGCGATTACTCGATGGTATCCAACAATTAGATAGCTACCAAATTCCAGGTGAGTCTTCAGAATTGAATAAAGAGCATATTGAAAATGTTGCTGCTGGTTTTCTTAAAAGAGTGGACTTTAAGGATGGCGGAATTGCGGGTCAATTGAAGTTTCCCATGCCTGTCAGTTTTGAGTTTTTATTAGATTATCATGCTCAGGATGAAAATGAAAGGGTGTTAGAAGCAGCAGAGCTGACCCTAAAAAAAATGGCCCTGGGTGGCATCTTTGATCATCTGGCAGGCGGTTTCGCGCGATACTCTACCGATGAAAAATGGATGGTTCCTCACTTCGAAAAAATGCTGTATGACAATGCCCAGTTGGTAAGCTTATATGCTCACACTTTTCAAATCACCAAGAATCCTCTTTATGAAAATGTAATACACCAAACCCTAAATTTTATTGAAAATGAATTGACCTCTCCAGAGGGAGGTTTCTATTCTTCCATTAATGCGGATAGTGAAGGAGAAGAAGGAAAATTTTATGTGTGGAGAAAAGAGGAAATTGATCAATTGATAACTGATCCAATAGATAACAAGCTCATTTCAGATCATTTTGATATTAAAAAAAATGGTAACTGGGAGGAGGGAAAAAATGTGCTGGCCGTTCGAAAATCTGTCCAGGAATTAGCTAATCAAAATGGATTATCAGTTGAGCAGGTTACGGATAAATTGAGGGCCAGCAAAAAAACTTTGTTTGAAGCTCGAAAAAAAAGGATTGCTCCCAGTCTGGATGATAAAATACTCAGTTCCTGGAATGCCCTGATGATTTCCGGATATGTTGATGCTTTTAAAGCCCTGGGAGAGCAAAAATATCTGGAAAAGGCAATTAAGGCTGGGCAATTCCTGGCAGAAAATCTATTAAAAGGTGATGGACAACTCTATCGAAATCATAAAGAAGGTGTCTCCTCAATTGATGGCTTTTTGGATGATTATGCCCTACTTATTCAAGCTTTTTTGGACCTTTATCAGGTAAGTTTTGATACTGAGTGGCTCAACAAAGCCAAATTGTTGAACGATTATGTTCTTCAACATTTCCAGGACCCGAGCTCCCCGCTTTTATATTACACCTCAGACCTTTCTCCCCCCTTGATCACCCGAAAAAAAGAATTGGATGACAATGTCATTCCTGCTTCTAACTCCATAATGGCTCATAATTTCTACCAACTGGGATTGATACTCTATGATACTGCATTGGTCAATAAAAGTAAAAGCATGTTAAACTTAATGATCAATAACATGGGAGAAAATCCGGATGCTGTTTATTATGGAAACTGGTTCCGGTTGTACCTTGGCCATCTCAATCCCACCAAAGAGGTGGTCATTATCGGGCCTGATTTTGCGAAAAAAAGAGACTTGATCCAACATCATTTCTTTCCCAATGCCATATTTTTAGGAGGTGCTCAGGAAAATGAGCTTCCGCTTCTCCAAAATAAGTTTGTGGCTGGCAAGACCATGATTTATGTGTGTGAGAATAAGGTTTGTAAGTTGCCGGTGGAGGAGGTTGAGGAGGCTTTGAAGTTGATGGAATAAAGTTTGAATGTGTTCACGTATTCAAGTGTTCACGTAATCACATAATCTCCAACTCCTGATCATCAAAAATCTTTCCATTCACACACCTAACTATTCTGGCAGGAAAATTTTCTAAAATCCGATAATCATGAGTGGCAAAAAAGACGGCCGTATCATTCAATTTGGCTAATTGACGCATAAGCAAAAGAATATCATCGGAGGTTTCAGGATCTAGGTTTCCGGTGGGTTCATCGGCGATGATCAATTTGGGGTAGTTCAACAAGGCGCGGGCAATAACGATGCGCTGCTGCTCACCTCCTGAAAGCTGATGTGGCATTTTTTTTCTGCTATCTACCAGATCCACTTGACCCAAAACCTCTGTAATGCGTTTTTGGATTTTTTCCGGGGTGGTCCAATCGGTTGCTTTAAGAACAAAGCGAAGATTTTCTTCTACACTTCTGTCAGATAGGAGATTAAAATCCTGGAAAACAATTCCTATCTTTCTTCTGAGTTTGGGGATTTCTCGTCTGTTCATTTTGGCAAGGTCAAAACCAGCGACCATTCCTCTTGTTCCTTGAAAGGGAAGAGCGGCATATAAGGTTTTGAGAAGGCTGGATTTACCGCTTCCGGTTTTTCCAATCAGATAAACAAATTCCCCCCTATCAATCGTTAGATCAACATCTTTTAAGACTAAAAAATCTTTTTGATAAATATTTGCCTTACTAAGCTGTACAATCGAGTTGTTCATCCAATGGTTTTTGCAAAAATAATATTTTTTGTCTTTTTAGGATAAAGGGTCTATTACACTGGAACAATATGTAAATTAAATCTTGTCCTGCCGCGGCGCGGCAGGACAAGATTTAATTTACTTTTGTTCCACGATCCCAATATCTCTTTTTTTGATTGATTTAATCCAAAATAATTATGAAAAGTATCTCATCACCCGTCAATTTTATTTCTTTTTTGATATTATTTTTTATCATTCCTAACCTGGTCCAAGGTCAAGCTACAAAAGTTATCGTCCGGGCAAAGGCCAAAGATGCAAAATTTATTGGTACTTCGGTAGGAGGTGCCTTTATCAAGATCAAGGATTTTGATACTGGCGAATTATTGGCCAGTGGCCTTACCAAAGGTAGTACCGGAAATACAGGCCTTCTAATGAGGCAAGAACACAACCGATATACTCAACTATCTGACGATCAGACTGCTAAATTTGAAGCTTCCCTTGACATTGAAGAACCTACATTCGTTACCATTGAAGCTCATGCTCCTTATACTAAAAAACAGGCAAGGGTGGTGGCTAGTACTCAATTATGGCTAATACCTGGTAAGGATATTACTGGTGATGGTATAATTTTGGAAATTCCAGGTTTCATCATCGATATTCTTAGTCCCAGAACACATCAATTTATAGATAAAAGCAATTTAACAGAAGGACAATTAAAAATCTCTGCAAATGTGGTCATGATGTGCGGCTGTACCATTTCCAAAGGTGGTCTATGGAATGGATCAGAAATGGAAGTCAGTGCGATAATCAAAAAAAATGATAAAATAGTTCAAAAATTACCACTTCAAATCAATAATATCCCAAATTTGTTTGAGGTGAATGCTACTTTTGCGGAGCCGGGAAATTATGAGTTATTAATTTATGCTTATGATCCTAAAACAAATAATACCGGTGTGGATAAGGTCAATTTTATCATTGAGTAAAGTAAATAATTATGAATAAAATTCCCGATGGTCCTCTGACCATTGCCATTGTACAGTTGCCAGCTGCTTATCTGGATTTGAAAAAATCTCTGGAATTGGCTGAATCCTATGTTCAAAAAGCCAAAGAAAAAGGGGCTGGTTTAATTGTATTTGGAGAAACCTGGTTTTGTGGCTATCCAGCCTGGATCGATCATTTGCCGTCCATTGCCTTGTGGGATTACTCTCCTACCAAGGAAGTCTATGCGATGATGCTTCAAAACAGCATTGATGTCCAGGGAACTTCCGGTCAAAAGTTAGCTAATCTGGCTCGTCAGTATCAGATCATGATGGTGGCTGGTATCAATGAAGTGGTGGAAAGTGGATATGGGAATGGTACAATATTTAATAGTTTATTGATTTATGGTGAGGATGGCACTCTATTGAATCACCATCGAAAATTGATGCCCACCTATACCGAAAAACTTTTATATGGAATAGGAGATGGCCATGGTTTAAAAACAATTGACAGCAAAATTGGCCGTATCGGAGGACTAATTTGTTGGGAACATTGGATGCCACTGAGTCGGCAAGCCTTACATATGCAAAATGAACACCTTCATATTGCAGTTTGGCCGGCAGTTAAAGATTTACACCAATTAGCCAGCAGGCATTATGCATTTGAGGGACGATGTTATGTAATTGCAGCAGGGCAAGTATTAAAAGTAAAGGACCTGCCTGATGTTTTTCCTCTACCTGATCACTTAAAAGATCAAGCTAATCAATACCTGCTCAATGGAGGAAGTGCGGTAATAGCTCCTGATGGTTCTTATGTGTTGGAACCTCAATTTGACACTGAAGAATTAATATTTGTAACTATAGAAGACTGGAACAAAGTTTTAACGGAAAGAATGACTTTAGACGTTAGTGGTCATTATTACCGACCGGATGTCTTTGAATTTAACGTCAATAATCGAAGAAAATAGCCTAGAATGAAAGGATTTTACAGGATTTTGACGCAGTAAATGTATACATTACCCCTATAAGCTGCGTAAATTTGTAGTTTAGACAATGAATATTTTAAAAAAAATAGCAGAAAAATAAAGGAGGTGGAATACTACCTTTTTTACTTGAAGTTGTTTTAAGATAAAAGAGCAAAATAATACCTAAAATAAAATGAAAAAGATAGTCATCGTTGCCATAATGCTGATTGCAGGAGGTATTTTTCTATTAACCACCATTGCTTCTGATGCCAGCACTTATGCCACCTTCCAAGATGCAAAAGACTCTGGTAAACGAGTCAAGATTGCAGGTCAATTAGCAAAAGATAAGGAAATGGTCTACAATCCGGAAAAAGACCCTAATTATTTTAGCTTTTTTATCAAGGATACTGATGGAGAAGAAAAGAAGGTCATTCTGGCGGCAGCAAAGCCTCAGGACTTTGAATTATCAGAACAGATTGTGGTTACTGGAGAAATGCAAGGCGAAGATTTTTATGCTACTGATCTATTGATGAAGTGTCCTTCTAAATACAAGGACGAAGAAATTTATATTAAAGGAGAACAATAAGCGTAGATGAACGAGATACAATATATTGGTGAGCATTTATTGCCGGGGAGGTTGGGACATATGGCCCTTATCCTGGCATTTGTTAGTGGCCTATTAGCAGCTATTTCTTATTATTTTGCTACTAACAAAAGAGGAACTATAGAAGAAAATAATTGGAAGACCATTGGTCGGTACGCCTTTATCGTCCATGGTCTGAGTATTTTTGCAGTGATTGGGGTGATTTTTTTCATCATGACCAAGCAATACTATGAATATCAATATGTTTGGGCTCATGTATCCGAAGATCTGCCTTATCAATATATTTTTTCTGCTTTTTGGGAAGGCCAGGAAGGTAGTTTCTTATTATGGCTTTTTTGGCATATTATCCTGGGATGGATTCTCATGGTAAAAGGCAAACAATGGGAGGCTCCTGTGCTTTCTGTTCTGGCCTTTGTCCAGGTTTTTATTGTATCCATGATATTAGGAGTTTATGTTGGTTTTGGTGGGGAGGCCATCAAAATTGGTGCTAATCCTCTACTCTTATTGAGAGATACTATGGCTGCTCCAATTTTTGCTCAGGCTGATTATGTCACTCAAATTAAAGGAAACGGACTCAATCCCCTTCTCCAAAATTATTGGATGACCATCCACCCTCCCACTCTATTTCTTGGATTTGCTTCTACTGTTATTCCTTTTTGTTTTGCCATAGCAGGTTTATGGACCCGGCAGCATAAAGCCTGGCTTAAGCCTGCTTTGCCCTGGGCATTATTTAGCGGGGCTATCCTGGGGCTTGGAATCCTCATGGGAGGAGCCTGGGCTTATGAAGCTTTAACTTTTGGTGGTTATTGGGCATGGGATCCTGTTGAAAATATGTCTTTGGTCCCCTGGCTGATTCTTATCGCAGGGATTCATACCAATTTGATTGCCAAAACTACCGGACATAGCATTCGAACCACCTATATTTTTTATATCCTTACCTTCATTTTTATCATTTACTCCACTTTTCTTACCAGAAGTGGAATTCTTGGCGACACTTCTGTCCATGCCTTTACTGAAATGGGCTTGGAATGGCAATTGGTATCCTTCCTTCTCACATTTACTATTCTTCCCTTTGCCTTGTTTCTAGCCAGGATGAAAGGGGTAGAATCTCCGAGAAATGAAGAATCTTCGGCTTCGAAGGAGTTTTGGATGTTTATCGGAACCCTGGTTTTATTATTCTCTGCCGTGATGATTACAGCTTCTACTTCACTGCCGGTATTTAATAAAATTGTCCAATTTTTTAATCCCTTATTTGAAGGCAGAGTAATTACAGACCCTGTTCCTCATTATAATAAATATCAGTTGTGGATAGCCGTATTTATGGCCCTTTTAACAGGGTTTGCCCAATTTCTTAGGTTTAAAGAAAGAAACTGGAAGAACCACCTTAAGAAGTTTAGTATTCATATGGGCATTGCCTTGGTATTGGCTACCCTCTTGTCTTTGGTAACAATGACCTGGATAGAAACAAACATTTGGCAATACACTGTTCTATTATTTTCAGGCTGGTTTACCGCGGTTGCCAATTTAGACTACATGATTACTTTTCTCAGAGGAAGATTGAAATTAGCAGGCTCTGCATTTTCACACCTGGGTTTTGGACTAATGCTAATAGGTATAATCGCATCGGGGGTCAACCAAAGAGTGATCTCTTCTAATCCATTTATGATGGAAGGATTAATTCAAAGCACTGGAGATGAAAGCCTGCGAAATAATGTAATGCTTATTAAAGATAGTCCCATGCTGATGGAGGGATATAGAGTAACTTATCAAAGTGACACCATCGAGCAGTTTACACGGACTTATACTGTCAATTTTCAAAAACTGGATGAAGAGGGTAATGTATCAGAAGAATTTAATGTCTATCCCAACATTTTATATAATAAAGAATTTAAGGAAATAGCAGCCTATAATCCTTCTACACGCCATTATTTGCATAAGGATATTTTCACCCATATCTCTGCCCTCCCTCAGGTAGAAATGGATTTTGAATATCGCAGGCAAAGAGAAGACAGCTTGAATTATAAATTGTATGAGTTGCCAGCTGATGGAGGAGCCATTTTGTTTAATGATTCCCTCAAAATTGAACAGCCGGATACCACACTTATTTATCCTTACCGTGCGTTTCTAGTGGGCATCAACAGAAACCCCAGTCACCCTGATTATGAACCACAACCTGAAGATTTAGCGATTAGTGCCAAAATTGGTATTCAAAGGATGGATGAAGATTCCGTATTTTATGTAGAGCCTGTATTGGTTCTTAGAGGTCAACTTTTAATATCCTATCCAGAACAAGTCAATGAAATCATTAGTAAGGTTCGGCTTAATGAGCAGATTTTCAATCGGGTATTCACTTTGGAAGATCAGCTGGAATATGAAACATTTACCTTCAAACAAGGAGATCAAATAGAGTATAAGGGAAAATCCATACAATTTGCAGGGTTCAACCGTCAGCCCAAGCATCCCAATTATGCTGCTGAAGAAGGGGATATTGCCGTCAGCGCCATCATGAGCGTACAAGATGAGAATGGCCGTGGTACCACTGCACAACCTGTTTTCTTTATCCGAAATAATCAACCTTTTAACATCAAAGCTGAGCTTCCTTCTGTAGGTCTTCATTTCCGCTTCGTGAAAATTGATCCGGCTAATGATAGCGTTGACATCATGATTGCAGAAAGTAAGGAAGAGCTTTCCGACATTCCAGTTGAAATCGCTACAGACTCAAAACGTTCGGACTGGATTGTTATGGCTGCTATTGAATTTCCGGGGATTAATTTATTTTGGTTGGGAACCTTGTTAATGTTGTTTGGCCTAACCATTGCCATGTGGTTTCGGATATCTTCTTTGAAAGCAAGAAACTAACAGGTCTAGAAATATGGAAATTGTAATAATTGGAATTGGAAATGTGGGAAGTCACCTAACTAAAGGCTTCCTGGAAACAGGCTCTAAGGTTGTCCAATTATATTCCCGTAATTCTGATAAAACTAAGGCATTAGCCAGCCGATACGGCATAGATTTAATTTCTGATTACAAAAAACTACGAAAAGGGGCAGATCTTTATTTGCTAACTGTTCATGACAGCGCAATCAAGGAGGTAGCACAAAAAGTAGTTCCCTATATTGGACCCAATGCTTTGCTAGCCCATACCTCTGGTGCCACCCCCTCCACTGTTTTTAAAGATATTACTGACAGATACGGCGTTTTTTATCCCTTACAAACGTTTTCAAAGGACTTAGCCGTTGACTTTTCGAACATTCCCTTTTGTTTAGATGCTGTTGAAGAAAAGGATTTGATATTTTTTGAAAAACTAGCCAGAAAATTAAGCCCAAAGGTTTATCGCATTTCTGATGAACAACGAGCCATCCTTCATGTAGCAGCTGTTTTCGTAAGTAATTTCACAAATCACCTGGCAGGAATCGGGAAATCAATCGTTGAGAAAGAGGATATATCTTTTGACCTCCTGATGCCGCTGCTACTGGAATCCATTACCAAACTTCAAAATATTACGCCAAAGGACGCTCAAACAGGCCCTGCCATTCGAGGAGACCGGAATACCATTGAGCGCCACTTAAATTATTTAGAAAGGTACCCAGATTACCAAAACATCTACAAATTACTTTCTAACAGCATCAATTCATCATTGCATTTGAAGTGATTAAATTTTAAATCCATACTATTTACTTATGCGAATTATTGGACACATCGATCATCCTACTTTAAAAATTACGGTTTTCAAAATGGACAATCGTCTTTCCGTAAAATTTGAAACAGGTCTTTATGAACAAACTTATAAATATAGAACGGGAGATCAGATGGAGACCCTTGAGGATATAAAAAGACAAGTAGATCCTCCCTTCCTCCAAAAAGTAGAGGATCTGTTTATGCAGATGCATCAATCAAAAAATCAAGCCCTAAAACGCCAGGATGATCAATCTCAGAATGAGGAGTTTGAGGAAATTATTTGATGCTAAAATATTTTGATGCTATGATTTTATAATATCACAAAATCATAGCATTAGAATATCCTAATATTATCTCCCTTTAAAATCAGGCTTACGTTTTTCCAAAAAAGCACTAAGCCCCTCCTGAAGATCCTCGCTTTGCAGACAAGCCAACATGCCTTCCACTTCCAGGTCCATAACCTCCTCTATGTTTTTCTCCAAAGCTTTCCACCCGGTTTGTTTAAGTAAAGCCATTGAAATAGGTGCATTTTGCGCACAAATATGAGCCAATTCAAGCGCCTTATACATTAGTTTATTGGCAGGGACTTTATAATTGATTAAGCCAATTTGATGAGCTTCTTCAGCTTCAATTGTTCTTCCAGTTATAAGGATTTCCATGGCTCTACGGAATCCTATCAGGCGAGGAAGAATAAACATTACTCCATTGGTCTGAAATAAGGCTCGCTGAGCTTCAGGGAAAATAAAGCGAGCTTCTTCAGAAGCAACAACCAGGTCACAAGCTAATGCCACTTCCATTCCAACTCCAACAGCGAAACCATTGATGGCAGCAATTACAGGTTTTTTTAAGGCAATTAAGGCTTTTGTAATATCCTGGTAGGTATCCATGTTTTTTCTTTCTCGCTTTTCATCATAGTCCAATTTGCCCTCTTCCAATACTTCATTTAAATCGGCACCGGCCGAAAAAGTTCGTCCTGCTCCGGTAATAATCATAGCCCTTAAATCCGGATCTTCTCCATATAATTTAAGAGCAGCAAGCAACTCTTGTCGAGTTTGTCTTCGAAAAGCATTCAGTTTTTCGGGGCGGTTGAAAGTAAGTATGGCAATGGGTCCACTTTTTTCGTAGGAAATATCATTAAAGTTCATAGGCTTTTATTTAGGTGATTGGTGAACCTCCTCGTTAGGTTCTTGTTTCTACTATGATTTTTCATTAAAAAAAAAGACAGATGTTTGGAATATTCAAAAAAGATCCAATTAAAAAACTGGAAAAACAATATCAACAGTTGATGGAAGAAGCGATGCATATTCAAAGAGGTGGTGATATAAAAGCTTATTCGGCTAAGGTTGCAGAAGCTGAAGAAGTCCAAAAGAAAATTGAAGAACGTCTTAAGGAGCAAGCCTAGAATTTATTTAATTTTCGACATTTTTACCTCTTGGATATAGTTTTTTAAGAATCCTCCCACCACAAAGAGTGCTTTACTAAATTGGCCACTGTTATTAATTACAATATCAGAATCTTCCATATATGGCTGAATATAACGCTCGAAAGTGGGTAATACATGGTGTTCGTAACGGTAAAGGATTTCCTCGAGGTCATAATTTCTGTCCAACTGGTCTCTTTTTATCCTACGTATGACTTTGAGATTATCTTTAGCATGCAGATAAACTCTAAGATCTAGCTGACCTCTGATTTCAGGGAAATGAAGGACAAAAATCCCCTCTACTATAATGATGGGCGTAGGCCTGAATACCAGGTATTTATCCTCATCCTTTTCATTATTATAAATATACTCCTTCCTTCTTACAACTTGTCCTTGGACCAGCTGGGCAATATCTTCCTCAAATGCTTTTCGGTCAATAGCAGATGGTAAATCAAAATTAGTCCATCCTCTTTCATCAACAAACTGCTCTTCCCTGGGTCGGTAGTAATTATCCTGCGAAATTACCGTAATTTCCTCATCCGTAAATTTCTCCATTAACTCATTGATAAAGGATGTTTTTCCGGCACCGCTCCCTCCTGTAATCCCAACTGTAAATGGTTTCATGGATTGAATTAAATTTTTAAATTCATTTTACGTCCCGGAATTCATGATTTTTATCAGAATTTAGAATCCAGGACACCGAAACATAAGCTGTCAAGCCCTTACTTTCGCAAATTTAAAGAAAAGAAACTGTCTTCTTCGCTTTTAAAGAATAAAGCATTCCTTTTCCCAATTTTTTTTTAGCTTTGGTTGGTTGAGGGCATCTCATAACTCCTTCTTCGTTATTCGACGCCCAAGAATATTTTATTTAGGAGGAGTTTTCCTGAAAAAAACTTTGTTTTTTTCAGGAAAACTCCTCCTAATAAGAATATAATTGGCTGGCGAATCCGCCTGAGGCGGATGAGACAGCCTCATCAAATAAAATTCTACACCCACTTAGAATAAATTACATGGAGTTTATAAACAGCCTTTTGAGGGGCTCACTTGGTATTGCCGTGATGCTCGGAATTTGCTACCTTTTAAGCGTAAATCGAAAAAAAATTGACTGGAGACTTGTTGGTAGTGGAATAGGACTTCAGGTCATACTCGCCATATTAATTTTAAAGGTTCCTGGAGTTAGTTCAGTTTTTGATTTTATTGCAGGGTTTTTCACAGAAGTATTAAGATATACTACTGAAGGTTCAGAGTTTATTTTTGGCGATCTGATTACCAAAACAGACACCTTTGGTTATATCTTTGCCTTTCAGGTCTTACCTACTATTGTTTTCTTTTCTGCCCTCTCAGCAGTTTTATACTACTTAGGTATTTTACAAAAAATCATATATGGAGTTGCCTGGTTGATGAAAAGAACGATGCGTATGTCCGGTCCTGAAAGTCTGGCCGCTGCTGCCAATGTATTTATAGGTCAAACCGAAGCTCCCTTAGTAGTAAAACCTTATCTGGAAAAATTTTCCAGGTCAGAATTACTGTGTTTGATGACCGGAGGTATGGCAACCATAGCAGGCGGTGTATTTGCAGCCTATATAGGTTTTTTGGGTGGAGAGGATCCGGAACAGCAGTTGTATTTTGCTAAACATTTACTGACAGCCTCCATTATTTCCGCTCCTGCGGCCATCGTTGCTGCAAAGATGTTGTATCCGGAAGATCAGGAAAAGGACATTGAAGATCAGATGGAAATGAGTGGAGACACTGGAAATAATTTGCTGGATGCAATTTCTACAGGTACAACCGATGGTTTGCGCTTAGCTATTAATGTAGGTGCTATGTTGTTGGTATTTACCGCTTTGGTGTATATGGTTAATCAATTGCTTATTAATGGACCTGGAGAATGGTTCAACCTAAATGATACGGTTATACAGGCCACCAATGGTCGTTTTGAAGGCTTTAGTTTCACCTATATCCTAGGCCTGATCTTTGCACCTTTTGCCTGGCTGTTAGGTACACCAGCGGATGATGTTCTCTTAATAGGTCAATTATTAGGACAAAAAACCGTCATCAATGAGTTTATTGCTTATGGTGAATTGCAAACCTTAAGAGATGCTGGCGTTAGCATGCATCCTAAATCTTTAATCATTGCGACCTACGCCTTGTGCGGTTTTGCCAATTTTGCCTCTATTGGAATCCAAATTGGTGGAATCGGTGCTATTGCCCCTGGTCAGAGAAGAGCCCTAACCGAGTTAGGAATCAAGGCATTAATTGGTGGTACGGTAGCAAGTTTCTTTACGGCCGCTATTGCAGGAATATTGGTTTAATTTTTTTTCACCTTCACCAGGGTCCGGTCAATTTGTTTATTGTGGCGGATCATGTGGCCATGAAAAAAGTGTACCATTCCGGCAATGGTAACTCTACCTGCAAAAGGATGTTTATATAACTCTTTATCGAATAAATGATCTGGCAATTCTTCAAGGTGAGATTTTAGCTGAAGTCGCTGTTGCCTCCATTGGCTTTTTACTTCTTCTAAAGTGCTATACTCAGGAAAATGAACCTCTGAGACTCCTTCTGGTGCCTTCCATTTTAAGGGGAATTTTAAATATCCATTTAATAAAAAGGAACGCCAGGCAGTACCAAGATTGGCTTTTTTCAAGGTCGGATTAAAACTCAACTTTTTCCGAATATAACCATGGGAAAGTCTTTCTGATCGCATTAAATGATGAAGAACATTCATTGCAGACCATTCTCCTTTCGAAGGTTTTTGGTTTAACTGTTCGTCTGGATAAGGCTGTAATTTTTCAAAAATAGCCTCCAAATAAAGATTCATCTGTTCCAGGTTCTGAAGCACTTTTTGTTTCATATTCACGGATATTGGTAAAAGGTATAAAGTAGAAAGTAGAAAGACTACTTTATTATGAAATAAAAATCATTCTACCTTCTACTTTATACAAATTTTAATTCTTAAGATACTTCACAGGCACATTCATATTATAAAATGTAAAGGCAAATTTATCAGCTTGCTCTTCAATGATTTTGGAAGTAGGTTTTCCTGCCCCATGACCAGCTTTAGTTTCAATCCGGATTAAAGCAGGGGTATCGCAGTTCTGAGCTGCTTGTAAGGCAGCTGCAAACTTAAAGGAATGAGCAGGAACAACCCGGTCATCGTGATCTGCAGTTGTCACCATGGTTGCAGGATAACAAGTTCCTTTCTTGATATTATGATAGGGTGAATACCCTTTCAGATATTCATACATCTCTGGGCTGTCCTCAGCTGTTCCATAATCATAAGCCCATCCAGCGCCAGCTGTAAATTTATTATACCGAAGCATATCCATCACACCTACTGCAGGCAAAGCCACTTTAAATAAATCTGGTCGTTGTGTCATGGCTGCTCCAACTAATAGACCACCATTCGATCCCCCAGAAATGGCCAGGTAGTCTGAAGAAGTATAGCCTTCAGCAATCAAATACTCCCCCGCTGCAATAAAATCATCAAATACATTTTGTTTGTTCATTTTAGTACCTGCCTTATGCCACTCTTCCCCATATTCTCCACCTCCACGAAGATTAGGAACCGCATATACTCCTCCATTCTCTAGCCAAATGATTCTTGCAGTACTAAAACCAGGAGTAAGGCTAATATTGAATCCGCCATATCCATATAGCATGGTTGGATTTTCTCCATCTAATTCAATTCCTTTTTTATGTGTAATCATCATAGGCACCTTTGTACCATCCTTTGAAGTATAAAATACTTGCTTGGATTCATACTCCTCTGGATTAAACTGAACTCCACTTCTTTTGTACACCTCAGAACTTCCACTTTCAATGTCATACTTATAAATGGTGCTTGGATCAATATAGCTGGTAAAGGTAAAATACAGAGTCTTATCTGTCCATTTTCCACCAAAGCCACCAACGTTTCCTTGTCCAGGCAATTCTACCACCCTTACCACATTTCCTTCCAAATCCACCTGCTCTATGTAATCTAGGGCATCTTTTAAGTAATTAGCAAAGAAATAACCTCCGGCAGTTCCTACTGAAAGGGGTTCTTTCCTTTCTGCAATAATATCCACCCAATTATCTGGGCTAGGATTAGAAGCATCCACCTTGACCAATCGGCTGTTTGGTGCATTTAAATTGGTAAAAATGTATAGATCATTACCTTCAGTATGAACTATAAAATGATTATTATCAAAATTATCTACTACAGGTACAATTGGGCTTCCTTCTTTACTTAAGTCCTTTATATATAATTCATTTCCTGTTGTGGATACAGAAGCAGTAATAACCAGCCATCTTCCATCTTCCGAAACGCCACCACCAATATAGCGGCGCGGTGTTTTTTCTCCTCCAAATAATAATTCATCTTCAGATTGAGGAGTTCCCAGTTTGTGATAATATAATTTATGATGTTGGGTCATCTCCGATAGCTGACTTCCTTTGGGCTTGTCATAGCTACTGTAATAGAATCCTTCATTTCCTTTCCAGGAGACTCCTGAAAACTTTACATCCCGGATGGTATCTTCTACAATTTCTTTGGTTTCAGCATCCAAAATAATAATCTTCCGCCAGTCAGATCCACCCTCCGATATCGAATAAGCAAGCAAGCTGCCATCTTCTGTAAAACTTAATCCTGCCAGGGAAGTCGTCCCATCAGCAGAGAATTTATTAGGATCTAAAAATACTTCTGGTTCCCCTCCCCCTTTTTGTCGATATATTACAAACTGATTTTGAAGGCCATCATTTTTTGAAAAATAAGTATAGTCTCCTTCATTAAATGGAGAGCCAAATTTTTCGTAGTTCCACAATTCTTCCAGGCGCTCACGTATGTCTTCTCTAAAAGGAATATTTTCAAGGTATCCGTAAGTCACTTTGTTTTCTTCTTCAACCCATCCTTTAGTATCTTCGGCAAGATCATCCTCTAACCACCGGTAAGGGTCAGCCAGAGCCTCTCCATGATAATCATCGGTGTGGTCAACAGTTTTTGTTTCAGGGTAATTTACCTTCATCGGTTCAAAAATTTGGTCGTCATTACCTCCTGTTCCTGTATTATTTTGACAGGCAGATAATGCAAAAATAGTCAGGATAATTAAAAAATTAAATCTCATAATTAGGCTAGTTTGTTGTTAACAATTTAATTAATGGTCGGGTTTTTAATACTGAAATTAAAAAACTTTTATCCTTTCCAATACTTTCCATTTTTTTTGTCGACCAATTCGAGATTTGTCCCTATATTTTGAGTTCTATTGTAGTCTGGTAGTCTAGTTGTCTAGTAATACCCAAATTAAGGTACTTTGAAAACAGTTTAATTCCTGCAACAACAGACTATCAAGTTCAATAAAACCAGACTACTAGACTACCAGACTACTAAAACCAAAAAATATGACTAAAACCAAATTACACCTACTGTTATTTTTGACACTCCCACTAATCCTTGAAGCACAAAAAGACAAAAAATGGGATGTCAACAATCCTGATGGAACTTACCAGGAAGTCTCTTTAAATCTAGATGAAGGAACCTGGATGAATCTGGATTTAAGTCCAGATGGTCAAACCATTGTTTTCGATTTACTGGGAGACATTTATACCTTGCCCGTTGCAGGCGGACAAGCTACTGCCATTCGTTCAGGCCTGGCGTGGGAAATTCAGCCAAGGTTTAGTCCTGATGGGCAAAAAGTATTGTTCACCAGCGACTCTGGAGGCGGCGATAATATTTGGATCATGGACCTAGACGGCGGTAATGCTAAGCAAATAACCAAAGAATCTTTTCGACTACTCAATAACCCCTCCTGGATGCCTGACGGGCAATATTTTGTGGCCAGAAAACACTTCACTTCTGGACGATCATTAGGCGCAGGAGAAATGTGGATGTACCATATCAATGGAGGAAGTGGAATCCAACTAACGAAAAGGAAAAATGACCAGCAGGACGTAAATGAACCATCTGTTTCCCCTGACGGGCGTTATGTGTATTTCAGTGAGGATATGTATCCCGGTGGGTTCTTTCAATACAATAAAGATCCTAATAGTCAAATCTATGTGATTAAAAGATATGATAGGGAAAAAGGTAGGGTGGAAAATGTAGTTACGGGTCCTGGCGGAGCTTGTCGTCCACAAATATCTAATGATGGCAAACAATTGGCCTATGTCAAAAGGGAGCGGACTAAAACAATTTTGTATCGATATGATCTTGAAACGGGACGTCATTACAAAATCTGGGATGGCTTGAGTAAAGACCAGCAAGAAGCCTGGGCCATTTTTGGAGTTTATACTGGATTTGATTGGACACCTGATGATCAGCATATTATTATTTGGGCTCAGGGAAAAATATGGAAAATCGCAGTCGATGGAAGCCAACAGTCCCAAATACCCTTCCAATTAACAGCAGAACATAAGCTGGCTGAAACTTTGGAATTCGAAAATCCTGCTTTTGAAGAAGAATTTGATGTAAAAGTCATTAGAAATGCCATTACCTCTCCTGACGAAAAAACCCTTCTTTTTAACGCCCTTGGATACCTTTGGAAAAAAGACCTGCCCAATGGGACACCCGAGCGGCTAACTCAGGATAGTCATTTCGAGTTCGAGCCTGCTTTTTCACCGAATGGCCAAGAAATTGTTTATGTCAGTTGGGATGATCAGGAAAAAGGAGCAATCTGGAAAATGAATCTCAGCAGTGGGCAAAAGTCCAAGTTGAGCAGTGAAAAAGGAATTTATCGGACCCCTTCATTTTCTAATAATGGACAGCAAATAGTGTATCGCAAAGATGGCGGTAATGGTCATCAGGGCTTCACCTATTGTCAGGAGCCGGGCATTTATTTAATGGCATCTAATGGAGGAAACTCCACTTTAGTATCGCCAAGAGGATCTTATCCGGTCTTCAGTACCAATGATGATTTGATCTATTATCAAACTGGGGGGTATATTTTTGGAAGTCTTACAAAATCCTATTATAGAATTAAACCTGACGGCAAAGATGACCAAAAACTTTTTGATGGTAAGTATGCTCACCATTTTGTCATCAGCCCAGATAATAAATGGATTGCCTGGTCAGAATTATATAAAGTTTATGTAGCTCCTATGCCTTCAACAGGAAAATCAATTGGTCTTTCTTCATCCACTAAAGCTGTTCCGGTTGCGCAGGTTGCCAAAGATGCGGGGATAAATATTCATTGGTCAGCCGATAGCAAGAAGCTATTCTGGATGTTGGGAGATGAATATTTTTCTGATGAATTAACCGAAAGATTCAAATTCCTTCAGGGAAGTGTAGACAGTATCCCTCCTATGGATAGCACTGGAATTCATGTAAACCTTAAATTGGCCTCCGATAAACCTGAGGGCACATTAGCACTTACCAATGCCCGCATCATCACCATGGAAGGAGATGAAGTAATTGAAAGAGGTAGTGTTTTAATTGAAGGCAATCTGATCAAAGAAGTAGGCCGAAGAATTAACATCCCTAATGATGCCACCGTAATTGATTGTCGAGGTAAAACAATTATGCCTGGTATCGTAGATGTTCACGGCCATCTTGGAGATTTTCGCTATGGATTGAGCCCACAGCAAAATTGGTATTATTACGCGAATCTCGCTTATGGAGTAACAACTGCTCATGACCCATCCTCCAACTCAGAGATGATCTTTAGTCATTCCGAAATGATTAAGGCAGGTCATACGGTTGGACCAAGATTATATTCTACAGGAACTATTTTGTATGGTGCTGAAGGTGATTTTAAAGCTGTTATTAATAGCCTGGATGATGCTCGTTCCGCCATTCGCCGAACCAAAGCCTATGGTGCCTTTTCCGTAAAAAGTTATAATCAACCTCGAAGAGAACAGCGTCAGCAGGTGATCCAGGCGGCCAGAGAATTAGACATTTTGGTGGTTCCTGAGGGAGGTTCTACCTTTTATCATAATTTGAGTATGGTGGCAGATGGCCATACAGGTGTTGAGCATAATATTCCGGTAGCACCTCTTTTTGATGATGTTATCCAGTTTTGGGCCAAGACAAAAACTCACAATACCCCTACTCTGGTGGTTCATTATGGTGGTGTCAGTGGAGAATATTACTGGTATCAAAATACCAATGTTTGGGAAAAGGATAGACTACTAAGTTTTACCCCAAGATCTATTATTGATTCCAGAGCACGCCACCGGACGATGCTTCCCCAAGAAGAATATGATAATGGTCATATTTTAACTTCTAAATCTTTAAAGAAATTACAGGATGCAGGAGTAGATATTAATTTAGGAGCGCACGGTCAATTGCAAGGTTTGGGCGCTCATTGGGAATTGTGGATGCTCCAACAAGGAGGTATGAGTAATCATCAGGCCCTAAAATGTGCCACCATCAACGGAGCCGAATATTTAGGGATGGGAACTCAAATTGGATCTATCAAAGCCGGGAAATTAGCAGATTTGATTGTCCTTGATGACAATCCCCTGGAAAACATTCAGAATTCAGAATCCGTTAAATATACTATCCTAAATGGTCGTTTATATGATGCAGCTACCATGAATGAGATAGGAAATTATAATCGCAACAGAGCGCCATTTTATTTTGAACAGGAAGGAAGCGGTAATGGTTTTCCTTTAATTGCTGAAACGAATAGTTTTATGCCTACTCAATGTAGTTGTAGGAAATAGTGTTATAGTAGTCTGGTAGTCTGGTTACTTAGTAATACCAGACTACTAGACTACTAGACTACTAACACCCATTAAAAATGCCAGTACTTGATCAATTCGATATAGATGAAAATACGCTACATGAGTGGCGTCAGTTTGTAGGATCCCAGGCGGATTACTACATTCAATCCTGGATGCGAATCAAACAGGGGCAGTTTTTTGGGTTTAACCTACATGCCTTTGTTTTCAACATATTTTGGCTACTATATAGGCAAATGTTTAAGTCTGTGATTTTAATTCTGTCTATTTTTTTTGCCATGAGTTTTTTAGAAAAAATAGCCATAGTTTATTTCCCAATTGTTGATTTACCGTTCAATTGGATATATATCAAAATATTTTTATTCGCCTTGTTCATTGGCTACAGTGGTAACTGGCTCTATTTATGGCATACTGAAGAAGCCATTCGCCAGGTAAAATCAAATTACCCTAAAGAAGATCAGGCCCGAATGATTGTCCTCAAAGGCGGGGTATCTTATATTCCTGTGACCCTCTTTTCCATTATTTTATTACTAAGCATACTCATTAATTTTGTCCATCCTGATAATGGCTTAAACTTTAATACCTTTGTTCGATAAGCCGAAACCAATCTAAAAATACTTATTTCAATTCTGACTTCCCACTTCCACCTTCCCACTTATAAAAAATACTTCATTTTTCTTATCTTCCAGTTTAGAGTATGAAAAAGTCTTATCTAATTACAAAACCAAACTTTCTTTGCTGATTATGAAAAAATTCTGCTTATCTGTATTATTATGCCTTTTTTATTTCGGGATAAGTGCCCAGGTTGCCAAATCCCCGGATCGTGACAGAGGAGATGGACCATATGAACAACTCATCATCAGAGGGGTAACCCTAATAAATGGAAATGGTGCACCACCACAGGGCCCTATTGACATAGTCATTGAGAACAATGTCATCAAAGCTGTCCAAGTGGTAGGATATCCTGGTGTTGAAATTGACCCAAGTCGACGGCCTAAATTAAAGCCAGGTGGGGAGGAATTGGATTGTACAGGAATGTATTTGTTACCTGGTTTTGTGGATATGCATGGCCACATCGGAGGACGTTCACAGGGTGCCTATGCTGATTATGTTTTTAAACTTTGGATGGCCCATGGTATTACCACCATTCGTGATCCTTCTTGTGGAAATGGACTTGATTGGGTTTTGGACCATAAAAAAAGAAGTGAAACAAATGAAATCGTTGCTCCCAGGATCAGTGCTTACACTGCTTTTGGGATGGGTTCAGAGCAGCCCATAGCCACTCCCGAACAAGCCAGGGAATGGGTTAGAAAAAATGCAGAAAAAGGGGCTGATGGCATTAAATTTTTTGGTGCTCCTCCCGAAATTATGGATGCGGCTCTTCGAGAAAATAAGCGGTTGGGCTTAAGGTCAGCTTGTCACCATGCCCAATTAGACGTGGCCAGATGGAATGTCCTTAATTCTGCCCGTGCTGGATTAACCACTATGGAACACTGGTATGGTCTTCCTGAAGCTTTATTTGCAGATAGGACAGTACAGAATTATCCGCTTGATTATAATTACCAAAATGAACAACACCGTTTTGGAGAAGCAGGTAGGCTATGGAAACAAGCTGCTAAGCCTTATTCCGATCACTGGAATAAAGTAATGAGTGAATTGCTGGAACTGGATTTCACCCTTGATCCAACCTTCAACATTTATGAGGCAAGCCGTGATTTGATGCGTGCCCGTAGAGCCGAATGGCACGAAGAGTATACTTTGCCTTCTCTTTGGCGTTTTTATCGACCTAGTAAAATTTCTCACGGTTCCTATTGGCATTTTTGGGGTACTGAGGAGGAAGTCGCTTGGAAGGAAAATTATAGGCTTTGGATGACTTTTATTAATGAATATAAAAACAGAGGAGGTCGGGTTACTGCCGGATCTGACTCCGGATTTATCTACCAATTATATGGATTTGCTTATATCAGAGAATTAGAATTGCTTAGAGAAGCAGGATTCCATCCACTAGAAGTAATCCGCTCAGCTACCTTGAATGGAGCAGAAGCCCTTGGAATGGCAGATAAGATCGGAACCGTTCAAGTTGGCAAATTAGCAGACCTGGTAATCGTTGAAGAAAATCCTCTGCAAAACCTAAAAGTCCTCTATGGTACTGGGGCCATCAAACTTACTAAGGAAAATGAAGTAGTTCGGGTCGGTGGTGTTAAGTATACCATTAAAGATGGGGTTGTTTATAATGCTAAAGAATTATTAGAGGATGTGAGAGTGATGGTTGAAAAACAAAAGAAAAAGGAAAAATTTAAAATAACCCAGCCTGGGGTGAAAAAACCTTAACGTTATCACGGGTTCAGGAGTTCACGTGAATCCGTGAACCCGTGAATCCGTAAACACGTTTTCATCGACTGAATCCTTACATCCTTCAAAAAAAAGCTATTTTTCATCTCACAAGGCTTTATATTCGTAACCAAAGAAAAGAAATAGACGACAAACCATAAAAACTTTCAAAATGCGCGAGGAAATCTATTATAAGGCTAAAAAAAGAATGAAAGCTAAAAAAGGCTTTTTTAAACATTTATCAGCCTATATAGCCGTTGGTATGTTCTTTTTTATTATGAATATGGTTACCCTTGGTAGAGACCCTGAATTGTGGTTTTTCTTTCCTATGCTTCCCTGGGGTATTGGGCTTCTCATTCATTATTTCTCCATATTCGGTCTGCCCTTTACTGGAGCTTTATCTGAAGAATGGGAAAAAAAGGAAATGGAAAAAGAAATCGATCGCGCACGTAGAGAATACGGAGATTATAGCCTACCTGCTCCGGAAGAAAGAGAGGAGTATATGGATTTAAGAGAGCTGAGAAAAGAAAAACAGACAGATTGGAATAGAGAGGATTTGGTTTAAAGTTAGCAAGCCTGTCTACCGACAGGTAGATGTTCAAGTTATCACGTGTTCACGTTTGGGGATTGTTAAGTTGAAGATATAGTTGCTTATTGGAGCTCTTTTTTCGCGCAAATTATGCAGTTACTAATCTGCGTAATTTGCGATATCCTTGACGAACGAAGGTGGTTGAGTGCAAAAGAAGAGTTACAATAATTAGTCCCACCCTAAATTCCATCTAAACTAAGCCCTGAACTCAGAACTCGAAACTCAAAACTAGTACTAGTATGAAAAAACACATTACCCTAATACTCTTAGTATTTATCATACCCATATTTTCCCAAAGTCAAATATCCGTAAATTCAATTTTAAGCTACTCCTTTCCAACCCAACTAACTTGTGCACCAAATTCAGAACAAATTGCCTGGGTTGAAAATAAAGAAGGAGTACGCAACATTTGGTATGCTGAAGGCCCATCCTATGAAGGAAAAAAACTTAGTAATTATGAACAGGATGATGGGCAAGACATTTCCAATCTTATTTTTTCTCATGATGGTCAATACATTTTGTATGTCAGAGGTAGTGCACCCAATCGATTTGGAGACATTCCCAATCCCGCGCTCATGCCTGAAGGAGCCAAGCGGCAATTGTGGATGATTAACATTAAAAATAGATCGCGAAAATTACTGGCCAACACAAGCAATGCCATTCTCCATCCAACAAAAGACATTATTGCTTATACCTCCGGGGGGAAAGTTTGGACCCTTTCCGTTCATGAAAAATCAGATGCCGTTGCAATATTCCAGGCCAGAAGAGGGGCTGGAAGCTTAAGGTGGTCACCTGATGGTCAAAAAATAGCTTTTGTTAGTAGCCGAGGCGATCACTCTTTTGTGGGTATTTATAGTTTAGAAAAAAACAGCTACGAATATCTTTCACCCAGTGTAGATAGAGACAATAACCCGGTGTGGTCACCTGATGGTACCCAACTTGCCTTTATGAGAACACCAAACTCTCGAAGGAGCCTTATTTTTGAAGCACATAGAGAAGGCCTCCCCTGGTCGATAATGGTTCATAATATAAATGATAACACAACTAAAGAATTATGGCAAGCCAAGGAAGGGAAAGGTAGTGTTTTCCGTTCTGTTTCTGCATCTAATCAACTATTCTGGGGAGCTGATAATAGAATCCTCTTTCCTTACGAAGGAGATGGATGGACTCACCTCTATTCCATATCCTCCTTGGGAGGTCCTGCCAAACTTTTAACTCCAGGGGAATTTGAGGTTCAGTTTGTATCGATCAGTCCAGACAAGAAACACCTATTTTACTCTTCCAATGAGAAGGATATAGATCGTCAACACATCTGGAAGGTCTCCGTGACAGGTGGCAAGCCTGAACAAATAACAAAAAGTGAGGGAGTTGAGTGGTCTCCTCAAATAACCTCAGAAGGTCAATTGGCTTTTCTTGGTAGTGGCACCACTGTCCCGGCCCATGCCCAAATAATGGATGCAACAAACCAGATAAAACCATTAAATAGAGAAGTACTTAAAGGCTACCCTTCCGGTGACCTAACAACACCTGAAGCCATTATTTTTACAGCCACAGATGGCATGAAAATTCATGCTCAACTTTTTATGCCCAAAAATATACAAGCAGGAGAAAAAAGGCCGGCCGTATTATTTTTCCATGGAGGCTCACGAAGGCAAATGCTTCTAGGTTTTCACCATAGAGGCTATTATCATAATGCTTATGCGATGAATCAATATTTGGCGAGTCAGGGCTATATCGTCCTTTCAGTAAATTATCGATCAGGCATCGGCTATGGCATGGAATTCCGAGAAGCCATCAATTATGGAGCTACAGGTGCTAGTGAGTTTAATGATGTTTTGGGTGCCGGTTTGTATTTAAAAAACAGGGATGATGTGGACCCAGAAAAAATTGGTTTGTGGGGCGGCTCTTATGGGGGTTATCTAACAGCTTTGGGGCTTGCAAGAGCATCTGACCTTTTTGCGGCCGGAGTAGATGTCCATGGTGTTCATGATTGGAATATAGTCGTCAAAAATTTTATTCCTTCTTTTAATCCTTTGGAAAGGAAGGACTGGTCACAATTGGCCTACACCTCCTCCCCTATTGCAGATGTTAAAACCTGGCGTTCGCCGGTACTTTTTATTCATGGAGACGATGACCGAAATGTTCCATTTAGCGAAACGGTTGATATTATTGAAGCTCTACGCAAAAAAGGAGATGTGGAGTTTGAGCAACTCATTTTTCCAGATGAAGTTCATGGTTTTTTACTACATCACAATTGGATTAGGGCTTATGAAGCTACAGCTGATTTTTTTGATAGAAAATTGAAAGAGAAGTAAGCCCATTGGGCGAAGTAAATAGAAGTAAAATAGAAATAATGTGGAAGTAAATAGTGACAATTAATTTTTTGCGCCAGCAGCGTGATACTTCTATATACTTCAATTTACTTCTATCTTACTTCCACTTAATTCCAGGAATTAAAAAACTTTATTCTATGAAAAAAATCCACCTTCCTTTAGCAATCTGCCTAATATTAATTCTAAACAGCTGTGTCTCGTATCAAAATTTAACAAGCAACCAAATCGACCAATATTATAGTGCTTCCATCGTTGATGCCAGTTATCCCGAAGCGGATGAAATTTCTTCTGGCCTTTTAGCAGTAAGTACTGAAAATCAAAATCTGATTTGGAAAGAGATAGAAGGCAAAAGGTATCTCAAAGTGGCCACCTGGACAAGCTATGATGGGTATAAGGAAAATGAAGCTTACCAAACAAGCAGTCGATTCCTGATTTGGGTAACCGTTGCTCCACAATTAAAAGAATGGTATCAATCCAGAAAACCTAAGGAGTTAAAAAACCGCGATCTAAGGCTTAAACAATTATTAGGACTCCCCCCAAATGTCGAAAAGAAGTATTTCGTTGAATTTTGGGTACAACCTGACGACCTTTTTAGGCCTTGTGCAGATAAAGAAGTAGCAGACAATGCTTGTGACCTGTGTTTCCCAGATGAAACGGACACCAATCACAAAGAGTGGATCAAAAACCTACGAAATGATTCTTATTATAATTGTGAAGGGGATAAATACCCTTGGACTCAATTAGGATATACTTATGATTGGTATCCCGGCAACAAATCACATATTGGTTTGAGTGAATTTGTGATAAAAGGAGAGCGGAATATTTTTGTGGATAAGATATATCCCACAGAGCAGTATTTTTTGAAGTAAGCTCGCTTGAAGCGAACTTACTTCATCTTAAAATTATTCTATGCAAAAACATCCACCGCAACTACCTTGTACTCTGGGCAATCCGCCTGAGTATCCAATTCCTCACTGGTAATATCATTTACTTTCAGTTCAGGAAAGTGGAAGGTAGTACTTAGAATACCTGCTTTTACTTCATCTGTTATGCGGGCTTTAATTTGAATTTCGCCCCTTGCAGATCTCAGTTTTACAAATTCTCCATCCTTAATGCCTTTAGAAGCAGCATCTTTAGGATTAATCATTAATGTATCTTCAGTGAGTAGTTTTGCCCCATCTGTTCGGCGAGTCATGGAACCACTATTATAATGTTCCAACTCTCTATTGGTAGTGAGGATAAATGGAAATTCATTCTGATGTGTTTCCCACTCTCTACTTTCAATGAAGTCCACAAATTTTAGTTGACCTTTGCCTATTTTAAAGACATCTTTGTGTAAAATTTGGGTATCGGTCCCATCTTCTGCAACTGGCCATTGTAAGCCGTTTTGTCCCAATCTTTCCCATGTAATTCCTTTGAAGAAAGGAACCAATTGAGAAATCTCCTTCAATACATTAGCCGGATCGTAATCTGGCTCTTCGTATCCCATCCTATTCATTATGTCAACGATAATTTGACCATCAGGCTTGGTGCCTGGAAGTGGATCTATAACTGCATTCACTCTTTGCACTCTACGTTCGCCATTGGTGAAGGTTCCTGATTTTTCCAGGAAGGAGGAAGCAGGAAGAACAACATCCGCAAAACTTGAAGTTTCAGAGGGGAATAACTCCTGTAAAACAAACAAATCGAGGCTTTGGAGAGCTTCTCGAACACTTGGACTATTTGGTTCAGTCTGAACCACATCTTCACCCATTATCCATAAAGCTTTTAATTCACCTTCTTTGGCGGCTTCCCACATCTTTGGAATGGTCATGCCATTTTCACTCTGTAAAGGAACACCATAGACCATTTCAAATTTTTCTCGGATACTATCTACACCCAGGTTCAAATACCCAGGTCCTAAATTAGGCTGGATTCCCATGTCGGCAGACCCCTGTACATTATTTTGTCCACGTAATGGATTTACGCCTACTCCACGACGGCCAATGTTACCGGTAATCATGGCCAGGTCGGCAATCAACATAACTCCATTGGTGCCCTGATAATGTTCAGTAACTCCTAAACCATGGAAAGACATCGCATTATTAGCAGAGGCATACATAATTGCTGCCTGTCTTACCATCTCTCTGTCTACGCCGGTAACTTCTTCCATTTTATCCAAATCCAAAGCAAGGATACCTTCTCTGAATTCATCATATCCATCCAGTCTACTCTCAATAAAGGACTCGTCTTCTAGTCCTTCATCCAGAATATAATACAACATCATATTAAAGAGAGCTACATTCGTTCCTGGTCGCAAAGCCAAGTGGTAATCAGCAAATTCTGCCAATTCTGTTCTTCTAGGATCTATAACGATAAGCTTTCTACCCTGAATAACAGCCTGCTTGATTCTTGCTCCTGTTACTGGATGTGCGGCGGTAGGATTGGCACCAATCAGCATAATACACTCCGTATACTTCAGGTCTTCTATAGAGTTAGTTGCTGCTCCAGTACCGAAGGTTTTTTGCATTCCTAATGCGGTTGGAGAATGGCAAACTCTGGCGCAACCATCAATATTATTTGTACCAACAACTGCTCTGATGAATTTTTGCATCAGGTAATTTTCCTCATTAGTACATCTTGAGGAGGAAATTCCAGCTATTGCATTGGGGCCATGCTCTTTTTTAATATTATTTAATCTATCAGCGATATAATCATAAGCCTCATCCCAGCTCACAGGTACTAATTCTCCATCTTTGCGGACCATTGGAGAACGTAATCTTTCTGGATGATTGTAAAATTTAAAGGCATATCTTCCTTTAACACAGGTGTGTCCCTCATTTACCTCCGCATCATAGGGCGCTCGAATTCCCAGAATATTATCTCCTCTTTTTGCCACATCCAAATTGCAGCCTACGCCACAATAGGTACAAACGGTTCGCACTTTCTCTGCTGCCTTTTTATAATTGGTGCTGAATACATCCGAGATAGCAGCAGTAGGACATGCCTGAGAGCAAGCACCACAGGATACACATTCAGACAGATCAAAAGTGGTATCCATGCCTTTAATGATGCGATTATCAAAGCCACGGCCGGCCATACTTAATACAAATTCACCCTGAACTTCATCACAGGCTCTTACACACTGGTAGCAATTGATGCATTTAGACAAGTCAGAAAGCATAAAGGGATGATCCAGGTCTTTTTCCCGGTCCAAATGGTTTTTGCCTTCTGGATATCTAATTTCAGTGATACCATGATCTCCTGCAACGGTCTGTAGCTGACAATCTCCATTGGCTGCACAGGTGAGGCAATCCAATGGGTGATCCGTGATGACCAATTCAAGGATATTATTCCTAAGTCGTTGGACAGCATTGGAATGTGGAAAGATCTTTTGATTTTCAACCACCTGAGTATGACAGGAAGCTACTGTTTTTAGTTGCCCATTACCATCTTTACTAATTTGCACACTACACATACGGCAAGCACCAAATGGCTTCAGGTTAGGGGCATCACAAAGAGTAGGTACAAAATCCTTACCCTTATGTCTTCTAAGAAATGTTAGTATACTTTCACCTTCTTGAATTTCGAAGGCAGTATCATTTATGTAGGCATATTTTTTCATGATCTTCGTAATTAAGAGGTTGAAATTGGAGATGAGACGGTTTCAAAAAATGGCTTTAACTCCTCCTCAAAATAGGCCAGGGCATTCCTAATCGGTAAGGGCAGACCTCCGCCTAATGCACAAAGAGAACCTTCTTCCAAAGTATATAATAAATCATCTAATAATTCTCTATTCATTAGCTGCTCATGCTTTCTCGCCTTTCTCAATAATTCCATTCCTCTGACCGAGCCCAAGCGGCAAGGAAAACATTTTCCACAGCTCTCATGTGTCAGAAATTCAAAAAGATGCTCCAGATAATTGATCATTGGATAACTTTCCGGAATTCCAATAACAGAACCATGACCTAATAAAAATCCGCCTTTTGAAAAAGATTCAAAATCTACGGTTAACTCTTCAATTTTATGAGATGGAACCATTCCGCCAAGCGGGCCTCCAATATGCAGGGCCTTAACTGGCTTGGAAAATCCGCCACCTAAATCATTAACCACTTTGGAAAGGGGTGTTCCCATAGGTACTTCATACAATCCAGGATTATTAAAAGCACTATCCAGGCAAACCAGTTTGGTACCGGAAGAATCACTAGTGCCTATATCTGCATAGGCCTGCCCTCCTTTTTCCATGATGAAACCTAGGTTAGCCAATGTCTCTACATTATTTACCAAAGTAGGCAGGCCAAATAATCCTTCTTCAACAGGGTAAGGAGGTCTTACTCTTACCTCCGGGCGCTGGCCCTCGATAGAAGAAAGCAAAGCTGTCTCTTCGCCACAGATATAGGCTCCTCTAGCTTTTATAATTTTAAAATCAAAGTCGAAATTTGGATTGCTTTCCCCGATAATACCTTCCTTTCGCAACTGGTCAATCGCCTCTTCCATAATCGAAATGGATTCTGGATATTCTGCCCGAATGTAGAGAACACCAGCTTGGGCCCCAACAACATAAGAGGCAATTGCGATACCCAATAGGACAGACAAGGGTTGTTTTTCCAATAAATATCTGTCGATGTAAGAGCCCGGGTCTCCTTCATCGGCATTACAAACGACAAATTTGGGATGTCCTTTAGCTTTTCGGCAAGCTCCCATTTTAAAGCTACTTGGGAATCCTGCTCCTCCCCTACCTCTTATTTTTGAAAGTTGCACTTCTTCCAAAATCTTTTCGGGATCGGTGGCCAGCATCAGATCAATTGCTTTTCTAAAAGCATCATTATCAATGGGAGTTCCAGTTAGAATAGCTTGACCAGAAGAGGCTACGTGGTAAGTATCCGAAGAATCGGATTTTTCACCAGAAAAAATATTTTTTAAATCATCAGTGGATTTAGCAGAATAGTTTTCTCCATTATAATGAAAAGCTGCATTTTCATGGCATCGACCCAGACAGCACATATCTCCTATTTCCTCAGGATTGACATATTTTTCGATTTCCTGTTTCAAGCCAGATTGGGTACCGGCTAATTCACAGGCGGTGCCATTGCACACATAAACCTTTTTACCCTTGTTTTCAGGGCGGGTAAAATCATAAAAGGAAGCAGCTCCATAAACTTGTGAGGAGCCCATCAGAAATTCTTTGGCTAAAGCTCTAAGGGCTTCTTCATCGGGAGTTCCATTCTCTTCAGATAGGTTTCCAATTCTTTCAAACAAGTTATCTGTTAAGCCTTTTCGACCGGATAAATAGCTTAAATTTTTCGACATGACTATAGATTTTTATTTGGCTTGGCTCAATATACAAGGTCGTAATAATAATTCATTTTTCAAATTAGATATCACAAAACAATTTATCTGTTTAAAATTAAGCCTTAAAATATAAAAAGCTTGTATTCTATTGCGCAGCAATAATATTTTTTTGGCAATTTTTGAGATATTTTTAGCCTTTGATTTAGTAAGTTTCATTTCTCTTGCTCCATCTCGATTCGCTCCTTTTCTTTCTTTTTTAAGGATTATTCCTATTTTCAGGAATTAAAAATAAATTTTCGTTACCTATTCTTGATTTTTTATACCTAGAAAAAAAATAGACTACCCACTATGGAAGACGATACTAAGATCATTCAGAATAAAGAATTGAATATTTGGGAAGCTCTTTTCCCTGTTATTATTTTAGTTGGATTGCTAGCTTATAATGTATATGTATTTGGAGATGATGCCTTAAGTGGTTCTAATCAATTTATTTTGTTGATAGGTGGAGCTGTTGCGGCAATAGTAGGGTTTCGAAATAAAGTATCTTATAAGAAAATGATTTCAGAGGTAGGAGACAATATTAAATCCACCACTGAAGCCATTTTGATTTTATTATTTGTAGGAGCACTAGCGGGTACCTGGTTAGTCAGTGGGGTTATTCCAACAATGATCTATTATGGTCTAAAAATATTACATCCCAATATTTTTCTTCCTGCAACAATAGTCATATGCGCTATTATATCGATTGCTACTGGTAGTTCCTGGACTACTTCAGCCACTGTTGGAATAGCTTTAATTGGAATTGGAAAAGCAATTGGTCTTCCTTTGGGAATGGTGGCAGGGGCTGTTTTAAGTGGCGCCTATTTTGGAGACAAAATGTCGCCATTGTCGGACACTACAAATTTGGCACCGGCCATGGCTGGCGCAGAGCTCTTTACCCATATTCGGTATATGGCTTTAACTACTGTACCCACAATTACCATTACGATTGTCATTTTTATATTCATTGGCTTGGCTCAGCAAACATCAGGAGTCACCGATACCAGTGCAATTTTGGGAGCCATTGAAGAATCTTTCCGAATTAGTGGGTGGCTATTTCTGGTACCTGCTGCAGTTATCTTTTTAATAATTCGAAAAACCAAGCCTTTAATCGCTCTTTTGGTCGGAACTTTATTGGGAGGGCTATTCGCCTTAATTTTCCAGCCCGATGTTGTTCGAGATATTACTGGAGCCAGTAGCCTGACCTTTAAATCTGCTTATCAAGGCATTATGCAATCTATGACTGTTGACACGGCCATTACCACTTCAAATGCCGATTTGAATGATCTATTTTCCGCAGGAGGGATGGCAGGAATGATGGGTACCATATGGCTTATTCTTTGTGCTATGGTATTTGGAGGAGTAATGGAAGCAATTGGTGCTTTAGCAAGGATTAGCGCCTCTTTATTAAAAATGGCCAAGTCAATCTTTGGTTTATTTGCCAGTACTGTAGCCAGTTGTTTGGCCTTGAATGTAACCGCATCAGACCAGTATTTGGCTATTGTTGTTCCTGGAAAAATGTTTGCCAAAGCTTATGAAGATAGAGGCTTGGCACCTGAGAACTTGAGTCGTACCCTGGAGGATTCCGGAACCGTAACTTCTGTGTTAGTGCCATGGAATACCTGTGGTGCCTATCAATCAGGTGTATTAGGAGTATCTGTATTGGACTATTTCGTTTATGCAATCTTCAACTACCTGAGTCCTTTTATGACCCTTACTTTTGCAGCTTTCAGAATCAAAATTAAGCAGTTGACAGAGAAGGCATAATTTATAAGCAATTTAAGACACAGATTTTCACGGACTTAAACAGTGTTAACCCGTGAAAATCCGTGTCTAGATATATCTCCAATTGTAATTTCCCTTACCTTGCTTATATGAAAAAGCAAGTTTTTAAATCTCTTCTTTTTTCTTTGCAAATAAATAAAATCAAACTTCTATTTATTTTTCTTCCTCTGACTCTACAAGCACAAAGCCCCCCTGTTACTGACCATCATATCCATTTTTTCAGTCAGGAATTAGCCGATGATATTCGAGCACAAGGCTATGCCATGACCATTCCTGATTCTATGGTAACAGACATTAATTTTATATTAAAAATAAATCTTGTAGATCACCTCTTTTTGGTATCGGGTGGATATGCTTATTCCCGAAGCCCATCAATAAAAAAGAAAAAAGAATTAATAAGAAGGGTTAAAAAAGAAAATGATCTATTGGCTGAGTATGCACAACAATTCCCTAATCGGATAAGTGGCTTTTATGGCCTTAATCCATTAGAATCTTTTTCTTTCAAAGAAATGAAAAGATGCCATGAAGAACTGAATCTTAGGGGTCTGAAAATGCATTTTCATGGCTCCAGAGTCAGCATGAGAAACCCTAAGCATATTAAAAAAATCACGAAATTTTTCGAATACGCCGCTGCCAATAACATTCCCATTCTTCTACATTTTAAAAATAGCCTAAAGGATTTTGGAGCTGGCGATGCTCAACTTTTTATTGAAAATATTTTAGATCAAATCCCTCCTGTTCAACTTATTTTTGCACACATGGGTGGAGATGGAGGTTTTACTCAACAAACCAAAGCCGTTTTAGCCTCTTTTGCAGATTATTTCGACTCCTCCTCACAATCAAAAAAACATCAGATCTATTTCGAGTTATCTGGAATTGTGGTTTATAAAAATATGGGTTATCCTGGCAAAGCGCCTTATGAAGATTTGGTTTCCTTAATTCGTAGAATCGGTCTTGAAAAGGTTTTATTTGGCAGCGATTATCCAGTTATGCCTTCTTCTATGTATAAAAAGCTTTTAGAAGAATATCTTCCTTTAGAAAGGAAAGAGTTTGATCAGATTTTTAGGAATAATCCTTTGTTGGGAAAGAAGGAATAGGCTCATATACATCGTAACTTGTCTTTGTCCTTAAAGTTCTAGTAGATGATTTAAAATCTTTTAGCTCCTCTTTTTCCAAGTCTAATTATGAGCAATGATTGCAGTACTTTCCAGTTCTTTTTCGAGATCAGATACCATTCTGGGTCCGTAAAGTACTTGGCGGCTCTCCGTACTTCTCCGTAAACAGGTGAGAGAAAAAAGATGGGTCTTTGAATCCCACCTCTGAAACATTGAGATTCGTATTTTTTAACAACTGTCTACCCTGCTCCAGGTGAATAGAACGGACAACCAAGGAAGTCGATTTGCCGGTCAGGGCTTTCAGTAAGACTGATTGACCCGATCTCCGGTAGGGCTAAATAAGTGGTTTTCTGGATAGATAATGTTGTTTTTTTATCCCCCGTTTTTTTAAACTAACTAATTTTTGCAACATAATGCCTGCTCATGAAGCAAATTCCAAATACACGTTTCAAAAATCAAAGTTTCGTTTTCCCTAATTTCGATTTTTTAAGACGCTTACTAGCACCAGATAATTGCCCTTTTTTAAAAGGTTTACGCCACCAGTGTATACGACTTGAATAGAATTAATTACTACCACCTGCTCAGCACCTCAATTTCAGTTTCAGGATTTAAATCATCATTAGGGTCAATGGCAATATTTTTATCAGCTTTAACGGATAGAGGTATCCCTGCTTCTTTAATACACAAATCGATATTATTTTCATTGTCTTTAAGGTCTGCAATTTGGAACGGATTGACCTCAATAGTGTCTTTATTCACTAATAATTTGATATAAAAATGCTTGAGTTCAGCCTCCCCAATTTCTTTCCCTTCTTTTGATCGAACGCCCCCAGACCAAACTGTTCGTACGACCACCTGAGTTTCAGATTTAGGGCAATCACATCCGTTGCCCGTCTCCACATAGGGATACTGATCGTCTATCCTAAAGTATTCTGCATAACTAATAAATGGGCCTTCAGCCAAGGGGGTAACAGCGATTTTTTGCCCTTTTAACTCCTGTCCATCCCTCGTTTTTAATTCTCCAACGATTTCTACTTCCACAGGTTCATTATCGGGGTATTCGCCATATTCTCCGATCAATAAAAGTGTCCTTAGTTCAAATTCTTCAATCGCAGGTTTGTAAGACACAAATTCAACGCCTCGAATATCTCCTTTCTGAGTCTTGATTTGAAAATCTGCGACATCTAAGGTCTTGGGATCAATTTCGTGCGAAAAAACAATGGGCATGCCGTCTTTCCCCGGGGCTTTCCTCCAAATCAACCTTGCTCGCGGTGTTAGTGCATTATCTAAGCCAAAGAAAGCAGAGAGCATTTTTGCTTTCCTTGTTTTGTCAATTGGAGGAGTTTCTTCTGATAAAATGTAATCAGGAACTTGTTGGCAACTTATCAACAATAGCAGTAAAGAAAAAAGTATCGGTTGTAGTTTATTCAATTTCATTTTTAATTTTTTTTCAGTATGGGACTTTTGTAGATCAAATTTGTAAGTCTTCTTATTCAATTTTTCTTAAATTCTTATGAATGTCAGTTATTTTCAATTAAAAATAGCATAATTATACTAATAATTCAATAAATTTAGCACTTTAATACTAATTTTTGAAATGAAATTGAAAGAGAAAATTCTTAGTAAGGCTGTTGAATTGTTTAATGACAAGGGAATATCCTCAACATCACCAAATCAAATAGCAGCTGCATTGAACATAAGCACTGGTAACTTAACTTATCATTTTAAGACCAAAGCAATTTTGGTAAAAGAAGTTTATGAGAAAATGCATGCAGAATCGCAAGATTTTATAAAACTGGAAGGCTACTTAACAATAGATGATTTTAGGAAGATTATGGGCGCTTTTCGGGATTTTATGCGAAAACATAATTTCTTCTTCCAAGACCTATTTTTTATCCTTCATAATTACCCTGAGGTGGGTAAATTATATGAAGAAACTAACTTAATGCGCTTAAAACAAGGAAGATCGCTTTTTGAATATTACATAGAAACTGGCAGAATGATCCCTGAAAGTGGAGGAATCAATTATGATTTTCTAACCCATAATGTATGGATGGTGGGTGCCTTTTGGAATTTACAAAGTAAAATCTTTACCCCTGGTGTCATTTTCGAGAAGCCAATGGATTTGGTGGATATGACGTGGTACATGATATTGCCTTACCTTACAAAAAAGGGAAAGGAAGAGTACGATCAGATTAATGATTTTTTAAAAAACGAATAAAATAGTAGAAAGGCATCAGGAATTGAATAAATTTCATTGGGAATTGATTCATTAGGAAGGTCAGCCCATTCAAAATTTGTCATTATCAGTTGTCATTCTTCCAACTTCCCCCTTCCAACTTCCCCCTTCACCAAAACTCCTCTATATCCTTTTCTATTTCATCTATTTTAATAATCATAGCTTAATGCCTGTAAGATAAAGCTCCTATTTTTACCTATTTTTAAAGCTATTCTTGTTCAACTAATACATCGTTTATGCTTACTCAAAAGAATACCTTACTAGCACTTGTATTTATATTAGGTGCGCAATTCGGATTTTCTCAAAAAAAATCCCTTCAACTCAAAGATTATGAACAATGGCATCGGATTGTATCCGTTGATTTATCAAATAATGGCAATTGGATGACCTATGGTCTGCGGCCTAATGGAGGCGATGATACTCTTAAGATCAAAGATCTTAATGCTTCAATGGATAAATATTCCATTCCATTTGCCAGTAGACCTATTTTTTCCGAAAATTCTGAATGGCTGGCCTATATCATTCAACCGAATGAAAAAGAGCGCAAAAAATTAAGTAAAAGCAGAAAGCCTGTTTTTAACAAAGGTGAATTATTAAACCTTTCTAATGGCAAAAAAACAACTTACGAAAGGGCCCAGTCCATGGCCTTCTCAAATGATGGCAGCTATTTTGCTATTCTCAGGAAGAAGGTCGCTGAAGATAAATCCAAGCACAAGGGTCAGGACCTGATCTTAAAAAACTTAGCAACCGGATTCGACCTAAATATTGGCAATGTAACTGAATATGCCTTCAATAAAAGAGGCGACATGCTGGCCTATTTGGTAGATGCTTCTGATAAAATTGGAAATGGTATCTATCTGATGGATTTAAATTCGGGAACAGTGAAGGCCTTGGATAGCGATCAAAAAACTTATTCCGGATTAAGCTGGGATGGGAAAAATAGTCATAGAAGTGAATGGAACAATAAAGGACGCCAGCTGGCAGCCTTAAAAGGAGAAAAGGCAGACACCATAGTTCATTCTGTTAACTCTCTGCTCGTTTTTTCAGATGTAGCTTCCTCCTCACCTAAAAAAGCTATGTTAGAGCCAGCAGAGGAGTCTTCATTTCCAGAAAATATGATTATCAGCAGTAATGGAGCCATCCGTTGGTCGCAAGATGGTCAAATGGTTTTCTTTGGGATTGATGATCAGGAAGAAAAACAAAAATTAGATAAGGATACCCTACCTAATGTAGATGTATTCCATTGGAATGATGAAAGAATCAATACCGTTCAACAGCGCCGAGCCAATAGAAATAAACGTTTTACTTATTTATGCTCTTTTGACCTGACAGATAAAAAATTCTCAAGATTAGCTAATAAAGAAATGCGTAGTGTATTGGCTTCCCAACATAATCAGTATTGGGTAGGCAGAAATGAAAAGCCTTACATTAATGATGTTAACTGGGGAGTTTCTCCAGCGGATCTTTATCGGGTTGATCTCAAAACGGGAGCAAGTAAAGTTTTTGCCAAACAAGTGAAAAGACCATTGGGCTATTCACCTGATGGCCGCATGTACTTATATCAATTAGACAAACACCTTCACGTTTATGATTTGGATAAGGATAAAACTACCACTATTTCCAAGTCAGCAAAAGTAAGTTTTGTCAATGAAGATCATCCTTATCCACATGAAAAACCACCTTATGGACTAGCTGGTTGGACTAAAGATGGCAATGGGGTAATCGTAAATCATAAATATGACCTTTGGCATTTAGCCCTAGATGGCAGCAAAGCAGAAAATTTAACCAGAGGAATGGGAGATAAAGAAGAAATTCGCCTTCGATATGCCTCACTTGACCGGGACGAAAGATACATCGATACAGATAAGGAAATGATGCTTTCAGCTTATGGGGAGTGGACTAAAAAATCCGGATATTTTTCTTTAAGCAAAGGGAATAAGCCAGAAAAACTACTCTTTGAGGATAAAAGTATTAGCAGGCCAAGGAAAGCCAGGCTGGCAGATCGCATTATTTTCACACAGCAAACCTTTACTGATTTTCCTGATTATTATGCCAGTAATTGCCAGTTTCAGGATGCTCAAAAAGTTACCAATGCCAATCCACAGCAGAAAGATTTTGCCTGGGGTTCTAAAGTCTTGGTCGATTATAAGAACAGTAAAGGAGAAAAACTGCAGGCAACACTAACCCTACCCCCAAATTATGAGCCTGGCAAGAAATATCCGATGGTGGTTTATTTTTATGAAAAAATGTCCCAACGCCATCACTCCTATTCCATGCCGGTTTATGATGATCGTCCGCATGCCTCCACCTATTCCAGTAACGGATATTTATTTTTAATGCCGGATAATGTTTATGAGGAAGGGCGTCCAGGAACCAGTGCTTTGGATTGCATCACTGCTGCCACTCAGAAAGTGATTGATATGGGATATGCTGACCCAGATAAAATTGGCTTGCAGGGACATAGTTGGGGAGGCTATCAATCTTCCTTCATTTTAACGCAGACAGATATGTTTGCCTGTGTTGTTACCGGAGCTCCTCCAACCGATTTGGAAAGTTTTTATAATAACATTTATGGAAATACAGGAACCAATCACAGTGGGATCATGGAAATTGGTCAGGTAAGAATGGGACGTGGCGTTACGCCCTGGTCTCAAAGAGCCATTTATCAGCGAGAAAATCCTATGTTCCATGCTCCTAAAATTTCTACTCCTTTTATGATTTTGCATGGTACTAAAGATGGTGCTGTAGATTGGACCCAAGGATTGGAATTCTATAATGCAGCTCGAAGGTTGGGCAAGGAGGTTATCTTCTTATCCTACCCTGGTGAACCGCATCATCTACGAAATGAATACAATCAAAAAGACTTTCAAACTCGGATGAAGCAATATTTCGATCATTACCTAATGGATAAGCCTGCTCCCAAGTGGATGATTAAAGGAATCCCTCATTTGGAAAAGGTTTATGAAAAGGCAGGGCAAGATTGATACTACGATTTTTTGATACTCTGATTCTATGATGAGTAGATTTGCAGATTGGGAAATATGCAAATGGTTTAGACCAGACTCAGTTGGTGGCAGTCTGCGACTGCCTCACCAAATAACCCCATTTATGAATTACAACAAAAATTAAAAGATTTTTTTTTCAGATTGGATAAAACGGTATTAAAAATATCGATACACCATTGAATGGAACTAGAATGCAGTAAGGGGTTGTGTAAAAAGTCAATTTTTTCCAAAAATTGACTTTAAAAAAATATATTTTTTGCTTTTTTATAAGCAGATACATATTATAGTAAAAACTAAAATTTTAAAAAATTTTAGTTTTTACACAACCTCACCAGCATCAGTTTTTGATGAGTAGATTTGCAGATTGGGAAATGTGCAAATGGTTTATACTAAACTATATGCATTGACAGTATTTATGAATTTCTTTTTTGCACGCAGATACCGCAGATTTTGCAAATGCATTTGCTTTATTAGCGAAATTCTTGACTACCGGAGGAAGTTGCGTGCAAAAAAAACTCAATTATTCTTACTTTCCTACATTCCAAGAATTCTTTGAACTCGGAACATGGAACCGCGGAACTATGGAACCATAAACTAAATTAACATAAACCAAAGGGCTCACAAAAGCTCCTTTAAAAGAAACACAAAAAATTCAAAGTATGAAGTCATTAATGACAACTCTTATTTTCACATTATTAATAAGCACCCTTTCCTATGGTCAGGAAAGGATGTTAGAAGCAGAATCTTCTGTTATCACCAATCATGAAGTGAATATTGAGGGTCAAAGAGTACCCTATTCTGCAGAGGCAGGTACCCAACCTGTTTGGAATGAAGACGGTAAGCCCATTGCCAGTTTGTTTTACACTTACTATCAAAGAACAGATATAACGGATCGGGCCAGTCGACCTTTAGTCATTTCCTTTAATGGAGGCCCTGGTTCGGCTTCCGTTTGGATGCATATTGCCTATACCGGGCCGCGCATTTTAGAAATTGATGATGAAGGCTATCCCATCCAACCTTATGGTATTAAGGAAAACCCATACTCTATCCTGGACGTAGCTGATATTGTTTTTGTAAATCCTGTTAATACAGGGTATTCCAGAATTTTGGACAAAGAGGCCAAGAAAACTACTTTTTTTGGGGTAAATGCCGATATTCAATATCTGGCAGAGTGGATCAATACTTTTGTGAGTAGAAAAAACAGGTGGCAATCTCCCAAATATTTAATAGGAGAAAGTTATGGTACAACCCGGGTTTCAGGTTTGGCACTTGAATTGCAGAATAGACAGTGGATGTATCTAAATGGAGTTATTTTAGTTTCTCCAACAGGCTTAGGGATAGATAGAGGAGGTCCGGTAGCTGCAGCTAACCGTCTGCCTTACTTTGCTGCTGCTGCCTGGTATCAGAAGGCTCTTTCGGCAGAATTACAATCGAAAGACCTAGACGAGTTATTACCTGAAGTGGAAGATTTCACAATCAACGAACTTCTACCAGCCATGGCCATGGGCGGATTTATTAGTGAAGAGAAAAGAAAGGAAATGGCTCAGAAAATGTCTTATTATTCCGGTATTTCCGAGAAGACCATTCTTCAGCATAACCTGGATGTTTCTTATAGTTTTTTCTGGAAAGATTTATTACGGGAAAAAGGAGGTTATACGGTAGGAAGACTGGATTCCAGATATAAAGGCATTGATCGCATGGAAGGAGGTGAACGACCTGATTTTAATTCAGAGTTAACCAGTTGGCTTCACTCATTTACTCCTGCTATTAATTACTATTTCAGAAATGAATTAGAATATGTGACGGATATCAAATACAATATGTTTGGTCCGGTTCGCCCATGGGATCGTTCTGGAGATAACACGGGTGAAAATTTAAGACAGGCCATGGCTCAAAATCCTTATTTAAAAGTTATGGTACAGTCAGGCTATTATGATGGAGCTACTACCTATTTTAATGCAAAATATACCATGTGGCATTTGGATCCTAGTGGAAAAATGAAGGATCGATTACGTTTTGAGGGCTATCGTTCTGGTCATATGATGTACTTGCGTAGAGTAGACCTTGAAAAAGCCAATGAGCATATTAGAGAGTTTATCCAGAGCTCATTGCCTGGGAAAGGAGTACCTGCTAAGTATTAAAAGAAGGTTTGAGGTATTTTTTGAGAAAAAATGAAACTTTTTCTCAAAAAATACCTCAACACATCATTATTTCAAATCTGACAAGTATTTCAATATTAGCTCATTATCCTCATGAGGCAAAAACTTGTCAAACTCCATAAAATATCCTTCCGGATCATAGCCCACAAAAGCACGATATTTAGATTCCGGACCAGTAGATAATTCAGGAGACCTTATTTCAAAGGGGTTTGCCTTTCCGGTATAACTATGCCATCCTTCAATATCCTCAACTAAAAAGGAGACGTTTACTGCCTTATCAACCGTATACTTATGCATTCCTCTTCTTTCATCCACCAGGCCAATAAAACCAGTGTCGGTTACCCTGTATATTTTAGTCCAACCCTGGTCTGCGACCAATTCAAAACCCAACACCTCCTCATAAAATTGCTGCATTCCAAGCACATCTTTATAATAAAGCCAGGTGATAGAAGCATCAAAACCTAGGCCTTCTGGTACTTTTGATGATTCATGTTTAGGATAGATGGTTTCATTTTTATTCAAAATAGGCATGAAGCGTTCATTTTCTGGGTGTTGCTTAAAGACTTCAAATTCAAGTAGATATCCTTCCGGATCAACTGCCACAAATCCATCATGAGCATTGCCTTCCCGAGGGGTATAGCCCGAACGCATGGGCACATTTTGTTCTTTTAGATAATCATACCACTCTCCCAATTGATCTGTAAGCAAAGCTAGAGCAACCGTTTTGGGCTCCTCTGCTGTATGCATTCCTTCAGCAGCATCTACTAATATCAAAAAAGAGGATTTTGCAATACGGAAAATAGTGGCCATGCCATAATCAGAGATCTTTTCTAAGCCAAGGGTTTCCTCATAAAAAGCAGTGGCCACAGCTAAATCTTTATAATACAAAAACAAGTTACTGGCTTGCACATTAAAATCAGCCAGCGTCCGAAAATCAGTTTGTTCTGCTAATAATTCATTAATCCGTTTGGGGGTATAACTCAACAAACGTCCAAATCGACGAGCGATCATTTCTCTGACATTCCCGTTATAGACTCCACGATCTTCATATGCTTTTTTGTCCGCTTTTAATTGTTGGTAAGCATCTAAAGTATTACCATCGTAAATGAGCAAAACTTCTTTATCCTTAGCCACATCCGCAGGGAAAAGATCCGTAACAATCAGATCTTTCTCTCTATAAAGCTTTACCTGGTGCCGTTCAGCAATTTCTTCCGCTTCTTTAATCAATACATCCATCTCTTCTGAGGAAACAGGAGACCCTAAAGCCAATTGTTTGACTCCACTATGAACTAATTCAGCAAAACCACCAATACCTCCCAATTGATAGGAAAGTTGTTTTTCTTTTTCAACATTTTGACAGGCGGCAACTAAAAATGCTAAGACTAATAAAAAAGGAAATGATCGGATCATTAATAAAGTTTTAGTTTGAAGATAATGCTTGAATTTAACCAATACTTTAATAAAGAAGAAAGTAAAAGGTAGAAAGTAGAAAGATGTGTTGATCTTTTTCTTAAAGCCAAGACTAATATATTAGCAAATGGCCTTGTAGTAAATCAAAGATTACTAAGCCCGTAATGAAATGTAGGGATTGGTAAGCTTTATGCCAGGCTTACCAATCTTTCCTAGCTTGGCAATCCTTATTTCTAATAATAAGACTACAAGTTCATTTGTCATTTCAACTAAGAATTGCATGCTCAAATCCTTCAATTAATCATTAGTCAATTTTTAAACCTTATTAAAATTAATGATCAATGAGAACAATTATGGTTTTAAGTTTAGTTTTATCCTTATGTGTTTATCTGGAAGGTCAAACAATTGATGTTGTTGACAATAATCTCAAATCTACATTGAATACTATTTCAGGTGAAATATCTATACCCAGGGCTTTTTATTCAAATACTAATCTTACAGCAGCTTCACTAGGTAATAAAATTCAGAAACGCCTGGGCATGTATTTAGGAAACCTAAAAATTAAAAACGCCAAAGCTACCGTCAGCGCTACCAGCCCCTATAAGTTCAAATATTCCATCAAAGGTATTGTTCCATTATTCAAGCCGATTGAAGTAAAGATCCATTCCATTTATCATCATCCTGGCTATGAAGCCTACTTTGTATTAAGTCCGGATAAATCAGTTACCTTTTTAAAAAAGGGAACGGAACACAAAGGATGTGATTTCAAGGTAAAAATAGATTTGAAACAAGTGGAGTGAAGAATAAACCACTTCTTAAATATCAACTTATTTTTTTAATATTACATCAAAGCATTTTAAGCAGGGGCAAATCTTCCAGTATTGTGCCCCTATTATTTTTTATGGAAAATAAAGTCGCATGTCTGGATTTCCTCATAAAGTAGTATTGATTAGCGGAGCTGCCCGTGGTATTGGAAAAGCCATTGCTCAAAAGTTTGCACAAAAAGGTTGGTATCTGGCTCTATTAGATTTAGATATCGGCATCTTAACCGAAACCTCACTTGAATTCCCCGAAGATCGACGTTGTTATGTTCAGTGTGATATCACCAATGAAGAAGAAGTTAAAAAGGCTATAGCCTACATCACAGATAAAACAAAGGGTAGATTGGATGTATTGGTTAATAATGCAGGTTTAATGCAGGTGGGAGAATTTGACCAACTTAGTTTGATGGATCAACAAAAGGTGATAGATGTAAATTTTAGTGGCCTTATACAACTTACTTACTATGCCATGCCCGCACTTAAAGCAACTCCTTCCAGCCGGATTATCAACATGGCTTCTGCCTCAGCATTAATAGGGAACCCAGAGTTAAGTGTTTATGCCGCCACAAAATCAGCAGTAAAAAGTCTGACTGAAGGTTGGTCTATTGCTTTTAAAAAATATGACATTAGGGTAAGCGATTTACTCCCCTTGTTCGTAAAAACCAATATGGTATATGATTTTATGGATAAATACCGCTATATGAGTGAAAAAGTAGCACGCTTAAAACCTGAGCAGGTCGCCAAAGTGGTATGGAAAGCTAGCCATAGTAATCGCATTCATTGGTATGTGGGAGCCAAAACAAAAGTCTTTGCCTTTTTAGTAGGTATTGTTCCCATGCGGATGCAAATTCCTATTTTTAAATCTGTTATAAAATATAAGAGGTAAACTTTTTGTACAAAATATTTATTTATGAATCATTTTCCCATCATTTTCTTACATGGTGCGCTTGGAAGCAAAGAACAATTTGAAGGCCTCCGAAATTCAATCTCACATACTCCAACTTTTGCTTTTAATTTTGATGGTCACGGGGATACCCCTACAAACCATCCCTACTCGACTTCTCTTTTTGTTGATAATTTAGACTCCTTCATGCAGAAAAATCAAATTGACCAGGCTCATATCTTTGGATACAGCATGGGTGGTTATGTTGCTTTAAGCTTTGCCCTGAAATTTCCAGAAAGAGTTGGTAAAATTCTTACACTTGCTACAAAATTTGATTGGACACCAGAATCTGCCGCTAAGGAAAGCAAAATGCTCGATCCACAAAAAATAGAAGAAAAAGTTCCTCATTTTGCCCAGGCCTTAAAAGAAAGGCATGACCCTCTAGATTGGAAGGAAGTGCTCAATAAAACCGCTGAGATGATGATCAACCTAGGTAATGGGGCTGGATTATCTGATCAAGACCTCAACTCCATACAAAACGAAGTTTTGATAAGCAGAGGTTCCGAAGATCGAATGGTAAACGAGGCAGAGTCGAAAAAAGCAGCAAATTTGATACCCAATGGCAGTTTCCATACCATTGAAGGAGGGAAACATCCTATAGAAAGAGTTGACTTGGAGATGCTATCTAAAATAATTAATCAGTATTTAGTGTAAATAAAAACCCTTTTTCTTTTAACCACAAAAACACAAAGAATCACAAAATCTTAGCGTTTCTTCGTGCCTTGGTGGTGATGATTAATTCAATCCTTTCAATTATTATTCCCTACTAAAACCAAACGTATCAACCACCATGGATTATCCCAAAATATTAGAAGAGATCAAGGAAAGCCTGGCCTTAGAACCCAAAACCGGAACAGTAGCTTCTTATATTCCTGAATTAGCTAAAATTTCTCCGAATAAGTTTGGAATGCATCTATGTTGTTTTGAACAAGGGAATTTTGCTTTTGGAGATAGTCGGGAGCGCTTTTCTATTCAATCCGTATCCAAGGTTTTTTCTTTAACCCTTGCCATCCAGCTACTGGGGAATAAAGTATTGGAAAGAGTAGGCATCGAACCTTCCGGCGACCCTTTTAACTCCTTAATCCTATTAGAAAATGAAAATGGCATTCCCCGCAATCCTTTAATTAACTCTGGAGCATTGGTAATCGCTGATATTTTAGTGGAGCATCTGGAGCGCCCAAAAGAAGACTTTTTGAATTTTGTACGAAAGATTTCTGGACAATCTGATATCCAATTTAATAAACAAGTCGCTCAATCCGAAAAAGATTGGGGTTATCGAAATGCAGCCCTTGTCAATTTGATGAAATCTTTTGGGAACATAAACGGAGATATTGAGGAAGTTCTGGATTTTTATTTCCATCAATGTGCACTTGAGATGAGTTGTGAGGAATTAGCAAATACCTTTATGCTTTACGCCAACCACGGCAAAATTTTCGGAACTGAAGAAGAAATTCTCAACACCAGCCAAACAAAAAGACTGAATGCTGTCATGCTGGCCTGCGGTTTTTATGATGAAGCAGGAGAGTTTTCTTTTAAAGTGGGACTACCCGGTAAAAGTGGTGTTGGAGGAGGTATCGCCGCCATTCATCCAGGTAATTTTAGTGTAGCAGTATGGAGCCCTCAACTAAATGAAAAAGGGAATTCTGCATTGGGGATGTTGGCTTTGGAGTTGTTGACTACTAAAACGGGCTTGTCGATTTTTTGAACGTGTTCACGTGTTCACGTTTAGAGAGATTTGAATTAGAAGTATAGTTGCTTATTGTAGCTTTTTTCTCACGCAGATATCGCAAATTTTATCTGCATAATTTGCGAAATCCCTGACTGCCGATAGGCAGTTGCGTGCCCAAAAGAGCTAAAATAATTAGCACTAGCCTTAAATAATAAAACAAATGAATTAATCAAAAAATTTACTAATCTACAAATCTCCTAATTTGCACATCAAAATGAGGGATTTTTGCATCTAGAAATATGAAAAACTACCAAACACACCACTATGATGCAAAATTTTACCAGCTCTTTATTAATTAAGATAATCTTCATTTTCTCCTTTTTTCCCAATCTAAGTTCAAGTCAAACCCTATCTACTCAAAAACTAGAAGAAGCTGTTTCAGAAATTGAAAAGGGCAGCTTTGGAGAAATACATAGTTTATTGATTTGGAAAGATAATAAAGTCGTGTTTGAAAAATATTTTAATGACTGGCCCTCCGATTCCATTCATCAATTACAATCTGCTACTAAAAGTATTACTGCTACACTTCTTGGAATAGCCATTCAGCAAGGTTTTATCAAAGATGTTCATCAACCTGTACTTTCCTTTTTTTCTGATAAAAAAATTGAAGAACCAGATAGTTTACGCAATCAAATTACCATTGAAGACCTATTAACTCAGCGCCCCGGATTGGCTTGGATAGAACGGCAATGGGAAGATCCCAATAATACCTGGCGCAAAGTTTTAGAATCGGAAGGTGATTGGTATGAGATGATCTTAAATACGCCTATGCGAGAGGAACCAGGTACTCGATTTAATTATGGTAATGCTGCCCCATTATTAGTTACAGGTATTATTCAGCAGGCTTCAGGCATGGAGATTGATCAATTTGCTAAAAAACACCTTTTTGATCCACTTGGTATCGAGAAATTTGAATATTGGAGCGGCAATGGTAAGCCGGCAAATAATGGAGGTGCTTTACTCTACTTGAGGTCAAAGGACTTAATAAAGATTGGTCAACTCCATCTTCAAGATGGGATATGGAATGGTTCCCGATTGCTTCCTGAAGGTTGGGTACAAAAGGCTACTTCTGGTATTGTTAAGGGAAATATTGACAACCGATTTTATAAATTCAGTTATGGCTATTTTTGGTGGTCTGAGGGAATCCCCTTAAGCGAAGACTTTTTCTACATCCCTAAGTCCATTTATATGGCCAGAGGGGCGGGCGGACAACATCTAATCGTCCATCCTAAGGAAAAAATGATAGTTGTAATTACTGCCTGGAATCTTCAACAATCTTCTCTTCCACTAACAATTTATACCAATTATATTCTACCTGATGAATACAAAAAGAAGCTACAGCCCAAACTCTTTGCTCCCGATATTCTAACGGAGCAGGTAGAGGCCTCTGTAACTTTAAGTCCTAATGAGCAAGAGTTGTTTTTTGCCAGAAAGGACTCCTTTTTTGCCATGGGCAGAAAAAATACCATTTATTATTCCAGGAAACTTAAATATGGCAGCTGGTCCAAACCTCATGTTGCTCCTTTTTCCGGACAGTATTCCGATACCAATCCCTTTATTACTCCTGATGGAAAACGCTTATTTTTTACATCCAACAGGCCTACTCAGCTGGGTGTGGAGAAAAAAGATAGAGACATTTGGTATGTGGAAAAAACAGATAGCGGATGGAGCCAACCTATCCACCTGGAAATGCCCATAAACTCTAATGAAAGCGAATACAGTCCTACCCTGGACGAAGAGGGAAATCTTTATTTTGGTTCCTATCGCAAAGGGGGGCATGGCTCTGGAGATCTTTGGGTTTCTTACTTCAAGAATGGACAATATCAAGCGCCCGAGAACCTGAGTAATGCTGTCAATGCACCAGATGGTGAATGGGGGAGCTGCATTGATCCAAAAGGGCAATTCATCATTTGGGAATCAAGTGGACGAGAGGAAGGCATTACACCCTCCGGAGATCTGTACATCAGTTTTAAAAAAGAGGGAAAATGGCAGCCAGCTCAGCACCTGAGTCTGCTAAATTCCGGAGGAAGTGATTTGACTCCCAAAATTCATGGCGATTACTTGTATTTTGCCAGCAATCGACACAAAGATTTTATGATTCAGATTAATAATAATAATGTGGATTTGTATCGGATTTCTTTAGAGGAAGTTTTTGCTTTAATAGAAAGAGAATAGAGACTTTTTTTTGCCACTGAAAAACACTGATCAAGCTGTTTTTCATCAATTTAATGAACAGCTAAATCAGCGTTTATCAGTGGCAATTTCATTAGGTTTGTTTAAAGTATAAATTGACTAAATTAAGTTCAAAAAAGAAACTACCAAGTTAACCTGTTAACAATAATTTTTCCGTCATTTACAATCATCAAGGGATCATAAACTGCTCCTATATTTTCAAGAGGATTTCTTTCAATAATAAGAAGGTCCGCATCCATTCCTTCTGCTATTTTTCCGGTATGGTCATCCACTCTAAGTAATTCAGCCGCCCTCGAAGTAGCTGCTTGAATAACTTCCAGGTTGCTCATTCCAATTCCCACCAATTCTTCTAATTCTTGTCCTAATCGGAGCGTACTATTGGCACCGTAACCAGTATCAGTTGCTGCCACAATCTTAACGCCTAAACGATGTGCATTCCTGGCCATTGCCCTCACTCTGGGTAGCATATGACGGCCTCGGATCATCAATAGGGGTTGGTCATAATCACCACCTGGCTCTGTTAAATCATTAACTACTGCTATTGTTGGGACTAAGTAGGTACCTCTTTCTGCCATTAATTTTAAGGTTTCCTCACTCAAATAAGTGCCATGTTCAATACTACGCACTCCTCCCAGGACGGCAGCTCTTCCCCCCTCATCTCCATGAGCATGTGCTGCTACTGGTATGTTGTTCTGAGCACCAGCTGATACCAAGGCTTTCATTTCGGATTCAATATAATATGGTTCTCTTGGATCTGTTTGTGGCAAGCCAGCTCTGGCCGTAGCATTGGTTTTAATCCAATCCACTTTGTGCGAAGCCATAATATCTGCCAGCTTTTTCATAGCCTCCACACCTTTGACATCCTTCCCAATCCAATCGTGTAGTTCAGGGTGATTCATAAACAATTCATCGGCAGGACGTAAGCGAATATGGTAGCCTGCAGCCAACACCTCAGGGGCATCTATCTTTCCTGCTTTAGATAGCTCCCGCATGCCCACATCCATAAAATGAGAAACTCCCATGCTACGAGCGGTGGTTACACCAGAAACCAAAGCCCTTTCAGCGGAAGCAAAATCCCGCAGGTGTACATGAGCATCAATGAGCCCCGGCATAAGATGTTTGCCCTGAAGGTCGAATACCTGAGCTCCGGAAGGAGCTTCTATTGGGCTGGTACTGATGGTTTTGATTTTTCCATTTTCAACAAGGAGTGAAGCATTGGAGATTATTTTATCTGATACTCCATCAATAATATTTGCATTGGTAAAAAGAATGGGTGCATTTTCTTGAGCAGACAGTGAACTAAAAAATAATAATCCGCTTATTAAAAATACAGCACAGCAAAGGTGGAAGTGTTTTCTTTTGTTCATAATCTTTTGTTTTATCTTATTGCATTTATCGAAAGCATTACTTGTTTTCCATTGAAAATTTTCGCTTTCCATAGAAAACATTGGACAACTGTATTGAAAATACATATCTCCAGAATAATTTGATTAAATTCAAAGAATAAATTATTAAATCTTTATTTCTCGAATGGAAGTTAAATCTCTCAATCAAACTCCTCTTCAAACGATTGTTACTTGCCTCATTGAATCATTTGCTGATTATTTTGTCTCCATGCCTGATGACCCTCAATACTGGAAAACGAGATGGAAAGGTGCCAGAGTAGACTATCGGGCTTCCTATGGAATGTTTGATGACAGTTCACTAGTAGGTTTTATGGTTCACGGGATTGATTACAGCCATGATAAATTCACAGCCTTTAATACAGGCACTGGAGTCATTCCAAGTCATAGAGGTCAAAGAATTGTTCAAAAGATGTACGAAATGGCTGTCCCACAACTGAAAAACAAGGGTATCCAACGATGCGCCTTGGAAGTCATTCAAAATAATGAAAAAGCCATAAAAGCATATCGTAGAGTTGGGTTTGAAATTTTTAGAGAACTAAAATGTTTCAAAGGCAGTATTAAGCAATCAGAACAAGATGACATTATACTCCAGCAAAAAAAACTGCAATTTTTTGACTGGAAAAAATATGAAGGCCATTCCTTTTATTCCTGGGATCATGTTCCTACGGCTCTTTTACTTCAAAAAAATAATTATTCACTTTATTTGGTTTTTAAAGGTGAACAAGAAATAGGCTATTTTATTATTAATCCTAATACGGGCTATCTGGCTCAGTTTGATATTTCTGATCGCCAAAAAGAGAAACACTGGCCCATTTTATTTGAGGGTATCAGTCAAATAACTACGCATTTGCGGATAATTAATATTGATAAAAAAGAAAAATGCAAGGTCCAGCTTCTTTTAGACCTTGGTCTAGAAAATTATATTGACCAATATGAAATGGAGTTGATGTTGGAGGATAATTAGTACAAAGTTGAATGTAGAAGGTAGAAAGGCAATAAGCAATTCAATATCAATATCAAATACAATATCCGTTTCAGGAAATGTTGGGCATGGCATCCCACATACTGTTGCGTGTTTGGCGGGAATAATCCAAAGCACTTTTCCCGGCTGCCGTAAGGGTGAAATATAATTTGGGACGTCCTCCCCTTTTGCTGGTCGTTTCACCTTGTTTAGAACTCAAATAACCTTTTTTTTCCAAACGCCTTAAGGCCGATTGCAAGGCACCAACACTTACTTTTCGATCAAGACGGCTTTTGATTTCTTCCTTTATGGACACTCCATATGCATTGTCATATAATATGCCCACGGCCAGCAATACGACCTCTTCAAATTCTCCTAAACGATATGAACTCATGTTTTTTCCTATTTGCAGTATTTCAAAGTAACAAACTTTTTACATTATTTTCCAGAATGAAGGATTGATAAATAAAAAAAATCATGGCCTTGGCTAAAATAATCGTATTTTTCATTAATACTTTAAGGTCTTTATATTCAAAATATTTAAATGAGCAAAAAAATCATCATTCCTGGGGGAAGCGGATTTCTAGGGCAGTATCTCCACACTTATTTCACTGATAAAGGCTATAAGGTCCTTATCCTCAGCAGGCAGCCGAATGGCCCCGACCAATTGCAATGGGATGGTCGATCGAGTGGAGAATGGGCAGGGGAATTTGAAAATGCTCATGCTATTATCAATTTGGCGGGCAAATCAGTGAATTGCAGGTATACCCCTAAGAATAAGGCTCTCATTTTATCCAGCAGAATAGAAAGCACCAACATTATTGGACAGGCCATTCAGGCTTGTAGCACCCCCCCAAAGTATTGGCTGAATTCTTCTACGGCTACCATTTATGAACACACCCCAGGCCAACAAGCAGCCAATAGCGAAAAAGATGGGATAATTGGGAATGATTTTTCACCTAATATCGCCAAAAGCTGGGAACAAGCTTTTTTTAAGCATGAAACTCCTTCAACGATTAAAACGGCACTCAGAACCGCTATTGTTTTAGGAAAAAAAGGGGGTGCCTTTCCCCTTATTCTGGATCTGGCAAAAAAAGGCCTTTCTACAGCACAGGCAGGAGGTGAACAATGGATTAGCTGGATTCATGAATTGGACTTTGCCAGATCTTTGGAGTTTATTATGGAGAAAAAAATGGATGGCGTCGTTAATATTTGCTCGCCTCATTTTATCAAGAATAAATTTTTCTATCAGGCATTAAGAGAAAAAATAAACCCATTAATCAATTTACCCCAACCGAAATGGCTTTTACAATTTGGTGCCCTGATCATGGGTACAGAAACAGAACTCATTTTAAAAAGTAGAAAAGTGTATCCAGGACGGTTGCTGGATGAAGGTTTTGACTTTGAAATTGATGGGATTAAAGAGGCATTTGAAGAGTTGATGGTGAAATAGTTCCTTGTTCCTTGTTCCTTGTTCCTTGTTCCTTGTTCCTTGTTCCTTGTTCCTTGTTTTAGAGACTGCTATATTTGAGAAGAGGTTGTTTTTTTAGCTTTTGTTAAGTTGTATTCTCGTGTTCAAGTGTTCAAGTTTAAGGGTGTTTTTATCTTCAAGGAAAGGCTGTTTATTGTAGCTTTATTTTGACGCCGAAACCGCTAATTTTGCAGATTATTAAGATAAACATTTGCATAATTTGTGGAATCCCTGACAACTGGAGGTTGTTGAATGCCAAATTACCTTCAATAAGTACGAAACCTCAAACTTTGCATACCTCCCCATCTGCACATCTGCACATCTGCACATTAAATAATCATAGCATCCCAGAATTATAGGATCAAATAACAGGAATTGCCTCATTCTGCATCAAGGTTGCCTGCCCTTTTGCTCCCTTGACAAAATTTAGAAATGCTTTTATGCCTTTACTACCCTCTCCTTTAATCACCAAATATGAATTACGCACCAGTTCATAATCACTGGCCCTAATATTTTCTAACGTAGCTTCAAAACCATTTAAAGCAAGAGGTTTTAAACGACCCTCACTTTGGTTCACTCTGGTCATGGTGGTCATTCCGATGCCCCCTTCCGTTTCGGCCAATGCTCGGGCTAACTTGCCTGATCTTTCATGAAATTGGACCATACTATCTAATTCAATCTCGGAAAAACAAGCCAGGTGCTCCAACATAACCTCAACATCCACTTCTTCGAAGGGTCGGCTTAACAGCTGAATGGCTAAGTCATTGCCTCCGATCTCATTCCAATTTTTATTATTACCAGAATAGAGATTACAAATTTGGTCCTCAGATAAATTATCTATTTCTACACTTTGATTGACGGCTAATACCACAGGCATTTGAGCGAAACGAATCACCTGATATCCATCTTTCTCAAGTGCTTCAATGTCTAAACCGTGGCTGGCCATAGCGATATCGATGGATTCATTTTTTAAAGCCTCTAATCGGTCTTTGCTCCCCATTCCTTCCCCAACTTGAATATCATGTTGAGAGTTTACTTTTGAAAAGGCTTCTACAAGTGCTACCACAAGAGGACGTACTCCATTTGAGCCATCAATTTTTATGACCTCGGGAGTTTCATTTTGGCAGCCAAATATTATTACCATTATTGAAAGTAAGTATAGGTTGATTTTATTCATAACTCAGATTTTAATTATTGTATTGGGGTATTGGGAAAATAAGAATTCGTCTCTTAAAATTAACCTTACTTATCACCCCATCTCCAAAAGAAAACCCAAAGTATCTACTCCATCTGCATAATCCCATAATTCAGGTTGCTGGGCTTTTCCAAAAGGGAGAGTTTCTGTGTGCAACAGTCCATCCTTGGCAATAACACACTGAATTTCTTCTTTTCGGCTGTCTATTTCCTTTTCCAGGCTTTCTATATCGGTAAAATATTCAAAATACAATTCCCCTACTCTAGACTGAAGGGATTTATTTTCAACAATAATAATACAGCCATTTGAGAAATAAGGGACTTTGTTTAACACCTGGATGGCAAAATTATAGTCGAAATTATTTTTGTATTTATTATGCTGAACAATTTTGCGATACTCATGCAGGGTCTCTAAAAGAAAATCGAATTGATAGTTTTCAGGAACATATATTTTAGCAACATTCCGACAGCCTAATCCAAAATAATTAAAAACATCTTTGCCCAGATCCAATAGGTCTTCCTGATCTTCCTGTCCATTTAGTACAGCGATGGCATTACGATTTTTGCGGATTATACTGGGTATTTTTGAAAAATAATAATCAAAATACCGTGAAGAATTATTGCTGCCGGTGGCTATTACAGCATCGAACCCCTTCAGGTTGGTGGCAATCTCAAAATAAGATTCTGTTCTGGGATCGATTTTTGTCAATACCTTAAGCAAATAAGGAAAAATATAAGGGTCTTTATCTGATAATTTGATAATTGACTGATGGCCGGCAATGAAGACACAAATAAAGTCATGAAAACCTACAAGTGGAATATTCCCCGCCATTACAATCCCTACCTTTTTACTTGATGGAGTCAAATCCGGGATGGAATATTGATTAAGCCATTTTCTTATTTTTGATTCTTCAAGAAAAAGCTGGCCAATAGCATTTACAGCCTGTTTCTGGTTTTCAATAGTAAACCATTTATTATTATGGTAGGTACGATGCATCAGTGCCTCCAGGAATTCATCCCCGGAAAGGAGCTGATCCCCCAACTTTACCAATGCATTTATCCGTTCGCTTAATTTCATTTAGTACTTAGTTATAGAATGAAAGGACCTGATTTAATTTCCTAAAGCCATAAAAATAATAGAAAGGATGGCAACTGCCACTCCTATAATGTTTAACCAACTCAATTTTTCTTTGAATAAAAGGAAGGCCAGAATACTGGACAAGGCAATGATAGACACATTATTAATCGGAAAAACAACCGATCCATCCAAACCAATTCCGAGAGATTTGAGTAAAAAATAAATGGAACAGAAATTGGGTAGCCCTAATAAGATCCCTGCTCCTACACTTTTTTTGTCCAGGCGAAACTCCTTTCTAATCAAGCCGGTCCCAAATCGAAATCCTCCCAAGACAAAGGCCGTACCAAACAAGAAGGACACAAAACTCAGATCTGAACTAGAGCCTGTTTGTTTTTCTAAATGTAAAAAGACAATTTCGATGGTAGCACTAACCAACCAGGTCAATACAGGAAGCAGCAGCAGATACCGAGGGTGAATATTCCAATCAAATAATTTGCCTTTGGGGGAAATATTCACTAACAGAATGGCAACCAGAGCAGAAATGACTCCAATAATTTTCCAGGCATTCAATGATTCCTGATAAATGGCAATGGCAAAAATAACCGTCAGCAATAGTGACATTTTCTGCATAACTGTAGCCAGGGTCACATTAAACTTTTGTACAGTCATGGCTACAATATTAAAACCCGTAATAAATATAAATCCGAGAAACAAGGCCCAAGGGAACCAAAATTCCTGCCAAAATCCTTCCTCTACCGGAAAACGGCCCAGGCTAGCCCATCCACAAAGAAAACATACCAGATAATTAACCACGATAGCCTGGAAAGTATGGACCTTCCACTGTTGAAATAGTTTAAAAATTAAAACAATACTGGTAGAGCTTAAAATTGATAATATTAGAAAAATCAAAGCATTGAATTTTTGTTAGTACATATTTACGACTTATTAACAAAGAATCTTCTATAATCCCTGCCAAAAGGTAATTCGATTGATTATCTTTGACGAAAAATTTGAATAGTGGAGCACACGCTGAAACAGTTTGATCAGGCCATTGCCAGCTGTAAACACATTTTCATTCAAAAAGCCAAAGATTATGGTACTGCCTGGAGAATATTAAGATCCAGCTCCCTTACCGATCAATTATACATCAAAGCTAAGAGAATCCGAAATATTGAGGAGCTACAACATCAAAAAGTAGATGATTCAGTAGAGTTGGAATACATGGGCATCATTAATTATGCCATTATGGCCATAATCCAATTGGAGGCAGACCTGGATCTTCCCATTGATATGGAGGTTAAAGAAGTAGAAAAGTTGTATGATAAAGAAGTAAAGATTACTCGTACCTTGCTGAACCAAAAAAACCATGATTATGGCGAAGCCTGGAGGGGCATGCGAATTAGTTCCTATACGGATCTTATCTTAATGAAACTCCTGAGAGTCAAACAAATTGAAGATAATCAAGGACAAACCCTTATTTCTGAAGGGATGGATGCTAATTATAGGGATATTATCAACTATGCTATATTTGCATTAATAAAAATTGAAGAAAATCGCATATTAGTTAAAGAGTAAAAGGTAGAACGTAGAAAGTAGAATGACATCAGTCATTTTACTTTCTACGTTTGACCTTCTACAAATAAAATAGGGAATATGACATTAGGAACATTAGTGCTGATTGTTGCCATCGCGGCTGTGTTGTTGACTGTTGTAATGGGAATTTTTTTTAGAGATGACCAGGAGAATTGGATCATCAGTTTATTACAAAATTTTTGTGGGGTATTATTTATTTTCTCAGGCTGGGTAAAAGCAGTTGATCCATTGGGTACTGCCTATAAAATGGAGCAATATTTTGCTGAATTCCAAGGCACCTTCGAAGATACAGCCTTGTCCTTTATAGCTCCTATATTTCCACAACTTTCCGAATATGCCATTGGTTTTTCGGTGGGAATGATCCTTTTTGAGATTATTTTAGGATTGATGTTAATCCTGGGGTCTTCTCCCAAATTTACCAGTTGGGCTTTCTTTTTATTGGTTGGATTTTTCACTTTCCTGACTGGTTTCACTTACCTGACTGGTTATGTGCCAGAGGGAGTTAACTTTTTCCAGTTTGGAAAGTGGGGGCCTTATGTGGAGACCAATATGAAAGTTACCGATTGTGGTTGTTTTGGAGACTTCATCAAATTGGAGCCAAAGACTTCCTTTTTTAAGGATGTATTGTTGATGATTCCAGCACTAATATTTTTATTTTTCCATAAGTCTATGCATCAGATTTTGAGTGCAAGCGTACGCCGAGGAATTCTTTGGATATCCTTAGTTGGCTTGTTGGTTTACTGTATGAGCAACTACAGCTGGGATTTACCACATGCTGATTTTCGTCCTTTTAAGGAAGGAGTGAATTTAGCTGAAGAAAAATTTAAGCAGGATGAGGCCATAAGTAATATTACCGTTACAGCATACAAAATAACCAATAAAGAGACTGGAGATGTAGTGGAAATTCCATTTGATCAATACCTTAAGGAATACAAAAATTATTCTGATAAAAATATTTGGGAGAGTGAGCAAGTAAAATCAGAGCCTGATTTGGTCATTAATAAAATAAGTGAATTTGATGTTTCTGATCCTGAAGGAAAGGATGTAACAGGAAATATTTTAACTGATCAGGGTTACAGTTTTATGATTGTTGCCTACGAACTTAAAGGCAAATCCAGTTCTAAAGAAATTACCGTAAGAGATACCCTTTACCAATTAGATACCCTCCAAAATGGAGATGAGCAGGTAATAGAAAGAAGTATTTCTGATATTGTTGAATCCGAACAAACCGTTGAAACCTACCAATGGAAAGAAGATTACTCAGAATTATGGTCTGACAAGGTGAATCCGGTGGTTAATAGAGCCTTCCAGAATGGAATAAAGGTATTCGGAATAACAGGACCAGCATCTTCTTCAAAGTTGGATGCTTTTAGTGAACATATAGATGCCGTCTATCCGCTATATACTGCCGATGATATTTTATTAAAAACCATTATTCGGTCAAACCCGGGAGTTGTTCTGTTACACAATGGAAAAATTTTGAAGAAGTGGCATATTAAGAAATTACCCAAAAGTTATGATCAGATAAAAAATAAATATATGGATCAATAGAGTGGTTAATGTTAAAGGGTAATTCTAATTGAGATAATGCGGGCTTAGTCCTTATTATTTATAAAATTTATTTTTTAGTAAAAATTAAAGAGGGAAGCTATAAGGTTTTTATAAAATTTCCCTTTTCTTTGTCAACGAGTCCCATATACTAGTAAAGAGTCTGTTGAAATATGTTAAGCAGAAGGAACATCCGCATTAAAGTTATGCAGATACTCTACGCCGCCAGTAGAGACAACAAGTTGGAATTAAAAAGTGCTACGCAAGCCTATCGCAAAAGCGTCAATAATTCCTTTGAATTATATTTATTCAATTTGTATGCCTTTACGAGAGTAATTGATTATGCCCGTACGGATCTTGCTAATAAGGAGGCTAAATTCTTACCTACAGAGGAAGATCAAAAATTCACTGCCAAATTAGCCAATAATGACCTTTCTACTTCTCTATTAGAAAACGAAGGATTCCAACGCTTTATCAATACTTATCAGTTTGAGAAGTATGTAGACGAAGATACGGTAAGACTTGTATATACAGAATTTGCCAAAACTGAAGATTATAAAACTTATATTGAACAAAGTGATCTGGATGCAGAGGACCACAAAAAAATCCTTCTTGCCCTTTACAAACATTGTACTGCCAGTGAAACTTTTGAAGAAAAGTTAGAAGACTACTCAGCCCAATGGACCGTTGACAAATCCCTTATTGTTGGGGCTCTTAAAAAGACGCTTAAAGCCTTACCAGCCACTCCATTTTTCTATGAGGTATACAAACCTTCCAAAGAAACAACTGCTGAATTTGGAGAAACCCTTCTGGAAAAGGTATTTAACTTAGATGCCGAGCTCCTTAAAATCATTGAACCTACTTTAAAAAATTGGGATGCTGAACGGGTAGCCATTATTGATATGATTTTGATAAAAATGGCGCTTTGCGAACTCATTTACTTTCCTACAATTCCTTCCAAAGTTACCTTAAATGAGTTTGTAGACATTTCTAAATTGTATAGTACTGACAAAAGTAAAGACTTCATCAACGGCATCCTGGACCGGTTGATGAAAAAACTGGATAAGGAAGGTAAAATAAATAAGGAAGGACGAGGTTTAATCGATTAATACCATAAGTAGTGTTGGTGATAGTTTTTTTCTTTTGATGATTTTGTGTATATTTCTTCACAAATTCACCATTAGATATGTTGGAGTTTCAGCCTTTGGCCTGTTTGAGCCCACATTAGGCATCCGATGCAAATTTCAAACATAAATTTGACTTTCCCAGATCATATCAAATCCATATTCCCTAATTCCGAATATTTAGTTTGTTTATTATTCTGTTAACCTCAAACAATATTTTATGAAAACGATTCTACCCGTTCTTTGCTTGATTTGGGTGCTGTCTTTTCAGAATGCTAATGCTCAATACGACTTAGCAAAAGATGGATTCAGCTTTAGAGGCCTGGCCATTAATTACCAATACCCTATTAACAGTGAATTAAATCGCACTGAATTTACGGCTGCTATCGAAGTCGAATATTCCAGATACCTGGCCAAACGCCTAAATCTTCTTTTACCCTTCAAATTTGGAAGAGCCAAACTTCCTCTTGATGAGATGGGTAATTTTGACAGAATTGGATTTGCCAATCTGGATGCCTTGTTACAACTTCAGTTTTTTAAAGAAAGTGCATTTATAGTTCCCTACCTATATGGAGGTCTTGGGTCTATGTTTGAAGACTTCGATGATTTTTCTTTTCAAGCCCCTCTGGGAGTGGGTTTTGATTTTCGTTTAGCACGTCATGCTTACATCTCTACCAAAGTGGAATACCGAATCGGATTTGATGATCTTAGAGATAATGTTCAGGGCGGTATTGGCTTGAAATTTTTATTTGGAGAAGGGCCAGTGGAACTACCTCCAGTCCCTCCCGTAACTGACAAAGATGGCGATGGCATTGCTGATATTTATGATGCCTGTCCGGATGTAGCAGGACTTAGTCAATTTAGCGGCTGTCCCGATACCGATGGTGATAACATTGCAGACAAGGATGATGATTGCCCTACTGTAGCTGGTGTTTTAGAATTCAGAGGTTGTCCAGATACAGATGGCGATGGCATCGCTGATAAAGATGATGAATGCCCCAATGAAGCGGGAATCCCTGCTAACAATGGTTGCCCTGTGAGAGACGCCGATAATGATGGCACTCCTGATGATAGAGATCAATGCCCTAATAGTGCAGGACCAGCTTCTCTTAATGGTTGCCCGGATACAGATGGCGATGGCATCGCTGATAAAGATGATGAATGTCCTAATGCACCAGGATCAAGACCTCTTAATGGTTGTCCGGATACGGATGGTGATGGTATAGCAGACAAGGATGATCGTTGTCCCGATTCCGCGGGGCCTGTTACCAATAATGGCTGCCCAGTCATCACGGAAGAGGATAAGGAAGTATTGCAATTTGCCACCCGCTCCGTTCAATTCCGAACCGGAAGTTCAAGTTTACGTTCTACCTCCTATCCAATTTTGGATCAGGTAATCGAAATTCTCAGAAAATATCCAGATTATAATTTAACAATTGATGGACATACCGATAGTACCGGTGGAGCAGAAACCAATCAGCGCCTCTCAGAAAGTAGAGCCAAGTCCTGCTATGACTATCTGATTTCTAGTGGAATTAGTCCAGATAGGATGTCCTTTGCTGGATATGGTGAAGACAAACCCATTGCCAGCAACTCTACCGCCTATGGTCGAGAACGGAACAGAAGAGTAGAATTTAATATTTCCCTCAAAGAATAGCATTCTTCTGCAGTCATCAGAAAAAGATATTTTTTTTCTGATGACTGCCCTAAAAATGTCAATATATCCAAAGTCAGATATATATTTGCGGGATGGAAAACAAAATACTGATTTTAGACTTTGGATCCCAATACACACAACTAATTGCTAGAAGAATTAGAGAGCTTAATGTTTACAGTGAAATTGTTCCTTTCAATAAGATTCCAAAACTAGATGATTCTTACAAAGGAATAATCCTCTCTGGAAGTCCTTTTTCTGTGACTGAAGAAAAAGCCCTCAAAATAGATCTTGAAGAAATTCTTGGCAAACGCCCTATTTTGGGAGTTTGTTATGGTGCCCAATATATTGCTCAATATTTAGGAGGGCAGGTTGAGCCTTCCAACAAAAGAGAATATGGTAAAGCCCAATTGAGTGGAATAGATAAAACGGATCACCTATTTCACAATATAAAAGAGGATAGTCAGGTCTGGATGTCCCATGGAGACACTATTGCCAAAATTCCGGAGCAGTTTGAACTGATAGCCCGCACGGAAAGCATAGAAGTAGCAGCCTTTCGATCGAAAGAAGGAGCTTTTGAACAGCCTGTTTTTTGCCTGCAATTTCATCCTGAGGTGACTCACAGTTTAGAGGGAAAGAAGATACTTAAGAATTTTGTTTATGATATCGCTGGATGTGAAGGAAGCTGGACACCTGCCTCATTTGTCGAGCACACCATAGAAGAATTGAAAGCCACCCTCGGAAGCGATCATGTCTTGATGGGTTTATCGGGAGGAGTAGATTCTACCGTTGCAGCAGAATTATTACACAGAGCGATAGGTGATCGCCTGATTTGTTTTTTTGTAGATAACGGTCTGCTCAGAAAAAATGAATTTGAGGAAGTATTAGAATCCTATAAAAGTATGGGATTAAATGTGGTGGGGATTGATGCAAAAGATCGCTTTTACCAAGAATTAAAAGATGAAAAATCGCCTGAGGGAAAGAGGAAAATAATAGGTAGGGTTTTTATTCAAGTTTTTGAAGAAGAAGCCCACAAGCTTAACAACATTGATTGGCTGGGGCAAGGAACCATATATCCGGACGTCATTGAATCGGTTTCAGTTCATGGTCCTTCAGTTACCATTAAATCCCATCATAATGTAGGAGGTTTACCAGAAATGCTGAAATTGAAAATAATTGAGCCTCTTCGAATGTTATTTAAAGATGAGGTTCGAAAAGTGGGTAAAGAAATAAAAATCCCCGATGCCATCATTGGTCGGCATCCATTTCCAGGTCCTGGATTTGGAATAAGAATTTTGGGGGATATTAGTCCTGAAAAGGTTAGATTATTACAAGAAGCAGACGCTATTTTTATAAATAACTTAAAAAAGCATAACTTGTACGATAAGGTATGGCAGGCAGGAGTAATCTTATTACCCGTTCAATCAGTGGGAGTAATGGGTGATGAAAGAACTTATGAACAGGCAGTAGCCCTTAGAGCTGTTAACTCAACCGATGGTATGACAGCCGATTGGAGCCAACTACCCTATGAATTCCTGGCTACGGTATCTAGTGAAATCATCAATAATGTCAAAGGAATAAACCGTGTTGTCTATGATATCAGTACCAAACCTCCATCAACAATTGAATGGGAGTAAACTAATTTTTTGCTTTTGTATCCTATTATTTGCTTCCGGCTGTGAACTTTTCAAAAAGGCACAAGATGCTCCAAGTGTCAGAGAAAAAAAAGGGGACGAAATGGAACCACTTCAAAGTCCTCTGGTATATGATCCTGTTCGTAATGAATGGGTTAGAGTTAGTGCCGAAACACCGACCGAAAGAATGGATACCATCAGCTGGACAATGATTTCAGCGGATAATTATCCTCCCATTGTCTCTATTCCAACGTCAACAGGAATTTCAAATGGTGGAAACCCCAATATTGGAATTGTGGAAAGGGACAATTTCGGCTCCGTAAAAAAATCCGGGTATAATGTCGTATTAATTCTTCCTTTCATGGCCAATCAATTTGATGCCATTACCGACCAATTTAGTAATATCTCAAAATGGACCCTGAATTATTACGGTGGTACCAGAATGGCCTTAAAAAAATTGGAAAATGAAGGTTTGAATCTCAAAATTGATGTTTTAGATAGTAGAGCTTCCGAAAATGATGTCAATAGGTTATTACAAAATAATCTGGCTTTAAAAAATGCGGATCTCATTATTGGACCCTATCGAAGAGACAATATTCGCATGGTAGCTGAATTCTCAAAAAGGAACGATATCACCATGATTTCTCCCTACAGTGCCTCAGCAAATTTAACGAATGAAAACCCCAATTATCTACAAATCAGCCCTAGCCTGGAAGCCCATTGCCGTTCCATTATTTTTAATGCACGAAAAAAATTCAGGCCTGAGCAAATTGTAATCCTTTACCAAGATTCTCCAGCCAAACAACAAACGGTTCAATATTTCCAGGAAGCCAACAAACTATACTCGCAAGATCCATTTGCTCAACCTCTGACTGAATATTCCTTTCCCGCTAATGAGTTGCCAGCCCCTGATGATTTGGATCTGACCCCTTTTCTTGGCAACCAGGATTCCATCGCCTTTATTATCCCTGCCTGGTCTGCCAGTGACCAGAATTTCGTTTATACTATGATGTCTCAGATTGACCTGGACAGAGACCCATTCCAGTATTTGGAGGTGTTTGGATTACCACAGTGGCAACAGTATGATCGAATTGACCTGGATTATTTTGAAAAACTAAATGTCCATATCAGTAGCAATGCCTTTTTAGATGACCAAACCACTCAGGTTCAACAATTTAAAAGGGATTTTTATGATCAGTATGGGATCATTGCCCCATTCGAAGCTTATCTCGGGTATGATATCATGTTGTTTTCCGGGAGAATGCTGCAGAGATACGGAACAAAATTTCAATATCACTTGGACAAAGAAAATCCACAATACCTCCATACTAAATTTGAATTTGAGCAGGTGGTGCAGCCCACAACTACCGGTGAAGAGAATTTACCAATTGAACAGTTTGAAAATAAGTATGTGAATATCCTTCAGTTTAAAAATTATAGATTTCAGAAAGTGAATTAAAGAATTTAATAATAATTAGGCTGTCTCATCAGTACGGATTCGCCAGCTAATATTATTTCTTTAGGGGAGTTTTTTAAAGGAAAAATGAAATTTTCCTTTAAAAAACTCCCCTAAAAAGAAAATAATTTGGTGATCAGAACCTGTCGACCGACAGGTAGAAGTTATGAGAAGCCCTCAGTATTATTAATCATTTATTTATGACTCCTGAACGAGAAGCTTTCTTCAAAAAAGTAGTTGCAGCTCGACAAGCTAATTTGACAGTCATCCTGGAAAACATTCGGGACATGCATAATATTGGGGCAGTCCTGCGTTCTTGTGATGCGGTAGGAGTGTGTGAAATTTTTGTTCTTCAAACGGAAAAAGATCTTCATTTCTCTCAATTAGTACTCGGCAAAAGGACCTCCGCCGGAACCCGTAAATGGGTGGATGTTCACTATTATCAGGATATAGAATCTTGTTTTCAGCATGTACGGTCAAAATATAACAAAGTCTGGAGCACCTACCTCACGGGAGCTTCCCAATCACTCTATGAACTGGATTTATGCGATTCCGTGGCATTGCTGTTTGGAAATGAACACTCTGGCATCACTCCCGAAACTTTAGCACAATCTGATGGCAACTTTATCATCCCACAAATAGGTATGGCTCGTAGTTTGAATATATCTGTGGCCTGTGCGGTTTCCCTATATGAAGCTTACAGACAACGTTCCGAAAAAGGTTTTTATACCGAAAATCCATCCATTGGTCCTGAACAACAACAATCCATGCTGGAAGAATACATCCGAAGACATGAAGAGAAAGAAAGCGGAGAATTTTCTGATCTAATAAAGTAATAGATTGCACCCCCTAATATCACTAGAATCTAAACGGCCCAATACCTCAAAAGATCCATCTTCATAAACCTTACCAAGATCGTCAGTAGCAATAAAACTTATGGTATCCAGGTTATTCAGATCGATAATATTTAAGGCCCCTGTTTTACCATATTTTTGAGGACTTAAAGGATCTGTAATTTCTCTTGACAAAATGGACAAGCCGAGCCCTGGATAAAAAAGGCCATCCCCTTTTGAATAAGCTTGCGAAAATAATTCTGTCATTCCATATTCAGAATGGATGCTATCAATATTAAATGCTTCTTTAAAAATTTGATGTAATTCTGATCTGGTAATTTCTTTTCGACGCCCTTTCATTCCACCCGTTTCCATAATGATTCCTCCAGACATATTCATCGGATATTGCTCTGCAAGATCCCATAAGGCAAAACTTACACCCAATAATAAAAATGGGATATTTTGTTTTTGGCAAGATTTAATTTGCTCAGTGAGCTGAGGGTAATCATAAAGGAAAAAGCCGGATTGGGAGTATTTGGATTGCTCAATAAAATGCTGGGCCATCAGTACCAAAGAGGAGCCTTTGCGTTCAAGGTAAGCAGGCAATAAGGCTAAAATACAATAGTCCTCTATTTTCCCATAAAAATTTTCAAAGATACGCTGACAGGCTTCTAAATACCAGGAAGTGTCCCGAACCAAATGGCGGCTGGTAGTATTCATTTGAGAAGTACCACTACTGCTAAAGATCTCCTCCTCCTTCCAATCTCCGGTTTTAATGGAATAGGACTTAAAAAATTGAATGGGTAAGTAGGGAATCTGCTCTAGTGATTGAACCTTTTCAGTTTGAATATGTAGCAATTGAGTATAGGATTGATACAAGGGGTTATGTTTCACCTGATGATGAAATACAGATAAAGCTGTTTTTTCAAAGTCTTTCCTTTTCAGAGACTTGATTTTATTGCGTAATTGACTGCTAGATGACTCCCAATCCATTATTTATTTAGCAAAAAGAATTATATTGAATAACAAATCCAGAGTTCCATCTGGAAGGTATACCTAAGAAATACCTGCTTAAGATCAGATTATAATATAAGATAATTGATGAAAAAACATACTAATTCTACACTCTTCATTGCTGCAATAATTTCATGCTTGTTTATTGGTTGTTCAACTCCTCCTGAATATCCAAACGAACCTGTTATTAATTTCCTTAGGATGAATAAGCAATCAATAGCTCAAGGGAATCAAAATGCACAACCTGACACCCTTAAAATAACCTTTGGTTTTACAGATGGAGATGGCAATTTGAGTTCAGAAAGTGATTCTATGGATGTCTTTCTTTCTGATAGTCGTGATGGTTTTGTTACTACTTTTAAGCTGCCCTTATTACCAACACAAGGGGTAGGAAATGGTATTTCTGGTGAAATTACCGTTAAGATCCCTAATACCCCCTTTCAAATTTGCTGTACCTTTCCCAATAATGCTGATGCATGCTTTCCAAACGATGAATTCCCTACAGATGAATTTTATTTTAACATCCAGCTAAGGGACCGAGCCGGTAATCTGAGTAATATTATTGAGACCACCACTATTACTGTTCTATGTGATTAATTCTGGATATGATAGAACCCTGCAATAAAAAGTACTAAGGTGTTGTTTTAAAAAATTTATTCACCGCTAAGCCGCTAAAAAACGCTAAGACTTTGCGCATTTTTGCGTTTTAGCTGTAGAGAAGGATTTAACTCATTTGTGCAGGCACTTAATTTTTGCATTTTAAGCCCAGTCAATACCTTTTTTTAATAATTGTTGAGTCTCTGCTTCTTTGCTTCCTTCCTTTGGCTGATAATTGTACAGCCAATCTGCATGAGGAGGCATACTCATCAAAATAGACTCTGTTCGGCCATTGGTATCCAGTCCAAATTTTGTTCCCCTGTCCCAAACAAGATTAAATTCCACATACCTTCCCCTTCTAAGTAGTTGCCACTTTTTTTCAGCTTCAGTAAAGGTTTTATTTTTATTATCGGCTAATAATTTAAGATAAATGGGACAAAAAGCTTCTCCTACATCTTTGACATAAGAAAAAAGAGCTTCTTTAGATAGGCCTTCTCCTTCATTCAAACGATCAAAAAATATTCCGCCTATTCCTCTGGTTTCATCCCTATGTTTTAAATAAAAATAATCATCTGCCCATTTTTTGAATCTTGGATAAAATTCTGGATGGTGATTGTCACAAACCTTTTTTAGTTCCTGGTGGAAAAATTTAGCTTCTACATCAACGATATAATGAGGGGTAAGGTCAATACCTCCACCAAACCACCAATGTCCGGTATCCATTTCAAAATATCGAACATTCATGTGAATGATGGGCACTAAAGGATTTTGGGGGTGCAAAACAATAGACACTCCTGTTGCAAAAAAATTGGCAGCACTCAGACCTAATGCATTGCTGATTTTCTCTGGCATAGGACCATGAACTGCCGAAAAGTTTACCCCTCCTTTTTCAATATGTTGTCCAGAAATTGCTCTGGATCGTCCACCTCCCCCACCTTCACGCTCCCAAAGATCTTCTTGAAAGGTCCCTTTTCCATCTTCTTTTTCCAACTGTGAGCATATATCATCCTGGAGCAATTGGAAATAAGAACTAATATTTTCTTTTTGAATCATATTCTGTGTTTGGTTGCTATTCTATTCCTAATTTAGCCATGGCACCTGCTACACTCTTCTTTGCATTTCCTACAAATATTTCATCATCAATAATGATTACGGGGCGTTTCAAAAAGGTATATTCACTAAGGATGAGAGAACGATAATCGTCCTCATTCAACTTTTTCTCATGCAGTCCCATTGCCCTATATTTCATAGCTCTTCTACTGAAAAGATCTTCATAAGACCCTACTGCATCTTTCAAAAAATCCAATTGTTCGGCTGTCATGGGTTCCGTTTTAATGTCCTGTAATTCAAAGTCCTCTCCTCCTCCTAATTGCTTGATGATTCTCTGGCAGGTAGAGCAAGTAGATAAATGATAGATTTTTTTCATAATTTGCCTTTTTATGGGAGCAAAAATAAAACAATATTCTGTCCCCTGCTTTTACCAGAAAAATTATTATCATAAAATTACATTTCCTATGCGTCTTTCCTCTGAAGCCGATTTTGTACTCAATCCTGATGGTAGCATTTATCATATTTGTCTCTTTCCTGAAGACGTGGCTGATATTATAATCCTGGTTGGAGATCCTGGCAGGGTAGAAAGGATTTCCAAACATTTTGATCGTATTGATAAAAAGGTTCAAAAGAGAGAATTTGTTACCCATATAGGGTGGCTGGGAAAAAAAAGATTGAATGTTTTGTCTACAGGTATAAGCACAGCCAACATCGATATTGCCATTAATGAATTGGATGCACTCGTAAATGTCGATCTAAAAGAAAGAGTTTTAAAAAAAGAATTGAAATCTCTGAATTTAATAAGGGTAGGAACCAGTGGAAGCTTACAAAGAGAAATTCCTGTTGATAGTATTATTGCTTCTTCCTTCGGCTTGGGCCTGGATAATTTATTGGATTACTACCAACGCAGCCTTAATGACAGGGAAGCAGAATTGCAAGATCATTGGAATAAATACGAAAAAAATCACATCCACCTCCCCTCTACCTCTTATATTGCTGCCGCAAGTCCACATTTATTACTCAGTCTGGCTAAAGGCATATCAAAAGGGATTACATTAACTGCTCCTGGGTTCTATGGCCCACAGGGTAGAAAAATAAGGCTGGACCCAATCAGGCCTCTTCAAAATCTGGAACCATTTGCCAATTATGATTTTCGCGGATTAAAAATCACCAATTTTGAAATGGAAACTTCGGCCATTTACGGTTTGTCTAACTTATTAGGTCACCGAGGCCTTTCTTTTAATGCCATAATAGCCAATAGAGCAGCCCAACAATTTTCGAAAGCCCCGAAAAAAGCAGTTGATAATTTAATTCTTAAAACACTGGAATTGATTTCAGAACATGAAATTTAGTCTAGGCATTCCCTTTTCTGTAATCAGCAAGAAATTTTTCCAATCCAATATCGGTCAAAGGATGCTTTAACAATCCAAGGATGGCGCTTAAGGGGCATGTGACCACATCAGCACCTGCCAAAGCAGAATCGACGATATGTTTAGAGTTTCTTATCGAAGCAGCCAGAATTTCTGTTTCAAATTCCTGGATGCTATAAATTTCTGCGATTTCTTCAATCAATTCAACACCACCCCAATTAATGTCATCTACTCTTCCAATAAAAGGCGATAAGTAGGTTGCTCCTGCTTTTGCAGCAAGGATTGCCTGACCTGCGGAAAATACAAGGGTACAGTTGGTAGAGATTCCTATTTCAGTAAAATGGGCTATAGCTTTTATACCATCTTTAATCATGGGTACTTTTACTACAATATTTGGAGCAATATCCGCCAGTCGTTTACCTTCCTCAACAATCCCTTTAAAATCAGTAGAGATCACTTCTGCACTCACATCTCCATCCACAATGTCACAAATAGTCTTATAGTGCTTGATAATATTATCATGTCCGGTAATTCCCTCTTTAGCCATCAAGGAAGGATTGGTAGTTACACCGTCTAAAATACCGAGATCCTTAGCCTCTTTAATTTGATCCAGGCTTGCGGTATCAATAAAAAATTTCATGTGAGTTGGTTTTTATAAAGGAAAGTAATGCTTCAAAAAAGAAGAGCGGACACATCGCACCGCTACAACCTCCTACCCTTGCTGCGTTTCCGCCCTGGGGGAGTTCAGAGGGAGCTGGTCGTGTGCCGCTCAGGGTGCAAATATAAGATGTTTTCTATCATAAGACAAACAATAAAGAAAGAATTATCAACATCATTTTGAGTTCAAAACCTGAGCATAAAAACCTTAAAGAAAACTTTTGAGATTCTTCTTTTTATGGAGCTTATCACTTATTGTTTTGGAATAATTTCGGTCTCTTCCCCAAAATATTGGACAAAGCGCTGCATATCAGTGGCCAGTTTTGCATTTTGAGTGGCTTTATAATAAGTATCAGCGAGCGCTCTCAGGGTCTGGAAAAAAAAGCGGTCCATTTCATTCACCTGCATTTGTTTGGTCCACAGATCAATTTTCATGGTTTCCAGATTTTCTTCGTCAAACACTGAAAGCAGCATAGCTTTAGCTTTTGTAGAGGGTGTATCATTGCCCGCATCTTCAGCCTTCCAACGAATCTGTTCTGGAACATTGTTTTCATCCAAGCCAACCTTTATCTCAATTGTTGATGTGCGTTTTACCATTTCTAATTTTTGAAATTTCTTGCAAAGAAACTACCAAAAGCGGATATATTTAAATTTTCCGAGGTGTTTTGGTGATATAAGCTTCGGCCATACGCTGCAAGTCCTCTGATGAATAGATGGACAGGCCCTTTTTAATTTGTTGTGCTTGGTCGACCATAGCTCTTGCAACAGCTTCGGATTCTACCGGACGGTAATTGTCAAAAATCCCACCCGCGAAGTCAGAAATCTTTTTAGCCAGGTTCTCTCCCCATCGGCTGGAAGGAGAATGGTCAATCAGAATAGGAGGTTTAAAAATATGAAGGGCCCAAAAAGGCAGTTCCTGGATAATTTTTTCCAGTTCAGAACGCTGTTTTAAAACGGGAAGCCATGATTGTGATCCCACCATGGTAGATGAAAGGAATAAAAACTGACTGATGTCATTTTGTAAGGCGGCCCAGGCTACCTTAAAGGGCAAAGAAGTCCTAATGCTTGAGGTATCCGTAATTTCGGTCCAATCTTTGAAGCTACTCCTACACCAAAACAAGTCATCTCCCTTTAAATATTCGATGATTTGATCTAGCTTATCATAATGATATTGAATCCATTTTAACTTAGGGTGTCGTCTGTTTTTTTTCATTTCTGAAAAAACCAAAACAAGCTCATAGGCTTCATGATCTAAGAGCAAATCAAGACAATATCGCCCCACCTTGCTGTGTGGGTCAAAAAGAATAGCTGTTTTTTGACCTTTAATTATTTCCAAACTTCTCGTTCTAAGTGTAATCAAAAAATATCATACCCAATCTTTCTTCCCCCGCTTCTTTAGCCATACCCACCAACATTGACATTGACATTGATATTGAATATAAAAACTTAGTCTTTTATCTTCCTATAATTTAGACGAATCGAGTTACCAATTACAACAACATCAGAAAAAGCCATAAATAAGGCTCCCCACATTGGGTTAAGCAAACCAACAGCTGCAATAGGAATAGCCACAATATTATATGCAAATGCCCAAAATAAATTTTGCCGAATGGTTTCTACAGTCATTTTGCTAATGGAAAAGGCATTTTTGAGGTTACCCAATTTGCCATTCAACAAGACTATTTGAGCAGACTGGATGGCGACCTGGGAGGCTTCACTTAGTGAAATACCTATGGAAGCTTTGGCCAATGCCGGTGCATCATTTATTCCATCCCCTACCATGGCAGTATAGCCCTCTTTACTTAGTTGTTCTATCCTTTCTAGCTTTTGGACAGGCAATTGTTCGGCATAGTATTCTTCTAAACCTAATAAATTGGAAACATTGGCTGTTTTAACTTTTTTATCGCCACTGAGTATAATAGGTTTGATTTCTTGTTTTTTAAAAAAATCAATGGTATCAGCTGCATCAAATTTAATCTCGTCCTCCATATCGATGGCCGCAATAAGCTGATCATTCTTTGTTAAATAAACCAGGTAGTTTGCAGGCTCGACTTTGGAAGGTAAAATTCGACTGGACCCAAGTTTATAAATATTACCATCTGGGTCCTCTGCAATTATCCCTTTGGCTTTTTCTTCTTTAAAAGAAAAATCATTGAATTTCTCCATATGTCCATTAGGAACAAAGTCAATTTCTTTAAGAATAGACTTGGCAATAGGATGGGAGGACCGTTGCTCCATGGCATATATCAATGCATTAACATGGGTTTCATCAGAAGTAAAATAGTCGATTTTTTTTAACTTAAAAATACCGCTGGTTAAGGTCCCGGTTTTATCAAATACAATGTTCTTTACTTTCGAAAAAATTTCCAGCGTCTGCCCTCCTTTAACCAGAATTCCATTTTGCGCCATCCGACCAACACCTACCATTACGGCTGTGGGAGTAGCTAATCCCATTGCACAAGGGCATGAAATCACCAATACTGCAATAGCATTCATCAGGGCTTGTTGGAAGCTAAGATGAAAGCCCAAATATCCAATTAACAAGGTAAGAGCGGCAATACTAAGCACTAAAGGAACAAAAATGGCACTAATTTTATCGGCCAGCCTTTGAATATCGGGCTTATCTTCCTGTGCGGATTTTACCAACTCTATCATTTGATGAAGAAGACTATCTTTCCCTGAAGCAATCACCTTCATACTTAGGTTACCAGCACTTAAAATAGAACCACCAATTAATTGATCTCCAATTTTTTTATCAACAGGTAGGCTTTCTCCTGTAATCATTGATTCATCAATAATTGCATCACCCTCAATCACTATTCCATCAGCGGGGATTTTATCGCCTTCATTTACAAGAAGGATATGATCTTTTCTGATTTCGTCTTTATTAATTCTTGCAATCGTTCCGGATGGCATCATGCGTTTGGCCTCCTCTACTTGCAATTGAGACAAGTCTTTTATGGCATTAGTAGTTTTGTTCACTGCCCTGTGTTCCATCCAATTACCAAGCAATACCAGGGTGATGATGGTGGCACTGGTTTCGTAAAATATTAAATTAGGATCATTTAATATGGAACCTGCCAGGCTATAAAAAAAAGCAGCTGAGCTGCCGATAAAAATCAAAACATCCATGTTGGGGACTCTTGACCGAATTGACCGCCAGGCACTAAGACCAAAATGCCATAATCCAATAAAAAATACCGGCAAGCAGATCCAAAACTGAATCCAAAACTGATCAAGCAATGAAATCGATTGCCCGGTCATCATCAAAAAGTGATTAGCCAATAAGGGAAAGGTAAAAATACTAGCAACCAGAAGTTTTCGACTTAAAGTCCACCAAGATTTTTGCTGTTCCTCCTCAATTACGGTGTATCCAAGTTTATGTATTCCTTCTTTTACCTTTTCAATAGTATAGGAAGATTCGTCAAGTTTGAACCGAACCTCCTTTGTTTGAAAATTGACATAAACATCTTTAAGGCCCTTGCGTTGCAAAAACTTGGTAATTCCTGCAGCACAATTGGCGCAATCCATCCCATCAACTTTTAATTCTATAAGATTTTTTGTCATAATTCAATCGTTCAATAACAAAACAAAAGTAGCAATAATCTACTTTTTGTATACAAGAGAAATATGTAAGGTCATAATCATTTTATATATTCCAAGATCTTTCAATCCTGCCTCATGTGCAATATTAATTACAGATGAAGGATTTCTAAAACATAAAAAACCTTTTCAATAGAACAAAACTTAACAAAAATTTGATCACTAATGAGAACATTAAGTATTTTATTCGTATTAGCCATCTTTTTGTCAGCATGTCAGGGCGATGCAGGCTCCAAAGAATCGACAGATGATTCAGAGGTCCAGGAGCAGAAGGAAGTAAGCAAACAGTTTACGCTTACTCCTTTTAGTCCTTCCCCCTCTTTTCCGGATGCCCAATTATCTTCTTTCGAATACAAAGAAGGGGCCTTTGCATTTGAGGTAGCTAATTACGAGCTGGGAGCTCAAACTGAAGACGCTCCACAAAAGATGTGTGCAAATTCAGCGCAGGGACAGCATATCCACCTGATCATCGATAATGAGCCTTATGCCGCAAAATATGTTCCTGAATTTGAATATGATTTAGAGGAAGGTCAACATTATCTTCTTTCATTTCTGTCCCGATCTTATCATGAAAGCATTAAAACAGAAGAGGCTCATTTAGGACAAAAGATAGATGTGATTGAAGGACAAGTTGCCTCCAAGGAAGATATTTCCGAGCCCATGTTGTTTTACAGCCGGCCTAAGGGTACTTACGTTGGAGAGAATGATACCAAAAAGGTTATGTTGGACTTTTACCTCCTTAATGCAACTATAGGAACGGATTATATGGTAAAAGCTGAGATAAATGGAGAAGAACACATGATAAATACCTGGCAGCCCTATTACATAGAAGGATTACCGATGGGAGAAAACACCATTACACTGACCTTAGTAGACAGCCAAGGAAATACTGTTAATACTCCTCTTAATCCTGTGACACGTAAGTTTACTCTAAAAGCTGATCCTGCAGAAGAGAGCTAAAATAGTAGAAAGTAGAAAGTAGAAAGTAGAAAGTAGAAAGTAGAAAGTAGAAGGATAATCTTTTTACCTTCTACTTTCAACCTTTTACCATTTTATTTTGACAGTTGCTGAATATTATAATCAGCTACTTTTTTATAGTCACCACTTTTAACTTTTTTGTAAGCTTCGATAGCTGAGCTCTTCTGGCCAAGTGCCTGATGACATTCTCCTTTAAGTAAAAAGTACCTGCTGGAATCTTCTTCTTCACCAAGCCCTTCAATGGCTTTATCAATGTGAGTCAATGCATCACTGGTTTTGCCTTTTTCTTTCAGTGCCTTTCCAAAATAGTAATGGAAGCGTGGAGAATAAGATTCTTCTCCTCTGGCAGCGCTGTAGGCTTCACCATAAGCAATGGCATCATCATATTGCTTTTTAATGGTAGCATTTTTGATTTTTGTCTCCGCAGCTGAATAATAATCAGCAGCCTTAGCCTTTGTTTTTTCAGATTTAGCCTTAGAAGCTACATTAGCTGCATCAACATAGGCTGTGATAGCGCCTAAAGTCTCTCCTTTTTTATCAAGCGCCTGAGCAAGACCTATATAATTAGCATAGAAATTGGGGTTCATTTCTGTACCTTTTTTGTAGTTCTCAATAGCTGCATCATATTCTTTATTCTTACGCTGTGCATTTCCAACGTAGTATGCTGCGATTGCGCCATTGCTCTTTGCATAACCAATTACCTTAGCATCGGTTTCAGATTCAGGATCTGCAGCTTCTATTGCTTGTAACATTAAAGGTAAAGCACCTGCATAGTCCTTGGCCTTTAATTTAGCTAATCCATCATTATAAAGACTAGCAGCTGAAGCCTCATCCTGGGCAAAACTTACCGTAGCAAATCCTAACATTAATAAAAGCACGGTCAAACTTCTCATGATTTGTGTTAATTTATGGTTCAAAAAAGTGTAAAAATAGAATGTATCTTAAAAAATGAAAAATTTAAGCGATTCTTTGCCCGGAATTGTACCTCACAATACACCTTTTTAACATTTTAAAGACAATACGAGTCAAATTTTGTCACAAAAAGTGCAATATTGTATCACCAATCCTGGCATTTTCACTTGTAAAAATTTGATGAATTTTCTCGAAACATCCTCTTTGAAGAAGAAAATTAGATAAAACAGGGCTTCTCCCTTTCCAAAAGATGATAAAAACTTTCACTTTGGCGTAATTCCTAAAGGCAAACCTTCTAATCAGATTCAGTACCTTAAATTTTACTACGAACTTTTTCCTTGGTTGTCTTGTCCAAATAAAATATATTCGCCCTTAAGAAAAGTAATACGAGATGAAGAAAATACTTGTTGCAAACCGAGGAGAAATTGCACTTAGAATAATGCGTACTGCCAAAAAAATGGGCATCCAAACAGTTGCAGTATATTCCGAACTTGATCGCCATGCTCCCCACGTAGTTTTTGCCGACGAAGCAGTTTGCATCGGACCAGCGCCCTCCAGCCAGTCCTATCTGAAAATGGACAAAATAATTGAAGTCGCTCAGACCTTAAATGTTGACGGTATTCATCCCGGATACGGATTTTTAAGTGAAAATGCAGAGTTCGCACAAAAAGTTACTGATAACGGAATCATCTTTATCGGCCCTTCTCCCCATGCCATTAGGATTATGGGAAGCAAACTGGCAGCTAAAGAGGCCGTCAAAAAATACGATATTCCAATGGTTCCCGGAATTGACAAGGCCGTTGAAGATCCCCAAAAAGCCATGGAAATTGCCAGGCAAATAGGATTTCCAATCCTAATAAAAGCCTCTGCAGGTGGGGGGGGTAAAGGAATGCGAATAGTCAAAAATGAGGAAGAACTGGAAGAACAAATGGAACGCGCCATTAGCGAAGCGTTATCAGCCTTTGGTGATGGTTCAGTATTTATTGAAAAATATGTTAGCTCTCCACGCCATATAGAAATTCAGGTTTTGGCTGATCAACACGGTAATGTTGTTCACCTTTTTGAAAGAGAATGTAGTGTTCAAAGAAGACACCAGAAAGTAGTAGAAGAGGCGCCCTCCTCTGTCTTAAGTCCTGCTCTTAGAGAAGCCATGGGAAATGATGCGGTCAATGTAGCCAAATCCTGTGATTATATTGGAGCAGGGACAGTTGAATTTTTACTGGATGCAGATCACAATTATTATTTTCTTGAAATGAACACCCGACTACAGGTTGAACACCCTGTTACAGAATTAATTACAGGAGTTGACCTGGTGGAAGAACAAATAAAAGTGGCTAGGAATGAGCCATTATCTTTTAAACAAGAAGACTTAAGCATTAAGGGTCATGCACTGGAATTAAGAGTCTATGCCGAAGATCCCTTAAATGATTTTCTTCCTTCTGTTGGTAATTTGTCTTCTTATAAAAGGCCTGAAGGAGAAAATATTCGCTTGGACGATGGCTATGAGGAGGGTATGGATATCCCTATTTATTATGATCCAATGATTTCTAAATTGGTTACCTATGGCGATACCAGGCAAGCTGCCATCCAAAAAATGATAGAGGCCATCCAACAGTATACTATTGAGGGAGTGGCTACTACCCTGCCTTTCGGTACTTTTGTATGCCAACATGAGGCCTTTATCAGTGGAAACTTTGACACTCATTTTGTAAAAAATTATTTCACTAAAGAAAATTTGGAAAAACAAAATGAAGAAGCTGCTTCAATTGCTGCTCAACTAGGTTTGAAGCTTTTTATGGAGCACAGATCTACTTTAAAGTCTTTAAATACTAAAGAAACAGCTTGGTCAAAAAACAGGTAGGAGGACTCTAAATAATATGACAATTGGTGCACTTGCAGCGCACCAATTGTTATATTATTCAGGTTTACTTTTATGGACTTAGGGTTTCAAAAGAAATGATTTTGACCATTGTTCCCCACATAAAAATGGAATCTCCTTCGACCTCTTTTATTTTTACTTTTACTTTTCTATTCTCCATTTTCAATTGTTCAGGCATATTTATAGGCAGCCATTGCTTTCCAGACTGGTCTGTAATTCCCCAAAAACCACCTGCCATATTATAATAATTTACTTTACCCGAGACGGTACGTTTTTTCATAAAATTGATAAATTTATTTTTTGCTAACAAAAAACAGATCGATAACCCCCCTTTATTCAAATGTTAGAAGTTCTAAAACATTTTTAGGCAAGATGAAAAAGATTATCCCAAATATGGAAATTTATTCCTTCAATTAATCATTTCATTAGACGAAAGCTGGTAACAAGCGTCTAAATCCAGATCAATAGGAAGGTTTCTTATTGCTGACCATTAGACTGCTGTATACTATGGCTTAAGTTTTTAATTAGATCGTTTTGCAATTTAAGGGTCTTTTTCAATTCTCGAATTTCATCGATTAAAAAGTTTTGAATATTCTGGGGGGAAGGCAAAAATGGACTAACCTTTGCCCTAACATACCATATTTCGCGCACATCATTTACATTCAGAAAATAGGGCTCATAAAATTGATTATCAGAAATCAGATTCAACCTTTTATTTTCTCTAATATCATTATGCACTCTTTTTACTAAAACATCAGCCCTGGTCACAATGACATATACATAATTATCTTTCAAAGAGGTTTCCCAAAGAGCGGGTTCCAAAAAACTACAAACCACCTTATCTCCTTCAAATAAAGTAGGTTCCATACTATCTCCTGCCACGTCAAATGAACGATGAGTACCTACCTTGTATTTATAATCAGGTAATGTATAGGTGGGTAAATCCTGGATAAAAGTAGGATTGGAAAGCTCTCCAGCGTATCCAGCTTGTGCCGGAACTGGGACATGGACTATCCGTTCTTCATCATCCACATTGGTCACGATGGTTAATAAACGGAAACTCTTGTGGTCCTCCTCACTCATAAACATAGGCCCTTCTCCTGTATAAACATAAACAGGATTAATCTTGTATTTTTCCACAGCTTTCCTCAACAACTCAATGGTGACATCTCTCCGGCCTTTAAGGATTTCGCTTAAACTTTGAGGGAGATAATCTAAGGAAATGGCAAATTGCCTGCTTGAGCGAACTCGATTTTCGGAACGCAGCTTATCATGGCATTTTATAAAACGCTGTGTTACAATACTATTCATAGGTAGCTTATGTTTATCAAATAAGGTAGTAGACAAATTTAATAATTTTGTTCATTAATTAAGGAACACAAGCCATTTTTTTACACAAATAAGTGATACTTTTAGGAGAAACTGTTAATAATTGCGATAAAATCATCGGCTTTCAAGGATGCGCCACCTATTAGGCCGCCATCTACATCCGCTTTAGCGAAGATTTCCTTGGCATTGGCAGGTTTGACACTACCTCCATAAAGAATACTGGTGGCGTCAGCAATTTTATCTCCATACTTTTTTTCAATCAATTTTCGAATATGTTGGTGCATTTCCTGTGCTTGCTCAGGAGAAGCAGTTTTCCCAGTTCCTATTGCCCAAACAGGTTCGTAAGCAATAACAATTTTGCTAAAATCTTCCGCACTTAAGTGGAAAAGAGCATTTTTTACTTGTTCTTCAACTAAGGCCTTGTGTTTTTTTGATTCCCTCACTTCCAAGGATTCACCACAGCAAAAAATAGGATGAAGATCATTTGCAATGGCAGTTTTTACTTTTTGACCTATTAATTCATCCGATTCATTAAAATAGGCTCGTCTTTCAGAATGACCTAGAATTACATATTGAGCTCCGGTAGACTTTATCATTGATGCTGAAACTTCCCCTGTAAATGCTCCACTTTCTTCTTGATGACAATTTTGGGCACCAATAAAGAGCATAGCAATATCATTAGTTTTGACATGTGCATTGTATAAATGGATAAAAGGAGTGCACAGGATAATGGTTACATCAGGTGATTGTATGTTAGCAACTATATCTTTTACCAAATTACGCCCCTGGCTATAATCTTTATTCATTTTCCAGTTGCCTGCAACAATATTTTTTCGTTTGGTCTTTGTCATGTTTTCTTATTTATTAATTTTTTTTCCTTTCTGGACAACCATCGCTCTACTGAAAAGGTAAGGCCAGCTGCTCCAATCATTAGTAATAGATTCCAATACCAGGCCAATGGCTGTCGGTTGTATTCAACATATATGATATCCTTTGAAGGAATATATGCCTCCTGAGCCAGGGTAGAAATTTTATTGAAACGTTTATTTAACGGTCGTACCAAACCCTTTAGTGATATTTCTCCCTTTTGAATACAATTTTTCAACTCAAGACAAGTTTTGTCATACTTCCTTGTCCAGGCCACCATTCTTATCATAACTTTTTGTCCATTTTCCAGAGAATCCATTTGGGCACGACTCAGCACTGGCCATTGCACAAAGCCAGGCCAGGAAGCATTGCGGTGAGGTTCAAAAATATATTCCCCAGAAGACCAGCCTCCATTTACTTCTATAAAATCCGAGTCTCCTATGCCTTCTTTTATCGTTTCTTCAAAAGAAAAAGTTCTCAGTTTATGTGTACCTGCAAGACCTGAAATCAGACTGTTGCATCCATTTACAAAAATCAAGATGCAAACTAAAATAATTATTATCCTAAATATCATAATGCATTAGAATTCCTAAGTCCCAGATTTATTATTTTTTAATTCCACCCAATACCCATTACTCCCTACCCCCAATTAAGGTTATTTTTCCGAAAGATAATTATTAAATTGAAATAAGTAAGAGTAGAATAAATATCACTTATCAAGAGTCAAAAATATCAGTCATTCTATCATTTAATTTAGTACCTTAGGCCATGAAGATGAACCATATTACCTTAATGTGTTTATGAAGTTTGGAAAATTAAAACATATTGAACAAGTAGACTTCAACTTGCCTGCTGATCCAGAGGAAAACCACAAAATACTTCAGAGCTATAATCTAAGTTCTGGAAACCTGCAATTTTACATGGGATGTACAGGCTGGTCGATGAAAGAATGGGTGGGAACAGTTTATCCCAAAGGAACCAAAAGCAAAGATTTTCTCCATGCTTATGGACGCCAGTTCAATTCTATTGAATTAAATACTACTCATTATCGGATACCCACTTCCGACACCATATTAAAATGGAAATCTGAGACTCCTGATGATTTCAAATTTTGTCCTAAAATTCCTCAGATAATAAGTCATAAAAATTCTTTGGGTATTGGCAGTGAAGCCCTATTTCAATTTTGTGAGAACATACAGCAATTGGAGGAAAAACTTGGATGTTGTTTCATGCAGCTTCCTCCTTATTTCTCATTTGAACGCTTAAAAATCATAGAACAATTTTTGCAAAACTTCCCGGCACATATTCCCCTGGCTATTGAGTTCCGCCATGAAAGCTGGTTTGACACCAAAGATCATCAAGATAATCTGTTTGAATTACTGGAAAAATATCGTATTTCACCTGTGATAACAGATGTCGCTGGCCGGAGAGATGTATTACATATGCGTTTGTGTACCCCAACGGCAATGGTCCGGTTTGTGGGTAATGGCCTCCATCCAACAGATTTTTCCAGAATTGACAGCTGGGTAGAAAGAATTAGAAAATGGCAAAAAGATGGTCTGGTAACCATTTACTTTTTCCCACACGAACCAGATAACATCCAGGCTCCCGAATTAGCACAATATATTCTTGGAAAACTAGAAAAATTTAGTGATATAAATGTTAGAGGTCCCAAATTAGATGACCCTACCAATCTGGAGGGCCAACAAATGGTTTTGTTTTAAATGGGGTATTAGGGTATTGGGGTATTGGGGTATTGGGGTATTGGGGTATTGGGGATTAGATAATTTAACTAGCCTTAACTGATAGAGAATCATTCAAAAATGGAATAATTCAATCAGAAAAAAATATAATCTGTGACTACAGTCAAAATTCAACCACACGAAGAACTGATGTACACCTCTAACAATCTTCCCTTTATTCATCGGGATGTTAGCTGGTTGTCTTTCAATTACCGAGTGCTTCAGGAGGCAATGGATCCAACAGTGCCCTTGTTCGAACGCATTAAGTTTTTAGCCATTTACTCTTCCAACCTGGACGAGTTTTTCCGAGTACGAATGGCCAACCATCGCAATTTGCTTCGTGTTGGTAAAAAAACGAAAAAAGAATTAGAAATTTCCCCTAAACAAACGGTCAAAGAAATTCAAAAGATTGTCAATCGTCAGCAGGAAATATTTAGTGATCTTTTTGAAAAAGTCATCATCCCGGAGTTGGAAGAGCATAATATCAGGATCTTAAGAAGGTTGGATTTAAATGAAGAGCAAAAAATCTTCGTAGAAAACTATTTCAATGACCACATGCTTCCTTATGTACAACCTGTATTATTGGTAAAGCATAAGATTCGTCCTTTCCTAAACAATGCTGCCTTATATTTAACCCTTTGGATGAAACCCAAGGATGATCCCAAAGGCGAAGATCGTTATGCTCTGGTGACCATACCCTCAAATTATCTCCCTCGTTTTATTCAGCTGCCCTCTGCAGCAGACAGCTATGACCTGATCATTCTTGATGATGTTGTCCGGCACAATGTATCTACCATGTTTCCAGGGTATGATATTTTAGATACTTTTTCTATTAAGCTTACTCGTGATGCAGAATTATATATTGATGATGAATTTTCTGGAGATTTGATAGAAAAAATCAGATCCAGTCTTACTAAACGAAAGGTTGGCCCAGCTTCACGATTTGTATATGACAGAGAAATGCCCCAAGAGTTGCTTGAGTTTTTGATGGAAACTTTTGAACTGGAAAAATATGACATTCTTCGGGAAGGTCGTTATCACAATAATTTTGATTTTTTCCGGTTTCCTGATTTTGGAATGTCCCATTTAAAAAACCCACCACTACCTCCTCTGTCCTATTATCCATTAGAATCAACCAAAACGTTTTTTGAAGCCATTCGGGAAAGAGATCATCTTATCCATGTCCCCTACCATTCTTATGAATCGGTTATCCGCTTTTTTGAGGAAGCAGCAAATGATCCTGATGTCACTCATATCAAAATTACTCAATATCGGGTTGCCCGCAAATCCAGGATTATGAATGCCTTAATCGATGCGGTAAAGGCAGGCAAACAAGTCTCCGTCTTTATTGAGGTAAAAGCCCGATTTGATGAAGAAGCAAATTTAAGATGGGGAGAAAAGCTTGAAAAAGCAGGGGTATCAGTACATTATAGTTTTCCAGGTGTGAAAGTACACGCCAAAATTGCTCTGATCAGAAGAATGGAAAATCATAAAGCTTGCTTTTACAGCTACCTATCAACAGGTAATTTTCACGAAGAAACGGCAAAGGTCTATTCAGATATGGGTCTTTTTACAGCTGAAAAAAGGCTGGTTAATGAGGTGACACGTGTATTTTCATTTCTTGAAACCGTGAAAGTTCCTACACAGGGGTTTGAATATCTTTTAGTAGGGCAATTTAACCTGAGAACCCAGTTAGAATATCTTATTGATCAAGAACTGGAAGAAGCCAAGGCAGGAAGACCAGCGCAGATCATTTTAAAAATGAACAGCATTCAGGATCGCCCAATTACCGAAATGCTCTATGAAGCTAGCAAGGGAGGAGTCGATATCAAAATGATTATCAGAGGCATTTGCAGTCCAGTGGCCGGAATAGAAGACTTAAGTGAAAATATTGAAGCTTTCAGCATTGTAGACCGTTTTTTGGAACATGCCCGAATTTTCATTTTTCACAATAAAGGCAATGAGTTAATTTATCTGTCTTCTGCCGATTGGATGGTTCGCAATTTAAATTACAGAGTGGAAACTGCCTTCCCCATTTTTGACCCTAGAATAAAAAAAGAAATCCGGGATTTTATCAACATCCAACTTACTGATAACGTCAAGGCGAGAGTTTTGGATAAAGATTTGACAAACACCTATCGCAAAACCGACTCTGACCTGGCAATTCGCTCTCAGATTGAAACCTATTATTACATCAAGCGACAGTTAGAAAGCTAGCCTGCTTTTTTGAAGGAACTTAACAAGCTAAGCCTTCAGACTAAAACAAATTTCCGTACATTTGCTCAGCAGTAGCTAAGCAACTATGTCAGAAAAAATTAATCAAAAACCCGTTGGTGTTATTGGGGCGGGTAGTTTTGGGACAGCCATTGCCAATTTGCTGGCATATAATGTAGATGTCCTCCTATACAGTCGAAATAAAGACTTAGTACGAAAGGTTAATGCCTCTCACGAGCATTTTGAAATAAATTTATCAAAAAAGATAACCGCCACTCATAATATTCAGCAAATTGCCCAGCAATGTGATCTTATCTTCCCTGTGGTTCCTTCAAGTAGTTTTCGCAGTTTAATGAAAGACATCGGCCCCTACTTGAAACCATACCATATATTAATCCATGGAACAAAGGGTTTTGATTACTCTGAAAGTCTAGTTCAGGAGAAAGATCAAATCCAACGTACTGATGTTCATGCAATGAGCGAGGTCATCAGGCAAGAAAGTGTTGTGCTAAGAGTAGGTTGTCTGTCTGGTCCAAATTTAGCGACAGAGATCATGGAAGGCCAACCTACTGCCACTGTTATTAGCAGTCATTTTAATGAAGTCATTGAGCTGGGGAAAAAGGTCTTGGCCAGTGAACATTTTTATGTTTTTGGCTCGCATGATTTATTGGGTGCAGAACTGGCTGGTGCTCTTAAAAATATAATTGCCATTGGTTCTGGTATTCTCAGAGGGCGTAACCTCGGTAAAAACATCCAGGCCGTATTAATAACTCGAGGTTGGCATGAGATGATTAATTTTGGCAAATCCATGGGTGCAGATAGCAGTGCATTTTTTGGAGTAGCGGGTATTGGAGACCTGGTAGCTACCTGTACCAGTAAAAAAAGCCGAAATTATACCTTTGGTTATCGCCTTGGTCAAGGAGAAGATATGAAGACCATCCAGGAAACCATGCCCGAGCTAGCTGAGGGCGTACGTACATTAAAAGTCATCTACAAGCTTGCTCGTACTTATCGATTGAGAATTCCAATAACCGATCTTTTATATAAAGTAGTATTCGAAGAATATGACATCGATAAGGCCCTAAATTTCCTGATGACCTATCCATATGCTGTGGATGTAGATTTTCTAAAAAAATAAAAAAGACAAATCCTTGTTTGTAAAATAGATCAATTCCTTATTTTCAGGCCTGAAAGATTAAAGACGGTAATAATGAGTAGATTAATAACAAAATTTTGGCCCCATCTGGCGGCTGTTCTCATCTTCCTTTTAGTATCAGCGATATACTTTGGCCCTCAATTACAGGGAAAGGCCATTCAACCAGGTGACATCACCCAATACCGCGGGATGTCTAAAGAGATGAGTGATTATGCGAGAAGAACAGGGAAAACTACCCTTTGGACGAATGCCATGTTTGGGGGAATGCCCACTTATCAGATTGCCAGTGTGCGTAGTGGAAATATGCTAAAATCCCTGGATAAGGCCATAAAGCTGTGGATTAGTCGACCTATTGGGCTTTTCTTTTGTGCCATGATATGCTTTTATATTTTGATGGTAAGCCTTGGTGCCAATCCCTGGCTGGGAGTTTTGGGTGGCATCGCTTGGGGATTTACAACCAATAATTTTATTCTTTACGAGGCAGGGCACATGTCTAAATTGGGGAGTCTATTTTACATCCCCTTGATGATGGCTGGGGTATTGCTAGCCTTTCGCAAGAAAAAATACATCTGGGGTGCCTTATTATTTGGGATAGGTACAGGTCTTAACTTATTGGCCAACCACGTCCAAATGACCTATTATTTATTATTGACCTTATTAATATTTGGCATAGCCCAATTGGTTCAAAGTATCCAAAAGGGAGAATTACAACATTTTCTAAAAGCAGCAGCGGTAGTTATCGTTGCCGGCCTGATAGCGGGCGGTACGGCCTTCAGCAATCTTTGGATTACTTATGATTATGCCAAATCTACTACCCGTGGCACTCCAATCTTAAAACAAGCTGAATCCGCCAAAACCGCTCAAAGTAATAGTGAAACAGATGGCCTTATGTGGGACTATGCTATGGAGTATAGTATGGGAAGATTAGATGTTTTTTCTACCCTTATCCCTGGAGTTATTGGTGGTTCGTATTCTGAATCATTAGGACCTAATTCTGCTCTTCGAAGATTTTATGCGCAGCGGGGTCAACGTCTTCCGGATAATTTTTCAGCACCACTTTATTGGGGGCCTTTAAGGGCAACCGGACCAAATTATTTTGGAGCAGGTATCTTTTTATTTTTTATCCTCGGTATTTTTCTGGTCAAAGGTCCAGTAAAATATTGGCTGAGCCTTGGAGTCTTATTGACCTTCCTATTGTCTATGGGAAAAAATATGGATTGGATTAATTCTTTCTTATTCGATTATTTCCCTTTGTTTAATAAGTTCAGATCTCCAAACTCTGTTTTAAGCCTTACGGCACTTCTTGTTCCTCTTCTCGGAGTATTGGGCTTAAATGAGTTATTAAAAGAAGATATTGATAAAAAGAAGGTCCTAAGAAGTTTATACATTTCGGCCGGCATATTGGCTGCAGTTTGTTTGTTTTTTATTCTGGCAGGCTCTTCTATGTTTAGTTTTAGTGGCCAAAGAGACAGTGTTTTTGAAACTCAATATGGTATCAACCTAGCTGCCCTAATCCAGGATCGTAAAGCTTTGATGAGTAATGATGCGATTCGTTCCCTTCTTTTTGTTCTGATAAGTGGTGGTCTAATATGGGCATACCTACAAAAATATTTTAACAAAACGGTATTTCTGGCAGCTATTGCACTAGTGACGGTATTTGACCTCTGGCAAGTAGGCAGACGTTATCTTAATGCGGATAGTTTTGTAACTCAAACCAATGTTTCGTCTTCTTTTCAACCTAGGGCAGTAGACCAGCAAATACTTCAGGATACCGATCCAAACTATAGAGTTCATGATCTCACAATTGATGTATGGAATAGTGCCAGTAGCTCCTATTTCCACAAAACCATAGGTGGATACCATGCCGCCAAGCTTCAAAGATACCAGGATGTAATCGAAAGGTATCTGGGCAGGAATGACCAAAACATTCTGAATATGCTCAACACAAAGTACTATATTGTTCCCGGTCAGAACAATCAACCCACTGCCCAAAGCAACCCTAATGCTCTTGGCAATGTCTGGTTTGTAGAAAGTATCAGAACGGTCAATAATGCCAATGAAGAAATTGATGCCATGGCCTCCTTTGATCCGGCAAGTGAAGCCATTGTACATCAGGAGTATTCGGATTATGTCTCGGGTTTAAACCTGGCTAAAAATGGCACCATCCAATTGTCAAAGTACGAGCCTAATCACTTGACCTATACCAGCAATTCTTCTAATGAACAACTGGCAGTGTTTTCTGAGATTTGGTATGGTCCCAATAAAGGCTGGCAGGCTTATATTGATGGTCAGCCAGTAGATCATATCCGGGTTAATTACATTTTAAGGGCTTTAAGAATTCCTGCCGGACAACATACGGTAGAGTTTAAGTTTGAACCAAGGTCTTATTTTATTGGCAGTACGGTCTCATTAATTTGCTCTTCTTTATTACTACTATGCTTTTTGGGTTATACCGGATATTCCGGTTACCAAACCTATTTGAAAGCCCAGAATGAAGCACCTGCTCCTAAGCCACAGCCTAAAAAAGCTCCTGCCCGAAAAACGGTAGCAAAAACGAGAAGTAAAAAGAAAAAATAAGTTTGTTAATCAGCCCATTTGCTTATCGCTAAATGGGCTGATTTCAGCTAATAGCTTTGTATATTTCCCTGCCAGCTCCTTCCTTGAAAACTGATTAATATTTTCACTATTGACTTCTAATTTCTTATCCAGGAATTTTTGAAAAAATTGCCCAATATTTTTTTTTAGTCCATCAAAGTCATTATAGTCATTAATGGTCCCGGCTTTAGTAGTCTCAATAACCCTTGCCGCATCGCAGGAAGAGGGTCCAATTGCTAAAACTGGGCGTTTAGATCCAAGGTATTCGTATAATTTTCCAGGTAGGATCCCCATAGCGTTAGGGGTACTATTAATGGGTAAGAGCAAGAGTTGGGCTTGTTTCATATGCTTTACGACTTCAGCATGGGGCATAAAGTTCAAGCGCTCCAAATGTTCTTCCAAATCATGTTGTTGGATGGCCTCCAAAATGGCAAAATCTACCTGTCCGATTAACTTTATTTTCAATTTTTCTGCAAATAGAGCGTTTTCTTCCTTTAAAGATTTTAATGCTCTCCAAAGTACCTGTGGATTTCTGTCCTTATTCATTGATCCAATGTGACAAATACTGAAGTCCTTATCCCTGGTGCCATTAGGAGATAAAAAATCAGCAGGATCAAAACCATTAGTAATCAAATTAATGTCCCGCCCCTGGCTGAGTTTATTAAAGTCCTCGGCCCAACTCCAGCTTACCGTCACAATTCGATCAGCTTTGTTTAGAACCTTTCGTTCCATACGCTTGTGAATGCCATCTGCGAGTGCAGTTAATTTCAATTGATCATAAAAATCCTGCCGTGTCCAAGGATCTCTAAAGTCAGCAACCCAGGGGATATCATGGTATTTTTTTAGCCCTAGAGCAATCATGTGCATACTGTGGGGCGGGCCTGTGGAAACAATGGCTTCCACTTTATGATCTTCCAGGTATTTTTTAAGAAAATGGATGGAGGGTCGAATCCAAAATCGCCGGGCATCAGGAATAAAAAAATTGCCTCTGATAAAAACTGAAAGCTCCTGAGTAATAGAAGATTTTTTTCCTTCATTGATAAAACCGGAATATACTTTCTCTCCCTTCTTCTTGCCAGTAAATTTTTTATATAAATCATAAGGCTCCCAAATAGCTTGGCGAATGACTGTTAAGCCATCCGGAATCTCCTGAACAAGGCTGGGATCAAAAGCAGCCTGCTCACCAGCCTCAGCAGTATAGATAATGGGCTCCCATCCGTAATCGCGAAAATACTTGGTCATTTTTAGCCATCGCTGGACTCCTCCTCCCCCTGCAGGGGGCCAATAGTAGGTGATAAGCAGGAATTTTTTCATTTTTTTTTATTTCAGCTATTAAAAGTCTTAAGACTTCTAATAAAGAGCACAGGTCATTCAATTATTTTTTTCCTTCTCCATATTTCGCCAGCAGTGCTGTATATAATATTCCTACCCTTTTGGCCACCTTCCTAAACACATCCAACATCCAGTTTTCGATAAAGTAGCCTTTCCCTAGTAACTTAGGGGTATACCGGACTAAATTGACCATCATCATTCCAAAGGCTACGAGGGCCACCAAAAATAAACTGAATCCATCTGTTTTCACTTTTTTACTAATTACCCGATCCCGACCACCGGCAAAGGCAGATTTGAAAAACCACCCTACATTTAGTTTATATCTTGCCACCACATGATAAATAATCAATTCCGGATCATACATGGTATTTAAACCATCGGCTCGCATTCTAAACTGCAATTCTACTTCTTCACCGTAGGCTACCGTATCTCCTTTCATTCCCAGTTGAGTAGAATACCCCCCGTATTTTTCCAAAACAGCAGCCTTAACTGCCATTACTCCCCCTGCTAATGTATGATCTCCTTTTAATGCCGTAATGGATTGGTATTTCTTTTTATTGGACCCGTATTGATCCTTGTACCATCGCGGCTTTCCGTATTTATACCAGGGTAAATAAACTCCACCAAACACTTCGTAACCATGCTCTTCTATTAACCAGATAGCCCTTTCAATAAAATTTTTGGCTGCTTTGGCATCATCATCAACATATATTACCCATTCTGAATGAGCATTTTTCCAGCCTGTATTACGTGCCTGGCTTAGCCCCTGTATTGGTTCAAATACATATCTAAAATTCTTAAATTGACTGGCCACCTTTTCACCAACCTCCCTGGTGGCATCGGTGGAATTATTGTCGACCAAAAGGATTTCATAATCCTCTGACTGTGCAGACTGATCGGTAAGTGCATCCAAGCATTCTTGCAATAAATCAGCCCGGTTATAGGTGCATACAATGGCAGTAATCTTGGTTTTATTCTTGTTCAAAATAATTAATTTAAGAGTGCAAAAATGCGATGCAAATTTAGATTAAAAAAATTTGTTCCTTAACAAAAGATTCTAGTAATCTTATCAGCAAATAAATGCTCCTTTCCAGGCCTCTTTATTCTAATAGCCACCTTTAACATTAAACTACTTCATTTTTTTATCTTTGACCAAAATTGAAAAAGCTATGTCGTTTTCATTGAATGGAAAAAATATTTTAGTGACCGGAGGGACGGGTTCATTTGGTAAAAAATTCGTAGAAATTCTCATAAATCGCTATCCGGATATTGGCAGGCTGGTCATTTACTCAAGAGATGAGCTCAAACAATTTGAAATGGCTCAGCAGTTCTCTCCCATAAAATATAAATTCCTCAGGTATTTTATTGGAGACATCAGGGACGAAGCACGGTTTAAGAGAGCATGTGAAAATATTGACATTATTGTCCATGCCGCCGCTCTAAAGCAAGTACCAACAGCAGAATACAATCCCTTCGAATGTATTAAAACCAATATTTTAGGAGCTCAAAATGTTATTGAAGCAGCTCTTGACAGTGGTATAGAAAAAGTAGTTGCTTTGTCCACTGATAAAGCCGCTGCTCCTATAAATTTATATGGTGCCACCAAATTATGCTCTGACAAATTATTTATTGCAGCCAATAATTTCAGAGGAAAACGAAATCTTTCTTTTTCAGTAGTACGATATGGAAATGTAATGGGTTCAAGAGGTTCTGTTATTCCTTTTTTTATGAAAAAAAGAAAGGATGGAATCCTTCCCATAACTGATCCTAGAATGACTCGCTTCAATATTTCCCTAACCGAAGGAGTTGAAATGGTCTTGGATGCCATTTTGAATTCCTGGGGAGGTGAAATTTTCGTTCCCAAAATTCCCTCCTATCGCATTACTGATGTAGCAACTGCCATCGCTCCCCATTGCCAACAAAAAATTATAGGCATCCGACCAGGAGAAAAAATTCATGAAGAAATGATCACAGAAGCCGATTCATACACCACGGTCGACCTGGGCAAACAATATGCTATTCTTCCTCAAGTACCGGTATGGTCCACTGAAGAATACCTCGAACACTTTAAAGCTAAAATGGTTAGTCAGGGTTTCAAATACAATTCTGGAACCAATGAACAATGGCTTAGTGTTGAAGAAATCCGTGATCTGATCAAGCAACATGTTGATCCAAATTTTTCACACAGCATATCCCAAAACGTATGAAACCAATCCCTTATGGACGACAATCTATCAATCAGGATGACATAGACGCAGTAATTGAGGCCCTTCAACACCCATATCTTACTCAGGGACCCAGGGTTGCTGAATTTGAAGAAAAATTTGCCAAATACATCGGAGTGGATCATGCAGTAGCAGTAGCTAATGGAACTGCAGCTCTTCACCTGTGTGCTCTGGCCCTTGATGTAGACCATTCCACCAATGTTATTACCAGCCCAATTACATTTTCCGCCTCAGCCAATTGTATTCGTTACTGTGGTGGGAATGTCTATTTTGCTGATATTGATCCCAATACAATTTTATTAGATCTTAATCAGGTGGAAGCCTTAATTAAATCCAAACCAGACGGTTTTTTTGATGGTATTATTCCAGTAGATTTTGCTGGCCTTCCTTTGGATATGGAAGCTTTCCATCAGCTGGCAAAGAAATATGGCCTTTGGATAATTGAGGATGCCTGTCATGCTCCGGGAGGCTCCTACCTTGACAGTCAGAAGAAGGAGCAATTTTGTGGCAATGGGAAGTTTGCTGAGTTAGCCATATTTTCCTTCCATCCCGTTAAACATATTGCCTCTGGAGAAGGAGGTATGATCACCACCAATGATCCTCAATTGTATGAGCGATTAAAAACACTTCGAACCCATGGAATTACCAAAGATCCTGATCGAATGATACAAAATCATGGTGGTTGGTATTATGAACTGCAAGAATTAGGATACAACTATCGATTAACCGATATTCAATGCGCCCTGGGACTTTCCCAGTTAAGGAAAGCAGATAGTGGATTAAAAAGGAGAAGAGCCATCGCCAGACGATATGACCAGGCCTTTTCGGGCAGCTCCGTACAAATAATCACCCCTGAATCTTCAAGGCGGCATGCTTACCACTTGTATGTTATCCAGGTAGATAATAGAAAAGAATTGTATGATGTTTTGCGGGAAAATAATATTTTTTCTCAGGTCCATTATATTCCGGTACATACCCTCCCCTATTATCAACAATTTGAATCAACTGCCAAACAATTGCCAAATGCTGAAGCCTATTATGATAAATGTCTGAGTCTTCCTATGTACCCTGCCTTAACAGATGAGGAACAGGAATTTGTTATCGAAACCGTACTGAAATTTGCAAAATGAGCTGTATTGCCATCATACCGGCCAGAGGTGGAAGCAAAAGAATTCCAAGAAAGAATATCAAAAACTTTTTAGGACAGCCCATTATTTCCTATAGCATTAAAGCGGCTCTCCAATCTAAGTTATTTGAGGAAGTAATGGTTTCTACTGAGGATGAAGAAATAGCAGAAATTGCGAGGAAAAACGGTGCTCAGATTCCTTTTCTACGCAGTAAAAAAAATGCAAGTGACGTAGCCTCTACCCTAGCTGTAATATTTGAAGTTTTAGAAGAATACGAAAAAAGGGGTCAACACTTTAAATATGCTTGTTGTATCTACCCTACCGCTCCTTTTGTAAGCGCCCAAAAATTAATCGAAGCTCAAGCCCAATTGTTAAGCCATCAGCTGGATTGTGTTTTCCCAGTTTTAAAATTTAGCGCACCTATTCAAAGAGCTTTAAAAATCGAAAATCAGAAAATAAGCATGTTTCAACCTGAAAACATGGGTACCAGGTCACAAGATCTTCAAACAGCTTATCATGATAGTGGGCAGTTTTATTTTTTTGAGGTAAACAGCATTCGACATAAGAAAAAATTATGGACTGATAATACCGGTGCCATCATTCTTTCTGATATGGAAGCTCACGATATTGATAATGAAGAAGATTGGAAAATAGCTGAATTTAAATATCGAGTACATTTTCATGAGCAAAAATAAAATCTTTTTCAGAGCAGATGGAAATTCCCAAATGGGTCTTGGTCATGTGATCCGGTCTTTGGCTCTGGCTCATATGTTAAAAGAAGAATTTGAGTGTATCTTTTTAATAAGGACTCCAAGCAGCTATTTATCTGAAGAAATATTGAAAGTTTGTAATGAAATGATTGAATTACCGCATCCTCAATCTGATCTTGAGGAGGCGGAATTACTTTCTCAACAATATCTTGGGAGTCAGGCTATTATCATTCTGGATGGTTATCATTTTGATACGGCATATCAACAAATCCTAAAAAAGAATACCGCCTGGATGGTTTGTATAGATGACATTCATAAGTACCATTTTATTTCGGATTTACTGATCAATCATGCACCTGGAATTGCATCGGATAGTTATTCCGGTGAAGCGTATACCTCCTATTACCTGGGTATGGATTATAGCTTACTAAGGCCTCCTTTTTTAAAAGCTGCTGCTACCCCAAGATCTTTTAATCAAATCGATACAGCTTTTATTTGCTTTGGAGGAGCTGATTCAAATAATATAACCTTAAAGTGTCTTAAAGCTCTTGCCCAACAGAATTGGGTTCAAAAGGTGCACATTGTGCTAGGAGGAGCAAATAATAATAAAGCTGAAATAGTGGAGTTTTTAAGTGATCAGGAAGTCTTGGAAGTTAGCATTCACCAGAAGCTCTCTGCACAGGAAATGGTGGAAGTAATGAGTCAATGTCAACTAGGAATAGTGCCAGCAAGTAGTATTTTATATGAAGTCATCTGTGTCCAAATGATGATTATCAGTGGATATTATGTAGACAATCAAAAGCAAGTGTATAAAGGCTTCAATCAATTAGGATTACTAACAGGAATTGGCGATTTTAATACCTTTTCTGACTTTCAACAAGTTTTTGATCAAATAAAAACCCAGAATTTCTCTTCTGTTTTGGATCGGCAGCATCGGCAACTATATGGGCAATCAAAGGCTAATTTTTTAGAAATATTTAAAAATATTGATGTCCCGAAACAGTCTCCTCTTACTTATCGCAGGGCTGAAATTAAAGATCTTCAACTTTATTTTGACTGGGCTAACGAAACAGGTGTAAGACAACAATCACTCAACCAGACCTCTATTGCGATTGAGGATCATAGCAATTGGTTTCGGAATAAGCTTCAAAATGAAAATAGCATTCTCTATCTATTTTATATGGGTCAAGAGGCAGTTGGACAAGTAAGATTTGAAATTGAAGATGCAACCGCTATAATCAATTACTCCCTAGATGTCAATATGAGGGGGAAGGGATTAGGGAAAAGAATGCTAAAATTAGCTATGCAAACTATAATGAAAGAATCCATTGGGGAAATCAATGCATTTTCTGGAGTGGTCAAAAAAGACAATATCCCCTCCAGGAAAATATTCGAGAAGTTAGAATTTATTATTTCCCAAGAGAAGTTAATACAAGGTACCCCTTGTTTGGTTTTTATTAATAAAATACCCAAATAGAGAATATGAATTCTATTAAAATTAATCATAAAATAATAGCTCCTAACCATCGGCCTTTCATCATTGCCGAAATGTCTGGGAATCATAATCAATCTATTGAACGAGCCTTAAAAATCATCGATGCAGCTGCCGAAGCTGGGGCAGATGCCATAAAATTACAAACCTATACTGCTGATACCATGACCCTAAGAGGAGCCTATACCATTAAAGATGAAGACTCTCTCTGGAAAGGAAAAGAATTGCATGACCTGTATCAGTTGGCCTATACCCCCTGGGAATGGCACCCCCAGCTTTTCCAGCATGCCAGAAAAAGAGGTTTGATTCCATTTAGCTCTCCATTTGATGCCACAGCAGTAGATTTTTTGGAAGAATTAGAAGTAGAATTGTATAAAATCGCCTCTTTTGAAAATACAGATCATCCCTTATTGAAAAAAGTAGCTCAGACAGGTAAGCCTGTCATCATGTCAACAGGAGTTAGTACCATTGCGGATGTATTCGAATCGGTACAAGTGCTGAAGGAAAATGGATGCAAGGAACTTATTTTACTCAAATGCACCAGTACTTATCCGGCTACTCCCGAAAATTCCAATTTATCAACCATACCAGTTTTGCAAAAAATATTTCCGGAATGCATCATTGGCTTATCCGATCATACTATGGGAATTGGTGCTCCCGTTGCAGCCACTGCCCTGGGTGCCAGAGTGATTGAAAAACATTTTACCCTAAGCCGAGCGGATGGAGGAGTAGACAGCGCCTTTTCATTGGAGCCTCAAGAATTAAAAGCGCTGGTTATTGAAAGTGAAAGAGCCTTTCTAGCCCTTGGCCAGCCGCAATTTAATATCCAGCAAAAAGAACAAAAAAGTAAAAATTTCAAACGATCCATCTATATTTCTAAAGATATTAAAGCAGGTGAGTCATTTAGCATGGAAAATTTAAAAGTGATCCGTCCAGGTGATGGGCTTGAGCCTAAATACCTGGATTTAGTCCTTGGACATGCCGCGAAATATGACCTGAAAGCAGGCACTCCTCTTTCATTTGATAAATTACTTTAATTATTGGGGTATTGGGTTTTATATTTGTGGTTTTTTAGAAATACTGGCAGCAGAAATCAACAACCTTTTCATGAGAACAGCGATTATCCGAGGCTTTGATTATTTTTTTCTCCGAGAATTCATTCCCAGACTCAGCAGGGAATTGGACTTAGAAAAGATTTATTGGATTACTCATTTCCTTACCGAAATACCAGAAGACCTAAAGGAGGTTGTTGAAATTGTGGATGTTGCCTATCTCAATTTTTTTAAAGATGTCGATTTCAATAAATACATACCCATCGATGAAGAGCTGGTTGACCGATTAAAAAATACAGAAAGTCACGTCATGGCCATGAATTCCAGGCTTGGACATTTTCATCTAAACCATGAAATGTTTCGCAAACGCTACCTTCGAACCCTTCGCTACTGGAATCATAAACTCAGTCAGGAAGACATCCAATTAGTCTTATTTGACATCTTACCTCACAGTCCTTTTGATTATCCCATTTATGAACTATGCAAAATTCATAACAGGCCCTTCCTATTCCTTGACAATTTTGCTACCGGACTTACCGCTTTATGGAATGATTGGGATAAACATCCTATTGGCTTAAAAGAAAAGCTAGAAAGAATTTATCAAGAAAACCCCAAGACTGAAGAGCTAAGCATTTCCATTGATTCTCTTTCCATTCCGGCGCAAGCTATCTGGAATAAGCAAATGGGAATCGATAGTAAAGACCTTACTCCCTTTTATATGTCAAAAGGATTTGAAAAAGAATCCAGAAGGAAGTATCGGAAGATGAAGAATATGCGAAGGAAAGCTAAGCTAAAAAAGAACTTACAGAATCTCAATACTTACTTCTCCTGGAAAGGTCTTTACGATATGATCAATTATTTTGGAAAAAAATTCCTGGTCAACCAGATCAAAAAAAGACACCTGAAAGCCAGGTTAAAGGCCTTATCTGGAAATACCATTCCTAAGGATCAAAAATTCCTTTATGTCGCTTTACATTTACAGCCTGAAGTATCTACAGGCCCAAGAGCAGGTGCCTATATGGATCAACAGCTTATTGTAGAAATGCTCTCAGCCATTGTACCCGATGATGTGTTGATTTTAGTAAAAGAAAACCCCAGACAATCAGCCTTATATCGTGATGTTGATTATTATGATGACCTGGCCAAACTCAGAAATGTCAAACTTCTCTCCAAATCTGTTAACACTTTTGACCTCATAAACAACTGCATAGCTGTGGTAACTGCTACAGGAAGTGCCGGCTGGGAGGCTTTGTTTAGAGGCAAAAACGCCATAGTTTTTGGCCATCCTTATTATGGGCTTTGTAAAGGAGTGTTTTTGGTGAAAACTAAAAAAGATTGTATTGCTGCTCTGGATGCTATTTCTAAAGGAGAAAATTTGCCGGTTTTAGAAGACCTATTTCTATTTCTTCAATCTTTAGATCAAATAGCGGTAAAAGCCAATCTTTCTGATTACCAACAATTGGTATTTCCCATGCCCGAAAATGAAAATAATGATGCTTTAATTCATGCCATAAAAAAAGAATTTGCCAGCCATTCCTTCTCTTAGCATACCGTATCGTAATTGACTGCGGGGAATACAAAAAATACTTTTTCATATACGTCATTAATTTATATTTTTGGCAAAAAAGAGAATGAGAGGACCTAATTATCTATCAACAGTGGGTATGCTGCTGTTTACCCTCCTTATGGGCTCTGCTACATTTTCAGAGTTTCATAATCCCAAAACTAATCTTGCAGCCGATCAATGTAAGCTTTATGTACCCAATGCCTTTTCGCCAAATGGAGATGGAGTAAATGACCTGTTCGCTCCCTCCAGCAATTGTGGCTTTCAGGAATTTGAAATGAGAATTTTTGATCGTTGGGGAACCCTATTATTTCAATCTAAGGATGCCAAAAGAGGTTGGAATGGAAAATATAAAAATTCCGAAGTCGCCTCCACCGCTTATGTTTATTACATCAGGTATAGATCTGTACCAATAGACACTTCTATTCAAACTTTTACTGAGGTAATGACTGGAAATTTTGCTTTACTACGTTAGGGTTCCGTTAAAAATGTCCGAAACCCAACAACTTAGGCCAAACCGCGCAACAGAATGCCCCTGTTAGGAGTTTTAGCAATAAAAAGACTCTATAAATGAAAACGAAAAACTTAAAATTTTTCGCATTACTGATTGCGATTTTGCCTTTGCTTAATATGTCAGGTCTTGATAAAGCAGGACCTGATCATACTCCCTGGAATCAATTACTTCAAAAGCATGTAAGTGCTACTGGAAAAGTAAATTATGCTGGTCTTAAAAAGGATAAGGCTCAGCTCGAAGCTTATTTAGCCGAGTTAGCCAAATACCCGGTCCAGGCAAATTGGCCAAGAGCCCACAAAATGGCTTATTGGATCAATGCCTATAATGCTTTCACTGTGAAATTGATCGTAGATAATTATCCTGTAAAAAGTATCATGGATTTACATGGAGGAAAAGCCTGGGATGTAAAGTGGATTAAGCTGGGTGACAAAACTTATTCCTTAAATAACATCGAAAACGATATCCTCCGTCCAAAATATAAGGATGCTAGAATTCATTTTGCTGTAAATTGTGCAGCTCGTTCTTGTCCTCCATTGCTAAATAAAGCCTTCACCGGTCAAAATTTAGAGACTTTACTGGAACAGCAGACCAAAAAGTTTATCAATAATGCTGGCTTTAATAATTTAAAATCTGACAACATCAAAATCTCCAAAATATTCGAATGGTATGCTGGTGATTTTGGTAAGATACAGGAATATATTGCCAAATATGCCAAAGTGGGAGTAAAGTCTAGTGCCAAGGTAAGTTATCATGAGTATGATTGGGCTTTGAATAATTAGAATAAAGATAGAGTTTAGAGTGATACCGGTCGGTAGACCGGCATCACTCTAAACTATAAATTAGTTCCCTATCTTTACCCTATGAACTTACCGGATCAGTTTGTACAGCAAATCACACAACAATTAGGTTCTGAAAGTGAGGCCTTTTTCCAGTCTCTGACTACTCCCCCACCCGTCAGCATTCATCTCAATCCAAAAAAGGTCTTTCCCATTCCGAAATTGGAACATGTTCCATGGAATAAGAATGGATATTACCTTCCTTTTCGTCCTGTTTTTACTCTTGACCCCCTATTTCATGCAGGTGCCTATTACGTTCAGGAAGCCTCCTCTATGTTTGTCGCAGAAGTTCTAAGACAGTGTGTAGATCTAAATGAGGATTTAAATGTACTGGATTTAGCGGCTGCCCCAGGCGGTAAAACGGTTGCACTAGCCTCCATTTTATCCAAAGGAAGTATATTATTATCCAATGAAGTAATCCATAATCGGTATCAAATATTAAAACAGAACATTGCCAAATGGGGCTATTCCAATGTATTTAGCAGCAATCATGATGCCCAAGGTTTATCAAGAATAGGATCCTTTTTCGATGTCATTTTAGTAGATGCCCCATGTTCTGGGGAGGGCCTATTTAGAAGAGATTCGAAGGCCGCACAGGAGTGGTCTCCTGACAATGTTCACCATTGTACTGCACGACAAAAGAAAATATTGGCTGACACAATACAATTGTTAAAACCAGGTGGGCTTTTGCTGTATAGTACCTGTACTTTTAATTCAAAAGAAAATGAGGAGAATGCCATCTGGCTGAGTAAAGAGTTTGGTTTTCAAGCATTGGAATTAGAATTACCTCATAACTGGGGAATTACTAAAAGATCAGTTGGTTATCAATTTTATCCACATAAAACGAAAGGAGAAGGATTTTACCTGGCCTGCTTTCGGAAAGAGGGAGCTTTTACTCCTAATCCCAAATCCAAAAAGCCTAAATCTATGGGCCTCTGGCAAAAAGTGTCTAAAAATACCTTGGCCTCTTTGTCTCCCTGGATTGATCCAGAAGTAGCTATATCTGCTTTTTTAAATGAAAAAACAGGGCAAATTTTTATCTTGCCCAAACATTTGGAAGAAAGGACATTGACATTGGCAAGCAATATTTCAAAAATTCAGTTGGGAACGCCACTGGGAATCCTCAAGCAACAAAAATTGGTTCCTGATCCAGCATGGGCCTTTAGTTTATCGTGTTCTAAGGAAGTTCCAAGGGTTACCTTAGACGAACTGCAAGCACTCCATTTTCTAAAAAAAGATAAGCTACCTAATGAGAGCATCCCCAAAGGCTGGCAAAGGATACAATTTGAAAATCACGGCCTGGGTTGGGTTAAGGGACTAGGCAATCGAGTAAATAATTATTATCCTAATCATTGGCGAATATTGATGAATATTCCAGAATTGCATGAAGGATTTTGGAGGAGGTTGAGGTAATTCTAATATCTAAATAGTCTTCAATATGATTATTAATTTTATTCAAAGTATCATCCTATCCAAAAAAATAATCTTTATATGGAGCCTCCTTCTGTTTCTACCAGCCTGTACTTCCCAGCAGACAGAAAAAAAATCTCCTGTCCCTGCTAGTGCTTATTCCCTGAAACCCATACCTTTTAATAAAGTAGATTTAGAAGATAATTTTTGGCAAGCACGCTTGAAGAGACAGGCAGAAGTTTTGGTGCCTTTTGCATTAGACAAAACTTTACCAGCTGTTGAGAATCTAAAAAAAGCCGGAAAATTCCTGAATGGAGATTCAACTGATTTGCCTTTTCCTCATCGCTATATATCTTCCGATTTATATAAGGTAATGGAGGGAGCTGCCTTATTGTTGATGGAAAACCCTGATCCTCTCCTAGAAAAAAGACTGGATGATATCATTGAGGTGATCAGCAATGCTCAAAAGGATGATGGTTATCTATATGTAGCCCATACCACCGGTGTATCTAAAGATCATGATCATTGGGGTGGTGGCGGCATGGGAGACAAGCCCTATTCCTTTGTCTTGCACAGCCACGAATTGTACAACATGGGGCATATGTACGAAGCAGCTATTGCTTATTATCAGGCTACTGGTAAAGAAAAGTGGCTAAAAGTGGCCGAAAAAAATGCAAAACATATTAATAGGGTTTTCTTTGAGGGTGATCCCAATTATAATGGGGGAAAACCCGTTAATCAGGCCCCTGGCCATGAGGAATTGGAATTGGCGCTCGTTAAACTCTACCAAGTAACCAATAATAAGTTGTATTTAAAAATGGCCAAAAAATTTCTTGACATTAGAGGCAAAACCTACATTCCTGACGGAGAAGGTTATTTGTCTGCTACTTATTCCCAGCAGCATAAACCAGTAGCAGACCAGGATAAAGCTGTTGGTCACGCTGTACGTGCAGCCTACCTTTACTCTGGCATGGCCGACGTTGGAGCTCAGGCCGGAACAAATGAATATAGGGCTGCTCTGGATAAAATTTGGCATAATATCATCGACACCAAGATGCACATCACCGGAGGTTTAGGGGCCATGCACGGAATTGAAGGTTTTGGGCCAGAATATGTCCTTCCCAATAAAGAAGCCTATAATGAGACTTGCGCCGCAGTGGGAAATGTGTTTTTTAATTACCGCATGTTTTTATTGCATAAAGATGCAAGGTACATGGATGTGGCAGAAGTAGCTTTGTTCAATAATGCCCTGGCTGGTGTTAATCTGGAAGGTAATAAATTCTTTTATGTCAATCCTTTGGAAGCGGATGGAGAAACTCCCTTTAACCACGGCCACCCTGGCCGCTCACCCTGGTTTAATACCGCTTGTTGTCCTTCCAATATCGCCCGGCTGATCCCCCAGGTCTCCGGGATGATGTATGCTCATACTGAAGATGAAATTTATATTAGCCTATATGCCAGTAATTCTACCAATATACCTTTGCCTGGAGGAAAGGTGGCCATCAAGCAAATTTCCAATTACCCTTTTGATGAAAATATCCAACTGACTATCCACCCAGAATCAAAACAAACATTTAGTCTAAAATTAAGAATTCCAACATGGATTGGAGAACAATTTGTACCTGGGAAGTTGTATGATTATGTCCAAACCAATGCTGCACCCTGGCAGATAAAGGTAAACGGTAAGCCACAAGAAATTACCCTCGAAAAGGGATTTGCCACTATCAATAGAGAATGGAAGGCTGGGGATGTAGTTCAATTATATTTGCCCATGCCAGTACGTTTTAATCGCTGTATTGAAGAAGTAAAATCTAATATCAATCGTTTGGCTGTTACTCGCGGGCCCCTGGTATACTGTGCTGAAGAGGTAGACCAGGGTAGTAAAGTCCAGGATTTCTTTTTGAATAATGATCCTGATCTGGAGCAAATTGCAACAGGAATTATCGATACCGGTAAATTGAATAACATTATCAGCATAAAAATTCCGGCTTTTAGAAAAAAAGGCGAAGAAGTGGCCAAACAAAAACTACAGCTCATACCCTATTATGCCTGGAATAACCGTGGGAATGGATCTATGATGATTTGGTTTCCCATACAATGAAACACCAGTCTCATCTTTGAATTACAAGTTTTGCGGGCCCTACAAATTCAATTCTGTATAAATCGCCTCCTTTACTGGTAATTCTTCCTCCTGAAACCTCATTTATTTCCTCTTCTGACCAGATCACGGCCTGATAAAGCTTTCCACTTATTCCATCAAAATTCAGTGTCCATTGATCCTCAGTAATTTGCTGCGACAATATTCTCGCTCCTTCACTTTCGGCATTCTCTTCAGGTAATAGGGTAAGCGGACCTATCCCCATCCCTCCGGAATGTTTAATAGATATTTCTATTTCTTCTCCGCTTGCCATAGAAAAAGGAGAAAGATACAGGTCGACACTTTCAGGCCCCTGCTGGGTTTCAAAAGAATGATCTTTAGCATTTAATTGTAGGCTGGTAATTTGAGAACCTAGTGGAAAAGCAGGTTCTAATGAAACCTCGATGGCAGGCCCTTCAGTATCCGTTCTTTTTAATTGGATGATGGTTTTTCCGGCTTCCTTTATCCAATTAAGGTCTAAAAGTGCATTGCCCATTCGAATATTTTTCACCTCCGCAAAAGGCCAGTATATCGGAAATCGAGGACTTATCGTTATTTTATGATTTGGTGCATCCGGACGAAGTCCCAACATCCCCTCAATAATAGGTAATAAGACCATTGTTTCGGACCAGCATTGCTTGCTGCAAACTCCTGCCGGCCGGAATACATCTCCATGGAGTGTCTCTTCCACACTACCCTTTCCCCAATATAAGTAATTGGACAAATTGGTATAAAAATGGAAAAATCCGCTGTTATAATACCTTGTTTCATATTCTCCAAGGGAAGCCCAGCCGCCATACAGCGGCCAAACCATACCCGCATGATAAGAACCCGGATTATAGCTTGGATTATCATTGGCAATCATACGAATTCCCCAATCCGTGGTCATAGACCGGTCTGCAAAGGTAGAAAGAGCTGCCCTGGCTTTGGAGCTGTCTAAAATAGCCCCCAAATACACCGGAACGGATTGTAATACACTCGCTTCTTCCTGAAAAGAGCCATCTTGGTATTTGCCATTATAAAAATAATGATTGGTGGAATCCCAAAACTCCTGGTCAATAATGGATTTTACCCTGCTGGCTTCTTCTTTGTACTGGCTCTCTAATTCTTTTTTATTTAAAATCCCAGCCAGATAAGCTCCGGCCTCCAGGCAGGCGGCCCAGGCCCCCGCCAGGTAAAATTCCGTATGTACATCGAATAAGGCTCCTCCCTCAATCCACCCGTGACCTACATCGGTATTTTCAATCAACCCATCTCCATCCGTGTCCATTGTATAACAAAAATCAATGGCCTTTTTAAGACTGGGCCAAAGCGTCTGAATGAATTCCTGATCATTAGAATATTTCAGGTAGTGTGCAGCCAAAACTACATACAAAGGGGTGGCATCAGCCGCATCGTAATGTACAGCACCGCTGGTAGTCAGTTCGTGAAAGATTTTACCATTTAAATTTTGGTATCGTTCAAATACTTTTAGCATTTCCTTCACCCAATTGAAATCTCCATAGGCATTAACTGCCATTCCACTCCATTCTCCGTCCCGCCCAAAATACCAGGCATAACCAGGCCGACCACTAACCTCATGTCGGCCATTCCATCCTCTGGCAGTAGTGCCAAAGCCCGCCATATGTGTGGTACCGATCCCAGGGGTTGTTTGGAAAAACTGATCCGTTCTTGCCAATGCCCAGCGATATCCTTTATTAAAAATCTGGTCAGGACTATTAATACTCAGTTTTTGTTCCTGTAAATCACGGTAATATTTATTCGTCTGCTCATACAGACTGTTTAATTGTGAAAGGTTTTTTTGATACATTTTTACTACTTCCTCCATGCCTTCATCACCACTTCCAAGAAAAAAATCCAGGTTTTGCCCAAAACTCTGCTGGTCGAAATAAAATCGACTCACCAATTGTGTTTTATCGGTTTTAATTATGGTAGGCTCAAGGTCTTCTTCTTGATCAAAAGTTTCATATTGCCCAATCTTATACTGGTTGGGTTTATTGCTAAAACCAAGTAAAGTACAAAGGTTATCATCCTGAGCAGCCACTGCCAGCGTTTGGCTAAGGGAATCATATTGGTAGGTTATACTTTTTGTAGCTGTTTCATCATAAGGCCACATATAACGACCATTGAATGTACACTGAAAAACAAGGCCATCAATTTCTAATTCATCAGGTACCTCATAATGAAGAAGAGCAATCGGTTGGTCAAAGGAAACCGTTGTGTATTCTTTAACCAATTGACCATCCACCTGGTATTCACGAAGTAATAACTCGGGGGAGATCGTGAGCTTAGATTTGGCTTGATCAAGCCAATTTATCTTACCATCCCTGACTAATCCTGTTTTAAGATCCCTGGCAGCCATAAAAGGGTGCGTCCAAATTTCATCAATCCCTCCTTTTTCGGGCCCCATGACCAAAATTCGTCTACCTGCCAGATCTACAAAGGAGTTGCCCGGCTCAGCGCTTTTAGTATGTATCGACCAGTTGGGAATAGTCCATTTTTGGGCAGGTGGTATAGGTTCTTTAGGCGAGAGTAGTGAATCTTGCAGCACCTCTTGTTTTTCATAGGTCCAGTAATGTGCATTTTTATGATCTCTATTTATTAGATATTTGACAGCGTTTTGATAAAAATGGCGGAGTTCATGCTGATTGTAATTTTCTGGCTCGAAGTAAGAATAGGCTCCAACAGCCAGGATTGTCCCTTGTCCTACAGGATATTCTAATACCAGTTTGGCATTCCTATGAAAGGTAATATAAGTCCATTGAATGCCGATCACCTTAGCTTCAGGATGAGCAGGGAGGGTGGGACCAAAAAAACCAGTTTTTCGTACGATGTGATCTTCCTTTGATTTCCAAGGATAAGCTCCTCCATGTAATCCAGTGAATAAGGGATGATCCTTAAAAGCATGAAACCCAAGTGGCCGGCCAAAACCTGTATCTGTGATGGTATCTGTTTGTGTTTGAAAAGGTTCTGATTCTATTTTCCAACTGTTTAGCAGTCGAACAGCCTCCATATCCAAAATCATCCGGCCTCCCTGTTCAATATATTTTAGGATTAAATCTTTAGCAGCAACAGCTTCTAGGGGTTCGTCTGGCTCAATTTGATGAAACCAAAGTATATCATAATCATCCAATGCTACCTGGCCGGAAGCAACTTCCTGCCAGCTCAAGATATGTAGATCTTCCGCCAGATTTTGTTCAGCAAATTGCAGCCAGGCCTTTTCCTCAGAGGGCTGACTTCCTCCTGTAATTAGGCCAATGGTCAATTTGTGCCTGCTCTGGCAACTGAAAATAATAATTACAATTGCTAATAAAAAAGAATGTCGAATGGACATGTAAAAAATGGTTTTATTGTAAAATTTTTCAGGATGAGACAGGGAATAAATTTTGAATGAGGAATAATTCTGTCTCAATACCCAATACCCAATACCCATTACTCATTACTCATTACTCATTACTATCAACAACACATCTAAAACCTGTAGCCGCATTCCGTTCAAAACCAGGTGATACCCTAAGTAGTTTCTGAGAATAAGTTAATTCTCTTGGTCCACCTTCTACATACCACCAACTTGAGGCAGGAAGAAAATAGCTTCCTCCTTTTAAAATACAGAAATAATTAGTCCCATTATCATAAACATCATTACAAATTTGCCAAACACAACCCACCAAATCTTCCAGGCCAAAGGGATTAGCTCCCTTGGGATAAGATCCTACCGGATAAAGCGATCCCGTCCCAGTATTACATAATTCAGAGTCTACCTGGAGTTTTGACACTGTAAGCGTGTTGGTAATCACTTTTTGTTCTCTTTGAACATTGTTTTTTTTACTCCAAGGCCATTCCCTCAGATCAGGCGTTTGGGCAGCATACTGCCATTCCATTTCGCTGGGTAAGCGCTTACCCGCCCATTTGGCATAAGCCTTAGCATCCTCATAGCTTATATATATGACTGGAAAATTTTCTTGTCCGGATGGTATCTGATTATCTTTCCAATGTTTTAGAAAATTTGTAGTATCCAAAGGACGATAATGGGAATGATCCAGGAAGGCTTTAAAATCCAGGTTGGTTACCGGATGCTTGTCCATATAAAAGGAAGGAAAGTTAATTTCTCCTTTCGGATAATCTACTGGATTGGGAATAAAATTATCACCAAAGGTAACCTTCATTTGAAAAGGACCTCCCGGAATTTTCACCATCCCTTCCGGTGTTTTTCCAACACCTTGAGTAGGCTGTACTTTGCTCACTAAACGGGCAGTTCCATGAGGTAAAAAGAGTATCTTCTCATCCAGCAATTCTTCATTTTTAAATACTTGAATAACAAACTTGCCCTCGTAGCGACCAAAGTGATCCATTAGCCTGATACTTTGTTTATGAATTCCGAATCGCTTTGCTTTTTCTTCCTTCTCATAAGTTGGATTTCCCGGCCAGATTTTAATATAATCCCCCTCTTTGGCAGAAAAACTGAGTTGGTCTCCAAGCCTGGATGCAGATATTACTTCGGGCAAATAGGCAATTCCACCTACAGCTCCTTCATTATTGGTGCCCAAAAAATAATTGGAAAATCCTTCTATTTTAACTGCCACTTCTAATCTATTTGCGATGGTATCGGCCAGGATTTCTTCATGATGCCACAAATCTACTAGATGATATCCCTTTTTAGGAGAAAGCTGAAAAAGGGGGCCCGAAAAGCCTTCCGGCAATAAACTAAAGATGGTGAATATTTCCTTCTCTGGTAAAGGCCAGTAATTGATATAAATTTTGTCTACACCTGAAGGGTATAATGGTCTATAATCCTGAGAATTAAAATTGCTGGTATTTTCTCTGAGGATTCGCAGCGTTTTTCCCCAAAAGCGATAATCTTCATCTGCCCAGTATGGCCGACCAGGCCGGAAGATGTTCAGCTCTGTTCCATATCCATTAAATAAGGAAAGGGCATATTCCCTTCGAATCCTTTCCTTATTCAGTTCAGCTACTCTGAAAATTGCAAAATCAGGTCGGATTAGTTTATTGAGATTTAGCAATGGCGGATAATACAAAGCATTATGAACTCTTCCGGCCAAAATTCCAGGCATGTCTTTGGGAACTGCCATTCCTTCACTATACATCACTACTCCATCCCTAACCTTATCAGCTGCCAATTGTCGTTCAGGAGTAGATTTACCTTCCGTGTCCAGCACAACACCATCTGCACTTACAGCCTTGATCATATCTGACATTCCACTATGGTGATCTTCCCAGCGTGTACTTTCATCCCATGGGTTATAACTGATAAAAAATCTCGTTCCTTTACTTCTAAATCGTTGTGCCAGCTCTTGGAGTTTTTGAGTACCTCCTGGCATATCTCTGTACAAATCCCATTGGTTGCGCTGGTCCAGGCCTAACATCGGCCAATTCGGCCACAAACCTATAATGTCATCACCTCCATACAATTTTTGGGCTCGATCAAGGAAGGCATCCATTTGATATCCTCCTTTTGAATGATCATAAAATTGATGATCCCAGGCCATTATCAGATGCATGGCATAGGCGTGACGAATCCATTTAAGGTCTTTCCGCTGATATAAGCTATCTTCAAAAGGAATGGGCAGGTCATATAAATAGCGTTCCTGAAAAAACATTTTCAATCCCTCCTGCCATCTGCCTTCATAAATATCCAACCACAATGAGTACTTGACAGAGCCACCTGGAAAAAGAAGGGTCTCAAAGCGCCTTCGCTGAGTCTTTTCATTCCAACTGATACGCCTACTGAGCCCAGCTAGAGAAAATTTATTTTTGATGTTTATGCTACCATAACCCAATTCCCAGGCATTATCTGGCACGATAATATTTACTGGGCTTTTCCCTGGTATGAACAGATGGGTCCTCGACAAGCGGTGATCTCCCAGTCCAGTAATGTGTACCTGGTTTTTATCCTCACCAAGAGGAACAAAGTTTTCCAGAACAAGGGTATCACGGCTTTGATTGATGAACTTAATCTCAAATTTTTCTCCAGCTTGTGGATGCTCTAAAGCCCCAACCCGAACCTCAAATCCAGGAAATTGCAGCAGCCAGGGCTCATCTTTTTTTCTAACTTTGGCATCAAAGCTGTAATACAATTTTTCATTTAAAACAAATGAAAAAAGTGGTGGATTCTCTTTAAAATTTTGCCGACTATTCTCATCAATCTTTATGCCCTCAATAGATAAGCCTTTTTTAGTGCTTAATTCAAGCGAAGGAATAATCTGTCCCATTAAAAAAACGGGATAGAATAAGATCAGAAAACAACTTATTTTTTTCAGAATAATTAATTTTTTTAATCCTGGCTGACGGTCCGGAAATTTCTTATACAACCTTACATGTCTGCTGTCTTAAAGGGGCTGCCATCCATCGTTAAAATGTTTTTAAAATCAATGTGCTTTTCTAAAGGGTCGCCATCTGTAATAAATAAGGTAGCATTTTTGCCCAATTTTTACATCCTTTTTCTTAATTTCTTCCAATAAGGCTCAATAAATTCATTAATATCAGGCACCAGTCTAAAATATAACAAAGGCCCTACAAACAAAAGCCCTGCTACTCCCGATTTGATAATCACATTAAGAAGAGGTATTCCTGTGGAAGGCAACAGACTAGGAAGGAAATAAGCGATACCTGCCAATAATAAAATCCATAAATAATTCAAGCGCACCGGCTGCATTTTAAAGGTAATCCAAATAAAGAGGTATTTGATAATGTTAAAAAGGGCAATGGAAATGGCTGTGGCAATAGCTGCTCCGGTAATGCCATAAATCGGAATCAAAGCGTAATTAATGAACACATTACTAAAGGACAGCACCAATAGTGCTAGTAAATTGAAGCGGTAATATTTAGAATAACCGATAATCGATCCATTCACTCCAGTTGTCATATCCACCACCCGAGCCAGACCAATAATTAGGACTACATACTGCCCGGCGATTAATTCCTCGTAATTGGCGGTTAAGCTGAATATGTCATCGAGCGACAGCCAAACCAAGGCCATAATAAATACGCCTACTGTAAATAAGATGATGGAGGATCTGTTGTATATTTTTGATATTTCCTCAGTATCGTTTTTACCCCATGCAGTAGAAATGATGGGGGCAGCAATACCATTGATGGCTGCAAAAGGAATGGCTATCGAGTTCCCAATAAATAGGGCGATGGTATATATTCCTCCCTTTCCAAAGTCTGTCATAGGTGCTACCATTACCGTATCAATCGTAAAAGCAAAAACGGTCCCTATACTGCCCAAAACACCATAGAGTGCGTAATTGAGCATTTCCTTCATCAATTTTCTATTCAGGAATTTAAAATTGACTTTTAAATTGAGTCCTCCAAGACTGGCCAAATAAACAAATAAACCCACCAGTATTAAGCAATATAAACCCAGCAACAACCATTTAACCCGCTCATCATCCAGTAAATCAAAGTAATAGCATATCACCAAGATAGGAATCCCTAGTTTTATACCCAGATTAAAGATGGCATTAGGAATCACAATTCGGTTAAAATTACTGGTGTAAGCCAGGAGTAATTGTATAAAAATGATCAGGATACAAAGGAGATAAATGGTCAGGACATGGTCCGCGAAATAATCCCTTTTAAAATTGAGCATATGTAGAAAATCAAACAAAGGCTCCTTGAAAATTATTCCCAGAATAGTAAAAACGCTTATCCCTGCCAGCAGCCATAATAATAGAAATCCTAAAAACCCATTATTATTATCTTCACTCTTAAAGTTTCTAAAATAACGGATAGAGGGTACCGTCCCCCCCAGGGAAGCGAAAGGCCACAAAAAAGTAGCCACAGCAATCAAAAACTGCAGAAAACCATACACCTCGTATTCCAAAGGGTAGATAAAGATCATACTGATCACTCCTATCAGCGTGCCCAGGTAGGAAACAATCGATCGTTTTATGCTTTGTCTTTGTATAATCCCCATGTTAGTTATTGGGTTATTGGGTTATTGGGTTATTGGGTTATTGGGTTATTGGGTTATTGGGTTATTGGGTTATTGGGTTATTGGGTTATTGGGTTATT
>JANQPA010000060.1 GCA_028285545.1 Saprospiraceae bacterium | reverse complement strand
AGGCCTTTTGTCTTTTTCGAAGTTTGTGGTTATTCCTCGAAAGTTAACAAAAGGCCTTTTATTTTTCATCCCTTCATTTTTCGGGATGACTCATGTTTTCCAATAAGGCACACGAAATAATTCTATAAAATCCACATACTGTTTTTAGTTTAAAACGGTATGCGGATTTAGTGATATATGGTTTGTCGCCCGGCGGGTGGCAAACCATATATCACTAATCTTTACATTTCCCTTTTTTATAATTAAAAATACTACTGCATTCGGCAGCACAAGCATTTGGGTAGGTGACCCCATCACATCCACAAACTGGATCATATAAAAAATTACAAACACAATCTGGTTGAGGCAATATGGAATTACAAGGTTCCAACTCTTGTTTTTTGCAACCAATAGTTACTATACATAATAGAGAAAAAAGACATATTCTAAATACTGCTTGCATCGTCAATCATTTTATTAATGAGACGGATAAGAAATAAAAAAGGGTTGGGTAAAAAATTAAGTAATAATTAGAGCGATGCCAGTGGCATTGCTCTAATTATTACTACCTGGTAAAACTACGCTCAAAGACTTTCACATTATTTCTATCATCGGACACTTCTAATCTAAATTGGTGTTTACCTCGACCAATCTGTTCATCAAAGCGATAGGTCAGCAAATCATTTTTATAGTCATACTCCATTAATACCCACTGATCATCAATATAAGCCTGGTATCGAAGGCCTCTGGCAGAACCACTGGTAGGAAGATTATCTTCAATTTTAAATCTTATTCGGCTGGAACGGCTCATATCTGTTCTAAAAGAAACCGGTATAATAGTAGGGGCTTCCTCATCCATCATGATGGAATAATCTCCCAGGGATCTACTATATGTAATAAGGGTATCTCCATTCCAGGTGCCGCCAAAATTGATGATCTCCTGATCGGTATCACAATAGGCGATAAAGGCTTTTGATCTCAGAGAATCAGGAATATTGGGGGCTTGAATTCCAATTTTAAAATACTTATGGACAGGAGTAGTAGAGTGGTGTATACTATGAACTGCTGAAAATACATTGGAAGATTTTTCCTTGGCAGCATGATATTTCAAATATAGGTTTTCATAAAAGGTACCTTCTGGGAAATGAAGAAAAAGAGGATAATTGTCAATGATACTTTCTTCATTAAAAGGCAACACATAATTGAAAATGTGTGGACTTTTTTTGCTGATTTTCTTTCCCGTATTTTTTATCCAAAATTCTAACTCTGACTTATTACCTGCTACGTCACTGGCCACCATATTAATTTTTGTACTCTGATTAGGAGGTAATTGAAGAATGCCATCACTCCCCGAATAAATACTAAGTTTATTTCCAGGCAAAAGGTAACATCGATTAAAAAAACTCTTTTTACTTACTTGCTCTTCATAATCCAAATGAGCATTCAGGTAACGGCTTTCGTCAAATCCAAAAGCTTCCATTTCAAAACTATGCATTAAGGAATCATCAACATATGTTTTTAGATCATAAATACCATTCCAATTTCTTACCCCATTCATATGGTCATAGACTTTTAAAGCCAAGCCTACACGGTCATCAGCAACATTAATGGTATCACTTCGTACCCCATATTGTCCTCTTTTCCAGACCAATGATTCAGTAAAAGCATGTTCTGTTTCTGCTTTTTCATTCAAATGATAAATTCTCAACTGATGCATTCGAGGAGGGAGGTTATCTTCTACTTTAAATCCAAATAAAAGAGGGTTTAAAGGCTTATCTGTTTTGGTATCTCTTATTTCAAAATGTAAATGAGGGCCAAAAGAATAGCCCGTAGTTCCCATTTTCCCCAGCAAGGCCCCTTTCTTAAACTGGAAAGAATCAACAGGTGGATATAAATCTACTTCAAACCTAGTTTTTTCATATTGTATTTGCTTGACATATTTCTCCAACTCAGGGACAAATTCATTCATATGGGCATAAACAGAAGTGTACCCATTTGGATGATTGATATACAAAACTCTACCATAACCTGCAGCTTGAATTTTTATGCGGGCAACATATCCATCTGCAATAGCATAAAGGGGTAGGCCAATGTATCCCTTAATATCAATACCTGCATGAAAATGATTTGAACGCAACTCCCCAAATGTACCAGATAAGCGAATTACCGACTTGACTGGAGATATAAAATAATCAGTCGGATAAGTATTCCTTTCGGATGTAAAAGAACTAAGTCCCAATGTACATATAACAAAAATGACCAACTGAAGAGTAAATCGCTTATTCATTTAGTCTGATTTTCTTACTTATTACTTGAATGACAAAAAGATAATTCCCTGAAAATTTCTATGTAGACAACCAATCAGTCCATGTCCCAATATTACTTTCTTCCTCTTCATTTTTTTTTAGCAATGCCAGAAATTGAAAACGAGGAATTGCTTTTGCCCCCAAACTAGCCAAATGCTGGGTTTCTTGCTGGCAGTCAATTAACCAAAATCCCTTTTCCTTTAATTTTTGAACCAGATAGATAAATCCAAACTTTGAGGCATTATTTACCTTTGTAAACATGGATTCGCCAAAGAAACATTTACCCAGAGACAAACCATATAAGCCTCCTACCAATTCCTTATTTTGCCAAACTTCAATGGAATGGGCAATTCCCAGTTTATGCAATTCTATATACGCATCTTGCATTTCTTTTGTAATCCAGGTTCCGGCTCCTGCCTGGTTTCCCCTTTTATTTTGTTGGCAATTTTGAATGACCGCTTCGAAATTGGTATCGACACTGCATTCAAATTTGTTTTGATTGAAATAAGGTCGCATGCTTTTAGAAACTTTCAGCTCTTCAGGATAAAGAACAAACCGTGGATCCGGTGACCACCACAAAATGGGATCTCCCTGATTATACCATGGGAATATACCATATTGATAAGCTAAAATCAATCTTTCTGCCGATAAATCTCCGCCTACTGCCAGTATTCCATCTTCCGTTGCCAGGGAAGGATGTGGAAAACTAATCTCATCTTCAGAAAGTAAATAAATCGGCATTTCTAGTAAGGTATCTTTAATTTATGGTCCACTATATTTTTAAGCGATTAAATATAAAATTGAGGATTTTAATTTTTTTTGCTACTCATTGATAAAAGCTTTAAATTAATTCACATTCAAGTACAAGTATCTATGCAAAGCCTAAAATAATGGCCTAATTTAGGTTTATATTTTCCCCGCTGAATTATCCACTTATCTACATTTTCCCCATGAGCTCTGGATAAGTTTTTGCATTCAAAATAATTATAAAGACTTGTAATTCAGCATGCAAAAATGCTTATTTCAACAACATCCTTGGTTTTCCACAAAGTTTTCCACATCACGTGATATTTTTTTTCCCCTTGCATAAATACGATAGATATAAGGAAACACTCAAAAGCAATAATGCACCTCCTTGGTGCATAACCCCAAGACCAACAGGAATAGTCCCTTTACTGTACAATAAAGTAAAAATCCCTAAAGTCATTTGAATTATTAACATACTTACTAACAAGATAGATGCCCATTGAAATCGATCATTTAGTTTCCGTTTAAAAACCTTCCATAAAAAAGCTAAGCCTATGAAAAACAAGGCATAAGCAGTGGTTCTATGGCTAATTTGTATGAGGGCAACCATAAATGTATTCGCATCGTAATTAACAAAGTTTTCCACAATCCAGGCTGATTTATCTCTTAAAACATCAGGAATAACTTGATTATTCATATCTGGCCAGCTTGGAAAATATAGGCTAGCTTTTGTTCCAGACATGATGCCTCCTAATACAATTTGAAAACCTGTTAATATAGATATAAAAAAGCTCCATCTTTTTAACAATATACTGTGGAAAACATGTTTATTTGGCACGATTACTTTAAATGTTGTCCATAATAAATAACTATACAGTATAAAAGCTAATGACAAATGCATGGTTAGTTTATAAGCATTTACCCAAGGCCGGTTAACCAATCCACTGGCTACCATGATCCAACCAAATGAGGCTACAAGGGCTGCTAGTAAGAAAACAATACCAAGCCGTCCTAACAAAGGCTTTTTAAGGTATCCCTTATACCAAAAAAAGACAAATGGGATGATAAATACAAAGCCCATCATTCTTGCCCACAAACGATGAAAGTATTCCCAAAAGTAAATGAATTTGAAATCGGCCATGCTCATCCCTTCATTTATCTTTTGGTACTGTGGGGTGGCCTGATACAATTCAAACTCTTCCTGCCATTGTAATTCATTCATAGGGGGAAGAGTACCAGTCACTATTTCCCATTTGGTAATGCTCAAGCCTGAACCCGTCAAACGGGTTATTCCTCCCACTACTACTTGTACAAAAATTAAAACAAGGCCAGCTATTAGCCAAGCCTTTACAAGTGAAGGGTATTTATTATTGGATTTATCTGATTGGGCTAAGGTATTTTTTGATTCTTCTATTTGTACCTGATTCTCCATTCTTTAAAATTTTGAAACAAAAACAAAGGTAAATCTTTTTGTTTTGGTCTACCTTTTGAAAAGCTGATCTATGTCCTATTAATATTTATTTTAATTTATTTTTTTAAAGCCCCTCATCATTATAGCTGTGGAAATGTTAGTTTATTGAGCGTATAAAAACTTACCAACGACCTATCAATAAAGAAGTAAGTTTTTCAACAATTCACCAACAATCTAGTTGATCTATTTTCAGGCATTTATGTTTTTTTACACGATTCAAACAATCCTTTCTTCACATCTTTGTTGAAAGTGGAATAATTGTGGACTATACTCGAATAATCCACCAGATTACTAACCAAACTATACTTATCTATATATCTAACTTTTTAGATTCTTAGTAAGTATGGAAAACTAACAGCTAAACTGACAACTTATCCATATTTCTATGTGGATATCCAAAAATATAAATCCTTGATAATGTTAAGTTTTTGCCAACTAATTTAAGTGAATGTTAATAAGTGTTATTTTAAGGAAGAAACAAATTGAGGAGGGGATCCATTTTTTTGTTTTTAGTATGCGTTAATTGTTGTGAAAAAGTGTATACTTATCAACTTTCAAACGATAATTTTCAAAAATGTGTGGTAGATATTCTATTAGTACTGATCCGCAGCAACTCAAAGCCCAATTTGGTGATATTGATATAGCTGCACCCCTTGAACACAACTATAATGTAGCTCCAACTCAATATGCGCCTGTCATAACAGATGAACAACCTCAAACCTTACAGGCTCTCAGATGGGGATTAATTCCCTTTTGGGCAAAAGATGAAAAAATTGGAAGCCGGATGATAAATGCCCGAAGTGAAGGCATAGAAGATAAACCTTCTTTTCGAGGACCCATTAGAAGAAGAAGGTGTCTGGTAATAGCAGATAGTTTTTATGAATGGATCAAAAAGGATGGGAAAAAAATTCCAACCAGAATATTAATGAAAAATGAGTCATTGATGGTCATGGCCGGCATTTGGGAAGTGTGGTCTAAGGGACCTGCACCCATTTTCAGTTATTCCATTATTACTTGTGCCCCAAATCATGAAATGACCCCAATCCACAACAGAATGCCTGTCATTTTTCCATACAAAGATCAGTGGGAGGAATGGTTAAGTGATTTAGAAATTGATCAAATACACCATATGCTTCAGACCCCCAAAGATGACATTTTAAAAACTTATACTGTTAGTAGCCAAGTCAACTCTGTTAGAAATAATGGTCCAGAATTACATGAGGCGGTTTAAATAGAATAGGGTTTTAGTGTATAAGCAACCTATTTAAAGAAAATTTTTAATCATTTTTTTGACACAGACTACTACTGACTTCCACCGCTTAAGTTGGATTATCATGAAGCTACACACCTTTTTTGAGAGAAAATAAAAGCCTTGTTGCATGGAAGAACATAATTTGGAAAATCTTCCGTAAACAATAAAAAATTAGATTAAGCAAAGGATTACTAAGCTTGGAAAGATTGGTAAGCCTATGCGAACCAATAGCTTACCAATCCCTACATTTCATTTCGGGCTTAGTAATCTAGGGTCAAGCCAAATTTTATTTATCCATGCAATAAGGCCGTAAATAAATTTAGTTTATCTAAAAATGAATAACTGAATAACGATTAACCAATAACAAAAATGCGCGCAGTAATCCAAAGAGTTAAACAGGCTTCCGTAACAGTAGAGGGTGAAATTACAGGGAGCATCAAAATGGGCTTATTAATATTATTAGGTATCGAAAACGCCGATACCTCAGAAGACATAGAATGGCTATGTAGGAAAATTAGCAACATGAGAATATTTAATGATGAGAATGGCGTCATGAATTGTTCTATAAAAGATGCAGGAGGAGAATTGTTGGTTGTTAGTCAGTTTACTTTACATGCCAGTACAAAAAAAGGAAACCGGCCTTCCTACATCAAAGCAGCCAAACCCGATTTTGCCATTCCGATGTATGAGCAGTTTGTCAAACAAATTAACTTCATTTCCGGATTAAACACCCAAACTGGAATTTTTGGAGCAGACATGAAAGTTGAACTCCTCAATGACGGCCCTGTTACCATAATTATTGATTCAAAAAATAAAGAATAATGCAGATTCAGGAAGCACAGCAAATAGTCGATCGCTGGATCAATACGATTGGCATACGCTATTATAATGAGTTAACCAATACTGCCATTTTAATGGAAGAAGTGGGTGAAGTGGCTCGGCTTATGGCTCGATTATATGGCGAACAATCATTTAAAACCAAGCTTCAGGAAGAATCCGCTAAAGAAGATTTGGCTGATGAAATGGCAGATGTTTTATTTGTCTTGATTTGCCTGGCCAACCAGACTGGAATCGATTTAACGACAGCACTTGAGAAGAATCTAAATAAAAAAACTCAAAGAGACGCAGATCGACATGCCAATAATCAAAAGTTAAAATGAAAGGATTACTTTTTATTGTAGTACTTCTCATACCATTCGGGTTAGAAGCTCAGTCCTTTATTCCTGGAAAATCTTATTTCGGAGCCAATAGGTATTCAGAATACATAGCCGGAAATCTACCTATCATTATGGCTATGCCCCACGGAGGCCCATTGAGGCCTGATGACATTCCTAATCGTTCCTGTTCTGGATGCAATACTACAAATGATTCCTTTACCAGGGAATTAGGCTTGCTCATTTATGATGAGATTAATAGAGTAACGGGTTGTCATCCTCATGTAATCATCAATCAATTGCATCGCTCCAAGATGGATGCTAACCGTGAAATAGTAGAAGCCGCCGATGGAAATAAAAAAGCTGAAGTAGCCTGGATGGATTTTCAGGGATTTATTGACACGGCTAGTTTTCAGGTAAGTAAAGACTTTGGTAAAGGCTTATTTATTGATCTTCATGGTCATGCCCATACCATTCAGAGGCTGGAATTGGGATATCTGCTTTCAAGTTCTGAATTACAATCTTCGGATGAGGATTTAAATAATACGCCTCTTTTAAATGAAAGTAGTATTCAGCATTTGCTTGATAAAAACCTTCAAAACCTATCCCACTCAGCCTTAATCAGAGGAGAACAAAGCCTTGGCACCCTCATCAGTGAAAGAAATTTTGATGCTGTGCCCAGTAACTTAATACCTTTCCCAAAAGATGGTGAGCCTTATTTTTCTGGAGGCTATAATACCCGCCGTCATGGATCAATCGAAAATGGAACAGTGGATGCCATCCAGGTAGAATGTAATCGAGATGTTCGGTTTAATGAAGCTACCAGAGAAAGTTTTGCAAAGCAATTTGCTGCGGCTTTAATAGAATACCTTCAGCTTCATTACTTTGATGGCGACTTAGACATGTCCTGCCAATTTATTACCGATATTCAGGATGAGAAAGGTGATGAAATTTTTTTTTATCCCAATCCTGTAAATCACACCTTATATATAAACGGAAATCAAGTACCTGAAAAAATAACCCTAATAAATGTTTTTAGTCAATTGATAAAAATATGGGATAAGCCCAATACTAATCACTTATCCCTATCTGATGTCGAAAAGGGTATATATATAATGGTGTGGTATGAAAATGGAAAGGTTCAGGGACGATCGAAAATTGTAAAGCAATAGTTGCAGATGTGTAATTGTACAAATTCGAAAATGTGCAGATGATTGATTACTTGATACTGTAATGTTATGATAAATAAATTAGTAAATGCTAGAATATTTTCATGTCATGATTCTGCGATACTATAATAAATCTGCGTTATTAGCGTGATCTGCCTGAGAAAAAATCTCTAATAAGTAGCTATACTCCCAACAAAGCAATCCCTTAACCAAGTAACCAAGTAACCAAGTAACCAAGTAACATTTTCATTCAGGTTCTTCTTCCCTAAAAGGTGAATCTTTCTGATGAGCATGAATTAATTGAATAGAAAGATACAAGCCAATAGAAAGGGTAAAAAAGGCAAGAACAGCCAGGTTTTTATAAGCTTGTTGGAGGATGAAAAAATCATAGAGTCCGTGTAAACAAACAGAGGCCAGGAGTCCTAAACCCATGAGTTTCCACTTGTTTTTAGATTTGAATTTAGCTTTTCCCACAAAATAGCCCTGCATTACTGCAAAAGAGGCATGGGCCGGCACTGCTGTAAAAGCTCTGAGCACCAGGGCATTCACATTGAATCGACTTGCATAAAGCACATTTTCTAAAGTGGCAAAACCCATGGCAATAACTACTGCATATAATATTCCATCAAAGGGTTCATTAAAAAATGATTGTCGGTAAGGATAAATCCAAAGAATAATGAATTTAGAACCCTCTTCAACTAAGGCTACAAACAAAAAGGAATAGATAAGCATAGGAATTATTTCCATGGGATTATCTATGCCGCGGGTAATACCTAAACGTTCTAACTGCAAAATGGGGAAAGTACTGAATACGCCTAATACAAAACAGATTACGATAGGAAGGAGGTCTTCTTTTTCATATTTGTCCATGAAGTAGACAAATAGAATAATTAATAAACCAGGGACCACAGCCAGAATTAATAGAAAAATGTTCATTGTCTATGTTTTGGCCCAGCAAAATTGAACAAAATCTAGAATTAGGCTACTGGTTTTTTGCGGAGCTTCAAAAGCACCCATATGAGCGACTCCCTCTAATATATGGATAGAGGCGATGTCAGGCAAATATGTTTGCTTCACTAATGTTTCTTGAGGTTCCAAATCATCTTTATCTCCAATAATAAAAAGGACAGGCACAGTAGATTGTTCTAAAACCTTAGAACGATCTGGCCTGTTTTTCATAGCATTCAAAGCATTCATAATACCAGCTGGATCGTAATTTAAGGCTTTTCCAATTAGAGAAGCTATTATTTTGGGTTGATTCAGTGCAAAATCCTTAGGGAATAGTTTAGGTATTAATTGACTTACATATGCTTTGGTTCCATTTTTTTGAATGAAATCAATGCTTTTCTGACGAGCTATTTTTTTATTTTCTCCATCAGCGAATGGATGGGAATGGATAAGCCCCCAACCTTTGAGGCGATGACCAAATTTTTCAGCAAAAGCAAGACTAATATATCCTCCCATAGAATGCCCGAGTAGAATGATATTGGAGAGTTGAAATTTTTGACAGGCATATTCAACGATATCAGCCATCCCATTTATACTACAATCCTCAATTGTTTCAGAATGACCAAATCCTGGGAGGTCAATACTAAAAAAATGAAAACCAGCTTCCTTGATGGAGGGTTTTAAAAAGGACCACATACTTTGATCTTCACCAAAGCCGTGAAGAAAAAATACGGTAGGGCCTTCCCCTTCATTTGAAAAGGCTATTTTTTTATTTTCATACTCAAAAAACTCCATCATCTTTTCATTTGAACCAATTCATAAAAACGTTCGTCATACCTGGGAGCTAAATTACTCCAATCATATTGAGCAACAAAATCACGATATTGTTTATTAACTCTAATGTCATGGATCTTATGTATTGCTGTTTTTAATTTTTCGAACAGTTCATTTTCATTTTGATATAAATAAATGTCATGATATTCTTCAGGAATATGTTCCGGATAGGATAAGCGCTTAGGCAAAATTGGATAACAATTGCAATAAATGGCTTCCACAACACTTAAACCAAAAAACTCCTGCCTGCTGGTCACCGGAATAATATCTGCCATCCATAACAAGGCTGCATATTTTTTTCTAGAATCAGCGAAGCCAAAATGAAAAATCTCCTTACTTAAATGTTGTTTGGCTTCTTTAAATATTGAAGGTGCCTTTTTGTATGCTTCTCCTAATATAATCACCTTAAATGGATGTCCCTGGTTTTTTAGTTTTATTAAAATTTTGAAAAAAAGCTCCGGATCCTTATCGTATTCCCAGCGATGATTCCAAAGAAGAATAGGAGGAGAGTCTTTTGAGGGACTGGTATGCTTATCAAAAAAACTGAGGTCACAGGCAAGAGGTAGTACCTGACTTTTTTGCCTGATTTCTTCTATTTTATGTAAGGACCTGTAATCAGGAAATTTTCTCAAAAACTTGGGTAGGGCGGTCAGAAAACTGTTTTTGTGGAAAGAAGAGTTGAAAAAAACAGCATCGGCAACGGAGGCTGTTTTAAAATTTATGTATCCATAATGATGGTCGCGTTCCAGTGCCAGGTCAGAATCACTGGGAGACCAGGGATAGGTGATTTGATTTTCATGAAAATAAACTGCAAGTGGGATGGCCGAAAATTTAATGGGGAGGAAAGCTTTGAAGCTAGCTAAATCCAGCATATCTGAACAAAGAATTAAATCAGGATAAAGACCAGAATTTATCAAAGCCTCTGCCAGGGGGAGGGCACCTCCTGCCATCCGCCACTTCCAATGGCGCCCTTTTAACTGAAAAATATGAACTTCATGCTGGCTTTTTTGCTGAAATTCTAAGGCCCATTGTTGGTGACTTCCTGAAAAGAAGGGTTCTATTAACGCAATTTTCATATTTCATGTTAAAGGGATGCTAACAAACTAAATTTAAATTTAGTAAAATGTGGTTTTTGTTATCTTTATGAAATTACTAGGCAAGAAATTAATCAAAATTAAATATATCTTCAGTGTCGTTTGTGATACAGAAGAAATATTCAATGAAAAAAATTAACTTTCATCGTTTTTTAAGCTAATAAAATAATTGTTGTTTTTTTGTAATGTCTAATTTTTCAGATATAAAAAAAGGATTGTCAAATATAGAGGCTTTAGAACGGGAGCTCAATTTGAAGCAGCTCCAGGTAAATCGTTTATTGAACATTACCCAGGCCATTAACAATAATGTTTCTGCCCATGGTTTGTTTGATATGTATAATTCCTTTTTAAGCTGGGAAATTGGGGTGAAAAAGATGGCATTATATGTAAGAAATGACGACGAATGGATTTGTGCTTCTTCAATAGGTATTAAGCCTGAGCTCCTTAAAATTGACATCAGCGAATGTTTTCCAAAATTTGAAAGGCTCAAAAACCTGGAAGATTTTGCACATCATAAATTGATTAAATTATTTGATGTTGTTATTCCGGTAAGTCATAAGAGCCAGCCTATTGCCTATGTTTTTATTGGTGGGTTTGGCGAGGATGATGATATGTACAGCAAAATTCAGTTTATAACTACCATTACCAACATTATTGCGGTTGCGATTGAAAATAAGCGTTTATTTAAAAGACAATTGGAGCAGGAGCGATTGGCTAAAGAAGTAGAGCTGGCCAGTGAGGTCCAAAAAATGCTTATTCCTAAATCCTTACCCAGCACAAAAGCCTATGAATTGGCTAGTAAATATGAACCTCACCTGGGAGTAGGTGGTGATTATTTTGATTTTATCGAATTTGAAGATGGAAAGATTGTTTTTTGTGTAGGTGATATTTCCGGAAAAGGCATTGCCGCAGCTCTGTTAATGGCTAATTTTCAGGCTAACTTTCATACTCTCATCAATAAAAGAGCAGAGCTAGACGAATTTGTTAAAGCCCTGAACACTTCCGTTAATTTAATTACCCAGGGAGAGCGATTCATTACCTTTTTTATAGCGGAGTATAACATTAAAACTCGTCGACTCAAATACGTTAATGCAGGTCATAACCCTCCTATTTTAGTTATGCAGGGAGAAGTTCACTTTTTGGACAAAGGCTGCACAATTTTAGGGTCTTTTCAGGAACTTCCTAAGATAGAAATTGGTTCTATGGATGTAAACTGGGATGCACTCATTTTGGCCTACACTGATGGTTTGACGGATGTGACCAATGATGAGAATGAATTTATTGACGAGCAAAGTATTTATGATTACGCCAAAGCAAATTATCGACTATCTGCTGAGGAGTTTAATGAAAACTTACTCAAGGAGGTAGAGGCCTATAAAGGAGATAATACCTATCCAGATGATATTACCTTATTAACTTGCAGAATTTTTGATTAATCCTTTAATTTTAAACCAGCAATTTAGGGCTAGATTTTACTAATAAAGACTTTAGCTTCGTTTTTATAGTTGAATCCTCAACATTCCAGAGCTTAAAATTGTCTAGTTTTTAAGGATTTAAATCTATTTATTACGGTGGTAAGGCTGACTTTTTCTATCTTGACTAATAAAATAATAAAAAACATCTTGAGTTATTAAGATATAAATACTGTAAGCATAAATAATGAGAGATAAGAACGTAGCTGGAATTTTAGCATTGTTTTTTGGATGGGCTGGTATTCACAGATTTTACCTCGGACAGGTGGGCTTAGGCATTTTGTATGCCATTCTTTTATTTACTGGAATTTCTGCCATACTGGGCTTGATTGATGCCATTGTTTTCTTTTCTATGGATCAGGAAGTATTTGATTATAAATACAATGAGGCTGCTCTTCGTCGTCGTCGTCGGATGCAACAAAGAAGAAGGCGGTATGATACAGATTTCGATCGGGAAGAAAGAAAAAGAGACAGAAGAGTTGATCAATATAAAAGCAGAGAGCAAAAAAGAGATTTAAGCAATAATAGAAGAACGGAACGACAGAAATATTATCAGCGCCCTACTCCTAAGCCTGTAAAAACCAATCCCTACAAAAATAGTGGCATCAAAAAGTACAAGGATTATGATTATGATGGTGCAATTGAGGATTTCGAAAAGGCCCTGGAAATAGATAATAAAGATATAGCAGTACATTTTAATATTGCCTGTGCTTATTCCCTGAATGAAGAATCGAAAAAAGCTTTCTATCATTTAGATAAAGCTGTAGAATTAGGCTTTAATGACTATAAGCGAATTAAAGAGCATGATGCTTTGGCTTTTTTAAGAATTCAGGATGGTTTTGAAGAATTCGAAGCCAATGGTTTTCGACTTCAGAAAAAACAACAATTGGAAGCACCAAAAGAAGAGATGCTTGAATTGGCTTCCGAAGCAGAAAAAGCAGAAGCGCCAGACCAGCAGGAAGAAATCCTTCAATCTGGTGACCTGTTAGAGCAGTTGAAAAAACTAGGTGAATTGAGAGATAAAGGGCTACTGACAGAGGAGGAATTTGTCGTTCAGAAAAGGAAATTACTAGAATAATATTTCTTTAACACTCTGTTTTACAACATCAAAGCTAATCTGTATGTTAAAATTTTGCAATTGAATATTTAATATGCATAAATTGCAGGTAACAGATTGATATAAATACCGAACTAGGTTACAGTAAGTTAGATTGAATACTTTGTTATACGGCTTGTTTTTGAAAATAAGACGGACCCGGTTCCAAAAAACAGCATATGGTCGCAGAATCATTAATTTCCAATGTTATTCTACCGCTGCGGACCTCAGATACTGGCGATGAAGCACTAAGTATGATGGATGACTTTTATGTTCGCCATCTGCCGATCGTTAATAACCAGCAGCTTCTTGGCTTAATATCCGAGAGTGACATTTTTAACTTCGATGCAAAGGAAGCCGTAGGTTCCTATAGCCTATCTTTAAGAAGACCTTACGTAAACTCACGAGATCACATATATGAGGTTATGAGGCAACTGGCCCAAGGAGACCTTTCGGTTATCCCTGTGGTTGATGATGAAAATAATTATTTGGGAGTTGTAACACAAGAGGACTTATTGAATTACTTTGCTACTACCTTTTCTTTTACAGAACCCGGTAGTATCATTGTTCTGGAATTGGATAAACGGGATTATTCTTTGGCAGAAATCGCCAGAATAGTGGAATCCGAAAATGCAGTTATCCTAAGTAATTTTATTACTTCCAGACCTGATTCTTTGAAAATGGAAGTAACGATTAAAATTAATCGCCAGAATCTTCAATCTGTCATTGCCACCTTCCAGCGTTTCGATTATTTGATCAAAGCATCCTTTAATGAAGCTGAATATCTGGATTCACTTAAAGAAAGGTATGACTCTCTTATGTCCTATCTTAATGTGTAGTAAGCAATATTGTACAGTTAAAATAATAAAATAAAAAAGGTGCACAATGCACCTTTTTTATTTTATTATTTTAGCACTCAAGTTCATAATCCTGTGCTACTATGCGAAAATGGCTACTAACCTTACTATTAATAAACTTTTATTTCCTTTCCTCGGCTCAGCCCCTTGAAGTGACTGTTAGTAAAATCACCATTGAGGGGAATCAAAAAACCAAGGACTTTACCATACTTCGTGAGATCAATTTTCGAATCCAGGATACGATTGACACAGAAGAATTATCATCCCGATTAAAAGAAAGCGAGCTGCTCCTGATGAATACAGGCTTGTTTAATCAGGTGAAGATCTATTTCCAAAACTGGATTGCCGAAACCAGTGAGGTCCATATCCATATAATGGTAAGGGAAGCCTGGTATATATATCCTATTCCTCTTTTTGAACTGGCAGATAGAAATTTTAATGTATGGTGGGTAGATCAAAAACGATCGCTGGAACGCACTAATTATGGAATTAATTTTTCGCATATTAATTTCTCGGGAAGAGCAGATAGACTGGAACTAGTAACTAAATTTGGATATACACGCAATTTTTCCATTAAATACCTCTTACCCTATTTTAACAATAAACAATCTCTGGGCTTTTTAATGGATGTTTCCTATTTCCAGAATAAGGAGGTTAATTATCTTACCCTGAACAATAAACAGCAGTTTTTTAAAGAAGATGACCGCTTCGTATATCAGCGTTTTAAAGCCAGGGCAGGGCTTCGTTTTCGTCCTGGTTTAAGACAATGGCATGAACTGGAAGTGTCCTACAATCAAAATAAACTCTCTGATGTAGTTGCTAATGATCTCAATCCGGAATTTTTCCTCAATGGTTCCGACTTCCAACGTTTTTTTTCTTTAATGTATCGTTTTACAAGTGATTTTAGAGATCGTCGTTTTTATCCTTTAAATGGACATTTTTTTGAAGCAGAAATAGAAAAAGATGGTCTTGGTATTATGAACAGCCGAAACGGGCTTACCTTAAAAGCAGAATACAGTAAATTTTGGTCCTTATCAGAAAAATGGAGTATTGCATTAATTAATCGTGGAAAGTTGTCCTTACAGAGGGGACGACAACCTTATAATGACAACCGATCAATAGGTTTTGAAAAAAATAATATCCGGGGATATGAACTATATATCATAGATGGAATGGATATGGCCTATACCAAAAGCAGTTTACGCTTTAATTTGATAAATAAAACTGTAACTTTCGGAAAGTTAATTCCAATTCCTGCTTTTCGATATATGCCACTCAAAATATACCTGGCATTTAATAATGATATTGGAATCGTGAACAGCCCATATAGGTCAATACAAAATCCTTTTAACAACCGATTTTTATGGGGTGGAGGAATAGGTCTGGACTTTGTATTATATAATGATAAAGTTTTTAGTTTGGAATACAGTTTTAACCACCTCTTTGAAAGAGGATTATTTATACATTTCAACTTTAATATTTAATGCGAATCGTTGTATTCAGTAAAGTTCTGAAAGAAAAAGACATTCCCTATATACAGAGTCTGTTTGATGCCCTATTTGACCAGGAAATTACCACTTATGTTTATGGCCCCTATTTAGAACAGATTACCGGAAAGATTAAGTTTAAAAAAGATGTAGGGGTATTTGAAGGATATATGGACTTTGCGGTCAAGAAATTTAATTTTTTTATTACCCTCGGTGGGGATGGAACCATTCTGGAAGCACTGACTCATATCCGCGATAATGATGTGCCTGTGCTTGGAATTAATCTGGGTAGACTTGGATTTTTGGCCAGTATTGAAAAAAAGCACATCGAATTGGCCATCCAGTCTCTTAAGCAGGGTCGCTATCAATTGGATGAAAGGAGAATGATTTATTTGGAATCAAATTTTCCTCTTTTTGGGAATACTCGATTTGCACTTAATGATTTTACGCTGCACAAAAGAGATACTTCTTCCATGATCATTATTCATACTTTTATCAATGGAGCTTATCTCAATTCTTATTGGGCGGATGGTATTATTGTAGCTACCCCCACGGGTTCTACGGGCTATTCTTTAAGTTGTGGAGGCCCAATTATTTTTCCGCAATCTGGAAATTTTGTCGTTACTCCGGTAGCCCCCCATAATCTGAACGTAAGGCCAATTGTTATTTCAGATGATTCTGTTATTTCCTTCGAAATTGAAGGACGTACTGAAAATTTTCTCTGTACCCTGGATTCTAGGTTTGAAACCATAACCTCTGCACACCAACTAGCAGTTCGGAAAAATAATTTTACAGCAACTTTAGTGCAACCACCTGATATAGGATTTATGGAAACCATTCGAAATAAACTCACCTGGGGTATCGATTCCAGAAATTAAAAGGCTTTAACACTTTTAATTCGGGAATTAATGTCAGAAAAGTGTTATTTTTATTTGCGAAAAATGAGCATTTTCTTCATTGTTACGTTATAACATAAAGAGAGAGCCTTAGCGTTTTTTTTATACATTCTTCAGTAAGTTAAATGTCCTATTTTCAGTCAACATATCATTCTAGAGTATATCGGGATTTTAAGGATATAGAATCCAATGCCCACCGGCAAATAATCCGCTTTTTTGAACAGCATGAAAAAAGGATTAATGGATTAGAATTTGAAGAATATTTCGAACTTCTGATCGCCTATGTCAATGCTTTATTTGAAATTGGATCCTATCAGAAGCATTTGCAAGTTGTTGATATGGTTATTGAAAATTCCATTGAAATGAATATCCAAACCTTTGAAGGAGAAGATGTTTATTATATCATGCTTTTCAAAAAAGCTGCCTCTCATTTTAACCTCTATCAACACAATGAAGCAGAACACATCTTGAAAGAACTCATCAAAATTAATCCGCAAGACAAAGAAGTGATTAATTTTTTGAAACGCAGCCGTCGTCGCAGAGGATCCAGGCTTCTTTCCTGGGCAAGAGCTTCTAGCATCCTTTTGTTCTTGCTTACAGCCGTTATTATTTGTTTTGAAGTATTGCTGGTAAGGCCTTTCTATGAAATGTATGCCCCAAAAGTGGAAACTTCTCGTATCATTACCTTCCTTTTAGGCCTCCTTATTTTGATCTTAGGAGACTTTTTGCATCGGGTAATTATTGAAATAAAAGTTAACCAATATTCAGAGAGGGTCAGTAGAAATAAAAAAAATACCTACTAAACCTTTTTCTTCGCTTTTTTCCCACCAATGTCGATAAATATAAATCTTAGCTTTAAAAAATTGGGGCGTGAGCATCACTACTATCATCATTATTGCAGCTTAAGAATTATACCTATTTTGGGTCAAAGCTAAAATTTTACAATATGTCGTCAAAAAATCCTATTAACAGAAGAGAGTTTATTCAAAAAACAAGCCTTGCCAGTGCTGGACTAGTCGTCTCCAGTACGCCCTCAAAAAAGAAATTTTCGAGAAAACCTTTATCAAGTTTGCGTCTTGCTTTTTTTGGAACAGGGATGAGAGGCCAGGGTCATGTAGATCTTGCCTTAAGAAGGGATGATTGTGAAGTAGTGGCTATTGCAGAAGTGGACGCTGAAATGATAAAAAGAACTAAAAATTTATTTTCCAAAAGAAATTTAAAACTACCAACTATCTATGATCAGGGAGAACGTGATTATCTCAGATTGTTAGAAAAAGAAGATATAGATGCAGTCATCATAGCAACACCCTGGCGCTGGCATACTGAAATGGCGGTGGCGGTAATGAATGCTGGCAAATATTGCGGTGTCGAGGTTTGTGGTGCTTTTTCTTTGGAAGAATGCTGGCAAATGGTGGATACCCATGAGCGCACAGGAAGCCATTTGTTTTTCCTGGAAAATGTTTGTTATCGCCGGGATGTAATGGCCATTTTAAATATGGTTCGCCAAGATCTTTTTGGGGAGCTAATGCACCTGGAATGCGGTTATCAGCACGATTTGAGAGGAGTCAAATTTAATGATGGTCAATCACCTTATGATAGTGGCGTGGAGTTTGGGGAAAAAGGATTTAGTGAAGCTAAATGGCGCACCTGGCATTCTGTTCATAGAAATGGTGATCTCTACCCAACCCATGGCATTGGCCCAGTGGCTCAATATATTAACATCAACAGAGGAAATCGTTTTTTGTACCTCACTTCTATGGCCACCAAATCTCGAGGCTTGCATAATTATATTGTGGATCATGAAAAAGGAGGTGCCAATCACCCTAATGCTTCCGTTGAATTTAAATTAGGAGACAAGGTCACTACCATGATAAAAACCGTGAATGAGGAAACCATCGTTATTCATCATGATACCAACTTGCCTCGTCCTTATTCTCTTGGGTTTCGAGTTCAAGGTACTAAAGGTCTATGGATGGCCGTCAATAATTCAATTTACATTGAAGGTCAAAGCCCTTCCCACCAATGGGAAGCAGCCGCTCCATTTTTAGAAAAATATGATCACCCTCTCTGGAAAAAGTATGAACAGAAAGCAGTAGGTGCTGGTCATGGAGGTATGGATTTCTTTTTACTAAATTCTTTTATCGAATCCGCTAAGCAGAATATTGAAGCACCCTTTGATGTTTATGATGCCGCCACCTGGATGGCCATCACGCCACTTTCAGAACAATCCATCAGTATGGGAGGACAGGCTATGGCCTTCCCTGATTTTACCAGAGGACGTTGGATGAAAAGAAAAAACTCCTTTGCATGGGATGATAGCTTTTAAAGGTTTGATTAACTTCGCATTCATTTTTAAACACAATTAGAGTAGATTCTATACCATTTTAAAATATTATAGTCCTAATATCAAAACAACTTAAATTATTATGAAACCAACTTTATTAATACTTGCTGCAGGAATGGGTAGCAGGTATGGAGGATTGAAGCAGGTAGATCCGGTAGGCCCTAAACAAGAAGCACTCATTGAATTTTCTATTTATGACGCCATTCGAGCAGGATTTGGAAAAGTGGTCTTTGTAATTCGCCCTGAGATTGAAGAAGTGTTCAAAGAAAAGTTCTCAAACAAATTTGAGCATATGATTAAAGTGGATTATGCTTATCAAGAAACTACTAGTCCAATTGAAGGGATAACTAATTTCCCAACAAGGGAAAAACCTTGGGGAACAGCTCATGCCGTTTTAGTGGCAAAAGATAAAATAAACGAACCATTTGCAGTGATCAATGCCGATGATTATTATGGAATTAAAGGCTTTAAGAAAATGGCAGATTTTCTTCGGGAAAAATGCAGCACTACCTTGTATTCAATGGTCGGTTATGAATTGACCAGTACCCTATCAGATTATGGTACTGTAAACAGGGGGATTTGTGAAATGGATTCTCAGAATAACCTCACCAATGTAGTCGAAAGACATAAAGTCAAAAGAGAGGGCAATATTGCCACCTACGATGATGGCCAGGGTCGTGTAGGCGAAATTCCAATAGATACGCTGGTATCAATGAATTTTTGGGGTTTTCATCCTGGTATTTTTGAAATCATCCGTCAGGAATTTATCGCCTTTGCGGAAGCAAATAGGGAACAGCCCAGAGCAGAGTTTTACATCCCTTTAGTGATCAACAAACTAATCGAAGGAGATGAAATTCACATTGAAGTACTTCCTAATAACGAACAATGGTATGGGGTAACCTACCGTGAAGATAAACCCAGAGTAGAAGCTGCTTTTAAAGAATTAGTGGAGAGTGGCAGTTATCCCCAAGAAGGACTTTGGAGTTAAAATTTAAACATGAGTCATGCGAATCACCAACTAAATAGTATCTAAAAAATCCTGGAAGGATTTGACAAATTAACCAAGGGTAAAGCCCTTGGTTAGAAATAAGAAAAATTAAAGCCCTGGAGGGGCTTAACAAGATCAAAGCTGATCCTGTTAAGCCCCTCCAGGGCATATAATAATGCATGAATCTATACCCGGAGCTAATGGCCCAGGGCCCATATTATGTTTGCCTGGAAGGCAAATGAATTATCATTAGGGAATTCTAATTTAGCTGGTGATTCGCATGACTCATGTTTAGGCTTTAACCTACTTTGAGGCGATGAATAAAGAAACAGAATCAATTTCGGAAGTAATCCGGAAATTCTTTCCAGATTTCCAAGATAGTTTTCCATTTTCCAAGTTCGGTAAAGGAAACATCAATACTTCCTATATTTTTCAATATCAAAAGGAGCGTTGTATTCTACAAAAAATCAATCCGCTGGTTTTTCCTAACACAACTCATTTAATTGAAAATATTCAAACAGTATATCATCATCTACAAATTATTGCACCTGAATTAGCATTAATAGAACTTATTCCAACAACCGATGGGGAAATGACCTGTAAAGGTTCGGATGGCTTTTATTATAGAGTTTTTCCATTTATTCCTGATAGTGAATCCTTTGAATTCCCTCCCTCTCCACAACATGCCTTTGAAGGTGCCCAAGCAATTGGTCAATTCCTAAAATGCTTAGAAACATTAGATGCTCGAAAACTGCATTACACCATCCCTGATTTTCACAATAGCCTGCATCGACTAAAGCAATTTGAAAAAGCTATTGAAGAAGATGCGGTTAACAGGTTAAAATCTGTTGAGAAAGAAGTTCAATTCATCAAATCCCACCAGTCGGTTTTTTATCATATTGCCGAGGCGGACCTACCCATCAGAGCAGTACATAATGATACCAAAATGGATAATGTATTATTCAATGCTAAAACAGGGAAAGTAATTGGTCTGATAGATTGGGATACCATTATGCCTGGAACCATCCTGTCTGATTATGGTGATATGATCAGAACCATGATCAATCCTATTCCAGAAGATAGTGTGAAACTGGATGACTTGAAAATAGATGAAAGACTCCTGAGTAACTTAAAAGAAGGCTTCCTGATTTTTACTGAAAAAATGCTTACAAAGACTGAGAAAAAGTTGCTTTCTATTGCTCCATTATGGATTACCTTGGAACAAGCACTAAGGTTTTTGACCGATTATTTGCAAGGAGATGTGTATTATCGAATAGAGTATGACCACCATAACCTGGATCGGACACGTAATCAAATTCGGTTGTTTGAATGCTTGCAAAGAACTAAAGCGTAATAACCATTATTTGATAATACGCTCTTGGTAATAATTTATCTAATGTTTAAAAAAGGAAACATGACCACAAGGAATAATCTTACAGGTTTCTCCAGAATTAATTGAAAGCCCTAGTGTTAATCCAGAATCAATAGAATTAAATTGATCTGTTAATCTATCGCAGTTGCTATAAAGGTCTATTTTGTCCTGTGTAACAAGTGTACCTGGAAGAACGCCGGAAAATTTTGGTGGTTTGGGATATAGTGTTCCAATCGCTATAACATATTTTTCTGAAGGTTTAATGGTTTCATTTAATAAGGGTTTATCTATGTATTTTGCTAATTCATCAATCATCTTTTCCGTTACTTCCACTCCCTCTAAAGCCCATTCTTTTGGTAATGTGACTAACTTAAACCTTTCAATACTATCAGGATATGGATAATGGTATTCCTTTGAGAAAGAAATTTGAAGATGAACTGGAATTGTATTGTCATTTGTTATGGTAATTGGTATGTATCTAAGGTTGTAATTAGATCCCATGGAATCTGTGTAGCTTATTCCACGCCAAGTATCATTTTCAATAAGGATACTACCTTGCAAACCTTGGTGTTGCTTAGGATCGTTTTCAAGTGGTTCTTTACTTTTCGATTTTACTTGGGCACAGCGAGTAAAACAAGCTAAAAGAACGAGTAGGAACATTATATTTCTAATCATTGAATTTTATTCTTTTGATTGCTTAATAGATGGCTACTAAAGTTTGTGAAGAGTGAAGATGAAATAGCAAACATCTCATTATCATTAGTGAATGTTTTGCCAGTTCAAATCTAGGAGACAGTTTTAATAATGTGAATTCTCAATTGTAAAAAAATGTAAATAGATGTAAAGCTTTGTTTGGAAATTGCCATGATTAGAGTTTTCAATCAAACCCATACATGATATGATTTACAACAAAGTTGGATTTTGGGTAAGCTAGAAAAAACTACAAGATCTGAGATCTTTCAATTTTGAAACAGCCCTCTTAGGTGCATTGCCAGCAACTAGATTAAGTTATTAGTTGACAATCACTCTCAATCTCAGTTCCGAACTTGCCTGAATAGCATCTTTAAACTCCTGTGAAAGATCATTGTCTCGAAGGTCAAAAAACTGCCATCCTGCTGGTATTTTATCCAGAAAGGTATTGGGCAATTCCTTTAATTTATTGCTCCTAAGCACCAGATCACGTAAGATGCTTAATTCAGTCAAAGAGGAAGGAATGGTACTTAATTGATTTTTCTCAAGGTATAATTTGGTAAGAGCCCCTAACGTTCCGATAGATTCCGGAATACTTTGAAGTTTATTGTCTTCCAGGTGTAGCTCTGTTAAGTTTTCCATTTTACCTAAATTATTTGGTAGCCCCTGAAGATCATTTTTTCTTAAATATAAATTGCTGAGCCTGGGCATTTGTCCGAAGTTATCCGGTAATTTTTGTAAGGCATTGGTGTCCAAATTCATGCTGATAAGAGCAGGAAATTGTCCAAAATCATCGGGCAGTGAATCAAGATGATTATTGGCTAGTAATAAGGTATTCAAGTTTATTAACTGACTCATTCCTCGTGGTAGAGAATCTAAAATGTTATTATCGATTTCTAATAATACCAATTTCGAAAGCTGAATAATGGATTTAGGAATTACTTTTAATTCATTATAACTTAGATCTAAAACTTGGAGATTGGTAAGTTGCCCTAAGGATTGGGGAAGCTCCTCAAGCTGATTTTCACCAAGATCTAAATAATCTAATTTTTTAAGGGAAGTAATTGATTCAGGAAGTGCCCTGAGTTGGTTTTTCTCTAAATCTATGCTTGTCAGGTTGATCATTTCACCAATTTGCTCTGGAATGGCTGTTAGGTTAGAGCTGGAAAGTTTGAGTTCGGTATGATTTTGAAGGTCATCAAAACCTATTAATTCTTCCCATTTAGTTTCGCTTTCCCTAAAGTGTTTGATCAAACTCTTGGGTTCATGGCCTTGATAGGCGACTTCGGGAATGAGAGCCTTTGCTTCGCCCCATTTTCCCACCCAGAAAAGATGTTGAGCTTCCAATCCTTTTTGAGCTTTTTGGATCCAATTTGTGCTGAGCGTGTCAGATTCTTCACTTAAAAAGCGAGCCAGAGCAAAATCATAAATGGCTTCCTGAAATTGGCCGCTTTCAAATTTTATGATACCTTCATCAATAAAATATTGTCTGTCATCTGCTCCAAAGGCCTCCCTCAACTGAGCCGCCTTAATTGCTTCCGTTTCAATTTTTTGTTTTTGAATTCTGATCACCCGCGCCTGGTTGAAGAAAAATGCCGCTAATAGCAGCATAGCCCCAGCAATGATGTAAATAATATTTAGCCGCGAACGCAGACGTCTATTGATCAGTTTTTCTTTTTCCTGCTGTGCCTCAACTTCTTTTCTACTATCTGCAATGAACTTTTTTAGGGGTACTTCCTTCGCCAAAATCGGAAAAAAGCTATCCCATGCCGCCAATTCTTTTATGCCCAGCAGAGAACCATTCCCACTGTTAAAATCTTCCAATCTTTGTTTAAGAGAACTGGCCACCAGCTTTAATTGCCGCTCCTCTTCCGGAAGCCTCTCCCAAACTTTTTGAGCAATTATATCGTGCGTAAATTCTATTTTCATATCTATATCTTTGATAATAGCTCGAACTAGGTCTCAATACTCATTACCCAGTACCCATTACTATTTCTAATTGTATTTTTTGATTATTCTCATTTGTTCAAAAGCATCGATACAGCGTTGTACTTGTTCAGTACTTAAGTTAAGCCGGTTTTTTACTTCATCCAGCTCTTCCACTGCCACCCTCTTTTTAGTTTTTTTGTCTGAAACTAACTCTCCCAATAATTTAAGTGCTACTCCTTTCTGACCTATCTCATCTTCTAATTGAGTAATTTGATCATCTAAAAAATCACCAATTACGTCTTTGATGGCACCGATTTTTTGCAGAATAGCAGGTCGGAAATGTACTTTGCCATTTCCGTTTTCCTTGGCAGCCATCCGATACATTCTGTCCAAAAAAACCTGGAGATACGTCAATTCTATTTGATTGCTATCTACTTTTAATCTTTCAAGGATTCCATTAGATAGTTTATCCACTTCAGATACCTGGATATAACCTTTCTCTTGCAGTTTCAGCAAAGTTTTTTCGATAACCTGACGGACAATTTCTGTACGCATTTTTTCTACTCTAAACCGATATTCAAACAAGGAAGGCACTATTTTTTCGAATTCCCACAAATCGGCAATAAACTCTTCTCGCATGGAAATGATGATCTTTCCAGGAAATTTTTTATCTAAAAAATCGCGGATGAATTTGAAAAAAATCTGCTTTTCTTTTTCTTCCCCAAGTACAAACAATTCTTCAAACTGATCAAAGATCAGGTAGATGGGTTTGAAGGAAAGACGATAAAGCATTTCTGCCTGTTCAACCAGATCATTTGGCACCTCCTCTTCAGATACGGAATGTTCTTTGAGTGCTTTGGATAATTCTTGCTGTAAGCTTGTTAAGATATTGTCTCCTCGCCTTACGGAAAAAGAAGACCAGCGAGTATCTCGAAATTCATTGGCTAAACCACACTGGATCAGACTCGTTTTTCCGGTACCACTACCACCATACAATAAGATCATACGAGTATTAAAGGTAAGATCGTATAAGATTTGGGTTTCTTGTTCTCTTCCGAAAAAAAGATCCTTGTCTTTTTTTTCGTAGGCATCCAGAAACTTAAAAGGGCTTTCTTGAATCATAGCAACTTATTGTATGTAGAAGGTAAAAGGTCAAAAGTAAAAAGACAAATAATAGAAGAATTATAATTAATCCAGTTTGCTAGGCAAACTGGATTAATCATAATTCTAAATCTTCTTTCAACCATTCAAATTGTTGAAAAAGAGTCTCCAATTTTCGGTATTGTCTTTTATCGTAATTTTTGGATACCTCTAGCTTGTTTTCAAAAGTTTCTGCCTGTTCAAAAAGCAGGTTCTCTCCTTCATTGGCTGCATAAAAATACAATTTCGGCAACTCACTTTTCATCCGAAAGGCATTTTCATCAACCAAAAAAGGACTCAGGTTTAAATAACTGCTGGATTCATAAATATCTTTCACAATCAGAATGGATTGATTGCTGATGTATTCTGGCCTTTGCAAAGGTTCATCATCCATAATCACATAATCGTGGCCTCGCAGAATTGATTTTTGATGAATAAAAGAAGCACTAGGAGCTCGATAGGGACTTTCTAATTCTACATCTTTGATCGTTACCAATTGATATTTACACATAAAACCACAGGCGGATAGCAGAAGGCCTAATTTCTCTTCTGCAGCTAGACAAAGATCTTCTACTTCATCATTATTGATATCCTTTGCTAATAATCTGGTTCTTAAATCTTGTTCTAAAAAACGATAGGCTTCATAATATTCGTCGGCATTAATCAAACTATTTTTGAGTTCATCCAACTCTTCCATGTAAGCTGGAATGTCATTCTCATCAAAAATCCTTTTAATAGTAGCTGTTAACCAGAAATAATCATAAGTTTCTGCGGTAGCAGCATCCATACTAAGAAAAGATTTAATCTCCTCCTTATAGGAATCCCTAATTACAATCTTTTTAGCACCTTCAGCTTTATTGCTTAGGTAAATCTGATGCCACAAATCGCTAATGGAAATAGCGGCTACCAAGCGAGCCTGAGTTAAGTAAGCTTCATTGAGTTCCTTCAGTCGGCGGCGGCCCTGTGTTTTGCCCTCTACCGTAAAAAGGTCTCTGATTTGAGTACTCAAAATAGAGGGCAGATAATCCAGCATCATATTTTGCAGCTGATTCAAAACCGAACCAGAGGGCCTTTTTTGGTACCTAGACCAGTATTCCTTAAATAACAACTCGTGAGCACTCATCCCTTCGAACACTTTTTCAACCAACACTTTATTAATATCCTGAGACATTAGGTTGACTTCTGTGGTGAAATCCGGATTCTCTGGTTTAGGGATGGGGTCAGGAATGACCCAATCCAGCATTTTGTCTTCCAGAGTATATAAGCCCCAGGGAAATTTTTTAGGAGCATCTCCTTCCGGTGCTCTTCTTCCGGCTCGCTTCTGAATATTGGCCTGTGGATCTTTATTTTCAACAAAACTTTTAGCCGTATTAAAAGATTCCTCTATGCTTTTTCCTCCCTTAAGGCCATCATAAAATTGGCTGGCAAAATTTAGGGCTTTTTCATCTCCAATAGCTGCTGAAGTAGCCAATAGACTCTGAACACCCTCTTCTTGCATAGCACTCACCTGTCCCTGATTAGCGCAGCCATTCAAGAATACTAATTGTAGGTTTTTTTGTTGACCCATAAGCCCTGCCAGGCTGCCAGCACGTGCTTCCGTGTCTTCCAATTCCAAAAAATCATCACCGGAATGACCGCCATAATGAAATAAGGCGATACGATTATGATACCTGTTAAAAGCTTTGAATATCTGATCGAGGGTAGAATAGCCCATAAACCGGCATTCAATTTTCCCTTGATCTTCGAGAGGGGCCAAAATGTTTCGGATATTTTCCTCTTCCTTGCTCAGGGAAGAGAGGTCTCTGCGTGGATTAGCAAAAGCAAATAAAAATATGGGTTTTTTAGGGAGCATAGTAGTGTTATTTAAGGGATGTTGGCCATGGCCAACATCCCTTATTCTGTAATTATCTGTTAATATACGGATTAGTCAGATATTTAGTTATGTTTGGAATGGTTTTAGTAGTCTAGTTGTATAGTAGTCTGGTAATATTATTATTTTGTACTATATCGTTTACGCTGAAGTATGGATTTAAAAGCCCCAACTACATTGAGCCCAGGCACTATATCCATAGTAAATATTAGAATCTAGCTTAATAAAATTTTCAGGAACAGATGAGGAGTCATGGGTAATTAAGTATTCGAATCCACATAGACTATGACCATGAAAAAATATATGGATTTCCTTTTTTGGATTCATCAATATTCTCTTACAGTGGATGGCTTTCAGTTTTGCTCTTAAAGTAGCTAACTCTTCATAGCTTAATCCCATTAAATCAATAAAGGTTTGGAATTTTTCATGATCTCGATTTCCTATAAATTCCCAGGACCAATAATTTGTTTTAATGACAGTATCCGGAAAGGTGATGGTGGCTGTAGTATCTTCGATTTCAAATTCAAATGGGATGTCTATTATTCCATCACTATTCAAGCTATAAGTAATTAAGGAATCCTGTAAATAGTTTCCGTAGAAAAAGCTGCTATAGAATTTTTTGTTTTTGAGAAATTCAATTTCTTCAATAGCAGGGAAGGTTGCGGCATAATCAATCAAATCCTGAAATTCTTCTTTGTTTAGTTTGTAATTGATGATTGCTTCTCTATCGATCCAATCAAAGAAGACGTTTTGTCTCCAAGTACCGATGAATGATATATCAAGGAAGAGTTTAAGGAAAAAAACAAAGATTAATATAAAGGACCACTTAAGAATTTTTATGATTCTCATAGAATCTGAGATATTGTAAAGGCGAAACTAAGGTTTAATGATGCCTATATTATTAGTCTATGTGTCACAAGTAATATCATCCCATTCTTGATCATAGTAATTAATTAGCCAATTTAAAGCATAATGTCTTTCATATACAACGCCTGGGATAATAATGGACATGGCTTCATTATTTAGTCTTGCATCTACACAAGCCCAATCCATTCTATAGTACAAATCATTGGCATCAAGGATTTCTGTTTTTGTCCTGATCTCTTTAGAGTTGTTGATAAATATATTGGGATCTTTTTCTCCATCAGCGGGGTATTCTTCAATAGGAATATCGTTTAAATCACAAAGGTGATCTGGAAATTTAAGATCATTTACTTTTTTAAGGGCCCACATCAAAGTCCAGATACATTCACATTTCCAGGTTTCATGGCGCTTGGCCTCTTCAGTTGGGTAATCTAGAAATTCTTTTTCAGCGGGTGTAAGTAAATGTGCTAGATTATACTTTTCTATATAATCCACTGCCTACTGGCCAGTACAATTTTCAAATGCTACAAAACTTACAATTGAAAGAAGGCTAACTCTTTCCGCAATTTCCTTTGCTGTCCTTAACTTAACTTCATTTTCTGATTCAATGACCGGCAAGTGATAGTTTATTTTAATTCCCCTTGTTCTTAAAAAACTTTCACTGGCTTCCTTACGTTTTACCCTCCTTTTTTTATTGAAAAAACCAAGCATAGTACAAATGAATTAGTGACCCTTTCTGCCGCTACGCTGCAGCTTTCCCTGTGTTTATCTTTTTGCGATGGCTGGCGCCATCGACTCTGATATGTCGCCATTCCATGGCTTGAAATATTTGTGTATAATAATTTAATAAGCAACAGAGCTGCGAAAGATTAAAACCTGAAACGCAAGTTTCAGGAACAAGAAAAGACATGCCCTTCAAGCTGCAGCGCAGCGACACCATGGTAACCTCTAAATAAAAATAACCTTTACACTCTACCTCCACTTCCTCAATGAGCAAACCAAAAAATGTGAACACTTGAACACGTGATAACTTGCTAACTTACTTAATCACCCGCTCCTCCTTCCACCCCTCTGGTTCCTCAAAAAGCTTCAAACCCCCAAACACCTGCAACAAAGTCTTATGAATCTCTCCCTTTCGGATTTGATTACGTTCAAATTCAGCCTGAACCTGATTTTTGGCCTGACGAATATCAAAATTGTCCGGATGGCCATAGATGGAGTGATAAAAATTATAATAACCAGATTGAGTAGCAGTAGTTGGGTCGGCATTTTTATTATCTGTATCGATTCTTTTTGCCAGGGAAGTATTGGCATTTAATTTCAGATGATAGCGGAAATTATTATTCCGGCGGTGTTCCCCACTAAAGGCCAGATTAAAACTATCGGAAGTGATGAGTGCCGATGGGACATATACTTTTTGACGTCGTATCTCCAGATAGGCCTGTGCTTGCGAAAAGGGAATACTATCCAGAGACGGAGCTTTGATGAATTTGGCCCAAGATTGGATAGGAGTAATATTTTGGAATGTCCCATTTTGTAGGGTAAATTGCCCCGTGGTTTTTAATTTTTCCTTTAAGAACTGACCATTTTGATCCCAATAAGCATTGATTAGAAAATGTCCATCTAATTTACCCTTCAGGTTTTCAGTAGTAATAAACTCTTGACCAAGGTTGTTATTTTGCTGAAGAAAGGTCTGGGCATTTATTTGACTCAGGCTTAGCTGTGCCTCTAATTGTGGCCGATATTCTAATAATAGTTGGGCATCTAACTCCACCTGCCCCTCCATGGATTCGGTAGTACCATTAATCTGCACTTCATTATTGGCAAAGTTGAGCGTTCCAGCAAAGTTTTGGCCTTTTAGGTTTTGAAAACTGAGTTGATCAACTTGAGCCTGCAAACTGCCCTTTAAAAATTGACTGATTCGCTCTCTTTTTTGAATGATTTCTGACGGGCTTAATCCTTTAGAAGTTGAGTCTTGGAGGAGGCCAGTGGCAGTCAACATTTTATCCAAATCCAGATTCTGGGACTGAATAGTGGCATTAAACTCCAACTCCACATCTTCACTATTAATCGAGTCAGCTAGAATAAAAGGAATTACATTAAAGGCAGTTCCTTCTATATTCAGATCACTATCGAAGCCTTGGAATTTAAGCTGTTGGAAGCGAGCCTTATTATTGGACAGATCTACCAGCCCAGAAAGAATCTGGGCCGTATCAGTATTCACTGTAAATTGAGTATTTTGAAGTTCCAATTGCCCTTCCGTTTGTACCAATCCAATATATCCGGGACTGATCATATTTTCATAACGGCCCTTTATGGAAAATTGTCTCACATCAAGTGTACCACCTAAATCCTTCAAGGTACTATCTTGAAGAACAGGCTGGAATACGGCCAAAGGAATTTTACCATCAAATTGAGCTTCGATATTAGGATTTTCGAAGTTCGTAACCATGAGGGCTATATCTATTCCTTCATTATTTAATTGACCTTGAAAATCGCGTAATTCTACAAAGGAAGTTTGAAAACTTTTTAGATCACCATTATTAAACAACAGGGCAAAATGTGCATTCTCAATAGCTTGATTTAATGTAGGAATTTCAATGCTTCCTTCCTGAAGCTGAACCTGGGCTTTGATTTCAGGGTTTTGATTTTCTCCCCACAATCCTTTTACGATAGCGGAAAAATTTGCATTACCCTGACTTTTAAATCTGCTCAATAATTTTTCATAAGAAGAAGGAAGCAATTGGATTGGTGCTTCTAAACTTCCATTTTCACTAGAAATAAAAAGGTCTAAATAATATCCTATTTCCCATTTTTCAATATCTCCCTCCAATCGGAATGGATTATTATCTATTACCAGCAGGGCACGGTCTAATTCGTAAGATTTAGCATTCAAATCCACATTGATGGCACTCGAGAATTCAATTTCTTTTTCTTCGAGAAAACGCAGCTGATCAGTATCATAAAAAGCAGCATTTAAGGCTGCCGTATTTTTCATTTCAAAACGCTGGGAAGAAAACTCCCCTTCTATTTCCATATTATTAATGGAGAATAATCCTTTATGCTGATGCTGTTGGTTGTCATAATGAAGTTTCAAATTGCTAAGGATTGCTTTATCAATTGAAACGGTAGTACCTGAACTAGGGGTTTGGCTACCAGTTGAATCAACAGCATTTTTTAAAATGGTATAATTGCTTTTTCCTGCCGGGTCAATTTTTAGATAAATATCTCCATCCTCAATCTTCAAGCCATAAATGAGATAATTTGAACTAAAAAGACTGGTTAGCTTTAGATCCAAGTTTACTTCCTCAGCCTTCATCAAGATATCTCCATTAAGATCATTGAGGTAAACACCAGATAATTTAGCAGAAGTTCTTGGGAATTTAGGCCAAATACTCATGCTAATATCCTCTGCTGATAATTCAGAATGTATTTGTTCATTCAGCTTGGTCAGGACTCTATTGCCAATTTGTCGTTGAAAGATCAGAGTGGAAACAAAGGCTAGGATAAGTCCCAAAATCACTAAGAAGAAAACTATCCGAAAAAATCTCCTCGCCGTTTTATTCATAAATGTTTGTTTAGAAGCGGTATTTGCGATTCAAAATTACAATAATTAGGATTGGCCTCCTATTTTGTTCGACGCATGGTTAAAAATTAAAGCTAACTGTTTTAAAGAGCGTTTTGGATTAGTTTCGATCTTATTCAAAAGAAAAACAGAGATAGGTAGAGACAATTTGAGATATATGGAGATAAATTGTCTTTTTAATTTATTGAATCAAATGAATTTCCCAGATTTATCTGTGGTTCTACTAATGATGTTAATACGTTTCATGAAAAAACAATGTGTCTCTATTTGTATCCATATATCTCTACCTATCTCTTTTCTTTTTTTAGAAATAAACCGAAATTTAGAATTTAGCTCTGTCCATTATTATACACCCATTGTTTAATAATTAAACATCTTAAATAATATAAAAGATGTCTTTTTTCTTTGAAACATAGACTATCATTGAGGGGCTAAGAATTGGCATGATAATTGGCTAATAACAAGCAATTTGCATGTTTTTAGACATCAGTATTAAAGCCAATCATCAATACCATCATCCTTATGTTACTGAACAACCTTAAAATTGCCTGGCGTCATTTGCTAAAAAATAAATTAGCATCTGGCATTAATCTATTAGGTCTTATTATTGGAATGACTACTGCATTTTTCATCTGGCAGTATGTTCATTATGAAAAAAGTTACGATGATTTTCACGAAAAAGGCGATCGAATATTCAGAATTCGTACAGATAGGATTAGTAATGGTGTTCCCTTTATGCAGTTTGCAGGAGGAGCCGCCTTTTGTGCTCCTTTGTTAAAAAATAATTTTGAAGAAGTAGAGGATTATGTGAAGTTGATGGGTTCAAGTGAAGCAATCTACACTTACAAAGGTGATCAATCTGTTCGAGATAACAAGGTCTATTATGCAATGCCTTCTTTGTTTGATGTATTTTCCTTTCAATTATTACGAGGAGATCCAAAAACCAGTTTGGAAAGACCCTTTACCGCTTGTATTTCCGAATCAACGGCCCAAAAACTGTTTGGTAATGAAGATCCGATCGGGAAAACGATCACTCGAAATAACACGGATAGATATGAGATTACCGGGATTTTTGAAGATAGTCCTAGCAATTCCCATATCAAATTCAATATTCTCCTTTCATACATTACCTTTTCGGATGTATTTAATGAAGGCGGAACTACAGAAACCGCTCCTTTCTGGGATGGCTACTTTTCTTATGTTCTTTTAAAGCCCAATACAGATTGGAAAGCACTGGAAGCTAAAATACCAGATGTGATAGAAAGAAATTATGATGAGGATGTCAGAAATAGTGTAGCTCTATATCTGCAACCGCTAAAGGATATTCATTTAACTTCCAATTACCTGATCGAGGCGGAGGTGAATGGAGATAAAACAGTAGTAGCCTTTCTATTTATCATTGGCATAAGTGTATTGCTGATTGCCTGGTTTAATTATATCAATTTATCTACTGCTAATTCTGAATTAAGAGCCAAAGAAGTAGGAGTGCGCAAGGTGGTAGGAGGTAGCCGAAAAAGTTTAATCAGTCAATTTATCCTGGAAGCGGCTCTTCTTAACTTATTTGCCATTATCATTTCTTTGATTTTGGTCAGACTATTTCATTCATCCTTTGAAGTTTTAATCGATAAATCATTGCCTTTATCCATATTTTCCAATGGGTATTTGCTAGGGGCAATAGCCTTAGTATTATTATTTGGAACCTTTTTATCCGGTTTGTATCCAGCTTTCGTACTTTCCTCTTTTAAACCTATTACGGCATTAAAGACCGGATTTACCAATACGGGATTAGCCGGAAATAATTGGATGCGCAAGAGCTTGGTCACCATACAATTTATCGCCTCTGTTGGATTAATTGCCAGTACCTTGATTATTTATCAACAATTGAATTATCTACAGAATACCAAACTTGGTCTCAATATTGATCAAACCTTAATCGTAAAAGGGCCAAGAGCAGTTGACTCTACCTTTGCAGATAAATCTAGGGTTTTTAAACAGGAAGTTGAGCAGGTGGCCATGGTTGATCAACTGTCTGGTTCCACTTCCATTCCGGGACAAGCTTTTGGTTGGACTGCAGGTGGGGTACAACGAGTGGGAGCACCAGAGGATGAGTCGGAAAGTTTTCATGTAATGGCGGCTGATGTTAATTATTCCAGTATGTATGAGATGGAGTTGGCTGCGGGTCGACATATGACGGAAACCATGGGGAGTGATGCTACCGTCGCTTGTATGCTAAATGAAACAGGAGCAAAATTGCTAAAATTTGCATCTGCTGAAGAGGCTGTAGGAAAAAGAATCCAGTTCTGGGGAGAGCAATTTATAGTGGTAGGTGTATTAAAAGATTTTTATCAGGAATCACCAAAGGCAGTAGTGGAACCTCTGGTATTAAGAGCCAAGCCAGCGAATTGGTCTTCAAACTTTTATTCCATAAAAATGAACACCAGGGATTTGTCACAATCTTTGGCTAGCATAGAAAAATCATGGATGGGAATATTCCCTGCTGATCCATTTGAGCACTTCTTCTTGGATGACCATTTTGACAAGCAATACGAATCTGATCAACGCTTTGGAAGGGTCTTTACTATGTTTTCTGGCCTGGCCATTTTCGTGTCCTGTCTAGGGCTATTTGCGCTGGTAACTTTTGTGACGGAACAAAAAAAGAAAGAAATCGGTATTCGTAAGATTCTAGGTGCATCTGCTGGTAATATTATTCAGTTATTATCCAGGCATTTTATCTGGCTGGTGGTGGTTGCCTTATTTATCGCAGCACCTTTAACTTGGTATTTCATGGAAGGCTGGTTGGAAGGTTTCTCCAAACGTATCAATATACAATGGTGGACCTTTGTTTTGGCTGGAATAATGGCCATTAGTATTGCCTTTGTTACGATAGGTTTCCAAGGACTTCGGGCCATCGTAGCGGACCCAGTTAAATCTTTGCGAAACGAATAAATGAAATAGTTTTTATTTTTTTTCAGCTTAGGGGTTGCGTAATAACGGAGCATAACATATATTTGCACACGCATTTGCGCAAAGGGCGATTAGCTCAGTTGGTTCAGAGCACCTGCCTTACAAGCAGGGGGTCACTAGTTCGAGTCTAGTATCGCCCACAAAAGAAGAGACGTCATAGAGAAGATCTATGGCGTTTTTTCATGTAAAAAAAAGAGGTAACGATTAACTCAGTTGGATGAAGAGCATGCCGCCTATGGCGGTAGGGTCACTAGTTCGAGTCTAGTATCGCCCACGAAAAGGAGAAGCATTGATCATCTCTGATCAACGCTTTGTCCTTTTTAAAAACTACACAAATAACTTCGTGAATGAATCCTTCTCCAATGCATCTAAAGAAAGATCAACATTGGCTTCTTCTTTGGATGCTACAAATTCAGCACCCAATTCTTCGGCAACTTTCTGAAAGCTTAATGGCTTATTCCATTGCTGGTATAATGCTCTAGTGGCAATATCAGAAATTGCATTATGTCCCGATACTCTGGTATGGCCTGCACCAAAATTTAACAATACGAAACATTGTTGGTCCTCATTAGGGATCAACATACCAAGAATAGTTTGCTTTTGAACCGACTCACATTTGATTTCTACAAGTACTTTTTCAGGATTCATCATGTATTTTTTAGAAACCTTATCTCCTTGTCCGATTACTATTTTGTATTGGCACTTTGAATCCCCATTGTAAACATTATTTTGGACCAAGGTGGGATTATCTAATCCTCTGTTTGCATACAAATACTCAACGGCCCCATCCGGTGCGTTAGTGATATCGCCCGAGTAAAATAATTGTCCTCCTTGATTGTAGGAAGAATTCCAGCCAACTTTACCAGCAATATTAAGACCTGATAAATCCAAATCATAAGCCCTCCATTTATTCTCCCAATAGATACCGACTGCCATTTTTTTACCATAAAACCTGGTGCCCGTTGGGATATTCCCCACATACATTTTTTCGGAGGTAGGTAGGGCATATTTTACACCATCAGGAACAAATATTTTTTTATCTGAAAGATTAAACCTTGAACTTAAATACGCTAAAAGAAAATAGAAATTAGATTTGTTTACCTCACTAACCGTTCCTTCCTTTACCCATGACTTACCACTTCTAACCCTATAAACAAAAGCATCTTGTTTATTCATTCTGCTATAACAAGCAGATAAAGCTTTGAATAATGCAAATGGTGTAGCATTTTCTAACCATTTCAAATGGTCCTTTAAAAGAATACTTTGTGTAACCTCATTTAGTGGGTTAGTCACCATTGGCTTATGATGTGATTTTGACAGCTTACTTATTTTATTAATAGTCTTTGGGCACTGCACTTTATAAGCCAAAAACAAAGGCTTAAACCTATTAAAGATTTCTGCCAACCTCTCCAATCCAAAATTCTTGAAAACTTGGGAAGGATTATAAGAACTATCCTTAATCAAATCAATTAATTCTTGGTTTTTAATCAATAGAGTGGTATTGGTAGTTCTGTAGATTACATACCTTAAAAACTCGACTGGATTATCTGGATAAACATGATAATTTTCGGCTATTTTAACAATAGCTTCTTTATTTCTAATTCCTTCCTTTCCAGTAAAAGAATAGTTCAACTCATCAACTAGGATGGAGATTAAGTCGTCTATAGTTTCCTCTTTTAGCGCCATTCCAGATTTTAATAAATCAAGGCACTTGGAAGTCATTTCGTTAACTGAATAAGCTTTAATAACCTTAAAAGCAAGCTTAACTTCTGGAAGATTTAATACTTCATTAGGAATATAAACCTCACTTTCAAAATTACTTCCATAAGTTGAGATATAGTGCCTGATTTGCTCTACAAATAACTCATATCGGCCACTATTTTTAATTTTTTTCCAAGACTTATGAAAGGTTTTGTTTAGATCCTGTCCAGTTAGTTTTTCCTGCTCATAGAATTGGATAATCCTGTCTTTCGCCCAAATTGCTCTTGGCTCAATAATAAACCCCCTCTCAGAAACAAAAGCTGCTGTTTCTTTCGTTTCCTTGGCAAGGACCGCATTAAATAATTTTAAAGTCTTCATTTGTTTTTGTTAAAATAAGTGGGGTGTATAAAAGATTGGGATTCTTGATTATAGGAACACCCTTTACCTATTTATAGAGGCTAGCGAGAAGTAATATCGATCCAATTATTTTTATAGGAACTTCCTTTGCCAGCTTTGTGCATCTGGATGGACTCGAACCACCGACCTCCCGATTATAAGTCGAAAATAGGAACTTGATTAACCTACAGGTGGCAAGTATTGGCGCTCTACCAACTGAGCTACAGATGCATTTTACTTACAGAATTTTGTTGAAAAAAATTCCCTTGCTATTCATAAATCTATTTTTTGCTAAACAATTTTCTATTACTAACTGCAGCCCTAAGCCTCCCACTCATCACTCCACCCCACCCACATATCAAAAAAAATACCCCATCCTACTCATATAGGTTATTTTATCCCCAAAAATCAATCGACTATGAAAAGATGGATCTGGACATTTGTTTGCCTATTTTTTGCCCCTGCTATTTGGGCACAAAATCACCCCCAAATTGATAGAGAAAAAAACTTTTTTGAAAATGGGCAATGGGCCAATTATGGGAATAACCCAGGAGGGATGGGGTACTCCCCACTCAAACAAATCAATACCGCCAATGCTAGTCAATTAAAACTGGCCTGGACCTACCACACTGGGGAGTTAAAAACTTATGAAAATACTCGTATTGGACAAAAAGCAGCCTTTGAAACTACCCCTCTAATGGTCAATGGGGTACTATATTTTAGTACGCCTACCAATCGAGTCATTGCCTTGAGTGCTGAAAAGGGAGAGGAACTGTGGACCTTCAACCCCAAAGTGAATTTGCAAGGTGGATATTCAGAAATAACTTCTAGGGGTGTTTCTAAGTGGATAGATTCGAGTCTTTCCCCCGAAGATGATGATTACCTACGTATTCTTATCGCTACCATCGATGGCCGCTTAATTGCTTTAAATGCCAAGGATGGTCAACCTGTTAATTCTTTCGGCGAAAATGGTACCATTGACCTAACAGAAGGCATCGGTCGAATTCAGGTTACTTCTCCACCAGCTGTCATCAATGATTTGATTGTAATCGGCTCTGTGATGGGTGATAATCAAAACATAGATTACCCCTCTGGAGCAGTCAGAGCTTATGATGCTCGAAGCGGAAAACTTCGCTGGTCCTGGGATCCCATCCCAACAGATCCGGAAGATCCAGCTTATAAAGCCTGGGATAATCCAGATCCTTCTAAATCAGGAGCGGCAAATGCCTGGGCACCATTGTCAGCTGATCCGGCTCGTGACCTGGTTTTTGTGCCTACTTCCAGCCCCAGTCCAGATTATTACGGAGGCGAAAGAAAAGGACATAATAATTATGCCAACTCTCTGGTGGCCTTAAAGGCATCCACAGGAAAAGTAGTCTGGCATTTCCAGGCCGTGCATCACGATCTTTGGGATTTTGACGTTCCAGCCCAACCCGTTTTATTTGATTTGGAAAAAGATGGTGAAATGGTTCCGGCAGTGGCTATTGTCACTAAAATGGGGCACATCTTTGTTTTTAATAGAGAAAATGGAGAGGCCATGTTTCCCATCGAAGAAAGACCCGTTCCCAAATCTGATGTTCCTGGTGAAGAAACGGCCACTACTCAACCATTTCCAGCTCAATTACCTTTATTAGGATTGCGGAAAATCACAAAAGAAGACGCTTGGGGGCCTACCCCTGAATTGAAAGCTAAGGCTGAAAAACGCATCGCGCCCCTACGAAATGAAGGAATTTTCACTCCTCCTAGTTTTGAAGGAACCATTATGACGCCAAGTAATGTAGGAGGGATGAATTGGAGTGGTGCCTGCTTTGATCCGGAGCGGCAGTTGTTAATCACCAATGTCAATTATCTAGCAGCTTTGATCACACTATACCCAAGAGACAAAAAACAAATAAATGAAATTCGTGCCGTTAACCAGAGAGCCGAAATCGGCCGGCAAACCGGAAGTCCTTATGTGATGACCAGAGATTATCTTTTTGAAATCTCCTCACAAGGACTTATTATGCAAACGAAACCACCCTGGGGCACTTTGGCAGCCATAGACCTTAAGACTGGAAAATTGAGCTGGGAAGTTCCATTAGGAATTATGATGGACCCAGGAAAATTCCCTGAGGCGGTTAATTGGGGTTCTTTGAGCCTGGGAGGAGCAATGTGTACTGCTGGTGGATTGACTTTTATCGCTGGTACTTTAGATGGATTTTTCCGTGCCTTTGATTCCCAAACAGGGAAGATGCTTTGGGGAGCACAGTTACCTGCTGGTGGCCATGCCACGCCTATGAGCTATCAGGTAAATGGAAAACAATATGTTCTAGTGGCTGCTGGTGGCCATGGTAAATTAGGGACTCCTCTGGGAGATCAAATAATGGTATACGCTTTAGAGTAGAATGGGAAATAAAAACCCATTTTTTGAAGCGATAGTGGAGTGGCAAATAAACTTGTAATAAAATGTCAATTATTTGCCACTCCTTATACCCTCTAAACTTAATTCAATGAAAAGCTTTTCAAAAGTTTTCAAAAGATGGGTTTTAATTCCAATTGGACTGACCATTGCTGTGTATGGTACTATTCGACTCGTGAACGACTCTGCCACTGAAACCAGGATCTGGTTACGCCCTTGGGAAACCAATGTCAGCGAATTTTTAGGAGCCTTATTTTTAGTTTATCTTCTGATGGTTGGCATTCGGTATTTTACCAAAAGGTTTAACAAAAAAACGTTTAAGGATACCAAAAAACAAATTGCTTACGAAGTAAGGGTTATTGCAATTTTTACAATCATTGTTGGAAATGCTATTGGTCTTTGTGTTATGGCTTTCTTTGACAATGGAATTCAGCCTCATGATCCGGTGATTATGAATGTCACAGTTTTGTCCTTCACCCTGTTTATTTTTGTCTATCGTAGAGCTAATTATTATTTACAGGCATCAACTGAGCATAAAATAAAAGCGGAAAAACTGGCCAGGGAAAAGGTAGAGACCGAATTAAAATTTTTGAAAGCCCAGATCAACCCTCATTTTCTTTTTAATGCTATTAATAATATTTATCATTTGATTGTAGAAGATAAGGATAAAGCACAGAAAACTTTAGATGAATTTTCGCAAATGCTCCGCTATCAATTATATGAATGCAATGACGATCGGGTCCCCTTAGAAAAAGAATTGAAGTATATAAAAAACTATATAGCTGTACAGAAAATAAGACATTCGAAAAAGTTGAACATACAGCTTGATTTCCCAGAAAATAACCAAATGAAAACCATAGCTCCCTTTTTATTTTTACCCTTAGTAGAAAATGCCTATAAATATGTTGGAGGAGATTATTGGATTCACTTACAATTAGATCAGGATTCCAAATGGATTAATTTTAAAGCTATCAACTCCATAAACCAAGGAGCTCAAAATGGTTTTTCCGAAGGAAATAATAATGGTATCGGATTGGAGAACCTACATCGTCGTTTAAATTTATTATATCCAGAAAAACATCAAATCGATATTAAAAAGGAAGAGGATCGCTTTGAAGTCAATCTTAAAGTTGCAGCCATATGATGATCAAATGTGCCATTACCGATGATGAACCTTTTGCCCGAAAAGGCCTGGCTAACTACATCCAAAAAATCGAATTTCTGGAAATGGCTGGGCAATTCGAAAATGCCATACAACTGAATGAAGCCATTACCGAAAATCATATCGATTTGGTTTTTTTAGACATTAACATGCCCCTATTGAGCGGCGTGGATTTTTTACGTATGACCAAAAACCTGCCGAGAGTAATTTTTACTACAGCCTATCCAGAATATGCTATTGAAAGTTTTGAACTAGATGTTTTAGATTATTTATTAAAACCAATTTCCTTCCAGCGGTTTTTTAAATCGGCACTAAAAGCAAAGGAGTATTTTGAATTATTAGGGCAAAGTTCTGCTAAAGAATACATGTTTGTCAAAGTCAATAAAAGGCTTGAAAAAATTCATTTTGAGGATATTCTATTCCTGGAAAGCCAGCAAAACTATGTTTTAATTTATACCAATGAAAATAAGTTGATGGTTCACTCTACACTTAAATCTTTATTGGAATCCCTACCTAATGATGATTTTATCCAAACCCATAAATCTTTCGTTGTAGCCAAAGCACATATCCGAGCTATAGAAGGCAATCGCATTCTCATCAAGGAATTTAAAATTCCCATAAGTAAATATCAAAAACAAGCCGTTTTAAAAGAGATTACTCGTTGAAATAAATATAAGAATGACGTTTGTTTGTCTAATTTCTCTCCATCTATTGCTTCATTTACTTCTTTTCTTGGAATAATTATAATTACTTTAGTTAAGTAAACAATTAAGAAACTTGGCTGACCCCAACGATTAAATTAGAATCAATTGAAGTTAGGGCTGCTATATGAAGATATTGTTCAGAGTTTAGAGTTCCGTGTTCCTAGTTAAGTTTTGTAAAGATTAAAGAACTCCTGTTATTTGAAACTTTTTTGGCACGCAAATACCGTCAATTTCGCAGATTACATTTAGCGAAATTGGCGGAATCTGCGTGAGAAAGAAGCTCAAATAAGCAACATTACCTTCAATGAAGCAATCCCTTAAACACGGAACACGGAACACGGAACACGGAACACGGAACACGGAACACGGAACATTTACCTACCGAAGTAAAACGTAGGTAGGCGGAACACGGTACAAAAAATATTTTAGGTAAAGATTTTGTAATACTTACCAATATTGCAAAGTATTTACTTATGATAGATTCTGTCACGAACTATCATGGGATGTTATTGTCCTAAAAAACTACCTATTAATCACTCAACTAAATTATTATGAAATCCATTTATTCTCTACTACTATTATTAGGTATTTGCTTTGTTGTGGAGGGCCAAATTGATGCCCGTCTATTTCAATACCCAGATGTTTCGGATACCAAAATCGCTTTCTCTTATGGAGGAGACATCTGGACAGTAGCTAAAGAAGGAGGCCTTGCTTCCAAATTAAGCTCTGCCAAAGGCAATGAAACATTTCCTCGATTTTCTCCAGACGGCAGTATGCTGGCCTTCTCAGGAAATTATGACGGTAACGTAGATATTTATGCTCTTCCGACCAATGGAGGAGTTCCTACTCGTGTTACACACCATGGTATGAATGACCGCCTCTTGGATTGGTACCCCGATGGAAAAAACTTATTGTATGTTTCCAGTATGAATAGTGGAAAACAACGTTTTTCTCAGTTTTATAAAGTAGCAAGTGAGGGCGGTTTACCGGAAAAACTACCTATGGCCTACGGAGAGTTTGGTAGCATCTCACCTGATGGTAAAAAGATAGCCTTTACCGACAGATCTAGAATTTTTCGTACCTGGAAACGCTATCGAGGAGGTATGTCTGCTGACATCTGGATTTTTGATTTGGAGACATTGGAGTCTAAAAATATTACCAACAATACCTGGAATGATGAATTGCCTATGTGGGCAGGAGATAAAATATATTTCCTTTCCGATCAAGGTGATAATGCAAGAGCCAATATCTGGATGTATGATACCAAAACGGATAAAACTAAGCAGATAACAAAATTTAAAGATTTTGACGTTCATTTTCCGGCTCAGGGTTCTAAAGAAATTGTATTCGAGGCAGGTGGTAAAATACACCTCTTAGATATGAAAACCCATAAACACCGAGAAGTCAAAATCCAAATAGCCACAGATTTAGTGACGCTTAAGCCAAGAAAAGAAAAGGCACAAAGATACATCCAAAATATGGCCATCGCCCCTGACGGAAAAAGAGCCATCGTGGAAGCCAGAGGGGAAATCTTTTCTCTTCCCGCTGAAAAAGGAATTATCCAAAATCTAACCAGATCTACAGGAGTAGCGGAGCGTTTCCCAGCCTGGTCGCCTAATGGAAGATACATCGCTTATTGGACGGATAAAAAAGGAGAATATGAATTGGCAGTAAAAGATATGAAAGAAGGCGCTAAAGAAAAAATCTTGACTAATCTTGGACCTGGATTCAGATATAATCTATACTGGTCGCCGGATAGTGAAAAATTGGTTTTTGTAGATCAGGCCATGACCATCTGGATGTATAATATGAAAGACAATTCCTTCGATAAGGTTGATCAGGATCTGTTTTTATTTGAAGGAGGATTGAGGAATTGGAGAGCCAATTGGTCATCTGATAGTCGCTGGCTGGCCTTTCATAAGTCCATGGATAGCCGAAATAATGCCATTTTTATTTATGACTCAGAAAATAAAAAATTGACGCAGGCTACTAGTGGTTTCTACTCGGATTCGCAACCTACTTTTGATCCTAAAGGCGAATTTTTATATATGCATACCAACCGTACTTTCAGGCCGGTATATAGCACTTATGACAATTCCTGGTCTTATCCCAATGCAACCAGCATTGCTGCGATTGCTTTGAGAGATGATGTCTCTTCTCCACTTTCTGCTGAAAATGACGAGGTTGCCATTACTGATGATTCAGAAGAAGAAGGCAAAGAAGATGAAGAAGAGAAAAAAGATAAAGCTGAGGAAAAGGATAATTCCTTAGAAATTAATTTTGACAATTTTGAACGTCGCATCATCATGCTTCCTCCCGAAGCAGGAAATATGTCTCAATTAGCAGCTGTAGAGGGTAAGGTTTTGTTTATGCGTTATCCCAACTCTGGCTCAGGTGGCGGAGAAAGTGCTTTGATGTATTATGACTTAAAAGACAGAAAAGAAAAAACGATCATAAAGAATGTTTCCTCCTACAGGCTAAGTGCCAATGGTAAAAAATTGTTGGTAAGGCAAGGAAATAATGCAGCGATTATTGATGTAGGACCTAACAAAAAAATGGATAAAACCATCGCCCTAGAAGAAATGGAATCTACCATTAATCCTCGGGATGAATGGACACAAATTTTTAATGATGCCTGGCGTTTTCAGCGTGACTTTTTCTATGATGATGAAATGCATGGGGTAGACTGGGAAGCTAAAAGAGAACAATATGGTAATATGATCAAATATGCCATGACCCGTAATGATGTGAATTATATTCTTGGAGAGCTAATTGGTGAATTAGATGCTTCTCATACTTATCGAGGAGGTGGAGATCAGGAAATTCCAGATCAAAAGGCAGTTGGATATTTAGGTGTGGATTGGGAAAAAGCCAATGATCACTTCAAAGTGAAAACCATTATTCGAGGGGCAGAATGGGATTACGAAGTACGCTCTCCTCTTGATGAACCAGGAGTGGATGTAAAAGAAGGGGATTATATTTTAGCAGTAAATGGAATGCCATTGAAGGATTATACCGATCCCTGGGCTGCTTTTGAAGGATTAGCTGGAAAGACAGTGGAATTAACCGTAAATAGCAAACCTTCCTGGGAGGATGCTAAAACGGTAGTAGTTAAGACACTACGCTCAGAAACACGCCTTAGAAACCTGGCTTGGATAGAACAAAACCGAAAACGTGTAGATGAAGCTTCTGGCGGGAAGATTGGCTATATCTATGTACCAAGTACGGGTGTAGGTGGACAAAATGAACTGGTACGCCAATTTTACGGACAGTGGAATAAAGAAGGATTGGTGGTAGATGAGCGCTTTAATAACGGAGGCCAAATTCCGGATCGTTTCATTGAATTATTGAATCGCAAGCCGCTGGCCTATTGGTCAGTTCGTGATGGTAAAAACTGGCAGTGGCCGCCAGTCGCCAATTTTGGCTCTATGGCTATGTTGATCAATGGATGGTCGGGTTCTGGTGGAGATGCCTTCCCGGATTATTTCAAAAAAGCTGGATTAGGCCCTCTTATTGGTAGCCGTACCTGGGGTGGTTTGATTGGTATTAGTGGTGCACCTACTCTCATCGATGGGGGATCCGTAACTGTTCCTACCTTCCGAATGTATAATCCTGATGGTACCTGGTTTAAGGAAGGACATGGTGTAGATCCTGATATCGAAGTGAAAGAAGATCCTACAGCACTAGCCAAAGGAATCGATCCTCAATTGGAAAAATCCATCGAAGAAGTGATGGAGCAAATTAAGAAAAAAGGACCTATTCATCCTAAGGAGCCAGCTAAGGAAGATAGGAGTAAGAAAAAGAAAGTGATTAAACCATAAGGTTTTTTAATGGCAATTCTTGGCCACAGGCCAAGAATTGCCATTATTAACCTGCTGGTGGCAGTCTCTGACTGCCTCACCCAATATCCAACCAGTTTCCAAACTGATGTTCTATTCGGGATAATACTAAACAAATGATATTTCAAGTGTAGTAAATTCAATTAGCGGCTGGCAGTCAGAGACTGCCGCCAACTAGTTTTATTAGGGCATTTCATGGTCTCTATCCATGAAATGCCCTAATTTCTTATTATTACTTGCTTTTAAGCACAATATTAAAACTAGCAATCTTCGGCCCATATCCCTTTGGCGGAATCGTAATTTTAGCCATCAACAACTCATGCTCTTCTTTATCCAAATGAGCCGTGATTCGATCCTTTTCCAGGTATTGATCATTTGGAAAATGAAGCTCCATAGTTAAATACTTATAATCCGGATGCTTCACTCTGAAATGAATATGAGCAGGCCGCTGCAGATCATCAATCAAATAAGGTTTGGGAACAATGGTTTTAAAATAATAATGACCATTTTGATCGCTAACTGTTTTGCCCCAGTATTGGAAATTGGGGTCTAACTTCAGGCTATTTTTGCCCATCATTTTGGCGGCATCGGGATGGTCATAATTGCCTTGGCTGTCCGTTTGCCAAATGAGAACTTCCGCGTTTTTAACTACTTCTCCTTTTGCATTAGTGATGTTTCCCCTAACTTCGATAACTTCTCCTTTTGCTAGAGAATTACTCCCGTTTACCAAGGTCAAATCATTATCCATGGGAGCCTTGGCATTTACTGGAAAAAAAGGTCCTTGTCCTACAAAAGGTGTCGGATCAGACTGCGCCACCAGGAAGATGGGGAATAACATTAGATAAAAAGTATATTTTTTCTTTGCCATAATAAATTTCTTTGCGATTAATTTTGCTGAACAAATTCCATGTTTAAAACAAAGGTGACCTCCTTACCGACAACCATTCCTCCATTGTCTAATTTGTCGTTAAATTGGATGCCAAAATCAAAACGATTGATGGTGCCGGTGGCAGTAAAGCCAGCCCTGTTTTTTCCCCACATTTGGGCCACGCCCCCAAACTGACCGGTAAAAGTTACTTCCTTAGTAAGACCTTTGATGCTTAGCATGCCGGTAATTTTGAAGTTTTCTTTGTCTTCAAACTTAAGGCTTGCATTTTTGAATGTTATTTCAGGGAAGTTTTTGGCTTCAAAAAAGTCGGACTCAAGCAGATGGGCATCTCGTTGTTTATTGCGAGTATCAACACTATTCACCTGGATGTTAGCCTCAATGGTAGCTTCATCAAAACTTCCTTCTTTTGAAGTCTCAAGACTGGCCGTAAAGGTATTAAAACTTCCAGGTACTGTTGAGATCAATAAGTGACGAACTTTGAACTCAATAGAGGAATTGGAAGGGTCAATTTTCCAACTTTGCTGGGCCTTGATATTTGCTTGATAAATAAAAATGAATAATAGAAATAGTAAACACTTTTTCACTTGCGGATGATTTGTATAGAATGAGAATTAATTATCATTCCAAACATAAAGCGCTTTACTTGTATAAAAGTGCTAACCGTCAGGGGTGGACAAATTCAGAGGATTGTCCCGATTCGACTTTCTCCATTTACCGGGAGTCATACCCACTTGTTGCTTGAATAATTTATTAAAATGGGATTTAGAGTTAAAGCCACTTTCCAAGGCAATGGCTTCGATGGTATAATGTTGAAACTTTGGGTCGAGTAAATTTTGCTTGGCTCTTTCTATTCTAAATACATTGACATATTCATAAAAATTTTGCTGTAAATATTCATTAAGCACCTAGGAAAGGTGATTGGGGCTTACTTCCAGTTGCTGGGCTAATTCAACTAGTTTTAAGTTGGCATTAAGGAAGGGCATTTGAATCTTCATTAGCTGATCCAACTTTCTCTGAATATCTTTTGCTTTTTCATTAGATAAACCGGAACGATGGTACTTGGATCTCTCCTCTCGGACTATGGTTTTATTATCTGGATCATTATAGTTCCATTTCGCAAAAATGTTGGGCTGAACGAGTGCTTTGTAGGTGATCCAATAAGTAAATATAGGTAGAATAAAAAACAGCTCTTGAAAGGCGTTGGCATGTGGATTTCCACCAAAATAATTAACTCTTAAACCAATTGCGATAATGACTCCAAGAACCAGAGTGCTCCCTAAAAATTGATACAACCAACTGGCTTTGAAATAATTTTGATTAGAAAAAAAGTGAGGTCCTCTATTTTGAGTTTTTCTTAATAAGTTAAAGGCAATACCAACATATGTAGCTAAGTAAAAAAAGCGAATACTTTCATAAAGAACTGGCAAAAAATGATGGGTATTGGCAATATAATGTATCCATTCAATACTGTTTTCATTATCCCATGTTTGGTAAGAGATGGTACTCATAATGCTAAAAAAAAGAAAAGGAAGGAAGTGAAGGAATTTGATAGGAGTCCATTTAAAATCTTTTTTTAAAAGGGCATCAACATAAAAAAATACAAGAGGGCCATATAAATAAAATACCAGCCGGGAAAACATGTTGACAAGACCACAGCCAAGCCATTCATAAAGCCTATCCATTGAAAGCAGGTAGGTCTGAAATGATATTAATATCAAAAAAGTAGAAAGAAAGACATTCGCTTTTCTGTGCCCTTTTTTCCGTAGTAAAATAAAGGCGATGAATAAACTTTGAACAGCTCCAAAAAGTAATAATAGTTGCGTTAAGTCCATAGTGGTTTTTAAAGAAGAATGAAGTTATTATTTGCCGCTGATTAACACTGATCTCACTGATTTTTTATGCTGCAAACAGTGTATATCAGCGTTTAACAGTGGCAATAAACGACTCCAATTGCCATTTCCGTATTAAATTTTTTATAACAAAAGACTTAGTAAGTTATTTATAGTTGCGGTTATCGCTTATTCCTCAAACTCAAACGACAAAATATCTGAGTTCAATCCATCAGCCTTAGTAATAAATATAAATTTTTCATCCTTAGAAAGGGCAATGGAAGGAACGCCTTGTAAAATATGATCCAACTTTATAAGTGTTGAAATAGCTTGACTAGAAAAGTCATAATGCTTTAAATAACATTGGCTTCGTTTCCAGGCAAAGAAATAAATGCCCTTAGAATAAGGAATCCAGTTTTCATCTTCCAGCCCATCCAGCTTGCAAACAAATTTTTCAGATCTATCATTAAGCGAAAGTTGAAAGAGGCTATCCTGTTTAAATTTTGTAAAAAATAGCTGGTCAGGCTTAGACGGATCGGGAAATAAGGTGTAACCTCCATGCTGGCTTAACTGCTCAGTAAAGGTTCCCTCTAGATTTCTCCTCCAAATATTCCATGTTCCTGTTTGATTAGAACTATAGTAAATATAATGCCCATCAACCGACCATTTTGGAAAAGTATAATTGGTTTCATCACCACTCAAACGATTTAAACCTTCACCGTTTGATTGGATATGATATAGGGAATGGTTATTATTTTCTTTGGTTACGAACAAAATATTTTTGCCATCAGGAGAAATACTTAGAGACCTAATAACTACTCCATTAAGCTTAGTAATTTGTTGTGCCTTTTCGGGGAGTCCTTCTTGTGCCATCCAAATTTCTTGATATCCACTCCTGCCAGAAATAAAAGCCATCTTGTCGCTTTTTGTAGCAAATTGAAGATTCCAATCCCATTGTGTAGAATTAAAATATTCCTCCTGCGATAGTAGTTCTTGCCCACTGGAAACGATTGGATATACATAAACATTTAGGTCGGACTTCCAAAACTCAAAGTAAAATACATTATCAACAGTCATATCCCCACTTCCTGGAATTCCTAGGTTGTATTGCAGAATTTTTTCCCTATGGCCATTTTCTTTAATACTATATAAGGTGTTGAACCCAAATTCTCTACTTACCCAACAAAGATAGTTCCTCATGGCAGGGTTGTATACAATTTCTTTGACCTCATGTTCGAAAGAACTGATTAATTTGATTTTTAAATTATCCAAATCAATCAAATGAACCATGAAATTGTTCTGCTGGCTATTTGGCAGAATTGAGATGTTTCTTTTAGCTCTGACAAAAGCGATCTTATTATGGTGTGCTGAAAAAGCAGGATACATGTCTCCATAAATTCCTTCCGGAGGAAAAGACAGCTGAGAGATGTCATTGTCTTGAAAAAAATAAGCCTGCAAAGCAAAAGGATTCTCTTTGTTTTTTTTGCCTGCAAAAATAAGCCCCTTCCCATCTTTAGTCCATAGCATTCCTCGTTCTATCCTCCAACCATCCATTGAAAGTAATTCCATCTCATCATCTCCAATCACCGATTTTTTCATTAGGGTCAGGTTTCCACTTTTTTTACTTTGAAAATAAGCGATAAATTTCCCATCTGGTGACCATGCCGGATTAAACTCGGTGAAGCTATCCCGAGTTAGTTTGCGAGGGATATTTCCTTCTATTGATTTCGTATAAATTTGATAAGGCACCTTATTGGGTTCCCCCCATGCGAAGGCTAAATTTTCCCCATTTGGAGAAATAGTGGGTGAAAGTTCATGACCTTTAAGACTGGAAACTCTTTTTAATGTGTACTTATAACCCGTGATCGGTTTTTGGCGGAAAAAACCAGCAGCAGTGACTAATAAAATTAATACTAAAAGAATAGAAGCTGAATAAATTCCTTTCTTTTTAGGGCTTTTACCATGGATAAGCTTCGGATGATCATTCGTGGAAGGAATAATATCAAAACTGGTATGGAAGCGATACCCCGCATTTCTCAATGTTTCAATTTCCAGGTCACTAGCAAAATGTTTTTTTAAAAGTTGTCGGAGTTCTGAAATGGATTTGGTTAATAAATTTTCAGTGACTATTCGATCCTGCCAAACGTACTCAAGGATGGTTTCTTTTGAAACAACCTCATTTTGGTTTAATAAGAAAAACTCGAGGAGTTTCATCAACCTGGGTTTGACAGAAATTTGAGATTCATGATTCTGGATCAGGTTGAGTTTTGGAAAAACGGTCCAATTTTTTAATATCCAGCTATTGACCTGCACTTCTGTGTTCATTCCTTTCGACTTGATTTCTCATTCAAAATAAATTTAGCATCAATTGATCAATATTTCAATATCCTTATTGCTCCTTAACCAAGATTCACCAATAATTCACTAAGCATTCATATTCTGTTCAGGCTAAACCCATCTATTCTAATCAATTTGAACTAAACATTAAAAATTGAATAGACTATGAAAATAATCATCTACTGTTATTTAGGATTAATTTTTTGTTTTTTTCACAACCCTCTTTTTTCACAGATCAAAACTAGCACCATAATTCCTCAAATCAATGCCAGTGGAGGAATGACCATTGATAAGCAGGGCAATATCTATGTCAGTGATTTTGGTCCAGGTACATCTGTAGATAGCAACACTACTGTTTATAAAATCGATAAAAATGATTTTACGGTCAGTGTTTTTGCAGAAGGATTCATGGGAGCCTCTGGTGCATGTTTTGACAGTCAGGGTAATTTTTATCAATCAAATAATAATGGCAACAAAATTAGTAAAATCACACCGGATGGAACAGTTACCTTAGATTGGGTTACGGATAGCCTCAATCAGCCCATAGGGATAATCGCAGATAGTAAGGATGATCTTTATGTTTGTAATTGTTCCGGTAATTCAATTAGCAAAATCACTTCGGATGGTAGTATAAGTACGTTTTCTAAAGACAGTCTTTTCAACTGTCCAAATGGAATTACTGTTGATCCGGACGATAATTTATATGTCTGTAATTTTTCAGACGGAAAGATATTAAAAATCACTCCGGATGGCAAGGTAGAAGATTTTGCTACCTTACCGGCTCTTTTTGGTGGTCCTAATCCCGTTGGGAATGGTCATCTTACTTATTCCAATGGATATCTTTATGTAGCACTGATTGGTATAGGTCAGATTCAGAGAGTTTGTTTGGAAGATGGCACTTTTGAAGGCATCGCCGGCCGGCCCTTCGGCTTCTCCAATTTTGATGGTTTAGGCTTACAATCTACCTTTTCAAAGCCCAATGGTATCATTGCAAGTTTAACTGGAGATACCCTTTTTGTGAATGGAGCACAACCTTGTTGGGTTTGTCCGAACGCAGGGTCTCTTCATCCTGCCAATGTGAGAATGATAACCGGTATAAATAGCCTTCCTGATGATCTTTGTGAAGGAGAGGTCACTGCTCCTCCTATATTTACCAGAATAGGCACTGGTGATATCATCCAAAATAGTACCATTAGCATGGGAAGTAGTTGGGCCGATTTTGACAAAGATGGATACGTAGATGTATTTATTTCCGTAGGTGGCGATACCAATCGACTTTATAAAAATAATGGAGATCTGACCTTTAGCCTCGTACAGGATATTCCTTCTTTTGACATAGGAAATACCGGGGCCTCCATTTGGGGAGACTATAATAACGATGGTTATCCAGATCTTTATGTTAGTAATAATCCTATCCCTCCCGCTCCGGCAGAGCCAAATTTTTTGTACCTCAATGAAGGACCTCCGAATTACACCTTTAAAAAAATAGAAAATGATGCCCCTGTTTTGGATAGTAATTATACCTGGTCAAGCAGCTGGGTGGATTACGACAATGATGGTGATATTGATTTACATGTCACCGAAAACCGACACTTAGCCAAAGATTTATTTTATGAAAATCTAGGAACTCCCAACTCCGAAGGCCGATATTTTCAATTTAATAAAACTCCTTTTGTTACGGATTCTGTAGAAAGCACAGGGGTGGCTTCCTGGATGGATTACGATAATGATGGAGATCAGGATTTGTTCTTGATTAAGAGTGGCCGAACTCATCCTGATGGTAGAGAAGAGAACCGTTTTTATCATAACACTTTATCGGAAACCGGAACCCTGGATTTCAAACGAGTTCTTAGTCCTGAAATGGTCACTATTATAGACCGGGATTTCCAAGCCAGTTGGGGCGATTATGATAATGATGGAGACATGGATGTATATCTGGGTAATTTTGACGGGCTTAATTATTTGTATCGAAATGAAGGCGATAGTTTGTTTAGTCGAATCATGGAGGGGCGTCCGGCTATAGATGCATTCTCTACTCTAGGATCTACATGGGCAGATTTTGATAATGATGGCGATTTGGATTTATTCTCTAATAATTCAGGCGGACAAAACTCAGCCTATTATGAAAATGATGGGCAAGGAAACTTTAAAAGCCGACGGTTTAGGACAGTTGGAGCACCTGTAGTGAATGTCTCCAATACCCAAAGTTGTGCCAGTGCTGATATTAATAATGACGGCTATTTAGATCTTTATGTAGCCAATGCAAATTCCTTTTTTACAGGCAGACCACAAATAGACTTCTTGTATTTAAACTCCGGAGGTAATAATGGTTATCTGATGCTTAATTTGGAAGGAGTTGCTTCGAATGCTTCCGCCATTGGTGCTAAGGTTAGAATCAAAACTACAATTAATGATCAGGAGTCCTGGCAAATGAGAGTGTTATCTGGAAGCCCTACCGGAGATCGCGCTCAGAATAGTTTGAGGCTCCATTTTGGTGTGGGAGAGGCTGAAATTATTGATTCCCTGATAGTAGAATGGCCCTCAGGAGCTGTTGATGTCATTGAGCGGGTTGTTCCTAAGCAAATTTGCAATGTGACAGAAGGTGGTGGTACTACTTGCCTGTTGGACCCGATTAGCTCTAACTCAGGTCCGCAAATTTTATCTGCCAAAGAATTTTCGATCTGGCCTAATCCTGCTGATGAAGACACGCTTCAAATTCAATATACTATTGAGGAGGTCGAGCAAGTAAATATAGTTTTATATACAATCGAAGGAAAGCCTATAAAATCAATAGTTGGAATAAATTCCAGCCTCACTAAAATGGACATAAAAGAAGTGGTACCCGGCCTTTATCTTTTAAGTCTTCACACAGAAAAAGGGACAGTTTCTAAAAAGGTGTTAATCCGATAAGAAGAAGTGTTGCTTTTTCCCCGGCTAAATTTATGAATACTGTTATTTGGTAGCAGCTTGTTAGGTCCTTTTGGATCAGCAAGCTGTTTTTGGATTACCTTAAGTTTTCTTCAATTAGTTCTTGCAGGGTCATATTATCTGTGAGCAACCATTCTAAATTCATATTGCTAAAACCGTAAGTTGAGCGGGCACTCCAAATTAAACTTTTAAATTTAGCAGAGCGACTATGTTTAGCTAATGTTGCTGTCTTAATAACTTTTTCTCTGATATTTAAATCGGTGTATCGCGGTTCTACAAAGATCGAATCCAAAATATAGGCATCAATTTCCCCCAGGTAGTCTCGAAAACTATGGACTTTTTCCCATACATTTTCATTGACGTTTATTGTAATCTCCTCTCCTTTTAGATAAGCGGTAAAAGCATTTCTCAAAATGTCGTCAGTGATCTGATTGGCTGCATTACTATGATTCTTTCCAGTTATTAGCCGCAACTTACCTGTAAAAATGATTTTAGAAATATCAATATTGGTATCAGCCTTAGGGGGTTGAATAATCTTTTCGAAAATAAGATAATTCAAATCCTGAAGGCCTTTGACGTGGTTAATTTGATTTGAAATGGAACCAGCATCCTCTTTAAGATCCTGCAAAATTTTTTGAAGTAAGATTTTTTCCTGTGCTTTTGCTTTTCTTTCTTCATTCCAATTATTGATTTGCAGGGCAATTAGAATTCCAATAACCACCAAGAGGATCTCTCCCAGAGCATAGAATAGATAGCGTCGGAATTTATTCTCCTTCAATTGTTTTTGACGAATGCTGCGAAAAAAATGAAACATAATCTGGAATTAATAGATGAAAAATGAGCCTTTACAAAAATCCTAGTAGATTTCAATCTTAATCATCAAAAAATGGGAGATAAATAACTGCCTGCTGCAGTCAGGGAAATAAGTAGAGACATATAGTTTTATATTAATGATTTTCCAGACCTAAACAGATTAATCCATAGTGTTCTGGATAATTCATATCTATAGTAAGTAGATATAACAATTTGTCTCCATGTATCTCAATTTGTCTCTTTATCTCTTTGAGGGAGGTCATTTTTTGTGAATAATTTTTGAAATTTGAGATGGCCCTTGTTTCATTTATTCTGTAGTTTTTCTAATTTTTCTTTAGAAGTTGTGGCATTTTTATTCAACTTCAAAGCCGTCTTATAACTTTCGACGGCTTGTTCTTTATTCCCTGCTTCCTCATAATAATCGCCTAGTGAATCATAGGCATGATAACTTTTTGGGTAATTATTGACATTGAGTTGAAAAAATTGCTCTGCTTTTTTCATCTGCTTTGTATTCAAAAATTGACGGGCTAAACCATTAATATAACCTTCTTCTGGTTTGACCTCATAACCAAACTCATTAGACACAGATTCATAATGAGTAACTATTTTTTGAAGTATCTGACTATTTGGATCAATATAATCAGGAGGATATAAATTTAAACGATAAAAAGAAAAGAAAAAACGCAGCGCATCATATTCAGAAATTAAGGGAACGGAACCATGGCTGTCTTCATTATAGTATTTGCCTTTATAGCGAAGGTACTTGCCAGCATTTTCTTTAAAATAGTCATCTAACTCAAGTATGGAACGAATGTGTTCTGTTTTACTATTTTTAGAAGGTCTGACTTGTTCAATTTGCATCCCTGGAGGCATGGTATTGGCAATACCGAGGTAGAAGGATTTCCCATCAAATTTTTTGTCAATTTTACTTTCTTTCATTTCATTTAAAAGTTGACGCCCTCCCCACCACATAGAAGGATCAATAGCGACATACGAATTAAATAGCTTTGTATTATAAAGAAAAGCATTTACAACCATCAATCCACCTAAAGAATGGCCAATAAACATTCGATAGGGGGCTGTTGGATAAGAAGATTCTATATGGGGCATTAATTCCTGTTCAATAAAAGCCATAAAATTTTTCCCACCTCCTGAGGCTGCAGTCATTGCAGGATTACCATATGGGTCATCAGATTTACCCTTAATTGGAGTCAGATCCCTGATCCTATTGGTATTGGGAATACCCACCACAATCATTTTGGGACAAATCGTATTTCCATTAATAGAACTTAGCTGACGGATCATCCCCACAACAGAAAAAAAGTGCCCATCACCATCTAAAAGATATACAACCGGATACCTGGGTTTTGAAAATACATCATTCGACGGGCCCTCTGGAACATAAACCCAGACCTCTCTTTCTTCTCCCAAAACTTTAGAATCAATTTTATCAATATGGCCTATAGTAATTTTTTCTTCTGGCTGGGCATAGAGATTTAGGCCCATTAACAGGACAAGTATGGCCATCGGGAGCTTTTTCATCATTTTGAGTGTTTAGGATATAAAGTGTAATAATTACAAGTCGGATTTATTTACTTCTTAGAGTGGTAAGGCTTCTTCTACTATTTTGGCCCAATATTCAATACCTAGCGGAATAATATCGTCATTAAAATCATAGCGTGGGGTATGTAAGCCATTATTATGATTACTTTCAGGTTTTTCGGGTTCTCCTTGTCCCATAAAGACATAGCAGCCTGGTCGTTCAAGCATCATGGCACCAAAATCTTCTCCACCCATAACGGGCTCAACATTGGCTTCTACATTTTCGGAACCAACTATTTCACGAGCTACATCAGCACAAAATTCCGCTAGTTTGGGGTCATTAATGGTTGGATCGATTACAAATTCAAATTCATATTTGATGGATGCCCCGAATGCAGCTGCAATTTGCTCGGCTGTACTGCCAATTTTTTCTTTAAGGAGGAAGCGTAGGTTTTGATCGTAAGTTCTAAGAGTTCCTGATATTTTGGCCATATCAGGAATAATGTTGTGCATTCCAGTTCCAGCATTAAAATTGGTAATCGATAAAACGGCAGGATCAATAGGGTTGCGGACTCTACTAATAAGAGCTTGCAATGCTGTTACAATTTGACTGCCAATAACAATAGGATCGATTGTATTATGCGGGAGAGCGGCATGACCTCCTTTGCCATGAATTTCCAACCAGAATTTATCAGAACTGGCCATAATTGGACCGGGACGCATGGCAATTTGACCTTTGGGGATAGTGGGCCAATTATGCATTCCAAAAACCTCATCGCAATGGAATCTTTCAAATAAACCCTCTTCTATCATAGTATTGGCTCCTCGGCGACCCTCTTCAGCTGGTTGAAAAATCAAGTGGACTTTACCATTAAAATTTGGATTTTCCTTTAAATATTTTGCCGCTCCTAAAAGCATAGCTGTATGACCATCATGACCACAAGCATGCATTTTTCCAGGAGTTTTAGAGACCCAGGGTTTATTGTTTTCCTCTAGAATATTAAGAGCATCCATATCTGCACGTAAGCCAATGCTTTTCCCTCTGGTATTTTGCTTGCCTTCAATAGTTGCGACAATTCCTGTTGTGGCAATTCCATCTTCAAATTTTATTCCCCATTCTTTTAGTTTTTTAGCAACAAGATTATTGGCAAATTCTTCCTCATAAGCGGTTTGTGGGTTTTGGTGCAATTCTCTTCTATAAGCAGATATTTCATCTTTAAGATTTAAAATGGGATTTCTGATGGTCATGATAATTTTATTCTAGGGATTTTATGATAAAATAAAAATAAGCAATTAATAATGAACTCGCGAATCCGACATAAGGTGAATTTTTGAAGTTTTTTATTCGACAATTGCCTGATACACAAAATGCCTCAGTTTATTGGTCCAGTATCTGGAATAAGGAGCCGTTTGTGTCATTAATATAGCAATGAGTTCTTCTTTGGGATCTATAAAAAAGTGAGTATTATAAATTCCTGTCCAATAATAAAGTCCTTCAGATCCCAGTGCCTTATAATCAGCCAGATTGGTTATTACTGCAAAACCAAAGCCAAATCCCTCTCCCGGACGCTTGTATAATTCACCTACCTGATTTTGAGTCATCAGCTCAAGAGTTTTAGGACTGAGAAATTGATGTCCATCCATATTTCCCTTATTGAGGAGCATCTGACAAAATTTTAAATAATCGGAAGCAGTGGAAAACAAACCATAGGATCCTCCATGAACAGTGTTCCCCTCAGCTGGCGTTTGCTTTGGGCTATTCATCAACTTTCCTTCGCTATTAACCACATGGTATTGTACCATTCGGGATTGCTGATCTTTTGATAAATTAAATCCGGTATCCTCCATTCCTAAGGGATCGAATAATCGACTTTGCAAAAACTCAGGAACTGTTAGCCCCGAAAATTGCTCAATCATTACTGCAATCAGGTCTGGGCCAGCGCTGTAATACCATTGCTCACCTGGTTGGCCTATCAAAGGAAGATCTACTAATGCGTTGACTCTATCCTGAATGGTTTTGTGAGGTTGCCAGTATAGTGCATTCGCATATTCTTGATCTAAAGTATTGCTACCTAAACCATGGGATAGGCCAGCAGTATGACTGAGTAATTGGGCAATGGTCATCTCACTTGTGGCTTTTTCGGTTTCACTTTTGACTCCTGCCTCGAGGTCTTTGGCCACCATTCGTTCTTTGAATTGGGGTAGATATTTAGATACGGGATCTGTTAGTAAAAAATGCCCTTCTTCATATAACATCATAAAAGCTACTGTAATGATTGGCTTAGTCATGGATTGGATGAAGAAAATATCATCTTTTTTCATTGTTTTTTTGTCAGAGATGCTGCTATAGCCTTGTGCTTGATTTAGAACAATTTGATTTTTTCGTGAAACGAGGATGACGGCACCTGGAAGTTGACTGTTTTCAATGCTTTTTTCTACAAACTTGGATAATCGTTGAAGGCGTTCAGTGGAGATGCCAACGGATTCAGCCTGGGTGTATGCAGATTGAAAGGGTAAAACAATAAAGGCAGATAACAAAAATAAAGAAAGGAAGAACTTCATGTTTTTATTGCAAAATAGAGGAAATATATTTTTAGGGAAAATATTTTTTTACAAGAAAAACTGCTGAAAATGTGTAAATTCCTTCCCTAAGCTTAAGCCGCCCTAATTTAGATATGTAGAAGTCAAGATGAAAATAACACTTTGGACAACGTTATTTATCCTTTTTACTTGTTGGGCAGCTGCCCAAAAGGCTAACTTCCAATTCTATAATACAGCGGATGGTTTGTCAGGGAACATTACTTATAATCTTGTTCAAGATAGGGAAGGATATCTTTGGGCAACTAATGACCATAAACTTCATCGATTTGATGGGCGTAAATTTTTAAAGCAATCTCTTGCCTCCGCTTGCTTAATATCGGAAACGGAAAAGCTAGTGAACGTGGTCATTTATGAGGATTCGCTGTTACTGATTGCTGGTGAAACTCAGGTGATTATTTTCAACCCCCAAACTGAATCCTGTGAAACCTACCGGAAACCCTTCGATGAAACTAAAGAGAGTTTTGATCTTAGAGGGCAGGACAAGAATGGAGATTATCAATTTGAAAAAAGATCTGAAAATCAAGAATTGATCAGCATGTATCTCTTTCAGGATGGTCAATTTAAAATTACTGGTTTTGATGAAACTCCTATACAAAAATTACCATCTTTATATGATTCCAATAATAGACTTTACCTCTTTAATGCTCCCATTGATAATAAAATCCGAGAAGTAAACTCAAAAGGTCAAACCATACGAAGCATTGTGATGCCAGAGGATTGCAAAGACTACGTGATCTGGCACGTAGAATTAATTCTGAATGATAGTTTGTTGGTAGTAGCCGCAAGTCCGCAGGAAGATGTTAGAATTTTAATGGCCCATGTAGAGGACACTAGTTTTTTCACTCATCCTGTGAATGATCTTTTGACGGAAACAGAATTGAATTCCATAAGAACTGTCCGGTATATCAAGGAAGATGAACTCTGGTTGATGGGAATGGATCGCCAATTAATCTATTACAATCAACAAAAGGGAACCATTGATAATTTTCGAATGGACTTATCTCCACTATTACAGGAATCGAATGCCTATTTACACGTACTTCAAGATAGGTCTGGCACCTATTGGGTTATTACTCAATTGGGACTGATAAGAATAGCGCTGCCCTCTTATTCCTTTGATCAATATTTTTCGACAATAGAACCAAGCTGTAATGGCTATTGCAGTATGCGAGGAATTGCAGAGGATCCTATGGGAAATATCTATTCCTTTTATTATGGTGGCTTAGGCAAAATTGATCTGGAAAATCAAGTAGAAAACCTTTTAGTAGCGTCTGGTAAACAAATAATCGGTCCATGGGGAATTTATGGAGACGAGAATGGCATTTGGCTAAATAGTGGAAATCTTTACAATACAAAAACCGATGAGCTTATAGATATCCCCGGTTCTTCTCCATTAGAAGAGGAGGGTGGTTTGTTGAGTAAGGGAAAGGATGGTGTACTTTGGTGGGCACTTCATCATGAACTTTTCTATTTGGATACTTCTGATGAGCAAAAGAAATGGGAGAAAAAATTAGAACTACCCCAAAAAGGTAAATACCATACAGAAGCCATTCAGGCAGGAGGGAATAGTGGCAAGGTTTGGATTAGTCACAAAGGACGGATCATGGAATATTCCCCTACAGAGAGCACCCAGACATGGTATGATCCTGCGGATTGGAATATACCTGTATCACGAATTATGGCTATTGAAGAAACTCCAGACAGTAATTTATGGCTGGCAACGGACAATGGACTTGTCCATTTTAATCCAAGTACTGGAATCATTAAAAACTTCACTGTAAATGAAGGGCTATCAGATAATTTCGTTTGTGGTCTGTTATCGGAAGCTGATTCATGCCTTTGGCTAAGCACCAACAGAGGATTATCTCGTTTTCATATTCCCAGCAGCACTTTTATTAATTTCTTCGAAGAGGATGGTCTCACCCATAATGAGTTTAACCGTCTTTCTTATTATAAAGCTAGAGACGGACGGATGTATTTTGGAGGACTGCACGGGATTACTGCCTTTTATCCTGAGGAAGTGATGAGTGAGTTCCAACGGCAAAATGATGCAGCAAAAGTAGTTTTATCTTCTTTTGAATTTGTTGATGAAAAACAGGACACCAGTTTTAAACAATATTATTTTGGTAAAAATCAGCAAATAGACCTCTATTATGGTAATCGCTCCTTTACCTTCGAATATACCCTGACTGATTTTCGGAATCCAGAAGCTGTTTTTTACAGTTACCAGATGGAAGGATATGAAGATAGCTGGTCGACACCTTCAAATTTCAATTTCACCCGTTTTAGCAGTTTGCCTTCTGGTAGTTATACTTTTAGAGTAAAAGCCAGAGATAGTCGTGGTCTTTGGCACCCTAATGAGTTAGCTATGAAAGTAGTGGTACACCCTCCCTGGTGGCATACAAGCTGGGCTTATCTGGGCTACTTTTTGCTTTTTTGTGGTCTTATTTACTTTATTTATTCCTTTTTAAAACGACGCTTATTGCTTCGTAATGAATTGCAATTGAAAGCTGAAGAAGCTCGGCAGTTGAAAGAGTTGGATACTTTCAAAAGTAGATTATACACTAATCTAACTCATGAATTCCGTACGCCACTTACGGTCATTCTAGGCATGGCTCAGCAAATGCGCAACGAACCACAAAAATACCTGGATAGAGGGACAAGGTTGATTGAAAATAATGGCAAAAACCTGCTAAGACTGATTAATCAGTTACTCGATTTATCAAAACTAGAAGACCAATCTTTTGAACTAGACCTAAAACAGGGTGATATTGTACCCTTTATTCGATACGTTACGGAATCCTTTCACACCTTTGCCAATAGTAAAAACCTTTCCCTTCGTTTTTTTACCAACCAGGAATCTTTGATTATGGATTATGATGAAGATCAAATCCAGCAAGTATTAACAAATTTAATTTCTAATGCTCTTAAATTCACTCCAGAAGGTGGGGACATTCTTGTTAAGCTTACAGGTGATGAAAAAGTATTAAAACTTGAAGTGCGTGATACAGGCATTGGAATTTCTGAAAAAGACTTACCTCACGTTTTTGACAGATTCTATCAGGTAGATGCTTCTTCTACCCGACAAGGTGAAGGAACTGGGATTGGATTGGCACACAGCAAAGAATTAATTAAAATTATGGGGGGCAACATTAAGGTTGAAAGTATCTTAGGTCAAGGCTCTGTTTTTTTTATCAATTTGCCAGTCAAGAGAGAGGCCGCTAAAAAGATTGATGAGCACCACTTGGAAAGAGGGGCCTCTGCCATACCATTAACCGCTGACGAATCTATTCATAAAACATCAATTGACACCGTAACTAACTTTCCTATCAAAGAAGAAAACAAACCGCAGCTACTCATCATCGAAGACAATCACGATGTGGTGATTTATCTGAAAAGCTGCTTAGATGGAAGGTGTCAAATTGATGTGGCTTATAATGGGAAAATAGGCGTTGAAAAAGCCATCAATCAAGTACCTGATATCATCATAAGTGATGTTATGATGCCTGAAAAAGATGGATACGAAGTTTGTGATATTTTAAAAAACGATGAGCGAACCAGTCACATCCCAGTCATTTTACTAACGGCTAAGGCAGATGATGATTCTAAAATGATTGGCCTACGTCGTGGGGCGGATGCCTATCTTACTAAGCCATTCAACAAAGAAGAATTATTATTACGTCTTGAATTGCTGGTGGAACGGCAAAAAAGAATGGTTGCTCACTTCACCAAACAACTGCGAGGACAAAAATCTACTAATTCCGATATAAAGGATGAGGGTATCCTGATTGAAAATGCCTTTATTCAAAAAGTCCGTCAGATAGTAGAAGATCATTACAGTGATGAAAACTTTAATCTCTCCGTCCTTTGTCAAAAGATTGGGATGAGTCGCTCCCAATTATTCCGCAAAATGCAAGCTTTAATCGCTACCTCACCCTCTGCTTTTATTAGAATCTATCGCTTGAATAAGGCCAAATCTCTTTTGGAAACAACAGACCTTAATGTTTCTGAAGTAGCCTGGAAAGTTGGATTTAAAGACCAGGCCCATTTTTCAAAGACTTATCGAGAAGAATTTGGTTTTTCTCCAAGTGCAACTGGTAAGTGATTGATAGTTAGTGGCTTATTGTTGTTTGTGTGTCTCCGCATGCAACGAATTGACATACTTGTTGGTATTCTCCACAACTGATTTTATGATATCTGACCTCAATTGACATAGTCTTGATTGGGCTTTTGCCGCACCTTTGTAAGGTAAAATAATCGAACCCATTTTGTCATAAAAATCAGTTTACTATGAATAGCTTCCGCATTTTTTTATCCATCACATTATTTTGCCTAATTCAATTTAGCGCCATACAAGCTCAAAGAAGTAGCTCAATGCTTGCGTCTTCAAAGACACAAAAATTATCTGAGAACAATAGATCAGCTACTGAAACTCCAAAATTAAATTTAGCCCTTGGGCAACACCGGGCTTCGTTTGAAAACCTGGATGAATATGTAGCTGCTAATCTTAAATATCCCAAATTAGCCCAAAATCAATCTATTGAAGGATCTGTAAAAGTATTAGTGGTCATTTCTTCTGACGGAAAAGTAACCAAAGCAAAGATTATCAATTCTCTTGGCCATGATTGTGATAAAGCAGCACTTGATTTAGTCTACAATATGCCCAAATGGAAACCTGCTTCAAATTATGGAGTGCCGGCACAGGATAAGCGGATGTTGGAGTTTGATTTTAAATTACATTAAAAAAATAGATAGCGGCTGGTGCCACCAGCCGCTATCTACTCTTATCTGGGAACTCCAATATGCTCTCCAAAAAAGAGCGCATTCATAAACAAACGATTGGTTCCATACCAAAACCCACGGAAATTGGGATTGTCAACAAACAAAACAGCTCGGCCTCTACCAATGGGACTCACCAATGTAGAAACAGAGTTCCTAAGCTTGTCCAGGTTTTCAGGATGTAAATAACCATCCAACAGCGGATCATCAGTGTATTTAACTACTGTACTATAGGAGCTGGTACTTGGCTGAAGGAAAATAGTATGATTCCTGTAAACGCTTATCTGACGATCTTTATGTCCAAAGCCTAGTGGATGACTGATGTCAATATCTGCCTGATAAACGGAACCTCCAATCCTCCTGGCACCTGATCGCTCAGAGGCAGTAGCGTAATCAAAGCGAGGGGTGGGAGCTTCTTCTTTTGGCTTTGGTGTTTCCACAAATTTTTCCTTGATTAGCTGATGGCGGATGGCCCAGGAAACAGCCGATCGTTGTAAGATTAGGGTGCCACCTCCAGAAACCCAGTCTTTGATTTTTTCAATATCATCTTTATCCAAACTGCTATAACTACCCGATACCAAAATTAGGGTATTATAATTGTTGAGGTTCATTCGGCCAAAATCAACTAAATCGATTTTACTAAAGGGCATTTGATATCGTGTGTCCAGAAGATGCCAAACCTCTCCGGCTTCATATCCAGAAACTCCCTCTCCAATTAGCATGGCAATTTTGGGCTTGGAAATAGTACGAAAGTTCCTACTCCCTAAATCGGGGCCACTTGCACTCATTCCTCCGTCCAGACTGTAAATTTTGACATTACTTATCTCAGCAGCTTCATTCACCCATTGTTGGATTTGCTGTGGACTATCATGTTGATCAACCACCGAAACCATAACTGAACCATAACCAAATGATATTTCCTGCCCATCAACCGTAATGGAAAATGGTCTAAAGGCAGATTTAACATTTAGTCCTTTTGACAGAAGATAATTTAAAGCTTTGGGGGCATGGTAATCACTCCATTCAAACAAATAAGCATAACTAGCTGATGATACTCTTGGAGCCACTTCTTCGAGATCTTCCATTTCATGAGGATCACCCATGGCAGGTAGGGATCGTACTCGCTCATATGGCATATCAAAAGCCAGGGCTACTGTCCAGGCAGAGGCATCATAGAATACGCTATCATAAAAACTGGTCACCGGCTCAAAAAAAGTCTGTACCATCCGATATTGTGATTGTCCGGAAGGGACTACGAATGCTCCTCCTTCAGGATAGGTTTTGCCGCCAATGGTGACATCATCTGATAATGGATAAGTTTTGATGTGATGTTGGAGTAATAATTTAACAAAAGCCTTTGTTTTTCCCTTATCGGCCGGATCACCAAACACATAACCTTTTGTCGAACTACTATTACCTGCACTTAAAGCATCTCGGAAAAAATTGCGTTGATGATCGAATAAGGTTTGTTTGTTTTCTACAGAAGCTCTTACGGTAGCAATACTGGTACGTAAATGATTGCGAATGGTAAAGGGAAAAGTAATCGGCTCGGTACTGGTGGTTTGAACATGACCTCGGGAGCTTGCCTGTTCAAATACCATCCCCAAGCCACCATGAATATCCGGATAGGTAGACCCATAGCCTGGATAGGAATTGTCATACACCTCCTTTGTAAAATAGAGAGAGCCAATTTCATGAAGTGCCTCACTATAATATTTGGCAAAAAGATTATTTAAGCCATCGTAATTACTTCTGGGCACCAGTGGATTCTCAGAACCAAAAGGTTCCGTAGGTTCAAAAAAGTAGGTGCTGTTGCTTCCCATTTCATGATAATCCGTTACTACTTGAGGAAGCCATTGATGATAAAATTTAAGTCTGTTTCTACTTTCTACCTGAGCGAGTGGTAACCAGTCGCGATTGAGGTCAAACCAATAGTGATTGGTACGCCCCCCTGGCCAAACTTCATTATGCTCTCGATCAAGTGGGTCCGCAGAAAGATTTTTGGCCTGGTGCATATTGGCCCAGTGCGTATGTCGATCACGGCCATCAGGATTAAAACAGGGGTCGATAAAAACCACAGCATTGTCCAAAAAGGTTTTTGTTTCTTCATTTTGAGCGGCCAATAAATAATAGGCAGTAAGCATGGCAGCTTCTGTGCCTGAAGGCTCATTCCCATGAACATTATAACCTAATAAGATAATTACCGGTTGATTATCTGTACTGGGCATGACCTGATCTGGCTGCGTAATAGTCAACTGATTCTGTCGGATCGATTCCAGATTTTGCTGATTTTCAGGACTGGTAATGGTCAGTACGATTTGAGGTCGTCGCTCGTTGGTGTAACCTATAATTTGAAATTCGGCTGCATCAGAAACACGAGCGAGTTCCTGCATGTAGGCGACCATACGATCATGTCGGGTATGCATATCTCCTACACCATAGCCCAAAAATTGCTGTGGCGAGGGAATATCTGTACTAAAAGTAATATCTGATGGAAAAAAATAATTGTTTTGTGCTGTTGTGAAACTTGTGATTAGAAACAAGATGCCTAAAGTACTCAGGAGGTGCTTCATCATTAGAAAAAACTTTGGTTTTCAATTGTGATTGTAAGTTTAGTGAAATAAATATACTCAAGTTGTTTGGCAACTTGCATGATGGAGCACCAAATAATTGGGAATTAAATTAGTGTATTTATCTTATGCCTCATCATTAGTGCAATTGAATGGGCTCTCGTTTTTGCCAACTCTGATTTTTCTCCTTCAAATAATTCATCTACTGAGGCATTAAAAAGATGGAGCCAGCGATTAAAGTGAATTTCCTCTAAGGGGTGTTTCTCATGCAACCGAATATGAACTTCCATTGGGTTGCCTTTATATTTTGCCAGATGAAAAATAATACTTTCCCAAAAGTCAACCAGTACTGGCAAATGTTTTTCCAAATTAATTTTAGCCACTTGAGTGAAAATGTCTCCCAAGAGTTCATCTTTTAACATAATACCATAAAAATGACCCATTAGTACTTCCAGATCTTCTCTACTTTCGATGTCTTTTTTCATAAAAACATAAACGTTTCAAAACAAAAGAAATCCAATTTAGTAAAAAAGAACTCAATTTTTTCTCAAAAAAAGTGAAGGAATCACAAGAGTCCTAACAGTTAACAGAGCGAATAGTAAAGGAAGCTAAGGGATAATTGCCCTACAAAATTCAATCATTCAAAATTAAAAAAGGAGCCACATTATATTGGACTCCTCATTTAATTAAAAAGCATTTACCTTTTTATTGGGCTCTGGCCTGAACCACCTCATTATCAATGGCCGGGATTGTTTGTAGGTATGACCAGATAGCAGCCAATTCTTCATCAGTTAGTTGTGGGCGAGGGGGCATGGCTGCAGTCATAAAATTTCCGTCTGGCCTTTTACCAAATTTAACAGCATCAGAAAACTGCTCTAAGGTCCATCCCTTAAGACCCGTTTCATGGGGAGTAAGATTAGAAGAAAGAACTGGACTTTGATCATTGGGATCCAAAATGGTACTACCACCGGCATAAAAGCCAGGCGTGTTTTCTGGAACCATAGGATCTACCTTAGTGAAATCAGCAGAATGACAACCGAAGCAGCCCAGAAGATCATCAGCCAGGTATTTTCCATAGGCTAGTTGATTGCTTTTAGGGGGAGTGATAATTTCTTTTTCAGGGAAAGGATGTGGTTTAAAAACAAAGTTGCTCAATAATTTCACAAAGAAAGAGGGCTTAGTAGGATACTGTGTTTTTTCAGAAGCAGTCATCATTGGATCATCACTTCTCAAGAAGGCAATGATAGCATTTAAATCCCTATCACTCATAAGCGGATGTCCAGACATGATAAAGGAATATTCACCATTCCTTTTTACGCCGGTGCGTAAAAAATAAACCAGTTCTTCATCTGTATAACGTCCAATGCCCTTAGTTGGATGACTGCTTATGTTTTGAGCATAAATATCTCCAAACATGGCAGGGATTTCCATCATTTTTTTACCCTCCAAAGTCCCATTGTTTAAATGGCATCCGGCACACATTAATGCCGTCAATCTTTTTCCATGTGCAAGGGTGCTACTATCCGGACTTGGAATATTAACGGCCACTTTTTTTATTTCATAAGTTGGAGTATTAAAGTTAACATATAGGGCCAAGATTATAAGAATTGCAATTAAAGCCCCCAAAGAGATACCGATAATTTTTAATGCTTTTTTCATAAATAGATGTTTTGGATTAAAGGGAATGAGTTGATGATTTACCAAATAGGGATTCCCTGTAAAAAAATCACAAAACAAAATTAGGTCAGATAGAAAAGTGGGGTTATTCAAATTGTTGCAATTGGTATAAAAATTGTAGCATGGCTTAAAAGCTGAAAATAAAAAACATCTGATAAGGAAGAGTTTAGGTAATACAGAGACACTACTTTATTTATCGAGCAATATCTTGTACGGATGGGCAAATTTCCAAGTGCAAAAAATTTAAAAAGCAGGATTAATATTTAATGGATATGTTTTTTGTTTCACTAAAAAAACGAAGGGATTCTAGCCCTCCTTCCTTTTGGTGGCCAGACATTCGAGTGCCTCCAAAAGGAGCTCTTAAATCTTGTGTCATCCATCCATTGATCCAAACAACTCCAGCTTTTAGTTGAGTACTAATCCTGGACGCTTTGGAAATATCTTTTGACCATACTGAAGCAGCCAGGCCGAAAGAGGTTCCATTGGCCAATTTTACAACCTCGGATTCACTGGAAAAAGGAGTTAAACTTACTATGGGACCAAAAATTTGTTCCTGGTTGGTACGGCAAGCCAATGGTAAATCTTCAATAATAGCTGGCCGAAAGAAAAAACCTCCTTCCAGTTCTCCGGGAAGGTCTATTTTTTTACCTCCATACAACAGGTTTCCCCCTTCTTTTTGAGCTAACTTAATATATGATTGAACTCTTTTAAGTTGCCCTTCAGAAATTAAAGCTCCGAGGTCAGTAATGGAAGAAAAGGGATCTCCAATTTTAAGGAAGGAAGTTCTCTTTATTAATTCGGTCTTGAATTTCTCATAAAGACTTTCCTCAATGTAGATTCTGGAACAGGCAAAATTATGCTGCCCATTATTAGAAAAAGAGGAACGGAGGGTATTGATCATCATTTGATCAAAGTCACAATCTTCGAATATGATACTGGGGTTTTTGCCTCCTAATTGTAATGATAGCTTTTTGATGTTTTTTATTCCTGCCTGTAATATTTTCTGCCCCTTTTCCATGTCCCCTGTGAAGGAAACGGCTTCAATTTTTGGATGTTTGGCGATGGCCAGATCTAAGGTCTGATCTTTGCCATAAATGATATTGAGCACTCCGGGAGGAAGCTTGGCTTCAACGCAAGCTTTTGACAATAAATGGGCGGTAACAGGGCTTAGCTCTGAGGTTTTTGCAATAACACAATTACCGGTCGCCAGGGCTGGGGCTATCTTCCAGGTCAACTGATAAAGGGGTAAATTCCATGGAGAAATGCAGCCCACAACCCCTATGGGCTGGCGTAAAGTATAACTAGTTGCTTCATTTTGTAGATGGAAAGCCTCATTGCCATAATGTAGGATAGAAGAAGCAAAAAAACGGAAGTGGGCATGTGCTCTGGGGATATCCACACTATGAGACATACTCAAAGGCTTGCCGGTATCAATCGTCTCCGCACGGGCAAAAGAGTCACTATTTTGTTCAATAATATCTGCAATTCGCATCATGATCCTAAAGCGTTTCTGAGGATCAAGTGCCGCCCAGGCAGGAAAGGCACGTTCAGCCGCTTCAATGGCCCTTTGTAAATCTTCTTCAGAAGAATCTGGAAAATGAGTGTAGACTTTTCCCGTGGCAGGATTAATATTATCTAGGTAATTACCGGTAGTTGCAGGAGCTAGATTTCCGTCAATGTAGTTCTTTAGATACTTTTCCGTTTGCATAGCAATTGTCACAGTTATATGTGTGTATTGCTCAGGAGATTATTTAACAAATATACAGGAGACATCCGATATTTTGAAATGAGGGTATCTAAAGTTCAGGTTATTTTCTTGATATAGTTCCGTGTTCCATGTTCCATGTTCCGAGTTTGGGCTTGCAAATTTTAAAGATGAACTGTTATTTTAAGGTTTCTGGTACGCAAAATTTGCAGATAAACATTGGCGAAATCTGCGTGAGAAAAAAAGTTATAATAAGCAACTATACTCTAATTAAAATAAATCCTTTATACTCAATACCCTGTACCCATTACCCAATACTAGGCCTACATTTGCCCATTATTCTCCCTGTAGACTACCGCCAAAACTAACTGTCCAACTGCTCTGAGGGTTCGTTTATCAATAATGTGAATGTCATCATTATGAGTGTGCCAGTGTGAGCCAAAGCCAGTAGGAGTAGAAGCTGGTTTATGAATGATATCGATCATTGGAATTCCGGCAATGGTGTTGACAAAAAAGTGATCATCAGTAACTCCACCCTGGTCTTCCTGATTGACGAAATAGTTGCCATAGCCCATGTTTTGAGCCAGTTTCCATACTTTATTGACTATTGGGCGAGCAAAACGTAAAGAGTATCCTTCTTTTGGAAATCGGGCACCTTCAGCACCTACCATATCCAATAGAATACCATATTTTACACTATTCTTAGCTATATGAAGATTGTTGGACCAATATTGTGCACCGATTGCCCATGTTTTTTGGTTTGCTCGAGCCTCTTCCGTTGTAAGTTGAACTCCGTCTTCAATATCCTTACCATGATCTTCTGCATCAAAAAAGACAATATCCACTCCAATGTCAATTGGGTTTTGTCCCAAAGCACGAGCTACTTCCAGCAAAACGCCCACTCCACTGCCTCCATCATCCGCCCCCATAACAGGCTCATCTTGTCTTGCTGTGGATAGAGGAGAATCAGCAATATGCCGAGTATCCCAATGTGCTGCCAAAACAATTCGCTGATTACTTTGGGGGTTGAATTGACCGATCACGTTTGTAGAAGCTACTTTCTTACCAGTATAAAAGGTAGCCTCAAAATCTTGTTCAATAACATTTGCTCCGAATTCCTTTAATTTTTTTACCATCCAATCTTTGCATTGTTGATGCCCTTCAGATCCTGGGACTCTGGGCCCAAAAGAAAGCTGTTTTTCGATAAAGGCAAATGCAGAGTCTCGATCAAAGCGAGGTACAGGAACATTTTGGCTAGTAGTGTTGGTTCCCTCTGTACTAGTCCCCGTACCATCATTTTTACAAGAAGCCATGATTACTGAGATAATAAAAAAGAAATAAAGTTGGTATGATTTCATTTCAAAAAAATATGTTTTATAGTATTCTTCTTAAGGATCCTTAGGAATTCCCCTCATTGTTTTGATTAGGATCAAAATGAACCCAACCCTGTGCTGGAAGATCATGAATATTGCCTCCTTTAGTGTGTAGTTTAATGCCTTGTTCTTTGGAGACGATCTCTCCCATAATATAAATGTCAGGCAGGTATTTAACCTTTTCCACATCCTGAGGGTCTATCGTAAATAATAGCTCATAGTCCTCACCACCACTAAGGGCACAGGTAATAGGGTCTAAATTAAATTTAATAGCCATCATCTGCGCATCAGGGTGAATGGGAACTCCGCTTTCCTCTACAAAAGCTCCAACGCCAGATTGTTTGCAAATATGATATAGTTCTGAAGATAATCCATCAGAAACATCAATCATGGCAGTTGGAATAAGCTGATTTTTAGCAAAAGCTTCAATCATATCTTTACGGGCTTCGGGCTTAAGCTGTCGTTCCATTAAATATTGTTGATCCTCAAGGTCAGGTTGAACATCCGGATTTTCAAGAAAAATTTGTTTTTCTCTCTCCAATAATTGTAATCCAAGATAGGCGGCACCCAGGTTCCCACTTACACAGATAAGGTCACCAACTTTTGCAGTATTCCGATAAGTTATTTTTTCTTTTTCTGCCTGTCCAATGGCGGTGATGCTTATTAATAAACCTTTCAAGGAAGAGGTGGTATCTCCCCCAATAAGATCTACTCTATAATGGCGGCAGGCAGCATAAATCCCTTCATATAATTCTTCCAAAGCTTCTACCGAAAAACGATTAGAAAAAGCCAAAGATACTGTAACCTGCTTTGGAATGGCGTTCATGGCATAAATGTCTGATAGATTGACCACTACTGCTTTGTAACCCAAATGTTTGAGAGGACTATACATTAGGTCAAAATGAATTCCTTCTACCAGTAAATCAGTAGATATAACGGTTGCTAGAGCTTCGTTGTCAATAACTGCGGCATCATCCCCAACGCCTTTTATTGTAGAAGGATTATTTGGTACAGCTTTTCTAGTCAAATGCTCAATTAAACCAAACTCTCCAAGTTTATTTACATCAGTTCTTTTTGTCTTTTCTTCAGACATACTTCTATTTTATTGCAGCAGCAGATACCTGCATCTATTTGTATTTGGTATAATGATAAGTAGGTAGACAAATTTAAGTTAACAATAGAGGGCGACCTCTATTGTTAACTTAACATGACCCGTACCGCGGGTCATGTTAAGTTAATTCTGTCAAAGTACTCATCCAAAAAAGGCAAAAGTACCATTATTTATCAAAACTCAATACCTACTACCTAATACCTCTACCTGGCGGTAGACAGGCAATACTATTTAAATCTTTCCATATACTTACTAACTGCCATTTTTGCTGAGCTGTTGTCAGAAGCCATAACTAATGCTTGTGCTGTTTCAGCGGCCTCCCTGGCTTTGGCCTTTTTACCATTCATCAGCAAGATGTTTGAATAACCAAGAAAGAAATTATAATTTTCACTACCTTCAGCAGCTTGTTTTGCAAGCTTCTCTGATAATTTCATTGCATTGGCGTTTTTGCCGAATACCTTGGCCAATTCATTGGCTACCAAAAAATGAGTTTGCCGATCTTCCTTTTCCAGAGTTTTGCAATAACTTTCACAAGCTTTAACAAAGGAATTGGCATCTCCTGTTTCTTTGAAATATTTCATTTTTGCCTGTGCAGCAAAAGATTTACCATAAGACGGAGCATACTTTATGGCCTTATCAATGGCTTCATCCAGGATGCGCTGGCTGCGATATTCTATAGCATTATTGGCAGTAGTCTGGCATGCATTAATGACCCGCTCTTCGACTAACTGCTTGGAATAAATAGCTTCGATAGGTCTGCGATATTGAATTAACAACTCAAATACCTTGGAATCTGCTTCCACAGCGCCCTCATAGATGATTTGATAATTTTCTTTAGTCGCCAGGTTTTTTTGACTTCTCAAGTACTCGTTGGTGATTTTTAAACTGGGCTTTCCTGCCTGATTCAGTGCCTGGATATAGGAATGTATCAATTCTGGACTTCTATCTCCTTTTTCATAAGCTTCTGCAAATTTTCCTGACCTATCTAATTTTCCAAGCGCAGCTTTACCAGCCTTAATAAACTCAGGGGACATAAGTGCTCCTCTGATCTTCTGCAATACTTCTCCGTTAAAATCGATGTAAAACAAGGTAGGAAAGGCCGATACCGGATAATTTTGCCTAAAAGAAATGCCTTCTCCTCTTTCCATATCTAATTTTACATTGATGAAATTTTTATTGTAAAAATCTCCTACAGATTGGTCAGTAAAGACATTTTTGGACATGATTTTACAAGGACCACACCAGGTTGCATAAGCATCTACAAATATGATTTTTTCTTGTTTTTTGGCTTCCGCTACAGCCTCATTCCATGTTCCTTCAAAAAAATTAATTCCCTGAGCAGATAAGCTAAGAGCGAAAAAAGATAGTAAGGTAATTAGTATTAGTCTCATGTTGATTATGTTTTCCTGTTTACAATTGTACTAAAGGTGTGATTAAAACCTCTTTGTGAAAATTCACCACAGAGATACCATAAAATCCGAATAATTACAAAAATAAGAAAGTAGAGCAAGCCTATCAAAAAGTTAAATTCTCTTTTTTTCAGTACTTGCCTTTAAACCCTGTCACTAATAAACAGTCAAACCTGACAAAAAGATATCTACTTATGCAAAAAATAAATCACCTTTACTGGCGTGCGGGCTTTGGTCTAAGTCCTCAGGAATGGGAGGAGAAAAAAAACTGGACTATAAATAAAGCCCTTAATGATTTGTTTAAACAAGCTCAGAAAGCTCGCCCCTTAAACAATCCCAGCAGCTTATCAAATATGAATCCCAATATGATGAATAAGTCTGCTCTGAAAGAACTAATAGAAAAAGAACGCAAAAAAGTAGGAGAGCGAAATGCAGAGTGGATTTTAAGAATGAGTTCAAACAATGAATCCGCCCTTTTAGAACGGATGACTCTCTTCTGGCATGGACACTTTGCTTGTCGTTCTCGCTCAGGACATCTGGCAGTCAATCAGCTCAATGCTATTCGAAAACATGCTTTGGGGAATTTCAGAGACCTGGTGCTGGCCATTGCCAAAGACCCATCCATGATCAGGTATCTTAATAATCAGCAAAATAAAAAACAATCCCCCAACGAGAATTTTGCCCGCGAATTAATGGAACTCTTTACCATCGGCAGAGGCCATTACACAGAACAGGATATTAAAGAAGCTGCAAGAGCATTTACAGGTTGGTCAAGTAACCTTAAGGGTGAATATGTGTTCAGAAGATTTCAGCATGATTACGGCCAGAAGGAATTTTTTGGAAAAAAAGGAAATTTCGATGGCACTGACATTATTGACATGTTGCTTGAAAAAAGACAAACAGCCTACTTCATTAGCTCTAAAATCTATCGCTACTTTGTAAATACCAAAATAGATGAGGCGATTGTTCGAGATCTGGCAGATGGTTTTTACCGCTCCAATTACGATATTGGGCAATTGATGAGGCGAATTTTTGAAAGCCCATGGTTTTATGAGGCTAAAAATATAGGACATAAAGTGAAATCACCCGTAGAGTATTCTGCCGGACTCATACGGTTGCTTGACATTCAATTCGAAAACCAGAATGGCATCATATTTTTACAGAGAGCATTAGGTCAAACTCTCTTTAATCCACCCAATGTAGCAGGCTGGCCGGGAGGAAAAAGTTGGATTGATAATTCCACACTGATGCTTAGGTTGAGTGTCGCTGCTGCTATCTTGAACCAGGCAGAAGTGGCCTTCCGACCCAAAGCAGAGGCAGAAGAACGTGTACGGAAAATGGGCCGTTTAAAAGCAACAGTAAACCTCGGCAGGTTTAAGGAGCTAACAGCTGGAATTCCAGACCAACAACTTTTTGACTATTTCAAATCTTATTTGCTGCTAGCCGATACCAAAACGTCACCCATGCTTTTCAGAAGAATGATGAATGGAGTAAAAACCAGAGAACAATTGATTCAAAGAGGCCTGGTCTTTTTTACCTCCTTGCCGGAATTTCAAATGTGTTAGATTTTTTATCAGAATGATGGCTCGGCCATAACTCTGATGGTATTTTGAATACAAAATCATTGTAAAAAAATGAAAAGAAGAACATTTCTCAAAAATACATCCTTGGCATCCACTACTTTTATGGTGCCCTCTTTTTTAAAGAATTTTCAGAAAAAGCAGCATTTTTCAAGTCGCTCTGGTAAAATTTTGGTGGTAGTACAGTTATCAGGAGGAAATGATGGCTTGAATACCATTGTTCCTTATCAGAATGATATTTATTACCAGAACAGGCCCCGCCTAGGGATTACCAAAAATGAGGTGTTGCAACTAACAGATGAGTTAGGGTTTAATCCGGCCATGGCATCCATGAGATCTTTGTATGACCAGGGACTGCTAAGCATTGTGAATAATGTGGGCTACCCAAATCCGGATCGTTCGCACTTTAGATCGATGGATATCTGGCATACTGCCAGCGATAGTAGTGAATATCTTGATTCTGGCTGGATTGGTCGTTATTTAGATAATACCTGTAATGGCTGTGCACCCTACAATGCCCTGGAGCTGGATGACAGCTTAAGCCTGGCTTTAAAAGGGAAAGGTTCCAATGGTTTTGCCATGAAAAACCCCCAACAGCTGAAGAAAATGACCGATAATCGCTTGCTTAAAGCACTGGGACAGCAAGATCACCATCATGATCATGAAGAAGTGGCCTATTTGTATAAAACATTAATCGACACCCAATCTTCTGCTGATTATCTATTTGAGCAGTCCAAGGTATACAAGTCCAAAGTTGCTTACCCCAATACGGCTTTTGGTAAAGACTTAAAGCAAACCGCAGAATTGATCACCGCCGATACCGATACTCAAATTTATTACTTGAGTCTGGGAGGCTTTGATACTCATGCCAACCAGAAAAACACACAAGAACGTCTTTTGAAGCAATACGCGGATGGGATGAAAGCTTTTGTGGAAGATCTCCGTCAGAATAATTTGCTAGACGACACTTTGATTCTAACCTTCTCTGAGTTTGGACGCCGGGTAGGACAAAATGCCAGCAATGGCACCGACCATGGAACCGCTAATAATTTATATCTGATTGGTGGAAACCTGAAAAAGCCTGGTTTTTATAATGAAGGTCCTGATTTAACAAACTTAGATAACGGTGATTTGATTTATAAGGTGGATTTTAGAAATGTCTATGCGACTATCCTAAATCAATGGTTGGATGCGGATGCGCCGAGTGTGTTGGGGAGGAGGTTTGAGGTGTTGAAAATGCTTGGATGATTAATTCACCGCGTCAATTATTTTTTCTGAAGTATGCCCTGCGGGCGAAGTATAGTTGAAGTAAGGTAGAAGTACATTGTTTTCAGCTCCCTCAACTCCAGCTAATGGCGATCTCCTGATCGCCCAACTCAGCTGGTGGCGGTCTGTGACCGCCAACCGCAATACGCTCGTGGCGATTTCCTAATCATAGCTGCAACCGCAATATACCTCCAGTTTCCAAACTGGAGGAACTATACATTTGAACCGCTTCCTCAAACTAATATTTACTTCTAAAAGCTTTAAACAGGAATCGTAAAATAAAAAGTACTTCCCTCACCATAAGAAGACTCCACCCAGATCTTTCCTCCATGATGCTCTATAATTTCTTTACAAATAGGAAGCCCTAAACCGGTACCTTTTGACTTGCCAGACTGGTTATCGTCAACTTGTTTGAATCGTTCAAATACGTTTTGGAGATGTTGTGGGGGTATTCCTGAGCCAGTATCTTTTACATAAAATCTTAGTTGATTGCTAGTGTTTGATGGTTGATGGTGCAGGCCAATTGTCACATGGCCTTCATCAGTAAATTTGACGGCATTGGAGATTAAGTTGATTAGAACTTGAACCAGGCGATCTTTGTCTGCAGTAAAATCTGGCAGATTATCCGGGATCTCTTTTAGCAGTTCAAGTTGAGGTTTTTGTTCGAATAGACCTGCAGTAGCATTGTAAACCTGTTCTATGAGATTGGCAGGTTCAATAACCTGGGTTTTCCATTCAATTTTACCAGATTCAATTTTGGCAAGATCAAGTAGGTCGTTTATTAAATTGGTCAGACGAGTACTTTCTGATGCTACGATCTTCAGGTTGTCTGAAATCCTATTAATGGCTTTTTTTGTTTTTTGATCATCGGGATCTAATTTAGGAATGACCTTATCCTCCAGGCTTTTTTTATTGAGTTTAGTGAATCCAATAATGGAGGTAAGTGGCGTACGAAGTTCATGGCTTACGGTAGAAAGGAAGGTGGATTTGGCTTCATTGGCTTCCTCAGCAGCATTCTTGGCTATCCTAAGTTCATGGGTTTGTTCATTTACCTTTATTCGCAATTCTTCTCGCTGTTTTTTTAATGCCCTGGTTCTTATTCTTACAATTGAATAAATAACGACTAGCAACAAAATAAAATAAGAAAGGTAGGCCCACCAGGTCTGCCACCAGGGAGGAAGAACCTGAAAAGAATATTCAAAAATCTCACTTTCTTTGAGGGAGGCTCCTTTTGCTTTTATTTGAAAGGCATAGGCTCCTGGGTTTAGATTGCGATAATCTGCTTTGGTTTCAGGACTGTACGCTGACCAATTCTCATCTATTCCTACCATGCGATAACTGTATCGAAGTTTTTGAGGAGAAGCCCAGTCGGTAGCAGAATACTGAAAGGTTAAGTGGTTGAGTTTATAGGGTACGGTTAGGTTAACGGGATAATTAAAGAAAGCAGCTGCTGAGTCGAACCGGCCTGTTAATGATTGTCCTAGAGGGTGATTTAACAGGTAACTGGTGTCTTTTAATTTGTGGTATTCCACAAAATTTTGATTAATTTCAATGGTATGGAGTCTAATTTTAGGTATGGTATTCGGAAGCTCAAATGTATTGAGATCCAGAAAACTAACATGTTGGGTAGTTCCTAACCAGAGTCGATTTTTACTATCTATAAGGGCACCATAGTTTGCTGGATCAAAAAGGCCGTCTTCTTGTTTTATTGAATAAATTTGATAATCATTTCCTACGGTATCTTTGACAAGCACAGATAGGCCATTTAGACTAGTTGCCCATAGTCGACCCAGGGAGTCCTCTACAATTCTTAAATTATAATTATGACTTAAGCCATCTTCTTCTGTATAATTGGTGATGCTTAGATGGTTGGAGTTAGTGCTTTTAGCTTCTATTTTACTGAGCCCTCCTAGGGTAGCAACCCATACATTTTCATATTTATCGCTTGTTACTCCCCATACCATATTATTTGCAAGGCCTTCTTTTGTAGAAAAACGGGTAAAGTCTCCCCCCGTTCCTTCCTTGTTAGGTTTCAACCGGATAATTCCTTGACGTCCAGAACCTGTTGACATCCATAAATTTCCAACATTATCTTTTGCTACATTTCCAAGTATAAAAGTGCCTTTTTTGAGGTCTAAGCTGTTAAATTTAGTAACCTGAGTTCCATTAAAACAGTACAGGTCCTTACTATAAAACCAAAGATGCCCATAATCATCTTCAATAAATCCTCCCCAGACTGGAGCTAACCTTTCAATAAAACCATTTTTAGAAAACGCTTCCCTGTCGAAGCGGATCCATTCGCCGTAAGCACTAATGAACCATAGCTCACCTTCTGTATCCACCCAAAAATGTTCTGCCTGTGTCAGAGGTTGATTATTTGTTGGGAAGTAGGAAATACTTTTTTTATCATAAGAAATACTAACAGTAGGTATATACCAGGTTTCTCCGGCTTTGGTTTCAAAAAAATGAGGTTTGAAGGGAGCATCTGGAATGCCATCTTTTTTATGAAAATGTTGAAAAGGGTTTTTATGTATTAAGTTTAACCCACCAGTATATTTTCCAATCCAGATATTTCCATGATCGTCTTCTAAGAATACTTTTACAATTCCAATATTCAGATTTTCATTTGACAAATAGGTGAAATTAGTGCCATCAAAAAAAGATACATTCCCTTCAATATCTCCAAAATAATAATGACCCTTACTGTCTTCAAACATTTTGAGATGGTTTTTGATATTTAATCCTCCTGATGCTGAATAATGGAAGAAAGAATCTCCATCAAATTTTAAAATACCATTACCTTCTAAGGAGAACCATAAGTATCCCTTACTATCTGAATACACAGGATGAAGAATGGGAAAGTTTTTGAATTGATACCTGATGAGCGTTTTATTATACAACCTACTGATAGTTTGATTATCAGTGTTAAACCATATTCCGCCATCTTCATCTTCAATTACAAAAGTGTTACCTCGATGAATATGTGTGGAATAGCGGAACAATTCAATTTTATTATCATGAATAGATTCCGGATCAAAAACATAAACACCATCTGAAGGATTAATCCAGATTCTACCCTTATTATCTTCTTTAAAGTGCCAAACACCCCCTTTTGAAAACTGAGTCAGGGTTTTTCCATCATATTTCATAAATCTTATATTGGAAGCTAGCCAGATATTCCTTTTACTATCCTCCATGACAGTAAATGCAAGATTGGAAAGAAACCCTTCTTGTTCTGTGAAATATTCAAAATAACTACCATTATAACGCATGAATCCTTGTCCATAAGTGGCCATCCAAAAATCTCCCCGACTATCCTTTATAGCATCTACAATTACAGGAGAACTTATCCCTTGAGATATTCCAAGTGTGTAAATACTTGACCTTTCATTTTCTTTTATTATTGGAGGGGAGGCCGGAATTAATTTTGAGCTGCCAACGGGGACCTCACTTACTTCAATAGTTATAGGATCAGGTATTGGGGCAGGCATTTGGGTAATCAATATTTCAGAAGTTGGAATTTTTCGTGGCTCCTTTGCCGGTACAACATTCGAACTTAGAGGGGTGATCACAGGTTCATGTAGTACAGGAGTGAATGAAGGCTTCGAAAGACTATCCATGTTTAGCAATTCTCCTTGAAAGGGAACCGGAACTCCAGTTTGGATGGTATCGCCATTAAATATTATAAGATTAAAATTTTCAGATATAGATGCCGCTGGTTTTTTGGACTCATTGGAACAAGCAACAAAGAAGAAAATTACTAGAGAGGATAGTATTAGGGGTGTTTTAGGCATGTTGAGGTCAAATTTCTTATCGATATAAATAAAGATAAGAAGTAATAATCAGTCTGAAAACTGCAGGAGAGGTATTTGACTTTAGCAGGCAGCAGTGAAAGGAGGTACTTCTATTTACTTCGGGGTTATGTAAAAAGTCAATTTTTGAAAAAATTGACTTTTTACATAACCCCATTATTTTTAATTATTCATCGTCAATATCTGCTTCGGCTTCAAGACCATATCGTCCAACTGGAATTTATTGCCGTAAAAAACATTAAAATCAACAGGGCCATTAATACCATCCACTCTTCCGCGATTACCATATTGCCAGAATAGCCAATCTTTTTGATCTTCTAAATCAGGCTTTCGGTAGCTATATCGGGCTATCCATAATGGATATTCGTCAAAATGACCCGATAGGTGTTCGTTATAAAATTTAAGGTTGGTATAAATAATGGGTTGGATACCATAGTGAAGTTCAATCATATACAACCAGGTACGCATTTGGGTAATAAGATTGATCTTATCACTGCCATCGAGCACTTCCACATCCAAAACGGGAGGGAGATCTCCATTTTCCATATCTACAAAATGAATGAAATTCAGGGCTTGCTCCTCAGCAGGTGTCTGAGGCCTGAAAAAATGATAGGCACCCCTCTTAATTCCTACACGCTTCATTTCGGGCCAATTAGTAGCAAAAAGCTTGTCTCTATGTGTAGATCCTTCTGTAGCTTTGACGAAGGCAAAGGTAATGGCGTTTTGGGCAACAGAATCCCACTGAATTTCTTCCTGATGATGGGATACGTCTATACCATGAACCTTAAATCCTTCCATCCTAATTGTTTCGCGTTCACAGGATTGGAAAAGTGCCAGCAATAAAGCCAAAGTCATTAACCGCTTCATAATCGCTTATTACTGGATGAATACTAGGTTTTTAATACTTTCAAATGAGATTGAGTATAGTAAAAACTAAAATTTTTAAAAATTTTAGTTTTTACACAAACCCTCTCTCATACTTTTACACGTTTTTTCAATATTAGTAAAAAGATTCTATCTACAAAATATTAATGTATACTTTAATATTTCGGTAACAGTCATTTGTAGTAGAATGTAACAGGTAGAATGTAGAAAGACAAGTAGTTTTTTTTAAATCGATAATAATCTTTTTACATTCTACTTTTGACTTTATACTTCTAAATATTTACGTTAATTTCTGGCTAAAAGATTCAATATTTTGGAAAACAGTACTTTTTTAAGCAAACGCCAATTATTTCTCAATCATTTGGCACAAACCAGCCCTTCTCCTTTAATGCTGGAAATTTCATCTGCTAAAGGAATGTATTTGTACGATCCGGATGGAAAAGCATATTTGGATTTAATAGCCGGGATTGGGGTGAGTAGCCTAGGGCATCGATATCCAACAGTTGAGGCTGCTGTAAAGGATCAGTTGGAAAGATATTGGCATACTTTGGTTTATGGGGAATATATTTTGTCCCCACAAGTTGAGTTAGCCCAACTACTGACAGCCCAGCTTCCAGAAACATTAAACAGCGTCTATTTTGTCAATTCCGGAAGTGAAGCTACCGAAGGAGCCATGAAATTAGCCAAAAGATATACGGGACGTGCCGAGATTATTGCTTGTAAAAAAGCTTATCATGGAAGTACGCAGGGATCTGCCAGCCTGATGTGGCCTACCGAATTTACTCAGGCTTATCATCCTTTACTACCAGGGATTGGGCATATTGAATTTAACTCTGAAAAATGCCTGGATAAAATTAGCACTAAAACAGCGGCTGTTATTGTAGAGCCTGTACAGGCCGAATGGGGAATCCGCCCTCCTGAAGAAGGATATCTTCAAAAGTTAAGGGACAGATGTACAGAAACAGGGACCTTATTGATATTTGATGAAGTACAAACCGGCTTTGGTAGGACGGGGCATTTATTTGCCCAACAAAAATATGGGGTAAGTCCAGATGTGTTCACAATAGCAAAAGGAATGGGAGGAGGAATGCCTATAGGTGCTTTTGTTAGTTCACAAGAAATCATGTCCACCTTATCAAATAATCCCATCCTTGGGCATATCACTACTTTTGGAGGACATCCTGTTTGTTGTGCCGCTTCTTTAGCTACTTTGAAAGTCTTATTAAAAGAAGACTATATTTCTAAGGTGGCCGAAAAAGAAAAGTTGTTCAGAAGCCTGCTCGTTCATCCTGAAATTATAGAAGTTCGAAGTTCTGGTCTGATGATGGGCGTACAAATGAAAAGCTTTGAATTTATTCAAAAGGTGATTAATAACTGCTTAGAAAATGGCCTGATCACTGATTGGTTTTTATTTAATAGTGAAACTTTACGTATCGCTCCGCCTTTGATTATTTCAGAGCAGGAAATTAGGAAAGCATGTGGAATTATTTTAGAGGCGATAGAAATATGAGTCTTCCGGGAAAAAATTAGAATTTTGAGATGAGTCATGCGAATCAGGGGCTAAATTAGAATAGCCCTTTGAAATCATTTTCCTTGAAGGTATTCAAAATGATGGCTCTGGAAGAGCCAAATATTGTAAGCCAGATGAACAGAAAAGAGAATTAGAGCTCCAGAGGAGCGTAATGTAAGACAAGCAGGTTCCCACATTACGCTCCTCTGGAGCTTTTCATTCTTGCCATTTCCATTCTAAGAATATGATGCTTCTCCGAAGCCTATATCCTTTAGAAATTAACAACCAGGGAAATAAGACTTCATGTTTCCTAAATACCAATAAGCATTATTTTTTATTAGTGTTCAAGCAATTCCCAGAAATATGGAAATACATCACTATAAAGTCTGCCCTGGGGACCCCACAAACGGTTTCTATGATCACCATTGTATTCTTCAAAAATATGGGCAACTCCATTTTGGGTTAGTTCCTCTGAAAGTAATCTGGAGTTAATAACGATGAATTTAAATTCGTCATAAATGCCACTGTCGAATTTTATTCCTTTTAACTTATTAGGCATGCTTAAATAGCGTTTCACTACTTGAGAAGGTGATCCCTCTCTCCAGCTTTCATAAATCTGATTCTTAGTTGTCAATTTTCCATCCTTTTTTTCATATGGAAAATCTCCGTAAAAGGGAGGATTGTCTGGGTTGGGTGAAAATGCCTGAGCAATAGCTATGAATCCTACACCCCAAACATCTCTATTGGCTATAAGCTCATTTAAAGATTTTGCTGCTGTAATTCTATCGAATGCCGGGTTTTCGAGCGTAATATCTCCTACAAAATCTACAAAAGCTGGATTGAGCCCATATACTACACTATAAATGTCGGGGTTTTCCATTCCTAGCCTAATAGCTCCGTAACCACCCATGGAATGGCCCGCTATCCCTCTGCTCTGAGCACCTTTAAGGGTCCTGTAGTTGGAGTCTATATATTTCACAAGCTCTTTGATGGTAAAGTCTTCCCATTTGCCCGTGACCATCGAATTGGCGTACCAACTACCTAAGGCATTGGTTCTTTGATTAGGCATTACGATGATCATTTCTCCAAATTTGCCATTCCTAATGCCTTGATCCATAATGCTTTTTATAGTCCTAAACTTTTGCCCTTTATTATTAGACTGAACCCAATCATCGTCGGTACCGGCAAAACCATGTAAAAGATATATGACAGGATAATGTTTTTCCTTTTTAAGCGAATAACTTGGGGGTAAATAAATGGATACATTTCTGTCAGGAGATTCTTTTGTAATTGTTTGTTCCAGAAGTTTGCTGTGAAGTTTTACGGTAATTAATTGCCCCGCTTGTTGGGCATTTATAGAAAAAACAAAAAAGATGAATGTACAAATGAATAGGTTTTTCATGACTCTTGTTTTCATTGAATTGACATTTTTAAATAAGTACAAATCAACAATCAGTTGGTACAAGAATCGACCTTGAATGTAGGGTGGGACTTATTTTTTATGGTTTTTTTTGTATTGAGATGGGGTAAGGCCTGTATGATTTTTGAAAATGCGGTTAAAAGCAGATTTGCTATTGAAACCACTATCTAAAGCAATGCCATATAGCGTCTTTTTAGGATCATTTATGTTGTTTTTTATTTCATTAATTCGATACTCATTAATTAGCTGAAAGAAATTCTTGCCCAATAATTCATTAATCACCTGAGATAGTAAATTTGAATTTGTGTTAATCATTGAAGCAAGTTGATTTAAAGATAATTTTGGATTTAAATAGGGCTTTTCTTCACTTAAAACTTTTTCAAGGTTTTTTAATATAAGGCGCTTGTCTTCCCAACTAAGAGGTGATTTCCGGTACTTATTTTGCTTAATAATCTGCTTGTCATCTGGAGTAAGTGATTTTGGATAAAGCACCAGGATAAAAGCAAAAAGAAAGTATGAAAAAGTGAAAATTAAGGCGGAAATTCGATCTGGTTCAATACTCAATGTTGGGTTTAAGAACTCAAGGGTCACCAGTAGATAGATTACAACAACGGTAATAAGTTGAAAAGTAACCAATCTTTGAATTAAAAGGATATTGAAATAATTAACCTTTTTGACATCAGCTTTTTTCTGATGTTTGTAAATGTAAAACCAACTTAGTATAAGATAAAAGAAGGAGTGTGCTCCTTTAAACCAACTGAAAATAAGCGATGTTAGGGGAGTGCCAGTGTGGCTTATTTCTTTAAGGTATTCACTTTTATATTGGCCAGATTTTAGGTAAAAAGGAAGAAAGAGGATGAAAAAGAAGGCAAATGGCACAAAGTGAAACAGGTGCTTTTTTTTAAGCTGAAAATTAGGATTAAAAACAGAGAAAATATATAATAAGAAAAGCGGGCCTATTAATAAAGGAATGGTTTCTCCCAGCCTAAAAATATGAAGGAAAGTTTCAGGTATTAAAATTTTTATACTCTCTTGGATCAATAAAGTTAAAGGACATAATAAAAGGAATAATAGCAGTTTTCTGGAAAGCCAATGTTTTTTTTTCATTAGCGATAATGAAATGATTAAAAAAACACCTTGCATTATGCCAATGCTATATAGTATTAACCATATATCTTTCATCTGTCAATAAATTTTTTGTTAGACAGATTAATTGATAATACAGGTTACAATTTGGTAGGGTTCTGATGTATGATTCCAACCTAAGATATTGCCTTTGGACTTGTTGGGAATATTGAATTTTAGAACATTACAATTTATAGGTTATCATACCTTTATACGATATATTTTATTAAATTTATTGCCTTAGGCTAACAACCCTTGTCAATGACGAAACCTAAAGTAATTGTGCTTTGCAGCTCAAACCCTAATCAAGATATTGATGGTGTCAACACGGAGATTGACAGCATTTATGATATTTTGAAGCCTGCAAAGGAAAAAGGATTACTTAGTTTTGACGAGATTCACCGAGGTTCTCTCAAACGAATTACGGGTCGATTAGCTTCCTTCAAAGATCAACCCGTTAATTTATTTCATTTTGCCGGCCATTCGAATAAAGAAAACATAGTTCTGGAAGGAATTAAAAATGAGGAGGAAGTTGACATAAAAGTTTTCGCCGAGTTACTTGCCGCCCAATCCAATATTGAAATCGTTTTTTTAAACAGCTGCCATTCGCATTTTTTAGGAGAACAAATTCTAAAAAAAAGTAAAAAAATTAAAGCGGTAATTGAGACTACCAGCGCTATTAAAGACAGTAAGGCAGTTGATTTTGCCACAAACTTTTATAATGCACTGCTCTCTTCAGATAGCAAATCCATCATTCAAGCTTTCCAGCATGCTTTGAGTTCTATGAAAATAGAGGTCCAGTCAAAAGAATATGCGCTAGATGCTGACAGATCTCTAATGATTTTTTCAGGAAATGAAAGCTCAGCAGATGGAGAAGAATCAGAGCAATACAAATTGTCTTTTAAAGATCAGGATGAGTCCTTTTTGGAAGAATGGCGTTTGGTGTCATTAAAAAACCTGGTCCTAAGTTCTTCACAAAAAGAATCTCAAGAATTCCGGATATTTTGTATTTATTCAGCTTCTCAGATTGAAAACTATCAACTGTTTAAGCAAATTCTTATTGGCAAAAAGATCAATGACAAGGAGATACTGGTTAATGGTATTTGGGATATTGACAAGGGAAATCAGTATTTGGACCCTGAAAATTTAAAACAGGAATGTGAAGCTGCAAATGTCTTTTTATTTTTTAATAATGGATCAGAATTAAAAGCTCAATGGAGGGAAATAGAATATCTTAAAGATTATTGCATTAATGCGGCTTGTAAAAAATTCTTTATTAACATAACAGAAGACAATACAGAGGCTAAAGGTTTTTTAGAATCTGAATATGGCTTAAAAGCAGACTGTGAATTCCCTTCTGCCTTAAAAAAAGTCATTCCTAGCCTTGAAAAAGGTGCCTCTTATGGAATGAGTAAAGAAATAATATTCAAGACCATTATTAATGAAGATTTGATCACGGAACTAAATTCATTCCCCACACTCCTAAAAACAGAATTAGAACAAATCAATTTTGACCTACAAAGAAAAGGCTACATTAATATACATGGGCCAGGCTCAGAAAAATTTAAATACAATCTAATCTTTTTAGAAGGAGGGCCTCGTTGTGCCATTTCCTTGCTGGCGAAAAGACTGAAATTAGTACCTAATCCTAAAATAAGTTCTTCTTTTTCAGACCCCATCTATTTTAGTTCCGAATCAGAAGTCTTGGAAATTAATGATGTCAATGATCTTTGGACTAAGATATCCACTACTCTTTTTGGAAAGGAATATGAAAAGAAAAAGGTTTGGCAGAGGATGTATTTTAAACTGGAGGAAGAGGACATCTTATTGGTTTTTAAAAATATCGGAACCAATGATTCCGATGATTTTCAAAAAAACACTAAAATATTGCAGGCCTTTTGGAAAGATATTCTCGAATTCTCTGACCCAGCTAATAATTCTGTTCCTGAAAATCGACTCTTCATTTTTGCACTTAATGAAAACTATTCAAAAGAATTTAATTTTCAACAACAAAAGTTTGCACAGCCTGATCAAAAATATAAGGTAGCCATCATGGATCCAATTCAGCCACTTAGTTATACGGATCTGAATGCTTGGCACATTGACCGGCTACAAAAAATCAAGGAACAGAGTTTTCAGGAATTGGTCGGTACTCATGGAGAAAGAATCACTCCTGATGATGTTGAAAATGCTATTCATAATATTTGTGAAATACTTAAGCACCCCCATATTGCTGTTAAAATATTAGATTTAATATGATGCCAAGAGAAAATTATACCAGGTATGTAGGAGAGAAATTGACTGAAATGGTTAAAGATCATACCTATGAGATCAAAGATTTTGAGGGAAACACTCAAAAGAAAAAGCGTAGGCTAAAAGAAGATATTCCTCCCTATTTTCCAAGCCAGGGACTAATAAAAGCCATCGAGTATGCAAGACTCTTAAAAAGGCCTTTGCTTTTAAGGGGAGAGCCTGGATGTGGAAAAACTCGATTGGCACAAGCCCTTGCCTTTGAGCTTTATGAAAAAGATTATCGGAATCATTATTTCGAATGGTACATTAAATCTACAACTAAGGCTTCTGATGGGCTTTATCATTTCGATCACCTAAAAAGACTCAGAGATTTTCAAATTCTAAAAAATGAGGATAGCCAATTAGATAATATAAACTATCGGTCTTTCGGACCCCTAGGAAAAGCTTTTATTAGCTCAACAGCGGAAAAACCGAGCATTCTTTTGATAGATGAAATTGATAAAGCTGATATCGATTTCCCCAATGACCTTTTGCTGGAATTGGATCAAATGAGGTTCTTTATTGAAGAAACCAATGAAGAAATCGTAACAGAACATCCCCCAATTATCATTATCACCAGTAATGATGAAAAGGAATTACCCAATGCCTTTCTCAGAAGATGCGTCTTCCATTATATTGAATTCCCAGGTGAGGAGCAACTGATAAAAATTGCGAAATCTAAAGCAAATCAATTAACTGAATTAGAAGGAAAAGGACTTCCTGAATCTTTGGTAGAGGATATTGTCAAAAAATTCAGACGTTTATTTTCTGAAATGAAAGCAAATCCCAACACTGATAAACGCCCATCTACTAGTGAGTTGATTGACTGGTTGCAGGTCATTCATTTTTATTATTTAACGGATCAATTGTCTGTTGAAAAGTACATGGCTAAAAAATCAGAAGATAGTGATGAGGAAGTTGAGAAGTATCGCCTTAAATCAGATCAACTGCTTTATCCAGAAGTTTTGCTGAAGACACTAACAGATTATCAGGCTCAAACCAATAAATGATTATGGAAGGAAGGCCTGCTCTCATTTTTTTTGATCTTTTCCATCGCCTGCGCACCGAAGCAGGTATTGAGCTCGACTTCCAGCAATATCAGCAATTTTTGTTTGCCTTTTCCCAGGGATTATGGAAAAAAGAGGGACTCTCTCTTGATGAATATAAAAGTGAATTGCATTTTTTGTGCAAAACCCTATGGTTGAGCAATGAAAAATATAAAGACTTATTTGAGCAATTTTTTAACGATTCTTTTCAGCAATTAGAAAAGTATTGGACCATCCAAAAAAGGGAAGAGTTGCTCACCAGAGAAGAGACTAGTGATCGGGAAAGTGAAACACCTTCCTATTCTTCCATGAATCCCTCCACTTCTTCTGACCAATCTTCAAGCCAAGATAATCTAAAAGAATCCCCAACTACCACCAGTCCTCCCATCGACAAAACAGCGGAGGTGGAGTCTAAAGAAAAAGAAATTAAAAAACAGGAGGAAGAAAAGACTTCAGAGTTGTTTTTAACCTTTGGTCAAGGTACGCGGAAAGTAAAAGCCAAATCTAATGAGGAAGAATCCATCCTGAATACGCCTTTTTTATTTTCATATGAAAAGCACCTTCCGGTCGCCCCAAGACGAGCAGTAAATATTTTGCAGCAGTTAAAAAATTATGCGGACAGAGAAGAAACTAACACTATAGATGTAAAACAAACAGCCCGTAGTATCGCTAAAGAAGGATTTTTCCTGAAGCCTAGATATGCAATGAAAAAGGTCTTAAAAAACCATATTTTTTTGCTGAATGATCATCGAGGCTTAATGGAGCCTTTTAAAAATTGGAGTAAATATCTTTATCATATATTCCGGTACAGTCATGGAAATAACCATGTTGAGCGGCACTATTATCAGGACCATCCAAGTTTTACTCAGTCTACAGGTGGGGATCTGATTTTTAGCTTGTTCTCGGATGAATTTCATACTACAAGCGTCCCAACAAATGAATTAAAAATAAAAAAAGGCTATGCTTCCTTTTTGATCATCTTTAGCCATGCTGGGGCATTAAATCATCAAACAGATCCAAATTATATCAAATGGAATCTGGATTTTTTATCAAAGGTAAAAACTCAATTCACGAAAGTAATTTGGATTAATCCTTTGCCAAATGAAAGATGGACAGGCACTTCAGCAGAATTCATTTCTTTTGGTGTCGAGATGGTCACTTTTGATGAAATTGGATTAAAAAAAGCAGTAAATCTATTACACAAATGATGATTGCTACCGAACATCTCGACATCAAATATCGAAATCGGATTGCTGCTTTCGACCAACACTATGAAAAGGAATATTTCTATTGGCTGGCCTATCATGCTGCTTTTCCAGTAGCTTTGACCTCTGACCTTTTATTTAAAATATGGCTTAACTTCAAAACAGATGCCGAAGGACGGGAGCTAAATATCCCACTTTATGCCGTTGCGGATCTGTTGGCATCTCCACTTGTACGTAAAATCGAGACCGACCTGTATGAAATTCCTCGTCCAATTCGATTGGTGTTATTGGATCAATTAAGAACTCAATTTGGACCTCAAAGAGTGAAACGCCTGGCTCGTTTCCTACTGGTTTACCTGGATTTAAACCCAAGTCAGATTCCATCCAAAATCTTTGAGGAAGCTCAGCGCTTTTTGGCTGAATCGGAACTCAATCCTCAGGTAGCAGCACAAAAGCTCATTCATATTCTTAATGCTTCAAGTGAAAAAAAGGAATACGACCGAGCATTAAAGCGGCATTTAACATGGACGGGCGCGGAAGAATGGACGGGCGAAGAGAAAGAAGAAGAAGGAGATGAAATACAGGATTCTTCTCTTCAAATTGCAGTGACATTGGTCAAAGGCCTAAAAGAATTTCAATACGGCGAGCGAGAGAAAGCCATGGATCTATTGAATAGGATTAAACCCTATCTCAAGAAAGAATCAGTTTATGAAAAGGATGGATTAAAGGTGAAAGTTTCAGATTCGGTCTTATCTGAATTAGGCCCAATCGCTGCTCTTTCTGTTGAACAAATTATCGAGGAAGCCAGAAAATCAGCTTCCACAGAACTTGATCTAAGTGGAAAAGACTTATCAGAAATTCCTCAGGAATTAGAAATATTGGATAGCTTGGAGGTTTTAAAGCTTCAGAATAATAATTTAGAAAACATACCCGCTTTTCTTACCCGTCTTCCTAATTTAAGAGAGCTGTATGTTGACGACAATTTATTAACGGACATTCCTCAAATTTTGCCCCACCCTGCTTTGCAAGTCTTGTCTTTAAAAAATAACCGGATAAAAAATATTTCTAATGAAATTTTACAAAAGGGGCGTCAGATATCTTCCTTATTGTTAAGTGGAAATCCAATTGAAGATGAGCAGATAATTTTAAGTGCATCAGAGGGAGTACCTGCATTATTAAAATATTTGGATTCAAAAGGCTTTGTTTTACCTGAAGAAGAATCTTCCTCCACTCTAATCCAAAGAGAGGCCTCATATCGTTATGCACCCCAACAGCTTACAAATCAAGATTTAATCGAATCAATTGCTCAGGCAATTAGTGATTATAATGTATCCATAAAAAACATCTTTGAAGAAGCCAGGCAAAGTGAAGGAAGAAATCCTAGGATGAGAGATTTAAGGGTTGCGGTGATCGACGCATTCCCTAGTCCAATTGCTGGGTATTTGCGCAAATGGTTTCTTAATGATACCATCAGTAGGCAAAGAATTCAAAGCGCACTTCGTATTTATCAAATTACAATTCAATATTTAAACTCTATTTTACTATCAGAATTAAGGCTTCTCAGAGAAAAGAAAGAAGAGTTTGAATTAAATCAGCCTGAAATATCCTTGATTCTGTCCTTTTTTAATAAAACTGAAGATTATAATAAATTCACCGTTTTCACTTCTTTATTAAATATTTTCAAAGACCAGGATACAGTTCTTTTCATACAGGAATTACAGGAGCTAAATGATCATTTAAAAAGAGGAGCTCACTTTAGAGAAGCCTGTTTGTTTTTAGAAGCAATGGAAAGGGAGTTTGAGCAAAATGGCATTCCAGATTTCGAAGTAGAAAGTTTCTGTTATCAGACAGAGCAGCAGCTTGCTGTATTTTTGCAGCATTTAGGGTTTATCGTAAAATATCCGTTGGTAAGTGTAAAGACTATAGAAGTACTAGCTAATAGGTTTTCTTCTCCCAGATTTCAGCATAATGTAGTGGTACAAAATAGGCTTACCGCTTCATTTGGGGTATTAGACGACACAATTGTATCTGAAAATTTTTGTGCCAATAATAGCGTGGTATTATTTAAAAATGAGGCTGAAGTGGAGCCCTATCTTAATTTACATCCCTTTATTATTGATGAAAATGCACATGCTGGAAAACTAAATTCAAAACTGTATTTCTTTCAAAAAAGAATAGAAAACAGGCATGTTTACCAATTAATAGATAATTTAAATGAACCACTATTGGAAGTAAGGCAAGGTCTTTATCCTAATATTTTAGAAGACATGGGGACCTCAATGTTTTTAATAACAAGAGATACTGACTTTTTGGTTAATGAGGAATTCAGAAATTTATTTGAAGAATGAGTTATGGCTTTTGAACCCGTAATATTTTTGGCTTTTGCAAATGACCAGGATGAGCACCTGCCCATTCTGGATGAGGAGCGTAAAATTATTCAGCGTCATCTTATATCCCTGGAAAATCAGCAGTATTTACAATTGTTTGTGGAGCCTAACGCGTCTATTGATTCAATTGCAGAATATCTAAGGGAATTTCAAGATCGCATAAGTATCTTTCATTTTAGTGGGCATGCTAATAGCAGCAAATTTATTGATGAAGCACTATATGGAAATCAAGGAGGGATAGTTGAATTACTCGCTGCTCAGGATAATCTGAATTTGGTCTTTCTAAATGGTGTTGCCACGGTTGACCAGGTTCGCCTGCTTCATGATGCAGGCATTCCTCTGGTGTTGGCAACAAATGTTGGAATCATGGATGCTATTGCCAAAGAGTTTTCGGATATCTTTTACCGGTCATTGGCAAATGATTATACAATTGAGGAAGCTTTCCACGCCAGTGCCAGCTATCTTCAAATGAAAGGAGAAGAAAAGATAGAAATTTACCACAATTATTACAACAGAGATTCCTATAACCTGGCCTGGGGGCTTTATGTGACAGATGAAGGTCAAAAATACCTGGACTGGAAAATTCCCAAAGTCGCATCAAATGTAATATCAATAGGGAGAGGTGGTGAGAGATTCCGCCCAGATATATCAGTCGAATCATTAAATAAAGATTTAGTTACAACTATCGCCAATACTATAAGTCCATTTAGTAAAGAAATTATATTTTATCTAGAAAAGGCAAAATTGGGGAATTCCCCACAATTTAGGGATTTACGTAGGAGCGTCATTGATGCTTTCCCCAGTCCAATTGGAAACTTTCTGCGCAAAATTATTATTTCCAAAGACCTAAATACCAATTATTTAAAACGAATTTTAGACCTGTATCAATTTGTGATCAGCTTTTTGACGATCACTCTTGTTTCTCAGTTGTGGGATGAAATTTTGAAGGATAAAAAAATTCAAATTTCAGAAAGATTATCTGAAGATTTATCCAGAGCTTTTGACGAAAGATCTAGAGGAACAAGAGCTTCCTATTTCAATGCTGACCTACTTCAAAAATTATTATCATTTTTTTCTGCCAATAGAATAGAGCCGTTTATGTCAGAATTGGAGGAACTGTGGCAGCTTATACAATCCGGCGATAGCGTTTTTAGTGCATTTAGGTTTTTTGAATCCTTAGACCGGCAACTTACCATTCAAAGAATAGCTCCGGAAGAAATTTCTTCCTATTGTATCCAGGCCAATGCTCAGCTTAGAAAATTAACAGAAGATCTAGGATTTTTAGCCAGATATACCATGGCCACTACCAAAACAATTGAAGTGAAAATGCCAATAGCTGGGGAACCGAAATTTTCACATAATCTTGTTTTCTTAAATAATGTGACTGCAGGATTAATGGATGATGTTCAGACAAGTGAATCTCACTTGCATAATAATGCCGTAGTTCTGTTAAAAGGAGAGAATAATTTTCGTTCATTTTTAAATCTGACCCCCTTTATTATTGATGAAAATGCACTTAACAAGTCTTTAAATTCCAAACTGTTTATTTTACAATATCGAGAAAGAGGAAGTTATGTTTATCAATTCATAGACAATTTGGAAGATGTTCTTCAAGTCAATGAAGACAACTATCCTGAGGTAAAGGAAGCCATTGAGTTTTTCACGAGAGAAATTTCGAGATTAAAATAAATCGGGCATGAAATCACCATTTAAATTTCTGGATTCCTATCAAAAAGAAGATGTTCAACTATTTTTTGGGAGGGAGCAAGAGGTCGATTCGCTTTATCGAATGGCTTTTCATGCCAATGTCATATTGGTATATGGTATGTCAGGTACCGGTAAAACCAGCCTGATAAATTGTGGCCTGGCCAACCGATTTGCTTCTACTGATTGGTTTGATATTTTCATAAGGCGAAAAGATGATATTAATCAATCACTAATTGAACAATTACGTCGTCATGATCAGGAAGGAGATATTGAGCAAGGTACAAGTCTTGCAGAAATGATACGATCCTTATATCTGGATCATCTGCGTCCAATTTATTTGATTTTTGATCAATTGGAAGAGTTGATTACTTTAGGTCATCCAGAAGAACAACAGCAGTTTTATGAGAATATCAAAGAACTGGCTTCAACTAATTTACCCTGCAAAATAATTTTAATTATTAGGGAGGAGTATTTAGCCCACCTGTCAGATTTTGAAGCAATAATGCCCAGTCTGTTTGATAATCGCATACGAGTAGAGCCCATGAATTTTTCAAAAATCAGGCAAGTGATATTCGGAAACCTGAACCAATTTAATGTCTCTTTAGAAAGTGAAGGTATAGTTGACCGAATTATGGAACAACTTTCAAGTGGTGGTGGAAGAGTTCAACTGGGATACCTGCAAGTCTATTTGGATAATCTTTATAAGGTCGCAGCCAATCAAAATGAAGACAGGATAATATTTGATCATGATTTAATAAACAGAGTAGGTCAATTTGAAGATGTACTAAGTGATTTTCTGGATGACAATATTGCTGAAATTGAAGGGCAAGTACAATCTAAATTCCCTGACCAGTCGACTGATTCGGTTCGACAGGTTCTTGACCTTCTGGTCACAGAAGAAGGTACCAAAAAGCCAATATATTATCAAATTGGTAATGAAGAAACTATCCTTCCTAAACTTTCATCTTCTTTGGTTTCTTTTATCATAAACCTGTTGGGAGAAAGACGTATTATTCGTTTTCTAGATTCCCAAATCGAGTTGGCCCACGATGCCTTGGCCAATCATGTAAATCAGCGTAGAAGTGAAGAAGATCGTATTCGTTTGCAAATCATCAAATTAATTCGAGATGGTTATAAATCTTATCAATTGACTGGTTTATTACTAAGCAAGCAAATCCTAAATTTTATTCTTTCAAGTGCAACTCCTTTCAAGATTGATGAATTATTATCTGAAGAAGAGCAAGCTTTCATTAAACAAAGTGAGCTAGCTTTGAAAGAATTGGAGGAGGTAGAAAAAGAAAAGTATATGATAGAACTTAAAGAGGAGAGAAAAAGAATAAATAGAACAATAAATATTATTACAGTTATTGCTGTTTTCGCAATAGTTTTAGGTACCTCAATTTTTTACAATCAATCCAGACAGAATGCCTTGAAAGCACAGGATACTTTTGAAGCACTCCAAATCGAAAAAACACGCTTAGATTCCGCTCGATTTATTCAATATCTATCAGAAGGGAACCTCTATTTTGTAACTGAAGATTGGGAAAAATCTCTGGAACAGTATCAAAAAGCGCAGGAAATTGACTCAAGTGACTCCCAATTACTGGAAAAGATTAAGCAGGTTCAGCAAAAAATGGAAGGAGGAAATTAACTTTTAATGGAATTAGAACCAATTAGAAAATACTACTCGCCCATTCAGCCGGCAGTCAAATCCGACCAGAAAGACATTATTTATCAGGAAATTCCTCCTGCTTCCCCACTCAAAGACTCCATCTATTGTTATTGGCAATTGAAAACAGCACAGACCTTAGATACTCCCTATGTATACCGGGTTGTTTCCGATGGATGTATCGACATCTTTTTTAATCTCAATAAGCCTGATGAGAGTTTTGTGATGGGCTTTTATAGAAAGTATACTGAATTCTCGATTGGAGAGGCCTTTAATTTTGTAGGCATACGATTTTTTCCCTCCGTTTTCACACAAATATTTGGGATTCCTGCTAATAGTCTTAGCAATAAAGACCAATATCTTGCTTCAGTTTTACCTGAGGTGGCGGCTTTTATTGTACAAAATGCTAGCCAGGAATTATCTATTACTCTTGCTAAGCTCAATAAATTATTCATTTCACTAGCTAACAAAAACAAGTTCAAAATTGATTCTCGTTTTTACGATGCTTTGCTTCTTTTGCTCAAACATCATGGACATATAGAAACAGAAAATGGTTTGAATACAGGTTTGAGTCCCAGACAACTGAGGCGACTCTTCAATTACTATATTGGAACCACTCCTAAAGCCTTCAGTCAGGTTGTTCGCTTTCAATATATCCTCAATGCAAAACCCTCTAAACAAAGCTTAAAAGAGAATCGAATTTTTTATGATGTAGGCTTCTATGATCAGGCCCATTTTATCAAGAGTTTTAAGCGCTTTTATGGTGTCACTCCTTCTGAAGCATTCCAGTAATCTTTGTCCGATTTTTACAATAAAAGGCTTTATGACCAACCTATTTTTGTTAAAAAAACAAGGAATTATGAAGTCATTATTGATCTCCATTTTTATGGTGCTGGCTACTTTGGCTTGTGCACAATCGGATCATCAAAATCTAAAAACTATGAAATTAAATGCAGGAATCATCACGGAAAAGTTTTCAGAAACCAAGAAATTTTACACGGATACCTTAGGCTTTGGAATAACTTTTGAAAATGAATTTTATTTGCTTCTTCATACACCAAATCATCAGGCCGAAATTAGTTTTTTGAAGCCCAATCATCCCACTCAAAAACCCATATTTCAGCCTGCTTTTAATGGAAAAGGCGTTTATCTTACCATCGAAGTTGATAATGTTGATGAAATGTATAGTCAACTAAAAAATAAAGGGCTAAGCATTGAAATTGAACTACGTGATGAACCCTGGGGAGACCGCCATTTTGCCATTGTTGATCCCAATGGTATTGGTATTGATATTGTGACCTATGCAGCTCCTGAAGAAGAAAAATAAAATAAAGAAAGCTGACGAATCCGCCTCAGGCGGATTCGTCAGCTTTCTTTATTTTTTTCTAAAGGAAACAATCTCTTTATTCTTCAACTTTGACAAATAACCTTTAAGCTCCTTTTTAACTATCGGAGCTAAAAAGTATAAGCCGATAATATTCGGTATACAAACAAACCAGATCAAGGCATCAGAAAAATCAATCACTAGGCCTACATTCAAAACACAACCAATGAGTATGAAGCAACAGAAGAATAGATTGTAAAAGATGTCTCGTTTTTTGCCATGTCCAACAATATATCTCCAGCCGTTTAGACCATAATAGGACCAGGTCAACATAGTTGATATGCAAAACAAAAGCGCCACTATAGATAAAAAGTAAGGTGACCAGGAAGCTTTGTAGGCAAATGCCTGGGAGGTTAATCTAATACCAGCATCATTAGTAGTAATCATGGTATTGAACTCCGGAACGGATACCATTGTAGTGATGATTACCAATGCTGTCAAGGTACAAATTACTACGGTATCTATAAAAGGTTCCATTAAGCCTACAATTCCCTCTGTTACGGGATGATCGGTCCTCACCGCAGAATGGGCTATTGAGGAAGAACCAATTCCTGCTTCATTGGAAAATACTGCTCGCTGAAAAGCCAGGATGAGTACAAATATCATTCCTCCTTCAATGCCTTGTGGAGTGAATGCGCCGGTAAATATGGCATCAATAGCTTTGGGGATATACTCTGCGTTCAACAAAATTACAGCAAGAGCGCCAATTAAATAGGCTACAGCCATTATGGGAACTAATTTTGATGTTACCCGGGCTATACTTTTAATACCACCTATGATAACAAGAGCCACCAAAAAAGCAATGATAGCACCGAAAAGTAATCCTTTATCAGCAAAATAACTGTTTTCTCCACCCGTTGCGACTACAAATTGGGAAAAAGCCTGATTGGCCTGAAACATATTGCCTATACCCAAACACCCAATGGTCATTCCTATCGCATAGATGGTCCCTAATGTTTTGCCCGTTCTCTTAAATCCTAGCGCACCAATACCCTTGTCCAGGTAAAACATAGGCCCCCCTGAAATGGTCCCATCTTTATTTTGCTGGCGGTACTTTACTCCCAAGGTACACTCTACAAATTTCGTAGTCATGCCAAACAAGCCTGCGACAATTATCCAGAAACAAGCTCCAGGACCACCTCTGCAAATGGCTAAGGCTACTGCTCCAATGTTTCCAACTCCTACTGTCCCGGAAATAGCTGTAGCAAGAGCCTGGAAGTGACTGATTTCACCAGGAGCTTTTTTTTCGGGGTCAGAATAATCTCCTCGGATCAATTTTAGGGAATGCCCAAAAGCCCGGATGTTGATGAATTTAAAATAAAGGGTAAAAATGACGGATGAGATGATCAATACCAAAACCACAATTGGAACATCGGTTCCACCCAAGTTAACAGGATAGAATACTAATTCATTAAAAGCAGTCATAAAATCTGTAAGAGCATTCATTGAGTGTTATCCTGTATTTTGTGATTTGGAATCTTTTCTTAGTCGGGTGCCTTGATTTTGACACTCGCCTTCCAAAGTAGAAATATTCGCTCAGTTATTATAAAAAGCAAGCCTGTAAAATAAAACAGACATGCTCCTTATACTTACTATGACCTATTTCCCACTACTCTCTACCCAATACTCAATACTATTACTATTTAAGTTCTTCCATCACTCATGCTACCACCTTGCCGTGTATAATGGCTCCCTTGACTAGAATAAGTGGCTGGCAGGCGCATAAATTTTGAATAAGTTCTAATGGTCCAGGATACTGGTCCGCGGAAGAAGTAATATTCTGGAGAAGCAATTTTATCAATGTCTTTTTTGTATTTATCAGCGGTGCCTTTAGTAAGATGAAATTTCAATTCGTTGCTATTCTCAAATGTCTCGTGAATAATCAGAGCATTTTCTCCTTCAACCTGGAACACTTCAAATCTGATTAAACCTTTTTCCATGGTATAAGCATCCGTTCCCACACGTTGCCACCAGTACTTGAGTTCTTCCAAATGACTCGAATTGTTTGGGTTACAAGTCCATTTGGCGGTCACCTGAATGGCGGTACTGGGGTCCGGACGCTTGTAATCTTCTTTTACATATCCAAAAAGATGGTTTCCGAAGGCTACCGGTACATTTTTGGCTAAAATTACTTCCTTGACTTGAGCCGGAATATTTACGCCTCGAACCAGATGGAGTTGAGGCTCGGCTACTTTGGTGAGTGCTTCCATATGCTTTGTAGCAGTGCTGGAAAAATAATCAACTAATGAATCAGGATTCTTAAAAACATGATGGATTAAAACTGCGTCTTCTCCCACCGCGTGGTTGATCTCAGTGGATAAAACACCGGGATGGTTTTTCGCACCCAAATGGATATCTTCCCATTCCTTAAGCATCTCCTTGGACTCAGCAGATTTTCTAAATAGACCACTTTTTTTCAAGGGAACCCATTTGCCGGTAATGCTGATTTCCTGGCCCAGTTTAGTAGGCTCCGCAAGGAAAGGTGGTAAGGCTTCTTTTTGAGCTATCATTTTTTATATTTTATACCCATTTGGGTGTTAGACAATTTGGGATTTATACTAAACTTTCTTTTCTATCAAAACCAAAGGCATGAGTTCCAAACTCTGCTCCCATATTCATTCCTATAGCTGCTTGTTTTAATTCCTCAGGAACATCTCCGCAGAAAAGAAAAGGACCAGGGACTGCGATCTCCACCAATTGTGGGAAATGTTGTGCCGCTGTTCCCATCAAATGAAAGCCTAGGGCATTTCCATCTTTGAATACGTCATGTACGATGATGGCGTTTTCTTCATCTGCAAAATAGCATTCCATTTTTAGGCTATCTGGCTCATTGTCTTTCATAGCTTTGTATACGTCATTATACATGGCTTTAAGTTCATCTAATTTGCCAGGTTTTGCTGTCCACTTGTAGAAAACAGTTATTTCATTACTTTTCATTTCTCAAAATTTTTTATGGTTAATTAATAATCCTATTTGAGTTAAAATTGAAGTTTGTATTTTTTTGATTCAAAAGGATATTACAAAGATATGGCATAAAAACACCTGCTGAGGGTGTCATTAATGACAAGCTGTAGGGTTGTTTGTGCCAAAATGTTAATGTAACTTTGCAATAAAATTTTTTTAATGAAACATCTAAGTATTATAGTACCGGCCGGGAATGCCATTGTGGACACCATTATTGGTACCCTTGGAATGTTTAGAATGGCCAATGCCTATCTGATACGCAACGGCTTGTTAAGTGAAGAAAAATTCAAGATAGACTTAGTGGGTCTGTCAAATGAGGTGGTATACTATAATGGCCTTTTTAAAGTGGCCCCCACTAAAGGTATTGAGGAAATAAAGAAGACGGATTTAATAGTCGTGGCTGGGATTAGTGGAAATATTGAGCAGGTAATGAAGAAAAATACAGCCTTCGTAGATTGGATTAAAAAGCAGCGAATTGAAAATGGGGCAGAAATTGCCAGTTTATGCAAAGGTGCTTTTTTAGTGGCAGAAACCGGCTTACTAAATGGTAAATCCTGTGCTACCCATTGGACTGTTCACGATATTTTTAAGCAAAAATACCCTAAGGTGAATCTGATTCCCGAAAAAATTATTTCCGAGGACAATGGGATTTATTCCAGTGGAGGTGCCTATTCATTCCTTAATCTAGTATTGTATTTAATAGAAAAACATTATGGCCGGGAAACGGCAATTTGGTGTTCTAAAGTATCAGAAGTAGATTATGATCGGGAAAACCAAAGTCAGTTTATCATCTTTAAAGGACAAAAGGAACATACTGATGAGTCAATAAAAGAGGCTCAGATATTTATTGAAGAAAATTTTGAAGAGAAGTTAAGTGTAGAAGCGCTGGCCAACAAATTTGCCATCAGCCGAAGGAATTTTATCCGAAGGTTCAAAAAAGCTACCCTTAATACCCCTTTGGAATATATACAGCGAGTAAAAGTAGAAGCGGCCAAAAAAAGTATGGAATCTTCTACTCAAAATATTAACCAAATCATGTACCATGTTGGGTATAATGATGAAAAAGCCTTTCGAAAAATCTTTAAAAAATATACAGGTTTATCTCCGGTAGAATATAGGAGGAAGTATAATCGGGAGATGGCTTTTTCGTGATGACTCAACAAGAACCTTATTTTTCCCATAAAAATTATTGTAATGAACCTTTCAAACAAATTAATCAAAGAGGCAGCAGAATTTTTAGAAATGGGAATGATCTGCTACATCAATAAGGAAACAAATCAAATTATTTCAATACCAAATCCAGATGGTGTTTATTTTGACGAGGAACTTTGGATTGAAGACCTAAATAAGATTGAAAATAATGCTGATAAATATATAAGCTTAGAACCAATGTCTTCCAGAGATGCTTTCAGGATGATGGAAGATTTTGTGATGCAAGTGCCCGATATTAAAATTAGAAATAGGTTGATTTATGCTCTGAATAAAAATAAACCATTTAAGAATTTTAGATATGAAGTGGATTATCATGAAGAGATTAGACAACAATGGTTTAAATTTAAAGCCTATAGGTATGAAGAATATGTTCGAGAATTATTAGAATTTTTAAGTAGAAAGGAAAGGGAAAACGATTGATCATGCTCAAACTTATCATAATTGGACTTTTCAGCATAGTTAACAGTCTAAACTTGGGATTAACAACAAATTTGCAAACCTCTATTGGACAAAATCAGAATTGTTTAAATCTTCAAAGAGCTACGGAAATAGCTTTAAAATCTCTGGAATCAAATAATCTTCTAAAAGAGGATAAAAAGGAGATAATAGTAGACATTGAATTCAAAACTCAGAATTGGGAGTTTGAAGAGCTTGTGCTAAAAAAAATACAATTTATTAATAGTAAGAATGATAAAAATTCTCGAATCGATGTGAGGTTTTTGAATTACAATTTTCATTCAGATGGAATTACATTGAGGTTTAAATCCTATGGCAGTGGTGGATATAAATATACAGGAGAGGTCGAACTACAATGTGAAAATGACCAATTGAAATTCAAGAAAATTAATTATATATCAGCAATAGAATGTTTTTCTAAATGAATATCAAAATTAACCCAATACACATCAGCCTAGTCATCAGCCTATTTTTTTACTCTTGTTCTAATAAGGAAACGAGCCTTGTTGAAAACACCACCGATCAATTTTACCAAACCTTCAACGAACGCCAGGATTTTGAAAAGTTCCTTAGCTTCTACGCCGAGGAAGCTATTCTGGAAGATATCGTAAATGGAGACCGGATTGAAGGCAAGGAGGCTTTAAAAAACTTTTTTGACTGGACCAACCCCGATTTTCAACTCCTGGAAGATAATTCCCTGGTGGTCTCAGAGCAAATAATCCAAAACAATAAAGCAGTTGTCCAGGGATATTTCACCCCATTCAAATGGGGGACTGCTGAATTTGAAGCCATGCATTTTACCACCATCCTAAGCTTCAATGAGGAAGGAAAAATAATTAAACAAGTGGATTGGATTAATTATCCTGCTACCTTGGTCAACTATAATGAACGGAAAAACGCTAATGAATGGATTGAGTAAAAAATTAATAATATGAGCGCGCATTGCGCGCTCATATTATTAATTTTTTACTCATCCTTCAAATACCTCGACGGATCACTCACCATTGCCACATAAATATGCCTCGACACACTTATTAAAGTCATAACAATCAGAAAAATAAAAGTCAGTAAAAACGGTAAAAACCCTAATTGCACTTCTGGGTAGATTAGACTAATTAAAGTATCCAACATAAAATAACCCAAAGGAATACCAATAACACTAGCAATAATGATGGTGGACAAAAACTCTTTATTGATGTTATAACTGATATCGATAAGCGAAGCACCCAGCACTTTTCGGATGCTCAACTCTTTCATTTTTCGGCTTAGAATTAGCATGGCCAGGCCAAATAAGCCAATAGAAGAAATAATTATCGTTAAAAAAGCAGTGGCTTTAAATACCTGGTTGACCTGCTCAAAAGCATTAAAATAGCCATTAAAAGCATCGTCCTGATAGCGATGATCATAGGGAGAATCTGGATAGTGTCTTTTCCAAATGCCAGAAATGGCTTGGGCGGTACTAACCACTTCATCTTCTGGAACTCTAACGATCAAATGCCTGAAGTTTTGAGGTTTTGCAAGGCGTATCACCATAGGTTTAACTTCGTTATCAAAAGGTTCGTGATGAAAATTTTTGATTTTACCGATAACGAGATAGGATTGTGAATCTATAGTGATTTTTTTGTCTATGGGATCTTCCCAGCCTAGTCGCTTTTGAAATTGCTCATTGATGATAATGGTGCTTTTTAGATCATTGGGTTTTTGCCTATCAAAAAGTCGACCGTTTATTAAATCGATTTCCATTGTTTCCAAATAATCATACCCAACGGATAAGCCCATAACACTATATTCCTGATCGCTTATTTCAGCCACTACTTTTTCCGACCAAACACCCGCATTGGTTCGAGCACCTGTAATGCGTTCTACACCAGAAATTTGCTGGATTTCATTTTTTAAGGTTTCATAATCCTCTGAATAATTAAGCCGTATATCGATAATTCCCTTTTGGTTATAACCCCAGGTTCTGTTTTGTACTTCCTTGGAGACATTCAAAAACATAATTGCGGCAAAAATAGAGAGGAAAGAAAGCAAAAACTGGGTACCTAATAAAACCTTTCGGAAACGGTTTTTACTGCTAAATCGAATTTTATTTTTTAAAACAGCAATGGGGCGGAAAGAGGCCAAATAAAAGGCTGGATAACCAGCAGCACCAATGGTGGTAATAATGATTAAACCTACTAAAAAGATCCATAACGATGGATGCTTTTGAAAACTCAGATCCATAGCGATATCTGACATATTGTTAAACCAAGGTAGAAATACCATCCTCGCTAACAAGAAGCCTAACAAAACAGAAAATACACAGAGCACCAGATTTTCCGTTAAAAACTGAATCACCAACTGGGCTCGATTGCCTCCCATCACCTTTCGAACTCCAATTTCACGAAGACGCTTGGTAGCAGAAGCTACTGCAATATTCATATAGTTAAAGCAGGCTAGGGTTAGCAACGCTCCACCAATAATAAGCAACATAAATAAGGCTGCAATATGAGCAGAAATAAAAGGAGAATCATTGACCATATAAGAATGACGAAACATGCCAGATAAAGGCTCCAAATGCAGTTTTTCGGTAGGCCATCCAGAATTAGCCTCATTATACTGGGCAAGAAATGGACTGGCTGCACTTTGAACTTGCTCTACCTGGTTTGGTGAGGTCAATTCAAGAAACAGGGTATTGCTATAACGGGTCCAGTCATTGAAATTCTCAACGTATAAGCCTTTTTGTGCAGAGAAAGGCAATAAAATGTTAAACCTAAAACTGGAATCATCAGGAATGTCCTCCATGACTCCTTGAACTACATACATTCGCTCTTTAATTTCTCCTCGAATGTTAAAGCGCAAATGCACCTCCTGGCCTACAGGATTGTCATTTCCAAAATATTTTTCTGATGCATCCTGGCTTAAAACAATAGCATTTCGAGCAAAAAAATTATTTTCATTTCCCCATTTTACCGGAAAATCAAATAGATCACAGAAGCTGCTATCAGCAAAGGTGATCCATTCGGTAAATATTTGTTCCCCTTTTTTGAAATTAGCATTATAGTTTTTCAGTCGACAAAAATTGACAACTTGTGGAGAGGAGCCTTGGATGGCGGGACCTAAAGGCTCAGGAATAGCTCCCCAAAGCTGGCGCCTGCCATCCTCATTTACTAGTCGTTCTGCTACGAAGATATTATCCAGTTTTCCGTGAAAAGAATCAGGATAATAAAACTGGATTATAAACCTATAAACGACCAGACAGCAGCCAATAGCCAGGGCCAGGCCAAATACATTAATAAAAGAGGAAAGTTTATTTTTTAGAATATTGCGTAGACCTAATTTGAAATAATTGCGAAACATGTCAGGTGTGATTATGTGGGTGAAAGATCCGCGCTTGCGGCGCAATGTATATTTGTTGATAAAGGTGATGACATTCAACCAATAGCCGAGCTTGGCTTTTTGGGGACCGGCGGTTTCCCATCGATCACAAAATTGCTCATAAAAATCTCCCAATAATTCTTCTTGAAGGTCTTCATTACAATACCATCGGAAGAATCGCTCAGCCCATTTGGGAGGAACCAGTTCAGCAGGTGCTTTTGAAGGTTGGTTTAAAGTTCCCATTTTGGAAAATGATTTTTGGCAATCTTCGACCATAGGCGCATCCTCATTTCTCGAGAAGATTCCAGGGCTTCTCGGCCTGCGTTGGTAATAATAAATATCCGTTTTCTTCTTCCACCACGTTTAGTAGAAGCACCACCCAGTTCTGATTTTACATATCCTTTTTCTTCTAGTCTGTACAAAGCTGTATGCACACTACTCAGAGTAACGGAGCGATTCATTTCTTCCTGGATCGCATTCGTAATGGATAGGCCATAAGCCGCTTCATGTTGAATGCCTACCCAGATTAAAACAATCTCTTCAAACTCTCCTAAATGGGATCTTTTCATGATTTTTATTATTTACCCATTTGTAAAAGTAATAAAATTCATAAAATCTGCTAAAAATTCTGCTTAATTTTTATGTAGGAATATTTTAGTCAATTTCGTCAGAATAGAAATTTTGCTAAATGCAACCGGTAAGAACACTATTATTAAAAAGTGAAAGAATTGAAATTATTATGACTGCTAAGTCGCAAAAATTCGCGTAGTCTTAGCAGTTCTTTGCGATTTAGCGGTGAGGAGAAACTGACAATTTTTTTATTAAGTACAATGAGAGGGGCTGTTAAAGCTCTTTTCTTAATCTCGCAACCGGAATATTTAACTGCTCCCGATATTTAGCCACCGTACGCCTGGCAATATTGTACCCTTTTTCGGTCAATAGATTTTTAAGCTTTTCATCAGAGAGTGGCTTCTTTTTATTTTCCCCTTCGATAATTTCAGAAAGGATTTTTTTAATCTCCAAAGTAGAAACTTCTTCTCCATCCTGGTTTTGCATGGATTCAGAAAAGAAGTCTTTAAGTCTTTTAGTTCCAAATTCTGTTTGTACAAATTTACTATTAGCCACTCTTGACACTGTAGAAATGTCAAGTCCTGTAATCTCAGCTATGTCTTTTAAAATCATAGGGCGTAATTTCCTTTGATCACCAGAAAGGAAGTAGTCATATTGATATTGGAGAATAGCATACATACAGCGATACATGGTTTGTTGGCGCTGGCGTATGGCATCAATAAACCATTTGGCAGAATCTATTTTCTGCTTGATAAATTTTACGGCCTCTTTTTGTTTTTTGTTGGTTTTGCCGGCTTGTTTACTGCTCTGGTAAGTTTGCAGCATATCCTTATACTGATCATTAATCCTTAGATCCGGAGCATTTCTGGAATTAAGACTTAATTCCAATTCTCCGTCTCGATTGGAAATGATAAAATCCGGCACGACATACTGGGTGGTTCGATTATTAGAGGAGCTATAACCACTTGCCGGTTTGGGATTTAATTTAAGGATGATATCAATAGCTACTTTTAATTTTTCCTCGGTAATATTAAATGCCCTAAGAAGCTTTTGATAGTGTTTTTTGGTGAATTCTTCAAAATGCTTTTCAATAATAGCAATGGCTATTTCAAGTTCTTCTTTTGGAAAGGCTTCTAGTTTTTCGCCTTCTTCCAGAAGATCCCTTTTTTGATGAAGCTGAATGAGCAGACATTCCTGAAGGTCACGAGCCCCCACTCCTGGAGGGTCAAATCGTTGAATGACTTTGAGCATATTCAGAACCTCCTCTTCAGAAATAAAAATATTTTGAGCAAACATCAAATCATCTACTATAGAAACGGGATCACGCCTCAAATAGCCATCCTCATCAATGCTTCCAATAATCTGCTTGGCCAGCGCTTCTTCATTTTTATCTTTTAACCGGAGTAGGCCGAGTTGCCGTTCAAGAAAATCATGAAAAGTATTTTCGACAACCAGGGGCATTTGTTTTTCTTCTTCGTCTCCGCCATAGCTGTTGTCTTTCATTTTGTAAGCAGAGGGATCATCCTCGAGGTATTCGGTCAGGTAATCATCCAATTCGAAGGCTTCTTCATTATTATCTTCAGTATTGATGTCGTCATTATTCTGAAATTCGAGGGGATCGTCAGTTTTGTCGCCTTCGTCAAGTGCAGGATTAGCTTCCAACTCCTCTTTGATGCGTTGTTCCAGGGAAGCAGTCGGAATCTGCAGCAGTTTCATAAGCTGAATCTGCTGTGGGGACAGCTTCTGGAGCATTTTCTGTTCAAAGCGAAGATTTTGCATCCTTAGGTTCGTTTATAATGGTGTGGTAATTTGATTTAAGTTGTTTTCAGTTTTGGTTGAATGTAGAAAGCAACTACCTCCGGTAGTCAAGAATAGTAGAGTGACTAGAATTATAAAAGATAATTAAACTTAAGTCAATCTCCAAAGCCATTTAAAATCCTTCATCTTTCTACCTTTTTCTTTCTACTAGTGAAGTCGCGAAGCAATCCACATTAATATAATAAATTTTATTGAGCTTTGGTTTAGCAATAAGTACGTCAAATTTTCTATCTTTTGCAAGCAAATATATTTTAAAAAACACTCAAACACTAGTATAGCAGCAAAAAATATACCAATTTTTTTAATTTGTTTTTTATTTACGTTTAATTGGTTGTGAATGTTTCTTGTCGTTTTTAGGTTTTTGAGCGTACCTTGCAGAACTAAGATTTTAACACATGTCTTCCCCTAAAAGAATAAACGAACGGATTGCCAGCCTGAGAGGCTTGATGAAAAGAGAAAAATTAGCTGCTTTTATTATCCCCTCTTCTGACCCTCACCAGAGTGAGTATGTCTGCGATCACTGGAAAATCAGAGCCTGGATGAGCGGTTTTGATGGCTCTGCCGGAACATTGGTTGTTACCCAGAATGAGGCATTGCTTTGGACCGATTCAAGATACTTCCTTCAAGCTAAAATGGATTTGAAAAATACAGACATTCAGCTTTACAAGGAAGTTATGGCTGATAATACCAACATTTTTGACTGGCTTGTTAGCACTTTGGAAAAAGGAGATACGATAGGTTGTAATTGCCTGCAATTTTCAATCAACCAAATGGAGCGCATGAAAAAAAAGGTCCTTAGCGCAGGTCTTCAAATAGATGATAAGCAGAATTTAATTTCAGAGGTATGGAAAAAACGCCCTCCTCTTCCGGATGCACTAATTTTTGAACATAATGAAAACTATTCTGGTGAAAGCAGGAAGCATAAAATTGGGAAAATCAGGCATTCTATGCTTGCCAAAGGGGTTGATGTCCATCTAATCTCAGCTTTAGATGATATTGCCTGGACCTTAAATTTAAGGGGAGAAGATGTAGCTTGTAATCCTGTTTTTATTAGTTATTTATGGATAGAACCAGAGCAAGTCATATTATTTATTAATAAATCAAAAGTCCCCGAACAGATCGCCCTTAATTTGAAATCCGATGATATTCAAATCATCCCCTATAAAGGAATATCGGGCTTTATGGAACAGATGGAAGCGGATAAAAAAGTTTGGATTGATCCAGCTAATACCAATAAGCAAATTTACGAGTGGTTAGTTGAACAGCAAGCTGAGATTATCAAGGGGCGGTCGCCGGCCACAACTTTAAAGGCAAGGAAAAACAAAACGGAGCTAGGATATATCAGGCAAGCAATGATTAAAGATGGTATTGCTTTAACAAAAATGAGTAGGTGGTTAGAGATGATGTTAGATAAAGTAATGGTTACAGAATATGAAGTATCCAAACAACTCAATCGCTATCGTCAGGCTCAGGGAAATTTTAAAGGGGATAGTTTTGATGCCATTGTAGGTTATAATGCCAATGGTGCTATCGTTCATTATCGACCCAAACCTGCTGAGAGCTTGCCCATAAAACCTGATGGCCTTCTACTGGTGGATTCTGGTGGACAATACCTGGAAGGGACTACCGATATTACCCGTACCTACTCACTTGGACCGGTATCCGAGCAGCAAAAAAAGCATTATACCCTGGTTTTAAAAGGACATATTGCTTTATCTAAAGCCGTTTTTCCAAAAGGAACCACCGGGGTGCAATTGGATATACTGGCGCGGCAATACCTCTGGCAAAGAGGCTTAAATTATGGTCATGGCACTGGTCATGGGGTAGGCTTCTTTTTAAATGTCCATGAAGGGCCTCAAAGTATAGGTGCTGATTCAAAAGGAGTGCGCACCACTGTGGCCATAGAACCAGGAATGATTGTATCTAATGAACCTGGCTATTACCTGGAGGGCCAATACGGTATCCGGATAGAAAACTTGATCGTTTGTGTTGAATCCGATATCAAAGGTGCCGATGGACAGCCATTTCTAGGTTTCGAAACTCTTTCGCTTTTCCCTTATGAATTAGATCTTATCGACGGGAGCCTTCTTTCTGTTACAGAAAAACAATGGGTGAAAGATTATCACCAGCGCGTTTTTGAATTGTTGAAGCCAGGATTAAGTCCGGAAGAGGTGAAGTGGTTGGAGAAGAAGTGTCAGCCGGTGAGGTAAAGTTAGTAAGTGTTCAAGTTTACAAGTTAGCAAGTGTTCACGTTGTGATAAGACCGACACAATTTGTTCCACAGCTGCAATAGCTGCCGTAAATCAGCAAATTGATCTGGCGGAAATGATTCTTGAATTAGAAGACGAGGAAATGGTATCAAATTTTAATGATTTCCTAGAGTACCAAGAAGAATTCCAAATCTGGCTTAGCAAAAACAAAAAATAAACTTTCTCACCAAAAACGTGAACACTTGAACACGTGACAACCTGAACACAAAATAACTTAAAAGAACTATCTTTGCCTCCAAAACGTTAAGGTTGAGATAAAGGCTTAGAGTTTAATATAGGTAATGAAAACAGACGTAAGAAAAATATCGCAGTCAGAATTAGAGGAGATCTTTAAAGGATTTGGCGAGCCTAAATTCAGGGCTAAGCAGGTACAGGAATGGCTGTGGAAAAAAGGAGCACATTCCTTTGAAGAAATGACCAATTTGTCAAAAAACTTGCGGACTAAATTGGAGGAAGGATTTGCCATTCATGCGATTGAAGAGGATAAAGTCCAGTTCAGTACAGATGGAACCATTAAAACCCGTTTTAAACTATTTGACGGACATCTTATTGAATCGGTGTTGATACCAGTGCCTGTTGATAAGCGATTTACCGTTTGTGTTTCTTCACAGGTGGGTTGTAGCCTGACATGCTCATTCTGCGCTACAGGCCGCATGAAAAGAGTGCGCAACCTGGATGCTTCCGAAATTTTTGATCAGGTATGGTTGGTCAATGAGCAATCTATAGAACATTTCGGGCACCCCCTGACCAATATTGTATATATGGGCATGGGAGAACCGCTTTTGGCCTATAAAAATGTGATGGAAAGCATTGATCTTATTACTTCTGAAAAAGGACTGAACATGTCAGCCAAGCGGATTACCATCAGCACCGCTGGCATAGCCAAGATGATTAAAAAAATGGCCGATGATAATAGCAAGGTTAACCTGGCTTTATCCCTCCATGCGGCTGATGATCAAAAAAGGAACCAGATCATGCCCATCAATGAACAGAATAATCTGGCCATTTTGATGGATGCCCTGGAATACTACTATCGAATCACTCGTAACAGGATTAGCTATGAGTACATTACCTTCCAGGGTTTTAATGATCAGATTGAAGATGCCAAAAAGCTAGTCAAACTGTGCAAACGTTTTCCGGTCAGAGTGAACATCATCGAATACAATCCCATTGAAGGGGCTTCTTTTGTCAAATCTTCAGAAGATCAAATTGATCTTTTCGCCCAATACCTTGTTGATCAGGGCGTAATGACAACGGTCAGGCGTAGCCGTGGAAAAGACATTGATGCGGCTTGTGGGCAGCTGGCGAATAAAGGCTAGTAATTTAGGTTGCTGTGCCAAGAGTGCATTAATTCGTTTTAATAAATCAGGAAAAGCATTATTCACTATTAACTAAAGCATTGAAAGTCAGTAACAGTCCGTGTGCGATAGCCCCCGTCTGCCGGAGGCATGAAGTGTCAAAAAAAATGATAAAGATTATAAGTTTTCCACTAACTTATATACAAAAAAGCTCCTTACTCCTTTTATCAATAATTTTTGCCCTTCATTTTAATAGTACCGCCCAAAATAGGAATTGGACAGAAACAAATTCCAAAGATGATCGTGTAGCTGTCAAATATGAGATTATTGGTCAAAAAGAAGGGCAAGGAGGGAAAAGGAAAGTTGTGCATTATATTGCCAAAATTACTGCAGCCTTTGATTTGGAAAAAGCTGAAGCTTTTATGAGAAATACAGAAAACTACCCGAAATTTTTGGAGCATGCCACAAAAAGCAGGGAAGTCAAAAAGGTCTCTCAAAATGAATGGATCTCATACCTATACTTCGATCCTCCCTGGCCAATGTCTGATTTTGATTGCGTACAACGATTTACCTTTAAAAAAAGCAGCCCAAATGAATTTACCATCACTGCTATCGTTGATGCCCAGGCTTATGAACTACAGGGGGTCAAACGAATGAATTTATATGATGCCAGCTATCATTTTCAAAAAATTAATGAAACTCAATCTCAGCTAACCCTTGCTGTTAGTTTTTCTCCTACCGGAAATGTGCCTAAGTGGATGTTGAAGGCATGGTTTCCAAAAGGTCCTTCCGATATCGTAAAAGGAGTAGTGGATCAGTTGAAATAATGCAAATAACACAATCAAAGAGCTAGTGCACCAACATTTTGAAAAGTTTATACAGGCAATTGAACCTATTATTATAGAAGCACAAAAAGAAAACTCCATTACCAGTGAGGTAGATGCGAAGAGCATAACAAAAATATTTACTACGACCCTTAATGGCTTTCTTATCCAGCAAAAAGGAAAAAGCGATTATAAAATGGCGCTTGAAAAAATGACCGTATTAGTTAATAGATTTCAATAAAACATCTAAAAAATGAATAAAAGTATTTTAATTACCGGAGCCAATGGTGGACTTGGAAAAGACGCCGCTCGTCAGCTCGCTTTAATAAATGAAACTGAAAAAATATATCTGGCCTGCAGAAACTCGACAAAAGCTGAAGCTGCAAAGAAATCTTTAGAAGAAACGACTGGAAGAGAAATATTTGAAATTGTCATCATGGATGTTTCAAATCCTGACTCTGTTAGATCCGCTTTAGAACAAATAAAGGAACCCATCGATGCTTTGATCATGAATGCCGGAGGTATGGGAGGCAAAGTTCCCTGGGAAATAACCAAAGATGGGGTAACTCAAATTTTTGCTGCCAACATATTAGGACATGTTGTACTCTTAGATGAACTCATTAAGCAAGACAAACTTAAAAATGTAGCACTTTATGCTGGCTCTGAAGCTGCAAGAGGTGTAAAAAAAATGGGGATGAAGCAGCCCGATTTGAAAACTTCCTCCGTCGAAGAATTTTCATCTATTATTGATGGATCTTATTTCGGTGAAAAGATGGATATTATGGAGGCTTATGGATTGGTAAAATATATGGCTGCATTATGGATGTCTTCGGAGGCTCGCAAACATCCAAATATTCGATTTATTACGATGAGCCCTGGCGGGACCTCAGGTACGGCTGTTATGGACGATATGTCTGGTTTTCAAAAAATCTTCTTTAAATACATTGCCATGCCCATCATTATGCCTATGATGAAAATGGTTCACAAACTCGAAGTGGGAGCCAAACGCTATGTTGATGGAATCAATGATCCGTCTTTAAAGAGTGGTGTTTTTTATGGAAGCAAAGAACCAATCATTACTGGGCCAGTCATTGATCAGGGCAGTATTTTTTCGGATTTAAATAATACTTCTTTTCAGGATAATGTTAATGAAGCGATTCACCGATTTGTTAAATAGGACATTGGGAAGAATTGAATAGAAGTATGGTCGAAGTAATCAAAGCTTCGCATCAAAGTTCACCAATTGAACAAACTGCCGGATTCTATCTCTGATATCCTCTTTTTCCAAGCCTACTAAGCGCTCGATGCTGAATTTTTCCACACAAAATGAAGCCATCGCTGAACCGTATACAATGGCTCTTTTCATATTTTCAAAAGAGGTATCATCAGTCATAGCCAGGTAACCCATAAATCCACCGGCAAAAGTATCTCCTGCACCGGTTGGGTCCGTTACTTCATTGAGAGGCAGAGCGGGAGCAAAGAAAATTTCATTGTCCTTGAAAAGGAGCGCGCCATGTTCTCCTTTTTTAACAATCAAAGTAGAAGGGCCCATCTCATGGATAACTTTTGCTGCTTTAACAAGAGAGTATTCTCCGGATAGCTGTCTGGCCTCCTCGTCATTGATCATTAGGACATCTATTTTTTTCAAAACATCTAAAAGACTATCCAGGGTATTGTCCATCCAAAAATTCATGGTATCCAGGCCAATCAGTTTGGGAGCTTTATCAAGTTGTTCGATCACTCGCATTTGAACGGCAGGGGTAAGGTTGCCCAGCATTACATAATCTGCATCTTTATATGATTCAGGAAGAACGGGGTCAAAATCAGCCAGTACATTTAAGTCCGTAACCAGTGTATCTCTAGAGTTCATATTATCATGATAGCGACCTGCCCAGAAGAATGATTTTTCGCCCTCCTTCACCTGCAAACCGTCCAGATCCACACCCTGGCCCTTCAAATGATCCAGAGTATCCTGAGGGAAATCATCACCAATTACTGAAACTAATAATACTTTATCTGTAAAATGGGCGGCTGCCAAAGATATATAAGTGGCGGCACCGCCGATGGCCATTTCTGCTTTGCCGTGAGGGGTTTCGATGTCGTCAAAAGCTACTGTTCCTACCGTCAATAAATTCATGCTAAACTTTTTTAATTTTTTTCCTGCAAATATTGCATTTTAAATTCGGATATAATAACTTTGCACTCGCTATTGAAAGATTCATCTAATGGTTTTTTAAAGTGCTTAACAATCACAAAGAAAAAACATTAAATAACTTTCATAAAAAGCATGCCTCTTTAGCTCAGCTGGTTAGAGCGCCGGACTGTTAATCCGTAGGTCCTTGGTTCGAGTCCAAGAAGGGGCGCAAAAAAAAAGAGCCTTCTGGAAGATGATTCTGGAAGGCTTTTTTTATGCGGATATTTTTGTTCCCCGCCACAAAACTCCTTTCTTTTTATCTTCCACATTAAACGGAACAAGCTTTCCAAAGATTCGTATAATCATAATAATTTCCAGACTGGAAGTTGATTCAAAAATTGACTCCAGTAATTATGATTTGCATTCCGTATATTGCTCCAATCAATAATGGAAATATTACGGAATATTTTCGAAGTTCATATAAAAATGAAACTCGAAAAGACTAAACCACATAACCTATATGATCACCGGCGCACTCAAATCACAGGTAGATAAAATATGGAATTCCTTCTGGTCGGGCGGCGTGGCCAATCCACTCACTGTAATCGAACAAATGACCTACCTGCTTTTCCTACGCAGATTAGATGAAAAACAACAACTCGAAGAAAAGAAAGCCAATATAGCGGGCATTCCAGTAAAAAAATCCAGGTATGCAGCAGATGAACAGCAGTTTCGTTGGTATAATTTCAAAAATAAAGACCCAGAAACTATGTTCCAGCTTTTTACTCGACCTCAGCCTGAGACTAGAAATCTGACCGTCTTTGAACACATGAAGCAATTGGGAAGTGAGGCAGGCATCTTTGGTACTTATATGAAAGGGGCCACCTTCATGATTCCTACACCTAGATTACTGGATCAGGTGGTTCAGATGCTGGACGACATCCAAATGGATGATCGGGATACCAAGGGGGATCTTTATGAATACCTCCTCTCCAAAATTTCTACAGCCGGTACCAATGGCCAGTTTCGTACGCCCCGACACATCATCAAAATGATGGTGGAAATGATGGAACCTAATCAGGAAGACCACATCTGTGATCCTTCCTGTGGAACAGCTGGATTCCTGGTAGCCTGCGGCGAATACATCCATGATTATCACAGCGACTGGTTTCACGACAAAAACTTCCGGGCTCATTATGACAGTGATATGTTTACCGGTATTGAATTTGATGCCACCATGCTGCGCATCGGAGCCATGAATCTGCAATTGCACGGCATCGAAAACCCTCAACTCATCGGCAAGGACTCCCTCAGCGAAAGCAATGCCGACATCCGCAATGAATACACCTTGATCCTGGCCAACCCGCCCTTCAAAGGCAGTCTGGATTACGATATGGTGGATAGCTCCCTTTTACAAGTTTGCAAAACCAAAAAAACAGAACTCCTCTTCCTGGCCCTAATGCTGCGCATGATGAAAATAGGCGGCCGGGCCGCAGTGATTGTTCCGGACGGAGTACTCTTTGGAAGTTCAAAGGCCCACAAGGCTATCCGTCAGGAGATTGTGCAAAATCATAAACTAGATGCCATCATCTCTATGCCCTCGGGCGTATTCAAGCCTTATGCGGGAGTGAGTACGGCGGTGATCATTTTTACTAAAACCGGCAGTGGCGGAACCGATCATGTCTGGTTTTATGATATGAAAAATGATGGCTTCAGTCTGGATGATAAACGCAGTGAGGTCAAAGAGAATGACATTCCCGATATTTTAAGTCGATGGAAGGATAGAGAGAGAGAAAGGGAGAGAGCAAGAACTGAACAAAGTTTTATGGTGCCTTTTGAGGAAATTAAAGAGAATGACTGGGATTTGAGTATTAATCGGTATAAGGAAATTGTGTATGAGGAGATTGAGTATGATCCGCCAGAGAAGATTATTGATGAGATAAAACGTTTAGATTTAGAGAGAATCCAAAGTTTGAAAAAATTAGAAGAATTATTAGATATTTAATATGGTTTGGAAAAACTCAGTTTTAGGAGATCATATTGAACTGCTTGGTGGCGGAACTCCAAGTAAATCTGTTGAGGAATACTGGAACGGTAATATTCCATGGGCAAGTGTAAAAGATCTGAAGAATGATCACTTAAAAAGGACTGAAGATAGCATTACTCCGGAGGGAGTTAAATTCAGTGCAACCCGAGTGATTCCTAAAGGACAACTTATAATTGCTACTCGAATGGCTGTTGGAAAGGTTGTGATTACAGATATCGATGTAGCAATAAATCAAGATTTAAAGGCCATCAAATGTGATGATGCATTAGATAAAAAGTTTCTTTTTTATTTATTGAAATCTAAAGGATCATATTTTGAAAAAATTTCATCCGGAGCTACCGTTAAAGGGATTAAAATTGAGCATATAAAAAAACTAAAGGTTACTCTCCCCCCACTCCCCATCCAAAAAAAGATCGCTGCCATCCTGGATGCCGCCGATGCTTATCGACAAAAGACCAAAGCCCTCATCGAGAAATATGATGAACTGACGCAGAGTTTGTTTTTGGAGATGTTTGGTGATCCTGTGAAAAACCCTAGTAACTGGAAGGTATCAACATTGGTTTCGAACTGCAAAAATAAGAATGATATAAAATGTGGACCTTTTGGCACACAGCTTAGTAAATCAGAATACGTTCAACAAGGAGTTCCTATCTGGGGGATTCCTCAGGTTAATAGTTCATTTGAAAAAAAGCCAACTGAATTTGTCACAGAAGAAAAGGCTATTGAACTAAGTGCTTACTCAGTGAAACCATACGATATAGTAATGTCAAGAAAAGGAAATGTTGGAAAGTGCGCACTTTTTTCAAACTTATTTGAAAATGGAATTTTGCATTCGGATGTATTGAGGATAAGAACTGACTGTAATAAGGTTTTACCCATTTTTTTGGTATGGCAGTTTAGAATTAGTAGAATTCTACAAACTCAAGTATCAAATGTCAGTAACGGGGCAATAATGGCTGGTATTAATGTCACAAAATTAAAGCAAGTACTTGCACAAGTACCACCATTGGAACTTCAAAAGGATTTTGCAGAAAGAGTGATTTCAATAGAGAAACAAAAAAAACAAACTATTGCGGCAATTGATAAATCCGAACAACTCTTCCAAAGCCTCCTTCAAAAAGCTTTCAAGGGAGAATTGGTTAACTAAAGCTCAAAAAAAGAGTATACAAATGAAGGACTATAAGTGCAATAAGTAGATTAAAGATTACTAAGCCCGAAATGAAATGTAGGGATTGGTAAGCTTTATACCCGGCTTACCAATCTTTTTTAGCGTATTGATTACCCATAAGTTTTCAAGTTCTTTGACATATTGAATGTAATAATTTGTATTATAGTAGATGATGCCATTTACACACCATTACCAGCAATT
>JANQPA010000047.1 GCA_028285545.1 Saprospiraceae bacterium | reverse complement strand
TTTTGGTCTTAATTATTTTTGGCGAAACAATTTTACCAAAATTTGCTCTCATGCTTCTTTGTTTTTTCAACTAATGCCTGATTTTCAATGAACTAATCTCCGAACTAACGTCATTTTAACAAATAGGATAAAATGCCAGTAGGAGTAGAGTGCTAAAAATGTAAAAAATTGGAGTACCTTGAATCAGACTTGAATTTTAATCAATTTCAGCCGGAAAAAATCAACTCACCATGAAATTAGCTATTGGATCAGATATGAGCACCCATCTGACCGGGGTGGTCATGGAAGAATTATTGAATAGAGGCCATGAACTCGTTGCATTTGGTGCATTGGTGGAAAAAACAGCCATGTGGCCAAAAGTAGGAATGGAAGTGGCTCAAAAAGTAGCTCTGGGAGAATTTGACCAGGCTATATTATTTTGTTGGACAGGAACGGGAATCAGCATTGCAGCCAATAAAGTTGCCGGCATACGAGCCGCCCTTTGTCAGGATGCCCAAACGGCTGCTGGTGCCCGACAATGGAATGATGCCAATGTATTATGCATGAGCATCAGGACTACGTCAGAAGTAGTTGCTAAAGAAATATTGGATGCCTGGTTTGAGACCGGACCTAGTTCAGATGCCGAAGATGTAGCCTGTTTGCAGTATTTGGCTCAAAAAGAATCTAAATAAAGAAAAACCACCCTGAACTTCGACTATCGATGAGGATTTCTCCACACTAATATAACGTTGACTATTTTTTTGCGTATAGGACTAAAGAGTTGTAACGATCCTGTTTTTTTAGGGATTAAAAAGGAAGATCTGGTGAGCTGAGGGCAGGATAGTTCTAATATTGGAACCGAACTCTTAAATTTTTTGTAATTTAATTGACTAAAAGAACGCATCGTAGTCATTTTCTACGAAACACACACTAAAACTCAAACCCTTATGGAAATGGAAACCAAATATCTACTGCTTTCCATTGCGGTAGCAACTCTGGGATTTCTTCTTTGGTATGCATTATCTACCTCCCTCAGGCTTCCCAAAAGTTTTCAAATACAATATGATGTAAATGGCCCTTATGTTCGAAGGATTATTCGACGTAGGATCGCCGCGTTTATTATTTACGGCGTAATTCCGATTATCTTGATATTCTCCTTTAGTTTCCTTGAAGTAAGCAAACTGAGTGATTTGAATATCAATTTTAATTGGAATGACAATGTCATGAAATGGATATTGATCCTCTTACCGATAATCATTTTGTTTAATTGGAGGGGGGCAGGTAGCCGGTATAACCTAACTGAATATCCGGAAATTCGCGTGAGCAGATGGACTCCTTCAATGCTGATATTTAATGCTCTTAGTTGGCTTCTTTACCTGGTGGCCTTAGAGTTTGTATTTAGGGGCATGTTACTACAATCGGCACTCCTGGTCACTGAAAACGAGTGGGCAGCTATAATAATTGCTGCGGGCATCTATTCTATGATCCACTATTATAAAAACAATCAGCTGGCAGGTCAGGCTGTTCCCTTCAGTGCCATTCTTTGTTACGTCACCCTGGATTGCGACGGGAGTTTGCTTCCTGCCATATTCGTTCATTTTGTTGGTGGACAAATCACAGAGATTCTGGCCATATCAAGACATCCTGAAATAAAAATAGAAACTTAAACCCTCAAAAAAACAAAGTGATGAATGCTGATTTGAATAAAATTTCAGTTCAAAGATATACCTGGAGTAATGCAACCAGAAATGTTGTAGTTAATCCATTACGCTTTTTTTACCCCCGGAATAAGGAAGACATAAGTGCAATTGTCAAATATGCCGAGCAAGAAAATCTTCGAGTCAGGGCAGTAGGTTCAGGCCACTCTTTTTCCGAAGCAGCCAAAGGTAAAGATTGTTTATTGTCGATGAAAAGGCTTTCTAAAGCCTGGAAAACCCCTGGTACAGCACTTTATGATAGTGAGAAAGAAAGACTCTTTGTCACTGCTGAGGCAGGTGTAACTTTACAGAAGTTGAATAAATTTCTAGATAAAGAGGAGCTGGCCCTCTCCAATATGGGAGTCATTGATGTTCAGACCATTTCTGGTGCTTTGCAGACAGGTACCCATGGCACCGGTATCAGAAGGCCGGCTATTCCTGATATGGTAAGAGCAGTACGACTGGTGGGGAATGATGGTAAGTTTTATCAGATTGAACCCAAAGAGGATGCCATAACTGATCCATTAAAATTCGATCCCAATAATGGAGTAAAGCTGATCCAAAATGACGATCATTTTTATAGCACCATTCTGAGTTTCGGAGCCATGGGAATTATTTATGAGCTAATTCTAGAGGTAGAACCACTTTTTTGGATGAGAGAAAAAAGGTACCTAAAACCCTGGAGTGAACTGAAAAAAGAACTGGAGAATGGGGATTTTATGAAAAAAGTCAGGTCTACCGAATTTGTTGCTTTTCGTTTTAATCCTTATGAAGTAAAAGGGGAGCATGGCTGTGCCGTTGTAGAACAAGAAGTAGTTCGGGAAGATGATATTCCAAGAGGTTTTTTTGCGCTCAGAAGAAATATCTTATCAAACCTATTCAGCAATCTTGAATATTTGATTGAAGGGACAGTCCGCAAGTCTCAAATACTGAGAAAAGCTAAAAATATTGGCAAAACCATAAACCTGGGGCTTTGGGCTACTAAGGACATGAAATATTTCGATAGAAGCTCCAAAGTACTATTGCAGAGCGGAAGTGCTGTCATCAGGTATGGAATTAGTTCGGAATTTGCTTTTAAAGCGGATGCTGAGATCATTATCAAAGTATTAGAAGCGATTGCAGCTATGGCCAAAGAAAATGCTGAAAATGCTCAGTTATTTCAAACTTCTCATATTCCCGTTCGCTTTGTTAAGCAATCAAAAGCTTATTTATCGCCCGCTTTCGATGGAGAAATAGTATGTATTGACGTACCATTATTATATGGTACTCCCGGGGGTATCGAAATTCTGGAGAGATACCAACACATGATGATTAATGAATTTGGCGGTATTCCTCACTGGGGCAAACACAACAAACAGCTGTACATAGACAATGATTTTATCCAGAAGAAATTTAAAAAAGCTAAGGAATGGATGAAAGTCAGGAAAGAACGAGATAAAAAAGGAACATTTATAAATGATTTTATAGAAAAACTAGGGCTGGATGAAGAAATTCACCAAGCCTGAAAATGAACCCCAAAATGATCAAATGTAAAAAACGAATAATAAAATATTTATCCTTTGGTGTTTTTATAGCTGTTCTTTCCATTTTCAGTACCAGCTGTAAGACCATCAAAAATTTGAAAGATTTAGTAGGAGAAATCAAAGTTGAAGCCGATTCAATTGGTAACAATTTAGGTGCAGGACTGGTCAATGGTATAGATTCCGACAAACTAGATTCCCTGGTTGCAAGAATAGCCAATACTGCTGGCAATGGGATTAATAATGAGCTGGATTCAATTAGTTTTCACAAATTACAGGAATCTTTAAGTACTGCTTTGACCGGAGTTTTAAAAGATGCCGAAAATGATTTGGAAAAACTCCTGGCAGATACCACCATGCTTGATTCAGTGGACTATAAAGTGCAATCTATCCTGGATAGAGCGGGTAAACAAATAGATGATCTTTTAAGCAACCTTATCCCCAATGCCCTTAGTGATGAAAATTTAGATATTATCAAAAAATTCAAAAATGAAATCCTTGGGCCTGACACTGCAAAACGATTGGGGGACACCCTGAAATCCAGCTTAAAAGATGTTCTCAAAGATATTACCGATAGTGAGGAATTGGACAGCCTGATCAGAAAAATAGCAACGGTCATTGATACGACTAAGCAGCAGGTAGACGATACTGTTTTTAAGGTCGACAAAACCATAGCACGAATAGGAGGGATCCTTCTTGCTGTGATATTGGGCCTTACAGCCTTATTTCTGGTCTTATGGTTGCGAAAACAATCACAAAACAGACAGCAAAAGGAATTGCTGGTCAAATTGACCAAAGCCATTGACGCCATTCCGGATCAGAGGGATTATGATCATACTGTGGCTTATGTACAGGATCAAATCAGTGATTCAAGGGACATAAAGCAGAGAAAAATTTTGGATGATATTTTACAGGAATATAAAGGTCAATATCCTCAGAAAGAGAAATATGAAGATTATCAGCAGCGATTGATAGATTATTTGAAAAATCGCAGTCGAGACCGTTCCCTCGCCGAAGATGATTATTCCGACATTAGTGATGAAGCTTTCAGGAATTATGTTAGAGAAGTAATGAACAGTTAAAACCTCAATAATGAATAAAACAATCAGAGTCTTAAGCATAGATGGAGGAGGTACTCGTGGCCTCTTTCCAGCCACCCTTTTGCATCAATTAGAGCAGGAAACCAATAAATCCGTGACTGATATTTTTGACGTCATCGTTGGATCTGCAACAGGTGGGATCATTAGTATGGCCATTTCTGCCGGAATGCCTATGGAAGAAATAATGGATATTTATTTGAAAAGAGCCAAATTTATTTTGCCTTCCAATTTTTTTAGAAAAATTTGGAATCCTATTAACCTCTTTGCACCGGCATATCCCTCTAAAAACCTTAAATCCCTGCTGGATGAAAAATTTGGTGCCGAAAAAACATTAAAGGATGTAAGAGAAAAATTTGGTACGGATACCATTTTTTTGTGTGGAACCCTGGATATGAGTCCAACTTTAAAAGAAAACGAAACGCCTTCTTTCAAAGTGGTTATTTACAATTCTGTTTTTGCTGAATATGAAAATGAGAAAGTAGTGGATGTGGCTATGCGTACCTCTGCAGCTCCTATTAATCTTCCCCTGTACCAACATTATTCAGAAGCGGGCACTTACGCCAATGATCCAACTATGATTGCTTTGTCTTTTTGTATGAATCAGCAAGAAGCTAAAGAAGAGGGAGTGAGTTTTTTGGAAGGTAATAAGCTTGGTTTGGGGGCAGGCCCTGATGATATTAAGTTTCTTTCCTTAGGCTGTGGGACAGATGGCCGATCTTATGTAGAAAAAAAGAAGATCAAAAAAGGAAACTGGGGCTTGCTTAAATGGTTTGGTGAGTTTATCAACCTGATTATTAATACCAATATGGTTTCTAATCAGTACTACATGCACCAATTTTTGGATGAAGAACATTACATGAGGCTGGATGCTTACTATAAAGCCCCCGATGCTCCTTCCATACTAAAGGATAAGAAGCTAAAAATTGATGTGCGTGACCCAGAACAATTAGCAGCCATCAGGGATTATGCGCAAGCCATTTTTGAAAATAAAAAAGAAGATTTGTTGGGGTTTTTAGACCTTAATAATTAATAACAATCACTCAAAACCTGATTCTTTTCAATGAAAAAATCTAGTGCTTGATTTAGGTATTTATTGGTAATGTCGTTTAATAGGCCTGTGACTCCTGTATGCATCGTTATGGAGCCACAAATCATAATAACACCATTATCATGTAAATGTGCAGCGATACTTTGGCCCTCTTTTTTTAACAAATCCTGTACATATTTATCACTAGAACTTTCGCGGGAGAACACCATTTTAAAATCTTGCAATTGCTTTGATTTCAAAGCTTGCTCAATAATAGGACCATAGAGTTGATAGGATTTTCTGGATCTGTCACCCCAATATAAACTGACCTTTGTTGCCTGATTTTGTTGGATCATGCCCAGGAAGGGACCAATACCGGTTCCATTGGCTATAAGTAGGATGTTTTTCTTTTTTTTGGGAAAATGAAAGTGTGGATTTCGTTCAATCTTTCCTTTTATTTCTGAATTAACGGGGGCATTGTAGAGCCAGTTAGACACGATACCGTGGGAATGCTTTTTGATGGCCAATAGAATATTACCCTTTTGATCCTTAGCAATGGAATAGGAACGTTTTATGGGTTCTTCTTCAGGATAAAAATCTAACAAATCACCAGATTGAAATTTGTGTTTTCTTTTAGGCTTTAAGGTGATTAAATAAGTATTTACTCCATTAAATTCGATTTCCTGGCGGTCAAGGATGTAAAAACTCTGTAATCGGGGCACCTTGACATGGAGGTATTTTGACAGATTGAGCTTTAAACCCTGATCCTGACTTAAAGTTTTACTCCATTCAACAAACTGCCTTTTTGACTGGTTGTGTATGAGTTGTAATTCTACTTGTTGCTGCGCCTGTGGAAGGCTTGACAAGGCCTGATTGATGTCTTTGGCAAATTGACAAAATTCGGGATAGGCCAAGGAACCAAAACCCAATATTGAAAAATTAAATGATTGGCTTGGAGGCTGTTCTTCCACACGTTTCAAAAAATTATTGGCATTGCCTGGGGCTTCTCCTTCTCCGTAAGTAGAAGTTAAAATGAGAAGAGACTTTAATTTTTTATAAGCTTGAAATTTATTTAATTCATCAATATAAACTTTTTGGGCTGCATCAATCAGACTTTTATAGAGGGCTACTGCCATTGATTTGGTTGCTCCATTTTCTGAACCAAAAAGGATAACATATTCCGCTTCTTGGGCCGAGAATTTGCTGGGAAGCTTAGTTCTCCATCTTTTCAAAGTAATAACAAAGCCGAAATACATCAAAAATAAAGAACCAAGGGTGCTGATACCAAGTACTAATGCCCAGGGTATGCTATTTGCACCAGTATGCAGAACAAAATTTAAACGGGAGATTCGATTGATTAATGGAATCTTATAGGCTTCAATTATTTGCCCCGTATATTGATTAAGCAACAACTTATTATGGTGAAGCTGAATGCTGTATGGGTCCTCTTCATCTTCTGAAAACGGAAACTCAATCTTTTTTACATCTCCCAAAGTTATTCCTTTCAGTGCTTCAAAATCAGTTATAGGTTGAGCTGTCTCGCTTGTTGAAATGCTAGACTCTTCCAACAGAACCGGCTCTTTTTCGGGAATAAACTCAAATCTTATCAAAGATAAATAGACCCCTGTAAGGGCTAAAATGATTAGGGGAATCCAGGTCCATTTACTAATGCTAACATGTAAAAACTGACTGATGCCTGTATAAATGGTTTTTTTGAAGAGAAATTGAATTCCTCCATCTCTTTTTGCTAACAAAAGGATTCCAGTGATGATAATTAGGAAAAACAGGAAAGAGCAAACTCCGACTATAATGCGTCCGGTTGTTTTTAAAAACAGGGAGCGATGAAAATTAGTGATGGATTGGAAAAACTTATTTTTAGGAGGGATGTCTCCCAGTTTTTTACCGGTAGTTGGGTCAATAAAAAAATCTCCATCTTTTTCCTCATCCATATCAATGGTAGAGAGTTTTACTGCATAATGTTCCAAGACTTCCATTTCAAGGAGCGTCTCATATTCTGCATCTAATTTTTGCAGTAAAATACTTAGGGGGACCTTTTTTGCCCCCCCTTTTCCAAATTGTCTTACCTCATTCTGTATCGGTTCTACAGAGAGTATGATACCTGATACAATAATTAGTAATAAAAACGCAGCGCTGATCATTACTAAAAGTAAATGAGACGCTCGCCAGATTCGTAGAAGCATATTTCTATTTAATGGTAATTCTGCCGCCAGCCGGCGGCAGAATTACCCTAAACTACTATTGTCCACTTACTTTATTGATAAATAATCTTACATATCTTATATAGCCGTTTCCTTCTAATTTAGAATTGAGGTTTTCTTCACTCAATTCAAATTCTAAATCCGTTTCGTGATATTTTTGATCCTCAACGGCTGTTTCAAAGCGAATTTTATTGCCGTTGCCGATAAATTTTTCATCAATTTCCAAGGCGAAAACAGATCTTTCTCCTCCAGCGATCGTTGCCCCTGTGATTCCGTCTATCTCATATTTATTTTTAGAAAAGTAGGTCCACCACGAGCTTAGATCGGGATACCATTCCTCGTCGTCGCCTAAAACACGAAGAGTTTCAAGATACTTTCCTTCTTTATCGAGAATAGATACTACTATGTAAGCCCCTTCCCCCTCATAATTGATCAACTGGACCATACATTTTACATTTTTCACTTCCCTTACGGAAAAACTAAAAAGGAAAGAGGAAATAAAAAATGACCCCGCGATTAGTAGGATGAATTTTAATTTGTTCATATTTTTATTTTTTTAGAAGCTCTAGATTGAAGCCAGCTTTTTTCAGCAATTCATTTTCAGCTGCCAGATCATAAACTGTTTCTTCAAAATCAGTTTTGATGCTTTTATCTGCTCCTTTCTTTATTAGAAGCGTTAATATTTTTGGATTTTTTGCTTTCATTGCCGCCAAATGCATAGCTGTAAGGCCATCCGAATTTTTAGCATTTAGATCAACACCTAGGTCTAAGGCCTTTTCAATAAGGAACTCATTATGTCGATCCACGGCTATGTGCAATAAAGTATTCCCTTTTTCCTGAGTTGCTTCCAGACTGACTTTCTTCTGTTGAAAGACCTGAAGCATGTAATTAAAATCGTCTTCCTGTCCGTCTCGATAAGCTTCAAAGAGGTATGCTGCCAGATTGTTATCCTTTGTATCCACCACCTTAATGTCAGCTCCTGCGGCTAATAATTTGTCAAAAAGAAGCCTATAGTTTCTCATAACAGCAAAGGTTAGAGCTGATTGACCTGCCTTATTTTGATGGTTGATATCTTTTACCTCTGGAAGGTATTTTAAGGATATATCTGTGTTTCTGCCATTTACTGCATTGAGAAGAAGTGTATTACCCCCTTTATTGGCAAGATTTAAATCAACACCTTCTTTTATGAAAAAATCGAAAATAGCAAGGTCTTTTGTTCGGTAAGCCAGGTTATGTAAAGGAGTATCTCCATTTTTGTTTTGTACATTTGCTTTTACCCCATGACTTTTTAGGTATTTATATACCTTCAAAGAATTGGTTTGAGTTCGATATCCTCTACTGGCAAAAATCATTGCATTCCCATTATTAAGGTTGTTTTCTTTATGAGGGAGATTCAGAGAAATGGCCTTATCCATTAAAGCAATATTTCCTCTTCTAGCAGCATAATTAAATAAGCCATTGCCATTTTTGTCAGTTGAACCTATGGCTAAGCCCTTTTTTTGGAAATATTCTATCATGCTGAAATCATCTCCTACATGGGCAGCAATGAGAAGTAAAGAATTAGCACCATCCCGATTGGTATCATTGATATTGGCTCCGTTTTCAATTAAGATGTCATAAACTTTGGTATTTTTCTGCCCCGTCGTTGCGGCAAATGTAAAGGCAGTATATCCATGATCATCAACCAAATGAATATCAGAGCCTCTTTCGATGAGGTTTTTGGTCAATTTGGCATTCCCAGCATTCGCTGCCCACATAAGGTAACTCCTGCCGTCATGAGTGGGCTTGGATATTTCATTTCCTTTGATACTTAAAAGGTATTGGATGGATTCATAGGGCGCCTTGTCAAGAATGGCATAAGTAACCGCATCAAATGCAGATCCTGTCAATTGTACGGGGTCGTGCCCTTCGGCAATTTTTGCTTTTATTGTCGCTACATCAGGACTTGATCTCCAAAAATCTCTACTCAGTAAAATATTATTGTTTTGTCCAATTGCGGTAAAGCTAATGGATGTTAATATTAGTAGGAAGAGATGCTTCATTTTTTCTTTATTTAGACTTAATTTAAATAACCGCGTAAAGGTAGGCTCTCAATTTGGATTGTACAATACCAATTAAATTGGATGTTGATACCTAATATTGGGTATTAATTAGGTATTGTTTGCATGTTGGGAGTGAAGATAAGTCACTTCTATTCAGTATTCCTAGAAGTGTTATGAGACAGATAGAGATAAAGAGAGATACATAGAGACAAATAGGAAATAGCCTTTTGGTTAAGGAACCAAATTAGATGCTTTTATCGATTGTATGTTGGGTTTTATTTTAATAGAATATTATTATTAAACTAGATATGTCTACTTATCTCCATTTGTCTCCCTGACTGCCGAAGGCAGTTAATTATCTCCTGTCTTTTTTAAGATTAAGGTAGATTCTACCTGTAATCCTAATTTCTAAAATAAACCTTGATTTTTCTATAATTTCTTATCCAAAATTTTCCTCATACTTTTTCACTGGTAAAGTCCTTACCCGCTCACCATTCAATTGAAAAAGAGCATTGGCAAGTGCAGGTGCAGCAGTAGGTAGGGAAATTTCGCCCAGTCCTTCTGGTGATTCTTGACTGTCTACCAAATCAACTTCTATTTCTGGACATTCTGACATTCTCAACATGCGATAAGAGTCAAAATTACGATCCACAGCCTTACCTTTATCAATCCGGACTTCTCCGTAGAGCGCAGCACTCAAACCATCAACAATACCGCCCTGGATTTGAGCTCTGGCACCAGAGTCATTGATTACGATTCCACAATCTACGGATACATAAACTTTGTCAATGCTAAAATCGCCAGAATTCCCCTTGGCACTTACCTCAATTACCTGTCCAACATAAGCACCAAACATAAACTGAGCTGCAAAACCCAAACGCCTGTTTTGTTCATTACGATTGTCCCAATTGGAAAGATCCCGTACTCGTTCAATGACGGTTCTTAATCTTTGGGTACTATAAGTAGGGCCTCCATGATCATCATAAGGCATATCCTTATTTTCATCACCGATCAATGCTAATCTAAAAGCGATGGGATCGTGATTACCCGCGGTAGCTACCTCATCCAGGAAGCATTGCTCCACAAAACAGATGGCATTATGACCGGGTGCCCGCCAGGCACCAGTTGAGATGGCCGTTCTTATAGGTGAATATTCCATTTTAAAATTAGGAACAAAACCAGCCGGAAATCCATCCGGAAAAACTTCAGTCCCGTGTGGGGAACTATCAGAACCCCGATAGAGATATCTTGAAGTGGTAGAGGCATTTAAATGCCAGGCTTGGAGCTGCCCTTCAGCATCTAAGCCTGCTTTTAGGCGATAGGCTCCCATGGGGCGGTAATAATCATGTGAAAAATCATCTTCACGAGTCCAAAGTACCTGAACCGGTCCATCCAATTTGGTAGCTAAAAACATAGCTTCGGCAGCATTGTCTCCCAACAGCCGGCGCCCGAATCCACCACCATTTCTTTGTTGATGGACAGTGGCCTGATCCATGGTTAAATCCGTATATTTTTCCACAAAAACTCTATACATCAAACCAGGAACCTGCGTAGGTCCCCAGCAATCCACCTTATCTTCAGTTACCCAGGCAGTATAATTATGCGGTTCCATAGCGGCATGGGCTAAAAATGGTACTCTGTAAGTAGACTCAATTACCTGCTCAGCTTGTTGAAAAGCACGATTGACATTGCCATCATTTTTGAGCTCCAAATCTCCTTTCTTATTTATATTGGTGAGCATTTGGTTGGCCAGGTCCTCAGTACTTTGATGTAGGTCAGAAGATTCTTCCCATTCTACTTTTAATAACTTTTTGGCTTTCATTGCCGTCCAGGTATCTTTAGCCACAATGGCCAGACCATTTTTACAGGTGGTCGGGTTATCATCCGCTGGGATTTCAATTACCTCAACAAAGCCATCCAGGGTTCTACAATCGGTATCATCAAATGATTTAACGGTTCCTCCAAAGACAGGAGATTTAGATACTACGGCTACATATGCATTCTCGGGCCGGGCATCAATACCAAACTGAGCCGTTCCAGTGACGATCTCATCTATATCTACCGTTGTAATACTCTGACCTAAAATCTTAAACTCAGAAGGAGACTTTAAAGGTACCTCCTCCGGTACTTCGTAAGAGGCTGCCTGTTCCGCTACCTCTCCATAAGTCACCGATCGATTACTATCATCATGGAAGATCTTACCTTCCGAAGTTCTACAGGTACTTGGATCAACCTGCCATTGCTCTGCTGCCGCCTGGACAAGCATATGCCTGGCTGAGGCACCCACCTGCCTTAGGCTGTTCCAATTTCTTTTGATGGAAGTACTCCCACCTGCTCCCTGGCCCCCCAAATCCGTCTGGTAGCCTGCATGAACCACCTTTACCTGCGACCAGCTTACATCCAATTCTTCGGCAATGATCATGGGTAATGACGTTTTTACTCCTTGCCCAATCTCTGGATTTTTGGAAATGATACTTACAGAATTATCTGTTCCAATTTTTAGGAAGGCATTGATGGATTGATAGGTGACTGGAATTTCTTCCTTGGTAGCACAGGACATTTGAAAGTTTAATACAAGCCCGGCACCAAAGGCACCGCTAATGCGAATAAAATCTCTTCTTTTGATATCCATGATATAAGGTTTGGGTGATTTGAGAAAATAGGGGCTTTGAAAAAGGTCTTTTAAATATAAATGATCTGTTCTCTTTCACCGTGTATAACAGATACTTTAACCTAGTCTTAGCTTTTTGAGCAGGATTACTCACCGATTTTAAAAAATGAACCTAGGATATAGACTGATAATTTATGTGATAGACGCAGAATTGATTTGCGAATGAGCAAATTAGTAGATGTGCATATTGAGTGATGCTAAGATACTTGTTGGTGGCCCGTACGGGCCTCACCCTAATAAGCAGTTTCTTGAAAACAAGACCTACAAATAAAAGATCGATTTCTAAGACCTTAGTAAAATATGGTAAGGGGTTGTGTAAAAACTAAAATTTTTAAAAATTTTAGTTTTTACTTTAATATGTATCTGCTTATAAAAAAGCAAAAAATATATTTTTTTAAAGT
>JANQPA010000046.1 GCA_028285545.1 Saprospiraceae bacterium | reverse complement strand
TTCTGAGCCGCCAAATAATTTTCTTTTTGAGGGGTGATTTTTAAGGAAAAATTCCATTTTTCCTTAAAAATCACCCCTCAAAGAAATATTATTGGCTGGTGAATCCGTACGGATGAGACAGCCTCATTAGGCTTTGCCTAATAACATATTCCCATTTGTCGAAAAAGGTGACCTCTATTTTTCAAAAAAAAATAAAATTGAAGTAAATCACTTATTTATCAGGAAGGAAAGAGTAATTTGATAAGATAAAATGAACAAGCTCTCTAAATCTAAATTTACCTTATCAATGAAATTCCATCCTTTCATTCTAATTATCCTTCTATCCTTACCTGCATTTTCGATTTTCTCCCAGGAAAAAGTGCCAGAAAGGGAATATATCGTGGATAAAATCACAGACATACGCAAAATTCATACCCCAAATGGTATCGAAGAATTAAAAAAGATTAAAGCAGGAGGAGTAGACCACTGGTTATCCATTAGAGGTTTAGACAAAGACAATCCAGTGATGCTTTTTATTCATGGCGGACCAGGAAGTCCCATGATGCCGCTAACCTGGGCTTATCAAAAACCCTGGGAAGATTTTTACACTGTTGTCCAATATGAACAACGAGGAGCAGGAAAAAATTACCTCAATGAAGATCGGGATGAAGCTATTAAAGCCCTAAACATAGATCAGTTGGTAAAGGATGCAGAAGACATTATAGATTATCTGCGGGCCTATTTAAAAAAAGACAAAGTAATTGTGGTCGGATTTTCCTATGGGTCAGGCATAGGCCTTAGACTTGTTAAAAAGCGCCCCGATGCCATTTATGCCTATGGAGGTATTGGCCAATCTTCTTACCAACAGGAGGGTTATTTGGCAAAAAGAACGATGGAAATTGCTGTAGAAAGGAACAATCAGGAAGCAATTGCAGATTTGAAACGATTGGAAAAATTAAAAGGAGTCAAAGAGAAGAGTAAAGAATACGCTTTGGGAGTGAGAAAATGGGTCCGGCAGTTTGATGGCGGCTGGTATGGCAAGCCGGATTTTGATCTCTTTTTTAGTATTCCTGATTGGGCTCCGGAATACACCCAAGAGGATGTAAATGTTTTACTGGAAGCTACCCAAAATACGACTCGTATTATTCTGAATGAAAATGACCCCGAAGGGCCCTTACCTACCAAATATGAGGTGCCTATATTTTTCTTTATGGGACTTTATGATTTGCATACGCCTTATGAGACAGCAAAAACATTCTTGGAGAATATCCAGGCTCCAATGAAAAAGTTTATCAGCTTTAAATACAGCAGTCACTTTCCCATGTTTGAAGAACCGGGGAGGTTATTACATGAGATGAATAATCATTTTTTGCCTATCGTAGAGAAAAAATAAAGATTTAACTGGTTATTTTATTTATTACCTCTTCAAATACATTATCCGCAAAAGCATGTAACTCCTCTCTGGTCTTATTTTGCATTGGATGTGGGGTAAAAATAGAAGCTCCTTCAAAACCTATTTTCTCACATTGCCCATTAAAAGCATTTCGAAATTCCTCCGTCAAAATGCTTACCCCTGGAATGCCTAAATTATCCAAATCATTTAAGTCATGGGTAGAGCAGGAAGTACAGGATCCACAATCTGATAAGGCGATGACCACCACATCCGATTCACTTACAATCTGCTGAATCAACTGATGGGGAGCAGTACGGGTATTGGTTGGTTTCTTGTAACGTTTGGTTGCAATTCCTTTTTCATCAAATAATTGTTCCAAGCGATCAATGAATTCATCACCCCGCATTTTTCCAATGTCCATAAGAGCTACGGTTTTACCTTCCAGATTTTCAGGAGGCGTCTTCCGCGTACGACTTAGGGTTGATGTTTCAGCAGTTGGATCACGAAGAATTAAGGATGTCATAGTTCTATTTTTTTAGTTACTGGAACAGATTCATATCTAAAACGCCCACCCGTCCATCCTGCACAGATTGCTGAGTATAGGCCTGCCTGTCCTCCTGCTCTTACAATCAGCAAACCTTCAGGCCAGAATTTATTGACCATTTCGGACGCCCTTGAAGGATGTATTCCTTCTCCAACACCCTGAGCTCCCTGAATTAATTCAGAGCCTGGACGAACCATAGCCTGATGCAGTTCTTCTGTAATACGTTTTCGATCCCATCCAGCATTCCGGTAAATAGCATAGTGTTCAGGAGAAAGCACCAATAAAGCATTGGTAAATTCTGCTAGCTTAGGATGGCCAACTGCCAATAATGAGGAAGCTAAGGATTTGGTGATTTGCTCTGGAGTGCTGGATCGCTGATCAATGAAGCCCTGTACGCCATCTCCTTGAAATAAGGTGACGGCATTTTCTCCTCTTTTAAAGCCTCGGGCTACGGAAAGAGGTTCCCAGCTAGGATCGGTTTCATCTTCTGCAAAACAAAAGGTGTATTTGCCCGGCCCTCCAAAGGTGGAGCGATCCAGATCTCCTGGAATGCCACCGCCAACATTTCGAATGATTAATTGTAGAGCTCTTCCAATGGTAGCATTGGCACGATTGCCCTGGCCCAGTACATTCATTCCCCAGTTCATTCCGATGGCTTTTGCAATGGGCCCGTTCACAATAATGATAGGACTGGAAAAGCAAGTAGTACACAATAATCCATGCATTGTAAAAACAGGCTCCAAGGCTGCTTCAAGTGCAGCCAGAACTACTGGAAAATACTCGGGTTTACAACCTGCCATCACTGCATTGATAGCGGCTTTTTCAACGGTAATAGGCACCAGATTCGGAGGTACTTTCCCGATGATATCTTTTGGGTCTCGATTGGTTCCATTTAGCATTCTAAGAATCCGCGCATCGGTAGGGGGGGTTACGGGTAAGCCATCGGTCCAACCTCGTTCAAAACAAGCTTCCATTTCATCATCCCATTCTCCCAGTTCTACTTTTCGAGCTTCAATCCCATTTTCACTAAAGCGGGCCACCAAATTTTCATAAACACCAGGTTCGCGACTTTTCGATCCACAACCTGGACGAAATTCTGGCAGCTTGGACCCTAAATTTTCATCCTGAAAAAAAGTATGCCAGGCCTTTTTATCCCAACCTACAATTCGTTCCACTTCACTCCCCCCGTCCAATTTGATGAGGGTTGGTGTGGCCTCTACTTGCCATTTAAAAGAAGGTTCAAGAGAAGTTCCATCAAGAGGAGATAATTTTTTGTAAAAAGAAGGATCATCTTCTACAAAAACCCCTATATCTACCCCTTTATCAATGACCTCTTTAACCACCGGTTCGATGAGAACACAGGTCTCGCAATCTTGCTTCAGGAATAATAAACATTGATAGGTATCTTGCATAATCAATAATTAATTTAGACCTAAAATTTCCCTAGCCTCATCAGGAGTAGCCACTTCCGCCCCCATACCTTCAATAATGGTCTTAGCACGCTCTACCAATTGACCATTGGTTGCAAATACCCCTCTCTTTAGATATAGATTATCTTCCAGACCTACTCGTACATGTCCCCCTAATAAAACCGACTGAGCTACCATCGGCATCTGCATACGGGCTATTCCAAAAGCGGCCCACACCGCTCCTTCAGGAAGGAGATTACGCATATACAGCATCGTTTCCGTATCCGCCGAAAGGCCCCATTTGGTGCCCATAACAAACTGAAACATTGGAGGCGCATCAAAATATCCTTCTTCAATCATACTTTTTGCCAGCATAATATCCCCAGGAGAAAATATTTCGATTTCTGGCTTCACCCCAATTTCCTGGAAACGCCTGGCCATTTTTTTCAAAGTATAAGGAGTATTCAAGTATACATATTCCAAGCTGCCATCCATCTGATTTTGGGTGGTCAAATCCAATGAACATACCTCCGGCATTGTCCTTTCAATATGTCTTACCCGTTCTTCCGCTGAGGCCATATCTGAACCTGGGCCAGCATGACTCTCATCATTGGGATCAGGCACATAAAGCCCACCACCGCCACAGGTAATATTGATGATAGATTTGACCCCATTTTCTCTGACTCGGTTGGCCATATCTACAAACAGGTCGACGTCTCTTGATCCACCGCCTGTTTCTGGGTTACGGACATGCAAATGCACCGCTGAGGCACCCGCACGGTCTGCCTCTAAAGCAGCATCTGCAATTTCTTGAGGGGTAATAGGAAAATTGGGGTGTTTCCGATTGAATTCATTTTCCCCAACTACAGCACATGTTAGAATTACTTTACGGTTCATTTCAGGATTTTTTTAAGCATAAAACAAAACTATTATCCAAAACAATAGGTCTTTTTTCAAAAACTGGCATCTACTTAAACTATTTTGGCATATTATCTCATATGAGTGCAAATTATTGCTCATAATTATTAATTTCAGTAGCATATTCCTACCTTAAAGTTATCGCTTATCTTCTTTGGAAGATTAATTTGGATCTATTATGCCTGAAAGAAATTCAGAATTATTGACCATTGTTCCCTTGCTTTCAACGCCTTATATGTTGATAAAAAAAACAGCAAAGGATCAATTCCATGGTGCTTATCATCATCACCCCGAGATCCAGTTGGAGTATGTATTGGCAGGAAGTGGCGTTCAGATTATTGGCGATCAATACAGTCGGTTTCAGGCTGGTGATCTTGTTCTTTTCGGCCCCGGGCTACCTCATTTGAGAAAACCGGACCAAATTTATTGGAAAGAGGATTTTAAAGAGGAATTCGAGGTGATTACTCTGATTTTCAGTCTGGAGCTATTCAGCCCAACCATGCTTTCCATCCCAGCCTTTAAAAATATTCAAAGACTAATTCAAAACAGTAAAAGAGGAGTAATCATAAATGGTGAAACGAAAGAAAAAGCGATTCAGCTACTCGATCTTTCCTTTTCTGCTAAGCCTGTTAGACAAATCAGTTTATTGTTAGACATTCTTTACGAAGTCGGAAATTCAAGCTTTTTAGAATACATTCTACCTGAAGCCATGGATTCCTTGCCTAATGAAAATCATTCCAATCGAATTTCAAATATTTATGCCTATGCGCTTGAGAATTTCCGAGACAAAATAACCATTAAGGAAATTGCAAAAGTGGCTAACCTGAGTGAACATTCATTTTGTCGATATTTCAAACAGACTTTTAAAAAACATTTTTCTCATTTCCTGGCAGAACTCCGCATCAACTATGCCAGCAACTTATTAAATGAAACGGAGCGATCCATTTCAGAAATTTGCTTCGAAAGCGGATTTAATAATTTTGCAAATTTCAATAAATGGTTTCGAAGAATTAAAAACTGTACTCCTTCCGATTACAGAAGGAAATATCAGATTCTTGTACTAGATAACGATTGATTTTACTAAAAAATAAAGCTTTGAGTTTCTTAGATCAACATCTTGAATTCCCAATTTTTGACCCTGCCAAACCTGTAGCCATCATTGGTACCGGAGTAATGGGAGCAAAAGTAGCCTGGGTATGTGCCAAATCTGGCCTGGAGACTCGTGTTTTTGACATCGACCACGCCAGTGCTCTATTGGCAAAAGAACGGGCTTTAGGCTGGAGTTCGGGGGTAAATCACGAGTTGGTAAATAATAATTTTCTGGTTTGCGAATCAATAGAAGAAGCCCTTTCAGGAGCCCAGCTGGCCTTTGAAAATGTTCCCGAAAAATTAGCGCTAAAATCACAAGTTTTGAAAGAAGTTTCTTCAAAACTAGCACCCGAGGCATTTATGGGGACCAATGCTTCTTCCATTACTTGTACACCTCTTGGGGAAGCTTCAGGAAGGCCAGAACGATTTTTTAATCTGAACTTTTCAGATCCCCTTGAATCACCAATGGTAGAACTAATGGGCTCTCCAAAAACTGCACCCGAGACCATCCAATTTGCAAAAGACTGGGCAGCAACAATCGGAGCACTTTGCCTACACGTCCAGAAGGAACAACTAGGATATTCTTTTAATCGCTTGTGGAGAGTTATCAAAAAAGAAACCCTAAGGCAGATCAGTGAAGGTTATACCACAGCTGAAGATATTGATCGGGCCTGGATGCTGAGCTTTGGGACAGATATTGGCCCTTGTGGCATTATGGATGAGATTGGACTGCATACCGTGCTATCTATTGAAGAAGTCTATTTTAAAAATACTAAGGATATCTCTGATAAGCCGCCTTCCTTTTTATACGATATGGTGGAAAAGGGCTTAACTGGAAGACTAAAAGGACAAGGTTTTTATAATTATCCCAAGCCAAGCTATAGAGAGGACAGTTTTTTAAAAGGAGGATAATCAAAAACCAAACATTCATGAGTCATCCCATAAATTTTAAGATTAGTCACGATTTCATTCTAAAACACCAAAAAATGAGAGACAATTTATCTCCATATATCTCAATTTGTCTCCCAGACTGCCCAAGGCAGTTATTTATCTCTGATCATAGATCACTTTAAGTGAATAATTTTAGAAAATTCGGGACGAGTCATATTTTTTCATAAAATTCAAAATCGTGGCAAAGTCAATCAAAACACATGAATATTTCTCCCTAACCTTCGGAATGATCGTAGGTGTAGGATGGCTAACCGTATTGGGTTTTTGGTTGGCTGATGCTGGCCCAATGGGAGCCTCTCTTGCCTTTGTAATCGGCATGCTTTTTTTTATTCCAGTTGGCTTGTGTTATGCAGAAATGGCCGGCATGTATCCACATACAGGTGGCCCAATTATTTATGCCCTTCACCAGTTTGGAGTAGTAGCCTCTTTTATTGCAGGCTGGATGTTATGTCTGACCTTCTTTTTTGTGATCATTTTTGAGGCGCTGTCTGTAGGCTGGCTAATGGAGGTCTTATGGCCCTCGAGTATGGGGCCTAAAATCTACAGTTTTATGGGATCTGATATTCATGTAGGTCACCTGGTATTTGGAATCGGAGGAAACATTCTTTTAGCTATTGCCAATTGGAGAGGAGGTTCTACTAGTGGAAAGGCCCAAAGTATTATGACTTTTAGTCTTATTATTACGATCCTCATTTTAATTGTGGCAGCCTTATTTAATGGGCAGGCTAGTAATCTTGAACCCCTTTTCATTGCATCTGAAACAGGTTCGATCTGGCCTGGAGTGGTTACCGTGCTTTTAACCGTTCCTTTTTACTTGACGGGCTTTGAGGCAATTGCACAGGGAATGGGAGAACGAGACAAGAATATTTCATTTAAAACCATTGCCAGAATCATCGTCATATCCATTATTGGAGCAGCTCTGTTTTATGTAGCCATTATCATTTCTGCATCTTCAGTAGCTCCCAGAGATTTGCTGGTTGGAGCCGAGTTGCCTGCAGCCAAAGCTTTTGAAATTGGACTAGGATCTGCAGTATTAATGAAATTAGCTCTTATTGGAGGTTTGCTAGGCTTACTCTCCACCTGGAATGGCTGTATTTTCGTTTTTGTGAGAGCCATTTGGGCCCTTGGCAAAAACAGAATGATCTGGCCTGGTTTTGCCAAAACAAATAAGGCTGGTATTTCCATTCTGGCCATTTGGTTTGTCATTATAGTGGTTGCATTTGGTGTAGGGATGGGAAAAAATGCTATTCTTCCATTGGTAAATAGTAGTTCAACAGCAGTGGGTTTACTATTTTTCATCGTCTGTTTGGCGGTCATTAAATCCCGATTTAAAACACCTGATTCCAAGAGGCCTTTCAAAGCTCCTGGTGGCTTAGTATTGCCAATCATAGGATGTTTGGCATCACTTTGGGTGGTTGTCTTAACCTTACAAGACCCTTACACCGCCGGAGAAGGAATTCCTTTAGAATGGTGGTTATTCGGAGGATGGGTACTGTTTGGAGCAGTACTATGGTTTATCGGTGCTTATAATCGAAAAAAGGAAGGCTACACTCTTGAAAGAATGATTAAAGATACATCAGAGGAAATTGATTCTTAACTTAAACCAGGAAGTCGGACGCGAAATGATTCTTTCAAAGGAAGAAAATGATATCTTGGAAGGCAAGCAAGGCCCAGTCCTGCAAAAAGTCATGCAAACTTTAGTATTGTATGGAAAAGCCCTTGATGCAGAGCGGCTGGTTGATATTGAAGGAGATGGTCATTTCTCCATTTCAGGCTCCACGCCTGGAATAGATGCTCCTATTGAGTTGTTGGAAGAGCTAGTAGAAGTCGGCTTGACTACAAAACATCCTTTCACTTTGGATCCAAGAGATCCGCTTGATTTTCATAATTTAAACATCAATAAGGCTCAAGCGGAAGAATTTAAGCGAATGTTTATCAATAATGGCCGCTATCAAAAGGCCATGAAAAAACTGGGACTTAAAAACCATCATGCTTATACCTGCTCTCCTTATGTCTTTGAACAAGGTAATATTCCTCAAAAAGGAGATATCCTTGCCTGGTCTGAATCTTCCTGTGTCATTTATGCCAACTCTGCCCTAGGTGCTCGTACCAATCGGAATGCTGCCATTCTTGATCTTTTATCCAATATTGCTGGCAAAACGCCTTTGTTTGGACTAATAAAAGATCAGGGAAGGAAGGCAAATTGGCTGATAGAAGTCCAAACAGAACAGTTGCCTCATCCTCAACTATTAGGTGCCATTATTGGCCAAACCGTGCAGGATGGCATTCCATACATCACTGGATTAGATCGTTTTTTTCCAAAAAATGATTCTGAAAAAATAAGGGATTATCTCAAGGAAATGGGCGCTGCCTGTGCTGCTATCGGAGCAGTTGCCCTTTATCATATAGAAAACATTACTCCCGAAGCGCTTGAGAATGGTAGGAAATTATTAAAGACGGAGCATAAATTTTTACCCATTGATGATCAGGACTTGAATCAATTATTAAGTTCCTATCCGATTATGTGGGATGATCCTGATGCACCTCCACAAAGGGCTATGATTGGTTGCCCTCATCTCAGTTTAAGAGAGTTGCACGAATGGACAGACTTGATTTGTTCAGCGCTGAATAGAAATCAATGCGAAAAAGTTGCCATCGATACGGTATTGGTAGCCCCACCCAATGTTTTACGCGAATTTCGGCATGATTCAAAGGATGTTTTTGAAAAACTATCGGCTACCGAAGTCAGGTTAAGTGCTACTTGTTTGGAAGCTTTTATGAATAACTCACTTTGTGCTTCTGAAGCAGTAATAACCAACTCTAATAAACTTCGGGCATTTACCAATGCCAGATTACTTTTAGACATCCAACTTGCAGAGGTTATTGCCACCGGTAAAATTCAGGAGACAAATCCAGGAAACCTTGGTTTTGAAAAAGAGAAAAAGAATGAAGCCTTAACCAATGAATTACCCATTAAAATGAGAAGTCAAGCCATGACTTTTCAGGGGCGTCCTTTATTTTTTGGCGAAGTTCAGGGAAAGGCAATAGTGAGTAAAAAAGGCTTCAACTCCTTAGCTTGTTTTTATGATACTATACGCAAAGAAAGTGATCAGGCTATTTGTGGAGACCACGATTCAGAAGAACTTTTTGGGAAAAATCTTACCGGAGCTATTTTATGTATTCCCAGAAGTATTGGTTCCACCTCAGCTGGTGCTGTTTGGGAATTGATAGCAAGACGAAATCTGGCTCCGGCCGCTCTTTTGTTCTCGGAAAAAATTGACTCTTTAGCGGCAGCAGGTTTAGCTTTAGCAGAGGTCTGGGCAGAAAAGAGAATACCAGCCATTGATAATCTGGGAGTAGATTTTTTGAATTATGTGAAGGAAGGTGATTCGGTCAAGGTAAGGAAGGATGGACAAGTATTTATTTCAAAAGAAGGAGACTGAGTACAAGGGCAAAAAAACTTGTAGTAAATCAAAGATTACTAAGCCCGTAATGAAATGAAGGGATTGGTAAGCTTTATGTCCGGCTTACCAATCTTTTCTTAGCTTGGTAATCCTTTTTCTATTATTAAAAAAATTACATACAAATTCTTTTATCACCATAACATAAGTACCAAAACTAACTTTAATATTTACCAAAATCCATTTTTTTAGTATGAAAAACCATTGCCTATGAGACTTATAGATCAAGCTTTTATTTTTTCTTATTCTGTATTGCTCGTTCTGTTTCTTCAGGTGCCTTTATTCTCACCTTTAGAAGCTCAAAATGAAAATCGCAGCCCTCTACAATTGATGGATGTTTTTGATCTTAAAACCGCTACGGATCCCCAAATATCACCGGATGGAAAGATGATTGCTTATGTCCGCAACTGGGCAGATGTTATGACAGACAAGCGCTTTTCCAACATCTGGATCATCAACGCAGATGGCTCTGGTCATCGACCTGTAAGTACCGGAAAACATCAAGCTTATAGTCCCAGGTGGTCACCAGGTGGAGAGAAGTTGGCATTTATTTCGACCGAAAAAGGCAGTTCACAAATATATCTTCGCTGGACGGATACCGGTGAGATCGCCACTATCAGCAATCTGACCAAATCTCCTGGTAATCTTAAATGGTCGCCCAATGGAAAGATGATTTCCTTCAGCATGTTAGTTCCAGAAGCACCATTGAAAGTAGGGGAATTACCCAGTCCACCTGAAGGAGCTAAGTGGGCTGCTCCGGCAAAGGTTACAGATAAGCTGATTTTTCGATTCAATGGAGTTGGTGAAATAGAGCCAGGATACAATCAGTTATTTGTTTTATCTGCGGAAGGCGGCAAAGAAAAACAGATCACTTTCGGCGATTATCATCATGGAGGATTCGCCTACAGCGGAGCAAGTTACGATTGGACACCTGATAGTAAAAGCATTATCCTGGCGGTTAACAGACAGGATAATTGGGAAGACAATTTATTTGAATCCGAACTTTATGAGTTTTCACTAGCAGGTGGTGAGCCAAAGCAACTGACTAATAGGGAGGGGCCCGATCGAGGTGTAGCGGTTTCTCCAGATGGAAAACACCTGGCCTACATCGGATTTGACGATCGATATCAGGGATATCAGGTTCGTCAATTACACCTCGCAGACAGAGATGGTGCCAATGTAAAAATCCTTGGTAAAGAGCTCGACCGATCGGTTTACTCTCTTCGCTGGGCTGCGGATGGTAAAAGTATTTACGCCCTTTTTGACAGTGAAGGAAAAACAAAATTGGCCAAATTTACGCTGGATGGGGCATACGAAATACTTGCGGAAGGTTTAGGCGCTGGAGATTTGGCCTACAGCGGAGGAAATTTTTCTGTTTCAAAAAATGATGTATTTGCTTTTAATATCAGTAACCCTACAACCCTCAGTGAAGTTGGTATAAGTACCACAAAAGGAGAAGTTAAGCAAATTACGCATCTAAATCAGGACCTTTTTAATCAAAGAGAGTTGGGGAAAGTAGAGGAAATCTGGTGGGAATCTTCCAAAGATAAAAAGCGGATTCAGGGTTGGATCATCAAGCCTCCAGGATTTGATGCCAATAAAAAATACCCCTTGATCCTGGAAATTCACGGTGGACCTTTTGCTGCATATGGGCCAAATTTTGATTCGGAAAAACAGTTAATGGCGGCCAGTGGAGCGGTAGTGCTTTATACCAATCCACGTGGAAGTACCAGCTATGGTGAAGAATTTGGTAACCTTATTCATCATGCCTACCCTGGGGATGATTTCTACGATTTGAATTCAGGGGTAGATGCAGTTATTGACAAAGGGTATATTGATGAAGATCAGCTCTATGTCACTGGTGGTAGTGGTGGTGGAGTTTTAACGGCCTGGATGATCGGCCACACGGATCGCTTTCGAGCAGCTGTTTCTTTTTATCCAGTGATCAATTGGGAAAGTTTTAATTTCACGGCTGACATTGCCTCACGCACGCTTAAGTATTGGTTTCCTGGTATGCCCTGGGAACATCCAGAAAATTACCGCAAAAGGTCTCTCCTTGAAATATCCAAAAATGTAAAAACCCCCACCCTGATCATGACTGGTGAGGAAGATTGGCGTACGCCCATGTCTGAATCTGAGCAGTATTACAAGGCACTAAAACTTCAAGGAGTGGAAACAGTTTTGGTTAGAGTACCAGGCGAACCACATGGTATTCGTCGCCGACCCAGTCATTTTATGTCTAAGATTAGTACTTTAAGAGGTTGGTTTGAGAAGTATAGTGGAAAGAAAGTGAAGCCTTAATCTTTTAGGCTTTGTTGACTTGCATAAAACTAAGAGGTTGTCTCATCCGCACGGATGAGACAACCTCTTAAATTATATCAATTCAGGCACCTCTTATCTTGGATACATAGCATTTACGGTTTTAATATCTATTTCGCTAAGCCCATCACGTTGTCCCATTTTTCCTAGCTCTATCCAGAATTTGAAAGGTATCCACATTTCTACTTTTGGCAGTAAAGAATAGCTTGCCCCACTAATAGTAAAGGCAGAAGGGCCATAGTGCATAATGGAGCCATAATCATAATCAAAAATATCTACGGCGTCTGTACATTCCTTCTCAAAGTTGTGTCTCTTATCCAACTTTACATTCCCTTCCAGGTAATAAACATGATTATCTCTATCACAGCGTGTATGTTCATGCCACATCCCGGCAGTATGTAGGATCTCGTGCATAACGTTACCCATGGAGGCACCTTCCTTAATATTAATATTTTGTCTTCCTCCCTGCTTCCCTACTGACGCATTTAATAGAGTGGTTATTGGGAAATAAGCATAGTCTGCCTCATTAGTTCGTGGAATGAGTGTTAGGTTGGTTTGTGCATTTACTATCATGATACCTGTAATAATATCTACCAACTCTGGATGTCCCTCCTGAATTTCGTAGGGAATAAAGCCATTTGGCCAGCGTTCAGTCCAGATAGTGGATACTACACCGCGTCTGTTGGCTCTACTTTGTTGTCTTCTGTATTCTTCTTCACTGGCTATCATGATATCTCCTTCCACCATTAAATTACCATCTATGACTTGTGCTACAAATTCTTTTTCCTCGCCAGTAACTGGGTCAGCAATTTTGACCAGTTCCTCACCAGTGATATTGGCATCAGGGCCAGGGATTTCATTAAGGTAGTCAGTATGTAAATTTATGGTTCTAGCCTGCTCTTGTAGAAAATCTAAGGTGTCTTGCAAAGTGCTAAAGTATTTCATCTTATCAAAAGCATGTGCAGATTCTTCCTGAGTTTGAGGAATCAACTCACTTTCATCAGTGCTACAACTAGTAGTAAAAACAAGTGCTAAAACAACTAATAAAGAAAAGGAATTGAATAAAACGGAATTAATAGTTCTCATGATGTTTGTGTTTAAATTCTTGTTTCCTGTTTCTTGGGAAAAAGATTTTTGGTTTTGAAAATTTAGAGCTATTGAAAATGTATTTGCGATAAAATGTGATGCTTGATTTTTCATGACTGATTGATTTTTTAAATGCTTTAAATCAGAATTCAATCATTTATACCGCAATTGAGAATTGGTTATCAGTTTGGAGGAAAAAAAATTATTTTTTTTTCAGATTATCTATAAAAAAGGGACTGCCTCCAAGTTGGAGGCAGCCCCTTTTTTACAAAAACTAAGCTTTAGGATATCTTCTTATTCAAAAGAAAAGACTGTTTCTTTTCCAATAATATCATCGTAACTCAGATAAATAGTCGCCATTTTAGTGTGTACGCCTAATGTTTTAGCCTTCCAAACTTCTACTTTTACCCTTCCACTAAATGCTGACCTATCGAAATTACGGCTATAAACAGGACCGCGACTATTTCCTTCCGTTTCCAGTAGGCAGATCACATTTCCTTGTCTATCAAATACTTTTACACCCTTCCACCAGCTTTCTTTAGCCTCATTTTTAAAAGAAAACGTAGCTGCTGTTTGAGAAAGTCCCAATTTATTGACATGTCTGGTTACAAAATCTTCCTTATCAACTTTGATGGCATCTGGTAAAACCACAGGCTCAATAGCCCAATGAGAAGTCCAATAGCCTGCTGGAACATTACTAGACACCAAAGGACCTTTCTCCATATTCAATACCTGGCCCTTTCTGTAGCGATTTTCAATTCTATAAAATCCTCCCCCAACAGGAGTGCGCTTCCAATGAGAAGTCCAGTAGCCAGCAGGAACACTAGAGCATGCAAGAGGCCCTTTTTCCATATTTAAATATAGATTGGTTCCTGCTTTTTTAATTCTAAAATGCTGTTGGTCCACAAATTCAATCTCCCAATACACACTATTAAGTGCATAATTATTAATCATTTTTCCCACAGTTTTGTCTCCTTCCAAGGTGATGTAGTTTCCTTTTCTATATCTATTCTTAAACATTACAGTAGTGGATTCCCAGGCTTGTGCTGTAGAAAATGGCAAGGCAAAAAACATAGCTAAAGAAAATAATGCAATTGCCTTAAAATACTTCATTTGTTTTTTCATAGTAAAAAGTTTTTTGGTTTGAAAATTGAAAATTGTTGAAGATGAAATCGAAATAAAAAGTGAGGTGCGATTTTTCATGACTGATTGATCTTATTAAATGTTTTAAATAAAGATTCAGCCATTTATACCGCAATTGGGGAATGGTTATCAGTTTGGAGAAAAAAAAACTTTTTACTATTCCACTAAGACAAATCCTGCCCAAATAAATGGATCGGGATATCGCTGGCGCATAACTTTTTGTGTGAGGCGAAAAGCTTCCGGAATAGATTGCTTATCCCTAAGCCATTTTAAATAGAAAGTGGTCATGAATTCCATCGTTTCTCGATCCGGAATCTGCCAAAGGGACATGATGAGGTAATGGGCACCAGCAATCTTAAAGGCTCGTTGCAATCCGTAGACCCCTTCATTGCCCTGAATATCACCTAGGCCGGTTTCACAAGCAGATAATACCACCAATTCGGTGTCAGACAAATCCATTTGACTGATCTCGTAAGCTGTTAGAATACCGTCATTGCCTCCAACAGAAGAGGACTTTCCAGACCAGGTATCGTTGCCGCCTGCAATTACCAAACCGGAACGTATCATTGGATGAAGGCTTTGTTGAAAAATAGGAGCAGATGTATTGAGACTGTCTTCCGAAGGGCTTCCCTCCTTAGGGTCGGAAAAGAAAAAACCATGTGTAGCCAAATGTAGGATAGCAGGAGATGGAGCACGAGTCGCCATTTGCCGGAAAGCATCTTCGGAGGCTTCAGCTCCTCTGAGTAAAGTTGATTGAATATTGTTTTGCTGCAATAGAGAATCTATAACCCTCACCTCCTGATCCGTCCAATAAAGGTACTGCCAGCTGTTATTTCTTAAGTTTCGGTCGGCGACTTGGAAGTTCATTCCACTCCTGGCAGCCACTAGTGAAGGGGCTGCCTCGTTCTGTTCCGGATCAGGAATATTAGAAGGGTCAAAATCGTATTGGATACCTCCCATTAGGAATGCTGTCGTATTGTTCTGGTTTTTACGCTCATTAAAAGCCAATTGACGGGTCGAATTTAATTGGATTAGGCGGTAGCGGTCAGCTAAAATCTCTTTGTCATTGATGGGAACTGCTGCTAAATTTATGCGGTGTAACAAGCCTGTGGGAGCATAGTAGATGGTGTGAATATCCTCTAATTCCGCTAACAGTGGCTTCCAGTCCAAATCTTTTAATCCGGTCTGCGAGCGTTTCTTGGGTTTAACACCCCGGCTGGCTTGGCTGTACAAACGATTCAAATTACTAGCCTGATCCCCCTCTTGATTGGTCACTAATTTGGATAAGTCCCCAGATTCGAATAAAGGCACGAAAATCGGCGAGTCTTTTCCAGGCCTAAGAATCAAGGCAGCATACATTACACTATCGGTCACATCGGGATGAACAAAATCGTAATGTACAAATTCAATGGCTGCCTCTCCTGATTCTAGACGCTCAAGGATCTCACTGGCACTCGTTTGCCGAAGTGCTTGGTCTACACCGGCCACTTGACGAGCCAATACTCTTTCCAGGCTGTCGCATTCTCCTTCTAGTTTTGAGATGTCAACCTGCCATTCCAAAGGATAGCTGTACTGTTCTGCCAGTTGGCGGCGCTGCTTTTGTAATTGGGCAAACAATTCCATAGAAGTAGAATCCGCTTCAGAAAGTTTGCGAATCTGGCTAGCAGCGTTGAGGAGGAAGCCCTTATGAAAGAGAGCACTTTCATAGGTGGTCATTTTGTTGGCTAGAGATAAGTCAGGATAAGTCTGTGCTAAAGAATAAATACGATTGAGGTTGCCTTTGAATCGTTGTATGTAGGCTTCCAATTCTTTTTCAGAGGTAAAGCGGCTGGCATTAATCAAAAAGGAGCGCTCCAAAGGTATAGAAACACTCAATAGGGAGTCCGTTTTACTTAAATCGCCTATTGTCCAGTAAAAATCAGATATCTCATTGATCCCGGCGGTATAGGATGGGTGATTTTTTCCCAAAACATTAGTCCGAATCGCATGGGCTTTTAAAAAGTATTGTTCTGCCTCTTTATAGGCTCCCAGCTGCTTTTTGATCGATCCCAATCCGCTGAGAGAAACAGCATAGTCGGGATGGTTGGTGCCCAGGACTTCGCGTCGAATGTCTTCAGCTTCGTGAAAATAGGCCTCGGCTTCAGACAACTTACCCTGTTCTTGATAAAGTGATGCTATATTCCAGAGATTAGAAGCTACATCGGGATGCCGCTTCCCAAGAATTTTTTCCCGGATCTCTTTGGCTTCCATATAGAGTGCCTCAGATTTTTCAATTTGCCCCGCTCTCACATACATCACCGCAAGATTATTCAGGCTTTGAGCGTACTCTGGATTTTCTCTACCTTTCAGTTTTTTCTCCACCTCAGCAGCTGCTTCATAAAGCCTGATAGCCTCTTGCAGATTATTCAAGTCCAAATAAAGTACTGCCAAATTTTGTTGAGCAATGGCCACATTCAAACTTTCCGACCCTTCAAGCCGACGATAGAGATCCAATACCTGTCGATAAAGTAATTCTGATTCCTCATAACGCCCTTGATCGGCATACAAATTGGCCAGATCCGTTAGGGTATTGGCATAATCGACATTGTCTGCCCCTTGCACACGAAATTGAATCTCATTGGCCTCCACCAAATAGGGTTCGGCCTTATCATAGTCGCCAGCATAATAAAACAGAGTGCCCAAATTGGATAAAGTTAGAGCATAGGGTACCGATTCTTTCCCTAGCATTTTTCCATACAGATCTCTCACTTCCGTGTAAAAAGCTTCCGCTTTTACGTAATCCCCTAGGTAAAAATCATAAAGGTTGGCCAAATTATTGGCGCTTTGGATGTAAGCTTGGTTTTCCTTTCCATTTGCTTCCTGACGAAGGCGCAAAGCTTCAAGGTGAAATTGTTCAGATTTTTCCAGCTTCCCTGTATTCTTGTACAATTGCCCTAAATTATTCAAACTGCTAGTATGATCAGGATGCTGTTCACCGACAATTTTTGCGCGGATCGCTTTTGCTTCTAAATGTAAAGTTTCTGCTTCTTCATATCTCCGGGTGGATATATAAACGTTAGCCAGATTATTGACTGTATTGGCATAGTCCTTGTTTTCGGTTCCCAAAAGCTCCTTGCGGATGGTTAGTGCTTCTTTATAGAGTGGTTCGGCCTTATCATAGTCGCCTTTTAGCTGAAAGCTCAGGGCCTGAAAAAAAACAGCACTGGCAAAGGAAGTATCCTGTTTCCCAAAAGTTGTTTCGGCTTTTCCTCTTGCCAATCCGATCACCTCTAGAGCCTGCTCATACTGTCGCATGTCCGCCAATTGCTTGTTGACCTTAATGAGGCTATCGATCTCTGCACGCACAGTTGCCTGGGAGGGATTAACCTGGCTTTGCAGAAATAATGGAAACAATACAAGGGATAAAAGTATATGGTAAATTCTCATAGTTTTAGCGTTTAGTGATCTGGAATACAAGCGTGTGAATGTGAGCAGAAAAAGGAGGTATGCTTGGGGTAGCGGCACGTTTTCCGTTATCTTTAAAAGTAGATTGAAAAAGCTGAATAAAGGGATTATTATCAATTTTACCATTGTTTTGTCCTCGCAGTTCAATCATTTTTTGCAGATCGATGGGTTGCTCGGTGGCAATGAGTTTCAACATTTCATTTCCATAAGGTGGGTATACTTCTATGATACAATCCTTTAGTAATTGGGTCTCACCAGGACGAATGAAATAATCTCCAGCTTTGGAGGAACATTCGGTATTGGGAATCAAGCCATAAATCTGATTATCTGCCCAAATGTCGATTACATTATAATAAGCAGGCTTGGTACCATTATTTGTAATTTCAAGAATAAAGGCGTCCCCTTCCGCCAGGTGAAGACTGGCATTAGGGCCAAGCTTTTCTTCGATAGGGATTTTACGCACGACTTTTGGCTGTCCATTTTCCGTCTCAGCTACAACAGGGATCAGGTTCATTTCTACTTTTAAATGGGGATTTTCGATTTCAAGTTTCCTAAGAAAAGTGGCCTGTACGTAGCTAGACATTCGGCGAATAGCCTTACCAATAAGTACTTCTTCTTCGCCTTGACGAAGAGGTTCTTCCAATAGAAGGAAATCGTCATTTGATCGCAGTACCAGCAAATTATTGGCTTCCAAACTTAATATCACATCCGGATCATTCTGCTGAGGTACAATAAAAGGGTAATTTTTAATCGAATTCAGAAAGTTTTTCAAGAGAGGTCCCTCGGGCAGGATACAATTCACCTTAAGGTTTATTTTCCCATAATTTCGATCAGAGAGAAAAGCCTTGGCGCTCATAGCAGTTTTCCTACTCAATGGCCGATCCAAAGTCAATTCGGATAGGAGTGGCATCACATTGGTTACGGTACCGCTGGCTAAAGTATCTTGCCCTTTTGTGTTTTTAGCGTTCGAAGGAAAAAGGTCTATTTTGGTGCCAGGGTGGATACCTGCCAGACTGCCTTGGTCCACGATTACCGTCTGAGAACTGTATGCTCTTACGACAGACAAATAAGCCCTATCTTGACTCTGGGCCTTGCCAAATAGAATGCGATCCGTATGTCCTTCCACTTGAGGATTTTGTCGTGGAGCAATGGCCACCATTTCCATTTTAATACGATCAAAAAGTTCGCGATAGGAAGTAAAGGGTTGAATATTCTGCATGCTTTTGCTGAAAGCATAGCTTAGCGAGCCATAATATTGTCCATTGGCATCGCGGTATTCATAGTTGAGTTGCTGAGCGCTGGAAGCCGAAATAGCAATGACGGGAGCCAGGTCGGCTTCCTGGACGGTTTCCATAAAACGATCAGCGGCAACGTTTCGGCCGGTGATGGTTACCTTTTGGCTGGAGGCGGCCATAAGCGTTTCGCTACCCCTGGAAGGTGCATATCCTCGTGTGGCTGTACCCGAATGACAAGCATCCAATACAACCAAAACCTGGCCTTTATTGCCAAGTTTTTGCCGCAATTGGAGCAACCATCGGTTTAACTCGTCGTCTGAGATCAGTCGTTCTCCTTCGTAAATGCCAGCTTGAAAACGTTGGGGGGAATCATATGGAACCAAGGCTTCATCAAATCCATCCTGTTCATCTCCATTTTTGTCTACTACCTGCTGGCCATGTCCAGAAAAATGAAAAAAAGCAATATCTCCTGGCCGAGCCCGATCGATAAGGTGTTTCTTAAAATGGTGAATTATGGTTTCCTTTTTAGCCTTGGCATCTTGCAGCACTAAAATATCTTTTTCGAGAAATCCTTGGCTTTGTAGGCTAGCAGAAATCAGTTCTACATCATTGGCCGAATTAAGTGATTTCCATCCAGTTTCCGGAGCGTAATCACCAACTGCAATAATCAAGGCCATTTTTTTAGCTTCCTGAGCTGGCAAACCAATTGAGCTAAATAAATAGCAGAGTATGATGAGCAGCAGGTTTTTCATTTATTAGCATTTAATTCCTCCAATAAAGTGGCAGCCATGCTGGAATTAGAGCCTGAACCTTCAGCAATTTGTTGCAGGAGTCGAATGGCATTATCTGTTCCGTCCTTCATTTGTAGCCAAGATAGAGCTTGGAACCAGAGAGCATCTTCATGGTAATCGCTTTCTTTATTGGCCTCAAAAGGAGCCAAAACGTTGATGGCCTCTTCAAAGGAATTAATTTGCATTAAACTTAAGCCAAGAAAATAGATTGCTGCTTCATCTTGCGGATAGATCTTTAAATGGTCTTGGAGTGCTGTTGTAGCTTCATCATATTCCGCGGCCTGAACCAGATCAAGTCCAGCTTTGAGTTGATCCCGCCGTTCTCGATCGGCAATCCCCATTCCGAGTAAGGAAAGGTTTTCTAACTCGTTTTCCAGTGTAGTCTGATCCATTTCAAAATAATTGGCGTATAAGCGACCAGGCTGATTAGATGGCCGGAGCAGGAAATAGCCAGCAACAATCAAGATAAGAAAGGAGGCAGCAATAGCCAGGTTTCTGGTACTAAACAGAGAAATTATCCGGGTTTTTGGCTGCTTTTCTAGAGTTTCACCGCTTGTAACTTTTCGTTCTGCTTGCTGAATGTTTTCACGCAATTGTTGATCACCAAAGAGTGCGATGCCCTTTAATAGATCCGTTTGCAGGGCAAGAGCATCCGCAAGCGCTTCGTCCGCTTTCAGTTTTTCTTCAAAATCTTGAGATTCTTCAGTTGACATTTTACCTTCAAGGTAGCGATCTATTTTTTCATAGTCTACGTCCTTCATAGGCTTGCTTTTAGTGATTAACAATTTGTCTTGTATCAGTTGATGGGGTTAATTTTAATTTAATGACTTAATACTGGGATGCTTATGTACCATTTTTCGTAAACTTTCCATACAGCGGTGCAATTTCACTCTTACAAATTTGACAGCATATCCAAGTTTTTCAGCAATTTCAGCATGTGACAATTTTTCATAATAAGAGGCCAGGATGATCTGGCGGCATTCTACTTTAAGGTTAGCCATAGTTTTAGCGATCAATTCATGCTTGTGTTCCATTTCCTGCTTGACCTCTATATCGTTATCATTTAAGGGGATGGATTCAAGTTGTTTGTCTTGATCTACCAATTGGTAATTCCCCTTTTGGCGTAATCGTTTTAACCATAGATGCCGAACTATGGAAAAAGTATACGTTCCTAGTTTTGCCGTCAGTTGGAAGTCTGGCTGTCTAAGTTTTTTTACCAAAACAAACAAAGCTTCCTGAAATATATCTTTAGTATCCTCACTGCTTCCACCATTATTTTGAACAAATGAGGCTGCCATTTTGAAATAGCGCGAATACAGTTCTTCGAAAGCCTCTACCTTTCCCTGCTTAAGCTCTGTAAGTAACTTCTTATCTGTTTCTAATTGTGTATCGCTCATATATATCCAAATTTACGAATGGTTATCAGTTTCCGGGGAGATTTAATTTTCAATCCAGGTATTTAGCCCATTCTTCTATTTTTCCGTTGGGACCAATCAGAAGAACCGTTCTACAATGGCGAAAGTGCAGATAATATTTTTCTCCTGCTCCAATTGTAGTGTAGCTTAGGTTTTTATGGCTTGCAAGAAATTCATTGACGTATTGACCAATCTTGAAACCATTAGAAGCAGAAGGCCTAGGTTTAACAATCCGTTGCAAAGGGAAAGCAGCACCTCGATGACGAATGACCTGAGCGATAGAGTGGAGCCGTTCTTCCCAATAGAATTCCGTTTGCTTTTCCTTGTCGATAAATTGGCCAGGCTTAGCCAATAATGAAAACAGTGATAGGCCGTCAACATTATTTCCAGCAGTAAGGTCTGGCGGACAACTACCCATTGGTGGTGGAATAGGTTTTGCACCATTAAGTATGCTTTTATTGGAAAATGCTAGGCTACGGACCTTTTTGTTTGTATCCTGAGAAAGATTATCGAAAATGGCTATCGCAGTGCGGAAGTGTGCATTATTGGACTGACCTGATAGTGCATAGGCAATGCCAGCAATCATGTTAAGGTCGGCTAAGGCATAAGTTCTCGAGTCAGAAAAGTTGAATCCGGCAGCGAGAGTTCTGGATTCGTAAGCCTGGATCACCGATTGAAATCGGCCAAGTTGAATACTTACACACAGTGCATTAATTTTGGCTGGTGTATATCCAGGGTCTAGACCCAACGCTTTATTGAAGTAAGCAGATGCAGCCAATAAGTAACGCTTCCGAATTCGCATTTCTTCAGGACTAAGGTCTTCTGCCCGTGCCTTGCTGAGGCGACTTTCAGTTTCAATCTCGAATGGAAAAATGAAGGGATCGCTATTTTTTCCGCTAAAATTCATAGCAAGTTTAGCATATTGTAAGCCCAGGTTATTGTAGATTTCTTTACCTATATAGTGTTGAAGAATGTGTTCGTAGGCAGAAATGGCCATTTGATGTTGCTCTATGACATTCAGGTAATTGGCCGTTTGGTAAAGATGCCACAATTCATTTGCTTTTTGGCTTACTTGAGCCGCAGTAGTCTGTCGATCTTCCAATGAGGGATAGCCAGTAGCTCGTCTATTGGTCAGCCCATAAGCATTGTAGAGCCGATCTAAAAGGGAAGGAATGATGGGGCGAATATCAAAGCCTGCTAAGATAGCTCCCATGGCTCCCTGTAAATCTGCTGACTTCTCTAGGTGTATAGAGGAATGTTCTTGGTAATCATAGGAGATGAAGTTGGTAGCCCAACCTACTTGTTGAAAGGCATGACTTAGCTCATGACCAAGCAAAAAGGCTAAAGCTTTCTCAGCGTCCTTTCCAAAAGATCGACAAACATTGAGTGCTGTTTGTTCCAAGTAAATGGTGTTTCGATCTGGCGAATAGGCAGCCATAAACTCCCTGGAGTCGCGGATCTGAACCTGAGGTAATTCGATACTGAAGTTACCCGTTTGGATGTAGATTTTCTTTAAAATAAGAGTAGCCCATTCAGATTCATTTGTAGCAGATAGTGCAGAGGTACATGCAACAAATAAGCAAATTAATGTCAAATACCGTTTCAAAGACATGGAAAGAATTTCTGATGAATTTAAGTCATGATTAGCATCATATCTTGAATTATCGTTCATAACGAAATTAGTAAATTTTTTTCATTAAAAAAGGGGTAGGTCGTCAGCTTAAATAACCTGAAGCTATTAAATCATTCGTTTGAGTATAATATTTAAAATTAATGCAACTAAGTCGCAAAAATTATATTTTTGCTACATCAATATATTTATTCCAATGAAAGAGTTTGGACACAAACATGTATCTCCTCTGGAAGCTGAAAAACCTGGTGAAATTCCACTACATCTAGTTTCCTTCAAAAAACGACTTCTACGACTTATGTCTATTGCAGGCCTCTGCACTAGTGTTTATCGTTACCAATGGGGAGTCAACTGGTTTACCAGAGCAATAATGATCTTCCTGGCCATATGCGCAACGAAGGCTGAAGGCCAGTCGGAGTTGGAAATGTCTTCTGAGAGGTATGCGAAAGCAGAGCGCTTCCTACCTTGGAACGTCACCGAATTCGCACGAAATGTCGAGTTTGAGCCTCATTGGATTGAAGCTGATCCAGAGTTCTTCTGGTATCGTCGAGACAGCCCAAAGGGCTGGGAATATCGACTAGTTAATGCGAAAACTGGAGTGAATAAGTCCGCATTCGAGCACTCAAGATTGGCTGCTGTTCTTCCTGAAGGTATTGTTGATTCGAACCGTCTCGAGGTCCTAAGCATCACAGGTTCTCAAAAGACTCGGCAAATCGAGCTGCGAACAAAGGAGGGCCTTATGTTATGTGAATTGGCAACTTATCAATGTGTTTTTCCCAACCCCACTATCATCGCTGGCAGCAAGTCGCCGGACGATGAATGGTATTTAACAAGGTCTGGCGGACAGCTTGAACTCAGACACAAAGGAGAGGAGGATTCTGTCAGGCTAGCCTTCCCCAATTTCAATACCTCCATGCGTGAAAATGCCCAATGGGCCCCAAACGGAAAAGCTTTCTTAGTCGAGTTTATCGATAGAAGTCTGGTCGAGAATGCCCCTCTTATCGCATCGCTCAATGACCAGGGACGACCTGCCCCTCATTTAATTCCATTCAACGGCGGTACACGATCCTTAGCTGAGGCACCAAGACTGCGGTTCGCAGTCGTCACCCGCAATACAAATCTAGCTACTAAGCCGACCTGGCGAGTTGTGCCTATTCATCTGGAGGCAACTGGGTGGTCCTCGGCAATCAGCGGCAGACAGGTGTTCTGGTCTGATGATGGAACACGATTGTTCATATTGCTCGCCTCTCGCGATGGCACCCGACTGACACTTTGGCAAATAAATCCAGCCACAGGTTCCGCTGAGAGGGTCATCGAAGAGGAATCGAAAACGGGCATGTTCTGGAATCTACATTGGGCAGGTGATCCAAACGTTCGTCTTGCCGCTTCAGGTGACAGAGTCATTTGGTTTTCTGAGCGAGATGGGAAGGGTCAATTATGGCTTTATTCTCTCGATGGTAGCACCCCTCCTCGCCAGATAACTCGCGGAAACTTCGTCGTTCGCGATTTACTTTGGACAAGTGAAGATGCTTCCAAGCTATTTGTGACGATTGCCGGCTTCGATAAATCAGATGATCCATACCATCAAATGCTTGTGCAAGTTGATGTCCAGACCGGCGAGATCTTGCCGCTCACCTCAGCCACTGCCGACCACGCGATTAAAGTGTCCCCTACTGGCCAGCACTTTGTTGACGTCACATCAGGTTTTGATCGCGAGACGACCATGAGTCTTCACCAAGCCGATGGGGCCTTGATCAGTGTAGTCGAAACGTCTGACTTATCACGCCTAAAGGCAACCGGATGGTCATGGCCAGTGCGTGAGCGCATCTCAATAGAGGGTGCGCCTGGAGATATATATGCAACGATCCTATTCCCGTCAAGCTTCGATTCCTCTGCTCAGTATCCGATCGTCGAATGTTTATATCCGATTCCTGATGGTAGATGGGCCCCAATTCGTCTGGGTGAGGTGCTTCTTAACCGCTTCACACACGCACAGGCTGTGGCTAATCTCGGCTTTCTGGTGGTGTTCATTGATGCGCCTGGCTCAGGGCTAAGATCTCGGGCATTCCGTGCTGGTTCTCGTGGCAATCTGCACAGTGTTGGTTTGGACTTTCGTCCGCGTGTGCTGAATGAGCTCGCCTCTCGTTACCCCCAGATGGATTTAAGTCGTGTTGGAGTGTATGGCAATTCCGGTGGTGCGAATGCGACTGTGCGAGCGCTTTTGGAACAACCGGATGTTTATCACGTTGCAGTAGCTTCAGGCGGCAACCATGACCTCCGCTTCGGGGGCCCCTGGGTGGAGCGACACCAAGGACTCCGTTTTGGGACTTCCGAGCAAGAATCAAACGTTTCACTCGCCGCTCGCCTTAAAGGCCGGTTGCTCCTAGTTCATGGAGCCCTTGACCGAGTTGTTCACCATGCACAGACACTTGCACTTGCTCAGGGTTTTATCGAAGCAAATCGTGATGTGGATGTGCTACTACTCCCAAACCGAGGTCACGATGTGATGAACGATCCGTATTTCATTAGGCGGATGTGGGATCATCTTGTGGAGCACCTCCAGGATCGTCGACCGCCATTATACCAGATCACACCCTTACCAGAATGGATGCGATGAAGCAAGGTAGCTTATTCAGGCTTTGGAAAATCTCCGAAAAAACCAAGTTGATAATTGGGTAGCAGATCGAGGTGCAGCAGTGCCATTAAGTCAGCCAATATGTAATCACGAGGAATGGGGATAGAGAAATAGGTCAATTTGATAAATGCCATGCTAAAAGGACGTTAAATTAAATTGGTGTCTTCAAATCCTAATTTAAATTTAAGTATTCGACGCATATCAATTCAGGATAGATGGCATGAAAAGTATTCTCTTGCTTATTATAAATTTGGCCACTTATTTTTAGCTGATCAAAAAATGAATCGTTTAACCTGAGTTTTAATTCTTTCATTTTACCATTCAAATGATAGGAAAGGATTAATCGTTGATGATTCAGTGTTTTCCAGAATACTTCTGAACGTTCTTTTTCCTTGATAATATGGTTATGATAATTATTTAAACCCGTTATATCAGAAAAGTCCTGATTGCTCAATGCATCCAATACGATACGGTTGTCACTGGAAAGGACAAAAGAGATTTCTCTGATATTCTTTATTAAAATTAACTCTTTTATTTGTCCTACTACCTCATTATCAAATTCAACGGAATTCCCAAGTGAACTATAATAATAATTTTCATGCCTGAATGTATGGTTAATAATAGATTCAAGGCAATCTGTAGGACAAATAAAATATAACAGCTTTTGCATTAGACTGCTAAGTTTGGACTGTAATGAAATGAAGAATGATGCATTTCAATTTTCAATTCGCAAACAATTTTAATTACTTAAATTCAACAGCTTACCTTAAAGACTATTAACATTAATTACTTCAAAGTTTCTGACATCAAAGTAGTCATCCAATCCATTGTCTGTGTTGATTATGATCCCTCCCAAAAGAGTAATTCTGTCAACATTGAATTCATCTTTGCAAGACACTATATGTTCATGAATCTTTCTGTCGATAATTTGATAAGTCGCTTCCGTAATCGCCTTTTGAGAATTATCGCTGTCTAAAATTTGCTCTCTATAAGGCAGCAAGCTTTCTTCCAATTTCATTTGTTGATAATCATCATCATTGATAATTGGTTTATAGTTGCTGTCTTGAAATCGACTCAGTGCCAACATCAATGCACCACAGGAGTTCCCGGTTTCCTCTTGACGAGGTCGATACATCTTACCCAAATCACCATCAAGTGTAATTCCTATGTGAGGACCATAAAATATAAAAGCACTACCATTATCAGGAATATGATGAGCAAAAGCAGTCATACCGGTTTGCCCAGCGAAAGGTAAGCCTCCTAAGCCCCCCATGATAAATGGACCAAATAACACGTTAAAGAATGTTGTCGAAGGAACGTTAATATCATCTGAGCACACCGACGTGGCCATCAACACCTTGGAAATATCAATATTATGTTCAATTTGCATTTTACCAAGAACATTAATGGAGGTGTCCTTGGCGTCCATTGCATCTGGAAAATAGGTTTTAACTACTTCATCAAATTTTCGTTGCAGCATAATTAAAAAAAGTTAAGATGTTTAATTCAATTTAAATTTGTGAACCTAAAATAAGTGTCGTAAGTAATCTGATATCTATCCCTTTCTCTCTGAGAATCTACAAGGATGTAGGCATTTGAACAGGAAGTTTTACATTTTCAATGAGTGGGATGCCCATACTTGTGGTTAATTGCATTTAAGTGTGAGTATTTTATTGCCTTTTTTGCTTTAGCAAGCAGGCAGGCTATTAAATGCAATGCTGTTGCAAATATAAAAAATAATATCACTATTGCAACTGTGTTGCAATAGTGATATTAGATTGGGGCCCTTATTTTCCTACCTATTAATTGATGAGGGGCTACTAAAATGATTTAGGTAATAATATAGACAGGTATGGACCTGATTTATCTAGTTTTATCAACAAGAATTGAAAAGGGCCGAACTATTACGGTTCAACCCTATTGTCTAATTTATTAGAACTAATCCTCGTCTAAAGAAATTTCTTGCTCATAGGTTTGAGCTGGTTTGATCATTATTGTAGAACTATAAACTCATTTTCTGTCAACTGTTCCTATCCAAATGGCCTCGATTACATTATAAAGCAATCATTCTTTAGAGCTACAATTTTGCAAAGTTAAGGTATTTTTTAATTATTTTGCAACACAGTTGCATTTACAGAGGCAACTGATATTTCAAAAAATGAGGGTTTAATCAAACCTTTTAAATATGAAAGTCATAGCAACTGTATTTTTGTTCAACTTTCTTTAATTTTCGTAAATTCACCATATTACTCTTAATCACATAAGCCATAACTATGTTTCAAAAGTCACGTCACATTTATCCCTTTTTTTTCCTGTTAGCCTTATTAATAGGCGGCTGTACAGCAGAATCGAATACAAGCGAAGAAGAAACTGAAGAAGAAATGACCCAAAGAGCACTTGAAATCCATGATCGTGTGCTCACCGTTGACACTCATGCCGATACGCCCTTGCGCATGATCCAGCCGGGTTTTGATATGGCCGAACGGCATGATCCCAATGAAACGGGTTCAAAAGTTGACTATCCACGAATGAAAGAGGGTGGTTTAGATGCCATCTTTTTTGCCGCCTTTGTCGCACAAGACATTCGTGATGACGATGGTAATACCCGGGCCAAAGCTCTATGCTTGCAAATGATAGATTCAATCGTAGCTTCTACTAGTAAAAATTCAGATATAGTTGGACTAGCCCTCAACCCAGATGATGCTTATGCCCTGGAAAAGGACGGTAAACGCGCCATTTATATCGGAATTGAAAACGGCTATCCTATTGGAAATGATATTTCCAATGTGGAGCTGTATTTTGAAAAAGGGGTACGCTATATCACCTTGGTGCATTCATCAAACAACGACTTGGCAGACTCTGCAACAGATTCTGACGGACCAGAACATGGTGGCATTAGTGAATTCGGAGCAGATGTAGTCAAAGAAATGAATCGCCTGGGCATCATGGTAGATGTTTCTCATGGTAATGATAGCGTATTTTACGATGCAATTGCCCTGTCCAAAGCACCAATCATTGCCAGCCACTCTAACGCCAGAGCTGTAACTGAACACGACCGCAACATGACCGATGAGATGTTGAAGTTAATGGCAGAAAATGGTGGTGTTGTACAACTTACCATGCTGGCTACCTATCTTAGAGATGCACCCCCTAACCCAGCTCGTGATTCCGCAGTAGCTGAACTTCGTGCCAATATGAAACCAGCTAGTGAAATGACGGATGAAGAACGAACAGCATTACGACAAGCCTTCAGAGAACTTAGCGAAAAGTACCCTGATCCTCCTGCAACTGTTAAACATGTTGTAGATCACATTGACCACATCGTCAAGGTAGCCGGTATCGATCATGTCGGAATTGGATGTGATTTTGATGGAGGTGGAGGAATCCAAGGGGTTTTCGATGCCAGTGAAGTGATGAACATCACTATCGAACTTGTAAGGCGTGGGTATACCGAAGAGCAGATTCAAAAAATTTGGGGAGGCAATATAATTCGAGTCTTTAAAGATGTCCAAGCTGTTGCAGAGAAATTACAATCTGAAGGCTTGTCCTAAGTTGTAAATTTTAAGACTATGTACAAATTATTGTGCGTTTTAATTCTTTTGGGACAGTCGGTGCCAACGGTGACAACCTCATATCATCCATTGAGGTTGTCATTATGTGAGATTGAATATACTTCAGGAAAGCAACTCCTTAGCATCAATCTCAAGCTCTTTCTAACGGATGTCAATGAAGCCATAGTTTTCGATCCCTACAGTAAAGAACTTGCTTTCTGTCAACCCAATGAGCCAGCTAAAGCTAATCAAATGTTGCTGGAGTATCTCAACCGGTTTTTCTATGTCAAAGTCAATGGAAAGGTAGTTGACCTAAAGATTAAGCATAAGAAACTAAGTGGCGAAGGGGATAATACCGCTTTATGGGTTTACTTTGAGGCTCAGCAGCCTCGGCCATTGACATCCTTAGAAATCAAAAATGCAGTTTTCACCGACCTGTTCTTCGATCAAAACAACATAGTCTATGCCCATGTCAACGGTAAATCCAAAAGTTTGATGCTTAATAAAAAAACACCTGCTCATCAGCTAACTTTTTGATATGCAACCATTTGCCTTTTACTTAAAATTGGGGTTCGAGCATATTTCTAATCTGGCGGGATACGACCACATCCTTTTCCTGATAGTCCTCTGCGCTGTCTATCGAATTCAGCAGTGGAGAAATATTCTCATTTTGGTAACCGCTTTTACCATCGGCCACAGCGTTACCTTGGCCCTTGCCTCACTAGATACCTTCACGATCCCTTCTAATATTATCAAATTCCTTATCCCCTTAACGATATTCATCACTGCTCTCCACAATGTAATGGGGCCAGATTTAGCTGAGAAAAACTCCAAAATGGGGCGAAACTATCTGATGGCTTTGTTCTTTGGGTTCATTCACGGAATGGATTTTTCTAACTACTTCAAGGCTTTGTTAATGGATCCTTCCGCTATAGTGATACCCTTGTTAGGCTTTAATATAGGTATTGAACTGGGACAGCTTTTGGTTGTATTTTTTATTGTTAGTATTGCCTTTCTATTCCTCAATGTTATAGGAGTTAAACACCGTGAATGGAACGTCTTTATCTCGGGTGCTGCCGCAGGCATGTCCCTAATTTCCATGCTTGAAAATAAGTTTTGGTAATTTTGAAAAGAAGCTTGGATAGCCCCATTAATATGACTATTTCATTCGAGTAGAAATTTTCACCGTATTTCGTATTTTTCAAAAAAAAAAAAGACAAAATGGATATAAGCCCTTTTCGTATCGTAAAATCTCTTTCTCTTTTATTTCTTCTGTTTTTTTTCTTTTTACCCTCAAACTCAGATGCACAAGCGGTCAAAAATCTTGACCCAGAGAAACTTGACGTTCTGGAATGGCGCTTAGTTGGCCCTTTCCGCGGTGGACGGGCCGGAACGGTCGTAGGCGTTAAAGAAAACCCTAACCTTTATTATATGGGAACAGCCGGCGGCGGTGTATGGAAAACAATGGATGGCGGAAACAGCTGGCAATGTATTTCTGATGGATATTTTGGAGGATCCATTGGGGTAGTTACCGTTGCAGAAAGTGATCCCAATGTATTATATGTGGGAGAAGGAGAACAGACTTTGCGTGGAAATGTCTCTTCAGGTAAAGGAATGTGGCGCAGCACAGATGCCGGAAAAAGCTGGAAGTTCATCGGCCTTGAGGATTCGGAGCATTTCGGTCGAATCCGGGTACACCCTGAAAATCCAGATTTGGTATACGCAGCCGTGATCGGGAACCTTTGGAAACCCAATGATATGAGAGGTGTCTATCGAAGTAAAGATGGAGGTGAGAGCTGGGATCGTATTTTGTTTGAAAGTGATAAAGCGGGAGCAGTTGATCTCATTTTAGACCCTAACAATCCCAGAATAATTTATGCTTCTACCTGGCAAATGAAACGCAATGGTTATCGCATGGACAGTGGCGGACCAGGAAGTAAGCTCTGGAAAAGTACAGATAGCGGCGAAACCTGGACTGATATTACCCGAAATCCAGGTTTGCCGACTGGAGTTAACGGCATCATTGGTATAACCGTCTCACCTCAAAATTCAGAACGGCTATGGGCTATCATTGAAAATCAAGATGGTGGTGTTTTTCGTTCCGATGACGGAGGTAAAACCTGGCAAAAGACATCCGCCAATCGAAATTTGCGACAAAGAGCCTGGTATTATTCCAGGATATATGCAGATCCTCAAAATGAAGACTTGGTCTATGTCTGTAATGTTGGATTTTGGGTATCGAAGGATGGGGGTAAAAACTTTTCTCAGATCAGTACACCTCATGGTGATCATCACGATCTTTGGATAAACCCAGACAATAATAAGACCATGGCCATTGCAGATGACGGTGGAGCTCAAGTCAGTTATGATCAGGGCGCCAACTGGACCACTTATTATAATCAACCCACTTCACAATTTTATCGTGTGACTACGGATAATCATTTCCCATACCGAATATATGGTGCCCAGCAAGACAATACCAGTATCCGAATTAACCATCGTAGTAAAGGAGGTTCTATTTCCGAGCGTGACTGGGAACCTTCGGCAGGTGGAGAGTCCGCTCACTTGGCTCCAGATCCGAAAAATCCAGATATCGTTTATGGGGGAACTTACAAAGGCTATATGATGAAATTGGATCACAGTACGGGACAAGTTCGGTCTACTAACGTTTGGCCAGATAACCCTGCAGGGAGTGGTGCAGAGATTATGAAATACCGTTTCAATTGGAACTATCCCATATTTTTTAGTCCTCATGATCCCAATAAATTATATGCAGGATCTAATTTCTTGCACGTAACTACTAATGGAGGTCAGTCCTGGGAAGTGATCAGTCCGGATTTATCAAGAAATGATGCAGAAACGATTCGCTCTTCGGGTGGCCCCATTACCCAGGACAACACCGGAGCGGAGTTTTATGCCAATATTTTTGCCGTAACAGAATCCCCCCTTGAAGAAGGTTTGATTTGGGCTGGTACAGATGATGGCAGGCTAAGTGTTACCAGGGATGGTGGAAAAAAATGGACAGACGTTACCCCTCCTGGTCCCCGCTTGAATATGATGAATTGTATTGATGTACACCCCACTAAAAAGGGGACTGCTTATGTGGCGGCTACTTCATACAAATTTGGAGATTACACTCCTTATTTATACAAAACAAATAATTATGGGAAAAGCTGGGAAGTGATTACAAATGGTATCCCCAAGAACTATTACACACGAGCCATTCGTGCAGACAAAACCAGGGATGGACTCTTGTACGCCGGCACTGAATGGGGCATGTTCATTTCCTTTGATGATGGAGCCAATTGGATGCCTTTTCAGTTAAACTTACCCATTACATCCATTCGGGACCTGCATGTACGTGACAATAACCTCATCGCCGCTACTCATGGAAGAAGCTTCTGGATACTCGATGACCTTACTCCTTTACATCAGCTGAATGATAAAGTGCTCAGCGCTGATTTCTTTCTTTTTAAACCAAAAGATTCTTATCGCTTGGCTCAGGGAGGAGGCAGAGGTGTAGACTTCCGGAAACAGGGAAAAAATCATCCTGATGGGGTTATGTTTCATTATATGATCAATAATTGGGATGAGAAAGCGGAAGTAAAACTAGAAATTAAAGAAGAGGATGGTGACATTATACAAACCTATAGCTCTAAAGAAAAAGGCGATCAAGCCTTAAAAGCAGCTTTAGGTGGTAACCGCTTTGTTTGGGACATGCGCTATCCTGGCTTTAAGGCCTTTGAAGGAATGATTTTATACAGTTCTCCAAATCGTGGCCCTAAGGCTCCTCCTGGTACTTACAAAGCTGTATTGACCATTAATGGGGAGTCGGTATCTCAAAACTTTGAGATCGTTCCAGATCCGAGACTTGATAATACTCCAGAAGATTACCAAAAGCAATTCGACTATCTAATTCAGGTACGTAATCAGGTAACAAAAGCCAATCAGGCCATCATCGATATTCGAAGCTTGAAAAAGGATATGGCTTATCTGAAGGAAAAGATAGAGGCCAATCCTAAAAGTGAAGACGTTCTGAATCTGATGAGCAATTTAAAAGATCGTCTGGAGGGAGTAGAGAATAATATACACATGACCAAAAATCAGAGTTATCAGGATCCCCTCAATTATGGTATCCGAATCAATAACCGCCTGGCCTTTTTATTGGCTGACCAACAACGCGGCGACTATCCTCCTACAGATCAGGCTATCCTATTTTTTGAAGAGGTTTCAGAAGAATTGACAACAGAGTTGGAATCGCTTGATGAAATGTTAGAGGAAGAATTGCCCAAGATTAATAAGGCAGCACTTGAATTTGGTTTTAAAATTATTTCTCCCAGACCAAAATTCCGCAAGCCCTAATGAAAAAATTTAATTTCAATGAAAAAGGCGCTTGCAAGCGCCTTTTTCATTGAAATTATCAAAACCCTTTTCATGATGAGAAAAACCTTAAACCTTTCTCTTTTTTTACTCCTCACCTTACCCATAATGGCACAACAAAAAATATACTGGGGCAATGACGTCCCTTCCAATTGGAATGGCCGTTGGCCGGAGGAATTAAGAACTGCTTGTGAAAAAGCAGATTTCACCTATACTGCCAAATGGGAAGACATTCTTGACTATTTTTCCATGCTGATGTGGAAGAGTGAGAATGTCCATGTGTTCAATATGTTTGTCAGCGATATGGGAAGAACCAGTCCTGTTTTGGTGATGTCTAATCCCAGAGTCACTTCCCCCAGAGAAGCCAAAGCATCAGGTAAGGCAGTAGTCTATTTACAGGGAGGTATTCATCCAGATGAAGGAGAGGGAAAAGAAGCTTTATTGATGGTGATTCGAGATATTTTATTCGGAGAAAAAAAATACTTGCTGGATAATTTAATCATTTTGGTCAATCCTAATTTTAATGTCGATGGTAATGAAACCAGAGTAGTGCATGGGGCCAATCCCAGACTGTATGGGGTTCGTCAAAATGCTGCTGGATATGATGTCAACAGAGATGCCATCAAATTGGAAACCAAAAACATGGTTGGAGCCTATAAAACCGTTACCACCACCTGGGATCCTGTTTTAATTTATGACACCCACAGAATGGGAAATACCCGCCATGGCTATGCCATCGCTCATGGCACTTCAAATGTGATGACGGCTCATCAGGAACCTAGAGATTATGTTACCTATAAAATGTTTCCTGCTATCGTAGAAGAGGCACGTAAAACTTCAAAGATAGAGATCGGAATGCACTGTGCATTGAATGAAGGCTGGCCTCCTACTGAATTCACCCACGATAATGCCATTTGGGCTACAGAAGGAAAGTTTATGGTAAGTGGCTATGGTCTCAGAAATCGCCTGGCCATTTTGGTAGAAACCCCTGGCGGACAGTCCTTTGAAAAAGCGATTTATTCCTCTTATGCCTATACCAATGCGCTTTTGGAATACTGTCACAAAAACGCTAAAGAAATGGTGGCTGTTTGTCAAAAAGCAGATGATGAAGTGGTTAATTTGGTTAAAGAAAAAGCGGCTTCCGGTAGCTTAAAAAACTATGTTTCTGGCAAATATGTGTCCGACGGAAAAATATCTGTATATGCCTTTAGAGATCGAAAAAAGAAACCCATTCCTGGCACCAGCTTGCAAGAACTGGACCGCCCGAATCCACCTGAATTAGTTCCTAATGTGGATTTGATAACCAAACCGGTAGGAACGAAAGAAGCTACAGTTCCAAGAGGATACCTAATCCCTGAAGATATGGCTTTCATTGTTGAAAAATTAAAAATACATGGTATTAAAGTCAATCAACTAGACAAGCCCGTCCAGGCTACTGGAGAAATTTTTAACGTTCAGGAAATGACCTATAAGCCTATGGGCTGGCGGCCCTATAATATGACGACTTTGATAGGTGAATTTTCCCCTTCTTCTGGTCAGGTTTTTCCTGCCGGCACTTATCAGGTGGATATGGCTCAGCCTTTGGCCAATCTCATTTTTTATGCATTGGAGCCACAGATTAGAGACGGTTTATTGGGCTGGAATTTGATGGACGAATATTTAATTATGATGGGGGCTAAGGAGCATTCGATTGTGTATCCTATTTTTAAATATTTCAAAATTGAAGAATAGTATGTAATTAAAATAAAAAGAAGCTAAAAATTTAGAAAATGTTCCATAATAAGCATTTCAATGCAAAAAGGAACATTTTCTAATATATTCAAGCACTATTTTTTTAACAAAAACCTCCCACTGTAAACTTCTTTAAATTCTCCTTTTTCTACTGCCAAATCTCCATTTACAAAAACCAATTCAATACCTGAGGCATACTGATGAGGATCCAGGTAAGTACTACCATCATAAATTTCATCCTGGTCAAAAACGACCAGATCTGCTACCTGGCCTGTTTTTAAAATACCTCGATCTTCCATACCCAAGGTTTCTGCCGGCAATCCGGTCATTTTATAAATCCCTTCTTCAAGCGTCAAAATATTTTCTTCGCGAACATATTTTCTCAACACTCTGGCTGCACTACCATAACTACGAGGATGAACTCCGGTGTGATCGGGATGAACAGCATAACCATCTGAGGAAACCATTACCCAATCCTTTTTCAATTGAAGAAGCAAATTATCTTCTAACATGGTACTGAGAGAAATGACAATATCGGAGCCCTCTTCAATAATCAAATCCGCTGCTATTTCGAATGGTTCACGGCCTGATTCTTCGGCTAGCTCAATAAACATTTTATTCAGTAGATCTGGGTTTTTGGGAGCATTCACTATAGAAAAATAATTCCAGCCTCCTTTGGCAACCCAGTTGGTATTACCTGGGATTCCTTTTTCTGTTAAAGTCTTAATCTTAGCCCTTTGAGAAGGATCTTTGAGGGCTTCTTGAAGGGCCGCCTCAAACGCTGCCCTGGCCTGATTTTTTTCTTCACCCTCGATATCGCTGTTTAATTTTTTTTGAAGATTAGTCAGAGCCTCCAATTCTGCTGGTATATGCAAAATGTCATAAAGCTCTGTAGTAGCTGATTTGTCATAAGGGTACATGTCGGCAGTAATTATGGCTCCATTGGCTTGTGCTTGCTCTACCACTTCAAAAAGATCTTTCATATATTTCCAGTTCATCCTACCATTAGCTTTGAGGTGGCTGATGTTCAACGGAACTCCTGCTTCAGTAATGATTTGAAGGGCCTCCGCAAGGGCTTCCATGATTTGCTCCTCTTCACTACGCATGTGGGTGGTATAAATGACATCAAATTCTTTTAACACCTTTGTTACTTCAATCACCTCCTCCATTGTTGAATATTTCTGAGGAACGTACTGCAAACCAGAAGACATCCCCCAGACACCATCCTGAAGCGCCTGCCGAAGCACTTCCTTCATTTTTTCTAATTCCTCAGCTGAGGGAGCACGATCTTCCCTACCTAAAACAGCAGATCGAACTGTGCCAAAACCGATCAAAGGAAGGGCATTGGTACCAATGCCTCCTATAGAATCGTATAAGCTTCTGGTTTTTTCAATGGAATATTTTCGGTAGCCACAATTACCGGTAACTACCGAGGTCACTCCTTGCATTAGATAGGTCAAATTGGCTCGAGTTTCGGGATGATCCAATCCATTATCACAATGAGTATGGATGTCTATAAAACCTGGAGATATGATATGCCCATCAGCCTCAAAAACAGCAGTTCCCTGCCTTTCCTTTAGATTTCCGATGAAGGCAATGGTATCTCCGTTAATGCCTAGATCGGCCTCATAGGCTTCTTCTCCTGTACCGTCTACAATTGTGCCGTTGAGAATAACAATATCATAAGTTGTTTCAGGGCTACAGCCCAATATGTTAAACACCAATGATCCAATACCGAGCCATCCAATAATTATATTCTGTTTCATTTAATTTCGGTCTTTAATTTCTTCTTGGGAGAAAAATTGATAGAGATTATTTCTTTGTTGGGCAAAATCCTGAAAATCTATGGCCTTGGAATGATTAAAATGGGCTTTACCTCCAAAAACTATACCCCGTCCATTTTCTGGAATATTGGAAGCCCAGATAATATTTCTGACCGCCCCTCCAAAATCCGTTTCACCAAACCTAAAAATCAAGTAAGCCAAGTTGGAGGGTTCCATTCCGTACACTTTTTTGTTTCGATCTTTTAAAGTTTTAAAAAGATTCAGCCATGGATTCTTTTCAGTAGTATTAATAGTCCATGCCAACTGATATACTTCTATTAGTTTGGCTGAAGCTTCCTGAAAGGCAGAAGAAGATTCCTCATTTGAAAGAAAGGCGTTCATGGTTTCCTGATGTTCATCCGAAAGCATTTCCAAGCCGATCCAATCAAAATCAGCTTCCTTAACCAGTAATTTTAAAGCATTAAATCGAACAGAATCGCCATGAACCAGGTCCGGAAAAATGAAAACTCCATTTTCCTGAGAAGAAAATTGTCCCAGATCCGGATCAACGATAATTGGAGTGGCTTCCAGATCTTCATTCAGTCTTTGGTAAATAATTTTTTCAAGCTCATAATTGGGGTTAGGGATAAGGTATTTTTCTTCCAGTTTTTCTTCTTGAAGAATACTCATAAAGGTTTCTATATTACTGGTAAAGTCCTGCCAGGTCTCTCCTTCAAAAGAAACATGATCAACAGGTATTTCCAGTTGTCTAACAACCAATGAAGTATTAATATAAAAAGTAGCTTTCCCTAGTTTTTCAAAATCTAATACCAGTTGGTTACTGTCTGCACTTATCAAGCTTGCATGTTTGGGCACAAAATCGGACTGAATGGTTTCTTTATCGAGTGTTTGTAATGCTTGTAAACCAAAAAAGTCTGAATACCAGGGAGAGGGTTTACTAATATATTGGGTATAGTCCGGGTCATACCCGTATCCATTTTTATTGATCACCCTCAAAACCAAAGGCTGTAGGTTGGGTTCATGCAGGTTTCTTTTTATTTGGATAGATTCCTCATCAGAGGGTTTGTCCGGTGCTACCTCCTGCATATTACAAGCAGCTAAAAAGAAACTAAGGATAAATATTGTATAGAGTTGTTTCATCTTAATTTTAATTTCATTTTGATCAAATCATTTAGCAATTTCTGTGAAGGCTTGAACCAATCGATCAAGGTCAGGTTTCAGTGTGTACAGATGAGGAGTGATTCTGAGTCCTTCCACACCCTGATAGTCAATGGCCATAATATGGATGCCATATTCATTCATTATCTTTTTTTCCAGTTCCCTAACCTTCCAACCTTCCAGGAACACATTTGCGATGGCGCAGGAACGTCCTTTTTCTAGAGGAGTTTGAATTTTCAGGCCGGGCAATTTGGCTAGCTTTGTTGTCCAATAAGTTTTTAAATGATGCAGTCTTGCAGCAATTACTTCGGATCCTAAAGCCTGGTGAAATCGCAAGGCTGCTGAAATAGACAAATCAGAATGAGCAGGATGAGTCCCAAAGAATTCAAATTTTCGGATGTCTGTATCCTGATATGCCGTACAGCCAATTAAAGGTTCTATCCCTTCAATTTTATCTTTCTGGATATACATCATACCGGTACCAAGCGGTGCTCCCAGCCATTTGTGCAAGCTGGTTCCAAAGTACTTGCAACCTAAGTCTGGAATTTTATAGGGGATATGGGCAAAAGAATGGGCCGCATCAACGATGACTTCTACTCCTTTACTTTCCGCCATTTCCACCAAAGATCTAATGGGTAATATTTGCCCGGTTACATTGATGAGATGGGTAAGTAGCAAGACCTTAGTTTGGGGAGAAATGGCTTCTTCATAAGCCTTAACTATTTCAGCATCTGACAGTTTTTGAAGCTCCAGATTTAGCTGGCGTGCCTTGGCATGAGTTCGCCGGGCCCGCATTTCAATGGCTTGCTTCATGCTGAAATAATCCTGTACATTGTATAAAATCTCTCCTTCTTCCGGGATATCAATACCGAGCAACAAAATATTTAAGGCTTCGGTAGTATTGCGTAATAAAGCTATTTCTTCAACTGGTACGCCGGCAAATCGCGCAAGTTCTTTTTTAATCCGTTTCCTTTGAGTCCCCATTTCTTTGCGCATATGCCAGGATGGAGATTCATTTACCCGCTGCATGTTTTTCTTTTGAGCCTCTAATACTTCATTCGACATCAAACTGTAATATCCGTTTTCTACATTGAGATATTCTGAGGTCAAAGTGTAGCCTTTACTCACTTGATACCAAAATGCTTCATCCTTAACTATTGTATCAAGTGAACGATGCTTATTTTTTTGTATAAATGAATATAGAGAAGAAGTGGTATCCTTTTTGAAGGTAGGCACGAAAAAAGCTCCGGCCATCATTCCGCTCTGCATCAAAAATTTTCTTCTTGGATTTTTCATAATAAGTGCTTTTTCATTTCGGAAAAATTATCCTAATCAATGAATGGCTTTATAATTATCATCTGGATTTAGGTCAGGAACATAGGGTCCACCTAGGCGAATGGATTTTAAGTCTTTGTCGGTTTTTATCCAGACGGATTTTTTCCCATCGGCCCATATACCAATTGTTTTGCTTTGCTTATCCTTTTTCCCATTTTTATAGCTGAGTTCCAATTCAACAGGTACCGGTAAAGAGCCCTTATTGATAATTTGTACCATGAATCCTCCATCTGTCATTTCAGTCTCTCCAATGGCTAAATCTGGTATTCCGGATTGAAAAAACCAGGAATTCCAAAACCAATCCAAGTCCTTTCCGGAAACCTGATTAAAGGTGAAAAAGAAATCATAGGGAATCGGGTGTTTAAATTTCCAGCGATGAATAAATTCTTGTAGTGATTTTTGAAATAATTCTTTTCCCAATTCTTCCTGCAAATAATAATAGGCCAGGGCTGGTTTTGAGTAGGCTCCTCCGAAATAGGTGTAACTGCTTAAATTATAAGTGGGCACCATAATTGGCAGATCTGACTGATATCCAAATATGAACTGTGACAGCTGCCGGGTATATTTGGCCAGGCGATCGGTAGAGGGAGCTACTTCTTTCATATATTCCATTGGGAGCATAGCCGCCCATCCTTCATCCATCCAGGCATAGCGCCTTTCATTGGTCAACACATAAAATGGAAAATAAATATGAGCAATTTCATGGCTTGCAATATCCACTGATCTTCCCTGATCCAAAGAGGCTGGATTATTACAGATCATTGGGAATTCCATGCCTCCGGAAGTATTATCATTAACACCGTGGACCACTGTCATGAGGGGATATGGATAGGGCACCCCTGGTAAATTATTTGAAAAATGATCAATAGCAATACATGTCATTTTGGCCATCCTCTGAAAATCCTCTGCTATTTCCCTATATACTGCATTGACTTTAATACGTCTTCCATCCTTCACCGTTATTCCCGCTGCGTCCCAGAGATAATGATCACTAAAGGTGAAGGCAAAATCAGGGCTTCGTTCGGCCCGAAACTTCCACTTCAGAGTTGGGGTATTTCTCAAAAAAGGTTGTTTGCCAGCTTTGATGTCTTCTGCTGTAATCAAGCGGTGTACTTCATCGGATGCATAAGCTTCTTCTATTTTTTTAATAAAGGAAGCCTGATAAACCTCCTCTGGATTTAGATGTTCTGCTCCCGCCCAAACTCCAAAGGTATTTGGAGCTTCTATTTCTACCTCAAATGAAGCTGGGTCCAGATAAAATTCTTTCATTCCTTCATATGGGAAAGTATCCCAGCCATTGATGTCATCATAGACGGCTATTTGAGGATACCAATAGGCAATGAACCAGGAGCTTTCATCGCCCTTACCCATCCGCAGGTGAAATTTTTCAGGTATATGGAAGGACCAGCCAATAGAAAAATTGATTTTTTCACCTGGAATTAAATCTTCATTAAGACCTAAGTATAAAACAGTTCCACGTCTGCGAATGACCCTGGGGTCTTCTATATTTATTTTTTCTCCATTGACTAAAAAATTCGTAAACACAACTCCTTCATGAATATCTTCCGCAGGAACATTGTAATCCTTTTGAACTCCTTTCTTTAATAAATCCTGATAAATATGAAATACAATTTGAGAAAGGGTATCAGGGCTATTATTGAAATAGGTGATTTCCGCCTGTCCTTCCAGAGTACTGGTGGCTGGAAAAACCTTAGCCTTAATTTGATATTGGGTATGATTTTGCCAATAATTTACACCGGGTTGGCCATCTAAGGAACGAGTTTCATTCAAATAAGCTTTTTTGAACTCCCTGCTTATATCCAAACCAGCGATTTGACCTGCAGCACTGATTGAGCAGCTAAGGATCAAAAGTAAGACGGGTAAGGATTTCCCTCTATGAATTATCTCATCAATTTTGTTGTAAATCATGATTTAAAAAGATTTAGCAGGCCTCCTGTATGCCAGAAAAGAACTTTGTCAGTGGATTTAAACCGACCTTTACGAGCATAATCGATGATGGCAGCAGCAGTTTTTGCAGTATAGGTAGCATCCAGCGTGATTCCTTCAACCAGGGCAAACTGGTCGGTAGCCCAGGAAGAAAGTGGAGTAGGAATGGCGTATCCTTCACCAAATTGTTCATCATCAACCAAAAGCTCATTTTCATTAATTGATTCAGGTATTCCGAGAAAATCCAGCATGGGATTAATGGCCCGCATTAGATATCCTTTTATTTCAGCTTCACTATCATCCGCGCTGATACTTATGATTTTTAAGGGATTCCTGTTAAATATTTTTTGTCCTACGACCAGTCCTGCCTGAGTACCTCCTGATGATCCTCCGTGAATGATATAGTCAAACTGGAAGCCCATTTCCTGTTCCTGCTGAATAATTTCTTCCATTGCTTTTACAAAACCAAATGAGCCAATATGATCAGAGGCACCCAAAGGAATACAATAAGGATTCTTTCCTTTTGATTTAAGCTCATCAGCAAGCGCCATCATTTTGGGGTTCCGTTCGGTCCGGTCAGCAACGTAATGGATCTGCACGCCCAAAATTTTATCAATCAAAAAATTGGCTGAGGGCTTTTCTGGTGGATCGCCATTCAATACCAAAACGCAATCAAAACCCATTCTGCGAGCTACCTGTGCCGTAATTCGGGCATGATTGGATTGGATGCCACCATAGGTGAGGATGGTATCCGCCTTTTTTTGCCTAGCGTCATACAGCGAATATTCCAACTTCCGAACCTTATTGCCCCATACCAGGGATCCAATAAAATCATCTCTTTTAATGTATAGTTCAGGTAATTCCGGAACCAGTGCCCTAATACGGCTGCAAGGCTCAATAGGTGTAAATAGAGGTGCTAAATTTACCCTTCCAATAGATCGATATTTTGAAATTGGATCAGTCATTATTCCAGGCAGGTAAAAAGAAATTTTTAAAAATATATTCCTTGATCAGCCTATCTGTTTTGCTATTGTTAGAGCTTGTAGAATTATATCCAATTAAATAAGCCTGATTGTGCTCGGGATCGACATACATGTGGGTATGAAATCCATTTTGCCAGCCGCTGTGACCCACTATTTTCATGTCAAAAATATCTTCGATATAATACATAATGCCCTGCCATTCTTCGCCGCTACCTCCTAAAGTACTGCCAGTAGGTAATTGAGGAACAAACATACTTTCTACAGTAGATCGGTTTAAAATCTGATCATTCTTTTTGGAATCGCCATTTCCCAGCAGAAAATTGAGGTATTTCATCATATCCCCAAAAGTAGAACTCAGCCCCCCATTGGAAACCGTAATCTCAGTATCCAAATCAAAAATAGCCGGATTGATATTTCCCTCCTTGTCAATATTATAGCTTTGACAAACTTGTGGAAGCAGATGAAATGGTGCTTTATCAAAATAACTACTATGCATGCCAAGAGGCGTAAAAATGTTTTTTTGAATGTAGTATTCAAAATCATCGTTAGTAATCAGTTCAATGATGCGGCCCAGAAATACCAAGCCTGGGTTGGAGTATTGCCATTTTGAACCTGGAGGAAAAAAGATTTGAGTATAAGGAAATAAAGCCTCTAGTTGTTCCCAGGTTTTGGCATTTAAAGGTTGCCAACTGTGATCCCTCCAGGGCCAGGTTGATGATCTGAAGCCTGCACTATGAGTCATAAGCTGATAGATGGTAATGCTATCCATACTGCCATAGGGATTATGTACCTGCCTGAGTTCTGGAATGTATTTAGTAACTGGATCATCCAAACTAAGTAAACCCCGGTCTCGCAGTTGCAAAATGCCAATAGCAGTAAAAGGCTTAGTGATAGAAGCCCAATGGAAAATGGCATTATCATCCATCGGTCGTTTTTTTTCTCTGTTAGCCAATCCATAATGATCCTTTAATACTACTTTTCCATCCTTGATAATCCATATCATACTCCCCACCATGCCATTCTCTTCCAAAGTTTTTTGATATAAAGTTGAAAAATCATTAAGGGCTTTTTCAGAGTAAACCTCAGCTGATTGACCATAGAGACAGGTCATAAAGGCCAATAAAGGCAAGGCCATGAACAATCTAAAAATTAGTTGATTTGACTTCATTTTATTTGGGTTTCCCGATGGTTAATTCTGATTTTGCTATATACAAGAGTGCATCAAATTGTAAGGGAGGATTAACGTTTTCAAAGTTGGAACTACCTGCCTGTACCCAGAAAGAGCCTTCTTCGTTTAAGCGCAAAGCATCCATATCCGATGGAATATTTTTGAGATCAATCATTACGGTATCCTGGTCAAATTTTTGATAGAAACGATCCTCAATAGAGAGGCTTCTATCATATTCACAATCCGAACAAGCCACTACGCTACCTATTACCACATAATCATCTCCAATACTTTCCAGCATTTGGGTGCCAAAAGAACGAGTGCCAAGAGGAGGGTGACCATTTTGTGGATTACCACCTGTAAGCTCAGCGCGCTTTGCGGCATGCCAATTATGCATCCAGATCATGGCTTTTTTACCTTTTAATCGGGTATTCATGGTTGTTTCAAAAATTTCCGCACGGAGAGAATCTCCAAATTCATAGGTGAACTGAGAAATTCTCCTGGTTTCTTCCGGGGTAATGTTTGGGTCAAATGCCTTATTCAGTTCTTTCATCCAGTTTTTCCCATAGGCATTTAAGCTGATGGCTCTTTGTTGTAGAATTGCGTATTCATTCTCTCCTTTTTCCTGAATAATGGCTGCTTTATTTTCCTGAAGAAATTGACCAAATAAGTCACTGGCCTCCATAACAGATTCATATTCTTCTTCTGTGAAAGCAGGCTTTCCTTCTCTGCGTTTGGCTGAGGCATGAATGACTGCATCAAGATCATTTTCCATGTTTTCCTTGAGGGTAGGTGTTAAATCGAACAAGGATTTCATTTCAGCTGGCATTTCAAAGGATGATTCTTCAAAAAATCGAAAAATAGCTTTAGTGTCCGAAACCGGCTGTTCGGGTTGATACCCAATGATATAGACTGGATCTTCAGGATTTTGCTGATTATATTCTCGTATGGCCAGCAGAAATTCTCGAGTTTGTTTAGAGGAAAAAGCATTGAGATAAAATTGTTCCAGAGAAGTCAGTTCTGTCCGATCGGATTGCATAAAATCCTTTAGGGCAAATTCCAATTCCCAAAAAGACTCGAAGCAAAAAACCCGAAAGCCCTTATTCTCTACCAGATGCATAAACATATCCTTGTTGAATTCGTGAATCCCTTCCAGAAAATGGGAAGGCTCACCCAAGGCAACCACCGGAGCATCTCCTACCACCTGATCTAAAGTTCCCCAAATGTCATAGGGATCAAGAGTATTCTGAGAATCTTCTTTCTGCAGTGAAGAACAAGTTTGCAACAAAAGAAGGATGAATAGGAATGAAAATCCTGGCCAGGCATGAGCAAACCGCAAGGCTTGATATTTTATGTTTTTTGAAAAACTCATTTTTTCTGTTTTTAAAAAGGTCTATTTTTTAGTCATCTTGATTCCGCCAATACATTCCGTTCTTAGTTGTGCTGTATTATAAAGTCTTCCCTTTTTCATCACACTGATGACATTGGCTACTTCCTGGATATCTAAATCCGGCTTGCCAGCAATAATGGCCAGATCAGCCATTTTTCCAACTTGAATACTTCCAAAATCCTTTTCTCTTTTTAGAGCAATTGCTCCATTGATGGTAGCGGCTTTAATTGCGTCCATATTAGAAAGGCCAGCCTCAGTGAGGGCGATCATTTCGCGATGAATGTCAAAACCAGGGGGAGTGTCTGGGTAAAATGGATCAGTTCCGGTGACAATTAGCCCTCCCTTTTTATAAATTCGGCGAAGAAACTCCATTTGTTTTTCGAAAAGACCAGGCATACATTCCTGGTTGCGAGTATTAGGGGTATTATACCTCATTCGTAGTGAATCACCCAGATAGATCTGCCAATTGGGAACAAAAGGGCCCCTTTCTGCCCATAAGGCTTCCATGGGTACGATGGTGGGGCAAACGTATACCTTATTGTCTACCATTTTATTGATGATCCTTTCCATCTCAGAGGTATCCATATTCATGGAAGCAATGCGGCAAAAATTACCCATTCCCTGGGTTTTAGGAATCAACTCGTCAATGGTCCAAACGCCATGTTCCAGCCCATTGATCCCCATGTCAATAGCATGCTCCGTGGTAATGGACATCAAGTGAGCTGTAACAATTTTCCCATCTTTTTGAGCTTCTTTAAGTACGGCATCAAAGCACTCCTGATTGATACTGACATAAAATTTGACCCCTTCCGTTTTATCCTTCCATTCGTTGTAAAGACCTAGTGCTTCTTCAACAGTATTGACAGCTCTGAAACGAGCACTTACCTGTCCTCCCTGAAAGTAGGGACCAACCGTGTATATGGTAGGCCCAAGTTCCTTACCTTCATTAACCTTCTGACGAAACTCTTGTAATTTTTCAGGCTGGATATCTCCCAGTGAAAAAGCAGTAGTAATCCCGCCAGCAAGCATCAGTTTGGCGACTGGTCTATAATTAGGTTGATCCAATGGCCAAAAATGAGCATGCATATTGACAAAACCAGGCAAAATTGTTTTTCCGGCCAGATCTAATACTTCTGCGCCATCAGGTGTTGGCATGACTGTATCACTTATGGCCTCAATACGTCCATCTCTGATCAGGATGCTCCCCATTTCAATAGCTTCATCTGCAATACCATCAATGATGCGCATATTTTTTAAGAGGATAAAACCATTCTCTTGTGCATAAGTGCTGCATACACAATAAGTGAAAATGAGGAACAGTAAAGTGGTACAATATCCGTTCATTGAATAAAGAAGTTTAGTAATCAAATGAAAGATGAGGATCGAATGGACACCGCATGGTGCACCAAAACAATGTCCATTCGTATTTAGTTGGAAATTCACATAAGCCGCTATTTAGATAAGGTGGCCTCGCCTCGACCTACTTCATTACCTGAACCATCTCCTAAAGTGTAGAACCATTGCACAGAAATCGTTCCATCTTCATTAATGGTGCCTGTAAAGGTTACAGGAAATGCTCCTGCCAGTAATATTTCTCCATCCGGAACACTTAATTGTCCACAATTATCTAAAAGAGTACCTGCTCCCATTAGCCCTACTCCGGAGAGCTGTCCAACGGTAGCATCACTAATAATATACCCTCGGTTGTTTAATGAATCGCTGATTTCAATGGTACCTGTAAATTGAGGATTTTCGATGCTTGGAGTTCCTGGTGTCCAGCTAGGATTAGCAGAGCCATCCTCCAGCTTTTCGGGTTGTAAGCCTTGACCTCCCTGATCAGCAGGAATTTCATCACCTCCAGGAGGTAAAAAGGAAAAATAAATGGCAGAATAATTCCAAGTGCCTGCAATGTATGGAGAACATTCGTCATCCGAAATAACAATACTAATAGATTGTCCACCTCCAGTTTGAGGTACTGGAGTACCGTCGATGCTCACGCTGGTAATGGTCATATCGATGGTTTTTTCACCATCTTCGTCAATATTATCAATCAGACTTAAGGTAATAGTTGCTGTAATGGAATTTGCTGGAATGGTTAAAGTACCTGCGCCTGTAATGTTATAATCGGTACCTTGAACGGCAGACCCCCCAAGAGAATAATTTACCGTAACGGCATTAGACTGTGCTCCTCCAGGTAAGTTTACCTGAGCAGTTACATCCCCTGAATTTTCTGCAAAAGAGAGAGTGGTGTTAGCAAAATTGACATCAAACATTGGCCCATCATCCTCATTATCACATGAAAAAGTTGAAAGGAGGGCCAAACCTAAGGCCAAGACCAAAGAATTACTTAGAAATTTTTTCATCACTATTTTTTTTTAAATGAATCAATATCCTGGGTTTTGGGTTAACCCATTGTTTACTTCTAAAAATGGAATAGGGAGAAGCTGATCTGTCGATTGCCAAAAATTGGGATTGTGGCTCCCTAAAACAGCATCAGTCCTTCCCGTGCGTTTGAGGTCTACAAACCGTAAACCTTCATAAGCAAATTCAATAAATCGTTCTTTCTCTATAGCAAGTAAGAGTTCTTCTTTTGAGAGGTTTTCCAGCAGAGTTAATCCTGCCCTTTCCCGTATTATATTTAGATCTTCCAAACCACCTTCCAGGTTATCGGAACGTACACGAGCCTCAGCACGCATCAGGTACATGTCAGCCAATCGCAATACAACTGCAGGAGAGGTAAGAGCTCCATATTTCATAGAATAAAAGCTGGACATGGAGGGTACCAAGAGAAAATCTTTCCGCAAATCGCCATCTTCAAATGCTGCAATAAAATCATTGGTAACGGCGTAATTGAATTGATTTCCTGGAGTGGATTCAAGGTTTAAACGAGCTTGCTCATCCTGAGCATAATAAACCTCAAAAATCGTTTCTTTTGATCTTCCACTAAAAGCTTCGTCATATACTTCCTCTAACTCGTAAAAAGAGTTTTCAATAACAGAAGTAGTTTTATTGATGATCAAATCAAAGTCACCAGAGCTTGCTCGAAATAAATAAACTCTGGATAATAATGCGGAAGCTGCGGCTTTAGTAGCCAATACCCGAGAAGCCTCATTACTGGTAAAGTTTCCTATTGCTTCCTGATTGTCGAATAAATCTGTTTCGGCATCTACCAAATCCTGAATAATTTGATTCAGGACTTCTGATACGGGCTGGCGCTGAGTATTTTCAATTTCAGTTTTATCGGTAGTGGTAATAATAGGAATATCGCCAAATAAGCGCGTCAAATTGAAATGAGATAAGGCCCGTATAAATTTAGCCTCTGCCACCATCCTACTTTTGGCTGCTATAGGAATACTTGTAATAGGCGGAATCTTCTCAAGGATATGATTGGCGGTTAGAATTGAATAATAAGGATCTGTCCACATATTTTGTAGAAATACATTTTCAGTCAAGACCTCATTATTGTCAAATTCATTGATATTCGGAAGGGCACTATTCGACTGGAGTACATCTGATAAGACGTCCGGTACCAGAACATGGTAAATGCCATAATGCCCATTTCTTCTTAAACTTGAATACATTCCCAAAACAGCTTCCTGGGCCGAGGCTTCATTTGTAATTGCACTGTCATCTGTCAGGATGGTCGTGGGTTCTTGCTCCAGGAATTCAGTACAGGATGCAAGTGTCAAAATGATGGAAACTATTAGCAATTTATGTTTCATTTCTTGTCGATTTTAAGTTTAGAAACCAAGGTTAAGTCCAAAAATGATCTGGCGTAATTGAGGAGGAGTGAATAAATCCAAACCAAAGTGCAGATTGGTATTTATATCCGGACCATTTACATTGAAGGAGTTGACCTCGGGATCAAGGCCACTGTAATTGGTAAAAGTCAGCAAATTGGTACCCGTCACATATAATCTTGCCGACTGGAAGGGTAAGCGTTCCATCGTAGCAGCCGGAAAATTGTAGCCGAGCGTAACATTTTTCAACCGGATATAGGAAGCATCTTCAACATACCTCGAAGACATTCGGGTGTTATTGGTTGAATTGAAATATAATCGAGGGACATCCGTTATATCTCCTTCATTTTGCCATCGATCAAGAAAATAAGCAGGCTTATTCCCGGTAGGAATAAAATTCTCAACCCCCCATCTTTGAAAATTAAAGAGATCTACTCCCTGGACAAAGGAAACCAGGACATCCAGAGAGAAATTTTTGTAGGTGATGTTATTGGTTAGTCCACCAAAGAATTCAGGTAAGGCGCCCCCAACAATGGCTCTATCATCTGTTGTGATATCCCCATCACCATTGACATCCTGAAAAATAGCGTCGCCATTTACGGCATTTACTCCTTTAAAAACAAAGGTTCGAAAAGTTCCAATAGGCTGTCCTACCTCCACTACCGTTGGAGCAAAAGCAAAAGCAATAGGGCGTTCAATAGCGAGTTCTTCAATTTTATTTTTAACAAATGAGATATTAAATCCTACATTCCACTTTAAAGATTGCTTGTTAAGGATGAAAGAACTAAAGTCAAATTCCCAGCCTTGGTTTCGGATTTGTCCTACATTACTTAAGACCTCCGTGAATCCGGTACGACCGGTTATGGGAAGATCAAATAATAAGCCATCTGTCAGGCTATTAAAATATCCTGCACTTACCGTAATACGATCGTTAAATAATCCAAACTCAAGACCTGCATCAAAGGTGGCTGTTTCTTCCCAGGTAAGATCAGGGTTAGCAATTTGTGAAGGGGCGAGAGTGGATTGTCCTAAATATACCCCAGAAGACCAACCCGGTAAAAAACGAAAATCTCCTATCTGATCATTACCAGTAATTCCATAACCAATCCTCAATTTTCCGAAGGACAAAAATTTAAATTTTTCCATCCAGGGTTCCTCAATAAAATTCCAGGCTAAAGAGGCTGCCCAGAAGTTTCCAAACTTACGGTTGGGTCCAAAGCGGGAAGATCCATCTCTTCGGATAGTCCCGTTCAGGACGTACTTGTTTTTGTAGGTATATCCAAGTCTGGAGAAAATAGAGAAGAAAGTGTAATCTACCTTGGAAGAAGTAGCAAAAGTCTCGGCAGCGGCATTAATATAGGTTAGTTGGTCGCTGCTTCCAAAACCAAGTCCTCGGATTCTTGAGGCCAGGCCTGTTCGTCCCTGGAAGGTCGTTCCTGCAAGACCAGATACCTTGTGGTCTGTTCCAAATAGCTTTTCAAAATTTAATACCGGCTCTATCACATAAGTAGACACTTCGGCAGTAGCAAAAACGCCACGATTGCCAAAATTAGGTCCTGCTAGACTTCTGGCTGCACTAGTTATGGAAGGCTGGAAATGGTCCTCAATCAATTGGTTGTAGTCATAGGAAAGATCTACCTTAAATTTTAATTCTGGTGAAAAAGTATAATTGAGATTAAGGTTGCTAATCATTTTGGTGGTCTGATTGTCATAGCGGGTTTCTCTGGCATCTGCAACTGGATTTCCTCCTGGAGGAAATCCTTCTATATTGGAAAAAACATAATTCCCCAATTCATCAAAAGGAGCAATGTTAGGATTCATGACTATGGCATCACCAAAAGGCCCTAAAAAATTGTTACTGACCTGACGTTGATTGAGATCACGACTAAGGGCTATACTTGTTCCAATGGAAAATTTATCATTTACGGCATGATTTAAATTGGCCCGGAAGGTTCCCCGACGAAACTGGTTTTCAATGATGGCTCCTTTTTCATCCCGATAACTTGCACTGATGTAATACTGTGTTTTTGTGTTTCCACCCCGAACATTGGCCTGATATTCCGAAACGACTCCTGTTTGATTGACCACATCCTGCCAATCTACATCTGAATTGCCTCCAAAGTCGGAAAAAGGACTTAGGCCTGAATTGACACGTGATTCATTGATGATTTCTCTATACTGAGCGGCATTAAGCATATCCCATTTGGCTACAGGCTCTCCGTATCCTGTGAAAAAATTCAAGCCAATTTGGGTTTTCCCGTCGGTCGTTCCCTTTTTGGTGGTTATCAGAACCACTCCATTGGCTCCTCGAGCGCCATAAATTGCAGTAGATGAAGCATCTTTTAAGACGCTGATGCTTTCAATGTCATTGGGGTTTAGTCCAGCCAATAGATTTTGCACTTCTCCACCAAGATTTTCCTGTTCAAGAGAGCCGGAAAGTACAGGCACACCATCGACCACATAAAGCGGCTCATTACTAGAATTAATAGATCTTATCCCTCTTACCAATACGCGGATACCTCCGCCTGGCGTTCCAGAGTTGGCACTTACCTGAACACCAGATGCCAGTCCCTGCAAAGCATAATCAACAGAAGTCACGGGTAAAGCCTCGATATCTTCAGAAGATAATTTGGCTACCGAACCGGCAAAATCCTGCCTTTGTGTAGAACCATAACCTACCACTAACACTTCCTCCAACTGGGTGGCCGCCAAACTCATTTGAACATTAATTTCCCGATCCGTACCTACAAGAATTTCTTTAGTCTCGTATCCCAGATAGGAGAAGACCAGAATGCTGTTTTCATTAGGAATCTTTATGGTATAATTGCCTTCAAAATCAGTTACTGTCCCAATTGAAGTTCCTTTTACTACTATGGTTACTCCAATTAAAGATTCCTGGTTTTCAGCATCAAGTATACGACCTATAACATCAAAATTGGCAGGTGGAGGAGTTCCAGAATCCGTAATCTGGGGCTGAAGAGTTCTTTTTTTGACATATATATTATTGTCAATGACTCTAAATTCCAACTTAGCAAGATCACCGAGATAATCTAAGATCGAAGAAAGAGGTTCTTGATTATAACTAGCATTTACTTTTACTGATCTATCAATGTCTCCTTCATTATAGAAAAAACGAAAGGAGGTCTGTTTTTCAATTTTATTAAATGCTTCCCTCAAATTATTATTTCTTAGTTTGACCGAAAGCATTTCTTCCTGTGCCATTGATAAACGAGGGAGTAAAAGGTTAGCCAACAGGCATAGCAATACCACCCAACTTATGCGCCATTTATAAGCCATAGTCGATAATTTTTTAGTTTAAAGTCTTGGCAATAAGATCTTTATATGCTAAAATTATTGAAAATCAAATGTTATATGTTCAAGAGTTTTGATAACAGCTATTCACTAAATTCAATGATAACTTTGTCATCATTTATAGAGTAATTAAAGTCCAAAATAAAGCCTATTCCTTCTAAGACACTGTCCAGGGTCGGGTCTTCAAAAGTCCCCGTAAACCGCATGGGTAAAAGCGTTTTGTTGCGAATATCTATTTCTGTATCGAACCATCGTTCCATTTCGCGAAAGATCCTGTCAAGCGGTGTACTACTGAAGTAAAGGGTGCCATTTTGCCAGTCAACTTGTTTTTCAGAAGCTATTTTATCAATTGACCAATTTCCTGGTGTTTTTTGAAAGCTAAATTTTTCTTGAATTCTCAGTGGAATAATTCCATTGGTGTCGGTATCCGATAATTTAACCATTACGGCTCCAGTTAGCAGTTCTACATCTACCTGTTCATCTTCATTATAGTTAGAAACATTAAAAGTGGTTCCTAAAACCTGTACGTCTAAAACGCCTGCATTTACCGTAAAAGGTCGTTTTTCATCTTTTACGACTTCGAAAAAGGCTTCGCCGTCAAGCTTTACATCTCTTTTGTTTTTTCCAAACTTTTTGGGATAGCTTAATTGACTACTAACATTTAAGGTCACTTTGGTACCATCTTCCAGGGTAATCACTTTTTGCTCTCCGTTTTGAGTACTTTCTGTCAAAAAAGCAGGTTCATTTTGAAAAGGAATTAAGAAGTAAAAAATACTGGCTACTCCAAGAAGCATTACAGCTGCAGCTGCCCATTGAATAAAAGGTCGTTGAATGAATAATTTTGGTCGGCTTTTTTCTATTCTTTGAAAAAGCTTGTCAACTTCTGTATTGATCTCTTCATTGCTCAGTCCTTGTGGTTTATGAGCAGAAATAAGGATAATTTTTCTCGCTTGCTCTACCTCAATTTTCTTATCAGGATTTTCATTAACCCAGTTTTCCCAGAATATCTGATGCTCTGAGTCATCGGATAAAATCCAATCTCGGAATGAATCATCATTAACTAAATCCTCGAATTCTTCAAATTGCGACATAAAGTAACTGTTATATTAATAAGAGAGGATAATTTTTGGAACCTACTGAAAATCGACAAACTTTTTTTTGTTTTTTTTTAAAAATGAAGTTTAAAAAGCCAAATAAGAGAGAAAAAACAGGTCAATCAACGATAATTCTACAATGTGTTTACGGATGGTTTTTAAGGCTTCAGAAAGTAGATTATAAACGGATTGAAGTCGAATGGACATGATTTGTGAGATTTCCTCAGCGTCCATTCCCTCAAAAAACTTAAGGTGGATCACTTCACGTTGTTTGGTACTCAAGGAAGCAATAACCTTTTGCAATTGATTCCATTTTTCATGTGATAGCTGAGTATCAATCAGTTCTTTTTCCCTGCTGGATACTCTAAGAAGCTTAGCATCCGATAAAATTTGTTGGTCATTTTTTCTCTCTGACGATTTCACCTTCAGGGCTTCCCGTCTTAGAGCGATCAACAAATAGGGTTTTACCTTAGTGATGGTGCCTAATGAGGCCCTTTTAATCCATAAATAATAAAAGAGGTTCTGGATACAATCTTTGGTAAGGGCATCATCCTTAAGAATTTTCAAGCCATATGCATAAAGGTCATTATAAAGTAGGCGCATAATTTCTCCTAATGCTTCCTTTTTACCTTTTTGAAAGTCATGCATAAGATATTGAAGCAGCCTTTCGTCCATTTGCATCTTAGTCATTAAGACATTCCTTTTCTAAGCAAAATAAGGAAATTACGTAAAATGGGGATAATTATTGAGAGGGAGCTGGGAAGTTATGGAGATAGTGATGTCTTAATTGTCATCAGATTTTGAATGATTTTTAATAACAACTAAGTAAGTGTACAAAAAAAAATAATACTAATTCTGCCGCCGTCCGGCGGCAGAATTAGTATTAAATATAAATTTTATTTTGTCACAGTACTTAAGTCATTACCACCCTATTGCATAAGTCTTATTCCTTGGATCGGCTCCTCCTAGCAGAAAGCCCGTTTTAGGATCGATCATAATACCATTTACTCGACCTTCATCCTGATTTTTCATCTCGATTTCCACTCCATATTGGGCAAACCTATTAGCTACATCTTGCCCAATCCGTTTTTCTACTATGAAACTAGGTGTAATTGAGGTGCCCGTTTCCTGATAGCCTCCGTAAATGATGCGCGGGGAGGAAATAGCCGATTGGATATCCATACCAAAATCGACCATATTGACAATTACTTGAGTGAGTCGTTGCCAGATCCCATCTCCTCCTGGAGTACCAATGGCCATAAAGGGTTTGCCATCCTTTATAATAATGGTAGGTGATTGATTAGATCTGGGTCTTTTACCAGGCTCTACTTTGGAAGGACTATCCTGTTCGAGATGAAGGTGACGCATCTGATTGCTGAACATAACTCCTGTATTTCCAACAATAACCCCTGAGCCATACCATGCTCCAAGCGTTTGGGTTAGAGCCACCATGTTTCCATCTCCATCAACCACTGTCAAATGAGTAGTATTGGATTTACTGGCTTTGCGAGGAAGGTCTCCGGCCTGGACAACTTCCATTTTCCCTTTTGGGTCAATAAGTTGCCTTCTTTTCTTGGCATAGCTCTCAGATAGCATTTGTTTTAGGGGGACATGAACAAAGTCTGGGTCTCCTACATATTTATTTCGATCTGCCAGCGCCAGCTGCATGGCTTGTCTTAATAGGTTTAGATATTCCGGACTGTTATGCTTCATTTTAGAAACGTCAAAGCCCTCGATCAGTTTGAGCTGCATAAGAAGAGCTACGGCACTGCTATTTGGTGGCTGGGTATGAATAGAATAACCGCGATAGTCAATCTGTAGAGGCGTGACCCATCGGGCTTCATAGTTTGCCAGGTCTTCCTTGCTGATCAAGCCTCCATTTTTTTTATAAAAAGAAATGATTTCATCAGCAATTTCCCCTTTGTAAAATACATCCGGGCCTTCCTTTGCAATAGCTTTTAAGGTATTGGCCAGGTCTGTCTGGATTAGGATTTCCCCATCCTGGATGGCCTTGCCATTCCTGAAGAAAATGGCCTCAGTGGTAGGGTATTGGCGCAGAATTTCTGCTCTTTCTTCGAGTATTTCGGTATCATCAGCAGTGAATACATAACCATTTTCAGCGAGGGCAATGGCTGGGGCCAGCACTTCTTCCCAGCTCATGGTGCCATAGGTTTCCAGAATAGCCTGGTATCCTTTCAAATTGGAGGGGACAGGCGATGAAAGATACCCCCTTTTATAATCCTTCCCCTTATATTTTTCGATGGTGGCTGCTTTAGGAGAAGGCCCGAAGAAGTTAAGCGCTTTTACTTCTTTGGTTTCAGCAATGTACATGGTCGCAAAACCATTACCGCCGATGGTAGAATTTTTACCATCCACCACCGTTGTGGCTACGGCTGTTGCCACGGCAGCATCAAAGGCATTTCCTCCTTGCAGCAGGATTTGCATACCTGCCATGGAGGAGAGCGGATGAAGAGAGGTGACCATGCCCTGTTTGCCGGAAATAACCGGTCGGTCAAAGAAGGTTCCGTCTAAATCAGACTTAAATTGAGCTTGTAGGTTTAGACTTAATAGAAAAAATAAAATGGGAAGGAGGAATTGTTTCATATCGCTGTAAAGTGAATTAGCATTTAATTGGTGTTAAATCTTAGGATTTTTGAAGTGATCAACTATTGTAATAAATATAGGAAAACATCTTCTAAGATAGAGAAGTGCATTGATTAGTAATAATTGCCATCATTTTTTTTGATGGCCTAACCAACGACAAGAACCAAGTACTTAGTAGCTAGTCTCTAATTCTAGTTGAAAACCAATAGGTTATTATGGCTGGCAGTATATATCATCTAGATCATTTCTCCAATATTAATCCATTATTTAAGGCGGTCATTAGGGGCAGATTGTTGTCTAGTTGTTCGGTTGCACAAAAAGTCATTAATTGTAGTACCCCCCAGTCAGCAGAATGGTAATAGTTGTAATAGCTTGCCTCAATACTGTTAATGTTAACGTCAATTTCCATTTTCAATAATTCAATTTCATTGAGCTTAATTAAACCAACTTCGCGTACATCTACTTTTTTCGCTAGCTTTTGCATATTTGAAAGCGCTAAAGCCTTTAGTTTTCGAATGTCCATCTGTATTGACTCGGCAATGATCATTGAATATATTTGTTTGTTTTTAGTGAGAAAACAGGCTTCTGCGTTGTCATTAAATCCGGCACAATCTACTTCCTCCCAAAGATTACTGTCGTATTGTAGTCGATAAGGTAGCTTGGCACTTTTGAATTCCCCATCCAAGTTTTTACTTCGGGTTTGAACATAAGGGGTAGCTTGATTAAAGATCTCATCTGCATTAAAATTAGGATTTTGGGAAACTTGTTTTTGTTCAAATCGATTAATCATTGCCATAAACACTTCGTTGTGTTCTGCTCTCCACTTGTCAAAAGCTGACTTCATCTCGGTCTTTAGTTTTACCTCCAATTGTTTCATTTTGAGCCCGATTGGACTTTTGTAAAAAGCCAACATAGCATCAATTTCCTCTATCGTGTAATGCTTCTCATAGAATACGGCCAAGCTATCTGCTAAGGCTGGTTTGGCTGTCAGCATTATAACACGCATCGAATCTTTTACTTCTTTCGGGAATTCTTTGATCAGTTGAAGGCCCTCCACTTTGGAATCGACTTGTCGCCTTACAAGTTGTGTTAGATCGGACACTGCTAATAATTCCTGAATCTTATTCATTTTTGTTTGTGAAAACAATAGATTCAGTGGAATAAAAGCTATTAAAAAAAACAGTTTCGATTGCATTTTTTTAGTTTTTAATTGCATTTTACCGTAAACACATTGTTGAGTCATCTAATCTAATAGCCTGAAAACCACTAATCATGATGGTGATGATCTTTAACTTTTCAATTTTAATCCTAGCTTGATAGATTTTTTGCAAAGGGGTGGGCAAGCTACCTGTTTTCCAGATCTTGACTTGACTGATTTAAACGTGAGTGTCCCTGTACCTTCAATTACTTTTCCGGAAACCGAGTCAAGATTTGTTACCTTGTTAAATCGAAACATTCCGTTTACTATTGTTCCAGGATCTAATTTTAGGTTGTTCAATTCTCTTTTGTAAGTGATAAATATGATGAAGCTCTTGCCCTTAGAAGATTTAATCTTTAGTTGATTAACTTGATTATTGGAGCCCATAGTAAAAGACATGGTAAAACGCTCTTTTTTGATTTCTTCTTTGGTTAGAGCATTTTGTGCGAAAGTTATGTTGCAAAAAGCACAAAAAACGAAAAGACTGATGATGGTTTTGATAGTTTTCATTGTTGTATTGATTTATGAATTAATTAATGCGTTAGAAATACTGTTGGGAAATCTTCTGTGTTTTAGTAGTCTCTGCTATGGACATAGAAATTCCCTTGAAACATGATGCGATTCATCTGTTTTTAAAACCTTTAAAAGAAGAAGTGATCTATAAAATTAATCTACTTCGTTAGCATTTCGATGATTCTATGTAGTGCAGTTGCTCGATTTTTTACTTCTAGTTTTTCCAATAGTTTGCCAATATGATATTTTACCGTACTGATAGATATGTGCCTGACTTCACTGATCTGTGCATTGGTTAATCCTTTGGTGATGTCCATCAGAACTTCAAATTCACGGTCAGTTAGTGGATCTATTGAGATTCGATTGATTTTCTCTGGGGTTATAGCCAGCTTTTCTAATTCCATACTGTGTTTGTAAAGTGCCAATTCGATGGCCGATAACAAATCGTGATTGTCAAAGGGTTTTACGATATATCCATATGGCAGTACTTTTTTAGCGCGTTCCAAAGTAGCCCGATCAGACAAAGCCGTCAGAAAAATCAATGGAATGTTCTTCTTGTTGTAAACCTCCGCCGCCACTGTAATGCCATCTTGAGGCCCGTCGATGATAATGTCGCAGAGAATCAGATCTGGTGTATGAATAGACAAGTAATCAAGGGCTTGGTCACTGCTTGTTTTAATACCTGCAATATCGTACCCCAACTTGCGCAAACGCCTTGCAATGTCATGCGCTACTACTCCTTCATCTTCGATTATCATTATAGAAACATTAGACATCTGTAGGGATTTTAGTAATCTTCCGATATTTTTTGATATCCATTCTAATGTTTGTGCCGTTTGATCCATCAATGGTCAAGTCAGCTCGCAATTGATCTTTAAATACTTTAATCAGTCGATAGCCAAAGGAGGTGCCGAGCGTTTCCTTTACGGCTTGAGTCATACCTATCCCATCATCTGCAACTGATAATATTAATTTGTCATTATTTTCATTAAGGCTTACCCAAATATGACCATCCTTGTCATTAGGAAAGGCATATTTGAGGCTGTTACTCACCAACTCATTTACTACTAAACCAATTGGAGTAACCGAATCCAGTTCCAAGGTCAATTCCGGAATATTCAGTTCCAATTTGATGCGATCCGGTTTGATGTTGTAGGAGTCAAACAGACTGCGAATTAGTTTTACAAAATATTCATTTATAGCTACCCCAGTTAAATTCTTGTCTTGGTAAAGATTTTGGTGAATTAGAGCCATGGATTGTACCCGATCTTGTCCCTCTTGCAAGGCACTAAGGACCATCTCATCCTTGACGTGCTCCGTTTGCAACCCTAACAATGCGGACACAAATTGCATGTTGTTTTTTACACGGTGGTGGATTTCCCGAAGCAGAATGTCCTTCTCTTTAAGTGCATTGGTAATGATGTTATTTTGAGTCTGTGTTTTTCTGTATAACTTGACAATACTCGATAGCAGACCACCCATAATTAATAATCCAATAAGTAAACCATATACCTGCCTACGAGAAGCTGCGAGTTGGGAGGCTGCCAATTTTTTTTCCGTATTTAGTAAGGCTATTTCTTGTTCTTTTTTTTCCGTTTCGTATTTGGTATTCAATTCCAATGCTTGCTTTTCTAATTCTGTGCTACGAATACTATCATGATAAATAAGGTATTGTTGAACGGCATCAAGAGCAGCATTAGGCCTGTTTCTGGATAAATTGATCTTGTATTTCAGTTCATATGATCTTTCTTTTACTTCAAGCATGCCATCTGCCTCCTGTGCAATTTCCAGTGCTTGATCTGCATATTTGGTGGCTTCTGTGTAGCGATTTAAATTTTGTAAATTATTAGCGATGCCAATTAAGATGGTGGCTTTCTCCTCCGGCCTTGCTACTTCCTTCCTGAGATCGTAGGAACGATAAGCATAGTCCAATGCTTTTTGAAATTGATTCTGCTTACTATAGAGGTTAGAAATATTACCAAAAATAAATGCTTGCATATGCTCATTGGGCTGCACCGATTTGGAAATCTCGAGTGCTTCTCCATACAATTCAATGGCATCATCAAAGCGTTTTTGTCTGGTTCGAACATTTGCCATATTCATAATGCAAGTGGCCATGCTCTGGTGCCTTTTATGAGCTTTATAGGTCTTAAAAGCGCTGTGGTAATATTGTATGGCCTTCTCATATTGGCCAGACGTTTTGTAGATTACTCCTAGAGCTACATCTGGTGACGCTGCTCTTAAGCTGTCCTTCATTGCCAAGTATAAATCCTTGGATTTATTCATATGAATGGTGGCCTGGTCAACTTGCCCTTCCAGACGCAGCATATTACCTAATTTAAAGAAAATGTTTGCCACCATTGTGGAATCAGTTATTTCTGGCTCCTGTTCTTTTAGTATCTCTTCGAAAATTTCTTTGGCACTATTAAATTTTTGAGATTGTTCTGCGGCTATTCCATACATGAATCTTATGTTCAATTCTTTTTCAGGTATTCTTCTGAATTCCCGAATTGCAGCGGCTTGATCTAGGTAATTGACAAATTGTTTAGGGTCTATTCCTTGATAACGGGTAGCAATTTCCAGTAGAAGATTTCCTTTTGCAACAGGGTCATTAATTTCTGATACTTGTTGCTTCAGACTATCGATGCTTGGTACCGTATTCCCATTCATTTTTTGAGGTATTAAAATCAAAGATAATAGAACAAAGTACCCGTAGTAAATAAACAAAAGCTTACCGTTCACCATAAATGATTTTTCCAACAAAATAAGGAAAATTGATTACTACTTTTTTGAATCAAAGATCATCCTAATTTTGTAAACACAAGCTATACCCAGGTATAGTTTTGATAGTCAGGACGTATTTTTTGTTCTAACACTTTTTTATCTCATGTGAACCTGAGAGGCCAAATTAATACCTTCTGCTTTAAACAAAAACAGGCTGAATGCAATGCATTCAACCTATTTTTTTCTTAATTTTTAATTTCGGCAACTCAGGTATTTTTCTAATTTTAAAACCCTGTATTTCAATTAGTTACCGAAAAATCTTGTGGTCCCACTTGGGCTCGAACCAAGGACCCCCTGATTATGAGTCAGGTGCTCTAACCAGCTGAGCTATGGGACCAGTATTATACAAAAGAATAGAAAGCTAATGAGTCAGCCCCGATAGCTATCGGGGTAACCAGCTGAGCTATGAGCCCCATCTTAGTAGAATGATCAATAAATTTTAAAGAACCTAAATCATTAAAGTAAATTGATTTAAACAAATTAGTTGTCAATCTAAGTTCAATGAATGTAATTTATTAATTCATTCTTCTTCCTTGTATTTTTCCAATAACTTAAGTTTCATTTCTGAATACTTTTTTAAGTTTTGGATATACTTTTTACTTTTCATTTTTTTTATGTGTAACTCGACTTTTCGAGCCTGATATCTTGAAGAACATTCTATAGTTAAATATAATTCCCAAGGGATCCCCTTGATCGTATAACTATCCTTATTATAGGCAGAATTATGTTGTTCCAGCCTTTCTTCTATTCCCAATTCAGTATTTCCTGTATAAAAGCGATCTAACTTATTACTATAAAGAATATAAACTTTATTTACCATAATCAGGAATCTTCAGTCAGCCCCGATAGCTATCGGGGTAACCAGCTGAGCTATGGGACCATTCTTATTCATTCAATTGGATAATCAGCTATTTCATAATTTTTATCTCATTACTCAATACCCACTACCCAATGCTCCCTTTCGAAGCACCGCAAATATACCAATAATTCCCCCAACCAGCAAGCTTATTTTTAAATTGAAAAAGATAATTGCCTGCCAAGTTATTACTTGCTTTAATTATTTCTAATTTTAAGGTATTCTAATAGAGGAATCCAAGAATAGTATAAGCATGGATTAGTTATTAATAATTTTTTGACACAGACTTCGTACGCAGACTATTACCGACTTTCACTGCTGAAGTTTGTGCTGAATGAAGCTATTGCTTTAAATTATAACTTTTTAATGCATATACTTGGAGCTTTTGGATCAATAGACTATCTACCCACACGCGTTGAAATGAATAGGCCATGAAAAAACATTGCTTGAAAGGTCTGCTGCTAGGCCTTTGCTTGTCAAGTACCTTAATTGCACAAATTCCGGACTACCAGTCCCAGTCCATAGATTCTCTCATCCAATGGCTCAGCCAGGAAGTGTATAATAATCCAGAAGGCTTCCAACAAATCGCCTGGTATGTGGTCGATAAATCTGAAACCAGCGGCGACCTGCAAAACCAGGCCTTAGCTCACGAACAACTGGGCACCTGGCATTATTACCACGGAATATTTGGAACAGACTCCTCCTTTTTTCATGATCAAAAAGTAGTAGATCTGTATCTGCAAATCGGAGATAAAGCCAAACTTGCCAAAGCATACGATATCCTCTCCACCGATTACATCAACCTGGCCAAATACAAGGAGGCACAGGAATATGTTTTTAAAGCACTCTCTATTTTTGAAGAGTTGAAAGATGAACAGGGCATTGCAGATGCTTATCACAATCTAAGTACCATCTATGAGCTTCTTGAAGACTTACCTGAAGCCATCCGATATGGAAATCTGTCAGTGGATAAGTTTATGGCACTCGAAGCACCGGTGAGTGCCGCCATCGTGCATTTCAATTTATCTAAGGCCTACTCCCAGCAAAAGGATTTTGATAATGCCCTTAAAAGTGCTCAGGCTTCCGTAGACTTGATTGAAACCTATGGAAAAGAAGAGGATAAATATGCCATGTTACGGGCCTATACCTTTAGAGGAGAAGTCTATCAGGAAATGGGGAATTATAAAGCCGCTAGACAAGATTTTGATTATTTACTGCAAAAAGCAGAGGAAATTGGAGGTCAAAACCTGGTGGATGGCTACAGTAGCACACTTGGCAACTTGCTTCGTGTACAGGGACAATACAAAGAAGCCTTACCTTACATTCTTGCTACCCTTGAGCATTCCAAAGCATTTATGAACCAGGCTGATTTATGGGAGCAATACAGCCAGATTCGGGAATGCTACCAAGGAATAGGCAATTATGAAAAGGCATTGGAATATGCTTCGCTAGCTGCCGAAGCACGAGATAGTATGCTCAATGGTCGAATTGGAAATCTGGAATCAGAATTAGAGGCCAAATATCAAAGTGCCCAGCAGGAAGCTACCATCGAAGAACAACAGGAGCAACTGGGTCAGCAGCAAAAAATACAATTCCTTTTTATCGGTCTGTTTGTTCTAGCTGCTCTTCTGCTGGCTGTTGTTTATTTTAATTATCGAAACAACCAGAAGGTCAACCAGGAACTAAATACCCTTAATGAAAAACTTTCTCATAAGGTTGATGAAAATGAACTACTCCTGAAAGAAATCCATCATAGAGTAAAGAATAATTTACAGGTTATTTCCAGCCTTCTATCTCTTCATTCCGAAACGCTAGAAGATACAGATGCTAAAGGAGCCATGACAGAAAGTAAAAATAGAGTTCGTTCCATGGCCTTAATCCATCAAAAACTTTATCAAGGTAAAAATCTGGCTGCTATTGAAATGAAAGATTATTTCCAAAACCTGGGGGCTAGTATGTTAGACTCTTTTGGAATCGAAAAAGACACGATAAGTATCCAATACCCCATGTCTCAGCTGGAATTGGATGTAGATACAGCCATTCCTGTAGGTCTAATTGTTAATGAATTATTGACCAATTCTTTGAAATACGCCTTTACTCCAAAAACTAAAGGAGAAATACAAATCAGTTTGTCCTCAAAGGATGAACATACTTTTGAATTAATGGTTAAAGACAATGGCCTTCATCAATCACAGCAATCAAATGTGGATAATCAAGGTTTTGGAAGCCAGTTGATCCAGTTATTGGCCCTCCAATTAGAAGGCCAAATTCAAAAAAACCTAAACGCCGGAACAGAAATCATCTTAGAATTTAAATCACAAAGAGCCGCTTAATGGAGCAAAGTATTAATATTTTAATTGTAGAAGATGATATGATCACGGCCGCGGATATTGCCATGCAATTAACCAAACTCGGATACCACATTACTGGCTTAGTCAGCAAAGCTAAGGATGCAATAAAATATGTCAAAGAAAAAAAGCCCGACCTGGTTATCATGGATATCCAACTTAAAGGAGTAATGGATGGCATCGAAGCTTCCCTGGAAATCCGGCAAGAATTGGATGTACCCATCATTTTCCTAACCGCCAATGCAGATGAAGTGACCTTCAATCGCGCTAAAAAAACTTTCCCCATTGCCTTTATCTCTAAACCTTTTAAGAATTTGGATTTACGTCATGCAGTAGCTTTGGCCGTTAATCAAATAAATTCCCAGGCGGAATTCCCTGAACGATTTACTCAAGATCAGACTCCTCCCTTCATTTTAGATGATCGAATTTTTGTTAAAGAAAAAGATCGTCTGATCAAGATTTTATTGGATGAAATTCTTTTCATCGAAGCTCAACGGAGTTATTCGAAAATTCATACTCATGAAAAAGAGTTTTTTCTTTCTACTCCTCTTGGTAACCTTGAAGAAAAGTTTGGAGATGGTTCTTTTTTAAGGGTCCACAGATCTTATATCATTAATTTAATTCATATTGATGCTATAGAAGAAAATAAGGTGATCATTGCCAATCAAAGCATTCCGGTAAGCCAATCCCACCGAGACAACTTTCTCCGTCGGATAAAAAAACTGTGATTTCCCATCCAAATGAGTCTTAAATTTTCTTTATTCGGAAAACAAAAATCACAGTTTGGAAGATAAACTCATCCATCCATTGAATTATAATTGGAAATCCAGATAAGTATCATCAAATTTATAAACGCTTAAACTACTTGAAAGCATTTAGCCTAAACATTGAAAGCACCTGGAATCAAACCTTCTTAAAGAGTTCTGCAATCTAAAAATTCAGAACTCTTTTTTTATTTTTGAGCCATCAAAAAATGAAGGATAAACATAAGTCATCGGATTTTGTATTAAGAGCAGTTAAGGTGGAGTTCCTCATGTAAGTTTGCTGTTCCTCGTTCCATGTTCAGTGTTCAGTGTCTAGTATTGCAATGTTTACAGGATTGACCTGAGGAAAAGTTACAATAAGTAATCTTTCTCCAGACTAAATAATCTCCCTGACTCGGAACTCGGAACACTGAACTCGGAACCATAGATTCCCAATTCTTGACCAGAACAAGGTATATCATCTTATTAAAAAAAATTAGGGATGAATTCTGTTTATAAAAACATCATCTTTGACCTGGGTCATGTTCTGCTGAGGTTAAATTTTGAACGGGCAGAAAAACAATTTCAAGCTCTCCTTAAAGATGACTTTGAAAAAGTATACCATGGGCTATATGAAGAAGGTCATTTTCTGCATTATGAACTTGGGCGATTCGAAGAGTCATTTTTTACTGAAAAAATAAGATTGGCAACCCACCAAGACATCAAAGAGGAAGAAATTATTTCGGCCTGGAATGCTATGCTGGCCGGTATTCCCAAAAAGAGGCTGGATATGCTCCGACGATTAAAAAAAGAGTATCAGGTTTTTTTACTCAGCAATACCAATGCTACACATATTAATTGGTTAGATCAACATCTAAGAGAGGTACATAATATAAACATTCAGCTTTTTCATCAAGATCTTTTTCATAATACCTATTATTCCCATATTCTACACATGCGCAAGCCCAATTCAGAGATTTATGAATTCGTTTTGCAGGATGTCAACCTAAATCCAAAAGAAACACTATTTATTGATGATTTGGAAGATAATATTCTTGCTGCCCAAAAATTAGGCATTAATGGATATGTGCATAAACCAGAAGAGGAGATTGCAGATAAGATAAACGATTTAATAGTATAGACAGGCAGCCGGAGCCGCCTGTCTATATTATTATTACTCTTTTATCAAATGCACATCCATCTGTGGGAATGGAATACCAATGCCAGCCTTATCAAATTCCTTTTTGATCTGCTCATGCATATAAAAGTGTACATCCCAGAAGAACTCTGTCTTACACCAAGGTCTAACGGCAAAATTAACCGAGCTGTCTGCCAATTCAAGAATGAAAATATCAACTGGTTTGTCATGGTTAATATGAGGGCAAGCATCTGCTACCTGCTGGATAATGGTCCGCGCTTTATCAATATCATCTGGATATCCGATACCAAACACCATCGGTACTTTACGCTCGCCCGGAGCAGTTAAGTTTTCGATGGGGCCACTCGTTATTGCTCCATTGGGGATAATAATAATTCGATTATCAAGAGTAACCAGGATGGTAGAAAAAATCTGGATTTCCTTTACTGTCCCTTCATATCCTTGAGCCACAATGTAGTCCCCTACTTTAAATGGGCGAAAGATCAGGATCAAAATACCAGCAGCCATATGACTTAAGTTTCCTTGTAATGCTAAGCCAATGGCAAATGCTAAGGCTCCGAAAATAGCTACAAAGGAAGTGGTTTCAATACCAAACATTTGGGCAACAGCCAACAGAAGTACCACTTTTAGACCTACATTCACAAGAGAAAGTAAAAAGGGTTCTATTGTCTCGTCAAAATTTTTGCGCTTAAAATATTTTGCTAAAGCCTTGGTCAGTCTTTTAATGATCCAAAATCCGATAACGAGGGTTAAAATGGCGCCTACTACCTTGGGGGCATAAGCAGCACCTAATTCAATAAGAGTGTTAATGAAGTTGTCCATTTCGAGAGTTATGTTTTAAATAAGATCAATTAGATTGAGAAAGATTCTATAAGAGTTAATTTGCAGTTTTGCAAGACTCTTTTTAATTAGAAGTTGTTTAAGCTTCATTGTGACGGATGAAAATATAAAAAGCCACAGGTAATGACAAAAAAAAATACATATTCAAATGGCTAAATCTTCCAAAAAGTGGATCAGCACTTCAGATGCCCTGGCTAAGCTTCAGCGTTATTGTGCATATCAGGACCGCTGTCATCAAGAGGTTCGCAATAAACTCCTGGACCTGGGAATTTATGGAGAGGACCTGGAACAAATTATTGTCCAGTTGATTGAAGAGAAGTTTTTGGATGAAGAGCGTTTTGCTCGTTCTTATGTCAGAGGCAAGTTTCGAATCAATAAATGGGGCAAAATCAGAATTAAACAAGAACTGAAAAGGAGGAATATTTCTGACTATTGTATCCGCAAAGGAATGGAAGAAATCTCTGAAGAGGCTTACCTGGAACAAGCTCAAGCCGTAATTGAAAATAAAGCCAGGTTGACAAAAGAAACTGATGCGTTTAAAAAAAGAAAAAAATTGGCTTCCTATGCTATACGTCGGGGTTATGAAAGTGAGATGGTTTGGTCGATTGTGAAGGCTATAGATGAATGAAATATGACTCATCCCTAAAATCTTAGGATATTTCATTTTTAATCACTAAAAAATGGGAGATAAATGGAGACAAATGGAAAATAAATAGAGATATATAGCTTTGATGTTAATGGTTTTCCAAACTTAAAAAGGCAAATCCATAGCATTCTGGATA
>JANQPA010000115.1 GCA_028285545.1 Saprospiraceae bacterium | reverse complement strand
TACTCAAGATGGAGGCTTTGCTCTTTATCAAAACAGTCCAAACCCATTTGTAGCTGAGACTCAAATAGGCTTTTCTTTACCTCAAGCAAGCAAAGTAAGCATCACCATCAACGATGTGACAGGTAAGACCTTGAGAGTGATCAGAGGAGACTTTGATAAAGGTTACAATAAAGTTGATGTGAATGATCTTCCAGCTGGTGTAATGTACTATACCTTAACTGCAGGAGATTTTACAGCTACTAAGAAAATGATTAAGATTCAGTAAGAGGAAAATATTGAAATAACCAATGTTGGAGATATATAGGGACAAATTGTCTCTATGTGTCTCTATTTTTTTCAAGTGTCATTAATCAACAACTGAACCGCATTTCTATAAGTCTGTCCAATTGGTAATTCCCTGCCTCCCCCAATCTTGACCCTATTACCTTCGATAATTTTAATTTTGGAAATGGATACGATATAGGATTTATGAACCCGAATAAATTCTGCGGAAGGCAATTTTTTTTCAAAATTAGTCATGGTATGGTGGGTTAAAAGGGTCTGGTCATTGATCAAATGAACCTTGGAATAATTTCCATAGGCTTCGATGGAAATAATTTGATCAATAGGAATCTGATGATATTTCTTATCTCCTTTAAGAAAGATGCGTTTATTTTCTCTAATATCAGGAATTTCTGAATTAGTAAAATTTGGGGCGGAAATTTTATTAATTGCTTGGATAAAGCGATCAAAACTAAATGGCTTAAGGAGATAGTCCACAACATTTAATTCATACCCCTCAATAGCAAATTCAGTATAGGCTGTGGTCACAATTACATTTGGAGGCTTGGGAAGTGTCCGTAAGAACTCGAAGCCTGACAACTTTGGCATATTAATATCCAAAAAAATAAGATCGACCTGATTTTTCCCAAAAAAAGAAATGGCCTCAATGGGATTGTAACAATTCCCTATTTTTTCCAGATGAGAAAGCTTTGCACAATAGCCCTCAATAATTCGATGGGCAATAGGTTCATCATCAATAATTAGATATTTTATCATACAGTAGGGATTTCTAATATAGCCTTATAAATGGTTTCATTTTTCTGAATCTGGAATGTGTAATTATTGGGATAAAGCAGATCTAAGCGTTGTTTTAAATTTTGTAAACCTATTCCAGGCTTTTGAGGTTTTACATCACCATCAAAATTATTTTCAATTTCAAAACGAAGCTTGTTTACCGATTCTGAAAAGTCAATATGAATAAATGCCACTTCCGTTAATTTTTCCGCTCCATGTTTGAATGCATTTTCAAGGAGAATAATGAATAGCAATGGTGCAACCTGGTGATCTCTTTTTAAATGTACATTCAAAGAAACTCTTAGCTCATGCTGGTAGCGAATCCTGTGAAGAGCGATATAACTTTTTAAATACTCAATTTCACTTTCTAAGGATACCAAATCTTTTTTTCCCTCATAAATGGTATATCTCATAACCTCCGAAAGTTTCAACACTAACTCAGGTGCGTCATCTGATTTTTCCACAGTAAGACCATAGAGATTATTTAGGGTATTAAAATAAAAATGAGGATTAACCTGAATTTTTAATAAGCCCAATTCTGCTTTTAGTTTTTCTGCTTTTAAAGTTTTTAGCCATTTCCATTGTTCCAGCCCCCAAAAGCATAATAAAAGAGGAATGGATCCCAAAATTAAATTGCTGATGCGTTCTTGTGGGTTGTGAAAATGGCTGGGATAATTTTGTAAATAAAAGGAATAAATCAATATGGACCCATAAACCAGAACAACAGGGATTTGATATTTTTTTAAATATTTGGGCAGTAATATTATCAGCAAAAGAAAACCACTTAATATGACCAATGGAAAAAAGGTCAGTAAGGCACTCACTTTGAAGAATTCCTCCAAAAGGATAAGTAATAATAGAAAAAGAAGAAGAAGAAAAAGCTTTAGAATTGCAAAACGATGGGTTCGTAAATAGGAAAAATTATGAAACATCAATGATATGGACAGCCACCAAAGCAAAAAAAGGACTATGTTTTCAAGATTGAATTCAGTTTGAATTCTAAATAATTGGCCTACAATTACCACCTGACTAAAAATCAAAGTTATAATCAACCCCAGACCAATGGCTTTATAATTTTTTAAAAAATTACGCATATTGAAGAGTGTAATGATGCTTTTGCCTGCCCTTTGCGAAATAAGGATATGGCATGAATAGAGCTAACATAATTAATTTGTATTATAAAGACTTGCCATTTTTAAATACCTTAAAAACTTTTTTTAGATTATTCATATCCTCCAAAGGGTTCCCCTGGAGGATCAGGAGGTTGGCTTTTTTTCCCACTTCAATGGTGCCAACTCTTTCTCCAATTCCTAAAAGGTTCGCCGTATTGGATGTGGCCGCTTTAATAATTTCTAAGGCAGGGATTTTACCTTCTACAACCAAAGCAATCATTTCTTCAATAAGCGGAAGTTGCTTAGGAGTATTAATATTAATTTCTCTATCTGTACCAATAACTAGAGGAACTTTTTTGTCAAAAGCCATTTTGCTTGTTAAAATCCCGTTGCGATATATTGAAGGTCCTCTATTTTTAAAAACGGTAACCGTTGGGTCTAGATAAATATTTTTTTGAGCCATCAGTTCTAAAACTTGATATAATTTGGGAGCTTTCTGGGTAAGAACAGTATCAATAACCGGACGCCTTCCTCTAGCAGGTGGGGTGAATAGTTGTTCTGCAGCTAATAAGGCACTATGTGAAAGAGCATTAACGGGTGACTGAATTATCTGCGAGGGTAAAACAGGCAAAATAGCCGCATGACTCCAAACCGATAACCCTTGTCGCTCTGCCTCAGTGCTTAATTCCATGATCAATTCTGGTGGCAAAGCAGCATACAGTTTGATACCTGTTGCTCCTGTTCCTTTAGCTTCAGAAACTACTTGAGCGATGTTGGTATTTCTGTCAACCAATCGCATCCATGGGGCTTCTCCCAATTTTTTTCCCTTGGAAGAAACAGCAACTCGGCGGTCACGAGCAAAAAAACGTGGACCAGCCATTAGTGCAGCAAAATAAATGTCAGGTGAAATAATTTCATCTAATTGGGCTTGTCTGGATAAAAAAGCAAGAAGCCTGGCATCGCCCGCCATGTCTCGAACTCCGGTAATGCCATTTCTTGCCAATAGATTTAGTTGTTTCTTGACAATCTCTATATTATTTCTGTTGCTAGGGTCATTGGCCAGATGGGTATGCGCATCAAATAAACCAGGTATGACATATTTACCACTTAGATCAATTTTTTCAATGTCAGAAATTGGAATGGCTTCACCATGTTTAAATATGGAATGGATGGTATCTGCTATGATAATAAGACTTATTCCTTCCCTCAAGGAAGATCCAGTTCCATCAATTAGATTAAAATTTTCCAATAATATACCCTTTTGCCCAAGAAGTGCGGAGGTAGAATTTATCAGAAACAAGAAAAGTAAAAGGAATTTAAATTTGATTTTCATTTATAATCACTTATTGAATTAGATAATTAAATGCTCCCTGCGCCGTTAGAAACCATATCATAAATGTTATCCTGGGGGAGGTGAAACAAAATTATCGGACCTAAATGCTTGATCAAACTATTTTTGATATACCAGGTATTTTTTATCTTAAACCTTTGCATTTGAATTGCGAATGGAAAATTGAGTTAATCGAAGTGAACAATTCTTGTTGGTAAGTTGAAACTTACCTTCCAAAACGAACGCCTTATAAATGAAATCAGACGTTATCATCGTGGGAGCTGGCCTTGCCGGAATCATCACTGCCTTAGAATTGATTGAACAAAACAAAAAAGTTTTACTAATAGACCGAGATAATCCTGAAGCACTGGGCGGCCTGGCAAAATGGGCTTTTGGAGGACTGTTTTTTGTCAATACCAAACAGCAAAGACGTAATGGAATTAAAGATAGTATCGATCTGGCACTAAAAGATTGGTTCTCCTACGCTGATTTTTCTGAAACAGAATATTGGGGAAAAAAGTGGGCTGAACAATATGTACACCTCTGCACCGATCATGGCTATCATTGGTTGTATAAAAGAGGAATCCGCTTTTTTCCGGTTTTAAATTGGGTGGAACGAGGCCTTCGGCAAGATGGCAATTCTGTTCCTAGATTTCATATGGTTTGGGGCACAGGATGGGAATTGATCAAAGTACTGAAAAACCGACTGCTCCATCATCCCAAAAAGGAAAATGTCCAACTTGTATTTAACCACCGCATCAATGAATTATTAGTCAGTAACGGACAGGTAAATGGGGTCCGGGGAACTAATGAGATTAATAATCAAATCTTTGAAGCTCATGCCGATACGGTGGTGGTGGCCACAGGAGGAATAAATGGAAACATTGAAAAAATAAAACAAAACTGGTTTAACACCTGGGGAGCACCTCCGCAAACCATCCTAAACGGAGCACATAAATACGCTCTCGGAGATCTACATGAGGCAACAGAAAAAATTCAGGGAAGTGTGGTTAATCTAGATAAACAATGGAATTATGCTGCTGGTATCCGACATTATAATCCTCGCAAAAAAGATCATGGACTGAGTCTGATTCCTCCCAAATCGGCTCTTTGGCTTAATTACGAGGGTAAAAGGATGGGACCTCAGCCGCTCATTACTGCTTACGATACCCGGTATTTGATAGAAAGAATTTGCCAGGAAAAGAAAAAGTATTCCTGGCAGCTTTTAAATCAAAAGATAGCTTTTAAAGAATTTGCTATTTCTGGCTCGGAACATAATCCTGCTATTAGAGACAAAAAAATTGTAAGTTTTATTAAAACCATTCTTCTGGGTAACAAAAAATTAGTACATAAAATTCTGGATAAGTGTGAGGATATGGTTTCTGCTAATTCACTGGAAGAACTGGTTGACAAAATGAATGCTTTACAGGGAAATGATGATGTTAAATTAGAAAATATCAAAGAAGCAATAGCATCTTATGATACAGCCATTGATGCGGGGCCACCTTATAAAGATGAACAATTACAAAGAATAGCCCAGGCTCGCCAGTGGCGGGGAGATAAGGTTCGGACTTGTAATATGCAAAAAATAGCCGATCCTGCGGCAGGACCTTTTATTGCTATCCGAGAGTTCATTGTATCTCGAAAAAGTCTGGGAGGAATCCAAACAGATTTAGAGTGCAGGGTCTTAAGTCAACCTGATTCAAATGGGCAGCAACAAGCCATCCCTGGTTTATTTGCTGTGGGCGAAGCAGCAGGTTTTGGTGGCGGTGGTATCCATGGAAGTCGCTCTTTGGAAGGCACCTTTCTGGGGGCTTGTATCATTACAGCCAGGGTAGCAGCCAGAAGTATTTTAGGAAAAAAGTTAGAGTAAACTTTGACCTGTAATTCTTATCCTTAAAAGTTGAAACCTGCTTTTAAAAAAAATTGTAAATCTAAGTCTTCTAAAGGAGAGGCAAGACTTAGTTCTACCGGCCCAAAAATTGTTTCTATACCATAAGCAGCATAAATGCCTTGTTCAAATTTTTGAGAAAACAAATTGTCAAAATCCACACTGGTACTGGAATTTGAATAGCCCAGGGTTATATGATGAATGGGAGCTACATCCCAACGAAAATGAGTTTGAAAGGCAAATATGTTGCGAGCACTGTGTCGCATAAGCGGCATCCCTGCCTGAACAATAATATTTCGTCTCATCTGATTGTAAACCCCACCTTGATAAAATAGATACTGACGATCAATGAAATCACTGTTATAGCCTAATTGACTGCCAATGTGAAAAATAAAATTGGAGGTCAGAGAGAAAAAATGTTTGTAATCAGCTGAAAGCCAGATGGGGGCATCCTTATCTCTGAATTCTGAAAAGTTTTCTGTAATTCTTTTGGCGAGTATTTTGGCCTCAAAGCCATGAGAAGGATAATGGACTTTATTTAAAATATCTGCTTCCCCATATACAAAGTAATTAAAGAGGTGATCATCAAGCCCATCAAATAACAATTGCTGCGCTTTTTCGGTAAAGCCATAACATTGCCATTCTACACCTGCACCAAAAGCTACACTAAGAGAAGGATTCCATTGAAGTCCAAGCTTTATTTCTGCCAGGTTATTTTGAATGTCGTCGAAATCAGTATCGGTGTTATAAGTAAAATAATCATCCCCACCTAAAAGAAAAGATCCAAAAGGAGAAAAAAGACCACTACTGTTGCTCATGTATTTGGCCTTCAGGTAGGGATTTCTGCTTATCCTTAATTCTAAATCAAATACATTTCCAAAGCCCCTCCAGTTGCGAAACTGTGGATGCAAAAGGATTCCCAATCCAAAGCTGGTATTATAATTTCCTCCTACATTAAATATGGCTCTATCTTTTTCCTTTACTTCTAAATACATGGTGGTAGCACCTACATTATTTCGTTCAAAATTGTAATAAATGCCCTTAAATTGCTGACTTGCCTGAAGTTTTTCAATAGCTAACTGGATGTCTTCGAATTCATAAAATTTAGGCGTTTTCAGCTTTAAGGTATTCAAAATAAATCGATCAGGAACGAAATCATTTCCTGTAATTTGTATGTCAGTTAGTTGGATTTGTGTACGCTTAACCTGACTGTTTTGAATGGTTTTGGGACGCTGGGGCAAAGGGCTAGGAGAGCTGTACCGCTCCAATTCCTTTTTATAAGTTTGAGCAGCCCTTCTTCCTACAGCAATTAAGGAGTCAGCCTTATGAAAATCGGCCACAGAGTATCCCTGAAGTGGGACTTCAATACAGATGTCGCATTCTCCCTGATATCCTTTTCGTGCTTCCTCCGTTACAATTTCATAGGTTCGACCTAAAACTTCAAATGGCCCTGCGAATTCAGTTTTCTCTTCGGCGGTAACCAGTTTAACACCAATAACCAAATCTGCACCTCGGCGGCGCATTTCTTCTGCTGGGAAATTGTTTAATACACCACCATCGACCAATAAAAAACTATCTCTTTCAATTGGATTAAAGATGGCAGGAATAGCCATAGTGGTTAATAGCGCATCAGGTAAGTAACCAGAATCCTGAATCACCTCCTTTCCTTTAATAAGATCTACGGCTACACAATAAAAAGGAATGGACAGATCTTCAAAACTGATGTTAGAGGCTGTTGGGAAACAAAACTTCTGCAACATCTGATATATATTATTTCCGTTCAGATAGGCACTGGTAAAACCAATTTGATTATTGGCCCTGCTAAGGGTTAATAAATACCGCTCAATTTCATTTTTTGCCTCCAAAGGAGCCTTTTTACGATGAAAATCATTGCTTAGCAGAAAATCCCAGTTCGATTCTGTTGTAAATTGTTTTAAAGATTGAGCATCATATCCCAGTGCATATAATCCGCTCACAATTCCGCCCATACTGGTTCCCCCAATCCGGTGGATGGGAATATTTAATTCTTCCAGGTATTCTAAAACGCCAACATGGGCCAATCCCAAGGCGCCTCCTCCAGCCAGAACAAGACCAATTTCCTGTTCAGGATCTTGAGTGTTTTGGGCAAAAATGAAGGATGGATAGGTTTGGAAATAAAGGAAAAATAAAATAGGAATTAAATAAGGATTTAGGATTTTTGGTTTTCTCATTTGGGTTTTACTTAGATTCAATTTTGAATATAGTGTATTTTTAGGAAATCATTTAAAAACTCTATATTTATAGCACTTCAATTTTCCCCTCAAACCAAAAATCAGAATTAATACTCATGGCCCGGATGGGAGTCAAAACTTCCAACTCCTGTGCTAATACACAAAACTAATCACAGCCAATCAATAACCATTATGAACCACAAATTCTTAATTTTAATCATCCCTTTCTTTTTTTTACATCCTATTTCTTCTTTTTCTCAAAATCTTCAATCCAGTACCTTGTCAGGCCTTAAGCTTAGAAATATTGGCCCTGCAACGATGAGCGGCAGGATTGTAGATCTGGCCGTCCTGGAAGATGATCCCTATACCATGTATGTAGCTTCCGCAACCGGAGGTGTTTGGAAAACAACGAATAATGGGGTTACCTTCAAACCGGTTTTTGAGAAAGAGAATACTCATTCGGTAGGGGCCATTGCCCTTCATCAAAAGCATTCAAAATTTGTTTGGGTGGGAACTGGCGAAAGGGCAAACCGGCAAAGTTCCTCCTGGGGAGATGGTGTGTATAAATCCGAAGATGGAGGAAAAACCTGGAAAAATGTAGGACTAAAAGATTCACATCATATTGGGCGCATTGTTTTGCACCCTGAAGATACCAATACTGTATACATAGCTGCAATGGGGCACCTGTGGGGACCTAATAAAGAGCGTGGATTATATAAAACCACCGATGGTGGTGAATCCTGGCAAAAAATTATTGCCGGAGATGAAAACACCGGATTGGTAGATGTAGCCATGGATCCATCTAATCCCGATATTCTTTATGCTGCTACCTATCAACGCCGTCGTCGCCCCTATGGTTTTAATGGAGGAGGTCCTGGAAGTGCTTTACACAAATCCGTTGATGGCGGTAAAACCTGGAAAGAATTGACAAAAGGCTTACCTGAAGGAGAAAAAGGGCGCATTGGCATCTCCATTTATCGGAGTGACCCCAATATCGTTTATGTATGTGTTGAACAAGGATATCAATATAATGCTTCTACTGCCTATAACCGCAGAAAAGCAGGAGTTTATCGCTCGGAAGATAAAGGGGAAAGCTGGACTTTCATGAGCGACTGGAATCCCCGCCCCATGTATGCCAGTCAAATTCTGGTAGATCCTAGTAATGATCAGCGAATTTATATGATGAATAGCTTTAGTTATTCTGATAATGGTGGGAAAAAATTCACCTCCGCCCGCCAAACTCTGCATGGAGATGACCGTATTTTATGGGTTAATCCTAAAGATTCCCGCCATGTAATTAAAGGTGATGATGGGGGACTAGGCATTTCCTATGACAAAGCAAAAACCTGGCTTTATTCCACGAATTTACCATTGAGCCAATTTTATAGAGTTAGTGTGGACATGCGAAAACCTTATTGGGTTTATGGCGGTTTGCAGGATAACGGAAGCTGGATGGGGCCCAGTGCTACCTATCGATCAGAAGGCATATTGAACTACGACTGGATAAAAACTGGAGGAGGAGATGGCTTCCTTAACCTAATTCATCATGAGGATGAAAATACTTTATATACCGAATCTCAATACCTGGGGCTGTCCAGACTAGATTTAAAAACCAGACAGCGGAGATCCATTCGCCCTGGTGATCCCAAGGGAAGGATAGGTCCTCGACGAAATTGGGATGCCTGGGGCCCCGGAGTTCCAGAACCAGAACTGGGGAATGCAATGGCCCCTGCCAATTGGGATGGCCCATTCTTTTTATCACATCACGACCCCAATAAAATATATGCAGGCACCAACAAAATATGGAAGAGTATTGATGGAGGAGATACCTGGGAAGATCTTGGTGATCTTACAACAGGTGTAAATCGCCGGGAATTAAAGATAATGGGGGAAAGAGCGGACACCTCCACCGCTTCTCTGGATGACGGAATCCCATATTATCCCACCTTGACGGCCATTGCCGAATCTCCACTTAAAGCAGGAATTTTATTTATCGGTACTGATGATGGTCAGGTTCAGGTTTCCAGAGATGATGGTAAAAACTGGGAAAATGTAACGGGGAAATTACCTGGTTTACCTGCAGAAACTTGGATTAACACTATTGAAGTATCTAGCCATGATGCAGGAACGGCCTTTGTGGCCATAAATAATTATCGAAATAATGACTTTACAAATTATCTTTATAAAACAAGTGATTATGGGGAATCCTGGACTTCAATAGTGGGTGACCTTCCTGCAAACAGAGTGGTCAGAACTATGAGACAAGATCCTCGCAACTCCAATTTGTATTACCTGGGGACAGAGTTGGGGCTTTTTATTTCAATAAATGCCGGGAAAAACTGGGTGGAATTAAAAAATAATATGCCAACCTTACCCTTTAATGATTTAGTAGTTCACCCTAGGGATAATGATCTGGTATTAGGAACCCACGGCAGAGGCATCTGGATTTTGGACAACCTTAATGCCTTGCAAGAATTATCGTCAGAGACTTTGGCAGCTGATGCTCATCTTTTTTCTATCCCCACAGCAGAAATGATCAACTATACACGAGAAGGGGGGCATGTAGGAAATATGATTTTTAGGGGAGAAAATCCAAGATCTGGAGCTGGAATCGATTTTTATTTAAAAGAAGCCGTAGCAAAAGATAAAATAGAATTTAGCATACGAGATATGGATGGAGATTTAATCCGTAAACTTAGCCCGGATACCAGCGCAGGAATCCATAGAATTTACTGGGATTTTAGATTTTCCCGACTACCTGCCGCTCCCAGAGATACTTCCGGCGGCAGAAGTGGACGACGTTCTTTTGGGCCTTCTGGCCCTAAAGTAGTACCTGGAATGTATCTGGCCAGATTGGTAGTAAATGAGCAAGTTTATGAACAGGCATTTAAGGTTTTGGATGATCCACGTCTGAATATTCGGATTGAAGAGCGCAGAGAGTGGACTTCAAGATTGTTTTCTTTAGCGGATTTATATAAAGATGTACTAAAAGAATTAAAGGAAGTTCGTCCAATTCATTGGCATATTGATAAATTAACTGCTGACCAAAAAGGCAAACTAGACGAAGAACTTATTAATGAACTCAAGGAAGTGGATCGAATGTATGGAGAATTATTAAATAGGACTCGATCTTTATATAATCAGGTATCTGGCTGGATGGGGGATATGACAAGCGATCAGGAAGCTCAGAAGGCTTATTATCAGGATATGCTTGTCAAATTAGCTCCCAGAAAAAGAGCCTTAATTGATAAGATTCCCAAATTAAATAAGAAGCTTGACAAAGAAAGCAGGATAACTGAAAAATAAGAAAGGCGCCTTTACGGCGCCTTTCTTATTCTTTTTTCTTTTTAGCCTCTTCCACTTTATCCGCAATTTTCAGGGCCCAAACCATTTGTTTATAAGAAGGGTGTCCTTTATATAATGCTTTTTTACGAGCAATCATTAGGGCACCTCTTTCATCATAAGAAAGCACCTTTTTATTCCCCTCTTCAAGGCTCCAATCAATCATCTTTTGCCATTCATCAGCTTTATAAAATTCGAAATCTGATTTGAGCATTTCCAAATCAGTGGGGTCGGATAAATCATAATTTCTAGACATAGGAATCAAAATTATTTTGTAGGAAAAATAAGGTATTTTTTAGGCTTTCCAAATACTGGATTGTTTTTATTACGGTTAGCCCTAACTTTTTTATCATTTGAAACACCAAACATAATAAGAATTTTCAATTTGTTAGTCGGAGAATTTTTTCACCAAAATCTATTATTATGTTTCGTTTCACATTATTGTTGTTGATTTTGATAAGTGTTTCCTCCCTTCAAGCCCAAACTGGAAGAACGGGCATTTTTATTAACGGACAGGAACTTTCTCCCCAATGGGTTGGCGGCCTTGAGAGCTATTACAAGGTCAAAATCCAAAAAGGGCGATACTGGTATGATAATCGATGCGGATTATGGGGAATGGAAGGAGGCCAGGCTCTGGGGATCGTTATGCCTAATTTGCAATTGGGAAATTTAAAATCCAATGCTTCCAATGGCCGTACTGGCATTTTTATCAATGGCCGTCAAATTAATCAGGCGGAGCGTTTACAGTGGCACCAGCTACTGGGCAATACGATTCCTGGTCGCTATACCTTAGATCAATACGGAAATCTTAGTACAGTGTATGGGCAGTACATTTGTAATGTTGTTCAATTAGGCAGAGCCAAAAAGGGCAATTCTTTTTATCGTAATTCCTACCTGGGAACAGGAAGCGGTGGAAATAGTGATGGGTTTTATGTGATGGGTAAGGATTGGTCTGTATCGGTGTTTTAGTTAATTTGTAGCAAGAATCTTATAGACACAGATTTTCACGGGTTAGTACGGTTTTTTATTTAATTTTTTTTCTCCCACAAACAGCCATGATTTATTATGATGATAGTGGTTTAAAAGATTGATTAATAGTGGTTTAGTGAAATAGAATGATGGTTTTTTGGATGATTTGTCAAATGTATTTAAGTTTTATTTGTCTTCTGTTTATTTGTAAAAAAGATTCATTTTTATGGTTTTAATTATTGTTGATTAATAAAAACCTGTGAATTCAAAATTATTACATCCAAAATTGACAAGTAAAATCATCCAAGGGGCTTATAATGTTTTCAATCGCTTGGGCTTTGGGTTTTTGGAATCTGTTTATGAAAAATCACTTACTAAAGAATTAATTGATTTAGGTTTGTTTGTTGAAAGACAAGTTCCCATTCAGGTATATTATAAAGAAGAACTGGTTGGTGATTTTCGAGCAGATTTATTGGTGGATAAATTAATCATTATTGAATTAAAGGCAGTAGAAAAAATACATCCTATCCATGAGGTTCAATTAGTAAATTACCTCAGGGCCACTGATAAGGAAATTGGGCTTTTATTTAATTTCGGCCATGAATTGATTATAAAGCGCAAAATTTTCACAAATGACCGAAAAAACCGTACTGACCCGTGAAAATCTGTGTCTTTAAAGTCCATTTTAAATTCACCATTTCTATTCGTATTTTACCCTAATCAATTATATCACAAACCAGAACAAATATGAATAGAAAGATCTTTAACACTATCCTTGCATTTATGCTGCTGTCCTTGCTCGGCTCCATTAATGCACAAACACCATATACACCCGATAAGCTAACTGCTGAAGATTACGAACGTGCCGAGAATTCCCTTGCTCAACATACCCGATCCTTGGTATATGGTGCCTCCGTCAGGGCCAACTGGATTAATAATGATCAATTTTGGTACCGAAATCAATTTGAAGAAGGATATGAATTTATCCTGGTGAACGCAAAAACACAAAAAAAAGAAAGAGCCTTTGATCATAAAAAACTGGCCAAGGTACTTTCAGAAACGACCTCTAGCAACTTTTCTTCCTTTGAGCTGCCCTTCAATAGTTTTGAAATGAGCGCCAATGGACAAAATATTGAATTTAATATTCGATCAAAACGTTATGTTTATGATCTGAAAACCAATAAACTAAGTAGTACAGAATCCAAGGAACCATTAGGACGTAAGTTTTTTAGTGCTCCCGATGGCAAAAAGGCTGCCTTTATCAAAGAACATAATCTATGGCTGAAAAATCTGGAAACAGGTGAAGAAACCCAACTGACTACCGACGGTATCGAAGATTTTGGATATGCAACCAATAATGCAGGATGGATTCGTAGTGATCGACCTGTTTTGCTCTGGTCTCCGGATTCCAAAAAACTGACTACTTTTCAGCACGATGGCCGTGGGGTAGGAGAGATGCATCTAACCACCACCAATGTAGGTCACCCAGAAATTGATTCCTGGAAATATCCCTTGCCAGAGGATAGTGTAATATTTAGGGTGCATCGGGTGGTCATTCATTTGGATGGCCCCAAAATAGTACGCTTAAAAATGGACCCTGATCAACACCGATCTTCTGTCACTGATCATATTGCCCTTAGAGATGGGACACTGGCAGACGCAGAATGGAGCCCGGATGGATCCGTGCTGGCCTTTCTTTCCAATTCCAGGGATCACAAGGAAGCTATATTAAGATTGGCAGATCCGAATACTGGGAAAGTGCGTACGGTCATGGATGAAAAAGTTGAAACATTTTTTGAGTCGGGATATCGAATGGTAAACTGGCATATTTTGCCTGAAAAAAATGAAGTCATTTGGTTTTCTCAACGTTCCGATTGGGGGCACCTCTATAGGTATGACCTGAACTCCGGAAAATTAAAAAAACCGATAACCCAAGGGAATTGGAATGTTCTGCAGGTTAGGAAAATTGATCGGGAAAAAGGGAAAATATTTTTTACCGGGGCTGGCAAAGAAACAGGTGATCCTTACTTCCAGTATTTTTACAGTGTTAATTTAGATGGATCAAACCTCAAATTACTCACTCCAGACAGCGCTGACCATACCGTTACTTTTTCCCCATCAGGTCAGTACATTATTGATAGCTATTCAACTCCCACCACACCACCTGTTACGGTTTTGAGAGATCAGTCTGGTAAGAAATTGATGACTTTGGAAAAAGCAGACATTTCCAAACTAATCGAACATGGATGGCAGGCACCTATTCCTATCACCGTAAAAGCCCGAGATGAGAAAACTGATCTTTATGGTCTGATGTATAAGCCAAAAAATTTTGATCCTAACAAAAAATATCCCATCATCAATTATATCTATCCGGGGCCTCAAACTGGAAGTGTTGGGAGCCGTAGTTTTTCTCCTGCCCGCCGGGACAATCAGGCTATTGCCGATTTAGGATTTATCGTTGTGGCCATTGATGCAATGGGAACGCCCATGCGATCCAAATCCTTTCATGCCGCTTATTATGGCAATATGGGAGATAATGGTTTACCTGATCAGATCGCTGGCATGAAACAGTTAGCTGAACGGCATCCTTGGATTGATTTGGACCGGGCTGGAATTTATGGCCATTCAGGAGGTGGATTTGCCTCTACTGCGGGGATATTGAGATATCCTGATTTCTTTAAGGTAGCTGTCAGTGGTGCTGGGAACCATGACAATAGAAATTATGAGGATGATTGGGGCGAAAAATGGCAGGGTTTATTAACCGTTAACCCCGATGGTTCGACCAGTTATGATAATCAGGCCAATCAATTGCAAGCAGAAAACCTGAAAGGGAAATTATTAATCGGACATGGGACCATGGATACCAACGTACCCTTCTATAATTCTTTACTTGTTGCTGATGCTCTCATAGCTGCCAATAAGGATTTTGATTTAATAATGATGCCTAATCGGGGCCATGGCTTTGGAAATGAACCTTACTGGCTGCGAAAACGCTGGGATTATTTTGTGAAAAACCTACTGGGTGCTGAGCCTCCTAAGGAATATCAGTTTAAGTTTACCAGAATTCGACCTTAAAATTTGTCTCTGATCTAGAATCACTTTCTGTGAATAATTTTAGAAAATTTGGGATGAGCCATGTTTTACTAGAGTAATGTGTACAAAAAGCTTCATGAAAATGTAGTTTTGAAAAAAAAATTATAGATTGTTTTCCAGGTGTGTCATGATAAATCATTGTGACACACCCTTGTTTTAATGTATGGTGGAATTGAAATAGGTCATAAAAATGGAAAATAAACGTTACTTTTACGATTATTAAAAAGTATTTCAATAATGGCTCACAGTTTAGATCAGGTAAAAGAAAAATTTATCGAACGTTTTGGCTTTGCACCCACTTTGATAATTCGATCTCCAGGCAGAATAAACTTAATAGGCGAACATACCGATTATAATTTGGGCTATGTTTTACCTGCAGCGATAGATAAAGGAATATGGATGGCTCTTTCAAAATCGGAAGGTGCCACTATAATCCATGCTATAGATTTAGGCCGGGAGATAATCCTTAATGATTTTGATAATTTAGAACCCTTTGATAATGGCTGGGCTAATTATGTAGTTGGGTTGGTGGATCAGTTACAAAAAGCAGGTATTTCTATAAATAATTTTAATTGTGTTTTTGGTGGTGATATACCCATTGGTTCGGGCTTATCCTCTTCTGCAGCCTTGGAAAATGCCACGTGTTTTGGATTGAATGAATTATTAGAATTAGGTCTCAGCAAGATGGAAATGATAAAGTTCTCACAAAAAGCGGAGCATGAATTTGTGGGTGTGAAGTGTGGAATTATGGACATGTTTACAAGCATGATGGGTGAAAAAGAAAAGGTTATTCGACTGGATTGCCGATCTCTGGAATACAAAACCTTCCCTCTGCAATTAGATAATTATGAATTGCTATTATTAAATTCTAATGTAGCTCATAGTTTGGCTAGTTCTGAATACAATACTCGTCGGAATCAATGTAGGGAAGGGGTACATCTGATGAAACAAAAATTCTCTGAAGTGGACTCTCTTAGAGATGTAGATATGATTGTGTTAAATGAATGTAAGGCAGATCTGCCTGAACTTGTTTTTCGACGATGTAAGTATATTGTCGAAGAAAATTTAAGAGTATTGGCCTTTTGTGAGGCACTCCTTCAGAAAGACTTTGGAAGCATTAGAAAACTCTTATTTGCGGCACAAGCAGGAATGAAGAATGAATATGAAATTACCTGCCCGGAAATAGATTTTTTAGTAGATTATTCTTTTAAATATCCGGGAGTCATCGGAGCCAGAATGATGGGAGGAGGATTTGGTGGTTGCACTATAAACATCATCGAAAGGAAAAGAGAAACTGAATTTATAGAAAAAATTAAAACGGTTTATTTTAAAGAATTTGGTTTGGAAGCAAATCCTATCAAAATAAAAATAAATAAAGGGGTAAGAAGAGTGGATTAAAATTCCTTTGATTATTATCATTGAAATTCAATGTCAAAACCTTTTTGCAACAATTCTTCATATTTGGTTTGATCAAAACTGTATTGGAAGGCCCCTTTTTTAGAACTTGTTTTGTCTTTGCTGTCCAGTTTTTTTAAAAGACCGGTAGCCAGAATCTTTTTGCGGAAGTTTCGATCATCTATAGGTTTTTGATAGATTTCCTGATAAAGTTTGAGCAGTTGAGGTAAGGTGAATTTTTCTGGTAATAACTCAAAACCGATAGGCAGATACCTGGCATTTTTTCGCATGAGAGAAAGGGCATCCTCTACCATTTGATTGTGGTCAATTACCAATTTGGGGATATTTCTAACAGGAAACCATTCAGCATTATGATCCTTAATTAAAGAACGGTCTGGGCCTTCAATTTTAATAAAACTCCAATAAGAAATTGAAATAACCCGATCTCCTGGATCTCGGTTGGTATGTCCATAAACTTTATGCTGTTCGAGAAAAACCTGGTCAAGCCCCGTTAATTCTCGTAGGATGCGGGCAGCAGCCTTATCAATATCTTCTTTTTTTTGTACAAAACTCCCAATAAGAGACCAACTACCTTGGAAGGGTTCAATTTCCCGAGGAAAAAGAAGGATTTTAATTTGTTCAGCTTTAACATCAAATCCAAAAATGATACAGTCTACCGCCACTAACATCCGATCGGTGCCATAATAATATTTATTTGTTAAACGATGTTTCGCCATAGAATTGATTTGATGGTCAAAACCTAAAGATATTCTACCTATTTATCAATTTATAAATAAAAGTTGAACATTTGGATGATATTTTTTTACTAGAATTAAGGCCTGAACACTGAAGAATTGAACAATTTTAATATGAGATGGCCTGGTAGCAGGAAACGAGCAATTTTTTTTAATACCAGAATAATTATTAACTTTAACAAATGCAAATTGTTTAAATAGATCAAAAATCTCCATTTGCTCTTCACCTCGACTTATTATAGTAAGGTTCTAATCTACAATTAGTAAAACTCCTCCGACGGTTATTATACCCTTGATTTAAACAAAATACAACCAGGCTGTATGTGAAGGATTGTAAAAAGTAAATATTTATTTTTTACAGATAGATTCTTTCAACAAAATTGAATTAGTATGAACAAACACCTACTAGTACTCCTATGTGCTTTATTCATAGGAGGGGTAACTTATGCGCAACAAACCGTCTCCGGAAAAATTTATGATAATGAAGGAGAAACTTTGATTGGCGCTAGTATCTTAGTAAAGGGAACCTCAAATGGAACTGTGACCGACATTGATGGTTTCTATTCACTTACCGTTGAACCAGGGAATAATATCCTGGTAATTAGTTACACTGGATTTAGAACACAAGAGATAGCAATAGATGGGAAAACCACTATTGATGTCTCTTTGGAACAAGATGCTGCCCTGTTAGATGAAATTATTGTAACAGGTGTGGCCACAGGTACCTCGAAGAAAAAAGTAACTTTCACTGTTAGCCAATTGGGTGAAAAACAATTGCAAGAAGTTCCGGCTACTTCAGCTGCTCAGGCTCTTCAGGGAAAGGTTGCAGGGGTTCAGGTAGTAAATGCTTCTGGTACACCAGGGCAGGCACCTACTATCAGAATTCGTGGAGCTTCAGGCTTGACAGGAAATCAAAACCCACTAGTTATTGTAGATGGGGTTATGATTGAAGGAACGCTGGCGGATATCAACATGGAAGATGTTGAAAATATCGAAGTGGTTAAAGGAGCTGCCGCTTCTGCTCTTTATGGATCAAGAGCTGCCAATGGAGTGGTGGTGATAAAAACCAAAAGAGGGGTAAACAGTGATGGTAGGACGACTGTAAAATATAGAGCCGAGTACGGAATTTCTGAGCTGGCCAACGAAATGGAATTGGCTACGCATCATGCTTATGAATTAGCTCCTGACTATGCCTCTGAGAGCAGGTTCACCAAATATGCTGGCGAAACCTATAATGCAGATGGTATTGTAATTGCCGGTGCACGTCGTCTGGATGCAGATGAATTTGCTGACAATCCTTATGGCCGCTTCAATAATCATTTTGACGACCTTTATGATCCTGGAACCTTCAGTACTCACTATGTTTCTGTAGGAAATAGTACTGGGAAAACCAACTTTCTAACTTCGTTCCAATATCAGGATCAGGAAGGAATTATCTTTTCAAGTAAGGGTTTCCAACGAACCAATATCCGATTTAACCTAGATCATCAGATTACAGATAAAATACTACTATCTACCAGTAACCTGATTTCGAGTGTTAAGGAGGATAGAATTGGTGGAGCAGGTAATACGGGTAACAGTGGAAGCGGACCATTTTATGATATCTTATTTATGGCTCCTGATGTGAATCTTTTAGGTACTAATGAAGAGGATGGATCTCCTTTTAATGTAGATGCGGATCCTTATTCAAATGAGGACAATCCTCTATACACTATTAATACCATTGACAATAATCTTGAGCGTTCAAGTGTACTGAGTACGGTTAAGCTGAGATATGATGTTTTTAAGTGGCTAAGCCTTGATGCACAATACAGTTATGAGCGCCGGGAACAACTAAGAACGGAGCAAACTGAAAAAGGACAGCTTCAAAGAGGAGATTCTCCAGGGGCTGCAACAACCAATGATGGACAACTTGAACTTGATAAGTTTAGAGCTTTGGCACAAACATTCCAGGCTACCGCACTGATCACTAAAGACTGGAATGATTTCCATTTCCGATCCAGACTAAGTTATTTATATGAAGATAACCAGTGGGATCAGAGTAATATCGATGGAGATGATTTGGGGTATCTTAATGTTTCTACTCTAGAAAATGTAGTAGGATCTCTTTCCGGTACTTCTTTCTTTGGTCAGATCAAGGCAGAAAACCTTATTGGTATTGTCGATTTTGACTATAAAGACAGATATATAGGATCTTTCTTAGTACGTCGTGATGGAGCCTCTCAGTTTGGAGAAAATGAGCGCTATCACACCTACTTTAGAGCCTCAGGTGCCTATAGAATTAATGAAGACCTGCAAATAAATGGTATAGATGAATTAAAGATCAGAGCAGCCTATGGTACTGCTGGTTTGCGGCCTGGTTTTGCGGCTCAGTATGAAGTCTTTCCTTTGACTCCAGGCGGAAATATTTCTTCTGCCAATACCGTAAAAGGAAACCCAGATTTGAAACCTTCCCTTTCTAGTGAATTGGAAATAGGCTTAAATTTTGACTTCCTAAAGAAATTCCAGCTAGAATTGGTTTATGCCAATAATAAGGTAGAAGATGCCTTTTGGCCAGCCAACCTTTCTTCAGCATTGGAAGGATTTTCTACCCAGTGGAAAAATACTGGTGATATTGAATCCACTACTTATGAGGCTACTCTAGGCTTAGAGATCGTTAGAAATCAAAAGGTCGATTGGTCTGCTAATTTTGTATTTAGTCGCACCAGATCAGAAATTACCAGATTAACCATTCCTCCAACCCAAACGGGACCAAGTAATGCCTTTTTCTATAGAGAGGGAGAAGTATTTGGTATTATTTATGGTAGAAAATTTGTACGGTCTTTGGATGTAATGTCCCGACAACTACCTGAAAATAAGTCCATTAGTGATTACACCATTAATCGCCATGGTTATGTTGTAGAATCTGCTTTGGCAGGAACTCCTGGAGAAGTGCCCATACATGTTGATCAGGATATGGATGGAGTAGCGGATTTAGACGTAATCGGTGATGTAAACCCAGATTTCAATTTAAGTTTCGGTACCAACTTCCGCTGGAATAATTTCACTGCCTATATGTTATGGGATTGGAAACAGGGTGGAGATCTATATTGGAAAACTGGACAATGGATCTTCAGAGAAGATAGAGGAGTTGAATTTGATCAGTCCAATGTTCCTGAAGGTCAAAAAATTGCCAGAGGATTTTATGCCGGCTTGTATGATGTAAATGCAGATAATGATCACTTTGTACACGATGGAACCTATGTGAAGCTTCGTGAATTGTCACTTTATTATAATGTGAATACTTCAAAACTTGGGAATATTGGAAGTTTCATTAGAGGAATAAAACTTGGAGTTGTAGGTCGTAACTTATTGGTTATCACAGATTATCCTGGTTTTGATCCTGAGGTAGGTCAATTAGCTGGAGGAATTAACTGGGGCTATGATGGTTTCGGTTATCCAAACTTTAGAACTATAACAGGTTCTGTCCAATTTACATTCTAAATTATAGATTTAAAAAGAATATTCAATTATGAAAATAAAAGTATTATTATCATTACTGGTTTTATTCATTGTTTCGGCTTGTGCTGATTTAGAGGTAGAAAACCCTAATGATCCGGATACGTCCAGGGTACTGGGTACTCCTGGTGATTTGATTAATGTAGTTAAAGCGGGAGCCAATTCTTGGTATTCCACAGCTACCGCATTTGGTTTTTACATGACCACATCCGTAATGGCAGATGCTCATACCTCCTCTTGGGGTAATGCGGGAATGAGAGATATGGGGAATGAGCCTAGAAAAGCCTGGGATAATGGTGTTCAATATAATTACGCTGGTGAAAACACGGAACAATACAATGGCTATTACAGTGTTATCAATCAGGTAAATGACATCCTGGAGGTATTAGATAATGGAGATCAGGATCTCCTTAATACCCTTGGAGATGATGTAGCACGTATTCGTGCGTTTGGTCATTTATTACTTGGATTGAGTTATGGTTATCTAGGCTTGATTTATGATCAGGTAGTGGTGATTCGTCCAGGAGAGGAAGTAACTGCCGAAACTTTTACTTTTACTCCTTATCAGGATGTTTTAGCTTATGCCTTGGAAAACTTGGATTTAGCTATTACGACCGCAAATTCTGCCAGCAGCCTTAGTTATCCAAATTGGTTCAATGGGGTTAGTATGGATAAGACCTTATTCCTTGAAATGGCCAATACCTATGCTGCGAAACTGTTGATCTGGGGTTCCAGAAATAAAGCACAGAATGATGCGGTAGACTGGAATAGAGTCCTGGCCTATGCAGAAAATGGCTTTACTAATGATTTTGTTATTACAAATGATGCTGATGTTTGGATTGCCTGGGGACAGGCTTATTCTAATCGTCCTGGTTGGGTGAGAGTGGATTTGAGAATCCTGAATATGATGGATCCAAATTATCCTAGTACTTTCCCTGCTGACCAAACTTCTTTAGATCCAGCTACTTCGGCAGATGCACGCCTGGAATCTGATTTTGAATACAATTCTACTGTTCCATTTAGAGCAAATCGTGGATTGTATCATTATTCCAATTATAGATATTCTCGATTAGATCCATTGCCAACTGATTTGCAGGGACCAGCTCCTGATACCTATGCAGCTGAGGTGGATTTGATGCAGGCAGAAGCACATCTGCGATTAGGTCGTAAGGCAGATGCTATTGCCATCATTAATGCTGGAACAAGAGTTACCAGAGGACAATTAGATCCTATTGCAGATGATGCAGCTGATGACGTTGTAATGTCAGCCATCTTCTACGAAAGAGAAATTGAATTATTCGCTTCTGGAGCCATGATGCCATGGTTCGATATGAGAAGAAGAGATTTGTTACAAATGGGTACTCCTCTTCATTTCCCTGTACCTGGACGTGAATTGGAAACACTTCAGTTGGATAGTTATACTTTTGGTGGTCAATCTGCTGCTGATGGTATTAATGCTTCTAATGGAGGTTGGAAATAATTAATCCTTTAGAATGAGGCTGTCTCATAATTGATGAGACAGTCTTTTATATGTTCGAAAAAAAGTAAAGAATCAAATTTCACGCTTGGTCTTCAAAAAATTAGCTAGCCCTGCTCCATGAGAGCTGCTATGACCTGAGGTCAAAAAAAGAGGCTTTAAGAGGCCATTTTAGCCAAATTATGAGCTAAAGCAATCAATCCGGCTTCAATCATAACCTTATCCAAGCCACGAAGTAGGAATCGAGTGAATTTTTTGTTCTGTTTGATATTACCAAAGACAGCTTCTACATCGACTGGTCTTTGTGAACGATGTTCCAGCCCTTTTTCGGAAGTGAGTAAATCTCGAGCCCTTTGCTTATATCGATTCAATCGATGGTTAATTTCCATGAGTCTATTACCCTGTCCTTTGTGACAGGCTCCCCAGAGTGGACAATTTTCACATCTTTGAGCCTGATAAAGACTGTAATGTTGTATAAATCCGGTTTTAGTGGTTCGACTCTTTTGTCCTATGTTATTCATCTTTTGCCCCATAGGGCAGATGTAGTAATCCTGTTCTTCATTATAGTAAAGATGCTTGGGCTTAAAACATTGTTTGGCTGGAATCTTACCTTTGTTTTTTTGCTCCTGATGAAAATAATTGTATTTCACATAAGCTTCTACTTGCTGTTGTTCCAATAACTCATAATTTTCCTCTGAGCCATAGCCACTGTCTGCAACAACTACTTCAGGGTGTTGACCATACATTTGTTCATAAGTCTGTAAATGATCTGGTAATGTGATCGTATCTGAAGTGCTTTGATAAAGATCATAATTGACGATACATTGACCTGAAGTGCTGATCTGCCAGTTGTAAGCTGCTTTCAGTTGGCCATTTTGCATGTAATCATCTTTCATGCGCATGAAAGTGGCATCTGGATCAGTCTTAGACATAGAATTCCTAGGGCCTAATTGTTCTTGCTGGGATTTATATTTATCCAGATTACTTGGCCAGTTCTTCTTAGCATAATTCAGCTTTTGCTTGATCTTCTTATCTACTGGCTTGTCTTTCAAGGCTTCATTGATACTGGCGATGGTCTTGCTTACTTTTTCAGAATCGATCTGTTCATAAGTGCTCGGATCATTATCTTGTAATTCACTAGCCGCTACACTTTCGGCATATGACCAGAGCTCTTTGAGCTGTTTATGAATACGATCTTTATTCTTTTTTATGGCCTTGCCCCATACAAAAGTGAACTTATTAGCATTGGCTTCTAGCTTCGTCCCATCTATATAAATTGTCTTGATATCCACCAGTCCCGCTTCTACCATCAATAATACGACCTGGCTAAATACCTCTTTCAATACCCCTTTTAACTTTTCTGAGCGAAAACGGTTAATCGTATTATGATCCGGGCGTTGCATCCCGGCCAACCACATGAAATGTATATTCGATTGTATGGCCTGTTCAATCTTCCGAGAAGAATAGATATTGCTCAAATATCCATATACAATCACCTTAAGCAGCAGCTTGGGGTGATAATTGGAGGCTCCGCCTCCTTTGTACTTCTTCAAAATGGGATCTAAATCTAGTTGCTCTATTACTTCTTGTACTACTCGTACCACATGATTTTCTGGTATAAGCTCCTCCAGACTCGGAGGAAGTAAACTCATTTGATGCGGATTATAGGTCTTAAAGACTGGCTTTTTCTTTGATTTGCTCATTCTTTAAGATAACTCTTTTTTTACCCTTATAAAAAAAAGGCTGCCTATTTATGAGACAGCCTCATTCTTCCATAACAAGGTAAATCTTATCGGTCTGGGCGACAAGCTCTTGTCTTTTTACTTTTTTGAATCATTTTTCATATAAATCGTATAAAATGATTCAAAAGAAATCACCCTTCTTTTTTCTTCTATTCCTAACATTACCATTTCTGACTTATTCCCAAATTAAAGCCTACCCAATAGATGCCTGGCATTCAAGGGTGGGATTCGCTGTAAAATTTGGTGGTCTTATTGATGTAACAGGACGCTTTAATAGTTTTAAAGGCACTATCCTTTTTAATAAAAAAGATTTGAGCAAAACTTCTGCTACTATCATCATTGATGCTTCTTCTGTAAATACCGGCCTGGGCATGAGAGATAATCACCTTAAAAGAGATGATTTTTTGGATGTTGAGAAGTTTCCTCAAATGATATTCACTAGTGATAAGGTTGTTAAAGATGGGGCAGGACAATTCAATATGATAGGACAGCTTGAACTGCATGGTGTAGTTAAGGAGCTGTCTATTCCTTTTGAATTAATCCATGCTGAGGAATCTGACTCCTGGAAAAATTTTAGAATTTCTTTCAAAGGAGCGATAAATATTAAAAGATCTGATTTTGGAATGGAATATGATAAGGCCATTAGCGATGAGGTGCGTATTGATTTGATGATTTCGGCGAGAATTCTCAATATGGGGTCCATTGCTCTTTTTAATAGACCTTTAGGAAGTGAAATGATGACTGCCATCGAAGAAGAAGGGGTTCCTGCTGGAATTGAAAAATATACTGAATTAAAAAAACAGGGAGATAAAGATGCCAACAAAATATCTTCCCTAAATTTTATTTACCTCAAATTAGATCAAAGTGGACGACAAAAAGAAGCATTGGAAATAGCCAAATTTTTTGTAAAAGAGTATCCAGAGGAGGCTTATGCCCATAGCTTACTGGCCTGGACACTTTACAAAATTGATAAAACTAAGGAAGCCAGGTATTTTACAGAAAAAGCTTTGGAATTAGATGCCCAGGAACCATTGGCTATGGAAATGAATAAAGTTTTGCCAAAATAGTTGTGTTCATTTTACTAAATTTAGATCACCTAAATTTAGTAAAATGACCCATTCAGACCATCAACGATATCGCCGATTGCTCATCAAATTTTTGGCCACCAGCCCTCTATTGGGCTTGGGTCTGGCCTATTGCAGCTCTAATGATACTTCCCCTGCTCCAGTGTCTAATGGAAATGAGGAAATTGATGAGGATGATCTGTACCGAATGATTAATACTATAGAAGAGGCGATTAATGTTTTTGATTTCGAGGCGGTAGCTAAGAAAAACCTTCCCCCTGCTCACTTTGGATACATAGCAACCGGAACAAATAGTGACGAAACATTAAAGGCTAATAGGGCTGGATTTTCGAAAATACAGTTAAAAGCTAGAAGATTGAGAGGGCTTACTAAGGCAAATACATCGATCGAATTATTTGGTCAAAATTGGAATACTCCTATCATTGTTTGTCCTGTAGGTAGTCAAAAAGCTTTTCATCCAGAAGGTGAAATTGCAGTGGCTAAAGCGGCGAAAAATAAAAACCACCTTCAGGTTTTATCTACGGTTACGACCTCTTCAGTAGAGGAGGTGGCCCTGGCACGAAAAGCGCCTATTTGGTATCAGTTATATCCAACTTTGAAATGGGAACAGACCTTAGAAATGGTTAAAAGGGCAGAAGATGCCGGCTGCCCAGCCATTGTACTTACGGTGGATCTGACAGGAGGAAGTAATCGAGAAACCCTGCAACGGTACGTTCGTCTTGACACTCGAGATTGTAATGTTTGTCACAGCCCGCCAAGAAATCAAAGAAAGCCAATGATCTCCTCTTTCCCTGATTTTGATTTCAATGGGAACCTGGATTGGGATTTTGTACAAAAATTGAAATCCAACACTTCTATGAAAGTTTTGGTCAAAGGGATTGTGACCGCTGAAGATGCATCTCTATGCCTGGAAAACGGTGTAGATGGTATTTTTGTCTCTAATCATGGAGGTAGGGCTGAGGCCAGTGGCCGTTCTACCATTGAATGCCTGCCAGAGGTGGCGGAAGCCATTAATGGACAAATTCCCATTATTCTGGATAGTGGTATTCGCAGGGGTACCGATATTTTTAAAGCACTGGCACTGGGAGCAACGGCTGTTGGAATAGGTAGACCCTATATTTGGGGCTTAGCTGCTTTTGGGCAAGATGGAGTAGAAGCAGTTTTAGACATTTTAAGAAAAGAATTGGAAATGGTGATGTTGCAAATGGGGACACCTGGTATTAGGGATATTAATGCTTCATATCTTATTTAGAAAGAATAAGTTTAATTTAATACGAGTTCAACAGTCATAATTATCTGATTTTCAGCTCTTCTTCGATCATACTTTGCAAATCTGCAATACTCTTTTTTACCCAATTAGCTCTAAGTTTAATCATTCGATTACGATATTGTAGAAATCTGATATTAGCTAAGAAAGAAGGGTCTTTTTTGAGTTCATCAATATCTATTGGAATTAGTTCATAACCAACAGTATTTCCAGCCGTATCAACAATGAGCATCATTTGAAAATTGTTTTTAAGAAGTCTTTCGCTATCGTTACCCCAAAGATCGATTCTTTCCTGGTTGTACTGACCATAGTAATCGTACAAAGAGGTATAATGTTCTGAGATTATTCTCCTAAGGGAATCATTCACGATGATATCAATTCCTTTGCTCTGTAATAATGAAAACCCACTGTAATTTGGGTTGAAATGAGTAATTATGCTAATAGTATAAAAGTGATTATTTAGGGAATCCGGGTATGCCGTTCCGTTTTCGAAATATTGGATAATCAAATCGCAAGACTTATCAAATACAGAAAAGAACGAAAGCTCAGTTTCGATTTCCTCCATATCATGTTCCAGATTGCTTCTGATTTCCTCCAGCACCTCAATTTCTTGCTCTCTGTCGAGATTGTATTCTGTTCTCTTATTAAACCAGATAGCCAGGTAAATACCAATGAAGATTAAAAGAGCTTCTCCAATAGCATACAGCAGATATTTTCTTATCATACTGGATTCAATAGCTTTAACTCTGAAATTTCTGAGGAACTTCATACATGTATAAGTGCATACTGCAGTAGTGACCTAATGTTTTGGCAAATTACCTAAATACCAGCTATTATTGAAACTATTGTTGAATATATGATTTATCGCAGCCTAGAAATACCTGTAAATAATCCTTCCCCACTCTATCTTTTGCTATTAAAGCACTTTCTGCGTAAACGCAGATTTTCCAGACATCATTAATGATGTAGCCCAAATAGATGATTATTGCCCAATCCTACTATTTTTATCTTCTAAACCGGTATCTCTATTGCGAGCCTTTTTCACCTGCCTGTTTCCTAACAAATAAGTGAAATTCATTTGAAATCGACGACTATCAACATGATTTCCACTTCCACTCATATTAAGTGCTCCAAAAACAGTAGTATAGGCATAATTGGTACTTCTGAACATATCATTGACAGCTAACCTAAGCGTTGCCTTACCATTCATTAATACTTTCTGCATCCCAAAATTCAAACTCCACATGGTAGCAATTCTTAAGTTGCCACCATAGATGCTTGGAGTATTATACCATCCAGATAATTCCAAGCTGACCTCTTTAGGTAGCTTAAAAGTCTGTTGGGCATATATATTGAATGCATTGACGGATTCGTCAATAACTCTTCCCTCCCCAAAATCTCCTTTATTTTCCCTATGGTAAGCTGTTAGGCTACTAAAACTTGACCACCATCTGGTAATAGAAATAGGCATGGCTACATTAATACTGTAATTATACTGATCTGCCAGGTTGAGCCAGGTATAAAATTCTTCATTTCCTTCCCCTGCTGTCGTTTGACCAAGCATAACATCAGTGGTATGGGCAAAAGCAATGGTTGTATTAATGCGATAATTGTGAGAATGCCGTAATTGGACACTATTAGAATATTGAGGCTGCAAAAATGGATTCCCCCTACGGAAAGAAAGTTCATTTTGTTTAAACTCAAATGGATTTAAATTCTGATAAGAAGGCCGCTTAATTCTTCTACTGAAAGATAACTGAAACAGGTTTTTCTTATCTAAAGTATAATTTAAACTGGCTGAAGGAAACCAATTGACATAATCTCTCTGTACCTGACGGTTATCGGTTGATTTCTGAGCTATTAACTCACTGTCTGTATGCGTATGTTCCATCCGCAAACCGACCTGCATATTTATCTTTTTTGATAAATTTTTATTAAAACTTAAGTATCCTGCGTTGATATTTTCCTCATAAAAAAACTGATTGGTTCGGTCAATATCGAGCACATCGGTTTGGTCAATAATATTGAAGAATTCAAAATTGTTATCAGTAGACACATAAGAAAGATTGAGGCCCATACCCAATTGCCCACCTAAGAAGGACTGATTATAATCAGCCCGCAATGAATATAAATCAATAAATCTGGGGGCAAAAGTTCGATTATTGCGTTCAAAAAATAGATTGGTTTTGGTGGGATCGAAATATTGATTAGGTTGAAACTCTTCCACTTCCGAGTCAAAGAAACCATAATTTAAATCCAAATTAAAGGATTGATCTTTATTTAGTTGAAGCTGATAATTGATGTTGAAGTTCATGTTAGTTTGGCTATTCTCTCTATCTGCGGCACTAATCAATAAACTATCGATGGCAAAGGGCTGCTGAAAATCACCAATTTCAGTGGTGGCTCTTCCTCGATTACCACCAGTTCCAAAATTACCATTCACCAAAAAGCCAAGGGTGCTTTTTGGACTGAGAAAAAAATCGGCCCCAACTTTAATATTCTGATTTACAAAATCCTTAATAGCTTCCTGACTATGATTGAGTTCGGCTCCACGCTGAATGCGATTATTACGATCAAAGGACTGGCTATTTCCCAAATTCAAAGAATAGTTACCAAATAAATTTACTTTTTTAGTTCGATGATTAAGAGAGGTTCCCAGATTATATCTCGAATAGATGCCCACTTGATATCCTGCTGTTAGGGAGCCATTCGTTCCCAATCCCTTTTCTTTTTTCAAGCGAATATTAATGATACCGGCATTACCTTCTGCTTCATATTTGGCACCAGGGTTGGTAATAATTTCAATGGCATCAATATCTGTGCTTTGTAAGGATTCCAGGTAAGCATTTAAGTCAGCACCACGGAGTGGGGTAGGGCGGCCATCGATGAAAATGCGTACTCCAGTTCTTCCCAGAATGGTGATGTTGTTGTTATTATCCACCAATACTCCTGGTGATTTCCGTAGCAGGTCCATCCCATTGTTTCCGGTTGCACTGATGCTGTTTTCTACATTAAAGACCATTTTGTCATTTTTCAACTCAAGTATGGGGCGCTCTGCTGTTACTACAACCTCACCCAGGTCTGAAGCAGCAACTTTCAGTTCTATTTTTCCAAATTCCAATTTTTCTCCTTCAGAAAACTTGAATACATCTGACAGGTGGGCCTGATAACCGACATAGGACACCTTCAACCAATAATTACCGGGCGGCATATTTTGAAATTGGAAGAGACCTTCAAAATTGGTTACTTCAACCTTTGCAATACTAGAGTCTTGAGCTGAATAAAGAATGGCATTGGCCTGGACCGCAGGTTCTTGATTTTCGTCTAAGGCAATGCCAGTGATAAGAGAGGTTTGAGCAAGCAAAGACAGATTGAAAAACATGGCCAATAGTAGGAAGAGTCGGACGTGCAGAAATTTCATGGTTAATAGTTTACAATATAATGGGTGATCCTAAAAATTTTAAAGTAGAATCAGTTTTACTAATCCAGACCCTAAAACTAGCAATTTTCTGCGAGTTAGCTTCTAAAACAGGTCATTCATGCAGTAAATGTGAGAATGCTTGCGGAGAATTTTTTCTAATCAATACAAAAAACCTCCATCGCAATATTTAGCGATGAAGGCCGAGGATGAATAAATCAACAGATTGTAAAAACTAAGATTGTTAAAGAATCGGAATAATTATACTGGGGTTTAATCTGTTTTATATTAAATTGTATGGTTAATCAGAGCGGATATTCAAAAATCCTGGCGGAGTCTACCTCGATACTGTCGTTTTTGATAATCATAGAACTGGAATCCCGAGTGATGATTGGATCTTTATTTTTAATGTCATTTAGAAAGGGAAAGGAATTGTCATTAAAATACCAGATCGCAATAATGAAGATGATGATGAATAGGGAAATTCGGATAATGAAATTGATGATTTTCTGAAGGATTCCGGTAAGCATATCAAAGACTCCGAAAAAGAATCTAAATATGACAATAGCAAATACAATAAATAATAGAACTGAAAGTGGATCAATCATAGGTGATAATTATTTGATGTAGAATTTATGCCTTCCAATAACAGTTAGGAGAATTTCGAATTAGGAAGAGAGAAAAATGGTTTCTCCATACACTTTTTTTACCCTGGATTATAAAATTTATCATGGAACAAATTGCCAAAGCCTTTAATACCCTCTTTACCAAACTGAGTGATTTTTTTGATATACTCGATTTATCCTTTATTATATCCGGAGCAGCATCAGTTGGAGCAATTTGGATATGGTATTTCTGGAAAACAGGTGAGCACATTCACAACATAAACAGCACCTTCGAAATCATTACTTTAATCATTGCTTGTTATATATCAGGGTTGATCTGTTTTGCCACAGGCAGATGGATGCGCCATGTAGTAGGTAGGCAAGTACAACAGTTTTTCTATAAAAAAGATAAAATCATAAGATTTGAGCACCGGTTTAAAGAGGTTGTTGAAGCCCATGGTCTTATTGACACTCCAGAGGTTGAGTCTTATTTTAAAAGAGAAGACAAAAGAGGTCCCTGGAGATTATATATTAGAATGTGGGCTTACTTAAGACATCAAGGTGCCCTCTCAAATTCTCTATCCCTTGCCAAGAGGTATTGGGTCCTTGCGGCAACCTATGACGGCTTATCGACCGTAATCGTAATTTGGTTATTCCTCTTTATGGACGTAGGTTTTGATCTATCAGGTTCCTTTAAAGTAGACCTCTTTTTTAAAAAATTTGCTCCATACTACTTGCCAGTCCTGGCCCTTGCTTTTTATGTTTGTTTAAGAGAGGCCAACAGATATTTTTATTACCAGGTGGAGGAAGTAGTGGCTTCCGTTGCTGATAATTATATTGAACCAGCAAAACAGAAGCCCTCAAAAGACAAAAAAAAGAATAAAGACTAAATTTTTATTGCAGATCAAAGCTCCTGCAATAATAGAAGTGATGCTCCTCCAATTTGGATCTCTTTTTTAATCATGACCTTAAAAGTTTGAGGAATGGTGTCAGGTTTTGGAATCGTTTCCTGTTTTGGAATGATAAAAACCCTGCCGGGAGTCTTTAAATCTTTAAGAGGAAAAGCTTTGACTATTCCAGGTATGGAAAGGCCTGGTTTAACATTTCCCCGTATTCTGAAAAATTCCATTTCCTCAAAGACTCTTGGTTCAGCTTTGACTTTGTGAACATCAAAAACCTTGTTTTCATTTTGAAAAGAAGAAGAGAAAAAAAGTGCACCTCCAAAAAGGAGAATGCACGTAAGTGTGATATTTAGGAATGGTCTCATATTGCATTTTTTTCTTTATAAACTCCATTACTTGCTTCGGGCTGCTTAGTCTTGAAATCAATAATTTCATCCAGGTAGTTTTCTTTATTTGCCGATAAGAATAAAACCCGGTAAGCAGCTTCCTTAAGATGTTGAGTTGGAGCAATAGACAGGCCCATTTGTTTGGCCTCTTCGATCAGGGAATAGGCAAATTGACTGTGATCCACACATCTTTTATAATGAAACTGAAACTTTCTATAATGCCTGTTTAGCCTTAATTTCAGGGCGGAATACTTCATTAAATACACCATGTATATTCCAGATAAAATCTCAGCAATGATTGCTGCAACGGGCATTATGATATCAAGTATGGTCAAGGCTGAAAGTCGATCTCCATCTAATTTCATGGCTACTTCAAGTCTGGCATAAGAGCCTAGAAATACGAAGCCGACCAGAACAAGGGTAAGGGCTGCTCCTTTAAAAAGGTTCCAGGCTGCCCTTTTGTCTACCTTTTCAACTATTTCAAACTTTGGCGTTTCAGAACCAGGAATAATGGAATAATTGTAGATCATCCAATTTTTTAGACTCTCATTGCTGAATCCATACAAATAGCTATTGAGGGCAGCTAAAGCAGCTACAAATAAACCTGCCATCAAGGGCAAAAAAACCGAGGGATCTTGATTTTGTGGTTCTGTGAAGATGGCCTGATAAATTCTGAAAGAAAAAATAATTTCCAGAGTAACAGCAATGAGAAAAATGATTAAATTTTTTCTAATGGCCTCATTACTCATAATAGCCCGCCAATTTTCCAATCGCTCAGAGTCCTTATCATAAAGATTTTTATAATGACGACCTTTTTGAGCATGTACCGCTGCCTGGGTAGCAGCTTTATTGGCTTTGTGAGCTATTTCATTTTTATTATAGTCATTCATGTTTTGCAATTTTGTTTTGGAATTGATATTTAAAATACTGGATAAACCCATCGACCGATTCAATTTCCAGGGCATTAGGGCAGTCGCAGTTTTTGGGAATGGACCAGCCAATAAGGATTACTGTTACATTCTCCAAGTCTCTGATCAATTGTGGGTTTACCCTTTCCAGTTTATGGGGATTTATGTCTTCCTCCCCATCAGTATATAGGAGTAGGAATTTTTGATGCTGATCTTTTTGAGGTTCAGAAAAATAGGTTTTGCTGGTCTTAAGAAATTGATTGATGGCTGTAGAATCGGAGAGCGGGGCAGATAATATGCGCCTTTCAAAGGCCAATTGGATCTTGTCCATGACCAATTGATTTTCACGCAGGATGGAGTCGCGTTTTTCCTTGCGCCACCTGGCAATCCTAATATTAGGTGTACTTACCAAAGGAGGAACGGCTTTTAAGTGAAAGCGACTTAATGGTTGAATGGTCGGATTACCAATGGGGCCAAAGGCTAGATGGAAAGTGGCTCCTACCTGTTCTGAAGGTTGAAGGATATCTGCTAATTGATGCAGTTGAATTTTCTCATGATCTTCAAAAGTACCACTGACATCGTGGCCGATGAGAAAGCTAATTTCCTCCTGGATAGCTGAATTTAGATCTGCTTGCGAAGAAGGAGTTTCATTTTGAGAGCATGCGATAATAAATAGGGAAGTAATACTGATTAATAAGGTTCGGATGATGTTTGTGACATACATAATAATTGGATTTTATTATGTATTGAGAGAAAAAGTAATTCTTTAGGAAGAAAAGTTGGGTGAGCGCAATTAGTCAAGATACAACTGCCAGTCTATTTCCTGATCTCTGTATGGATAATAAGCCAAAACTGATCCTGTTTTTATGGTTGCATTGAGGTGATCCTGGATATCTTTTTGATCCATATTGTCTATTGCACTCCTAACGGCTTTATTGACTCTTTGCCGTAATCTTCTCCAAGCTGGATTATCATCGACATGGGTTTTGATGATTTTGGCGTTTCTGATTACCGTTTTCATTTTTTTATTCAACTTAGATTTTCGTCTAAGCTCTGCTACATGCAGTTCAAATTGGTCTGTGTATATGTCTAACAAATTTGAATATTGTTTCCGGAATTCAAGTTGGAGCAAGTTTTTTATGAGGAAAATTAAATTGGCATAATGATAGATCTTTTCTTCTACCGGATCTTCTTCATCAGGTTGTTTATCGGTTAGGTTTTTTAATTGAAGCAGCAATTCATTTTTGGTGTAGTTCACTTTTTTTGAAAACTTATTATCAATGACAACAGAGAAGTTATCATGAAATTGAAGATGTGTTTCCAGTTCATCCTTATTAAAAGGTACTTCTTTTGTTGCCTCAATAACATAGGCTGAAAATTCCTTGCCAGGGTTGGATAATAGTTGGTGTAAATACCTTAAGCCTTTTTCACTGTTTCTCAGCATCCGGACTCTTCGGCCATTAAATTTAATAAACCAGGCATTTGAACTTTTATAAAAGTGATTTTCCGAATCCAAGTTGGCATTTTGAACAGAAGAAGTCGTAAACTGACTTGCTTTTAAATAGCTGCTAAGAAAAGAATTGAATTGATTTAGTTCTTGTATATTATTTTGATAATCAGTAAGTTGTTTTAGAACTTGATTGCTTAATTTATGATCCTTTGAAAAAGGAGTAAATCGTTGTTGGCGTTCTAGTACTAATCTGATTGTATGAATAATATTTTTGGCAAAATTGCGGGTACGATCGAAAAAAGGATGAAACTCAGCTTCCGAAAGAAAAAAAGGCCGTATAGGAATGGGGTAGTGGATTTCAATTTCTGCAAATGAAGAATGATGCTGTTGGGATTCCCAGTAGGGAGTATCCTTGAGTTCTTCCCAAAGTGAAGATTCCCATTCAAATTCTGCAATTCTCAGTTTTAAGGGATAAAACTGCTGAATAAATTTATTGGCCAGATTTTTGACTAATTGTTCGCGGTTGTAATTTTTGATTAGAGCGTCATTTTTTAGCAACTTGAAAAGTTCCTGAGTTTTCTGACTATAGAGGTATTGATCCAATTGATAAAAGGCAGTTGACCAGTCAAAACTATCAGATAATTTTTCGGGAAGCAGTAAAAATGTATTAGGAAAAAAGTTGCTATCAACCGGAACAAAAGAGTAATTCAGTATACCAGGAGGTGGTTTATTCTCTTCTTGGTATATCCATTCAATAGGGAGTTGAGTTATAGAATCTTTTCCATTTGTCGAGCCAACCTGTACTAATAACCTTTCTAAAAAAGAGTTATTTAGGGCATGCTTATTAGACTGGTAAGATCTTTTATTATTGGGGTCAACAAATCCGGGAAAGGAATTAACTTCGAAAGCTTCGCTGTTATTTTCAAAGAGATATTGAAGGGCAAAAATTTGAGGGGTAAATTTCCCCTCATTACAGCTCCTGCCGGAAGCTGATTCCATTACAGATTTCACGAAGTGGATAATTCTGCTTGTATCCTTGACCATTCAAAAATATATTAAGGGTTTAATTGCTAATTACTTCCCAGTAATAATTTAAGGGAGAAAAGGTATTTCTCATGGGAGAATTCATTTTTCTCACTTTTAATGTAAAATATTAATAATAAATTAACTTAGAATTAACATGGATAGATGATAGATTTTAATAATACTTCTTTTGCGTTTAAAATTAAAATTAATTGCTTACTTGGTATTTAAATGACGGTCATGTATTTATCTATATGGAGTATATATTTATTTACCCTATATTCTTGTTAAAATAACATTAATTTCGCTAAATTGCAATGTAAAAAAATTGACTGATTGTTTACATTTATTATATGCTAAGATATTTCCATTGATACATTAACCCTGGTTTTTTTATGGCAAAGTTTTGGGATATAACACGAAATTGGGATACAAGGGATCGTAAAATTTTCGATAATTTTATTGTCAATTGGCATACTTATGCTCGTAGAAAAGGAAAAACAAATTCTTGTTTCAATGTCTATCTAGAAGATTCAATGGACAAAAAGGCTTTTTTAGATTTAGTGGAATTCTGGATTTCGGAAATCAAAAAAGTGAATACTTCACTAAATCCTAATTTTGTTTATTCTATGAGTCAAATTGAGTCCGTCCTAGCTGCAGTTCAAAATAAAATCTATAGTGTTTTCTTGCTAAAAGGCCCAAGAATAACCTCTATTAGAGCTTCGGAAATAAAATTCATTGGCCATGTAAGAAAACTTAATACTTTAAGAGAATATTGGTTGACAAATCATAAAAAAATATTCAGACTTAATAAAAGAAAAGTAAAAAGGGTCTCTGAAAACTTGGATTTGTATGTTAACCATACCTATTATAAAGATCTGTTATTTAATGATAAATTCAAGCTTATTTGGGTCACTTGGAATGATATGAATAAGACCAAGGAAGAAATTCCTTTTTATTTTGTTAGCGGCCCCAACAGAAAAGCCTATACTTATCCATTAGGACTCTCTGGATTTAAATTATCTGAAGAAATTATTATATTAATTTTTGACTTTCAAAAAGCAGGAAGAAGAGGTTTTGAAATACATAAACCTACTTTTGCTGATGCTTTTGATCAAGATCAATTCAGACCCACTAAGGAATTCGAACCATACGGTTGGACAGTACCCTTAAAAGAAGAAAATCCTCCACTATATAATGAATCCCAACCAGAAGGTGTTGGAGAATTTGGTTATATCCCACTTGAAACAATCGCAAAAATTAATCAGTCTAACCCCCAAATAATTTGACTTATTTTATGAGAAATTACCTTAAGAAATATTATTATTTTTTTAAAATTAAATCTGAATTAGGAACAACAGATGTTATTCAACTTACCCAATATTTAAACGAACAAACAGAAGAGACAATTGATAGTTTTGTTTCAAAAATAAATGAAGAGGAAATGGTTGGCCAAGTAGAATTGATGGAAAACAAGGATATGCTTTGGTTTTTCCTTTCTACTTTAGAAGAAAAGGATTTTCATCTTTTAGTTGAAGACATCGTATTCGAAAGAATAGAGCATCTTCGGATGATATTATCTCCTGTTTCCTGGATGTCGATTGAGGAATCTGCGCTCAATTTTTTATTAGAGTGCCCTGAAATTTTGCAAAAAACCAAAATTCAAAAAGCTCTAAAATCTTTGCATCAAAGAGCATTGTTAGATGAATTTGGTAAAGAAGAATCCCAAACCATTTTAGACAGAATTCATGGAATAGCAGTAGAAACAGGTTATGGCCTGGAAGCAGGATATTTAAAAAGCTTACTTCTTAGACCTGATATTAACTCAAATATCACTCTTACGCTTGAATTAGCGATGGTTCTTGCTCAACAAGAGAATAGTGTACCTTTCAATGTATGGGAGCAGGACTTCCAAGTTTTTGATCGAGCTGAGTTAGCACCAGCATTTCTTTTAGCCCTGGGAGAAAAAGAATCCTTAGAGAATGTATTTGATTATTTGCTAAGGTTTGATTTTGGAAACACCGGTTACCTTGATGAATCCGAAATAATCCGAAACTTTACTGATGTTTTTACCGATACATTGGACTATCATTTTTCACGGAGAAATGGCAGGCAAAATTATAGGTTATTCAATGAATTCATTTCTGATAATATTGACAAATTTATTGAATCTGATAATTTAATTTTTGTTTTGGCTTTTCAAAGAGTATTTGAAGATCCTCTTTTCCAAAAATATCATAATTCGAGTTTGTCTAAATCCCTCCAACTAATTCAGGAAAAATTAGATACCGTTATGGTAAACAAATCCCTGCATAAAGTTGGGAAATTGTTTAGGAATGCATTTCTAAATAGGAATATTTATGATGAAACAAATGATGGTCAATTTCTGGAAAGGGAAGTAGATTTTAGAGAATCTATAAGTCATTTTAAATATGTGTTATTGAATATTATGAATAGCGGATTCCAGGATTTAAATAAAGCAAATCTCGTACTATTAGAATATAATGTAAAAATTGAGAAAAAACGATTAGAAAGTTTAATTGATCCTAGATATAGATATGAGCTTTATTTTGATAACCCGAATCTTGGGATAATTATTGGTGATGAAAAGATCCAAAACAGCAAAATTCAGGTGGTATTAAGTTATTAGATCTTTCTTAAAATCTTAAAAATGACTCAAAATAAATCTATTACTCAGGTAATAAACTTGCATCAATTTAATGAAATCGTTGAAAATTATAGAATTCAGGATTTTGAGGAGAAAATAGTGCACCCTAATTTTAGAAAGAAGATCTATTTTGACTCCTTCGATGTTATTAGAATGTTACAGGGAGTTAGAGCCTTTGAAAGACAAACAAAATTTGATAAATATTTATTTGAATCCGATTATAATTTAGTTCATGCATTAGCATATAATAATTTTTTAAATCAGATTCATCTGCTTCCACCTCACCTCAATGAGTTAATTGATAAAATTAGTGACCCGGATAGCTATCTTTTTCCTAAAAAAGATTTAGGTAAAAAAGATCCACTTACAGAAGAGTTTTTAATCGAAATCCAATTTGATGATATAAAAGAAAAATTAAAAAAGGTTGATCCAAATAATTTTGATCAATTTATGGATATCATAGGAAAAGATCCCTATGATCTGTTTAAAATTAATTATTTTTTATCTAATTATAATTGGCATAAGCGGTTCATATACTTATATCAGGATAACAAAATTCTTCAATTAAAAACAAAATCAAAAAATTTGTATCGGGGCCTGGACGATGATAGCCTCTTTAAAAAAATTAAAAGTACTTTGGATCAATTTCGTCGCCATGGATGGATGAAAAGTAATTTTTCAGATGCTCTGGCGCTGACCATTTTACAAAAAGAACTTGAGGTTAGTATTAAATCTAATTACAAAGAACCAGTTCCAATATTTTATCTTGAAAAGAATTCTCTCCTTTATCGGATTATTCAAATCTTAAGAAGAAAAAATAAAGAATTATTTTCTTACAATATCGAAGGTCAAACAATTGAAATAATAAGGGATTCTTCCTTTTTTATATTGGACATTATTTTTAACCATAATAAAGAAAAGGATGAGTCTAAGCATATAAAAAAATTCTTTAGGAATAAAGAAGAAATTTCTTTGGAAGAACTTAAAGAACATATAAAATCAAAATTAGACGGAGGGTCTATTGATAAAAATCCTAATAAAAGATATTTAAGTGAAAAGGAGAAAAGTATCCTTGGCAATGTGAAGCAGTTATTGAATCGAGGTTTTATTCGGGAAATTTGGCTGAACCAAACGGTTTATCAGGATTTGAAAAAAAATATTGAGGACTTTGAACAAGATTTTGATTTTGACACAAAACAAGAAGTCAAAAAAATTAATAAAGAAATTGAGGACACCCTTGTACAACTCGATTTTGATGCTGAAACCTTAAAAATCTATTCCAGAATCTGGAACAAGCTGGATACTAGAAAATTAAAGAGTAAATTAAGTAATTTCCATTTTCCTCATGAGGAATTTGATGTGTTTAATGACTTTGGCCTTTTGCGCTTTTCTTTTGATTCCATAAAATGTGCAGAAATCCAAACTGTGTCTCAACAACTCTTTGACCATAGCCTGCAAGCTCCTTCTAAGTACCCAGAATTTGCCAATTGTATTTGGCAAATAATTAATAATCTCATGCAAGGGATAGAAGACCCTACAAATGAAAAGAATATAGGAAATTTACTTACTGGCTTAGGTATCTTATGGATCTTTGAACACTACAGATTGATAGATGAGATTTGTACAAAAGTTAAAAAAATAAACAATAATAGCTATCCGAAATGCCAGATTGCCCTTGTTCATGCTGGAGCATTATCAAAAATGCAAAGAGTGAAGAGTGTCGAGGTAGATAACATACTAGGATGGTTAGATAAGGCCAGGTTTTTGAATGGTAAGTCTAATAATTATAAGATTTCAATAGGCATTGCTTATATACTTTTTAGAAGATGGACCGATATGACAGATTGGATTACAGTACCCGAGTTAGAAGAGAACTCATACGTTTTGACTCAGGAAAAAAACCGCACTTTGTTTAAAAGGGTCTTAAAATACTTAGAAGATGCTTTAGAATTTCTTGAAGCTGAATTTAATAATCCAACTATTCCAGTTTCAGAAGAAGGTTTAGTAGAAAGGAAAAAGAAATATTATTATGCTTTAAATAATATAATTTATTATACAACAAAAGGAGGAACTGAAAAAGAGTTCCTGGCAATAAATGAAAGGGTTAATCAATTGAGAGCCCAGTACCAGAAAAAAGACCAAAGTCAATTATGGCAGACAAGGTTTTATGATACCTTAGGTTGGTACTATTTAAGATTAGCCATCTTAAATGATTCTGATCCAAAACAATTTGAGGATAATATTATCCTAGCACGAGAATTTAATGGTCGTGCATTAAGGAATACTATCACACAAGATGATAAAGATCAAAATATTATTTTGAGAGGGTTGATTGTCGATGTTGATCATGGAAACTATAAGAAAAAACAATAACCCCCCTACCCAGGCGGCGACAAAAATATCCCCACATTCAAAAACAAACTATTCGTTGGCTCCACCAAAAAACTGGGCGCCAATACATTTTTTGATTCAAAATCAGTGCTGAAATTCAACTGATAGCCAAACTTAAAATTGGCCCATACCCAGGGAGCAAATCGATGCTCTAAGCGAATAGAACTTTGGAAGGACGAGCGGTTAATGGCATAATCAAAATCCTGTACACTCCTATTCGGCACGCCTAATCGATAAGAACGACTCTCGTACTCCACTCCAAACAATAAAATGTTATAAGGATTGATATTGTATCTGCCAAAAACAAAACCTGGAAAGATGGCCTCCATACCCCAGCGTTCGTTAAAAGTACGGTTGTAAATTAGAAAGGGAATAAGGGAGGTTCGACGAAAGCTTTTGGATACATTTAATCCTACTCCCCATTCAAAGAAATCGGTGGGTTTAACCGTAAAGGCTGCCAAACCACTATAAATAGTATACTTTTCATCCCAGTTCATCCATCCCTCATAATTTCCATTAGATGAATAGGAAAAACGACCCACCAGGTATTGGGATTCATTTATAGGTTTTACAATAATGCCCATCAATGAATTACTCTTCAAATTACTTCTATCCAAAGCAGTGAAGGTCTCCGTAAAATCAATGCCTATCTCATCAAATTGATAAAACTCAGAGAAGTAACGATATCCCAGAAATATTTTTATGCTCTCCTTGTTTAAAAGAGGAAATTTCAAATCGAATTTAAATTGCTGCTGATTTTGAAAGGAAGAATAAGGCCTTGTTAATATCGTGGGTTCTTCAGGCTGAAATTCACTATTTGTCAAAGCTCCATAGGTAATCTCCAATCCTTTCGTTCGACTTTTATAACGAACTCCAGGCTCACAAAAACATCTCAATTCAACCTCATCTGTATTCAGATTTATATCTTCTGGGAAAAAATTGGGCTTTGTTTGTGCTAATAAACCAATTTGCACAATAAGGAAAACTATAAGAAGTAAAATTCGTTGCATACACATTCTATTCAGGGAAGAACATAGATAATAAAAAAAATGATGTAACAATTCGTTTTGGGAAAAACATTTAATTTTTTATCGTTAAAGTGAGTTGCCATCTCAAAGGATAGTGGAATAGTATTAAAATAAAACAAAATGTTTTAAATAAATAAAACAAATTGTATATTTATTCTCACTTGTGTCAAATCAAGACTTCTAAGTATATCTACTCATAACCCTTTTTTAGTGCATTTAACATTAACAAATTATATCAAAAAAATTATATGAATTTTATGGTATTCAATTTTTGTATCTTCCCTGCGGATCTTTATTTATTTGCAAAATGAAGGCAGAATTAAAAAACATCAAATCTTTAGTCGCATCAGATGAATTAGAACAAGCTTTGGATGCGCTCTCTGATCTTTTTGAAAACAGTAGTTTTGCCAGAGACATTATTAGGCAGCAAAGTAGATTTAAAGCCTTGCGCAAGGTTAATAATAAAGGCATTATATCCATCCAAGAAGCAACTGTTGAACGAAACAAAATATCAGAAGCCATTTTGGATTTGATAGACGAAATTGAACTTTTTGAAAATCAAGCTCAATTACAGCGGCGGTCTAGAATTTTCCTTTCTAAATACAAGTATCCTTTTTTTCTATCCCTGCTGATTGCTATTAGCCTTAGTGGCTTTTTCATTTTTCAACAGCGACAAAACAATATTGAAAAAAAGCAAATCCAAAAACTAGATAGGGAAATCGCTGCTCGTATTGCCAGAATAGACATTCCTTCCTGGTATCGCATTTTATTAATACAAGATTCTACAATAGATTTGCAGGCAAGATTATTGAAAAAACCGGCTGATGATCAGGTAATCATGGATGAGTTTAAGGATAAATCACTTAAATCGCTAATCATTGATTTAATGGAAAGAGTGGATACACATGAAAAGGTTTCACTAGAAGAAGCCCTGGAAGAACTCACTGCAATTGAAAATAAATATTTAAGCGGTCTGATGGTCAAGGAACCTTCCTTAGTATTTGAATTCACAGAAGACTTAATCAGTTTCAATAATATACGCTGGTCTACCTATAATCAGTTGGATGAAGAGGCATATATTCGCATTGTTGATACTTTACAAATTTTGCTTAACCAATTCTATGAATAATTCTGTTAAAAAGATATTGGCCAATTTTATGGCATTTGCCTTTTTCTTTTTTTTGATAAATGATTTAATGGCTCAACGTTTTGTGACTGGAACCATCAAAGATGATGAAGGCCGTGCTTTAGTGGGGGTGACTGTCTTTTTGAATGGCACCAATATAGGTACCACTACCGATGTGGACGGTCGATATTTGATAAATCTACCAGCTGATCAGGAAGAAATAATATTATCCGTTAACCGAACCGGATATACTTCCTATCAGTTTGATGCAAAATCTTTTGTATTGGGAGAGGGAAATGTAGATGGATTTTCTGTTAGTGTGGAATTTGGTGAAACCTGTGCAGATGGATATAAAATTCAGTTTCACAGAACCTACCAGGCACTTTTGATTCCCTTGCAGGGGCGAAATCGAATACTTGTGAAATCGATTAAAAAGAAAAAATTGCGAGAAAAATATAGATCTCAATTGACAGCTATCGAAAATAAAATCGAAACTAAACTTGGCAAACTTTGGTATTGTCTGGAAAATGATGACCCCTGTAATATCAATATTCGTGAAAATTATCAAACCATTAATAATCAACTCAGGGATTACTCTAATTTTTTAAAATCTGCAAGAGAACAAATCAATAATAAAAAACCGGTCCCTGAAGTTCTACTCGATTTAAACAACTACCAAAGCACTATTGATAGCTTGATTATATACAACTGCTCAAATAATTGACATAACTCACCTCAGAATTTTTGGAGTAGTCACGATGTCAACGATCTTCAAATCTGATTAAAACTCTCTATTGTCACATTAATTGCAATTTTTCATGAACAAGAGAGTAGGAAGCTTGTTATGAGTGATAGTAAAACTATTATTTTAGATTGCAATACGATTAAAAACCAACTTATGAGAAAAATAACCTTCATCGTGCTATTCAGCCTGATAGGGTTTTTCACCTATGCTCAGGATGAAATCCCTCAAAATATAAAAAACACCTTTACTTCAATGTATGGAAATGCTGATGATCTATTCTGGGCTTTTCAGGAAGGAGCTTACGTAGCAAATTTTCAAGCAGAAAAAGGTCTAGCCATGGTTTATATTCATCCTTATGGCGATTGGCTAGAAACCCGGTTACGATTGCCTTTACAAAAACTGCCTCGTAAAGTAAGAGACTATGTTTATGAGAATTATCAAACTGCAGAAGTGACCTTTTCAGGAGAAGTAATACAAGCCCACCAAACCATCTACCGAGTTGAATATGAATTGCCTAGTGCAATAGTCGTTAAACTTTTAAATGAAGAAGGTGAATTATTAAAAGAAAGGCGAATCGAATTTGGGGTATTAGATAACTCGCATTTGAATTTGAAACCTCTACCCGTTAAGAAAAGCAAAACTGTTTTACCTAAAGATGTATACTAATTCAGTTTAGTTCTGGGACGGGGTATTTCAGAAAGGCTTAGGAATCAGTCTATATCCCCGTCCCTCTTTTTAGAGAATTTAAAGGATATAACAATAAAACCCCGTGCCAAAAGAAAATTTTGACACGGGGTTTTTTAATCCAATTAGATATCCCTACTGCTTAGGGTTTGGCTATCTTCTTACCAATTTGTAGTTTATGTTTTTTATTCAATTCTGGTAATTTAGCCATACTTTGATCATAGTCTTCTTTGGCCTTATCCAATCTTTCTTTAAGAACTTCATATACCGCTACCTGTTGATCAGTAGGAGGGAAATCAATCCCACTGCCATTGACATCACTAGCCACCGCACTAAGGCGCCCATAAAGTTTCATCGGGTTTCTAAACGAATCCTCCCTTGCACCCGTAAGATTTATATCGTAAAGCTGATCGGCTACATTGGTCAGTTCTTTTAATAAAAGTTCTGCCTCTTCTCTGGCCTTCGATTTCATTCCACTTAGTTGATCTTGCAGCTGGCGTCTGATTAGTTCGGACTCGTTGATCATGCTTACACAAAGGTTCAAGGCATCACGCAGTTGCAAAGCAAAATTGGTCTGCTTACGAATGGTTTCAATACTTCCTTCCGAAGCTGGATCTTTTTTGACTTCAACAAATTGACTTTGCTCCTGATTACCCACTTTCATACTGATTTTATACAAGCCGGGAGTCACTTTAGGGCCAATTTTATTACCTGCATTTAAGTCCAGATCCCAAGTGTAGAGCACACGCCAGCCGTCCTTATTAAATTCACTTTCTACCCAGTCTTTTCCTTCAGGTACTGTTCGTAGTTCAGGATTCAAGGGCCTCTCATAACGCAAGTCCCAATTCATTCTATGTAAACCTTCTTGATTTTTGCCGTTCAATTTACGTACCACATTTCCTTCTAGATCCATAACCGTAAATTCAACTGCTTTGGTTGAATCTTCCAGGTAATAATCGATAACTGCTCCGTAGGCGGGATTCCTTCCAAATGCAAGATCCTGACCAGCTCTATGCATTCCTTCTTTGGTATTAAATCGATAAGTTGGACTCATGGCGAATAAATGTGCCTCTTTTTGGGCTTCCATTTGTGCAGCTTCGCGAATAGGGCTAATGTTATCCAGAATATAAAAACCTCGCCCGTAGGTAGCCACCACCAAGTCGTCAAAATGCTCTTGAATTTCCAACCAATATACAGGGGCCGGGGGCATATTATTTCTCAATGGAATCCATTTGTTTCCATTATCAGGAGATACATAAACACTATTATCAGTACCTGCAAACAATAAGCCAGGAAGTTTGTGATCTTCTTTGATTACATGAACAAAGCTATGAACACTTTTGGGAATGCCATCGCTGATTTTTCTCCAGGTCTTACCGTAGTCTTTAGTTTCATAAATGTAGGGATCAAAATCACCCATTTGATGCATATCAAGGGTGATATAAGCAGCACCCTTTTCGAATTTAGAAGGCTCAATGCTTGAAATGGTACCCCATTCCGGCATGTCGGGAATATTTTTAGTAAGGTTCTCCCAATTTTGTCCATAATCCCGGGTGATGGATAATTGACCATCATTACTTCCCACCCAGATCAAACCAGGCTCGGTTGGAGACTCTTCAATGGCAAATAAAACAGAGCCGTCATAGGTCATTAAATTGTCAATGGCTACCCCTCCTGAGCTTTGCTGATGTGATTTCAGGTTAAGGGTTAAATCTGGACTGATAATTTGCCAACTCTGACCACCATCATCAGATTTATGAACATATTGACTTCCGACATATACTCGATGAGGTACATGAGGAGAAAAACTCATGGGGAAATTCCAATGCCAGCGATATTTTAAATCTGCTGGTTTCCAACCATAGGCAGCTTCCGGCCATACTCTAACCTCCCGAGCATAGCCTGTCCTTAAATCGAATCGCTCCAGGCCACCATCATAGCATCCAGACCAGATGATATTATTATCAAAAGGATCGGGCTGAGCAAAACCACATTCACAGCCCCCTACACGCTTCCACATTTCCAAGGGAATCCCAAAATTTTGACTATTACTTGGACCTCGATAGGAATAACCATCCTGGCGATTTCCATAAACATTATATGGGATTTGATTATCCACCGCTACGTGATACATCTGTGCAACCGGCAACTTTACGTTTTGAGTAGACTTTCCACGATCTAAGGTTATGCTGGCACATCCATCATGAGCTACCATAATACGTGCGGCATCAGTTGGGTCAATCCAGATATCGTGTGTATCTCCACCTAAACGAGGAGGACGCTTGACCAAGGTTTTTCCTGCATCAATAGATTTAGAAAAACGAACGCCAAGGAAATATAACTCATCCGGATTATCTGGTGCTACCCCAATCCGAGTATAATAAGGAGCTCTTTCCGCCATGGTGTGGTTTCGAGACATTAGGGTCCAACTTTCTCCATTATCATCTGATCGATATAGTGCAGGGCTTTCAATTTCAAATAAAGCATATACCACATTGGGTTGGGAATGACATAATGCCACCGCATTTTTACCTACAGGTCTTGCCTCCCCTCCCGGTAAGCCATTCTTAGTCATAGGCTCCCAGCTATCACCACCATCCATAGAACGGTAGATTCCACCTCCGGGGCCACCCGAAGTTAGCCCCCAGGTATTAATATGAACCGACCACATTCCGGCATAAATAATATTAGGGTTCTGAGGGTTTATGGCAACATCTGCCGCTCCTGTTCCCTCATCCACAAATAATACTTTTTCCCAGCTTTTCCCTCCATCTTTAGTACGATAAACGCCTTTATCTTGCTGAGGACCGTAGGTATGCCCTAAAGCTGCAACATAAACAATGTCTGGATTGGAAGGATGAATAACAATACGGCCAATACGGCCAGTTTTTTCCAAGCCCATTTTATTCCAGGTCTTTCCTGCATCATTCGATTTATAGATGCCATCACCCATGGCATGAGCCGGGCGAATAACAAAGGTTTCACCAGTTCCAGCCCACACTTGGTTGGCATCGGTAGGGGCCAGTGCCAAGGCACTTACTGATGAGGCCGATTGACCATCAAAAATGGAATTCCAGTTGAGCCCACCATTGGTGGTTTTCCATAGACCTCCCGAAGCAGCTCCTATGTAATTGGTTAGGGGGTCACCTGGAACCCCGGCAATAGAAATGGTTCGATTGCCATCAGGGCCAATGAAGCGATATTTTAAATTATCAAATAGTCCTGCTTCGAAATCCTGCGCTATTAATAGCGGTGAAAGAAAAAGGAAGCATAATCCAAATTGTAATATAGATTTTTGAGTAAGATTGAGAAACGGCATAGTTGACTTAGTTATACTTAAAAAATTACGAGTGAATCATGTTATTTCTTAAATGTAGGTAATTTTTTATAGTCCTCAGACACACCTATCTTAATTCAAAGGTTTTGATGTCCAATTACACCATTTTCTATATTTCTTTCATCTTCTGGATTGTTACATTTAGTCATAAAACTGCCTGAAATGAAATACACCTCTTTAGTTATCATTTTCATTATTAGTATTGTACATCCAATATTCAATCAAACAGACTTAGGAATAGACGCGGGAAAATTAATAGAATTGAGGCAGACTAGTCAAGATACTGATGCAGACGGCATCTTAGTTGTTCACCGGGGAGAAATAATTGACGAATGGTATAATTCAGAATGCGATTCTGTTTTTATGAATACAGCTTCCTTGATGAAATCCATCACTGGAGTTATGCTTGGGGTATTGGTCCAAGAAGGGCTTATCAAAAGCGAGAATGATCTGGTTTGTGATTACCTGCCAGAATGGAAAGCAGGGTGCAAACATAAGGTAACCATTAAACATCTTCTCACCATGACTTCCGGACTCAAAAAACGAAGAGCTAGCACAGGCCCGAAGCGATTTATTTTTGCCGAAAAAGATTTTTTTAGTTTTCTGATGGAGCAAACCCTAGATACCCTCCCTGGAGCCATTTTTTCTTATAGTAATGAGGGCGTCCAACTTTTAGCTCCGATTATCGAGCGTGCTTGTGGTATGGAAGTAGAGGCCTGCTTCAAAAAGAAATTATTTGAACCTTTAGGAATGGAATCAACAAGCTTAATGAAAGATCCTTCCGGCAATGCCATTGTTTTTGGAGGTGCCAAAACTACCCTTAGAGACATCTCCAGGATTGGTCAACTAATGCTAAACAAAGGGTGTCTCAATGGAAAACAATTGATTTCAGAAGATTGGGTCAGCAAATCCACCAGCCCTATCCCTCAAAGTAACTTTTATGGATATCTTTGGTGGATAGATGCTGCGAATAATAATTTTGCAGCAATGGGTGATTTTGGCCAACTTTGCATTATTTTTCCTGGAAAAGAATTGATTTATACTCGTTATCAGACTTGCAGCAATACCCCTGGAAATAATATGGGTTGGATGGGACCGAAATTTATTCAATTGATTGGAAGTGTAATTAACTAAACAATGATAAATATAGGATTTGTGGGTGCCATCGGCACCCACAAATCCTATATTTATCATTAATTTATTTAAGAATCTATGTTTTCAATAAAATCATTGGATCACGTCGCTTTGAGGGTGAAGGACCTTGAGGAATCCGCTAGCTGGTATGAGCGAATTTTGGGTTTAAAAAGGTTGCAACCTGAAGAATGGAAGCCTTTTCCAATCTTTATGACTACAGAAGATGGTACGGGAATAGCTCTTTTTCCTAGCCGTACGGAAAATCCAAAACCCTTGCCGGAGGGTGATTGGATAAAAGGCGACCATTATGCCTTTTTAGTAGACAATGTAAATTTTAATCAGGCTCAGCAACATCTCAAATTGGAAGAAGTTACCTTTGAATTTCAGGATCACCTTTATTTTTACTCAATATACTTCCGTGATCCAGATGGTCATCGGCTGGAGTTGACAACTAAAGTAAAGGAGATAAATCCTTAATGAATAACCATCAATTCTGGGTTTTGCTTTTTGATGGATTCTAAATTTGATTCAGATATGGGATTTCCTCTGAGAATGATTCTTTTTAGATTTTTATTTTGGAAAACCTGAGCAGGGAGGCTTTTAATGGCATTCTTATTAAGATTTAATGTCTCAACCGAGGAGGGTAATTGGTTTAACACTCTTTCGAAATCCATCCCTGGATTTTCTACCAAAGATAGGTAACCAATATTTTTACATGCTTTTATGGCCTCCGGAAGACTGCTTAACTGGCAATTGTGTAAGGATAGTTGGCTGAGTTTGGGCAAATGTTCGATTCCATTCAAACTTTCCCATTTATTACCGCTTAACCAAAGATTTTCAATCTGATCTAAATACTTTATTTCGTCTGGCATATGTGTATACAAATTACCGCCCAGGCCCATTTGCTGCAAACTATCCAGTTTTCCTAAAGTAATCAATGCATCTTTTAAATCCATATTGGAATTTTTACCCAACCAAATCATCTTCAGATGTTGCAATCTACTGAGCTCATAAGGCAGCTTCTTGAAATTATTATTCATAATGGCCAGGTTTTCCAATAGTGGTAATTTAGATAGTTGCTTAAAAGTCTTCTTCCAATCGAGACTGGGATTGCCGATGAGGTTAATAGAAACCAGTTTTTTCAATTTGCTTATGGAGGAGGGAAGCCTATTTAAACTGGTGTTGGGTTCATCCAAATGTTGAATATCCAAAAATTGAAGGTTTTTTAAGCTTCCAATAGCAGAGGGTATTTCAGCAATAAAGGAGTTGGATAGAATTAATTCACGGAGGTTGACAAATTTCTGTAAATGTGTTGACAGAAGGGAAAAATCAAATTCTGATTTACTCAAATCAAGCCTATAAACCTCTTGATGTGAAAGGAGGGCTTCCTCCAGAGAAACGAAAACTGGATATTTATTTACTTCGGTCCTGATTTGATTATAGGATTGTGCTTTTGAGATAATTGGAATGAGCAAAGCCATCCCCAGAAGAAATAATTGTCGAGTCGGGTTCATGAATTTTTTTAATGAATTTACAGTTTTTCAAATAATCAAGGTAAATCTACCACCGATAGACAGCAGAATTACCTTTAAATGATTAATGCACCTGCTTTTGAAAAATTAAGGAATCAGAAAATTATTGGATGAAACTGTTATAGGTTTTTTCTCAAAATCTGCATCTGTTATCTCATTTTATAGGAAGCTACATTTGGAAAAAGATTTTCTTATTCAAATTATTATCCATTAAAATGAAAATTCTTGATCACTGTGAGGGCATTGATTATTATGATGGAATCGATTCTTCGGGATTTTGGGTTATCTATAATTTTATTTCAAAACAGTCTTATTGGTCCAGTGGAATTTCTTCGGTTCTACTCAGCAGGGCCTTGAAATATTCCTGGAATTTTTCGGCATACGATGGCGAAAACTTAATAGCTTTTTGCCGTTTGGTTACTGATTATGCCACTTTCGCTTATCTGGCTGACGTATTTGTTTTGCCGGAATACCGAGGCCGTGGCATTAGCAAGAAAATGATCGGCCTTATCCTGGAGCAAGAAGCTATTCCAGGCATGAGGAGAATAATTCTGGCCACCCAGGACGCCCATGGTTTATATGAAAAATTTGGTTTTGACAAAATCTCCAATCCAGAAATCTTGATGGAAATCTATCGAAAAGCTGAAGATCTTTATCAATAAAATTATTAAATGCTATCCTTTATGAAAAATGGAAAATCCCACTCCCCAGAAACCATTTGCGTTCATGCGGGAACAGTCCTTGATCCTGTAAGTTCAGGGGTAGTAAGCCCAATCGTTACGGCTACAGCTCAACCTTATCTTGAAAAAAACTCCATAGTATATCCACGTTATTTTAATCTGCCTAACCAATTGGCTGTTGCAGAGAAAATAAAGGAACTGGAAGGTGCTGAAGATGCGATGGTTTTTGCATCCGGAATGGCCGCCATCTCCACAACTCTCTTAAGTCAGCTTAAAATGGGAGATCATGTCATTTTTCAAAATTCACTTTATGGCGGAACTCGTAACATGGTTTTGACCATGTTTGACAATTTAGGAATCCAATATTCATTTACTAAAGGGAATGAAGTACAGGATTTTGCAGAACTGATTCAGAACAATACCAGGCTTATTTATTTTGAATCCCCTTCCAATCCTCTTCTTTTGCTTTGTGATATGGCCGGAATTTCCGAATTGGCAAAAACTCACCAATGTATAACAGCCATAGACAGCACCTTTGCCTCTCCTGTTTTTCAAAACCCTTACAAATTGGGCATCGATTTGGTATTACACAGTGCTACCAAATACCTGGGCGGACATAGTGATTTCTGTGCAGGTGTTGTTGCTGGTAAAAAGAACTTAATAGATAAAGTTAGAAAATACGCTAAATGCCTGGGCGGGTCTTTGGATGGGCATACTAGCTATTTATTAGAGCGAAGTATGAAAACTTTGAGCCCAAGAACCAATTTGCAAGCTCAAAATGCTAAGTTTCTGGCTGCCAAGCTGGAAGAGATGAAGGGCATTCAGCGCGTATTGTATCCTGGTCTTCCTTCTCATCCCCAATATGAATTGGCAAAAAAACAGATGAAAGGTTTTGGAGGCATGATTACTTTCGAATTAGAGCCTTGGTTAGATCCTGTCAATTTTCAAAAAAACTTGCAGATTATTTCTCCAATGGTTAGTTTGGGTGGTGTGGAATCAACCATTTGTTCTCCTCATCTTACTTCTCATGTATTATTTTCAAAAGAAGAAAGAGCAGGAATGGGAATATCCGATGGTCTTCTTAGATTTTCAGTGGGCATTGAATCACAGGAAGACTTATTAAAAGATATTGAACAAGCACTTAGGAAATAATCAAAAAAAACAACCGACTGATGAAAAAAATAAATATTGCTCCCTGGTTCGAAAGAAAATTCGGACCTGTTAATACCAATCTTTTTCCCGTTATTTTAGAGCGTTTGGAAGGTACTCCTGCACGTATGAGGGTAAAATTATTGGATTTACCGAATTCCGTATTAACTCAGAAAAAAGAAGATGAGTGGTCCATCCTGGAACAAATTGGACACTTGGCGGATCTTGAACCTCTCTGGATAGGCAGGGTAGGAGACCTGACTCAAAACAAGGAGTATTTAAGAGACGCCGATTTAACTAATCAAAAAACCCATAAGGCCAATCACAACAGTCGATCAATTGGGGAATTGATTTTAGAGTTTGAAAATTACCGCAAACAGCTAATAAATAATTTAAGGGTATTGAAAGAATCAGATATACAAATTACGGCTCTTCACCCACGGCTCAAGACGCCCATGACCGTAGTTGATCTGATGTATTTTGTGGCCGAACATGATGATCACCATTTGGCTTTCTGTACAGCTTTGATTGAGCAATGTCAATAGCAATGTCAATGGCAATGTCAATGGCAATAGTAATGGCAATAGTAATGGCAATAGTAATGGCAATAGTCTTGATAAGGAATTGATTGGAAGAGTGCTTCCTTTAGGAAATAGAGGTGTAGAAATGGCATTACAATAGTTTTGTCTACTGCACTATATCTAGAATTATCCTGGATATTATAAATTAAACTATATTTTTATAATCAAAACACCTAAATGAAGTTATCCAATCAACTTATTTTATCCTTAGTCTTTTTGGTTTTATCCTGTCAAGCTCCTGTAAAAGATATCCCTGATTTTGAACATGATATTGCAGATGGCCCCACTCCCTGGACCAGTACCCATTTCGAATTGGAAGAGGAGGATTTTACTTTCGCTATTATTTCGGATTTAAATGGAGGAGAGCGAGAAGGGGTATACAGCCGTGCAGTTGCCCAATTAAATAGGCTGGACCCCACTTTTGTGTTGAGTGTAGGGGATTTAATCGATGGTGGTACCGAGGATTTTGAGCAGCTAACCAAGGAATGGGATTCATTTGGTCAGCGAACCGAATACTTAAATATGCCTTTCTTTTATCTTGGTGGTAACCATGACCTTACCAACCCGAAAATGAGAGAATTCTGGAAGCAAAGGTTTGGTCCTCGCTACTATTATTTTGTTTATGAAAATGTTCTGTTCCTTATGTTGGACTCCGAGGATTTTGAGGAAGAGCGGATGCTGGAAATTTACCATGCCAGGGCTGAAGCCATCCAAATATTGGATGGGAAAATTGAAGGTAAATACGAAGATTCCGATTATTACCACATGATTGAACGAAGAATTGGGGCCATCAACCAAGAACAGGTTCAATATTTCAAAAATGTGCTGGAAAAATATCAAGATGTAAGATGGACTTTTGTTTTGATGCACAAACCGCTTTGGATGCGAGAAGGCGAAAAAGGACTAGCTGAACTGGAAAAACACTTGTCATCGAGATCTTATACTGTTATTAATGGGCATTTCCATTCTTTTTCCCATAGGAAACGTAATGAAATGGACTACATCATCCTGGGGACGACTGGAGGAAGCCAAAACCCTGTAGATTCTATGTCATTCGATCATGTGACAATGGTGCGAATGGCAGAACAACCCATTATTACACATTTGAAGATGAATGGCATCTTAGATGTTACCGGTCAGATACCCAATCCGGCTAATGAACAAAATTAAATTGATTATGATGCCTAAATCATCCTTTGCTATTTGCCTTCTCCTGGTAATAATATTTTTTGACTGTAGTAAAACCAAGCCTCTAAGCCCAATCATTATTCCTTCTCCTCAAAATCTATCTTTTTCTACCGGAGTCATAGACTTATCAAATGGTTTTACCATCAAAATAAACAATCCTGAATTGGAGCCGCTGCAAAAGGTAATACAACAAGATTATTTTTTACTATTTGGTATAAAACTAGAAGAGGGAAAAACCAGTTTGAATTTAGCTGTTAACCCCAAATTGAAAAAAGAAGAATATCAGTTGATAATAGAAAAAGATATTTCGATTACCGGAGGAAGTTATGGCGCTGTAGCATTAGCCTTATCTTCATTATGGCAAGGGATGAATGAAGAATTTAAAATCCCAAGAATGACCATTGCGGATCATCCCTTGTATAACTATAGGAGCATTATGCTGGACGTGGCTCGAGCCTGGCACAGTCCTGAAACCATCAAAAAGATAATTGACCTTTGTCGGTGGTATAAAATCAATTACCTGCACCTACACTTGACGGATGATTCGGCATTTTCCTTTCCCTCGGATGCATTTCCTGTGCTTGCCACGGAAAATCATTCTTATACCAAGGCTCAATTGGTTGAATTGAATCAGTATGCTTATGACCGTGGAGTAATTTTAGTGCCTGAGTTGGATGTCCCGGGCCATACTTCTGAGATTTTAAGAAAAATGCCAGAGCTATTTGGGATTGCAAAGGTGGAGAACAGTCCTTATACCATCAGCATGGCCAGGGAGGAAACCTATCAGGCACTTGATGTATTGATTAGTGAAATCGCTGCTGTTTTTTCCTATTCTCCTTATGTCCATATTGGTGGGGATGAAGCCTTTTTTGGTGGTATGGAAGACGACCCAGCTACTCTGGCTTATATGAAAAAACATGAATTGCCCAATATTCATGAGCTATTCCGTCATTTTTTAATCAGACTAGATGATTCTGTGAAAAAAACAGGGAAGCAGACCATTGTATGGGCGGGTTTTGGTGAAAAAGGTGAATTAGAAATTCCCAAAGACGTGATTGTTATGCTTTGGGAACATATTTATCATGATCCCCATGATTTATTAGAGAATAATTATCCCATTATTAATGCCTCCTTTAAACCCCTTTATATAGTGAACAATCGAAAATGGGATGCCCAATACATCTATAATCAGTGGACACCTAATCGCTGGGAAAGCTGGGCTCATGAGGGCGATTTTTTTGGAGTAGAATTGGAAGAAAATGACCAGGTAATGGGGGCTACTATGTGTGCCTGGGAACAAAATCAGATTCATCAGATGCCAAGACTGAGGAACAGAGTGGCGGGAATGGCCCAGCATCTTTGGTCTCAACCAAGTCTTCCCTGGGAAGAATTTTGGAGCCAACAGCAAAAAACTGATCAACGATTGGAACAATTGAACCTTCCTTTTGAGATCAAGACGGAAGGTTTGCTTTATCCTGATTTGGGAGAAGGCAACTTTTATGAGCACCTTTGGTTTGGGAAAAATATTGAACTAGTGGCCACCAACCGTATTCCTGAATTACAGTTGGAATATGCTACTGAGCGTGATCCTAAAGCAAAAGACTGGCAATCTCTGCCCAACCCCTTTATTTTAGAAGAAACCACACCACTTCATATTCGTGCGGTCGATGCTCAAGGCCAAGCTATTGGAAATGAATTTTTTCAAAATTACCACCATCAACCTATTAAGATTTCGACCAAAGGATTATGGAAAGACCTGCCTATTGGAAGCTGGGAAAAATTGCGTTTTGAAGATACCCTTTGGCTTTCTCTATCCACAGCATACGAGAACAGTATTATTCGATATCAGACCAAAGGTGGGGTGGTGGATTCAAATTCGATACTTTATGAGGGACCAATACCAATAACGGAGACCAGTCATTTACGAGCCCAAGTATTTGATCAGGAAGGAAAAAAAATAGGATCTACTTTGAGAGAGACCTATTTCAAAATATGGTATGAAGAAAGTCTAACCACGGGTAAGCCTATCTCTGCCTCCAATGATCATATTCGCCCCAATGGTGCAGCACCAGCCAATAATGGTCGGATCACTCTATGGGAAATGTGGGGTGATCATGTGGATGTGGAAAATTGGGTAAAAGTGGATCTTGAACAATCTGAAGAAATTTCCAGACTAAAAGTATATACCTTTTGGGACAACTGGCGCTATTACCAATATACTATTGAAGGTTCTCTAAATGGAGAAAACTGGTTCCAGCTAGTTGATTTTTCCCAAAACACACAAATGGCCACACACGAAGGAATCGAACACAAAATCAAACCAACTAAGGCTCGTTTTCTCAGAATAAATATGCTGTATAATAGTGCCAATCCGGGTTTACATTTGGTGGAGTTTGGGGCTTTTGAGTGACGAGTGACGGGTGATGAGTTCTGTTTTCCATGTAATTTGCTGATTTAATTGACATCTTTTAAGAGATTAAGGTGCCACTTATTGGGTTTGGTTATAACTGATAATTTAGTAAAACTAAAACTGTGCAAGTCAGTCACAGTCTGTATTCGTCTGTGTCAAAAAAGAGGACCATTTCCGAAGATATAATTGCTATTTCCATAAACAGCACAACATTTTCTAACTTTTCTTTAAAAAATTCTTTTCTAAAAAATCCGATTCAATCAAGATAGACGTACCTATTTGAAAAACATCCATTTTCAACAATCAAAAACAGTCTATCATGAGATCAATAGTATCTATTAGCCTCTTTTGTCTTATTATGACTTTTCTTTCCTGCTCAGAAGTAAAAGAAAATTCAAACAATTTTGAAGACCAGCTAGAACAAATACCTCAATTATTAGAGCGCCATTCTTCATTATGGCAAGATGGAGAATGGCAGCATATTCAAAATCTGTATGGAAACTACAGAGCATCGATGCTGAGTAAGACAGGCGATTTCAAATCAAAACTCGACATGGCCGACCTGTTCATCAATGAAGCAAGAGTTACAGGTGAGCATGGCCATTATTATCCAGCCGCCCTTCAGATGACTGAGGGGGTAATTCAATCTGTCGATCCTTCCGATAAAAGCACTCTGTTTAGAGCTTTGATGACCAAGGCCTCCGTAGAGTTATCTCAGCATGAATTTAGTACAGCTTTAGAAACGGGAAAAAAAGCGGTAGCTATCAATCCATTTAATGCCAATATTTACGGAGTATTAGTGGATGCCTATGTTGAACAAGGCGATTATCAAAAAGCAGTAGAGATGGCCGATAAAATGATATCTATCCGCCCGGATTTACGTTCATATGCCAGAGTTTCTTATTTGAGAGAAATTCATGGAGATATTGAAGGAGCGATAGAAGCCATGGAAATGGCCATAACTGCAGGTTATCCAGGCCAGGAAGCAACATGTTGGGCAAGAATGACTATGGGGGAATTATTAGAATTATATGGAGATCAGGAAGGGGCAAAAAAGCAATATGAAATGGCTCTTAAGGAAAGACCCGATTACCCCTTTGCCATTGCAGCCTTAGCGGACATAGAATTAGCTAGAAAAAATTATGATGAGGCGGAAACTTTATTGAAAAAAGCCTGTGCCATTATTCCAGAGGTGAGCTTTTTTGAAAGTTTGGCTCATCTTTATAAAGCTCAAAGTCAAGGCCAAGCATTAGCTGAGGCCAAAAAAATAATCATGGATATGTTAGATGACGATATTAAGAGTGGACACAATATGAATATGGAATTTGCACAACTATATCAAGATCTGTATGAGGATCCTGCAAAAGCACTCATCTATGTGCAGAAAGAATATCAAAAGCGGCCTGATAATATTGATGTTAATCGAATGATGGCTTCTATTTATTCTGAGTTGGGAGAAGATAAAAAAGCACAATTTCATTTTCAAAAAGCAAGCACAACCAATTCCAGACATCCTGAATTGGAAGGCTTGAGGAAGGAACTAGCGATGATGGAGTGAAATGTTTTTCTTATTGACAGACGAGAAGATTTTCTTCTCGTCTGTCAAACAATACTTTTTTTTTAACAGATGTATGAAAGTTTAGGTTTTCAGGAATACGGATTGATCAAGGAATTCCTCAAGCTGGAGAATGGGTATCTGGATAAAAGAATGAGGATAAAATATAAGAAGGACTAAATTGGTGATTATTTTGGTATCTTATTGATCAACTCATGAAATATTTATTTGTGAGCGGATTTAAATAAACGCCTAGATCATTAATAATGGAAAGATTCACAGGACTCATTGGAATTATTGTTTTATTGGCTATTGCCTTTCTATTAAGTAACAATCGAAAACAAATAAACTACAAACTAGTAGGAATGGGGCTTGTTCTACAAGCTGGCTTTGCCCTTTTTATCCTAAAAACTCCAATTGGTCTTCCCTTTTTTACCTTTTTTGATTCACTCATTAAAAAATTATTATCCTTTTCTGATAAAGGAGGAGACTTTCTGTTTGCTTCTTTTGTAACCGAACAGGTAGAAGTTCCCCTATTAAATTTTGCCGTTCGAGTATTACCTACTATTATTTTCTTCTCTGCTTTAATTGCTGTTTTATACCATTTAGGGGTGATGCAATTCATTGTGAAATGGATAGCCAAAGGTGTACAAAAAACCATGGGGACCAGCGGCTCCGAAACCTTGAGCGTAGTAGGCAGCATTTTTGTGGGCCAAACCGAGGCTCCGCTATTGGTTCGCCCCTATGTTAAAAGTATGACCAAATCGGAAATCATGACGATAATGGTAGGTGGTTTTGCAACAGTAGCAGGTGGAGTAATGGCCATTTATGTAGCTATGCTGCAAGATATTCCTGGAATTGCTGGCCATTTAATGGCTGCTTCAATCATGAGTGCTCCCGGGGCCATAGTTGTAGCCAAGATCCTGTATCCTGAAACGGAAGAGTCTGAAACGAAGGGGACCCTCTCCGTCACAGTAGAACGAACTGCAGACAATGTTATGGAAGCGTTGGGGGATGGTGCTACGGATGGATTAAAACTGGCAGCCAATATTGGTGCCATGCTAATTGCCTTTGTAGCAATGGTAGCAATGATTGACGGCCTCTTGATCTTTTTAAATACCAACCTTGCTGAAGTCTTAGGCTTCTTGTTTCGACCGCTGGCCTGGTGTATGGGAGCTCCCTGGGCAGAGGCAGATACCCTTGCCACACTTCTAGGAGAAAAAATTGTATTGACAGAATTAATTGCCTATAAAGATTTGGGGCAGATTAGGGCAGCTGGCGAATTATCTGATCGCACGGCTATTATTGCCAGTTATGCCCTTTGTGGATTTGCTAATTTTGCTTCTATTGGTATTCAGATGGGTGGAATAGGAGGTATTGCTCCCAGCCGAAAAAAAGAAATTGCCAGTATTGCGATCAAAGCTATGATCGGAGGAGCGATTGCTTCTTGGATTACGGCTTGTATCGCCGGTATTTTGGTATAAGGAGAATAGTAGAAAGTAACTACCTCCGGTAGTCAGGGAAGGACTACTTCAAATAAAAACTAAAAACAATCATTGATTTTGGAAACGGCAGTAGAACATATTTTAATGCATGCTTACAAGGAGGGAATGATGACCTATATGGATGCCCATCCGGAAGAAATAGAGGAATTAATTCAACTATCCATGGGAGATAAGCAACCTTATTCCTGGAGAGCGGCCTGGTTGTTATCCAAATGTATGGAAGAGAACGATGAGCGGGTAAAAATGGTTCTTCCTGAAATAGTAAATATCCTACCCAATGTTTCTGACAGTCAAAAACGGGATTTAATTAATGTACTTCGCAGAATGGAGATACCCGAAGAGCAGGAAGGAATCTTATTTGACACGGCGGTTAATTTTTGGTGTCAAATTGAAAAGATGCCTTCTTTAAGATTCAATGCCTTCAAGCTAATTCTTCAGATTGCAGCAAAAAATCCGGAATTATTTCAAGAGGTGCTTTTGCTTACTGAGGATCATTATGTGGATACTTTGTCGCCGGGGGTTAAACGATCGTTGGGGAGATTGGTAAGGAAGATTGGGAAGCGTTAAGAGGGGATTACGTGTTCATGGGGTCACGTTGATTTTGATATGGGGTTGATTTGTTGGGAGATTTTGGAGGGATAAGAGATTTTTAAGCGATTATGTAAGTCGTAGTTGTGCATACATTATAAAACAAATGAAACATGAAAAACATAATATTTATCCTATTCATCTTCATTTTTATAGGCTGCAAAGACCGTTCAGAAGAAAAGTATTATCAAATAAAAAGCGAGTACCACACTGCCTTAGATGATTTAAGGAATGAGTTTTTTAATGCAGTTACTGAAGAAGAAAAAATGGCCTTGATGAAAAAAATGCCAGATGCAGATGCCTACGTTAAAAATGTCTATACTTTGGTGCAAAACCACCCTAACAGTAAATATGCAGTAGATGCTTGGGTGGAGTTGGTACAGACCACATGGTACAAAAATGATTCTATTTTTGAGTCAGCGATAGAGGCCCTATCGAACAAATACACTAAAAATGAACATCTTGCTTCTATAGATCCCGTGATGCTTTCAAAAAATGATAATCCTAAAACAGAGGAATTCATTATGAAGGTACTAAAAGATAACCCTGACCAGAAAGTGAAAGGCATATACACCTTGGCTTTAGCTCAAAAATATACCAATAGGGACAAACCAAAGTATTACAATTTAGAAGAGGGATTAGAACTTTATAATGATTTAAAAAAGAACTACGGTTCGGTTGAAATTGAGTATGGTAACGAAAAGGAATTAACAAAACTGGGAACAATTGCTGATAACGCTATTTTCTCCTTATCAAAAATGGCTATTGGCAGTAAAATGTCTGAAGTTATCAGTAAAGACTTAGAGGGTAATGAAGTAAAATTATCTGATTATTTAGGAAAAGTAGTTGTTTTAGATGTTTGGGCAACCTGGTGTGGTCCTTGTATAGAAATGATTCCACATCAGCAAAAAATGGTTGAGACATTAAAGAATGAACCTTTTCAATTGATTAGTATTAGCCTGGACGAAAAAGTAGCTACCATCGAAAAATTTCAGAAAAAAAGTAAAATGCCTTGGGTGAATTGGCATAACGGGAAAAGTGGCGGAATTATAGAGGATTGGAATATTACACAGTATCCAACCATTCTAATAGTAGATAAAGAAGGAATTATTCGCCATCGTTCTAACGGAGCTATGAGTGGCGAAGAATTAGATTTAATAGTGAACAGTCTTTTGGCTACTGGGTAAATTTATAATGCACAGCTTAAGAGTTCCTTATGGGGTATTTGAAGACCTGAGCTGGAATTTATTATACATAAAAGAAAAGTAGGCTAACTCAAAGTATGAACAAACTACACCATTATATATACTCTTGAGTGACACAATCACAAATCAAATTTGTGATTCAACTATAAATTGACGAACTTAGATTCGATTGTAAATAGGAACTGTTGTAGTCAATCATTTGTTATTCGATATGTGATAAGAATTTGAAAATGAATAAAGAATTTAACATACAAAACCATATTATTAAAGCCATTCAACAATTATCAGCTGTTCAACAGATGAGGCTATTAGATTTTATCAATGCAATGCTGGGCAGGGCATCGAAGCCTGCCAACAAAATGGCCATTTTAGAATTTGTTGGATTATTTGATGAGCAATCTATTCAAGAAATGAATGAAGCCTTGGAAGATTGTGAACAAATAGATGAAAATGAATGGTAAATTTTTGTTGGACACCAATGTTGTAATCGCTCTATTTGATGGTGATGCTCACATCATTGAAAGAATAAACCAATCAGAAGAAGTATATATTCCTGTCTTTGTTTTAGGTGAACTTTTCTATGGTGCCTACAAATCCACTAAGCAAGTCCAAAACTTAAAACAGATTGAAGATTTTCAGAATAAGTTAGATATTCTGGAATGTGATAAATTGACTGCTAAATTTTATGGAGAGATTAAAAATGATCTCAGGAAGAAAGGAAAACCCATTCCTGAAAATGATATTTGGATATCGGCTTTAGCAGTTCAGCATCATCTCACCATAATTTCTCGAGATAAGCACTTTGAAAATGTAAAAAAGATAACGTTAGAAAAATGGTAAGGCTTCGCTCAACAATCCATTTTTGATTTTATCTCTCTGCTTCAGGCGAGTCGCAGGCATGCGAGTTGTTGTATGCAAATTTATTATTAGATCCCTCAAATTAACCACAATGAAAAAAGCAATGTTACTAACTCTAATTCTTGTGCTCATTGCTTGCAATCCATCAAAGGAAAATAACGGAAAGACCAATACCGTGGAAGAGGAAAAATTAGAATCTGAGGCCAAAAAACAGCTCGTTGCAGAAGAGATTAAAATAGACATAAAAGCCCTTTTCCAATTAAGCCCATTATCAATTTTTGATGACACGACCGAAGGACTAAGCCTTTCTGAAAAAAATGATTTGCTTGAAAAAGGAGAATCTGACACCTGGAAGATTATTGAGGAAAGTGAAACCAAGCTTATCATCCGATGTAAATATCCTTCCAGCGAGGTTACCTTTCGTTTTTTACATAAGAAAGATAGCTTAGATGGTTTATTATTTGCTACAGTGGTCAATGAGCGTAATTCCAAGCTCCATTCCTGGAACTATACTCATGAAGATAATAGTCTTCAAGCAGCTGAGGTATTAAATAAATATACTGCAAATGATTTTGTAAGCAAAGAAGACAAATTCCCAGATTCCTATAGTTCTGTGATGTATTATGTGTTTATTGATGACCATACAATAGAAGTATCACCTCATACATGGATGGATGAAGAATTTGAAAACCGCGAAATCATCAATAAAATATATTTGAAGTGGAATGGAGAAGAGTTTGAGGAAGAAATTGTGAACAATAAATAGCTCCAATAATGAATCTATCTGAGCTATATGATAATTTGTATAAGACTAGTATTGATTCCATCAAAAAATCGAATTTCCGTGTTGATGAATATTTAAATGATAAACCTGATGACAGGTTTGGCATCACTTTACTTATTCGACCCAAAAAGGAGTTATTACTTAAAATAGAAAAATTTTTAGCTGAGTTAAAAGTTATTGAACCACATCAATATTATTATCAGAACTCAGATGTTCACCTTACAGTAACCTCCATAATATCCTGTTACTCAGGATTCAATCTCCATCAAATTAATGTAGCAGACTATATAGAAGTTCTTAATCAATGTCTTGAAAGTATAAACAGATTCAAAATTAAATTTAAAGGAATAACAGCCTCTGAATCAAGCGTCATGATCCAGGGATTCTATGAATCAAACACTTTGGATTTATTACGAAATAGAATAAAATACCGTTTTAGTCAATCAGATTTAGAACAAAGTATTGATGAAAGATACAAATTGGTAACAGCACATTCTACAGTTGTTAGGTTTAAAAAACCGGTAAAACAAAAGACTAGATTCCTAGACTTATTAGATAAATACCGAGAATATGATTTTGGAGAATTCGAGGTTAATGAGTTGGAGTTGGTATTTAATGATTGGTATCAAAAGAAAGAGAAGGTGGAATTATTGAAGAGGTTTACATTGAAAGCATGAAAATCGTACGGCTTTGATGCATGAAAGAATATTATTTGGAAAATCTTAGGTGAACAATAAAAAAATAGATTAAGCAAAGGATTGCTAAGCTTGGAAAGATTGGTAAGCCTTTGCGGACCAATAGCTTACCAATCCCTACATTTCATTTCGGGCTTAGCAATCTATTATCAAAACAAATTTTATTTATCCATGCAACAACGCTAAATCGTACTCGATCCTGTAAAAGAAATGGGGTATTTTAATCGAGGAATTAAATACCTTGAGAAATATTTTAAATGAATTCCTAAACATATCCTAATTAATTGTCAATGTATGAATAAAACGCCTTTTTTCAGTCTACTACTTCTTATTTTAATGCTTACTATTTCTTGCGAAGCCAATAAGCAAAGTGAAGCAGCTATGAATACCCAATTCGAAGCATATTTTAACTCCCTCAACGATCACGACATAGAAAAAATACTAAACTTTCTAACAGATGATTTCGTTCTCCATTTTACAGACTTCAATTTTAATATTGATAAAAAAGGTTATGTAGATGTTTTGGGATGGGATAAGGGCGTCAATGGAAGGGTTTCACATGAGAAACTGACCGCCCAAGGAGATTCTATTACGGGCATTTTTACAGAACAAAATGATTTTCTAAATCTTGTAGGAATCAAAGAACTCAAAGCCACGGTTAGTTATCAATTTGATGAATTCGAAAAGATCATTAAACAAACGTATACTCCACTACCTGATCAACCTTCCTTTCAAGAAAAAATGCAAGCCAGTCTGGCCTGGGCAAAAGTCAATAGGCTAACGGAATTAGAAGAAATTTATCCAAATAATCAAATGGTATTTAATGAAGAAATGGGGAAAAGGTGGGTGATGCTATTAAAAGAATGGAAAAAAGTACAAATGGACTAAATTGAACTTTTGCATTGAAAAATTTTGGCTATCTCGTTTTAAATTCCCGCTAAACTTAAATATAGTATTATGGGAATTTCAAATAGACTTTCGGCTTTTCTTGTTTTTCTGATAGGTTTATCTCTTCATGTGAATAATATTGATGCCCAGAAATCTGGATTAAAATGGTTAGGAATCAGTGATTTTGCTGCTTGGTCCCCCGATGGCTCAAAAATTGTCTTTCAATCCTCTCGTGATGGTAATTTTGAGATTTACATTATGGATGCATCTGGAGAAAATCAGAAGCGATTAACAACAAATGCGCAATCCGATATTTTTCCTGTATTCTCTCCTGATGGCTCTAAGATTGCCTTTAGCTCTAACCAGGCAGTTTGGTTCGATTCACCTGCCTTCAATCAAATTTATACAATGAATATTGATGGCTCTAATATTCAAAACCTTACCAATGGCGACCTGCAATGGTTGGATCCAAATGTTCCTGCCTCCAATAATTTTCAACCCTATTGGCTAAAGAATGGACAAATTTCCTTCTTATCAAATAGAGGAAACGGATGGAGCGAAGTATATATCATGGATGAGGATGGCTCAAATGTAATGCGCATCACTTATGACCAACAACATCATTATAATATGTTTTGGTCTCCTGATAATCAAAGAATTTATTTTGATGTTCATGGAGAAGGCTTTTCCAGCGCTTTAGGTGATGGTGGTTGGGATATTTATTCTGTTAACTCGAATGGTGTTGCTCGTACTAATGTCACCAATGACCCCAATCATGAAGATTATGATGGGGATATTTCTCCAGATGGAAAGAAAATAGTTTTTTTGAAATCCGGTAAAAAAGGACTTTATATAAAAAATGTTGACGGAACTGGTACTGAAACGCTGTTTTATGATGGCCATGCTATGTCTCCTGATTGGTCACCTGATGGATCAAAAATTGTGTTTACCTCCGCGCGAGATGGGCACCGAGAAATTTATGTTCTGGATGTAAAAACAATGAAGCCTAAAAGATTAACCTGGAGTCGTTAATGAGAAGGAGGACAAATTGGGAACATTCGAGCACTGTTTTTTACAATGTTCTGATATTTATACACGATCTTAAAGATTTTATCAAATACAGACGTATTTATGAAAAAAGCGGTATTCTATCTAACAATGTTACTTTCGATCAATATATCAGGACAAAATGGCCCGTTAAAAGTAGGCGTTATTGGACTTACCCACACACACGTCCATTGGATCTTTGGTAGCGAACCCAGAGGAGAAATTGAAATTGTTGGCATTGTAGAACCCAATAAAGAACTGGCTCAACGGTATGCAGATCAATATCAATTCCCAATGGATAAAGTGTATGATACCATGGAAGAATTGATTTCTAACACTAATCCTGAAGCTGTCACCGCTTTTGGAAGGATATATGAGCACTTAGAGGTGGTGAAAATAGCTGCTCCCAAAGGTATTCATGTGATGGTTGAAAAACCATTGGCAGTGAGTATGAGACATGCAAAAGAAATGAAAGCTCTTGCAGAAAAATACAACATTCACCTGCTTACCAATTACGAAACAACCTGGTATCCCACCAACCATAAGGCATATGACTTATCTAAAAAGGAAAAAGTCATCGGAGAAATTCGAAAGATTATGGTCCATGACGGCCATAAAGGGCCCAAGAAAATTGGCGTCGATTCTGAGTTTTTGGAATGGCTGACAGATCCCGTTCAAAATGGGGGAGGAGCCATAACTGATTTTGGTTGTTATGGGGCTAATTTACTTACCTGGTTTATGGACGGCCAACGCCCGCAAAGTGTGACCGCAATTACCCAGCAGTTACAGCCAGAGAACAACCCCAAGGTTGATGATGAATCTATCATTCTTCTACAATATGATCAGATGGTAGCCATTATCCAAGGTTCATGGAATTGGCCTATTGGCAGAAAGGATATGGAGATTTATGGCTTAAATGGGGTAATCTACGCGGATAATCGGTATGACCTCCGAGTAAGAATATCAGAAGGATATGATGGATACGAGGAACAAACCATGAAATTAGAAGAGCGGAAAGCACCCTATGATGATCCATTTGCCCTTTTTGCGGCAGTTATTCAAAATAAAGTTAAGCTCAATAAGTATGATCTAAGCAGCCTGGAAAATAATATGGTGGTAATGGAAATTTTGGATGCGGCAAGAAAAAGTGCACGGATGAATAAAACGATATACTTAAAAAAGAAGCAAAATTAATTTTTTTGATATTGCAATTGAACCCCCATACCAATATATCCATAAAAACCTTTTGCATAAGGTTTGCCCATCAATAATCCTTCAGATTTATTGGCAAGAGCCAAGGATATAGAAAAGGGATTCTTATCAAAGGAGTATCTTCCCTTCATCAGGATATTAAAGTTGTTATTATCTAAGCGTTCATTTTTCCAATAGTCCAACTGGCAATTTAATAGCAGCTGATTAATCCTAAAGCTCTTGATCTCCAAGCCTGCTCCCCAAAGTTTGTGGATCATGTTACCTCCCGATCGATAATACACATTCAGAAAAGGTAAATTTGGAATTTTTAGGAATAAATCAAAATAATTTTCTGCGCCAAGTTCTCCGTAATTTGCCCGTATGGAAGGCATGAAGGAAACATCTTTAATCCTAAACATAAGTGGCTTGATAAAAGTGCTTCCCTGAACAAAATATGCAAAAGTCCCGTGTAAAAAACTCAATAAGGCAGGGTCCAAAGCAGATAACAAAAAGGCTCTTTTTAGGCGCCTATTCTGATCATGAATAAATTCATTTTGGGTATAGATGGTCATATCATCAAATTGCTGGACCCATATGGATTCAGGGTCGATAAAATCATCGTAATAACCATAACTTTCCGTAAGTGCTAAAATGTAGGCCAAAGGATCATTTGGGGTAGGGTTTCTCGAAAGTCTGGAATTACGGGAATAATATTGGTTGGCATCTTCTAGAAAAGGAGATATGTCCATTTGTGAAGTTAAGGCCCCTTCGATCAGTTTGCCAGCTAAAAGATAGAGTCCCACATAACTGCCACTATAATCATTTTCGTACATGGACTGTACGGCACGATAAGCCAAAAAGGAGGTAGCTTCAAGTCCTGCTCCAACTACAATTTGCCGTTGAAGGGCAGGTACCTTTTGATCCACAGGAAAAAGAAAATCGCCTCCAAGACCAGGGAAGTTGTATTGGAGTTCGAGTGGTAGTCGAAATTCTCTGGCGCGGGAAAAATGACCAAATTGTTCGTGCATTACTGTTCCATAAAGCATGCCTCCAGCATAAAGTTGCAGGAAGCTATAATTGGTTAGCCTGGCAAGAAACCTAAGCGGTCTATTTTGCATTTTTTCTATAGGAGCATTAACCAGGTCAAACACTAAAGAGCTTGAAGAAATAATAGATTCTGCTGCTGATTCCATGTTGGGTTGGGTTCCATAGGACAGTTCATAATAGCGACTTATTAAGCTATCCTGACCACAAACTTTAAAAGAAATAGAAAATATAATTACTGCTAATAGAATGAGTTGTTCTTTCATTAGTTCCTGGTGGGTAGTTTTTTAGAAAAAATTGAATAAAGATCCTGTGGCTTAAGATATAAATGGGTGTTTTTGGATTTCAAGGCGTCCAATATTTTTTTTTCTTCCTCTCCATCAAGCGAAACATAATTGTTTTGTAATTGAAGGATTTTTAAGGAATGGAGCTTTCTCAAAGCATTAATTTCTGAAATGAAATTATTGTCTAATTTTAACCATTCTAAGGTGGTCATATTTTCCAGCATACCAATATCTGTGAGCTTATTACCAGAAAGCCAAAGTCTGGTTAGATTTAGTTCTTTAATGGGATCTAAAACCCTCAGATTAATTCGGTTTAATGCCAGCCACCTTAAACTTTTTATTTTTTTTAAGGGATCAATAGTTTTTATAGGATTTAGTGATAGATCGAGAGCATTTAGATGTTTTAAATGGCTTAATGGGCTTAGATCTGTAATTTTATTATCTGCCAAATCCAGATTTTTAATCTTTTTTAAATTTGTTAGCGGGCTAAGATCTGATACCTGATTGAACCAGATCATTAGAGTCTCCAACTGGTGAAGATTCGCTAATGGAGATAGATCCTGAATCTGGTTAGCACCTAAAATCAGGGTCCGCATATTTTTTGCTAGTTCAAGCCCCGATAAATCCTTAATTCCTTTTCCTACAGCATTTAAAGTGCTCAGTTTTTCTAATTCTACTGCAGATAAAGTTTGGTGATCACCCAACTCTAGGGTGTTTCTTACCGCTGTCTCAAGATTATGATCCTTAAAAAGGGATTGGGCATGGGCAATTGTAGAATGATTATGACATAGTGTTATTAGCCAGGCCAAGAATATCAATCGTTTCATAGTGATGGAATTTAGTCGGTTTGATTTTTAGCCCTAATCGAAAATGATCATTTTTAATTTTCCAGCACCCCCACCACTGGTGAGGGAGTTGGGGTCTTGTGAAATATAAATGGTATCACCAGTTATAGAAGAAGCTATTCCCGCAGGAGAAGTCAGACTTGCAACATCATTTTCTCCATCTTCATTTCCTGCTGTTCCGCTACCAGCCAATACCCGAACTTCTGCCGTTTCGAGGGATATTTCAAAAACGCTGTGCGCAGCGTATGCTGTAGCATATAATTTGTTATTGAGAACAAGAAGAGAGGCTGTTCCGGTATTATTTGGAGTAGGCAGAGTGGCAAAATTGCTAATCGTTCCATCACCTGTAATTTGGCTAATTGTCCCATCATGCCAGTTGGCGATGTAAATATTTCCTGTGTTGTCATCAATTGCTAGTCCTGAAGGTTTTCGAATGCTTCCGCCTGAAGCAAAAACCCGCATATTTCCGTCGGGATCAATTTTCCAAACCAAGCTGGAATTATAGCTAGATACATAAACAGAATTATTTTCATCTACATCAAGTCCCGCAGGACCGGATATTCCGCTGGCAAGAACCGAATAATTACCAGTAGGTGAAATCTTACCTATAAAACCAGGATTCCAAAGAGAAACATAAAGGTGATCATCGCTTCCAAAATTATTAGACAAGGGCCAAACCGGCAAATTGCTGGCAAAAACCTCAATGGATAAGTCATTTTTAGAAACTTTATAAATCGTATTTCCATTGAGCTGGCCATTCGATCCATTATTACTGGCATAAATATTACCCTCTTTATCCACTGATAAACCATCATTAAAAATTGGATTATCCAGCAAGGTAACCACCTTAATATTTCCTTCCGTATAACTTAATCCCCCAGGTCCTAAATTTTCTGGTTTCATTTCATTTTCTATTCTGGGTAAAGGTTCTTCATTTCCACAGGCGAATGGTAGAATTAATATCAATATTGTCTGGTAGAATAATCTATTCAGATTCATAGGGTGAATTCATTTTTAATTTGACAATGGATTTACGTCAGGCTAAGGGAGTTGTTTTGCTTTACAGGTAAAAACTGTAAATAAATTCGAGTCCAAAATTCAAATTATCTTTAAGACAAAAGTTAATTGGTAGGCTTAAGAATGTTCTGATGTGAAAAACCAAACAAATCTAAATTCACATCTCCTAAATTATTTATGGTTCGCTTTGTACTCTGAAGGAGTTTGTCCTTCCAATCTTTTAAAAGCGATGTAGAAGGCTGATTTGGATCGAAATCCAACTTGGTGAGCGATTGCTTCTACGGTATAAATATTTCTGTTTGGATCTTTAAGATATTTTTTTGCCAGGTCTATCCGGTATTCATTGACAAAGTCATTAAAACTTTTACCTAATTTATCATTCACAATTTGGGAAATATGATTAGCTAATAAATTTAGATGCTTAGCTACTTTTCTTTGGGTTAATTCCTGATCAAGATAAGGTCTTTCTTCCTCAAAGTAGGTGAGTAGGGTTTGGAGCTGGAGTTCAGCTTTACCTGACGACAGGTTGGATTTTCGGTACTTTTGGTTGTTACCCAAAATACTTTGATTGTAAAAGCCGATATAACAAATGGCGAATATGTGAAATACCAATAAAAAGTTTAAAATCTCCAGTGAACTAAACTTTACTCCAAAAACAAACTCGAGCAAATACAATAGACCACTAATCAGCACAAAAAAGGAATATCCCCAAATGATCTTTTTTATCAATGCCAGATGAATTTTAGATTTTCTGATATTGTTTTTATGACTTGGTGATCTTTGTAAGATTAAAATACAGGCTGTTAAATAAATACTTAGGTGGCTAAACCAGCTTAGAAATTCAATGATGGTTGCAACATAATAATTTATTTGTGTCAAATCTTTGAAAGCTGCCAAGCTATAATCTCTTAGGAAATATGGAGAAAGCAGGAAAAAAATGACTACAGCGGGTATTAAATGTAAGAGATGTTTTTTTGAAAGAAGTGGCCTTGTATTGGCCTTGCTAATTGCCTTCACATAAAAATATAATGCAGGGCCATACAAAAAAAGGGTCGATTCTGAAAATCCCCTGGTGAAGACAAACTTAATTTCATCAAGAGAAAAAAGGTGATAAGTCAGCAGATCTACAACCAAAATTGTAATGAGCAGAAAAGCAAATAATGCCGGCGTAGATTTTTTAATCTTTGGAATAAGTAATAAGGCCAGAAATATACCCTGAACAATGCCAATGATGGACACTATATTACTTATTGTCATAACTTAAAATAATAATTATCCATTTAATTCACAAAAGCCGATCCAAATTCACAATACCTTTTACCCAAACATGATCCAAAATGAACAGAATTGAATCTCTGTTTAATTCATGATTGTTCTATCTTTATTCCCTATAAATTCCAATAAAATAAAGATCATGATTAAAAAATTACTTTTTTCCAGCCTCCTTATTGCATCAGTCTTTCAATTCAGCAAGGCCAATAACCAATTGATCAATCTCGCTACCGAAATTCAATTGGATACCGATTCTCTTAGAAATGCCGAGTTGGATCAATTCTATGCTATGATATCAAAAACGGTGGAAGAAGGAGACTTTGAGGGCTACAAAGAGGCTTACCATAAAGATGCGGTCATCATTTTTGCTTCAGGCCAAAACAAAACATCCGTTTCTATTAGCCAGGCACTAGCAGGCTGGAAACAAGGGTTCATGGACACCAAAGCTGGTAAGATGAAAGCGAGCGTAGAATTTAGGTTTTCACAAAGAATAAGCAGTGAGGATACCGCCCATGACACCGGTATTTTTATTTATACTTCAGCAGATAGCAATGGCAAAGTTACAGGTAAGTACATCACCCATTTTGAGATGTTAATGGTAAAACGCAATAATAAATGGCTGGCTTTAATGGAATATCAAAAAGGGAATGGAACAAAAGAAGAGTGGGACGCATTAAAGTAGCAATCAGAAAAAACCTCAGGGCTAATCAAGCCCTGAGATCAAATAGAACCGACTGTTATTTAAAAAATACTCACTTTAAAGTGTATGGTATCGCTGATTTGTGGGCTACAATCTTCACATCACCATTATCATCCTTTCGATAACAAAAGGTGTATTCTACCTTCGTTTCTTCCCCTTCTTGATCAGCAAAATAATAATTGCCCATTGCTACAGCCATATTGCTGTCACTATTGAGGATGCCCGCATTTTCCCAACGTACATTGGTCCAACGGTTTAGTGCAAAACCTTCATCTTCCGGATAAGTGTCGTTACCTCCTACAAAATAGGAGAGAGCTCCATCAAAGGTCATCCTAAATTGTTTTTCAGCAGCTAGTGTGGGTTTAAATAAAACTTTTCCTATATCATAACCATAGAATTTTTCAACATGTTTTTTGCCCGCTTCAACATAATCTCCTCCATTAGCATGAGCCACTCCAATACCAATTACTCCAATTCCCCATGCTTTCTGGGCTGCAATAACTTCAGCTTCCGTAATCTTTTGAATGGGGTTGGCAGTGTTTTCAACAGTAGATTGACACGAGCTTGCAATTAATAGTACACAAAAAGAAAGCACTAATGAAAACAGGCTGATTTTGGATTTCCTCATATAGTTTGTTTTATCTATGATAGTTTTGCTATCTTTTATAGTAGTTTTGCCATTAAAACAAGCTAATGGAAAATAAGTTCACGGAAATAAGAGATTTTGGTAATCTCTGCGACCATTCTCAAATGATCAGCCTTAGAATGGAATGAATTCAGTCGATCCAGATGCAAATATTTTATTCCTCTGTAATATCGAATTCCTTTAACCAAGCTTTAATTGTCCAAATAAACTCATGGGACATTTGCATTTCACCATTTTTGTGTTTGTCCAGCCTTTGTCCTTTATATCTAAAGAAAAAATGGTCATCATCTGCAATGACAACCATTTTGTACTGCTTATTATTGGCTCTTTGCAAGGCCTCATACATAGGGAAAAAATTAAGCTTAAGAGAAGTGTGCTTATCCGCTCCTCCAAAAATGGCCAGATAGGGAATTTTTATTTTTTCAATATGCTTGGCATTATCATTAGAATAGAAATATTGATACCAGGGTGTTTTATAGCCATCCAATAGTTGATCAATAAATTTATGAGTGATGCGTTCATCATTTTCTTCCATTCCGTGAGCCATCAAAAACTCTTTTCCAATTTGATAATACAGAGAGTCATTTTCATATCCTGTTTTGATAAACTCAATATATTTTTCCCAGACCATCTCTACCTTTTTGCTGATTTCTTCATTCATACCCAATCGTTCTCTTTGCACCTGCCCCTGGTCAATCTCGATCTCTTTTCCAGAAACGGAAGAGGGCCCAAATACAATGATCCAGTCTATACTTTTATCTTCTGCCCCTAGCATGGAAGCAATGATGGAACCTTCACTATGGCCAATCAGACCGACTTTTGAGGTATCCACAAATGATTGTTTATTGAGATATTCATAAGCCACTTTGATATCATCAGCCAGATCTCTGGTTGAATAATTAACTTCTGATTTAAAATTACCGCTTGATTTTCCATAGCCTCGCTTATCCATTCTCATAATCACCATATCTTCTTTTATGAGTTCGTCCTTGATTTGTTTAAAAATGGGGGTGCCTGAAATAATTTGATCTCTGGTATGAGGTCCGCTGCCCCAAATAAGTATGGCTGCAGGATACTTCCCTTTTTTACTGGGATACTCGATCTCTCCGGCCAATTGGAGGCCATCATCAGTGCTTAAGGTAAATTCCTGTTTTAAACTAGATTGAGTAAAACAAGAGCCATAAAAAAATAGATACAAAGTGCAGATCGCAACTAAACTTTTCATAGGTGAAATTTTATTGTTTGCACAATGTTAGTATTCATCCTTATTCTGAAACAGAAATTTGTCCTCCATAAAATCTCTTTTTTTTATCTTAATAAGAATTTTTAGGCAAGTTATGGCGAAATATTGATCTATAAATTCAACTGAAAAACAGATTTAGATATGATAAAGAATATTATTTGGATTCTAGGTTTTATTTTCCTATTTCTTCTAAACTTAGTGGTGGAAGCGTTAATATTGCCTCTATTAGATTTAGAAAATACACCTAGGAATGATGTTTACTTTAAAGTTTGGTGGGTAGCTGTTGGCCTCTGGTTCCTTTTTGGTCGGTCATTTTTGAAAAAACTCTTCAAAGTATTTATAAAGGACAGAATAATTTTTTGAAGATAAATACTCTTAGCATGAGCAATCAGCCAAAAATCAATTTGACCCTGAGCAATAATGATAAACTATTTGAATATGCAGGCTGGTTGGCAATTTTGGTCACCTGGTTTTTTGTATTAACGAATTATGCTGCATTGCCGGAAACTATTCCAACTCATTTTAATGCAGCAGGAGAAGCAGATGGATTGAAAAAAAGAGGATGCCTGGTGTATTATTAAAAAGAAAACAATTAACTGACTTATGCAGCCTGATAAAGAAAAACCATGATTCAAAAACTAATTGATAAATTTTCAGCTTACCCCAGACTGTTATTTTTAATTGATGCTTTTGGTGCCCTCTTATCGGCATTCCTCCTTGGAATAATATTGGTAAAATTTGAATATATTTTTGGAATCCCCATCCCTGTTCTTTATTTCCTGGCATCCTTGCCATGCTTTTTTGCGATTTATGATTTTTTCTGTTATTTCCAAATAAAAAAAAATCCAGGAATATACTTAAAGATTATCGCCATGGTAAATATTGGCTATTGTCTTATTTCTCTTGGCTTAGCCATTTATCATTACCAAAGCTTGAGTTTTTTCGGCTGGGCTTATATCCTTTTGGAGGTTTTTATTGTTCTGTTCTTAGCCACCATTGAATTAAAAACAGCCCAATATTTAGTTAAAAACAACTAAAAGCTTCCCTATAGTAACAGGAATAAAGTGAAGGCCATAGAATCCAAAGAGTCATCTATTTTCTAGACTAAGGGTTTGATATTTTAGATCAAAAAATGCTGAATCTAAAAAAAAAAAAAGGAGCAGCTTCTGATAGGATAAAGGGATAAAATAAGGCGCAGTTTAATAAACTTGTTGGTGGCAGCTTCCCAGCTGCCTCACCCAAAATATTGCCAGTTTCTTAACTGGCATATTCCATCATAATTTCTATAAAATTAGATCTAACTCCTGTATTTCAATAAGGTACTGACCTTTCGCTTGCGAAAGGTCAGTTACTAATTACACCCTATTCTAAAACTAATCATTTTAACTCAAATTTATAGCAAATCTAAATAGGAAAGTGCCAAGAACAAGTTCTAAAAAACAATGTGCTATTTTTTCAGCTTTGAACCGTTTTTTGAAACCATCTATCAATTGTGTTGTCAGATTTAGCCTGAGCTATTAAAGAGGGTCTGTGGAATTTTTAATTGACAGATGAATAGACAAAAATAGGCCCAACCAAATTACTTCAGTTGAGCCCAATTTTCTCTATAAAAGATCTGCCAGTATCCCTGGCTTCACATATTACACATCAAAACGATCCAGATCCATAACCTTAGCCCAGGCAGCAACAAAATCTCTGACAAAACGATCTTGAGAATCTGCACAGGCGTAAGCTTCTGCAATTGCTCGCAACTGAGAGTTGGAACCAAATATTAAATCTACACGGGTTCCTGTCCATTTAACCTCTCCGCTTGAACGATCTTTTCCTTCGAAAACATCATCAGATCCTTCAACTGCTTCCCAACGAGTGCTCATATCAAGCAAATTGACGAAGAAATCATTGGTCAAGGTTCCTGTTTTATCGGTAAGAACTCCGTGACCTGAATTATCTGCATTTGCATTCAACACTCTCATACCTCCAACCAATACCGTCATCTCTGGAGCTGAGAGGGTAAGTAATTGTGCACGATCGACTAACAACTCTTCTGCCACGCGATCTAATCCAGATTTTAAATAATTTCGGAACCCATCGGCTTTTGGCTCTAGTACAGCGAATGAATCTACATCCGTTAGTTCCTGTGAAGCATCTGTTCTACCAGCTGTAAAGGGAACCTCTATTTGATGCCCAGCCGCCTTAGCTGCTGCTTCAATACCTGCATTTCCACCTAAAACGATAAGGTCAGCAATAGATACTTTTTTGCCGCCAGCTTGAGCACTATTAAAGTCATTTTGAATACCTTCTAAGGTTTCTAATACACTAGAAAGCTGTCCCGGCTGATTGACTTCCCAGTCTTTCTGTGGAGCTAGTCGGATTCGGGCTCCATTGGCACCACCACGTTTATCTGAACCTCTAAAAGTTGAGGCAGATGCCCAGGCTGTAGAAACCAGCTGAGAAACGGTAAGACCAGAAGATTGTATCTTTCCTTTTAATTCAGCGATATCCTGAGCATCAATTAAGTCATGATCAAGAGCAGGAACAGGATCTTGCCAAATCAAAGTTTCAGTAGGAACTTCTTTTCCAAGGTAGCGAGAAAGAGGCCCCATATCTCTATGAGTTAATTTGAACCATGCTCTTGCAAAAGCATCCGCAAATTCCTCAGGATTTTCGTGGAAGCGTCGAGAAATAGGCTCATAAATAGGGTCATATCGTAAAGAAAGATCAGTAGTTGCCATCATTGGAGCATGGCTTTTGGAAGAGTCATGTGCATCTGGAACGGTACCTGCAGCTGCTCCATCCTTTGGAGTCCATTGATTTGCTCCAGCTGGACTTTTTGTTAATTCCCATTCATGGCCGAATAGGGTGTCGAAAAAGCTATTGTCCCACTGGATAGGGGAGGCAGTCCAGGCTCCTTCTAGTCCACTAGTTATCGTATCTACTCCCTTGCCACTGCCCATGCTATTGATCCAACCAAAACCTTGTGCTTCGATGGCAGCACCTTCCGGCTCAGCTCCTACATGTGCCGTATCACCTGCACCATGAGCTTTACCAAAAGTATGTCCTCCAGCAATAAGCGCTACTGTTTCTTCATCATTCATGGCCATTCTGGCAAAAGTTTCGCGAATATCTCTGGCTGCTGCTATTGGATCTGGATTCCCGTTTGGTCCTTCAGGATTCACATAAATCAAACCCATCTGAACAGCTCCGAGAGGGTTTGCCAAATCCCGGTCACCTGAATAACGCTCATCTCCCAACCATTCACTCTCAGGGCCCCAGTAAATATCTCCTTCGGGTTCCCAAACATCCTCACGTCCTCCTGCAAAACCAAAGGTTTGGAAACCCATGGATTCCAAGGCACAATTACCAGTTAGTATCATAAGATCTGCCCAAGAGATTTTTCGACCATACTTCTGCTTAATGGGCCATAACAAACGGCGGGCTTTATCAAGATTTCCATTGTCAGGCCAGCTGTTTAATGGAGCAAAGCGAAGGGTTCCGGAAGATGCACCTCCTCGACCATCACCCACTCGATAGGTTCCGGCACTGTGCCAGGCCATACGGATGAAAAATGGTCCATAATGACCATAATCGGCTGGCCACCAGTCTTGGGAATCCGTCATTAAATCATAAAGATCTTTTTTTACCGCATCCAGATCGAGGCTTTTAAACTCCTCCGCATAGTTGAAGTCTTCATCCATCGGGCTTGTAGCCGGCGTATTTTGATGTAAAATTTTTAGGTTCAGCTGATTGGGCCACCAGTCTGCATTGGAAAGTGCCCCTGCCGCTGTATGTCGATGTGAAGCAGCCAAAAATGGGCACTTACTTGAATCACCATTTGAGGTGCTGGGATGGTTGTTTTTATCCATTAGAGATTAAATTTATGGGCATACCATTGGATCTCAAGCAAAAAATGCGGTTGATCTAAGGGCGAGCCGAAGAGTTAGATACAATTTGAAAGTAAATTTACTATAAGTATTATTTATTTAAATTATCGAACCATAAAAAATAGTTATGAGTTAGAGACTCAATTATTGGCTTATTTCGACTTAGAATGGAGATCTGTTTGTTATTTTCTAAAAATTATTTCCAGAGAAAATCACTAGGTTTAGGATCCAGATTCGTTGTTATTTGTAGGCTATTTAATTTTTGGCAATATAGAAATTATTAAAGGGATAATTTGAAAATTGTGGCAGAGATTTGCATTTAAGTTTTTTCTTTGATGAGAGTTTGTATGTATTGTTGGTAAATGAATATTCATAGAACGGCAAAAAGCGTATTTTTAAGCAACCTTGAGAAAATAAGACCTGTTATTATACTATGCGATATTTATTCATTTTATGTTTATTTTTTTGCCAAAACCCTCTTTTTCCTCAGGATTATAATATCCTTGATTTTGGAGCAAAAGGGGATGGCATTTCCCTAAATACACAGTCCATCCAATCCGCAATTGACGCTGCTCACAAAAATGAAGGGGGCCGGGTAGTCATCCCTGCGGGTTCATTTTTGACGGGTGCCCTACAATTAAAATCCGATGTCGAAATACATCTGGAAAAGAATGCCCTAATGTTAGGGAGTACCAATCCTGAGCATTATTATAAACTCAAAAGGTGGAAGGCTCTGATTCTGGCAGACGACGAAGATAATATTGCCATTACTGGACCTGGGCAGATCAATGGGCAGGGACGTCAATTAGCCTTGCATATTGATAGTCTTTTTTATGCAGGTCAAATTGATAGTTCTCAGTATAATTTTGTAGAAAAAAGACCTAAATATTATCTAAGACCTCAACTTATTGAATTTGTCAACTGCAATAATATCAAAATCAAAAATGTTACCCTCAGAAATGCGGCATGCTGGGTACAAACATATGATAGGTGTCGAAACATTATAATGGATAGTGTTCGAACCGAAAGTGATGCCTACTGGAATAATGATGGTATTGATATTCAGGATTGTATTAATGTGCGCATTACCAATTGTTTCGTAAATTCCGCCGATGATGGAATTTGTTTGAAATCACAATCTTCTAAACATCTTTGTGACAGCATCTACATTGCCAATTGCACAGTGCGATCCAGCGCCAGTGCTGTAAAGTTTGGAACTGTTTCCCATGGCGGCTTTAAAAATGTGGTGATTAAAAACATTAAGGTTTACGATACTTTTCGGTCAGCTATAGCCATTGAATGTGTTGACGGTGCTGTTTTGGAGAATATTTTGATCGATAGCCTTACAGCCACTAATACCGGCAATGCCCTCTTCATCAGATTGGCTGAGCGGTCAAAGAAAGAAAAGATGGGGATCTTAAGGAATGTTACCATAAAAAATGTTAAGGTTGAAGTGGCCTTTGAGCGACCAGATTATGACTATGAAATTCGGGGGCCGGCCCTTCCTTTTTTTCATAATACCTTTCCTTCTTCTATCACAGGAATACCTGGATACCCGGTTCAAAATGTTAGGTTGGAGAATATCGAAATTGTTTATCCCGGGAGAGGAAATTCAGGTCTGGCCAATGCGCCTATTTCACGACTGGATCAGGTGCCAGAAAAGATATCCGATTATCCAGAATTTTCCATGTTTGGAGAATTGCCAGCCTGGGGCTTTTATGTCCGACATATGGACGGATTAACCATGAAAAATATTAAATTGAGTATTAAGGAAGCCGATTATCGCCCAGCTTTAATTTTTGATGATGTCCACAATCTAGATATTCGCTCCATAGTGGTTGAGGGAGAACCAAATCGATCCCCCATTATTTTGAAAAATGCTAAACAAGTTCAAATAGATGGTGATCATCCCATCTTAAGATTGTAATTTTTTTCCATGAATCAGTCCTTTTTCATTTTAATTATACTGCTGGTTGTTTATTCGGGATGTTCCCAGACCTCCTCTCAAAAGGAGGGAGCTGATGATTTTCAAATGGCAGAGAAGGTGGCTTTATTGACCACTAGATTTAGTTCTTTGGAAGAATTGAAAGAAGTTATTCAAATTGATTATAAGAAAGGTAAAAGACCTGCTGTATATTTAACTCACAACAGTAATGGTGTGGAGGTCACTAGTGTGCTGAAAGCAGGCATTAGCGAAGCAGATATTATGGAAATTCGTAGGGGAGGAATTTGGGGGAAAATAGGCCTTTGTTTTAGATCCCCTTATTTTGTTGCAAATCGCTGGGACATAATGAGGGTTTTTATTCTATCCAGGAGGAGGCATAATATTTTTGGATGGAAGGATATTGCCTTTTATGATATAGCAGAAATTATGATGAATCATATTATCGAAGTAGGTTTGACTCCTCAAGATTCTCTTGATTTTTCAGAAAAAGGATACATCAATACTTTTAACCACGTAGGGTCACAGGCCTTAATGACTACCATGTTTTCTGAAAAATTTGCTGATTTTATGTCTGACACACACGAAAGGAGCACCTTACCGGAGTTGATTACTGGAGATTTTACAGAAAAACAAAAGAATGATATAAAAAATGGGGCGGTAGATAATTATATAGACTTTATCAACAATGAATGGGGCCAGGAATTGGGGAAAATGCTCAAGAAAAAATATAAAATAAACCGCCAAACTAATTGGACACCAGAACTTCTTTGCAATTATCTTAACGATACCCAAAATTATTATAGTGAGGTTTTACAAATTGCCTTCAAGCCATTTAATCCAGAAGATGAAGTCGTTATGAAATTTTCGGCGAAAATTAATCGGGTGATGAATGATATTGTGTCCCTCTCGAAAATGAAAGGAATTTAGTCCTTTGATTTAATCAGCTGGAAATTATATTGACCGCTCTTCTCTGGTATCAACTTATAATTTTTTTGAATGCTTTGAAGGCCCACTACCTGCCATTTAATTAATTTTTCAAGCCAATTTTCTAGATCCACAATTACATTTTCCAAGTCTGTTCCTTCCAGGTTTACTTTGGTCAAATTGGTATTGTTGAGGACCGCTTCCTTCATGATGGCATTCTGTAAGATTGTTTCACTCAAGTTGGCATTTCTTAAATTTGATCTAGTCAGGTCTGTTCCACTTAAATTGGCTTTTTTTAATGAGATACCTCCAAGCTCGGCTCCTGTGATAGTGGCATTAGTTAAATCTATTTGGTCTAGGGTGGAGGAGATGAAGTTGACATTTTCTAGCCTGGCCTCTCTTAAATTGGCTTTGCTAAAGTCACTTACTCTTGGAAGAGCATCCCTTAGAATTGCTCCTCTTAAATTGGCACCTATGAAATTGGAGCCCACCAACTCGGCCGCCGTTAAATTTGCTTGGTTTAGAAAAGCACCATTTAAATTGGCCCAGGTGATTTTTGCTTTTTCTAAATTGGCCTGGCTTAAAATAGCCGAATTCATGCTGGCACCATTTAAATTTGCCTCTCTTAAATCTGCTTCTAGTAAATTGGCCCAATCAAAATTGGCGTTTTGTAGATCGGCTTTACTCAAATTGACATTCTTTAATTTGCTTTCTCTCCAAAATGTTTTGTTTAACCGAGCTTGACTTAAATTGGCATCACTTAAATCTGCTTCCTGGAAATTCGCTTCTCTTAAATCTATTCCACTTAAATTGATATTTCGTAAATCCGCTCCTCGTAAATCAGCACCTAAAAAAGAGACTTGTTGCTTGATTTGATGGAAAGAACTGGAATCTAAATTTAAAGAAGCCAACATTAATAACAACTGCCCTCGTTCAAAGCTTAACTTTTGACTGGAAAGACTATCTTCATCTAAATATAGGGTTGGCTGAAAAGTAGCATTTAAAAGAACTATTCTTGCTATAATTTCTTCATCTAAAATATCATTAGGCCTAATTTTTATTTCATACTCAATTTTTTCAATGAGATTATTAATCAACGCGATCGAACTTGCTTTTCGGTTGGACTCCAACATAGCCGAGTTTGCTTCGATTTTATCGATTTGAGCCTTAAGCTGTGACTGGTAGAACTTCTTGTGCTGAGAAAAGAAATATAAATGCAGAAGACTGAATAGAGAAAAACAAATAAAAATCAGTAGTCCAGTACTTATGTTGGAAAACCTAGCTTGAGCATTTTTACCATCCGGGGTTTTCTTGAGTTTGAGGAGATTAGGAAAAGAAAGCTTTTTTTTCCAAAGAAGAGCAATTAATAAAATTATTGCTATTAAAGCTAATGAGAACATAAAGCCATTAAAGAAAGAAGGGTTTTTTTGTACATAAGGAAATCTAAAAAATCCCATTGTCCATCCCAAAAGACCACCCAAGAGTATACCAATAATTAGATTTCTTCTGTCTTTCATGCTGGAATTTAGCTTTTTTCACCCCAAAAAAGCAATTAAATACAAACCTGATTTTCTCACCTAAAGGAATCAATTGGTATATTTTATCGGATTTTTATCTTAAAAGCATCCGATAAGGAGCTTGGTAGTCCTTAATAATTAACTTAAGCTATATCACAACTTGAGCAAAGAAGGTAAAAAGTAGAGGGTAGAAAGATATTTGACTTATCAATAAAAAAATAAGCTGTTTGTCCTTCTACATTCTACTTATTACTTTCTGCTCTCCAATAGCGAAGCAATGAGATTGAATTAAGCAAACTCAATTGTTATTGTTTTGGCTTTAAAATTAGGATTAATAAACAATGAAAGGAGAAAAATTTATAACACAAAAACCCATTAATCCATTTTTACACAAATTCATATCCTATTATTATTTTCATTTTTCTGAGGAAAAAAATCTGCAAAAAAGATTTATTTATTATCCAGGTTATAAATGTGCCTTGACCATTTATAACCATTCTAGTGTAAAATATGGACCTAATTACTCCAGGGTCATTCCCAATAAAAAAAGCCCCTTTGTTTTTCTTTATTCAGGGGTTCAAACACAAATTAGAACAGCATTTATTCTGGCCCCATTTGACAAGATTGGCATTGTTTTTAATGCTCTGGGAATAAATCATTTTATAGAACCTTCACTTGATAAAATATCTGGACGTCCAATTGATATGTCTTTTAATCATTTTGGGGAAGATTTGATCAATGTCTGTAAGTCTATTTATGCTGAAAAAAGTGTAGAGGGAAAAATTCAACTCCTTGATCTTTTTTTCGAGAAAAAATATTGTGATTTTAAAGAAGAAAGATTGAAAAAATGTGTTCAGTTTATTTTGAATTCTGCGCACAAACCTAGTGTCACAGAATTATCCCAATCCTTCAACCTTAGTCGAAAAACACTTTTACGATGGTTTAACCGGCATTTGTGTTGTTCTGTCAAAGATTATATTGACATTGTTCAGTTTAGAAAATCTTTGAATCAATATTTGCTGGAAAGTAACCAAGATTCACTTACCGCCCTGGCTTTAGATAACGATTATTATGATCAAGCTCAGTTTATAAATCATTTTAAAAAATTATCTGGCGTTAACCCTAAACGGTTTTTTAAGGAAGTTATGCATTTGGGTAAAGAAGATACATTCTGGACATTTGAATGATTTCAAAAGCTTATCTTAAAGGAATTTTCCTAAATAGTGTTCAAGAATCCTTAAAAAGTGTTCAACATCGGTCCTTTTTTTAGTGATTTTTACAAGAAAATAAGCAGGAATGTCAACAAAATTTGTTCATCATCAATCCATCAGTCAACTGCATGAATTTATGGGTTTCGAAAAACCTAAACACCCATTGATTACAATTATTGATGTAGCCCATATAATTGTTGGAAAGGAACGGGTTGGTCTAAAAATCACCTCTGATTTATATTGCATTGCTTTAAAAGATGCCAGCTGTGCATTGGATTATGGACGAAATCACTACGATTTTGAAGAGGGCGCCTTGATGTTTACAGCCCCCAACCAGGTAATTACGCTAACCAGAGCCCAACAACTGAATGAAATACAAGGGTGGCTCTTATATTTCCATCCGGATTTGATAAGAAATACTAGCCTGGGCAGTAAGATTGATGATTATTCATTTTTTTCCTATGAGCTTCATGAAGCCTTGCACCTTTCTGAGCAAGAGCAAAGAACGATCAGTAATTGTGTTGAAATGATCGCTGCTGAAATCAAAGAAAGGATTGATGATCATAGCCAGCAAGTGTTGGTTTCGAATATTGAATTATTGTTGAATTATTGTACCAGGTATTATTCTCGCCAATTCAATACCCGTTCTGCCCAAAATAAAGACGTAGTTTCAAAGGTAGAATCCCTTCTCAAAGGCTATTATCATTCTGATAGATTATTACAAGAAGGTCCGCCCAACGTATCTTTTTTGGCAAAAGAATGTTTTTTATCTCCGGGATATTTAAGCGATCTTCTCAAAAAAGAGACCGGAAAAACTGCAAAAGATCATATCAATGATTTTTTGGTAGACAAAGCAAAACACCTCCTGCTTGGTTCTACAGATTCCGTAAGCGGGATTGCTTATACCCTGGGATTTAATTATCCCCATTATTTTAGTCGCTTGTTTAAGAAAAAAACTGGTGTGACTCCGCAAGAGTATCGACAGTTAAATTGAACAGGTTCCCTTGGAATCCTAAAAATGTGTTTTCCTATCCTTAAAATGTGTTAGCGAGAGAATCGAAATGCTTCGACATTTGTAATACCTTATTTTTAAACTTCATTAAATTCAAATAAAATGAACAAAAAAATTCTGATAACAGGAGCAAGCGGTGGTTTTGGTTTTTTGGTTTCTAAGGCACTGACTGAAAAAGGGCATAAGGTGGTAGGAACTATGCGGTCTACTGCCGGGAAAAACCTTCAGGTAGCCCAAGATTTAAATGCTTTAGGTGTAGAATTGGTAGAATTGGATGTCACCGATGATATGAGCGTAAGAAGTGGTGTGGAAAGGGCGATTAAAATATTAGGGGGATTGGATGTAATAATTAATAATGCAGGTGTGGGCTCAATGGGAATCCAGGAATTATTTTCGGTTGAAGATATGCAGAAGGTATTCGATGTTAATGTTTTTGGCGTTCAAAGAGTATTGCGAGCAGTATTACCGACCTTCAGAGCACAGGGAAGTGGAACCATACTTCAGATTTCAAGTTGCATTGGAAGGATCACTTTTCCGTTTTATGGGGTCTATAGTGCTTCTAAATGGGCTTTGGAAGCATTGGCTGAAAATTATCGAACTGAACTATCGGGCTTTGGAATAGAATCTTGCATTATTGAACCAGGGGGAATGCCAACTACTTTTATGGATGCCTTGCTAAGGCCAAGTGATACTGGAAGGGCAGAGGCATATGGTGATATGGCACATGCTCCTGAGGCTTCTTTGAAGGCTTTTCATGATGCCTTAGAGGCTAATCCTATGCAAAGGCCTCAAAAAGTAGCAGATTCTATTGCAGAATTGCTGGACCTTCCTTTTGGAAAGAAACCCTTTCGAACAGTTGTAGATTACATGGGAATGGGGGAGCCTGTTCAGGAATATAACAATTTGTTGCATCGCATCACAAAGGATATTTATACCGGTTTTGGTACCGAAGGAATGTTGAGCCTGAATAAATAATGGTATTGGGGGTCTAAAAAAGCGGATGCTCATTGGAAAAATAGATGAAATAAATCAACTTTTTTAGGCTGATTTTTTACCAAAATTTAGAAGGACAATCAGGATTTTGACTATAAAAAAGTCGATATCCTAAGTGAATTTCATTACTACCTGCTGCTGCATTTTTTAGTTGAGAAAGAACTAAGTCAAAGGAATAACTTAGCTCAAATTTTTCACCTATTAACAGGCCAGCAAAAAGAGCAAAGGAATCCCCCTTTCTGTAATTAGCTCCCATCCAATATTGGTCAGAGAGTACTATTTTCATATTGATGTCATAAGAAAGAGGGGTTCCTGCTACTTTTTTTAATAAAAAAGAAGGAACCAAATAAGAATTGTCATTCTGGAACATTTTGAGACCCGCCATAAAGTAATAATGCCGGAGAAAAGGGGAATCAGAAAACAATTGTCCTGGCTGATAACTGGCTACCAGATCAGTATTAAATAATTGGAAAGAAGAGGCACCTGCGAAAAAATATTCATTGTAAAGCCAAATTCCAGCTGATAAATTTAAAGACCTCCTGCTGTCAACTTGTTGGATCGTTGGATCATCCTGGTTTAAGATGCCGTCAGTGAAACCCTCTGGGTTATAAGAAAATTGTTTGATGCCAGCATTGATTCCTGTAGAAAGGCGCAGTTCATTTTCGGATAAAGTGAAATTATAAGAAAAGGTGAGCACTCCACTGCTTTGTTCCAGTGGCCCCGTTTGATCATTAGTGAGCACAAGTCCCAATGAAACTCGACTGGTATTTTCATTTCTCCTTATCGCTCTTTGATTTAATGCCGTATGGCCAGAAAAATAACCGGTGCGGGGAGCATCCTCAAATCCCGACCACTGACTCCGGTATCCTGCTTGTAAATGAATGAAATCTTCTGTTCCAGCTAAGGCTGGATTGACCAGATACGGATTAATGGTAAATTGAGTATACTGTGGAAGCTGTTGGGCCAGTGATTGACTTAATATGGAGGTCAATATGAAAAAACAAAAAAGTGATTTTATATAGAATTGGGTCATACCTTATTTTTTTGGAAAAAAAGATTATTATCTAATAATGGTAATACTTCCCGTAACAGGTTTTCGCCCCTCTTCATTCAAATCAATGACGTAATAATAGGTGGCTACTGGTAATTCTTTGCCATTGTTCCAGGTTCCATCCCAGTCATTGGCATAGGGCTGTGCCCGATACACCAGATCTCCCCAGCGATTAAAAATTCTTAAACTAGCCTTTGGAAATCTTTCAATATCTCCCACATGCCAGACGTCATTCCTGCCATCTCCATTTGGGGAAAAGACCTTGGTGGGTTTAAGTTGATAAATTAATTCTACTGGAATTTCAATTTCTTCAACACAGCCTCCTGCCTCAACTCTAAAAAGATAATAGGTATCTTCTGAAGGAGAAACCAGAATGCTCTGTTGGTCTAATCCGATTTCCTGCCCCATAGCGTCCGTCCAGGTCAAGGAGTAAGCCTGATTTCCAGGAATGATTTCGAAATCTGCACTTATTTCACCGGACTCTCCTTCGGGAATCTGAAAAAGCTCTGGGGCACTTAAATCTATGCCTATAATAGATATCGGTACACTTTGTTTTTGACTTTCACAACCGTTCATCGTTTGGCTTACCCATAATTGAAGGTTCTGGGCAGAATCAGTATGAATGATTGGGGCACTTAAATTTCCTATGTTGCTATTTTCTACCTCATACCATTTTAAAGAAATACCACTTACATATGACTCTAAGGGCAAGGGAATATCATCACGGCAGAAAATGATTGGGGCATTCAGTAAAGGAGGATCGGGGGAAGCGTTTATTGAAAAAGTAAGCGGCACTCGACTGCTTTCACAGGTATTGGTTGTTTGACTGATCCAGACTGTATTGCTGCCAGTAAGTTGAGTGTTTATTATGGGAGGATTTTGAGATCCAGGCCCGCCATTTTCATTCTCATACCACATCAAATTATTTCCACTGGCAGCAGATGCTAAATTTGGGGCAATAGCCCACTGACAAACATCTGGAATGGTACTTACTTGCGGTGGGGGAGAAGGACTTAGTATTTCAATAGAATATCTGGCTCGTGGACTTTCACATTGGCCAACAGATTGACTGACCCAAAAGCTTATAGTACCTGGATTGGTGGTATTAATCATTGGAAGGCTATCCATACCAGATCCTCCATTAGATGAATTATACCAAAGTAGATTGCTTCCACTAACCTCGGAACCTAGATTGGTAGCATTTTCGCCTGGACATAATTTTGGACTGCCACTGATAGATGGAGCTCCAGGAGGTGCCATAATGGAATAAATAGCTTCTACCCTGGGACTTTCACATTGGCCATTGGACTGACTGACCCAAATAGAAAAATTACCAGCTGCAGTGGTATTCAAATTAGGAGGAGTATTGCTGGGAGTCCCACTATTTGGATTATCATGCCATATTAAATTATTACCGCTCACCCATGTTCCCCAATCTGGTAAGGTGCCTCCAACACAAATGCTGGGTTGAAGATTGATGGTAGGGCCATCTGGTGCATCATTTATGGTATAATTTATTGGAACTCGTTCTCCTTCGCAAGAATTGACTGTTTGACTTAACCAAAGGGTATAATTTCCGGGAATATTGGTGTTCATTGATGGAGGCGAAGTATTGCCATTGGTTGAATTTTCATCAGGATACCATTTTAGATTACTTCCATTGGCAAAATTGGCCAGGTTAAGACTTTGTTCCCCCTTACAAAGTGCAGGTACAGGATTGACGGTAGGCAAAGGGACTACTTCACCTGCTTCGGGTAAGGTAATACTCACGGTGTCTTTGCAAAAATATTCAGAAGTGAAAATAGCACTTTGCATGGAAGTTTGATTGTCTACCAATTTTGCAATGGGATCAAAGCAATTCGTACAGGATAAATTATTATTTGCTATCCAACTAATTGAATTTAAAGTTGAAGCATTGATAAATGAGGCAGCCAGCTGAACTTCCTGATCGGTACATTTTAAGGGGCCATCTATGGAAAGTACTCCTTTAAATTGAAAGCTTGTTGTACCGGTATTATTATTTGCGTAGCTTAACTCATTATGTCCAGATGGGGGAAATACGGAGTTCACACTCATAACATTGCGATCATTGGCTGGCCAGGTTATGGGAAAAACATTTGCCCCGGGGTCATTAATAACTGCCCACAACTGATCTAATTTAGCCTTATTACCAGGAATAATGACTACAAAGTCCTCGGCCAGGTCTTTGCCATAAACTAATCTATCCAGCTTAATGGTTTTGAGAATTTGAGGACCCGGGCCTGGTGATAATGGATTTTTATCATAAAATGTTACTGGCATTCCGATTCGAATGGTATCAAAACCATCATTATAAACTCTAAAGGCGACTCGCAAGCTGTCTTCTTTATAACAATCTATATTGATGATTTGCAGGCTGGCATCAATAGTTGGGTCAAGTACAGGAAGGGTAAAGGGCCCACAGGTGTCTACGCAGGCCCCCTGACTTGCAATTAGAGTAATTCGATAGTCACCAGGTTCTGTGAAAACGTAATTTAGGTCTGTACTATCCGATCGGAATTCTGGCTGAGCGGGGAGCATTCCATCATAGGGCTCATGCTCTACTATCCATTCAAAACTGTCAGCATTAACAGAACGGTTTTTGAATAGAACTGAATCCAGTAATTTAGCTCTGGTTAATTTAGAAGCTATGATTCTTTTGTCGGGAAAAAAACGGGCATCGATGCCCCCGCATGTTACTCTTACTACTCTGGAATAGGAAGTATAGCAATCGGGAGTAGCGCTATTCCAGGCTTTGAGATATACTCTATATTTCCCAGGGTCTGTAAAGGTGAATTGCAGATTCGCGGCCGTTCCGAGCAAAGGATTGGCAGGAGTATATCCTTTTTCCCAGGTAATAGTATAATCAGATCCGGGGTCACCCAGCGTATCAATATACCATTCATAGGTATCTACAGCTAATCCGGTTGAGGTGAAATCAATAGCTACATTTGGTTCCGGGTACCGTTCACTGATGTCAAAAGAAATATTAATATCCTCTCCACATGGTCTGATACAAGCATCATTATTACTAGGTGCTTCCACTGCCAGGTTTATCCGGTAGTTATCAATGGTAAACAACATCTTATCCGCCTGGCCTTGGGTAAAATCGTGTGGGCAGGAGCTGTAATCCATAAAATTGGTGACCATATCTGGAACATCCATTGGAAAATTACCATTGCTGTAATTAGATAAGGTGTCCGTATCACAGGAATTATCCGCCCGATTGCATTCTCCACTGTTTTGGATAACATCAGGAGGAGTGTCACATACCTGATCACCGTCAACCAGGCAATTGCCATTGGCACAGGATTCAGAAAAAGTGTGTGCCAGACTCATATAGTGGCCAATTTCGTGAGCCAATAATCCAGGGCCCATACCTGCAGCAATTACACCATCTACCCGAGCATCTACAGAAACTATTCCGCCTGGGCCACCTGAATAGCCTGCGGGGCGCGTTCGAGTCCACCAGGTCCTACCAGTATAACTTGCGTTTAATTCTGCATCTATACGAGCTACGATCCAAATATTGAGGTAATACCTGGGGTCCCATTGCCCTTGAGTTTTTAATTTGGCATCTTCTAAATCCTGGTCAAAGTTTTCATAATCGGTGGTCCACCTGACTATTCCATTGGTGAGCCCCCCATCTGGCGCTCGTTGTGCCAGACAAAATTCAATTCTAGTATCGACGCCTATATTCCCCTGACTAAAATCCTGACCATTTGGGTTATTATTAGAATGTGAAAAGGCATTATTTAAGGAAGCAACTGCATTTTTTACATCATCATCGGTATAGGTGGGAGTACTTTCAAGCAAATGAAAAACCACAGGAATGGTCCTTAAAGGGGCGTTTGATTTTAACCTGGACTTTTGCCTTTCTTTCCATTTTAAAAAAAGGCCAGCCTCATTTTGTCGTTCGGTTAGACTTTTTTTTATGGACACATCACAGCTGTAGCCCGTATTAAAAATGGATTGACCAAATGAGGATTTTAAATCCTTAGATTTTTGTCCAGAAAGTTGACTAGCGAAGATGAATATTAGGAGTACGGTCAAAATATTACGCATACCTTCAATCGGTTTGGAATTTTGAAATATGCAATACATTGAAATCCTTAAGCTGGGCAAAAGGAATTTTACTTATAAATTTTGATAATCAGCTGATCCAAAGCTGAGTTTGAATAAAAAGCGTGTTGTTTGGGCTTTATTGGGGTAGGAAGAATTGCCCGACTTATATTTGAAATTACTATTGAAACATAATGGCGTACCTTTTTATTGCTGATAGACAATATTTTTTAACTGAGAATAGGTTAAGGGATATTTTTGAGTCTATTTTTTTTCAAAAAAAAGTGCGAAAACTTCCTCTCATCTGCTTTAAAAATCGCTAATTTGACGATACTAGTGTGCATGGTATCCTAGAATTCCGGAGGCATGAATTGGTAAAAAAAGGATTAAACATATTACTAATCATTGTACCAACCTGAGGTCAAATTCAAAATTATGAAGTGGTTTATAAAAGTATTCGCTCTAGTTCTTTTATCTACAGCTTGTCAAACATCAGAAGAAAATCAGTATTTAGTCAAGGACCTGGAAGATTTATTGGACCGGAAGCAAGTGTTTCAAGCCCAGCGAATTTTTCTAAAAGAAAAAGAAAATTTGCCAGAAGTAGATCGACTTATGTTTTCATCACATTTGGAAAATAGTTTTAACCATTCAGCCTCCAGTAACACCTCCATCAATCGGTTGATTGATAATTATTCTGACCAAATTGATCCTAAGCAGATGTGTGACCTTCTTCAATTAAAATTACAAAACCATGTTCGTTTATTTGAATATGAGCAATCCGCCCAGGTGAATAATGATTTGTTGAAAAACTATTCCAACCTCCTGGATTCTACTACTCTTGCTGATTTGGGCAATACATTAAACATTTGGAGTGGTTTGAGTGGACAGGCCGCCCAAAGAGTCATCAAAAAAGAACATAGTAAAATTGAATTGATTGGAGGATCAAGAATAAAAACCAATTTGAATAACTCTGATACAGTGGTTAATATGACTTTTGATACAGGAGCCAATATCAGTGTGCTTATCGAATCGCTGGCAGATGCAACCAATCTTGAGTATATGGATGCGAGTGTAGGGGTAACCGGAATTCTCGGTAATGAAACTATGGCCAAGGTGGCTATTGCTTCCTCTATGAAATTTGGCAATATAGAACTAGAAAACGTCGTATTCTTAGTTTTTCCAGACAGTGCACTTTATTATGAAGCTGCAAATTTTCAAATTTATGGCATAATGGGCTATCCTGTTATCTCGGCCTTGGGTGAAATTCATCGCACCACAGATAATTATCTCATTATACCTTCTGAACCAACGAAAACCAATTACGCTAACCTGGCCATGGAATTTTTGACTCCTGTGGTAGAAGTATTTAATGAGCAAGATACCATGCTTTTTACTTTTGATACCGGAGCTGGCAAAACATTACTTTATGAAAAATATTACCAAAGAGCTGAAGAATCCATTAAAGCTAAATATGAAAAAACGAATTTAGTCATTGGAGGAGTAGGAGCCGTTCAAAACTATGAGGGCTATTTAATTGATTTTCTGCTGCAAATAGGGGGAATGTCATTGGACTTGGATTCCACCAAACTCCTTTCTAAAAATATTGATCCAGAGCATGATTTCTATGATGGCAATCTGGGACAGGATGTGATAGGGGCTTTTGATAAAATGATTTTGAATTTTGAAGACATGTTTGTTGCTTTTTCTAATAATTAAAAACTACTCATAGTTGCTATGAGAAATAAGCACCTATAGATCTACTTTTTCCAAAAAATAGATGATATTTTGCCAACAAAAAATATTATGAAGGCCATCTCAAAAATGCGTTTCCTCCTATTTGCTATAATGCTCAGTACAGTTTCTTGCCAGCAAGCTGGTCCGCCTGCAGAAGCTCCTCAGACCCAAAAAAGTGTTGACAAAAGTACCTTAATCAAACAAACTGTTCAATCTGATGGGCACCCAATGGCTTTGTGGAAGAAAGAAATTGACAATCCCAAAGGAGTCATTTTGTTTATTCATGGACGTACCTGGAGTGCGGTTCCTGATTTTGATTTGCAGGTGGATGGAGAAGACCTTTCTCTGATGGATGGTATGAATGAACAAGGATTTACAACATATGCCCTGGATTTGCGCGGTTATGGAGAGACTCCCAGGGATAACTCTGAATGGAACACTCCTAATAAAGCGGCCAAAGATATTTTGAATGTTTTGGAATGGATTTCTGGACAGCATAATGATCAAAAAGTACATCTTTTCGGTTGGTCTATGGGTTCTACTTTATCTCTCTTAGCAGCTTATCAAGATCCTTCCAATATGGCTACCCTTACCTTGTTTGGCTTTTGGATGGACATGGACCAGGATATGCCCGAGGATTCAGAAGATTTGACTTTAGAAAAAAGAGTCAATACAGCGGAAGCCGCAGCCAGTGATTTTATTACTCCAGGTAGCATTAGTCAAAAAGCAATAGATGCCTATGTAGCAAAAGCTTTAGAAACGGACCCCATTCGCATGGACTGGAGACAAGCCAATGAATACAACCAAATTGATCCAGGACAGATCACTATCCCTGTTCTAATCCTGCAAGGAGAACATGATCCGATTGGTCCTACAGATCGACAAGCTAAATTATTTACCCAATTAAAAACTGCTGATAAAAGCTGGGTGGTCATTTCTGGCGGAGATCATGCTGCCTTTTTGGAAAAACCAAGGCCCCATTTTATCAAAGCATTCACCAGTTTCATCGATCGTTTTAATCCATAATCACACTCAAAAATGAAAGTTTGTATTTACTGTGCTTCCAGCAATAATATTGATCATCGCTACTTTAGGGCTACCGAAGAACTGGCTAAAAGATTGGTAGAAAATGATATCGAAGTGGTTTATGGAGGAGGAGGGGCCGGCCTCATGGGCAAACTGGCCGACACCGTCATTGAAAATGGTGGAAAAATTAAAGGTATCATACCCAGATTCATGTACGACCTGGGTTGGGGACATCCAAAAGTGACGAACATGTTGGTTACAGAAACGATGCATGAGAGAAAAGAACGCTACTTGGATGATATTGATGGGGCCATCGCCCTTCCGGGAGGAACTGGAACCTTGGAAGAATTATTAGAGCTCATCACTTTTAAAAGATTAGGGAAGTTTTCCAAACCTGTTTTTGTTCTAAATACTAATGGTTTTTATGACCCTTTGAAAAAAATGCTGGAAAGATGTGCGGATGAGGGTTTTATGCCTAAAACGGACCTTGATCTGTGGGATTTTGTTGAGTATCCTGATGGTATTTTGAAAAAATTATTGGATGATGTGTAAATTTTAAATTGGTAGATGTGTAGATTAATAATTTTAATGTTAGTGATTTCCCAAATTTCCTATGCACAGTCAAAGGAAGCATTCCTAGCCGATTTTTTGCTCGAAAGAGAATTGAAACCTAAAAATTACCTGCTTGATTATGCCTCGTATGACTTTTCCAGTGTATGGACTCACACTGAAAACCATTTTATCTTTGGAATATTAGGCAACGATCATAAACGAATAAAAATCAAACTAATTTCTGTTCAGAAGAATCCAGAAAATAGCCAAGAATATCTAATTCAAGGTAAATCTTTATTTAATGGAATAATCAGGGAGTTTATTGGGACTATAAATTTAAGAGAAATAAAAGAGGTAAAAGAATTTTCCCTTGGGGTTGATGATATCTATGCTGAAAGAGGGATTAAATCACAAGGAATCCTAATAGCTAGCTATAATTTCAAAGAAAATAAATCTCAGAGCCATACAGGGCAATTTAAAGGAGTAATGTACACAAAATGGTACATAGATTCGGATGATAAAATCACATATGATGGTACGGATTCTGTTTCAGATGGCTATTCAAATAATGCCTTCATTGGAACTTGGAAGAGTTATTCCACGGGGACTGAGCTAATCTGTAATTGGGCTGATTATAGAGTTCCACTGCATAACCAGGATTTTGATATAGGGGCAGCTGAATTTTCTCCAAGTGAAAAATATCATAAAAAAGGCTGGGATACCTATGCTCGGGCATGGGGTTCCGGGAATGAAAAAGCTAAAAAAGAAGAACTAAAAAAGTGGTGGGAATAAACAATCGAAAATGGAAAGGTTTACAATTAAAGGGAATGATGGCTTCATAAAAATAGGAATAAAGGAAGTATTTGGGTTTCCAAATAAAACCTCCCATACTGGGGGATATGATTGTATGGCGGACATTGAGATTAATATTCCAGGATATAGGGCAACAGGTGATTTTTATACTTCAACAGGAGAATTATTTGAATTTTTTTCCAGTTTAAAACAAGGCCAAGAGAACCTTAATGGAATAGCTGAATACTTAACATTAGAGGGCAATCTAAATATCAATGTGACTTATAATGAATTGGGCCAGGTAAGAATTTTAGGCTTTTTTCAACAATCTATGCACATTGAAACTCTATTGAAATTTGAAATAAGTAGTGATCAATCTTATATTAAATATACCCTTGACGAATTAGAAATACTGGTCAAAAAGTATGGGGATTTGAAAGGAAAATAGGATTAATGGTAAAAAAGGTGTTCTTTTTTTACTGGGAAGATGGATTAATCCTAGCATGCTACATTACCTTTTGACAACAGGAATTATTTATATTGTATTCGTACTTTTATTTGGTCTTATCTTGTTCCGACACCCTAAAAGTGAAACGAAGACCAATTAGTAAAACCAATTTATTAGTAAGTATTTCGTTAATCGTTAATGGGCCAATCGTTATTCGGAACTTCCCTAATAACGAATAACCCAATAACCTAATAACCAATAACTCAATAACCATGAGTGAAGATTGCTGTCAAAAGATGTATGATGATTTTTTTGGGCAAAAGATGGCTCAAAAACAGATGAAGTATTACCTCAGAAAGGGAGTGAGAAAAAATTCACGACCTATGATCAATCTATTAAAAAAATTGCCTCTGAAAAATCATACTTTATTAGATATAGGCGGTGGAGTAGGGCAGATCACCTTTGAGTTGGATAAGGTAGGGATATCGAATATTACGCATGTGGATTTATCCTCAAGTTATTTAAATACATTTTTGGGAGAAGTGAAAAAGAGAAATATGTCTGGCCGGGTGAAAACAACTTTGGGAGATTTTGTAGAGGTTCATGAAGAGCTGGGTCAATCCGATTTGGTGACCTTGGACAAAGTGATCTGTTGTTATGAAGACTATAAAAAATTAATTGATTATTCCTCTGCAAAGGCCAAAAAATGGTACGCTTATACCATTCCAAGAGATGAATGGTGGGTGAAAGCAGTGCAGCAAATTGGGGTTTTGATCCAAAAACTTAGAAAAGATCCCTTCCGACCTTACGTTCATTCAGTAGAAAAAATTGAAGAAAGGTTAACAAAAGCAGGTTTTAAAAAAATTGATCAAAGACTTAATCGAGAATGGATGACGAGTGTGTTTCAAAGAGAGTAATTTCAGTGGCACGCCACTGAAATTACTCTCTTAGCTTTTCTCCGAAGTAATCAAAAATCTCTTCCAAAGCTTCTTTGGTTGGATGCCCATCTTCTGCGTTAAAATGAATGGTTAAAACAGAATGACCTTTCCCCGGTAGGACTCGAAGTTGGATACGTTCTTGTTCATCGGAGTTAAAAGTTTCCTGCAGAGCCTTAAACCTTCTTGCAGGACATAAGCCATCACCCTCAAAACGGAAGGCCTTCATGGGGCCATGTTGATCCAACCTTGACTTGATGATTTGGATTTCATCCTCACTCATATGCAAAGCAGATCCTTTTTGCACAGGCAGGCTTGGTTGAGAGGCTACGGCTGCCATGACGGATTCATCTACCATAAGGGAGATGGCAAAATTGCCAGTTAGACACATGCCAATAACACCTACTCCCTTACTGTTATTTTCTTTAACCAAGTGCTGACAAAGGGCTCTTAACCAATTGACTATAGGACTGGTTTTGTTGGAGCTAAATATGTGAAACTCCTTATACATACACATGACCTTAACCAAATTGCCTGCCATGTTGGTTTTCCCTAAGGGCCCAAAAAGATGAGGCATCACCACTCTAAAGCCTTTTTCTAGAAATAGTGCCGCCAAACGGAGGGTCTCCTGACCAATACCTGGAAGTTCTTGTATGATTAAAACCACTGGACCTTCTCCTTTTTCATAAACATCATGAGTCACTTCCTTGCCTACTGAAGTCAAAGCGCTAAAAGAATACTTCTTAAAATCTGGTATTTGTGGTATGATCATATACTTCTACTAATTTCCGATCTGTAACATAAATTGAACAACAATATCGCGTATATCATTTTTGACTTCAGTGCCTGCAATGACAAAATTATCTTGTTTTTCAAAATCATAGTCAGCTAACATAGAAAGGTTTGCCTCTCTACCTGCGGCTACAAATTCAGGTAAAACGATGGCATAGTTTTTTGATTTGTCCAAGACAGATCCATTGATAATCCAGTTGTCCTTGTCTCCATCTACTTTAAATACCTGGAAATAGCCTCCATCGCCCCTGTTGGTAAATAGTCCAATGTTTAAAATCTCATTCAAAACCTCTCCTTTAATATTCATCTTCACAATTCCTCCGCCAAAGGGGAAGGTTCGAAGCACATCATATTCTACCACGGTACCAGAGATGTCGTCATCCAATCGCATGGAACCACTGTTGAGTAAATAAACATCTCCTCCTGGTACCGCATTGGCCATCGCTTTGGTGGCTAAACTGCCGAAATTCGTTTGTCGGGAGCGCACCTTTGCTTCAGTGCATTCAAGAGGAGTATCTGCTACCATTAATTTACGATTAGGGGTATAGCCCTGTCCTTCCAAAATGGCGTTTACATTACTGGCCCATTTTTTCACCACCTCAGCTGTTTTTGGTTCATCAGGAATTTGATCGTCAACTTTTTTTAGTTCAGATTTTAAATCCACCTTTTTTGTTGCTGGAAAAAATTTGAATCGGTGTATATAAATGGTTTTTGCGTTAGCATCGGCTTTGGTAATAATGGTGTTTTTTACCTGATGCTTCATGTTCACATGATCGTGCCCTCCAATGAAAAGGGGAACCTCCGTTATTTGTCTCGCCAACTCCATATCATCGTCTATATCCAGATGGGTAAGACCGATTACCACATCGACCTTTGGTTTAAGCTCGACCAAAGTCTTCTTAAAAGTCTCATTCACATCAGTATAGGTTACATAATCCGTTTGGTTAAAGGGCAACACCACTCCAATAATTCCCATGGTCATGCTTTGACCTTTTGAGTTCTTAAACTCGTGAATGAGGTATTTAGGAACCTCACGATCCTCACCATTAATATTTTGTGTAAAAGGCATCTGCTGCCCATTTTTTACCATGAAAGCATTACAGGTGGTGTATTCAAACTTACTTTGATCTATTCTTTTTTCAAGTGTTTCTAAATCTCTAAGATCAAACTCATGATTTCCAAAAGTGGCATAATCTAAGCCCATTGCATTTAAGGATTCTACCATTTGCAAGCCAGCAATCCTTTCACCATTGTCCATTTTAAGCGTTGCCATTAAGGAGGGACTTAAAAAATCACCAGCCAACATAGAAATGGTATTGGGATTTTCCTTTAGCAGTTCTTGCTTTATATGAGCAACTCGGGCAATACCACCTGCTTTTCCACCCTCCAAAGGTGCAATCTCATAAACATCATTAATTTGGAGAATGGTAAATTCGATTACATTATCAGAGGAAACGTTTCTACTTGTGCCGCAAGCACTAAGAGTAACAATAAGAAGAAACAAATAATAAAACTGCAATATTTTTCTCATGGAGTATTAAGATTAGTTTTGGGAAATGTAAGCCTAAAAATAAAAAATGCATCCTGATTTAAACCAGGATGCATTTTTTATTTTATCAAAGAAAAAGTTAATCCGCCAATGGAGGTGCTTCTAAGAGTTTAAAGAATTGATCCAGTTTTGGCGTCAAAATGATTTCGGTACGCCTGTTCAGGCTCTTGCCCGAGCTTTCTCCATTATCCGCGATTGGCAAAAATTCACTTCTACCAGCAGCAGTCAGGCGCTCAGGTGCAACGAAATATTCTTTTTCCAATATTCTTACTACCGAGGTAGCTCTTCTTACACTCAAGTCCCAATTGTCCTTATTACAAGAGGTATTAATCGGAACATTATCAGTATGTCCCTCCACCATCACATTGATTTCCATCTGATCATTAATCACAGAGGCCACCTTACCTAAGACTTCTCTGGCCCGGCTGGTTACCCTTGAACTTCCCGAACTGAACAACATTTTATCAGAAATAGAGACATAAACAACTCCACCTCTAACTTCAACTTGAACATCTTCATCATTAACATCTGCTAAGGAACGTTTCAGGTTCATAACCAAAGCAAGGTTTAATGAATCTTTAGATTGAATTTTTTCAGTCAGATCCTGAATGAATCCATATTGTTGGTTGATGTTCTCTAATGACTTTTTAATACTTTCTGCACCATCTTTATTGACTACAGATAGATCTGCCAATCGATCTAAGACACTGCTGTTGGTTTGTTGGAGATTTCTAACATTTTCTTCCAATAACTCTATTTGTTCATCCTTGAGTTCTATCTCGCGTTGAAGTTCTGTAATCCGTTTTTTGTTGCAGCTGCTAAAGAAAGAAACTGCTAATAAGAGGAAAAGTATTTTTTTCATTGATTATTAGTTTTATGACTTGTTGACGATACTCAAACGAAATAAGTAACGATTTTAGTGAAAAATTGAGCTTTTTAAGCCCTTTTCTTAGTTCAATCTCTACAATTGGAAATAAGTTCGGTTTAATAATCTTTACTCAAACTCTCCTCTGTAAATAATTCCGGAGCCTGGATTTTCAGATAAATCAATTCTGGATAGCTGTGGTAAATCCGGTTTTACTTTTCTCCAGAGCCAAATTGCAATGTTTTCGGCAGTAGGATTTTCAAGCCCCGGTATGTCATTTAGACATTTGTGGTCTAGTATTTTCTCTAAGGGCTTCCATACCCTTTTAATTTCAGCAAAGTCAATGACCCAGCCCAATTTTGGATCCAGTGCCCCTTTTACATAAAAACGAACGATATAGGTATGACCATGCATGTTTTTGCACTTGTGACCATCGGGTACATGTGGTAACCAGTGCGCAGAATCGAATGTGAATTGCTTGAATATTTCCATGAAGATATCATGTTTGCATGAAGCGGGCATTTATCAAAATAAAAGACAACCCTAAGCTACAATATTATCATAACATTTCTCATCACTAACTTTTTTTGCACCCTGGTCTAATTCCAGCCTAAATTTTGCTTTTTATCCGATATATTCGTCTGGTAATTTTATATTTAAGCCATATTTTTCTCAAAACACCGATCCATGACCATCCTTTTTATCCAGACAGGAGGAACCATTGATAAAGATTATCCACATACCACCAGAGGTTGGGCTTTCGAGTTTGGAGAACCCGCCACATTGAGAATTCTTGAAAAACTGAATCCCTCTTTTGAGTACAATGTCATCACAGCATTTCAAAAAGATAGCCTTGAAATCACAGACACAGATCGAGATGCTCTGGCGGAAATGATATTAGCCCAGGAAGTCCAAAGGGTGATTATCACTCATGGTACAGATACCTTAATCGAGACTGGAATTTTTCTCCAACAAAAAATTAGCGATAAATTAATTATTCTTACCGGAGCCATGCGTCCTGAAAGGTTTTATAATTCCGATGCCTCCTTAAATGTTGGAGCAGCTATTGGAGCAGCAAATGTTCTCGATCGGGGCGTTTGGATTAGCATGCATGGAATTGTAAAACCGGTAGGAGAAATGCACAGAAATTTGGAAACGGGACAATTTAAATAAGATTAACTCATGAAAATTCTTCTAATTGGCGCTACAGGCAGAACAGGGAAGCACATCCTTCAGGAATGTTTGGACAGGGGGCATCAGGTTAATGCTATTGTAAGAAATAAAACGAAGGTCAATACAAAAAATGAAAGCCTAGCTCTCTTCGAAGGCCTCCCTAATGATGAAAAAATGATCGAAGAAGCAATCAAAGGATGTGAAGCTGTCCTTTTTGCTCTTAACGTTTCTAGGACTTCCGACTGGCCCTGGGCCAAATTGCGCTCTCCCGAAAAACTGGTGTCCAGGACCATAGACTACCTTGTAAAGGCTATGAAAAAAAATAAGATTAAACGCATCCTGACCCTTTCGGCCTGGGGTACACATGAAACTTTCCAGGAACTACCTTCTTGGTTCAGATGGCTGATCCGAAATAGTAATGTCAAATATCCGTATGCCGATCATGAAAGACATGAGGATGCACTGAAGGCCTCAAAATTGGATTTTACCATCCTCCGACCTGCCGGATTAACCAATGCCAAAAAATTGAGAGAATTGGTGGTTACGATTGATGGTCAGCCAAAACCATCCTTTACAATTAGCAGAAGACAGGTAGCCATCTTTATGTTGGATTGTTTAGAACAGAAAAAATATATTGGCCAGTTGCCTACAATTTCGGAAAAGTAAATGGCATTTATTAAATTGAAACTTTCTTAGCACATTAATTCAAATTACCTGTATGGATAGAGTAAAAGCAAGAGAAATACTGGAAAGTATGACAAAAGGGGAATCCCTCCTTCGACACGCCCGCACCGTAGAATTGGTCATGGAAGCGATGGCCAAACATTTTGGAGAAGATGAAGAAAAGTTTGCCATAACCGGCTTATTACATGATGCCGACTACGAAAAATATCCTGACCAACATCCCAATGTGATTGTCGGAAAACTACGAGAAATGGGGGAGGATGAAATTGCACATGCTATTGCCGGTCACTATACCAAGTGGAATGTGCCTCGAAACAGCATGCTGGATAAATGCATCATTGCTGCGGATGAACTTACTGGTTTTATTGTGGCTTCTGCCTTGATCCGACCTACCAAAATAGAGGGCCTAAAAGCAAAATCTGTATTGAAAAAATTTAAAACAGCTTCTTTTGCTGCTTCTGTTGATCGTGATGAATGCCGTAAAGGAGCAGAAATGATCGGTTGGGAATTAAGAGAGTTGATTGATTTTATTATTCCTGTATTAGAAGCAAATAAAGAAGAGTTGGAGCTTGTTTGATGTGCAAATTTGTAAATGGGAAGATGTGAGGATAGGAAAGTAGATAAGATTACCGGCATTTCATTTCATATTCAGCAATTATTTCTTTCAATTCTTTTGGAGAATAGTAATTCTCAACCAATTTATTTTGATATTCTTTTGAAATTTCGGTGTTTTCAATGGAGTAAACTACTCCCGAAAGTAGTTCTTTACCCAATCCTCGATAAACTGTCGATTTGTCTGCAAAATTTTCAACTTCAGACCTAAAAGAACTTGATAAATAATAATTTATTCCTAGGCCAATTAGAGAGAGGAAACTTCTATTTTGATAGTCTACTATATGGCTTAATTCATGTCCGATCCATCCTACTAAAATATCATTCGATAATTCTTTATAATTCAGGGTTTTATTCGTCTTAAAATCGTTATTTACTTTTATGATAAACTTCCTTTTTTTACTCAATAAGTTCCTAAATGTAATTTCAGGGTGAGCTTGCATGGTTGAAGAAATAGATGCTAACTTCAACTCAATTTGGGTATTCTTAAGATCAGGAAAAAAACTTACTGCTTCACCGAAACTAGGCTTTAAATCATTGGGGACCTTATGAGCATTTGATAATGCAGTTATCTTAAGTGAATCGCAGGATATTCGAATCTTATCTCGTGATGGTAAAAATGATTTGCTGAAAATCTGAACGGATACTAAAAAAACAATCACACTAAACAATAAGCCTAGAAACAATTTTTTCATCCTTCAATAGATTCGGTATTCTCAAAGTTATTTAACAATTGACTTTTACTCCCTAATTGAAGTATATTAAAATAAGTTTTCACTTCTAAATCAAATTTATCTTCAGCAATAGTAGCGAATTTTTTAAATGCCTCTTTATGAGAGGTAAATGATTCATAATTTTCTCCAGACAAAGTCAAAAATCTATACAATTCACTTCTCATTAATTCAAATTGAAGCCTATGATGAGCCCACACTAGGTCGTGTTTCCAAATTTGTAATACACCAAATAATACAGATGAAAATACTGATAAAACAGTAACAATAATTTTTGAAGTTTGATCAGGAATAATGCTATTATCAATATTTACAATTGCGGGTATCAGGACTCCAATAATTAATACTATAGATCTGGCTACCTGGAACACTGCTTTATTTTCAATTGCCAGTTTATCTAATGCAAAAAGTGAATCAAGATACCTTGATTTTAAATAAAACTTTTGTTCTTCCGGTAAGTCTGATTTTGATAATATTCCTTTAATGTATTCTTTTTCGATTCTTTTATTTTTATTTCCAAACTTGTAGCGTTTCCTTGAAATTACATCTTTTGTCTCCATATCAATTTTGGTTAAGTTTTTTTTCATAAAGTTTTCCAATAAACATTTTGGATTTAACATAGATCCACCCATATTTCTCCATGATGTTTTTAGATAAATATGGATTAACAACTAAAGTTTTTATTTCTTTAACATTATGCTGTTTGCAAAATTCTTCTAACTCATTGATTATTTTATGAAGAGAATGAAGTGAGCAATCAGAAGTTGATTTTAAATAGACTAATTTTATTTTTGACTCATCTAAATAATGAGTAAAATAAAGTTCAACCTTCTTTCCTTTGGCAAATTTGTGATGTAATAATCCAAATGTTAAAATAAATGGAATAGGTTTAAACTTGGCTTTAGTTTTTTTAATATAATTTATTGGGAGATTATTTCGTAATTCTAGTTTATAAAAATTCGCATTTCTCAAATTATTTAGTTTTTTTTTAGGAAGGCTTATGACACAAGTATAGTTAAAAATTGTCTTCAAATGCAACATATTCAATAGAAGATACACATGAAGTCCACCTATTTTGAAATGGTTTTAGAAGTTTCTTCTACAATACTGATCATCAGGACTTGAACAGAATTGGCCAATTGATCAAAAACAAGATAAAGGAATTAGAAGCCATGGCTACATAATCTGTCCCAGGCAATCAGGAATTCTGCAATTAATTCAAATATTGCTTTTTTCCAATACCCCAATACCCCAATACCCCAATACCCCAATACCCATCACAACTCTACCAACTTTTCTTCATTCGCCTTAACCTGAACCTCCCTTTCCTTACCATTAAAAATCAAATTAGTTCTAGCATCCCTTTTACTCCAAATTTTCAACTCATGAACTTGCCTATTTTCCCATTTAAAGGATAGCTCAAAACCTCCTCGGGCTTTCACCCCTGAAACTTGGCCAGAAGACCAGGAGTCTGGGATGGCAGGCAGCAATTGAATGGAGTTTTCTGTAGAATGAATCAACATTTCCAAGACGCCGGCAGCACCGCCAAAATTTCCGTCAATTTGGAAAGGGGGGTGGGCATCTAATAAATTGGGATAAGTACCTCCTCCCTTGCTGTAAGTCGTCTTTAACCCAGACGGGTCGACATAGCTCAGCAATTCTTGATAAAGTTTATGAGCCCGATTGCCATCTTTGAGCCTTGCCCACAAATTAATACGCCAACCTTGAGACCAGCCAGTGCTTTTGTCTCCCTTAACGTTTAGCGTGTTTTCACAAGCTTTGGCTAGATCAGGAGTCAGTTTAGGTGAAATATGATGGCCAGGATATAGACCAAAAAGGTGGGACTGATGCCGATGTTGCGGATCGGCATCTGCCCAGTCGTGATACCACTCCTGTAGATGCCCAGCATCACCAATTTGATAAGGGTACATTTGATCTAATCTTTGACTTAAGGTATCTCTAAAAGCTTCATCGATTTCTAAGATCTTGGAAGCTCGAATGGTTTGGGCAAAAAGCTCGCGAATCATAGCCAGGTCGGCCGTAGCACCATAGAGGGTGGCACCTCGGTAGCCGTTCTCTAACAAATATAGGTTTTCCGGAGAAGTAGAGGGAGAAGTGATCCAAAACCCATCTTGATCTTGTATCATCCAGTCCAGGCAAAATTCAGCAGCCCCTTTCATCAGGGGATAGGCTTTTTCTGAAAGAAAATTGCGGTCTTGGGTAAAAGCGTAATGCTCCCATAAATGAGTGCTCAGCCAAACCCCTCCCATATTCCAATTGGCCCAAACTGGATGTCCCTTCCCGAAATCACCAACTGGATTGGTCATGGCCCAAATATCAGTATTATGAGCGGTCACCCAACCTCGGTTAATTCCATAAAATGTTTCAGCAGTCACCTTTCCTGTTTTTGCTAAATTTTCAATAAAAGAAAGAAGTGGAAGGTGTAATTCACTAAGATTAGCTACCTCAGCCAACCAATAATTTTCTTCTACATTGATATTGACGGTATAATTGCTGCTCCAAGGTGGCCGCAAGTACGGATTCCAAAGGCCTTGCAAATTAGCAGGTACTTCTGGCGTTCGAGAACTGGAAATCAATAAATAACGACCAAAGTGGAAGTATAACTCTTCTAATCCTTGGTCTGGATTGCCATTGAAGTAGCGCTTTAATCTTTGATCGGTTGGCAGATCAAGGGTGTCCTGTGACTGCAATTGAAAACTCAGACGATCAAAATAGGATTGATAGTCTTGAGTATGTTGATCTAATAATTGATCAAAAGATTGACTGGAAGCTTTGGCTAACTGTTCTGCAGCCATTTTTCTATTATCCTTTCCTTCCCTTGCAGGATTTTTATCAAAACCATTAAAACTTGTGGCTACGGATACCAGAATTTCTGCCTGAGAGCTATTAGAAAGGGTGATGGAGGAATCACTCATTGAAACTTCTCCATCCGTATTTTTAATCGAAATATAATGAGAAAAACGAGTGCCTCTATTTTTATCAAATCTAACTGGATTTTCAATATTACCTCTATAATTTGGTTCGGCATGGTAGGGAGCATAACCTTCTATTTTTAAAGTATTCCGTTCTTTTGTACTCTCATATTTCAATAAGCTGGAAAAGCGAATGGTGAAGTTTAATAAATTGGCTTGCTCACTTTTTAGCTGAATGGCCATTACTTGATCGGGATGCGAAATGAAATACTTCCGAGAATATTTAGTTTCATTGACTTGATAGGAAACCTCTGATGAGGCATCACTAATATTTAAAGAACGTTTATAGCTTTGAACAGCTGATTGATCATGATCATATTCAAAATATAGGGTACCAAGAGGAGCATAAGATTGAGAAAAGGATCCTTGTATAAATCTATTAAGCGAATCAGCTAAGCGATAATCTTCATTTTCCAGGGCAGCCCGGATGGCAGGAATATGCTGATGAGCATCCGGGTTCATATTGGGATTGACAGGTTCTCCAGACCATAGGGTTATATCATTAATAAAGAGGGAATCTATCGCTGTGCCACCAAAGATGCTTGCTCCCATTTTACCATTGCCCATTACTAGCGTTTCTTCAAAATATTGGGCGGGTTGTTCATACCATAATGTGTAAACAGGCTTTTGATCAGTCGACTCACAAGCGTAGATGAAGGCTAAGACGAATAAGAGTAGAACAAATTTGTCTTTCATAGTTCAATTTCTAGGCGTTTGGAATAGCTTATTTATAGTGCCAACTTATTTTCTTGAAACATCAATTTGCCTTCCTAATGCTGGTAAAGCTAGCCGCTTTTTACTTTTCACATATTCAATAAAATATTCAATCAGGCTTTTACTGCTAGCATGAATTAATTTCCCATTTTTTAGTATCGAATAACCATCTCCTCCATTTGCCACAAATGCGGTACTAGCTACCCTATATTTTTTAGATTCATCAAGAGGAATGCCATTTATGCTTGCTTCAATTAATCGTTTACCCACAGGATTTTTCGAATTGTATTTACTGCTTACTCCCGATAATTGAGCAATTCCATAAGGTAATTTGTAACTGTATTCCAACAGCTCTTTAAGCTTTGTTCCATCAATTTCCACAACGTGATATTTGTCGATAAAAGGGTAAATATTGGAGAGCTCTTCAGTAGTAATGTCACCGGCATTTAAATCGGCCCTTAAGGCGCCTGAATTTATAAGCCCTATATCAGCTTTAGATATTTCTTTTAGCATATCAGCCATTAAATTGCCTAAAGAAGATTCCCGATTGTATTTTCTAAATCCAGGTTTATCAATAGTACCCAAGATTTCTGTGAGCTCTTCATTTTCCTGGCGAACCTGTTGTACTAATTGATTTATCTTTTTGTCAGGTTTAAGTACATCAGCATTCACTGGGATCAAACTATGCTCTTTGATACTTATTTTCTTATCGTTTATGTTCAGATTTAAATAGCCCAAATATTTGCTTTGACCAAAAGTTAAACATATTAAGGTACCCGTTTTAGGATGAACGACAGGTTCCCAAAGGCCATTATCAGAGTGTCCTCCAAAAATGATATCCACACCTGATAATTTTCCCGCCATTTCATAATCTTCATCAAATCCACGCTGCACTTCAGGGTCTGCTTCTTTATCTGTTTGCATGGGGGCAGTTTTGTTTTGATGGGTTAACAAAATGATGAGGTCAACTTCCTTACGAATCTCATTTACAATGTTTTGTACAATAGGAATTGGGTCTTTAACTTCAAGCCCTATTCTATGAGCAGGGTTCATTGTATTGATAAAGGCATCTATTCCCATTAACCCAATTAGGCCGATTCTAATCCCTTGCTTTTCTAGAATAGTATAGGACTGACAAAAGTTAATGGAGGTGTTTTCATAAAATATATTACAATTTAATACTGGAAATCGGGCCCTCTGCTTGACATGTAATAACCGCTCCCAACCATATTCAAACTCATGATTACCCAAACAAATGGCGTCATAACCCATACTACTATACACATCAAAAGGTAATTCGCCTTCCGTAGCTGCTGACAGAGAACCTGTAAATATATCTCCGGCATCAAATAAAAAACTGATTTCTTCCTTAGCTCTGATTTGCTGAATAAGGGTACTTAGATAGGGAAGCCCTCCAATGAGATCAATGCTATCATTCCAAAAGGCATCTAAAGGTTCGTATACACTTTCAATGTCATTGGTGTATAATATGCTTAGATTTTTTTGAGCAGGACTGGATAGGATAGATAGGAGAATAAATCCAATGACAAAAAGGTATCTTGCCAGCAAGGATTTAGCAAAGGAAGTATAATTGTTATTCATGATTGTTTAATTAGGCGATGGAAAAGAAGGACCTTCTAATACCCTAATCTAATTATTTTACCAACAATAACTACTCTAACATCCTATCTAAAATGGCATTCACATGAATTTGAGTGGTATCAAATACTTTTATTTGCTTAAAATCTTCATGCTTTAATATCAGAGGCAGTTCAGTACCTCCCAAAATGAGCCCTTGGATTCCATATTTGTTTTCTAATTCCCTTGCAATTTGAATCAGGCGATTTTTTGTTTCCGGAAAAATCTGGTTAAACACCAATTCTCCAAAGTATTTTTCATTAACATAGTCTTGTGCTTCTTCCGCTGGAATGATGATTTCTAAACCATGCCTTTTTCCTGTTTTTTGATAAAAACCTTTGCTCATGGTGGATTTGGTGCCCAAAAGCCCTAACTTTTTGATGCTTGCTTTGGAAATTCTTTTACATGTTTCTTCAACAATGCTGATCATGGGCACTTGTACCGAATTTGCCAATTGATCAAAAACAAGGTGGGGCGTATTGGAAGCCATGGCTACATAATCGACCCCAGATTTTTCAAGCAGTTGTACTCGCTTTTGTAAAAAAGAGACCAGGCCATCTAAATCTTCAGAAAAGACATAAGAAAGCATTTCAGTCATATTAATACTGTGCAGAATAATTTCTGGATAGTCTTCTGTCGATTGACGCTCTTTAAATTGCTGAATTAAAAACCTATAGTATTGGACGGTTGATTCAGGACCAATTCCTCCAAGTATGCCGATTCTTTTCATTGTTTTTTTCTCACGCAAATTTCGCAAATTTCGCAGAACCCTGTATTTTCCCAATAACCCAATAACCCAATAACCCAATAACCCAATAACCTTACTCCTCCTTCAGAGCCTTCACCGGATTTTCAACCGTCGCCTTTAAGGTTTGCAGATAAATGGTGACTAATAGTAAAGCATAAATAGTCCCTAGAGCAATAACATAAATCCAAATAGAAACATCCATGTGATAAGCAAAATTTTGCAGCCATTGCATCACCCCATAATAACTCAAGGGAATGCCAATCAAGGCCGCAATACTAACGATCCAAAAATACTCTCTACCAATGAGGGTGGCCAGAGATTGTAGATCTGCACCTATTACCCTTCTTATGGCCAATTCTTTGGCTCTTCTCTTTAGAGCAAAAGCCACCAAACTTATCAAACCAATAAAGGAGACAATAATGGCGATTAAACTCAAACTGCCTAATAATTTTAATTGGACCCGATCCTGTTGATACAGGCCATTAAATAACTCATCCATAAATTGATATTCCAGGCTGTAGGGAAACATGTCGTTCCAAATGCCTTCAATTCCTGCCATTGTGGATGATAAGTCTTTAGTTTCGACTTTAACCAACACATTGCCAAGCCAAATAGGTTCTACGCACATTAGCAATGGGTCTACCTTGTTGCGTAGGGATTCTTGATGATAATCGGCTATAACTCCGGTAATAGGGCCGTATGCCAGTACATAAGGACCTATTGACCAGTTGATTTCTTTGCCAATCGCTTCGCTGGGTTCCTGCCAACCCAATTGTTTCATGGCTGTTTCATTGATCAGATAGGAGCGGGGACTCTCATTAAGATAATTTGTAGGATTCAATTCTTCTCCAAAGGTTGGAGGAGCCTGTAATTTAATTTTTTGGGAAAAATCTTCCCCTTCCAATAATTTCAAGTCCATCATCCTAATAAAATTCGGATCGATGACTTGCATATCCATCATGGGAGCAGTTTCAGGATCTTCAGAAGCCCCTCTGACCATTACCGGGCCTACATCCCTGATTTCGCTGGAAGGCACCTGCATGCAAGCAGATACTTGTTGAACTCCAGGTAAGGATTCCAGTCGATTTTTGAAAACTAAATAATTATTGGTGACTCGATCGGGTACATTGGGGATTACCAACACCTGTTCGGATTGTAGACCCAGATTTTTTTCCTGAATATATTTGAACTGAAGGTTGGCAGCAATAGCACTACCCACTAAAATAATGGTGGCACAGAACTGGATGGTGACCATGGCTCTTTTGAGGCTTATTTTACGAGCACTTCCTCGCATGGACCAGTTGTTGCCGGTTCGCAAAATTTGAAGAATCTGAATGGAGGTTAGCATGAAGGCTGGAAATATTCCGGCTATCAGGCCACTCAAAATGGCAATACCTAATAGCAATAGCCCAAAATAAAGCATGGGGGGTAAAACGTGAACCCCCATCAATTGACTAAAATATGGGAACACCAAGAAAGCAATTAAGCTCCCAATGAGAAGGGCAGTCAGACTATAAACCGTACTCTCTGCCAGAGTGGAAATAAATAAATGCTTATTAGCTGCTCCCAAGACTTTGCGCACTCCCGTTTCCTTACTTCGATTCATACTTAGAGCCATGTGCAAATTGGTAAAATTGATGAGGGCGATGATCCAGATAAATAGTCCTGCCCAGAAAAAGATCCGGACATACATCATTTGTCCATTTGGTTTGATTTCCCGGGCAAGATGAGATGTCAAGTGGATGTCCGATAGGGCTTGAAATTCAAAATGAACATTTTGTGGACCATTTCCATCTGTATATTTTGCCATAAACTCCGGCATTTGGGCATTCACAGCGCTGATGTCACTGCCTTCAGCTAACATAGTATAGACATAAGCCCAGCCAGTACGTTCTTCTGGATTGGCAAAAGAAAATAAAAGCTCAATAGGCAAGTGAGTATTAGCAGGCAAATCCTTGATGATGCCCGTAACTTGATAAGGTACTTCTTCTTCTGACCAGGTACCTAGTACCCATAATTGCTCACCCACAACATTAGTTCGCGAAAAATACTTTTTGGCGGTAGATTCGGTCAATACAACAGAGTGAGGATTAGTTAGGGCCGAGGCTGGATCTCCATCCAAGAAGGGCAAATCAAAAACCTCAAAAACCTCTTTATCTGTCACATAGGCTCTTTGGGGTTTAAACCGCTGGTTTTCAATACGGATGTATTTCTGCTCTTGATTTTGAAATCGAATTAAGTGCTCGATTTCCGGAAATTCCTGGGGCAAATTATTGATATAATCCATAGGGATTCGAGCAAACTGAACCTCATAATCTCCCTGATTCGAAAACTTGTAGGTGGGGCGATAGATCCGATTGGCATTTTGGTGGAAAGATTCATAAGTGGTCTCCTGATGCAGGTAGAGCATGATCAGAATCAGGCAGGCCATACCGATGGAAAGGCCCATAACATTAAGGCCGCCATAGACTTTGTTTTTCATAAAATGACGGAACGCTCCCTTGGCAGCAATAAGGATTTGGTGTAAAAGGTTTTGCATAGGAATCAGGAAATTTAAAAGTTTACCTGGCTAAATTAATGATAATATCAATGAATTTTGAAGGAAAGAACTTCAATCCACAGTCTGTACACTCTTAAAAAGGGAAGGTTCAATTAGAATTGATAGTATCCACTATAAGGAAGAAAAATTCCTAAGTAAGGTATCTGATTATCACAGTGAAATCAAGTCTGCCAAATTGGGTTTGAGGGATTTTTTATTCTTCATAATGTTCAACCTCAAAAACATGAGAATGTAGGTTAGCAATCCATTGTTTCCCTTCTTGGGTAACACGAAGGTAGCGTAGCGCATCTTGAATATAGGGACGAATAGTCTTCCAATAAAAACCTGCAAAACCTCTCCTCATGTCACCAGGAGTTTTATACCCCAATTTTTTAGTAAGCCCTAGTTCGCTAAACTCATAAAACAAAGCTGGTTGTTTTCTTAAATATTGTGGATCACCTAACTGCCCAATTAAATCTGAAGCTCTAACTAAGCCTCCATAATTCTTGGTATCCTGATGGAAACTATCCTGAGGAATGGGAAATCTGGTCATTTCAATATGGTTACAAATCTGATCTACATCAATTTTGGTAAAGGACGTTTGACTAAATCGCTCTTGAACGAATAGTTTCCCTCTATCAACGTGATAGGGTGCCAATAAAGCATCTGTCCCATCTCTTGAGATTTCAACAGTTTCATCTTTAATACCAGTTGCACACATATCGCCATTATCATCTTTACAGATGCCTCGAACATATCCAATATCATGACAAAGAAGAGCTATCATAAAATGTAGCCAATTGTCAGAAGTTACACCTCCTTCACTCAAATGTTTCCCTTTAAGTATTTCTTGTCCAACCAAAGTCACCATCATAGTATGATCCACATTGTGATATAGTAGATCGCTATTCGAAATAATTTCGAGTGATAGGCGGCCAAACCATGAAATGATATGGCTATTTTCAGGGTCTAGCATCCCGAAGGTTTCCAGGTATGACTCACTTAATTCCTTAACAAAGGCCTCTATTAGTATCTTTTGAATGTTTAGCATTTCGCGAAAACTTATTTTTAATAACTAATCTTTCGATAGCTAAAGATCAGCTAATTAATTCAATTACCAATTACAGCTCTAATTTTAATAAATCTCCTGCAATGGTTTTCATTTTATTTTGATTTTTCCTTTTCTAGTATTCCTCCCAAGTAGATGACATCAGGATCATAATCCAATCCAATAAAAAGTTTATTATTTCCAATTACAAGTAATTTATCCGTATTTCTATTTATAGGATGCCCTATTAAATTCTCTACTAGCTTCACTTCTAATTTAACATATCCAACTTGTAGTTGGTGATCAACCAAATCAATTTTAGGTTCATACTTATTGTCTATTGGATAAATCCCATATTCTCTAAATTGCCAATTAAAGTGAATGGAGTCTATCTCTTCAATTCGATTCTCAATATTTATTACTCCAAAAGAATCACTCTTTACTGTCTTTATTTTTTCACCCATGAAAAAGTCAACTGGAAAACCAACCAATTTTTGATTTTTGAAATTTTTGATATGAAGTTCAGTGATTTTTTGTCCATGTCCCAAACTCTGTAATTTCATAAGTGGAGTGAATTGAATGACTATGGTATCATTTTTTCGAGTGTATTTTCCTTGTCTTTCAAATGAAAAGAGATCACTAGACCACTTATAAACTACTATAGAATCATTCTGAAAATCATATCCATGTCCCCCCATCATATGAAAGGTACGGTAATAACCAAAATCAATGGTTTTCTTTAATTGTATTTCCTTGTGAGGGATACAAGAATTTAATGCCATCAGAGAAATTATTGGAATGATTATGTTTTTCAGCAAACCTATTTATTTAGCAGTAAAAAATTGTAAAATCATAATTCTTGTTTGGCCATAAAGTTAATTTGTGGATATCACGAAATAAGATAATGGTTCTTCCGTCTAAATGAAACAAGCCCATTTAAAGAATCATAAATTATATCCCAATGAAACAGTTTTTATACTCCTTCCTCGTGGTATGTATAAGTACTCTTTTGTATTCTCCTCTGCTAGGTCAATGCACTTTTGATAAGAATGGAAATTTAGTGGATCTTTCCGGTAGGCCCTGTGTCAATACAGTAACCACAGCAGTTCCTTTCTTGCGAATCGTTTCTGATGCTAGATCAGGAGCAATGGGAAATGTGGGTATTGGCCTTTCCGCTGATCCAAATGCCATGCATTTTAATGCCTCAAAATTAGCTTTTGCGGAAGAAAAAATGGGAATATCAGCTACCTATACGCCCTGGTTGAGAGCCCTCGGTTTAAATGATGTCTATCTGGCTTATCTCACTGGCTTTTATAAAATTGACGACTTGCAATCGCTGGGAGTAGGATTGAGATATTTTTCTTTGGGAACCATTCAATTTACAGACGAAAATGGCCAAGCCCTTGTGCCTGGGAGGCCTAATGAATTTGAAATAGCCATAGCTTATTCCAGAAAATTGAGTGATAATTTTTCTGCTGCCTTAACGGGCAAATTTATTTTTTCCAATCTGGCCGCAGGACAAATCGCCCCAGGTGGAGAAGAAATTGAAGTTGGTTTGGCAGGTGCAGCTGATCTATCATTTACCTGGTTGATACCTATCGAAATGCAGCGTAGTTCAAGTAATTTTAGATTGGGTTTGGCATTGACCAATATTGGCTCAAAAATCACCTATACCCGATCTACGGTAAAAGATTTTTTACCTGCCAACATCGGTCTGGGAGCAGCATGGGATATAGACCTGAATGAGTTTAACAGAATCACTTTTGCTGCGGATATCAACAAATTAATGGTTCCTACTCCTTGCCAGGGAGGAAATTGCGACCTAAATAATAATAGTGTTTCGGATCATAAAGAGCAATCACCTATTTCGGGAATATTTTCTTCCTTTGGAGACGCTCCTGAAGGCTTCAGGGAGGAATTAAAAGAATTGATGTATTCTTTTGGAGTAGAATACTGGTATGACCAACAATTTGCTGTCAGGGCAGGGTACTTTAATGAGCATGCTCAAAAAGGGAATCGAAAATTTTTTACCGTTGGTTTAGGATTAAAATACAATGTTTTTGGATTAAACTTTTCCTATCTGATTCCAACAACCAATCAACGGAACCCCTTGGACAACACACTAAGATTTTCACTCTTATTTAATTTTGAAGAGTCCTGAAAAATAATCTTATCTTTAGAAAAACCTAGTCGCGAAGCACTACAACTTTTAACCAGGATTTACTACCCATCTCTGTGTATTTACAAAAATTAAGGATAAAGGGTGGTTTTCCCCAATTGTGTATTATGCGCGTACAGGTAAAAGATTTTATGTCCTCCCCCGTGACCATTGCGGTAGAAGAAAATAGCGTTCGAGAAATTAGAGCCTTGATGGTTCGCAAAGGTATCCATGCCATCCCTATTATCGAGTATTCTAAAAAGTTGCCAGATATAAAAATTACCATTCGTGGTATTGTCACTAGCACAGATCTAAATAAAGAAATCGATGAGAAAACTCCGGTAAAGGAATTAATGACCTCCAATGTCCATGTTATACACAAGGATTCCAGTGCACATGCTGCTGCTAAAATGATGCTAAAACACCAGGTTCACCATTTAGTAGTAATGGAGGATGGAAAAATAACCGGAATGCTTAGCTCACTGGACTTTGTGAAATTGGTAGCAGAGTATACATTGGAATAAGGCTGTTTTGGGACAGTGGCAATCATTTCTTTTCTTTAATAAATTCTTATATACCATACAACGTATATTTACTCAACCAGGTCTTTGCTTAAACCAAAATGCAAATTATCCCGGTGAATTTTTACAAACTACTTTCTTTCTTACTGATTCTATTTATTCTACCGTTTTTAGGCTTTGACAAAATTCATGCACAGATACACGGGTATGTAAAAGATAAAGCAGACAATGAAAGTTTGATAGGTGTCAATATTTATGCTCCCCAACTTCAAACTGGAACCAGTACCAATAGCTTTGGATATTTTCAGTTAGGGACTGAACTCCAAGAAATACAATTGCAGATAAGTTATGTAGGTTACCAAACTATTGATACCATCCTTCAGGTGAACCCTTCTAAGCCCGTTATGATTAATCTAAAGAGTACTGTAGACCTGCCAGAAGTAGAAGTGACTAGTCCTAAAGGGATTGGTGAAGGCCTTCAGTTGGGAAAGACCATTATCCCTATGCCGCAACTCAATAAAATTCCTCCACTTTTAGGGGAAGCTGATCCCCTAAAAGCATTGGCTTTAACTCCGGGTATCAGTAATGGGGCTGAAGGAACTTCAGATTTGTATGTTCGAGGTGGAACACCAGATCAAAACCTCATTTTATATGATGGAGCAAAAGTTTATAATTCCAATCACCTTTTTGGATTTTTGTCTCCTTTTAATCCGGATATTATTAAGGACATCAAAGTGTATAAAGGGGCTTTCCCGGCACGTTTTGGAGGACGACTGTCTTCAGTGATTGATATTACCGGTAAAGAAGGAAATAAAAATCAGGCCACCCGCAAACTAACACTAGGTTTGGTCAACTCAAGATTGTTATTGGAAGGACCCATTGCTAAAAATAAATGGTCCTATACTTTTGGAGCAAGGTCTGCTCATTTGGCTTCCTTGTTGTTATTGGCAAGAAGTGAAGAAGATTATCAGACCTATTTCTTTTATGATCTCAATGGTAAAATTAACTATAAATCTGATAAGAGTAATCTTTCTTTGTCCGCCTATTCCAGTCGTGATAATTGGGGATTGGTGGATAGAGGCAACGAACAAGACTCAAAGTTAAATGCTATTTGGGGAAATAGGACTGCAAGTTTGAGGTATGCCCGTAATTTAGGAAGTCGCAGCTTTTTTCAAGGCCTCCTGACCTATAATCGCTATTCCTATGGACTTGAGCAAGAGTTAAAAAACTCAGCAGAATCAAATGCTGATTTATTAAGTCAGGCCTTTATTCAAGAATGGGATGCAAAAGCACAAATCGATTATAGGATAAACCCTAACTGGGACCTTAATGTGGGATTGGAAGGTGGTTTGTTGAGAGTTAATCCCAGATCTGTAGAGACTAGTGATCGGGTAGGGGGGACTTTGCAAACGCCCGCTGCTACCCAAAGGATTAACAGGCTAGCCCCTTTTATAGAAAGTAATTATCGATTTAATAAAAACCTTCAATTCACTCTTGGGGGAAGATATGCTAATTTTCAAACTGTTTCTGGAACCAATTATGCCTATTTGGAACCACGTTTAAGCCTTGATTATAAATTAGGGCCTTACCATATTAAGGCAGCCTATGCACAAATGCACCAACCATTGCATCTGCTGACTGGGAATTTTATTGGTATATCTAATAATATTTGGGTTGGAGCTACTAATCAGGCTGCTCCTCAGGGAGTAGATCATTATTCATTAGGGGCAGAAAGAAAAATAGGCAAGCACACATTTATTTCAGGAGAATTGTTTTACAAAAACTATCGTCGCTTGATTGATCCCTTACCAGGGGTTGATTTTTTGCAAAGTAATGTGAGCGAATGGGAGAGTTTAGCTGGTTTGAATGGAATTGGACGTTCTGCTGGTTTGGAATTGTTTTTACGCTACCGAAAAGATCGACTTGCAGGATGGATTGGTTATACTCTATCTTATAGCAAGGTTCGTTTCAATCAAATTAATAGTGGTGAATGGTATTTTCGACAATATGATCGCAGACATGATCTGTCACTCACTGCAAGCTATGATCTGGGTAATGATTGGGAATTCCTTTCCACATTTGTATTGAGTAGTGGATATCGCCTGACTTTACCTTCTATAGTTTATTACGATCCAAATTATAATAGACCTGTTGCTGTTTACAGAGACCGAAATAGGGAAAAAGCCCCTATCTACCATCGTCTGGATATTGCCTTTCGACGCAGTGTGATACGACCTTCGGGAAAAGAACGCACTTTTAATATAGGGCTCTATAATGTTTATGGGCGGAAAAATCCCTTTTATGTCATTGCTGAGCCTGACCTGAAATACGACCGCCCCTCCAATGAAGAAAACCGAAATTTATTACTTGGAAATCAGGTGAAGCTGCGTTCTTTTTTCAACATTCTTCCTTTTGTTAACTACACATTTACTTTTTGATGCGAGAATTTTGTAAAAAAATAGCTTGGATGGTGCTTTTGGGGTCTCTTATAGGGTGCACCAAAATTTTAGAATATCCGGCAGATTATCCTGGAGATCAACTGGCCATTATTGGAATCATCTCTCCTCAATCTGGAGCTAGGGTTTATGTTACTAAAAGTATTTCACCGTCTGGAGATTTTGAAGAAGTAGAACAACTATACATTACAAATGCAGAAGTAAAAATTTATCAAAATGACCAGTTGCTTGGGGATTTAAGCTATAAAGGCGATGGATTATACCAGGATACATTTGGATTATCAATTGACGCTGGAAATAGCTATTATCTAAGAGTAAGTCATGAAACCCTAGGAACAGCTACAAGTGATCCTGTTTTAGTGCCTAATTCATTGCAGCAACTGGAGGTGAATTTGGAATTTACGGGCAAAAAACGTCCCTCTGGTAAGCCAGAAGCGAAGGTAGAATATCAATTTAAAGATGAGCCTGGCCCAAATTATTATTTGATAATGGTCAAACCTGATTTACCAAATGCTTATCAGTTTCAAATAACGGACCTCTTTGGATCGCAGAATTTTGAGTTTTGTGAAATAACCAATTACCATCCTTCTCTGGGAATATTTATGACGGATGTGTGTTTTGAAGATCAAATCAGCAAAATGGGCATGTTAATTGAGTTAAGTGGTGAAGCACGCCTGCCTGACAGGGAAATACATCCTTATGATAGAGTCCAATTTGAAATTTCTTCCATTTCCTCTGAATACTATCAATATCTATTGGATAAAAAGTCTTTAGAAACGGATATTGGGATTCTTGAACCTCGACCCACCTTTAATAATATCAATGGGGGTGTTGGAGTATTTATGGCGGCTAATGAGGAAATTAGGAGAATCAGGTTTTAATTTAATTACCTTGCCAGCCTTATATGAACTCTTGAATATTTCCCATATTGCTAACATGGATTAATTAGTTTTAAAAATTACAAAAAGCGCAATTCAGCATTAACTAATGCAGTGAAAGTCAGTAAGAGGCTGTGTACGATAGTCAATGTCAAAAAAAAGGATCAAAATTATTAAGAATCAATGCTCCATTCTATCACTGGGAAAGATTAATTTCATACCTACTAAAGTATTTAATCAAATCGAATACTATTATGAATAAAAAGATTCAACTTTGGTTTATGTTGGTCTTGCCAATGTTAATTTTTGGACTCCCCTCATGCACAACTACTCAAAAAGAGCAAGAGCGCCCTAAAAGACCGAATATTCTTTTCATTATGTCGGATGACCATGCCTATCAGGCCATTAGTGCCTATTCAGATAAATTGATTCAAACCCCCAACATTGACCGCATTGCCAGGGAAGGAATATTATTCACCAATGCCTGTGTGACCAATTCCATATGTGCGCCTTCAAGAGCGACCATCCTTACCGGGAAGCATACCCATATCAATGGAAAGATTGATAACCGGATGCCTTTTGATACCACTCAAATTACTTTCCCTCAACTATTTCAAAATGCGGGTTATGAAACTGCTATGTTTGGTAAACTTCATTTTGGCAATAATCCCAAAGGAGTAGATGATTTTATGATTCTTCCAGGGCAGGGAAGTTACATCAATCCAAGATTTATTTCTCCGAATGGAGATACTATCATTACAGGTTATGTGACGGATGTGATTACTGATCTGACGATCGATTGGCTAGATAAAAAAAGGAATCCCGAGAAGCCTTTTTTGATGATGTACCTCCATAAGGCACCACATCGAGCTTGGTGGCCTAGCCCTGAGAAGTTTAAGGCTTTTTCAAAAAAAACATTCCCAGAACCTGAGTCATTATTTGATGATTATCAAAATCGTGGTGCGGCAGCTAAAACTGCTAGAATGAGCATTCTGGATCAAATGTTGAGTTATGACAATAAGGTGCTCCCAGGAGCCCTTGAAGATTTAGGGATTACTGACAATGACCCTCGAAATGTGAGACTTTTTAACAAGCTGGATTTTTCCCGAATAAACGAAGAGCAAAAATTACTTTACCAGCCCATTTTAGATTCCATAACTCAAGATTTTAAAAAACGCTGGCCAGGCATGACCAGGGAAGATAAGATGAGATGGCAATATCAGCGCTATATGCAGGATTATCTGGCCTGTATTTCTTCGGTTGATGATAATGTGGGTAGAGTTTTAGACTACCTGAAGGAAAGTGGCTTGGAAAAAAATACCATGGTTGTATATACTTCGGATCAAGGTTTTTATTTAGGAGAACATGGCTGGTTTGACAAGCGTTTCATCTACGATGAATCCTTTAAAACTCCTTTATTGATAAGATGGCCTAATGAGATTCATCCGGGAATTACTAATGATGAGATGGTTCAGAACTTGGATTTTGCACAAACTTTTTTGGAAGCGGCACAGATTGATGCTCCTGCAGATATGCAAGGGGAGAGTTTGATGCCTCTGTTGAAAGGCGATGTCTCCAAATGGGATAGAGAAGCGGTATATTATCACTTTTATGAATACCCTGAACTTGATCATAGTGTAAAAAGACATTATGGGATTGTGACTAAAGAATACAAACTAATTCATTTTTACTACGACATAGACGAGTGGGAGTTGTATGACAGGAAAAAAGATCCTCAGGAAATGAAAAATGTTTATAATGATCCCGCCTATGCAGAGATTGTCGCAAAGCTACATGATGAGTTAGTAGCCTTGCGAAAGAAATACAAAGATTCTCCGGAATTGGATAAGAAGTTTATTGATATGTACAGAAATAAGAATTGAATAATAAAAAAGCAGTAGTCGAATATTGTATGAAGACTTGTAAGGCAGTCACAGACTGCCCCTAACTTCAGCTAGTGGCAGTCTGCGATCGCTCATGGCAGTCTGTGACTGCCTAATGCTCCTATTCTAGCCTTTGGTAACTACTTTTCTAAGATACACCTCATTTATTTGATTAACAGTATAATAGGAGTCTACTCTAAGCCTGTCATAAAGTACCTTTAAATTCGAATTTTCTAGTTAGCCGCAACAACTTTTCTTTCCTTTAGATCATTGAATCTTTGGACTTATTGGTTGCATTTAAAAAAAGGATGTGGCGAGATACGAAATATTAGATCAGTTTGGATTGAACTTTGTAACTATAACTATAGTAGATTGGATTGATGTATTTACTCGAAAAGAATACAAAGACTTGATCATTGAGAGTCTTCAATTTTGTCAAAAAAATAAAGGCTTACTAATTTACAGTTATGTAATAATGACTAATCACCTACATCTAATTGTGCAGGCAGGTAAAACACTCCCTTTGAGTGACATTCTACGTGACTTTAAAAAGCACACAGCAAAATCGATTATCAAGAGTATTGAAAAAAATACAAAAGAAAGTCGGAAAGCCTGGATGTTGGAAAAATTTCTTTACCATGGTCACCATTATAGCAATAATCAAAAGTATCAATTCTGGCAAAGAGGATCGCATCCCATCCTTTTATTTACGCCTAAAGTTATCAGACAAAAAATAGGATATATTCATGCAAATCCGGTAGTGCAGGGATTTGTTGAAAACCCTGAAGATTATTGGTATTGTAGTGCTTTGTATTATCAAGAAGAAAGAGGGCCATTAAAAGTTGATATATTGGATCTGGGGGTAACTGAAGGGTATTTTATGCCTAAGTATAAATGATATAAATTGTAAAAGCTGAGAAAATTTAAGGATTTCTAAGGCAGTCACAGACTGCCCCTAATCTCAGCTAGTTGCAGTCTGCGATTGCTCGTGGGGTTGTGTAAAAACTAAAATTTTTAAAAATTTTAGTTTTTACTTTAATATGTATCTGCTTATAAAAAAGCAAAAAATATATTTTTTTAAAGTCAA
>JANQPA010000035.1 GCA_028285545.1 Saprospiraceae bacterium | reverse complement strand
TCTTTTTATGCCAGGCGATTGATCTGCCCCCGATATTATCAAGTCCTTTAAAAAGAATAGTCTGGTTTTTTTCCAAATCAATCAACCGGGATCCTTGGCCCCAGGCTGCAACGGCAAGAATGTTTTTTTGGGGATGCCATCTTAATCGATAAATTTCATCTCCTACATTGATTTTTTTTATCAATTGAAAGGTGGTTCCATCAAAAATTTTAATGAACTTATCTACTCCTCCAACTGCAATGTATTTGCCATCATGGCTCCAGTTGGCCGTCCATTGTGTATTGAACTCCTGACTGATTAATTTTGGGGTATTGCTTAAAAAGAAGATAAATAGGCAGAGCTGTAAAATAACAAATTTTGGATGTTTCATGTAGTTATTGATTTAGGGATTCAATATCTACAATAATATTATTTTAAGTTGGTAATGACTTGTTAATCAGACCGGCAACATGGCTCATCCCGAATTTTTTAAAATTATTTTCAAAAAATAATCTCTGATCAGAGACCTATAGAGACAAAATAACTGCCTTTAGAGCCGTGTATTGATTAGTTATATGATTAATTTCGGAAGCATATGGCCACTGATAAACGCTGATTAAGCTGATCTTCACTGTTTACTACACGATAAATAACAGCGAAAATCAGTTGGACCAGCGTACATCAGCGGCTAATTATAACTAATCAATGCACAAATGATTAAAAATGAAATCGTGACTAATTCGAAATTTTGAGAATGAGTCATGTTACTGACCTAATTGTATTAAAACAATTGATAAAAAGGTGGCTCCACTCCATTTATTCTAAGATAAACAATAGCCTGGGCTCTATGGTGAGAAATGTGGTCTCTTAAAGCCATCGCTATTACAGGAACTTTCTTCTTTGGTTTTTCCGGTAAAAAGAAAAAAGTAAATTCCTTTTGGAGGTCTGCCTCTTCTAAATTTTTGAATGCTTCGATGGTTTGGTCAAATTGATTTTCTAAAAAAGCTTTCATTTCTTCCTTACTGGAAGCCATTTTTTGACCAAATATTTTCTTTCTTTCTTCAGGCCATGTTTGAGGATCTATTTCCTTGCCTTGCAATGGAAAGTTGGTTTGGAACTCCATGATTCGCCCTATATGATTTAGCTGTTCTCTGAAAGATCTAACCTCAGGAGCTGGCCGGTAATCATATTTATCTTCGGGCATAGCTTCAGCTACAGCTATGGTGTAGGTCTTCATGTTTTCTAAAATGGAAGCCATCTCCATACCAAATTTAGATTGTGCTGTCAGCGTGAAAGTTAATAAAATCAAAAATGGGCTTATCAAGTTTCTCATATTCACTTTTTTTAATAGATTATATCAAGAAAATAAAATCAATTATAAGGCCCGAATTATAGGGTGGCAAGAAAAGAAATAGAAGAAATAATGACTGGTACTATAAGTTAGAATAAACTGATTTTATCAGGACGATTCTTTGGCCATAAAAGCACAATTAACATATTCAACCAAAACTTATGATAGCCTTAAAAATAAATGCCGGGAAACAAGAAATTTTAATTCGGTATACGCTCATGCTTTTATTGGCGATTTTTATTGCGCATTATCTGAGCTATCAAAAACTTCCTTTTTTTAGTCCCGACTACTCATTCCCAATTCAAACTTTTATCGTGGTAACAATTTTTGGGATTTTTATTTGTGAGACCAACACATATATTTATAGTTATCTCAATAGTAGGAAACCTTTTGTTGAAAAAATAAGAGAGCGTCTTTTATGGCAATATGGCCTGACCCTTTCTTCTACTGTATTGGTTTTTAGTATTTTATTTTTTATAATCAATATGGTCATATTCAACAGGCCATTCAACTTTTTTACTTTCAGCCTTTATCTGGGAATATGTTTGTTTATTTCGGCTTTCGAAGCTACTGTTTATACTTCAAGAGAATTATATAAATCATTTGTTCTCCAAAAAAAGAAAAATCTTGAAAGGAAAAATGACCTTACTGGTTCTTTCCAGTTTAAGGTAAATACCAAAACATATAATCTTCTTTACCACGAAATTGCCTATTTGTTTTCAAGCAAAGGAATGGTTAGCATTTATGACAAAGATGGTAAAAAGTACCTCAGCAACTTTACCTCATTAAATGAAATTCCTCCCTTGCCTGAGCATTTGTTTTTTAGAATCAACAGACAGATGATTATCAATAAAAAGGTGATTTACTCTTTCAAAACCATTGAAAATCGAAAAACAACGCTCTTCTTAAGGGAAGGCCTAAAAAATGGATTTGGTGATATTATCATAAGCAGATATAAGAGTGCTGCTTTTAAGAAGTGGTATAATTATCAAAATGGGAATGAATGAATGAATGGCTCTCCAATTGAAGTTGAGATCTATTTAATTGGCGACTCTAGCCGCCAATTAAATACTGCCCACCTACATCCAAGCCTTGTCCTTTATTTTTGACACGAAATAGTCCATCTCTTTTTCTGTACCAATGGTTACTCTGGCCCAATTAGATTTGGTAGGCCATCCTCCGGCCAGTACGATATCATTCTTTCGCATCAAAGCTTTGAACTCCTTGAATTTTATAACATCAAAATAAACGAAGTTGGCCTGACTTTCCAGGTATTTAATTCCCAGGTTTTTTAATTCTGTATAGAGTTGATTTCTACCTCTTTCGTTCCTTTGCCTTGATAAATCCACAAACTCTTTATCCTGTATTGCTGCCATAGCTGCAGCTACACTCAGAGAATTGGGCATATTGCCAGGGAAGCCAAGGGTGAATTTACTTTCCATCTCGGCAATTAGAGGAGCAGGCCCCATTAAAAATCCTATTCTTAGGCCTGCCATTCCGTATATTTTAGAAAAAGTACGAGCAATAAATACATTTTTACCTTCAGGGATAAGCGAGGCCATCGATTTGGTTTTCCAATTGGGTAAAAAGTGGATATAAGCCTCATCAATTAAGACCGGACATTTTTCTGAGACTTGATTGCAAAAACTTTTTAAAGTAGTAGTGTCCAGGCTGGTACCTGTAGGATTATTGGGATTACATAAGGTTAATAATTTTGTTTGTGAGCTGACACGCCCTTCCATTTCTTCCAAATTCATTTTAAAATTAGAGTCTACTTCTACCGGTACTATTTTGGCACCTATTTTACGTCCGAAATTACCCACTACATCAAAGGTTGGACTTGGGGTGATGATTTCCCCTTGATTAATCCCAAAATGAATGGCCAACCAGCACAGCGGCTCAAAAGATCCGTGTCCTAACAAGATATTCTCAGGCTGAAGGCCTTCTTCTTCTGCAATGAGTTTTTTAAGAGCAAGAAAGTCATATTTATGGAAGGTCGCATATCGATTGGTTCTATCCAGATTCTGACTAATCATTTTTTTAGCCTTTCTAGAAGTCCCATATGGATTTTCATTAAACAATAACCTTCTAATGTCCTCAGGAGCCGCAGTATTATCTATTTCTCCAAGCAAAGGAGAGGTAAAAGAAGAAAGCCCCAAACTTAAAGAGGTAGCACCAATGGCTCGGAGTAAATCACGTCTGTTCCAGTTTTGCATTTTTTTTTCTCGAAAAATGAAAACTATACTAAAATAAAACCTACAGATTCATGAATTTGGAAACGATTACCTAAAAGAGGGCGTCTCATAACTCGTTCCTCGTTCTGAGCCGCCAAATAATTTTCTTTTTGAGAGAGTTTTTTTAAGAAAAAATGAAATTTTTTCTTAAAAAAACTCTCTCAAAGAAATAATATT
>JANQPA010000099.1 GCA_028285545.1 Saprospiraceae bacterium | reverse complement strand
GCCTTGGGTTAGCACCCAAGGCTTATGCTTGACACCGCTACGCGGTTTTATTTTGCAGATATTAAGCCGCATGGTGGCGATAACAATCAACCTTGGGTGGCAACCCAAGGTTTTTAGTCAATAACTAATCCAGCAGCGTAGCTGCGATACCCATGGAGTTCTATAAAAACAAAGGACTGCCCAAAACTCATTATGTTTTTTCTTTTTATCCATCAAGAATAATTTGTAAATAAAAAATTAATATTTTTTTAATTTGAATGAAACTTTTATTTTGTGCATGCGTACATACGCTATAATTATACCTGTAAACTGCCCGGTATTACAGGTTAAATACCAAAATAACCTCTAATTGAAAGAATCTACTACCATACTATAGAGGGAAACTCACCATAAACAATATAGTCAGTTGCTAAATGGTACACTAATGCTCGTTGGCGCTTATTTATTGCCGAGAGGTCCCGACTAACTTAGAATGCCACAATCATAATGGATTGAGGGGCAGCTCTTTGTTTTTCATGAAAACAACAGATTGGATAGTTAACAATAAAGTCATTTTGCCTGTAATGACGCTTAGGCTTAATGTATGGATTTTAGTGCATTAAGTTTTGTCCAAAGTTACAGTGGCAAATTGGATTTGCATCAATTGAGGATGCCTATCCCTGTCTGTCTTATGCAATTCCTTCATGATTTTTCATTAAAAGATTAATGAAATTGATTAATGTTTGATTAGAAGGTGACAGGTGATAAAGCAAACTATATTTAATCCTAAAACAATAAATTTTTAAAGATGTCACAAACACAAACTCCTTTGCTACTTGTATTGGCCTTGGTTTTCAGTTGTACTTTCAGCGTAGTAGGCCAGAAAGGAATGTCAAATCCTAATTTAAAAGAATTGCCCATTGTTTTATCCTGGGATAATGATGGAGCAAGAATTACAGTGAAAACAGACGAAACGCAATCAGGGAATCTGCTTGAAATGACCCCTTTTAGATATTTAGACCAGATTGGAAATGATTTAATTCGGGTGGCAAGCGGCTCTGGTAATACACCAGTGATTATAGATTTGTCAGAGTATTACGGAATGACTGAAATCTCAGAGAATCCCGATGAAGGGAATCCCAAGATAAATGTACACATGCCCAAACTAACATTAGCTAATTATAATGAACCCAATAGTTTTATTTTAGAATTGAAAAATTTTTCAAGAACCAATACAGAGGCCACCAAACAAATATTTCTTTTTCGAGGCCTGGATGTGTTTTATGTTGGAACAGATGATTGTGCCAAACTATCTGCTCTCCAAAATCGAATTATTGTAGATGTTGAAAAATGCGACGTTAAGCACTTACTTTTAAAAGGAGGTATTCTGGAATTAGAGGATGTTGAAGAAAAAATTCCCAACCTATGTCGTAAATATAATGATCGATACTTCAGTCAGGAAACCTCAGATGCTTTTGTTTGCCTGGCAGATTGCAGAAAAGAAGACCCTAACGCCTATAAAAACCTGAGGCACAGCAGAAGTCTTATTACCAAATATAACATTACCGATTTTGAAGATGCTCCCATTTCTTATTTGGGAAATATGCTGATTACAAAAAAGGGAGTAGGGCTGAATTTAAAGACCGAATTTATGGCAAATGCTGCCCTGAAAAAGAAAGCCAAAGGAAAGGGCAAAAAAGTGTCTTATAATCCTTATGACAGATATAAATTCTTTCCATGGTATGAGTTCATCAACTTGTCATTCACAAAATATGTAGATGAGAACCAACTTCTTATCAGAGATCCATATAATAACAGCTACATATATAATTCAAAGGTTCATTTCTCTAACGTAGAGCTAATTCAATTTTTTAATGAATTAAAAGCACTGATTTCTGCTCGAGTTAATACCAAAAGTTAGTTGAGTCAGCTCAAGAATTAAATCAAAATTGAATTCTAAACACAGGTGGTATGAGGTTGTGTAAAAACATAATTTTTAAAAATTTTAGTTTTTACCATAATATGTATCTGCTTATAAAAAAGCAAAAAATTGACTTTTTACACAACCCCAATTACCAAACCCTTTTTATAACATGGAACGCACAAAACTATTTATAAGTCTCACTCAGCTCTTTTTTTGCATCCTATTCTCAACCTATGGTTTTTCGCAAACCATCGTCAAAGGAATTGTCATGGACAACATCAATAATTTTCCTATTGAAGGTGCAAATATAGAGGTAACGGGTACCATTGACGGGACCTTTTCTAAATCTGATGGCTCTTTTATTTTAGAAATTAATGACAAGCTGCCAGCCAAGATTGCTATTACTTATATCGGATATGAGTTAAAAGAAATAACCATTACTAAACCTACAGATAATTTGCTGATCTCAATGGTTCCAGGTGCCCTGGTTGGTCAAAAAGTGGTTGTTTCTGCTTCCCGGAAGCGGGAAAAAATTCAGGAGGCTCCCTCGGCTATGGATGTGATTGATGAAAAAACGATCAGAGCAGATGCTGTTGCCAATCCATTTTTATCATTAAGAAATAGGGTAGGCCTGGATGTTAACCAAACGGGTGTCAATAACGGCCACATTACCCTTAGAGGTCGGACCTCTGCTTTTCAGACAGAAACCTTTGTAATAGCAGATTATCGCAACTTAATTCTTCCTGGCCTTGGAGCAATTGCTTATAACCAGCAACCCATCGATCCTATTGATTTGGATAAAATTGAAATCGTTAAAGGACCTGGTTCTGCACTGTACGGGCCAGGTGTGGAAGCAGGGATTGTTCATTTTATTTCGAAAAGCCCTTTCGACGAACAAGGTACTACCTTAAGTATAGGTGGGGGAACACGGAACACCATGCAGGCTTCCTTTAGACATGCAGGCCTTTCGCCGGATAAAAAATTTGGCTTTAAGCTGACAGGATATTATAGAAGTGCCAGAGATTGGGAAATCGATCCTTCTGATCCTGAGGATGCCCTGCGTCTTAAAAGCTTTCAAGCCCAAATCCTTAGTAGTTTGACTCAAGAAGTCATCACCACCAAAATTCCAGATTATAATACTGAATCTTATGGATTTCTAGGAACGCTTGCATTTAAACCTGATGTAGAAACAACAGTAACCTTGCAGGGAGGATGGTCGATAGGGAAGGGGATTTTCAGGACAGCTGAAGGAGAAGGATACACAGAAATTCCACGTCCTTTTGGTCAGGTTCGTATTCAATCAGGAGGGTTTTTCGGTCAGGCCTTCTGGTCTTCCTATGATGGAAGTGATGGTAAAGCTTATTTGTTTACTTCTGGGACTACTACCATTTTTGAAGGTCATCAGATTGAGGGCCAATTACAATATAATTTTGATATTGGAGAGGATCTCCTCAATTGGATATTTGGTGTTGATTATCGCCTGAATATTATTGATACAAAAAATACGGTTCATGGTCGATATGAAGAAGAGGATAATTATACCATAATCGGAGGATATACCCAGGCGGAGATTAAATTGACCAAAACACTGGACCTGGTAGGTGCTACTCGTTTTGATCATTTTATTGCACTGGATGAATTTGCCCTTTCACCCAGGTTGGGACTTGTTTATAAGCCTAGTCCCAAACACACATTGCGCTTAACTTTTAACCGTGCCTTTGGGGCCCCGGCTGGGATTAATCTTTTTGCAGATTTTCCTTTGGCTAATCGCGGTGCCTTTTCTACTTATCTTATTGGAGGAGCAGATCCACTTACTTTCAATGACCCCAATACCACCAGCTTAATACCAGGTTTTGGGGTGACTGAAGGGATAGGTATGGATTTGCAAACCACCTTCTCTTTGATCACTCAGCAATTGTCGCAAGGAGAATTTCTAAGCAATGAGGTTTTGAATTATTTGGTGTCAAATACAAATAATATTGGTGGTATTTCTGCGGGAGTATTAAGTCAGGGTTTACGTGCCAGGCCTGATAAGTTGAAATTGTCCCGATCCAATATGTATGAAATTGGTTACAAGGGCTTGTTTAAGGACAAGCTGGGTATTACTTTTGATTTTTATTATAATCAGAGGAAAAATATTTTTTCTACCCCCTTTCAGGCCAGTCCTTTAGTACTACAACCTAATTTGGCCACCGATCTTTCACAGGCTCTAAACAATGTTCTTGATGAGGAAGTTTTAAACAGCTTAGGTTGGACACAGGAAGATCTCATTAATTTATATGCTGGCGCTGCCCAGGGAATTGCTATAAACTCAGAGACAGGAATGCCTAATTTCCTTGGAGTTATCCGATCGGATCAGACACCAGAAGATTTCCCTATTCCTACCATTGATGTTACTTATTATAATGTGGGTGAACTTGATTACTTTGGTTTGGATTTTGCTGTAAAATATTACTTCACGGGTGATTTTTCAGCTTTTGGAAGTTTGTCATGGCTTAGCCAGACCTATTTTGAAAATTTGAGTCTGGGTAGTGGGGGAGATGCTTCAACCCTTGACTATTCATTAAACATTCCGGATATGAAGTTCAAATTGGGAGCTGAATATCACCCTGATTTTGGATTGAATGGTTTTTTGATTGTTAGGCATCAAAATGCCTGGCAAAGTGCGGCAGGCTTACCCTGGACAGGACCTGTTGACGGTTTTACCATCATGGATTTAGGCTTGGGTTATACCTTTCTCAATAATTTGAGTGCCAACATGACCATTACGAATCTATTTGAGGAGGAGTACCGGGCATTTTTCGGAGCCCCGAAAATTGGTAGACAAATAATCGGGAAAATTTATTATCATTTTTAATGTATAAATCTAATTGAAAAAGCAGCCTTGGGTCACAAGGCTGCTTTTTCAAATCAATTTATACCGCAAAACTCTCACCACAAGCACAGGTTCTGGAAGCATTTGGATTATTAAATTCAAATCCTTTTCCATCTAGCCCACCAGAAAACTCAAGAGTAGTATTGCAAAGATATAAGAAGCTTTTGAGGTCAGTAACTACTTTTTCGCCATTATCCTCAAAAACCTGATCCTCAGGTTTGCTGATATTAGAAAATTCCATTTCATAGGTCAAACCCGAACAGCCACCACTACTCACCCAGACTCTGATGAAGTAATCTTTTCCGTATCCTTCTTTAGCTCGAATTTGATTTATTCTTTTTTTCGCGCTGTCTGCCACAAATACCATAAAGCAAAGTTTTATACAAAATTATTCAAATCCATCCAAAATTCAAAAACAACACAACTTACTTCTTAGTTTCCTCAATTACTCTAATCTTTATTCTTAAGGCTTCAAAAAATTATTTTTTTCGGGCATTAATAGTTTTGTAAAACTGCTATCTTTATTTTTTAACAAAAAAAAGCAATTGAAGTTAAAGCAAGAAGCATATGCAAGGCATTTTTGATGAATTTCCTTCTATTTCCAAAGAAGAATGGCTAAGAAAAGTTGAAAAAGACCTAAAAGGCCGTCCACTTGAGGATCTTCAATGGCAACTGGAAGATAAAATCGAGCTGGCACCTTTCTATCATCCCGATGATCAAACAGGATCTACTAATATTTCCTGGAATGGTCGCAGTAATAATGATTGGGAAATAGGGGAATATATTATTGTTGATGATTTGAAACAGTCTAATAAACAGGCACTAAAGGCTTTAGGCGGAGGAGCTCAGGCTTTATTATTTCAACTCAAGAGGAGCCTTGATAAGCAAGAACTTTCCAAATTACTAGAAGGGATAGAATTAGATTTTATTTCCACTCATTTTGAGCAGTTTTATGCAGATAAAGATCCAGGAGCCTTATTAAATCAATTATATGAGCTTCTGAACAATCAAAAAAAGAAAGCATCTGCAATCAAGGGTTCTATTGATTTTGATCCAATACTCGATTGGGTAAACCCTCCAATGGAGGAAATGGGAAACTGTATTTCTTTTTGTCAGAAAAATATGCCTGAATTTAATATCCTTCAAGTCAATGGACGCACCTTTCATGCTGGGAATGAATACTCCAGCCGAGAATTGGCCTTCATTTTAGCGAAAGGAAATGAATATTTATCTTATTTAAGCGCTAAAGGAATGCCTGCATCCTTGATAAATAATCATATGCAATTTGCTATTTCTATAAGCACCAGTTTTTTTGTGGAGATTGCTAAGTTAAGAGCCTTTCGATTACTATGGGGCAATGTATTAAAAGCCCATGGCCTAAGTCCTTTGGTATTTCCTCAAGTTGAAGTTCATCTGGCACGTGAAACTCAATCTGAGGATATTCACACCAACATGATCCGAGCTACCACTCAGGCTATTTCTGCCGTAATAGGTGGGGCCGACCGGCTTTATATTCGTCCGGCAAATATGGTGAAAAAAGAAGCTCCTACTTCTTTTACGGCACGTATTGCAAGAAATGTACAGCATTTATTAAAAATGGAAAGCTATATGGATCGTGTCATGGACCCTGGAGCAGGAAGTTTTTATATCGAAAAACTTACTCATAAGCTAGCCCAAGAGGCTTGGCTTAAGTTTCAGGAATTAGATAAAAGCAGAGCATTTACAATAGAAGACTAAGGGTGTTTTCCCAATTCTTCTTATACATTCTTCCTACGGATAAAGTTTTTTCCATAACATCAATTTTTGTTGAGCTATAGGAAGAAATATGCTGAGTATTGATAATAAAGGATCGATGGATGCGAACAAAGCGATTGGGAGGTAATAATTTTTCAAGTTTGGAAATAGGCAGCTTTGTCACCAGTGTTTGTTGTGGCGTTACAATTTTGATATAATCCTTGAGGCTTTCGCAATAAGCAATATCGTTGAAATGAACCTTTACCATTTGCCTATTTACTCTAAAATACATGAAAGGCTTTTGATTAAGGATTTTTTCCTTTTTTTCCGGAATCAGATCAAGGGGAAATTGTATGGCTTTTTGTAAGGATTTTAGAAACCTATTAAAGGATATGGGTTTTAATAAGTAATCTGCAACATCCAACTCAAAACCTTCAAAGGCAAAATCCCTGTATGCTGTGGTAAGAATAACAACAGGCCTTCGTTCCAGAGAACGAAGGAAATCTAAGCCATTTAACTGAGGCATTTTTATGTCCAGGAAAATTAAATCGATGGGATGGCTCTGTAAAAATTCGTAAGCTGCAATAGCATGGCTGCATTCACCTGCCAGGTCCAACATCTCCAGTTGGGCAATATGTTTTTTCAAAACCACTCTTGCTTGTTGTTCATCATCAACAACTAAACATTGATACTTTTTTTTCCCTGAATTGGATTTCATCATATAACAGCATTGGTTTTTTCATTTTCAATTAATAAGCCGTTTTCGTTGTGATTAGTATTGGAATGAAGAGGAACCTTGAGATTTACACAAAAGGAATCCTCTGTTTCAGATAATTTTAGGTCATAGGTCTCCCCATAAATCAGATTAAGCCTTTTTTTAGCATTCGCCATTCCCAATCCACCAGTCTTTTTTTGCTTGACTTCAGTTTTACTATTTACCAGATGGAAAAACAAATATTCATCCTGAATTTGGATCTCGAGGTTGATCCATGGGTTTTCGAGATTTTCGGAGACCCCATGTTTAAAACTATTATCCAAAAAAGGAAGCAAAATCAAAGGAGCTATTTTTTTCCCTTTTGCATTACCATTAACAGAAAAAGAAAGATCAAGCCGATCTTCAAATCTTAATTGCTCCAATAAAATGTACCCTTTGAGTACTTCTAACTCCTTTTCCAATGGATTAAAAGCTTCTTTACAATCATAGAGCATATAACTCAACAATTCAGATAATTTCACGACTACTTCCTCTGCTCGATCTGATTTGTCCAGAATTAATCCGTATAAATTGTTAAGGGTATTGAATAAAAAATGAGGGTGTAATTGCTGTTGGAGCATTTTTAATTTGATGGACAAATTTTTCTTTTCCAATTCTGTGTTTCTTTCCCTTTCCTTCCACCATCTTTTAAACAACAATATTGCGCTGGCGAAGCCCACCACAGCAGCTCCATGTTTCAAAATATTTGTAGAGGCATAAACCGTTATGGGATTAGGTATAGAAGGTGCCCTACCAAACCACTGATCGACAATTGGATGAAAATGAATAAAGGTAAGTCGTTCTAAAATTGTGGCAATGATGAATGTTAGTAAAATGGTGAATCCTAATAAGCCCCATTGCTTTTGAGGATAAAACTTTGGAACAATAAAAAAAACTATGGTATAAGTCAAAATGGCCAGCACCAATATCTGGGGTATGGTTTGAATCAAAGTCAACCAGTAACTTCTGCTTATTCCAAAATAACTTATCGGGTCTGTCAAGGAAGATTTGGTCCCGTAAATAAATGTAAATAAGAGAAGCCAGGCCAGCCAATACAAGACATGTCTGGCGGCGCGATAATTTGATTGTTTTGAAAAAATAATTTTAGTCAGCAAATCTGTAAAGAGGTATTTATAATTAATTCAAATTAACAACATGCTTGCAATATCCTAAATTATTTTACCAAATAGCGACAAACAACAGGGTTTCGTCGCTAAAATGCAGCCACAGGTTTTCCATCTACATTGAAGAGTTGCCCAGCTACTTAATTTGCCTTTGGCTTTTTTATGGTGTTTTTTTGAAATAAAAATCACCTATGGATCGCAGAAACTGGATGCAATTTGCCTCATTGGGCGCTTCTGCATTTTTATTGTCGCCGTTAATGGGAGAAACTATTCCAACCCATTATCATCTAGATTTTCAGCCAAAAGGCTGGATTAAATTAGGAGGAAACGAAAATCCCTATGGCCCTTTTCCGGAAAGTCGGCGAATGATGAAGGAGTATATGAAAACTGCCAATCGCTATCCAACCCTAAAAAAAGAGCTTATTCAAGAAATAGCTCAAAAAGTCAACGTTGAACCTGAATACATCATGCTTGGGGCGGGTAGCTCAGAAATTCTTGGATTGGCTACCCTCCTTTTTCTTCAAAAGGGTGGAGAATTGGTCACAGCTACACCTACCTTCAGGATTTGGATGAATATGGCCAGAGCCTTAGGGGCAACCGTTAATAGCATTCCATTGGATGCAGAAAAAAAGCACGATCTGAAAAAAATGGAAGGCGCCGTCAAAGCCAATACTAGAATGCTTTATGTTTGCAATCCCAATAACCCTTCAGGAACAGAATTGGATCCCAAGCAATTGATTCCTTTTATTGAAAAGATGGCGGCCAGAACTCCTGTACTTATTGATGAAGTTTACCAGGATTTTTCCATACATCCTTCCCTGGCAAAGTTGACGCATGATAATCGCAATATTGTAGTTTCTCGTTCTTTTTCAAAAATTTATGGATTAGCAGGTATGCGAATAGGTTATGGAGTAGCTCATCCGGATACCATTAAAAAACTTCAGAGCCTACAACCCTGGAGTGGAGTGTCGGTAACTCAATTGTCGCTGGCGGCTGCCTTAGGTGCTTTGAGAGATACCAAAACTTTTGAGATGTCTATGCAAAAAAACAAGGAATCACTACAACTTACAATGGACTACCTGGATTCAAAATCAATCCGATACATTCCATCTAGTATTAATATGCTTTATTTCTCCCTGGATAAGGTGCCCGAAGATTATATAGACAGAATGAATGCTCATAAAATGATTGTCCGCGAAATTAAAGAAACGGATGGCCGCTGGAGCAGAGTGAGTATGGGCAAACCTGAAGAGATGGCACTGTTTTGTAAATATCTTGATTCTATGATTCTATGATTCTATGATTCTATGATTCTATGATTAGCAGATGTGCAGATTAGCAAATGTGCAGATTAGCAGATGTGCAAATTAGCAAATATGTAGATTCTGTGCGGATTAAATTTTTCATTTAATTCTGCGGTATTTGCAAAATTTGTGGAATCCTTGGCGGCCGGAGGTGGCTGCGTGAGAAAAAAGCTCCAATAAGCAACTATACTTTCAATAAAACAACCTCTAATTGAACTCTGAACTAAAACTAAATAAAGATGAAAAAAATATTGTTATTCACTTTCTTACAAATTGGAATTATGTCAGCAACAATTTCACAAACGGACTATACAGATTTGGAGGCCGTTAAACAGACCCTGGGATATTATATGGATGGTGCTTCTAATGGAGATAAAGCCATGTTTACAAAGGCTTTTTTACCAGAAGGACAAATGTTATTTGTAACTGATGAAGGTACTAGAATTATTCCTTTAAAAGATTTTGTAGCCAGGATGAAAGATGGACAAAAAAATGACCGTAAGAATCGAATAGTAAGCATTCATATTGAAGGGAATGCTGCTCAAGCCAGATTAATGGTCGAGACTCCTGAGGTTATTTTTCATGATTTTATGAGCCTGTTAAAGACAGATAAAGGGTGGAAAATTGTAAGCAAGATTTTTTATCGGGAAAATAAATAAGCTTGTTTTCAAATGAATTGCCCGGCCACCGCCGGGCAATTTATTTGAAAACATTAATAGGTTATGGTCACTGAATGATCCCAATCTTTAAGGTTTAATATCAGTTGTTCTGAACCCTCGTATTGGAAATCTTTAAGATCAAATCGAAAATATTCCTTTACTAAGGCTTCACAATGATCATCATCATCTACGACTATTTTTACCCCTAATTGAGGAGGATTGGATTCTAAATAAATTGCACTTCCCATTAATACTGCATCAATCCCTTTGCATCCTCCTCCATATTCGATTAACACCTCAAGGCAGGTTCCATCTAATAAGGTGACTTCTCGAATTCGAAACTCATCGGAAGAAATGGTGTTGTAGACATTCTCATCATTAATAACGGGCATACAGGTATCCTCAGTTAATTTTAGGAAAACATAACTTTCATTGGTCTCTGAGTCAATAAGACTAAGTTTATTGCCTTCAATAGAATAAGAATCAATTTCTCCAAGGGCCTGCAAAAAAGCTCCTGACCAAGGGGTATCGGCAACCCTGGTCGTCATTTGAACATCTAATTGGAATTGGCCATTTGGATTATGTTTAAAACTACCCTCAAAAAAATTTCTAGAGGTAAAACCATTTGCATTGCCCCCTTCCTTCAGTTCTATGTGTGCCAATGGAAAAGGTTCGAAATAACTTGAAGTGGGAGGTAGTTCAAAACCTGATTGATATCTCCAAAACCCGAAAATATCTTCAGTTTTAGGTTCTGCCTGATTTTTGTCACAAGCAATATCCAAAATGATAATGGAAAACAGTAGCAGGAAAATTCTTATTCTCATTGGTCTATCTTTTTCTAGGTAGACGACCTTGGGGAGGGAAATGGTTGGTAGGGTAGATTGTTTTTTCTTAAAAAAGCTGCCTAAACAAAATTATTTGGGTGGTGTAAAAACGAAGAACGTCTGTATTCCGACAGGTAGAAGTTTTTACACAATCCAATGTCTTTTTTAACAACATAAAAAAACTCATGCTTATTAGCTTTCTATTTCAATATTGCTTAATTTGAATGGGCGTTATATTAGCCACCTACAGATAAAAAAAAGCTGAAGAAGGTTAAGCTAAGAATCTGGAATTTTTTTTTGTAACATTCTTGCACCAACCTCATCAAAAAATTTCTCTTTCGATGAATTCATCTTACAAAGATGATCATACTTCGATAATTCTTCATAATCTGACAACTAGCATTCGTTATTGTATGATTATGGTTTGTTGTTGTTTTAGTTCCTACTCCTTTTCTCAAGCTAATCTATTCATAGATACCCTTCCCTCTCCAACTATTGTATCTATTTCTTCTTTTGGATTAAGCGAAGGACTCCCTAATAATTGTATCCATAATACCATCTCGGATAACCAAGGCCGCCTTTGGATCAACCTCTGTGAATTTGCCTTTGAAGATCAAGAAATTGGTTTTTTTCAGTTTGATGGGAAAAAATCTTTTTTCTATTCTTTGGAAGTAGATAGTTTGAGTTCAATAGAAGAAAAGCTGAATTGGTATATACTTGGTCAAACTAAAAAGGGCTACCTTTTTGGATTGTCTACAACTCAACATACATCTATAGTTTTTTTATTTAATCCTGATACTCAAAAGCATTACTTTTTTCAATTTAGACCTTCCGAGATCATATTAAATCTCATCGAAGACCCCCAGGATGGTATATTTGCCTTAGTAAGAGAAAAAGATACCTCCCGAATTTATCATTTAGATGTCCAGGGGAAAAAGGAGGTAATAGTTGAATTTAAAGGGAATCTCAACAATAAATCAAATTTTTTATTCTCTCGCTCCTTTATTATCCAAAATCAAAAAGCTTGGTTTTTTATTCCCTTTGAAGGTCTGGCAGCTTATGATCTTATAACAAGAGAAAAATATTTTTATGCTTTTGAAGATCTTTTGAAGGAATCATTTCAATTTGAAGGAATAAATGAAATAATTATTAAACAAGGAGTTGCTACAATTTCTTCATTAAAATCAGATGAGATATTACTTTATATCGGGCCTTATCATGGTTTTTATACCTTTCATATTCCAAGTTCAACAGTTTCTTCCCAACAAACACTTAATCAAATATTAGATCTCCAAAAAAATAAAAGTCAATTAGCGGTAAGGGTTGATATCGACAATTTCAAAAATTTATTGATCACTTTTGGCATTACCGGCACTCCTGAAAATGACTTCCAAGCAACGGAGCGCCTGCATATCCTGATGGACGAAGAAGGGCAATTTTACAATTATTCTTCATTAATTGATGAAATGAAGGATTTTGCTCCATATGGGCGAATTAACAATTTTGCAGATGTTTTTTTTAGTCAGGATTTTAAAAGACAATTAAGGTGGACTTCCTTCGGAGGATTGGTAATGGCGGACATTCAAATAGAGTCAGGAGGGATAAAGGCCTATCCAATTACTTTTGGTATCCGGGCCATGGGTGTTTTGGATAGTAATACTTTATTTTTTAACACCGACTCCTGGGATTTTAAGCTTAACTTACAAAGCGGTGACTACAGTAGATTAGTCAATGAAAATTTTAAATCCACTGCTTTTTCCTCCCTTTTTATTTCTGAAGATCAGAATCTATGGATGTCAGCTGATTCAATAATGCTTCGCTATAATTTGACAAATGATAAATTCGAAAGTCTAAACTTCGGAATAAATGGTAATAAGTTTATTTTTATCAATAAGGAGGAAATCCTCCTTTTTTCTAACAATGGGGAATTGTTCTGGTGTAATCTGTCCAACCGGAAAGCCGCTCCATTTATCCACAAGGGAGTGCCTTTTAGTATAGCAAGTGAAGTCAATGACTTATATTCTTCTGAAGAAAAAATGCTATGGGTAGCTGCTAAAAATGGACTCTGGCAAATAGATCTCCACAATAATCAAGTTTCATACTTTAACTCTTCCAATGGTTTGCCTGATAACCATATTACTTCTGTTCATCCTGGAGAAAATGGGACATTATGGCTGGGAACTTTTAGTTCTGGAGTATTCATTTTTGATCCTTTGACTCAAAATCTGCAACAAATTGCTAAAATTAATGGTCTTTCCCACAATACGGTTACCGGCATTCTTGCTGATGAAGAAGGCAATCGTTGGGTAGGGACTTATGATGGTATTACCGTCCTTTCTGCAACAGGAAAAGTTTTATTTGATATATCAGAAGAAGATGGATTAATCCACAATGAGTTTAATAGAACCTCCTATGTCAAATTTCCCGATGGGCGTATGGCTTTTGGTGGGGTCCAGGGAATCAATGTGCTGGACCCAGTTCAACTTAGAAAATCTTTTATTGAAAATATCCCTCTCCATATTTTTCTTACCAGCATAACTTATTTCGATAAAAAGGATAGAAAAAATAAAACTCATATTGGAGCTTTAAATACTAAAAACCCAATAAAAATTCCTGCTGCCAATCGATTTCTAAATCTGGATTTTGCCATTTCTGAATACGTTGATCTTACTAAACATACTTACTCCTATAGAATAATTCCCAAAAAAGCTAAGAGAAGTACTATAGAAGATTTTTCCTGGTCTAATTTAGGTCCGGCATCCGAGTTAAACCTTAACAATTTACCGGTGGGTGATTATATCATTCAGATCCAAGGAATTGATCATAAAGGCCAAAGAACGGTTACTCCTTTAGAAATAATCATCCATGTAGAGGAATTCTTTTACCGAACCTGGTGGTTTTATGTGATTTGTGCCCTGCCCTTCTTATTTGGTGGTTGGTTATGGCTGCGCCGAATATTGACGGAACGAAAACGTTTGCAAGTTTTAGTTGAAAAAAGAACGGAGCAAATTCAAAAAGATAAGGAAGTTATCGAAAAACAAGCCCAGGAATTACGGTCCTTAGACGAGACAAAATCACGCTTTTTTACGAATATTTCACATGAATTGCGCACTCCTTTAACCGTAATTAGTGGGATGGCCGATAAGATCAATCAAAACCCAAATCAGTGGCTAACCAAGGGAACGAAAATGATCCGACGAAATACAGACGAACTCCTGAATTTGGTTAATCAAATTCTGGACTTACGTAAATTGGAAGCTGGCAAATTAGAACCAAAACTTATCCAAGGAAACATCATCCCTTTTATCAATTACATTTCAGAGTCCTTCCATTCTTTTGGCGCTGGTAAGGGAATACAAATGCAATTTGAGCCTCAAAAAGAGGAATTAATCATGGATTATGATCCGGAAATCATCTTAAGGATTACTTCCAATCTGCTCTCCAATGCAATAAAATATTCTGAAAAAGGGGGAAAAGTATTGTTGAAACTGGCAAAGGTGCCATCACCATCAGGTCTTTCGCAAGAAATACAAGAATGTTTGCTACTTAGCGTCCAGGACGAAGGGGTTGGCATTTCCCAAAATGAATTGCCCCACATCTTTAATCGCTTTTATCAGGTGGATGATTCGACTACCCGTAAAGGTGAAGGTACCGGGATTGGCTTATCGCTTACTCAAGAGTTGATCAAGCTGTTGGGTGGAACAATTGAAGTTCAAAGCAAAAAAGGCATAGGAAGTACTTTTATGGTGCACTTACCCATTCAACGTTTGGCACCCTTTGCTACCAGGAATGCTTTTCCTGTTTCCATACCCAAACCTGCCTCCATTCAATTGGACAAAGAAATATTAAATTCTACACCATTAGCCTCAAAGGATGACCTGCCGGAGTTATTGATAATAGAAGACAATGCCGATGTCCGGCAATATCTGACGGTTTGCCTGGAAGGACTATATCAATTATCCTATGCAGTCGATGGAGAAGCCGGAATAGTAAAAGCTTTAGAGGAAGTTCCAGACATCATAATAAGTGATGTCATGATGCCCAAAAAGGATGGATTTGAAGTTTGTAATACACTTAAAAGAGATATACGTACCAGCCACATTCCCATCATTATGCTTACCGCCAAATCAGATGCAGACTCTAAAATCGACGGACTGCAGCAGGGAGCCGACGCCTATTTGTCAAAGCCTTTTAATGAAAAAGAATTGTTGGTACGGCTGGAAAAACTACTTGAACTTAGAAAAACCTTGCAAGAACGCTATCAATTGCTGATAGGAAAAACGGCTTTAGATCAACCCATATCACAGCAAGAAGACACCTTTATCTTTGAGCTTCAAGGTATCCTCCAACAAAATCTTGCTGACGAAACCTTTGGCATTACCGAACTCTGCCGTGCTATCCGAATGAGTAGAACCCAATTACATAATAAACTCAAGGCCCTGACCGGTCAATCAACTTCGCATTATATCCGATCCATTCGCCTACACGAAGCAAAGGAAAGGTTAGCCAAGCAGCCTGATCTCAATATCACCCAAGTAGCATTTGAGACCGGCTTTTCCAATCCAACCTATTTTTCCAGGATCTTCGCCGAAGAAATGGGCATCTCCCCTTCACAATACCGGAAAAATGCCCTCTCTGAACAATAAGTAAAGACTTTCGAACAATATGTAAAATTAGCTTTTCACATCTCGTGCAGCTTTGTGTTATTCAAATTTTTCAATTTAAATAAACAATCAACCTATGAATACACAAAGCAAAACTACTTATTGGCTAATGGCCTGCTTATTCATTTTCAGTCCATTGAGCTTAATTTCTCAATCACCTCCAACATTGTTATGTGATGATTCGAAAACGATTACCCCTCAAACCCACGGAAATCTTTTCGCAGTTTACACGATTCCTGAAACGAGCACATTGGCCATATCCGTACGCGGAGCAGATGGTGGTAGTATTATTACTAAGGGTTCTTGCCCTAATACTTCAGGAGGTTCAGGAGCAATGGTCAATGCAACCTATAAAGTATCTTATCAATTACAGCGGGCATTAAGGCCTGGAGGAACCATACTTGCCTTTGTAGGCCACCGTGGGTTAAATGCCGATCCGAGATGCTCTAATTTGTTTTCATCGTCTGGTGGAGGAGGAGGTTCCTCGGCTGTGCTTTATTTGCCTCCTGGTGCAGATGCAAACGGCCAAAATTGGCACGTATTAGCTGTTGCAGGCGGCGGCGGGGGAGCAACTAACGCAGGTCCGGATGTAACACTACATGTAGGAAAGGGGGCTAAGGAAGGAGGTGATGGAGGAAACGTTGGTAGTAAAAACGGAGGTAGAGAAGATACTTGCCCTGATGACGGATCAGGCGGTGAAGGAGGAGGTTTTGATTGTTATTCTCAATCAAATGCAAATGGATGGACTATGGCGGAATCCATTACTGGTAACCATACTACAATTGCACCTGTAGTTAAACTTAGACCATTTACGTACCAAAATATCATTAATACGGCTGGAACTAACCAAAATTACCCAAATGGAGGATTCGGTTTTCATGGAGGAGGAGCTGGTAATATTTCTGCCGGTGGTGGTGGTGGTGGCTTTTATGGAGGAACAACCAAAATTCACCATGGTGGCGGTGGCGGTGGTTCTTTCATATCTACTAGTTTTGGGGCAGATGATCGTAATATCAGCAAGACACCTGGAAAAGATGGTGGAGCGAACAGCATCACTGGTAAAATTACGATTACAACTACTAGTTCAGCCCAGGCGATTTGCCATCCCTTTGTAGAAGTTGAACTAGACGTTGATGGAATCGGTCAATTACAGGCTAGTGATGTGGACAATGGCTCTTCTGATGTCTGTGGATTTAAAGAAATGAGTCTAGACAAAACCATTTTAAATTGTTCTGATAAAACCGTCACCTTAACCGTTAAAGGCGTTAACGGCAATGAAAGTTCTTGTACCGCAGAGGTGAAGTTTATTGATAACCAACCACCCGTAATTATTTGCAAAAATGTACGCATTTACCTAGATGAAAATGGTCAGGCTTCAGTTGTCCCTTCTGATTTTGATAATGGTTCTTATGATGCTTGTGGAGGGGTAGAAATAAGTTTTTCGGATGGCAGAGAGAAAATTGATGTTTCTTGTGATCGGTCAAATATTATTCAAACTATTTCTATTCTTGTGACCGATGAAAGTGGAAATACCAGTTCTTGTGTAAGAACATTAGTTGTGGATGATATTACTCCTCCAACTGCCATATGTAAGGATGTTACGTTGTCGCTGTCTGAAACAGGTACTGCCTCACTGGAACCACAGCAAGTAGATATGGGTTCCAGCGATAATTGTGGTATTGAGGAAATGACTCTGGACAAAACCCTTGTAAGTTGTGCTGATAACACCGTCACCTTAACTGTCAAAGACAAGAGCGGTAATGAAAGTTCTTGTACCGCAGAGGTGAAATTTGAAAATTTTATTGATAAGGCCCCCCCTGTAGCCATTTGCAAAAATATAAACGTTGGTCTGGGTGAAAATGGTCGAGCTTCGGTTGTCCCTTCTGATTTTGATAATGGCTCTTATGATGCTTGTGGAGGGGTAGAAATTAGCTTTTTTAATGGAAAGGAAGAAATAGTTTTTTTCTGTGAACGGATAGTACTTACTTACAACGTTCCTATTCTTGTGACGGATGAAAGTGGAAATACCAGTTCTTGTGTAGGAAGAGTAACGGTACGTGACGGTCGGGCCCCAACTGCCATATGTAAGAATATTACGCTGCCGCTGTCTGAATCGGGTACGGTTTCTTTCAGTCCTAGCATGATCAATAATGGTAGTTTTGATAACTGTACTTTTGCTTTTGTAAAAAATTGGCAACCTTCAATCCTTACTTGTGAAGATATTGGAACCTTTGAAGCTTTAATGTTAGTAGAGGATTTCAATGGAAATGTAGGGGGTTGCTTCGGTAATGTTACCATTGTCGATGATTTAGCCCCCGTTGCAAGATGCCAGGATCTCATTACTGTTGAATTAGATGAATCTGGCACTGCCTCACTGGAACCACAGCAAGTAGATATGGGTTCCAGCGATAATTGTGGTATTGAGGAAATGACTTTGGACAAAACCCTTATAAATTGTTCTGATAAAACAGTCACCTTAACCGTTAAAGACAAGAGTGGCAATGAAAGTTCTTGTACCGCAGATGTAAAATTTGAAAATTTTATTGATAACGACCCCCCCGTAGCCATTTGCAAAAATATAAACGTAGTTGTGGATGAAAATGGTCGAGCTTCAGTTACACCTTATAGTTTTGATAATGGCTCTTTTGATGCTTGTGGAGAGGTACAAATTAGCTTTTTGGATGGAAAGGAAAAAATAGATTTTTCCTGTGAACGGGTAGATCTTACTTACGACCTTACTATTCTTGTGACTGATGAAAGTGGAAATACCAGTTCTTGTGTAGGAAGAGTAAGGGTAATTGATGCTCGGGCCCCAACTGCCATATGTAAGAATATTACGCTGCCGCTTTCTGAATCGGGTACAGTTTCTTTCAATCCTAGAATGATCAATAATGGTAGTTTTGATAACTGTACTTTTGCTGCGGTAATAAATTGGCAACCTTCAATCCTTACTTGTGAAGATATTGGAACCTTTGAAGTTTTAATGTTAGTAGAGGATTGGAATGGAAATGTAGGGGGTTGCTTCGGTAATGTCACCATTGTCGATGATTTAGCCCCTGTCGCAAGATGTCAGGAAGTTACGGTTCAATTAAATGAATCTGGCACTGCCTCACTGGAACCTCAGCAGGTAAATTTGGGTTCCAGCGATAATTGTGGCATAGAGGGAATGAGTCTGGACATAACAAGCTTTGATTGTTCCAGCCTTGGTATGCATACTGTTAAATTGACCGTTCAGGATAAGAGCGGTAATTCTCATTCTTGTGAAGCAAACATCATTGTAGAGGAGGGTGTTCTTCCAGTACCAGATATAACAAGTTTGCCAGATATTGAAGCAGAATGTTCAGCGGTAATTAATGCTCCTACTGCCACCGATAATTGTGCCGGAACCATTGTGGGTACTTCTGGTGACCTTTCCAAAATTTCCACTCCGGGCACTCACCTCATCACCTGGAAATATGATGATGGCAATGGTAATGTAGCAACCCAAACTCAAACCGTCATCATCAAAGATGAAATTAAGCCTATACCAGATGTAGCTTCTTTACCTACCATAAGGGGAGAATGTTCCGCTACTGTGTCTTCTGCTCCTACTGCTAGCGATAATTGTTCTGGAACCATCACAGGAACTACAAATGATCCTTTGGTCTATAATTCTCAAGGTACTCATACCATCACCTGGACTTTTGATGATGGCAACGGCAATTCAATAAGCCAAACTCAAACCGTCATTGTGGAAGATGTCACTAAACCAGTGCCTGATTTAAGCACTTTGCCCACCGTAACTGGTGAGTGTTCGGCAACTGTATCTACTGTGCCTACTGCAAATGACAATTGTACTGGACAAACCATTATAGGCACTACTTCTGATCCACTGACTTATTCTACTCAAGGAACTCACACCATCACCTGGACTTTTGATGATGGCAACGGCAATTCAATAAGCCAAACTCAAACCGTCATTGTGGATGATGTTACTGCTCCTGTTCCAGATGCAGCTAGCCTGCCTACTGTGACAGGAGAATGTGCTGCAAGCCTTTCTCAGACTCCTACAGCCACAGATAACTGTGAAGGTACTATTATAGGCACTACCAATGATCCCCTGTCCTACGCTAGCCAGGGAACTCACACTGTTACCTGGACTTTTGATGATGGCAATGGTAATGTGTCCACTCAAACTCAAACGGTGATCATTAAGGATATCACTGCTCCGGTGCCAGATTTGGCTACTTTGCCTACCATCACTGGAAACTGTGAGGCTGGTTTGGAACCTCCTTTTGCTACCGATAATTGTGAAGGTCAGGTCATCGGCACTACTTTTGATCCACTTTACTTTGATAAAGAAGGAGCTTATACTGTAACTTGGGTCTATGATGATGGCAATGGCAATACCTCCAGCCAGGATCAAACCATTATCATTGAGGATGATATCGCTCCAGTTCCCGATCGAAATAATCTACCAACTCTTAGGGCACAATGTGGCCTTACCGTTTCTACAAAGCCAACGGCTACCGATCGTTGTGTAGGGACTGTTATTGGCACCACTACTGATCCATTGACTTATAATACTCAAGGTATCTACCTCATCACCTGGAATTTTGATGATGGCAATGGCAATACTTCCTCTCAAACTCAGAGAGTGGTTATCCGGGATACCAAAGCTCCCGTACCCGATCAGGCTAATTTACCTACTTTAACAGGCTCTTGCTCGGTCATGATTACGAATTTCCCAACTGCTACCGATAACTGTGCAGGATCTGTTACGGCTACTACTGACAGCCCGCTTGAATTTGATCAGGAAGGAACCTATGCCATCCTCTGGAATTACGATGACGGTAATGGAAATACCAGCATTCAAACTCAGTGGGTGATTGTTGGAGGCGATGCAGCTCCGAATGCGCTGTGCAAAAACATCTCCATCCCTATGCAAAGTAGCGGATTGGTCAACATCAAAGCTGTAGATATTGACAATGGTTCTTTTGATGATTGTGGTTCCGTTACGCTACTCATCAGTCCAGCAGGCTCCATTTTTGGAAGCTCACTATCTCCCACATCCAATATGGACATTCATTGTGTGAAGGGTAAAGTGCAAAACTTATTACTCTCAGTGACCAATGAAAAAGGGAATACCGCCTACTGCCAGGCCAAGGTCACCCTAGAGGGAATGGACAGTGATAATGACGGACTACTCGACAGCTGTGACAACTGCCCAGATACTTACAATCCGAATCAAAAGGACAGTAATAATAATGGAAAAGGAGATGCCTGTGAAGAAGACAGCAATCCTAACCCAAACCCAGGAGGATGGGGAGGCTGGAGTTTGAAAAAGCAAGGCCAGGAGAATAATAACCTCATTACTAAACTAAATGCTTTTCCAAATCCATTTCAGGAGGAAATTAATTTGAGCTTCAATTTGAATCAGGAAGAAAAAGCGACCATTGAGATCTTCAACATTCATGGACAGCGTGTGCATACCCTATTATCAGAGGTAGCCCCTAAAGGAGAGCATCGAGTTTTGTGGGATGGAAAAGACCAGAATGGGCAGCCCATGCCAGCAGGTATTTATCTGGTTAGGCTGAGAGCAGGGAAGGTCTTGATTAATAAGAAAGTGATGCTACAGAGGTAATTGGCAAAAATAATATTGGCTGTCTCGTCCGTACGGATGAGACAGCCAATATTATTTCTTTGAGATATAAGCCTGATTATTTAAATCCTCGTTTAAGGAAGGATTACAGTATCAATAACATGGATTACTCCATTCTGCGTTTGTACATCCGTAACGACGATATTGGCAGTATTTTGGCCTGCCATAATCATTGGAGGATTCTGATCCAAGTCAATTTGGAATTTAGCATCACTTGATAGGGTAGTAACATCCATATCATCTACTAGATCAGTTGATCTGACATTTCCACTAGCAACGTGATACAATAAAACAGCCTCTAAAGTGGATGTTGGAATATCGGTCACTGTATTCCAATCTGGATTGCTATCTAGTAAAGCCTGGAAAGCAGCATTGGTTGGAGCAAAAACGGTGAATGGTCCATTGCCACTTAAAACATTTACAAAATTAGTGCTTAATCCAGGAGCTGTTAGAGCAGCTACTAAAGAGCTGAAATTTGGATCTGCAGTAGCAAAAGTTACAACAGTTGGAGGAGCAATTACAGCATCAATAACATGGATAACACCATTAGATACTTCCACATCAGGAGTGATTACACTTGATGTTCCATTAATGGTTACACCTTGATCTGTATTAATGTAAATATTAGCAGTAATATCATTTCCGAAGCTCGTTCCACTTAATGTCATTTCATATCCTGTACTCAAACTAGCAGCTTTCAGCTCACCAGAAATTACATGATTGGTAAGAACTTGTACTAGTACTTCTTTGGGCGTATTTTCAATAGTATTGGTTCCAGCGGCATTCAAAAAGGCCTGGAACGCTGTATTGTTAGGTGCAAACAGTGTGAATGGTCCATCACCACTCAAAACAGTAGCTAAATCAGCTTTTACAACAGCATCAACAAGTAGACTAAAATTAGCATCACCTTGTGCAAACTCAACAATGTTAGGGACTTGTGGAGTTGGTTCATCATCATCATTATCACAAGATACGAATACAAAACTGCTCAATACGGTTAATAGGAGAGCAGGAAAAATGAATACTCTTTTCATCATTCCGATTTTAAATAATTTGAAATATTTGCGTGTCAGGAGATCAAACTAGAAACAAGCAAAGATGTTTAGAAAAAATAAAATGAAAGGCGAGTTTGTTAGAAAGGTTACAATTTTTTACTTATGATAAAATTCTGACGCTTTTTTGCGAACTGAACACATAGTAATTATACTAATTTAAAATATAATAAATATCACGCTTCTTACGCCATTTTTTTGAATTGATGAATCTATTTCAATAGTTTAAGTTGCATTAGAATCGTGTATTGAAACCTCATAATATTCACCTAGGAATAATATTGCCACTGGAAAACACGGATAAGCTGATCTACACTGTTTTTAGTAGGATAATCATCTCAGTTAACTTTTATTAGTATGAAGCTCCCAAAATTATCCAATTTTATTTTTGTCATATTTTCTATTTCGGCTGGAACATACCAAATAAAGGCTCAAAGTTTAGAATTACCCCTTGATTCTATTTGGCAAAATGTAATTGCTATAGATAATGATTCATCTTTATCGGCATTTAACTACCGGGAAACAGAAGCCAAAAAAATGTTTAAAGAATGGGGCAATACCCAATCAGTAGATGCTCTTGTTTTTGCCCTTGGCACTTGGCTTCGTAATAAAAACCATTATCGCATCTTGAAAATAGTGGAAAGTTTTGATGTCAATACAGAGGCCTGGGATGTGACCTTTTTATTCTATCGAAAAGCTTTTTATGGCATTTGTAGATATTGTCATGAGGATTATATCTTAAAACTTAATGAATGGCTCCCTTTGGCAGGCACAGCTGAAAGAAAATCCAAAATATTAATAGATAAAGCCTATGCTTTTCATGCACTTTCTCAAGCAGAAAAAGAAAGGGAATGTTATCAAAAAATATTGGAACTGGATCTCCCTGATAATAATCCAGTTTTTAGAAAAGCCAAAGCTGGAGTGGCTACCTTAAAACTCCTAATCGGAATGCCTGCCCCTAACTTTACGGTTCAAAGCCATGAAGGGAGAAAAATTTCCAGCCAAGAGCTAAGAGGCAAGATCATATTCTTACATTTTTGGGCAACCTGGTGTAGGCCATGTCTGGACGAACTACCTACAAAACGATCTTTATTTGAACTGTATGGAAAAAGAGAGGAAGTAGTGTTTATTGGAGTTAATATGGACATTGATAACAAAAGATTAGAAAAGTATCTTGAGCAAAACCCATTACCCTGGCCTCAGGTTTGGGTGAATAGGTTTGATGAAAATGATCAAAATTATCAGGAGTTAGCTGATTTTGGTGCCTATGCCTCCATTCCCCGAAGTTTTATCATTGACGGAGATGGTGATTTATTTTATAGTTCTGAAATACAAGAAAGAAGCAAAGAAGTCCTTTTTGAAGCGTTTAAAAAATTGATAAAAAAATGAAAATTTCAGTTCTTTTTTTATGCTTAATGAATCCTTTACTCGGATTAAGTGTTGATCAAAATTTTGATACCAAAAATCAAGCTTCCGGAATAGTTGTTGTTGGACAAGTTGATAAAATTGAAGAGGGTAAAAAGATTATGCTTGTACAAGATCGGTTCAGACATATTGAAAAAGAAACTGATTCAGAGGGAATTTTTAGTGCGCGAATATCCACATTGGCTGGAGGGATGATATATCTGGTTTATGATCAATTATATACAGATTTTTATGCACAGGAGGGAGATAGTATCTTTATTAAGATTAATCCCTCCCAATCCAAATTTGAGTTTTCAGGAGATCATGCTGATAAAAATAATTACCTCTTTGCAAGGTCCTCGATTGATAGAAGCATATACCAGAAAAAAATATTTAACCTTGCTCAAGATTCCTTTGAGCTAGCCTTGGACCACTTGTCGATACAATTAGGAGAATTATTAAAAAAGCATTCTCAACTTTTGGACGCACAATTTATTCAACAAGAAAAGAAATTCCTTACGCTATACCTCATGGACCTGGCAGCAAAATATTATGCCAGAAAAAGTGATAAGGAACTTCAGGCTGACATAGAATACCAAATGCAAGCCTATTTTGAAGATTCTACCTTGTTACAATACAATCATTTTCGAGGATATTTATTCAGTAATTATAGAGGCCGGGTTCAAAATGATGTATTTAAACAATTTCAAGAAAAAGATGATCCGGTAGGCAAATTACTTGCCCTGTTTGAAGGAATTGGAAACACATATGATAATCAAAAAATAAAAGATTACCTCTATTATGTAACTGCGTTTCGTTTTTTTAAGACAAGTAATGATAGTTTGCAATGGGTCCAAAATCGATTTAATGAACTTTGTACCACCAAGGATTATCGAGAAGATATTGACCTATTAATTAGGGAAAATTCCATGAAATTAAGTAAAGGTAAAATTGCACCTGATTTCACCCTTTCAAATATAAATCAACAAAAAATAAGTCTCAGGGAATTGCGAGGAAAAGTAGTATATATTGATTTCTGGGCTACCTGGTGTGCTCCATGCATTAAGGAATTACCTGACTGGGAAAAATTACGAAGAGAGTATGCCTCAAATAATGATATTGTTTTTCTTGGCATCTCTATCGATCAGGATATAAGCCGATGGACAAAATATGTAAAGGATAAAAAATTGGGAGGCATACAATTAATTGCTCCGGAAGGCAGGAAGTCTTCGGTTAATAAGGTATATACTGTCACTGGAATTCCGAGATATGTTTTGATCGATAAAGCTGGAAAAATTATTGATGAATTTGCCCCTCATCCCTCATCTAAAGAAATAAGGGATCTATTAAAAACTACTCTTGAAAATAAAGAATAAACTTTAAACTCAAAACCATACTAATTAACGTGAACACTTGAACACTTGAACACCTATTCAATCCACCACCTCCTTCATCTTCCCAGTCAATTTCTGCACAATCTTAAACTTGTTCAAAAACTCCTTAGCGATAACCCGAATGACAGTGTAGGTAGGCAAAGCCAATACCATTCCCACAATCCCAAATAATTGAGCACCCATTAAAATGACTAAAAAGACTTCTAGGGGATGCGCCAAAACGCTGTTTGAAAAAATAAATGGAACAAGTAATACATTGTCAATTAATTGCATGCTGGCAAAAATGGCTACTACCGTAAGAATCAATGGCAGCATCTCATTATAAAATTCGAGATCCAGATTAGAAGAAATGGTTATAAAAACACCAAAAAGAGCTCCCAGCAAAGGCCCGATATAAGGAATGACATTAATAATTGCTGCAAACAGGCCGATCAATAAAGCGTTTTGGATGCCAAAAATGCTGAGCATGATCCACATGTAGAGGGTAATAATGGTAATCTGAGTAAGAATTCCTCTAAAATAACGACTAAGTAGATAGCTGGAATCATCAAAAACTTCCTTGACTTGTTTATCATACTTATCAGGTACCAGAGCCAGGACGAATTCATCAAATAAACCTCTTTCTTTGAGGAAAAAGAAGGTAATGAAAACGATGGAAAATATGGCAAAGAAAATACTACCGGCAGCTCCAAGGGTTGAACTCAGGAAATTGGCTACCATGCCTGGTTGAAAAATATTTCCGAATGCATCCTGTAGCCCTTTGTCAATATCGGCTGTTTTGGGGTCGACACCATGTTCAATCAACCATTCATTTGCTTGACCAATTGGTTCCTCCAAGGCCGTAGCTACAGCTGCATAATCAACCTCTGCAAGATTACTGGCTTGTTGAATGATAAGTGGAACAAAGAGGGAAAACAATAAGCTGATAATGACAAAAAAGGAGGTTAAGGTCAGAATGGCACCCATATTTGGCCCCACTTTGAATTTACCAATTTTAATTTTTTGAAATAACTTCATGAGAGGCTGACCCAGCATTGCTAAGACCCAGGAAATTAGAACATACATAACGATGTTGCTAAAGATATAGGTAAGAACGATGACTGCGATTATGGATAAAGCAATAACAAAGTAACGGCTAAAATTTTTCATGGATCTTTGAGCGTATTTTAGGAAAGCTAAGTTCTATTTTATAGAGGATAATTACAAATCGAATTAGACATGTCATATTTAGACATGTCATGTCTTCTTTTTTTCGACATGTCATGTCTAGACATGACATGTAATAGAAAATCAGGCATTTAAATGCTTTTGGGAATAAGAGTTTGATTTTCAGTCGATTATAAAACGTTGTTTCAATATTCGTGATAGCCTTATAAAAATATGTCGTTTTTGGCATGACATGTCATATCTAAACATGACATGTCTTACCCCCCCCTTAAAACAAACTTCAACATAATTTAACCTACATTCTTTCCTCTTTCCTAGTTCTCCCTTTATTTTTATACTAAAATCCAATTCATCATGACTGCTAGAATACTAAGCCTTTGCCTATTCCTTTTTTTTGCACTAACCTTGTTTTCCCAAACAAATAAATACGGAGAAAAATCAAAACTTGAGATCACTGTTCCCCAAGGCCCTAAACCCTGGACCAGCCTCAATCTAAACAATGAACCAGGGAATTTCCAATTTGCAATCGTAACCGACCGTACGGGAGGCCACAGACCGGGAGTTTTTATGGAAGGTGTTAAACGCCTGAATTTGTTGCAGCCCGAATTTGTTATGAGTGTAGGGGATCTCATTGAGGGATATACTGAAGATGTTGCAGAACTGGATCGACAATGGAAGGAGTTTGATGGTTTCATCGACCAATTGGAGATGCCTTTTTTCTACCTGCCTGGTAATCATGATATTACAAACAAAGTTATGGAAGATGAATGGAAAAAACGCTTTGGCCCGACCTATTATCACTTTAAATACAAAGATGTCTTATTCCTATGTCTTAATTCAGAAGATCAATATCGAGGATCTGGTAGAGGTACCATTTCCGATACTCAGTATGACTGGATTGAAAAAACCTTAAGAGAGAATCAGGATGTCAAATGGACCTTGGTCTTTATGCATCAACCTCTTTGGTTGCAAAGAGCCGAAAATTTAAAATGGCCTAATGTAGAAAAGTTGCTTTCTAATCGTCAGCATACCGTTTTTGTAGGACACCGCCATAATTATGTCAGATATGAACGTAATAATGGAAATTACTTTATGTTGGCAACTACTGGTGGTTCCAGTTCTTTACGCGGACCAGACTTTGGCGAATTTGATCATGTAGTCTGGGTAACGATGACTGATGATGGACCCATCATTGCTAATTTGCAATTGGAAGGGGTGTTCGATCAGGATGTGATGACAGAAGAAAAAAGAAATCATCTGAATGCCTTAACCAGAAACAATCCAATTAGTGTTGAACCTATTTTTGTAGATAAAAAATTTAAATCCGGAAAAGCTCGAATTAGCCTCAAAAATGACACAGATTGGCCGATGGAGGTAAGTCTTCATAAATCATTTAACTGGCATTATAAATCCACCCTTTCAGAAAATAAGGTTCAGGTAAATCCCAACTCTGTTAAATTTGTTGACCTTGAAATAGAAAGGCGTCCAAAGCGACAAACCAGCAGGTCAGAACAAATTCCCATTACCGCAAAAGTTAAATTTGAGGTAGAAGAATTCCCTAAAGTTGAAATTCCTTATAAAATTCTATTGGGCGTAGAGGAACGTTTACAATTAATCAAGTCAAAAAAAGCCATCCAGGTAGATGGAGATCTAAGTGAATGGAACAACTTTCCTTACCAAATTAAACCAAAAGATAGACCCAACTTTTCAGGGCAGTTTGCCATTTTGCAAGGAAAGGATCACATCTATGTAGCAGCTAAAATTCAAGATGACCAATTGCTTGTTGATCCGGCTACTTCTACTTGGAATCAGGATCATGTTGGCGTTGTTTTGAATGCTGATCCACTTACCAAAAGTGCTATGGATAATGGAAGAGGATGGTATCGAAATTCTTTTTACCTAACCACCACTCCTAAAGTAAAGGATCTTCCTTATGTAACAACGGGTACCAATCCTTTGCCCGAAGGCACAGAATGGGAATGTATCCCAAAAGATGTAGGATATCACTTTGAACTGGCCATTCCTATTAGCTACATCAAAGAAAAACAGGGAGAAAACTGGAAAACCATTCGAATGAACTTTTTGATTAGAGACAAAGATGAGGGTAGTGCAGTCTCTCCAACTTATTATTGGCAACCAGACTGGTTTCGAAATAATAGAATTGGATCTGGGATGTTTTTCCGAAAATAAAAAGCCTCTAGTATCATAAAGGGTGTCGGCAGCGAGCCGCTGCCGACACCCTTTGCCCAAATATCTCCTTCTCAAAAGTCTTTATATCTTTGGCCTTCTATTCAATGGTCTATTTAAACCCATGTCTTGAAAGCTGCTTTTATCTTTGGTACCATCCTGTTAGGAATTTTATTTCCCATAGGACATCATCTGACTTTTCTGGTTAGATATTTTGTGATGGCCATGCTGTTTTTTGCCTTTTTAGATGTAAAAATGAGCAGAGGGATGATCAGTCTGGATCATCTAAAGGTGGCTGTTCTGAATATTATTATCCCACTGATTGTTTTTTTTAGCCTCCGGAATTTTAATATGATGGCTGCCATGGCAGCTTTTGTAATTTGCTCGGCACCAACAGCAGCAGGTGCTCCTGTGATGGCCATTTTTATGAAAAAAAATGTAAGCTTTGTAACCGCATCGGTCATATTTACCAGCCCGATCATGGCTTTGGTCATTCCATTTACCCTGCCATTGGCCTTAAGTGTGGAGACTCAGGTTAATGTTTGGGAAATAATGATTCCTGTAGCTCAGGTCGTATTCATTCCTCTAATACTGGCCCAGGCTATCCGAAATTTTCTTCCTCGCCTAAGGTTATGGTTTAGGCACTTTACTAGGGTTCCTTTTTATCTATTTCTTACTAATGTCTATATTGCTTCTGCTAAGGCTTCTAACTACATTGCCAATGATGAAGTGACGGCTTGGTATGAATTTCTGTATATCGCAATGGTTATCGGAGTAGTTTGTTTCCTACAATTTCAAATAGGAGAAAGGGTAAGCAGTAAAAAAAATTATGTAGAAACGGGGCTATCATTAGGGAGGAAAAATACCATGTTCGCTCTGTGGCTGGCACTTACTTTTGTAAACCCTATTACGGGACTTGGGCCTATTTTTTACATTGTTTTTCATAACATCTACAATAGCTGGCAAATATATAAATACGGTTAGTAGCCTGCTGTAAACGCTCATTTTACCCTTCTAAACTCTTTGTTGACATAAATTAAAGTTCTTTAGCATAAATCCATCCTATATTTATATGATGAATTCCAAACTTTTAAAAGTTATTGGGCGACATATTCTTTTCTGGCTTATTCTGATGCTCACCTTTGCCATTTCGGAATTTGGATACCGAGATACTTTTGGGCATGCAATGATATTTGAATTGTTATTTCTTCCTGTTCGCATGGTGGCCGTTTATGTCAACTATTACGTGCTGATGTCCAGGTATTTGTATAAAAATCAAATCTTTAAATACATCCTATACCTAATTATCGTTATTGGATTGATGGCCACCTTACAGCGCTATATTTTTATTTATTGGGGCTACCCTGTATTTTTCCCTGATTGGTGGAGACCTGGACTTAAACCTCTGCTAATCGACAAAATTTTTCAAAATGCGGTTATCATTGCCACTCCTGTTGCTTTTTCAATTGGCATAAAAGTATTTTCCGATTGGTATACTGAAAAAAATAAAATCAAGCAGCTGGAAAAGGAAAAAATTGCTACCGAGTTAAAATACCTAAAATCACAAATTAACCCACATTTTCTCTTTAATACCCTAAATAATATCTATGGTTTATCCATAGAAAAATCTGATAAGGTTCCAGGATTGATCCTTCAATTGTCTGATTTGTTGAGTTATTCCCTTTATGAGTCAAATCAGGCCTTGTTAACTTTAGATCAAGAATTAAAATTAATCCGGGATTATGTGGCTATTGAAAAAGAAAGGTATGGAGATAGGGTAGATGTAGAATGGCAAATTAATGAAGAGAAAATTCAGGATCTTAAAGTGGCTCCTTTATTATTATTCCCTTTGGTAGAAAATGCCTTTAAACATGGAGTTAAAGAGGAAACTAAGTATGCCAAAATTGATATTAAATTAAAAAGGAAGGGGGAAGCCATATTTTTCCAGATAAAAAATTCACTCCCTATTGATTTACCTGAAAACAAAAAAAATGAAGGGATTGGCCTTTCGAACTTAAACCGACGGTTGAAACTTTTATACCCTGATGCTCATAAACTAGAAACTAAAAAAGAAAAAGAGGTCTTTAATGCTGAGCTATGGATTGATTTATCCGGCCACCAACTGGCTAGGGTCGACCCAAACGAATAAATAAACAAAAGATCTATGGAAAAAATAAAATGCATAATTGTTGATGATGAGCCGGTTGCCCAACGGATTTTAGAAGGCTATTTGCAGGATCTTAAAGAACTGGAGTTAGTAGCCATCTGCAATAATGCAATGGAAGCCAATGAAATCCTCGAAAATCACGATATTGATTTAATGTTTTTAGATATTGAAATGCCAAGGCTTAAAGGTCTGGACTTTATACGGATACTCACCAACTCGCCTTCCGTTATCATTACTACTGCTCATAGGGAATTTGCTTTGGATAGTTTTGAATTAGAGGTACTGGACTATTTACTTAAACCCATCTCTTTTGATCGATTCCTGAAGGCAGTAATGAGATATAAAAAACTTTTTAACCCAACCAATAATAGAGCTCATCAATCAAAACTGAAAACGGAGTTTTTATATGCCAAAAGCAATCGAAAAATGGCCAAAATTCCTTTGAATAATATCCTCTTTATTGAAGGAATGAGTAATTATGTCAAGGTGATTAGCCCTGAAAAAAACTTCGTAATATATACTTCTATGTCATCACTTCTTGAAGAATTAAATGATGCCTTTGTTCGGATTCATAAATCTTATATCATTAATAAAAACAAGGTGTCTTTTTTTACAAAAGAATTTGTAGAAATTAATAATCGCCAGCTCCCCATAGGTAAAACCTACCAGGAGAAAATATTAGATCAATTATAATGATGGAAACGGTTATGGAAGGTTGACCATTTTTGATAATTTCCAATCTCCAGAACTTTCCTTTTTCCAGACCGCTAAATACCTTCCTTTGATAGGAGTAAATGCTCCTCCATTTTTGCTAAAAGATTCAGAATAAACAACCGTTTCTACAGCCAGGCTATCAGAAATATCTATGCCCCTTTCTTCAATTTCCAAATCTTTAATGACCAAGCCCTCATAAAATTTCTCGATGAATTGTCGAAAAGCAGGTTTACCAATAAAATCGTCCCCTTTTGGCCGATAAATGATCATATCCTCGCTTAAAAAAGAAAGTACCTTCTCCGCATTTACTTCCCTTATGGCTTGTGTGTAGTTTTCTGAATTTTCAATGATCACACTTTTTAACTCTTCCAATGATGAATGTTCTTCAGTAATTGAAGGCTTATTGGCTAGTGGTTGATTTTCAGCAGGTGCAGAACAAGAAATATTAAACATCAAAAAAAATAATCCAAGCAGAGCAGATAATTTCATATTCCAATAATTTTTGGCTAAAAAAAATGCTCTGCAAGTTAAATGATTAGCAGAATTAATTGCAGGGAAAAATGGCCATTCATCAGGGAAAATAGGCGCATTAATTTATTTTAAATGTTCTTTTGCTTTCTAAGGTGGATCCCTGACCATTTTTAAACCCTTTGCAGCGGATCTCAACTGGCAAATTTACTTCAAAGGGGCCTGAATATTCTTCATAATTCAGAATCTACTCTATTTTCCTCAATACCTGAGTTAACCAATCTTCATCATAGCTGAGCGTGATATCCGGATCAATCCCATTCTGTTCGTTTTCCAGGTTTTTGAACTCTTTTGGGTTTTTTGCCACTGTCAAGCCTATCCTATATTGATAACAAGGAGTGACTGGGCTGGGCTTATTGCTGGCTCTGTTTCGATATCGATAATTAATGGCTCCTCTGGTATTTTCGCCATAAATGGTAGCTCCTCTGGATTTCAATTCTAAAGTGAAATGTTCAGAAGCACTCCCCGTAAAACGATTGACGATCAAATGCAAATTTTGCTTTCCTAAATTAGCATCCAAAATATCCAGTAATTTATAATTCGCTCTTAGCCCACCCCCAGTATTATCTCTGACATCAATAATTAAAGTTTTGACTTCCTGAACAGAAGATTGGATGGCTAGATAAAGAGAGTCTAATTCCCGAAGATTTTTAGTGCTCCCTTTAAAAGATCCTATGTAAAGGTAGGCTGTTTGACCATCCAATTTTTTATACTCATTAAAGGAAGCCGTATTTCGTTTTCGAAATACAGGTACCCGGTCAGGATTTTTAACATACTGAAGACTTTGGAGTAAATAGGTCACATTTTTTCCGCTGCGGTAATGGCCGTTATGATACCAATCATACTCTATAGCAATGACGCTATTCTCCTTAGACCAAATAATAAATTTCACCTGACCTGGTTTCCAAAGGCTGGTTTTTGATTCCAGAACTATCCCTTGATACTCTTTTTTATCATTGAGAACGACAGCTATTTTTAATAGCTTATTGGTTGTATAGTAAATTCCTTCTATATCACTGGTTGGATATTCACTTGTTTTTTTCTCTAAATCTTGAAGATTTTCCTCATAAATAGGAGTCATTTGATAAACAGAAGAGGCCTGGAAGTTTTTGACTTCTTCATCCGTTTTTACCCTTTTTATTACAGGCGTCAAATACAAATGCTCATCTCGGATTTGCTTAATCACTTTTTGCAGATACACCTGACAATGTAAATCGATTTTCTCTTCCTTCTTTATCTCACCTTTAATCTGCTCCACATATTGATAAAATGAAGCCTTTTTAGCGCCCTTAATCTGCTCCTTATAACTCGGAGCATTTTTTAACTCCTCTAATAAATAATCCAGATCACCTTCACAACTACACTTAGATGATTGAGTCCAACAAATATTGGCTATAAAAACAAAAAAAAGCGTTGATATAATAATTTTCATTAAACAAAAATAAAAAAGTAAGTAGATAAACATTAAGAAAAAAAGCCGCTGTCAAGCGGCTTTTTTTCTTAATGTTTATCTACTGCTTCATACCCCATATTACTTTCTTTTTCCATAGCTGGAATACCTCTATCCATCCACACAGGCATAGGTGCCCCTTGTAAATAATGATCAAAAAATTGGCTCATTCGCTTTTGAAAATCCTTGCGATTGGGCAGCTTCAAGGGCCAGTGAGGCTCGTTATTATAGTTCAACATCCAAGCCGGCTTATCCAATCTTCGCATGGCCATAAAAAATTCAATCCCCTGGTACCAGGGTACAGCTCCATCATTATCGTTATGCAAAATGAGTACAGGAGTTTTTATTTTATCAATGGTAAAAATGGGGGAATTCTCCATGTAACGAAGAGGGTAGTCCCATAAGGTTCCACCGATCCTACTTTGGGTGTGCTCATACTGGAACATTCTGCTTGCCCCCGAACCCCATCGAATACCTCCATATGCTGAAATCATATTGACAACGGGCGCTCCTGATTCTGCACAGGCAAATAAATCGGATCGAGTTACTAAATAGGCAATTTGATAACCGCCCCAACTATGCCCTTGCAAACCGATCCGTTTTTCATCAATAAAGCCCTGATTAATTAAGTTGGTAACTCCAGGGATAACTGAATTATAAGCACTTTCACCAGGATAACCAATCTTATATGGAACATCCGGGTTAAAAATCACATAGCCCTTGCTGGCATAATAAGGGTAGTTCATTGTCGAACGGTGAAACTCTGGCCTGCGATGTCGGTTCAGTCCCTGAGAACTTTTCTCATAAAAATTGACCATCAAAGGATACTTTTTATTAGGGTCAAAATTTTCGGGCTTAACCAACAAGCCTTTTAAACGCTGGCCATCTAGTGAAGTCCATTCGACCATCTCCATGGTACCCCAATTAAATTCTTTTTGTTGGGGATTGGCAGTACTAATTTTTGTAGAACTCTTTAAATCACTGCTGTATTGAAGATCTGGAAAAATCTGATAATTTTCTTTTGTGAAAATATAGCGATCTGCATTTCTGGCTTTGATCGGACGTCTTGAATAGGAAAAAGCACCTTTTTGAAGGATCTTTTGCACTCCTGTGTGCAAATTAAAAGTAAGATAGCCCTCTTCTTTAGTCTCCTCATCTGTAAAATGAATAAGCATAGGTGCTACTTCTTCAATAGCACGATCATTGGGATCTACTTTAATATAACGATGAATGCGCTTTTTTTCTCTTCCTTTAAAATAGTTGACAGGATTGATATTTCCTTGAGGGTCAATTTGCCAGATATCATATCGGTCATATAGCAAGAGGAAATCATCATTGCTGGTCCAGCCTGCTATACCATATGGACCAGGGTAGCTTGGACTGTCATGAAGTTCATTAGAAATAGATACTCCTAAATCCTTGCTAATATTTCTGGTTTTCTTAGTGGCCAAAGAATATACAAACCAGGAAGATTCCGGAAAGTTATACCAATATAAATACTTACCCGATGGAGACATTTGTGCTGAACCTCTCATCTTTTCGGCTACTAATTCTTTTTCTCCTGTGCTTCCATTAATCAAATAAATATTTTTGTGCGTTGGTCCACCTTCCCAGCTGGATTGGCGCCTAAAAGCTTCATCTTCATAAGCTATCAACCATTTGGAAGGGCTTCTGACATCAATGGATACATTTGGCAATTCCTGATTAGCCAGTTGTATGATTTTTCCACTTTGAGTATCCATTAAGCAGCTAAAATATTTACGCTGATCATTTTTTAGTTGGATTTTTTGTTGGGGATAAGTTCTTTTGTCCTTATAATTCCATACCTCGACCACGGGCCTTTCGTCGTCCAGGATGGTCTCATCTTTCTTGGGTAGGGGAGGAGCAATACCAAAAAATAACTGACTGCCATCTTCCTTAAACCTGGGACTTGCATGTTCACTAATGACCCAATTCTCTTTTAAGAAGCGGCTATCGACATTTGCAACAACTTTTAACTGATTATTGGACGATTTCCAATGGTGTACAGCTACTGATTCGGCTTCTTTTTCTTTCAAAGTAATAAAAGCTACCTGATCTCCTTGAGAAGCTATGTTCATGGATTTGCAGTCCAAACTGTCTGACCAAATATCCTGGAAGCTTCCTTTATTTACATCAAACAATTTTACGGTACTAAATTTTTTCTCAGAAGTACTCAAGAGTACTTTTGCAGAATTTTCGGCCAGAGCATAATTATTGGCATTAGGCACTCGGAATTCTTTATTTTTTGACAAATCCCAGATGACCAATGGACCGTTTTTTGATTTCTGTTTCTTTTCTTCCTGGTGAGCTTCTGCTCCAAAATGAGCCGTCAGGACAGAACCCCACTTGTCTGAAAGTTTAAAGGATTTAAGAAAGGGCAACTTTTGTAGCTCCTGGCTTTGGAGATTGAGAATACCCAGGGAATCTTGAGGCCATTTGTCTTTATCTACTTTATCTAATTTAAGTTGGCGGATATTTTCCTGGGCAGGTTTAATCTTAAAGACTAAAAATTGATTGTCGAATGAAAAAGCAGGAATTTCCGATCTTTCAAATACCCATTCTTTTTTACTAACAGCATTATAAAGGATGGTTTTCCCATCTCCTTCCAAAGGACTCAATGTGTAGGTTACCCATTGTCCGTTATGACTGATTTTGGATGAGCGGATGCTATTCCATTTGGAAATATCTGCGTGATCCAAGGCCCTTTTCGAATTTTGAGAAAAAACAAGGAGTGGAAGAAATAATAGTATAGATAATAGAGAGAATCGATTAGCCATTTTTTTGGTTTTAATTTGAGTGCAAAAATAGGCAAAACCAATAGAAGTTTGATACTAGATATAACAAGAAAGATTGTTTGATGACCTGATAAAAAAAATCACCGACAAATGCGTTTGGCTATGTCGGTGATCAAATACCACTTTGTTGAAATGTAATTGAGAATATTTTTGAAGAAGTAAATAGAAGTATAGCCCCTTTCGGAGCTTGAAGTATTCGCCTGTGGCGGGAGAAGTAAATTGTATATGAAGAAAAACAAAATACTTCTACTATGCTTCTATCTTACTTCAATTTAATGATACTTCACTAAACGATATCAATATCCTTTCGATAAGTCTCAAAACCTGATAATTTTGGAAGCGTAATCTTCAAAACCCCTTCCTCATACTTAGCACTGATATTTTCCTTATCAATTTTTTCATTCAACTCAAAAACACGTTTGAATCCTCTGGGATCAAATTCCCGGCGCCTCATGCTTGGATTATCGACGATGTCGCTCTCCTCTTTGCTGGCACTGATGACCAGGATATTATCCTTTACTTTCAGGTTGAAATCGCTTTTGTAAAAACCTGCGGCAAAAACAGAAACCTCGTAATGATCATCAAACTCTTCAATATTGACGGGTGGTTGTCCCCAGCGTTGTCCGAATCGGTGATGTCTGAAATTTTTTCCACAGTGACGGGCTTTATGTTTCGCCCAATGTTTATGATATGCTTTATGATAACACATGTTGATTAATTTTTTAATTGAAAAAATTATTGAATTTTGATGGTCCTCCATTCTCTCTCTGGCACGGCTGAACGTTCAAAGTCATAAAAGGGGACATCATCTGGATCTGCCTGAGGCAGGTACTTTGGAGAATGGTACCCCAGTGGCCTTCTATATTCATCATAATAATCTGATTCCCATCTCATATTAGAGAAAAAATATCTCGCTCTTTTAAAGAGGAAAAACAGGGTACTCAATATGGCTGCTGCAATCAAGGCAAACAGCACAAATCGAGCCACAAAAAAGAAGACAAAAATGCCTAGTGAAATGGCGAAGAAAAAACGAAATGGTCTCATGGTTCCTTGATTAATTTTTTTAAAAAATAGGGTGAAAAATATGTGATCACATTAGGGAAGACGAATGAGTAAGAGAATTACTTTAAATGGAATGGATTTTTTTAAAAAAAATATTTTTAGTCTTGTTAGATACCTAGTAACAATAAGAATGTAATTTAGGTCCAATGAAGATGAATTAGTGATGCTCAAGTCTCAAAGGAGAGTACATTGATTAGTTGTTTTTCGCATCAATTCTTTTGACACTGATTTCATACACTGATTTTACTGATATTCACTGTTTTTGGCTGTGCAATTGAAAACGCATATCCGGCCCTGTTAAGGGCCCCACACCGGTACCCCCAAAAGAGCAAAACCTAATCCCCGTGCCTTTAGGTACGGTACAAAATACCTGAAAACCAGCAAGACATATAATCATGAACAAAACATAAAAGATCTGCAACAACCCACTATGAATGACCTGAAAAATTTCTTATCCCAAATCCATAAAGTACAGGAAGACGTTTTAGAAGCCTATACCTCCCAATGGACACCCTACTCAGTCCCCAAAAAAACGATACTTACAGAACAAGGCCAAACCGAACGATACATGTATTATGTAAAAGAAGGTATCCAAAAATCCTACTTCTTAAACGATGGCCGGGAGCACATCATGTTTTTTGGTTACCCTCCCTCGTTTTGTGGCGTAATGGAATCTTTTTTTAACCAAACGCCCTCTCGCTATTATCTTGAAACCATAAGTGAAAGTCAATTCCTAAGAATACCATATGAAAAACATCAGCAATTGATGAGAGAACATCAAGAAATAGAAACTCTCTTCAGGAAAGTCACGGAGCTATTTTTATTAGGAGTGATAGAAAGATATCACGAATTGCTCACCTTCAATGCAGAAACCCGCTTCAAAAATTTTACAACCCGAAGCCCCCATTTGCTCAATATGATTTCTCAAAAAGACCTTGCTTCCTATCTGAGAATTGATCCTACCAATTTTAGTAAAATGATTAATAGGATAAAAATTAAGGGAGATTAGAAAAACTTGGTTTTTACCAAGATTTGAGTGCCATACAAGGCTGAACTTTGTCACAAGCAAAATTTCAAAAAAAAATTCAAATGATGAAATGGATATTTCTAATGGTCATTGGACTATTCTCGACTGGTATTTATGCACAACAAAATCAAGGTAAGAACATGACAAATCAAGAAATTGTAATAAAATTCTTAAGTGGATTTAATGATCCTTCAAAAATTCAGGAATCTTTAGCCTTATTGGCAGAGGATTATAAGTTTAAGAATCCGATGGTGGAACTGAATTCAAAAGTAGAGTTTATTGCTCTGGCCCAAGAAATTGGAAGTGTATTGACAGGGTTAAATATCCTGAGCACTGCCCAAAATGGCGAATGGGTGGCTACTTTTTACGAGTTTAAATCTTCTATCCCGGGCTTGGAAAGTAATATGGCCTCGGAATGGTTTCGAGTAGAAGATGGTATGATACAAGAGTCGAGGTTGATTTATGATGCATCTAAATGGCGGAAGATTTATGAAGAAATGAATAAGTAAATTTGGTAAAAAGAAGAAAGAAAAGGAGGCTGGCTCATCCACCTCAGGCGGATGAGTCAGCCTCCTTTTCTTTCTTCTTTCCGTTATATATCTGATTGAAATAAATAAAATAGTATAGCTAGTTTTTCAGTCGGATAAATAAACCTGAAGCATTGACAATTATTTGATGAATTCAGTAAATTAGAGATGATAATTTAAGGATTCCAATTTAATACATCCCCAAGATGAAACATATACTTAGTTTTTTTACCCTTCTCTTATTATTTTTTTCTTGTAATAATGCATCAGAAATTATTTCTGCCTCTGATAATGAAAGGGCAGATACTTACCATTATGCCATCCGATTGATAGAACCTGATTCCAGCGTCGAGCATAGTATGTTGTATTTCATTCCAGATTCGACTATTGATTATAGCCTGCGCTTGGTTGATCCAGCAAAAAGTCAGAATAATTCAATGGTGAAGAAATAATTTTAGATATGAAAAAAGTAATTCATAGAGCTGTGGCTTTAGCCTTTTTTTGCTTTGGATTATTAGTCATTTTCCTACTTAATCCTATACTTTCTTATGCTCACAGCACTACCTACAAGAATATTACCATTTATTATAACGGAGCCTTGGATGAAAACCTGACAAAGGTCATCGACCTAAGTTTAAGCTCGGTAAGTAATGCCAAAATCTATTCCGCTGATATTAAATCAGACCTATGCCTTAATGAAGGAATTTATCCAAAAATTGTAAAGACAATCCTGGGGGACGATGTATTTACGGCTTTTAGCAATAAGATTGTGGTGCTTGGAGAAAAATCTAGTGAATTTAATCGTTTTCATAAATGGGAAAAAGAATTAAAATATTCCCAATTTTTGAGTCATGCTTTGATGCATAACTTACAATACAAAAAACACGGAATTTTGGGAGCTAACCCAGTGGGAAGGCACCCTAATTGGAGGTGGGAAGGTTATGTTGAATATGAGATTCTGGGGGATTTACTCTCTCTGGAAGAATTAGTAACAATAATTCAAGATCCTGCAAGCAATGATTACGATTGGATAAATCTGACCGAAGAGGAGGGGACGGTTAAAAGGCATATCATTTATATGGCTTTGGTAAAATACGGCTTTGAAATATTGAATTGGGATTATGAACAATTAATGGGAACTAAAATAGGGGAAGAAGAATTATTAAATAGGTTGATTTCAACTTATTCAAAAGAATGAACAGAAAATAAAAATGAGCATCGGACACCAACTTTCCTCACGATTTAGAGAAGTTCTTTTAGATGGCAAATGGGTTGCCAATACAAATTTCAAAAAGGCACTTACAGATGTAAGCTGGGAGCAAGCCAATAAAAAGATAGACTCTTTGAATACAATCGGAGCTCTTACTTTTCATGTCAATTATTACATAGCAGGGATACTAAATGTATTCAAAGGTGGAAGTCTCGACATACGGGATAAATATAGTTATGATGCTCCTCCTATAAAATCACAAGAAGATTGGGATCAACTATTAGCAGAAGTATGGTCTAATGCTGAACAATTTGCTGATCACTTGGAAACGATGTCTGATGAAGTATTAAAAGGACCATTCGTGGTTGAAAAATATGGAGAATATAGAAGAAATATTGAAGGGGTTATTGAACATTGTTATTATCATTTGGGGCAGGTAATTTTATTAAAGAAGATGTTGGGGGACGTATGAAAGGCGAAAACTATATATGCAAAGAAGAAAATGGAATTCAAATCTTAGCTTTTGGGGATGAGGATGAATATTTTATTATCCAATATGCTTTGGAACAAGAGTCTGTTGATTCTCAAGATTCATATTATATTGAAAAAGGCGGGCAGAGTGCAGGAATGTATAATGGAATTGAGAAGGTAGAAGTTAATGAAGCATGTGTGAAGTTTTATTTAGATGAAAAGGCCATTTCTTTGTCACCCAGACTGGAAATAGAAGTAGACATATCAAAAATCAACAAAAAATCATTAATCAAGGATCTCAAAGACTTTACCATGAGATATGGTATCGATTTTAATTTTTATTCAATATAAATATCAAGTAAAGGGAAAGATTACTGCCAACTAGCAGATTAAACCACCATGAATATCACCCTCAACATCTGGGTTGTCCTCTTCACCTGTGGTTTTGCTATGGGGATTTTTTTGACGGGTGTTTTTCTGATTTTTCATAAAAAATACGCTACCCAAACTCACAATTTTACCATAGCCCTTTTTATCCTGTCCACCTTATTGCTAGGAGAAATTGCCCAAGAATCTGATATGGTAGACCAATACCCTTATATTATTGGAATTGGGATGGCTCAAGACCTCTTGATCTGGCCCTTTTTATTACTCTATGTTCAATATATTACAGGTAATCGATTAAAGAATAAATGGAAGGCTGGCCTATATTTTCTACCCTATCTGCTAGCTATCGCCTGGTTAATGCCAGTCATTTTATTACCGACTAACCCTCAACTAGCCTATTACTCAAGCGGAATTACCCTAAAAACCGTCTTGTTGGTCGGATATAAATTTATCTGTTCCTTCATTTTTCTGATTTACATCTTAAAGTTGCTTGACAATCGATTAAAAGATTTGAAGCATTTTTTCCCAAAAAACAAGAGGATACAGTTCCTATTAAAAATCAGACGTTTTTTTTATGGTATCAGCCTCATGGTATTGGTGATCTATTTGTTATTCTTTAATAACTATTTTGATCTACTTCCCATTGGTGATTCTGATCGTATTGGTAGTTTGATTATTTCAGGATTTTTTTATCTGTTCGGCCTATTAGTTTTTCAAAACCCAAAGCTATTTGAAGAGGAAAACTATTCCAGGCAGGTTAAAGATTTTTTTAAAGGTGATGAATCAGAGTATGCAAATAGTCTTTTAAAATTATTTGAAGAAAATAAGGTTCATTTGAATGAAAATTTGTCTGTCAAGATTTTAGCAGCGGAAATGAATATCACCAACCAGCAATTATCCTACCTTGTTAACAGGCATTTGGGAATTACCGTAATGGATTTAATCAATACCTATAGAGTGAAGGAAGTACAGAAGAGTATTCAAAAAGGCGAGTATCAGCAAAAAACACTTCTTGGTTTAGCACTAGACTCAGGTTTTAACAGCAAAGCCACTTTTAATAGAATTTTTAAATATCATACTGGTTTATCTCCTTCCACTTACATTAAAAACCTGGAAAAAGAAGGCTCAAATCCGAATTAAGTCGATATAAATTACCAGACCATGCTCTTTGTCTCTTTTTAACCAACAAAAAGAGAACATGAAATTTGAGATCTTTCTGACTGTTTTTTTATCTATGGTATTGACAGCCCAATTATGGGCTATTGAAAAAAAGAAAGTAAGTTTTAATAATGGGGATATTACTCTAAACGGGACACTCTACTTGCCTAAAGGAAAAGGCCCTTTTCCGGCAGTAGTTTTCGTTCATGGTTCTGGACCAGAGACCAGAAAGAATAGTAGCTATAGTGCAAAGTGGATGGCCTCTATTGGATATGCTGCTCTGATTTATGATAAAAGAGGAACAGGAAAATCAGATGGCCAAGACAAAGACTGGAATAGATTCAACTTCAAAGACTTAGCCGGAGATGTAGTTGCTGCTGTACACTATCTTTCTTCATTGCAGGAAATTGACGATTCCAAAATCGGAATACATGCCAGTAGCGAAGGCGGATGGGTGGCACCATTAGCTGCTTCAAAGACAGAGAAAATAAATTTTATGATCATTCGATCTGCTTCGGTTAGTACGGTTGGAGAAGACCGTATTTTTGAACGATCTGCCAGACTGAAAAGGGAAGGATTTTCAAAGGAGGCCATTGCAGAAGCCCAAAATATACAGTTAGTAGAAGGAAAAAATAATTCTGACCCCAATTCACCGGATAATTTCACTCAACTTTTTGAGAAAAATAAAAATAAAGACTGGTTTGCAAGAGTGTATCCTGGAACGGATCCTTTTGAAAACTGGTTAGTAGAGTATAGGCTTTGGTATGCAAGTATTGTAGATTTTGACCCAGTTCCCTATTTGCAAAAGATTCAGATGCCAATATTTTGGATTTTTGGGGATTCAGCTCTTGACCAGTTAGGGCCTGTTGAAAAAAGCATTGAAAGGCTAAAAAAACTAAAGCAGCAAGGGAAAGTTTATGAAATTCTCCAATTGGCAGGGGAAGGGCATAATGTTTCTGAGCGTAAATACGAGTTTGAGTTATTTCAGTGGTTGAATAAGGTAAATGGAGATCAAGGGTTTCCATTTAAAAAGCACTAAATTATGTATTTTTCATTACTACAAATATGAGTTATTCCTAATTTTAGGGAAATAAGCACTTTTTAGGCCCTTGGCCTAAAAAGTGCGAGATAAAGTAGAAATATGATAGAAATATATTGTCCTAATACTAAAACAAATTATTTCAACCTTATTTCGTCCCGCCTCAGGCGGACATATTTCAATTTATTTCCCTCTATTTTAACTAAACCAAGATTATTTGCTAGTCTTCGATATTTTAGGATGGCTCATATTAGTGGTGAATTTATCAATCAATAGCTAAAATGAACAAACATTGTAAGCGATGTGGATGGGAAATAGTAGATTTGAACTTGTTGAAAGAACATCAAGTAGAAGTTCTTGGACAAATTCAATCAGGACAAAAAATGCGTGCCATTCAAACCATTTATAATAAATTAAACATAGGGCTAGCTGATTCAAAAGCTGTTGTTTTGCACTTAAATGCTGAATACGGTCAATGTGTCAATTGTGATTTTTCAGAATTGGATCAAGAAGCAATGGAATGCCCGGAATGTAGTGCCTTTAATTATAATTTAAAAATCGAAGGATAGGGGATCAACACTTTTTCTTCCATTTTTCCTTAAAGGCAGCCTTTTCTTCCTCACTCATATTCATCCATTTTTCCTTCCAATATCTTCTTTTAGAATGTCCTCTTTTGCGCATCGGAGAGCCAAATCGAAAACCGCCAAATAAGATTTTTGATAAAATGAGTAAACCAATAGCCTGGATATAACTTAAGGGCTTTACACTGGTCACTTCCGTTAGTATCGCATTCCATAAGAACATCACCACCCATCCGGCGACTAAAATAAAAGCTGCCATCACTAAAAGGAAGAACAAAATCTTCAAAGGATGGAACCCCGGACCTCTACCTCTATATTGATTATACATATGTTCGTTTCTTTATGGATGTTAAAATTAATATTCTTATAGTATAATGTAGAATGTATAAAGTAGAAAGACCTAAATTTTTCAATATTTTCCTTCTACCTTCTACCTTCTACCTTCTACCTTCTACCTTCTACCTTCTACCTTCTACCAACTTAATAACTCAAAAATTCTTCGTACATCGTTTCAAGGCGTTTGCGCAAAAACTGTACGGCGTATCTTTTTCTGGAAATTAAGGTTTTGATATTATCCCCTGTTCTATCTGAAATTTCCTGGAATGTCTGATCTTCTAGTTCATTCCATATAAATACATCTCTCTGTTTTTCTGGTAGTTCATCTAAGGCTTCAAATAACTCTTCCCAGAATAATTCCCGTAAAGTTTCGGTTTCTGGAGTATTAAAATCAGCCATTAGAATTTCTCTGAATACGGTGTCCCCTTCCTCATCTTCATAAGCAAAGTCCTCCAGGAGTTCAGGTTTCATTTTACGATAATTATCGGTAACCCGATTTCTAGCTACTCTGAAGAGCCAGCTACTGATTTGCTCAATGGGATTGGTTTCTACGACTTTACTAAATTGATACCAAACATCCTGAAAAATATCTTCCGCATCGGCATTGGTATTTACTCTGCCTCTGATGAAACGGAACAGCCCTTGTCCGTAATTTTTCATCGCCCGGTTAATGATATTTTCGCGTTGTTCAGCCATATTTTTCGAAGTGATAGAATCTTCCATTAATAATAAAAGACGAACCAATACGGATTTTACTTTAAAAGAAAGATAAGTTTTTTTACTTAATGGAACTTATTTCCACTTTTTAGGGATAATATGTAGGTATTCAAGGAGGGCGTCTCATCCGTACGGATTCAACGCCCAAGAATATTTTATTTAGGAGTAGTTTTCCTGAAAAAAACAAAGTTTTTTTCAGGAAAACTACTCCTAAAAGAATCTAATTGGCTGGCGAATCCCTACGGATGAGACAGCCTCTTAATAAAAACCATGCACTAACCCATGTCGAGAGTTTTCCGAATTATAAAAGAAGCCATCCAGGGTAAAGAGAAAAACTTTACCAGTGGAAGTATTAATAGAGCTATCGTTTACTTATCAATTCCCATGATCCTGGAAATGGTCATGGAATCCTTATTTGCCGTTGTTGATGTATTTTTTGTATCCCAAGTAAGTGTTAATGCCGTATCTACGGTCGGATTAACCGAGTCCGTAATTACCCTGGTTTATTCTGTAGCCATCGGTTTGAGTATGGCTGCCACAGCAATAGTAGCCCGACGAATTGGCGAAAAAAACCCGGAAGGGGCTTCAAAAGCTGCTGTTCAGGCCATTATTATAGGTGTAATTTTTTCTGTTGTTATTGGGATCACTGGATTTTTGACTGCTGGGGATATTCTCCGATTGATGGGAGGCAGTGAAGAATTAATTGCGGAAGGGGTGTGGTACACCAAAATTGCACTGGGTACCAATGTAGTGATCATGCTATTGTTTTTGTTGAATGGAATATTCCGAGGAGCAGGTGATGCTAATCTGGCCATGGCCTCTTTATGGGTAGCCAATATTATTAATATCATATTAGATCCTCTATTCATTTTTGGAATAGGTCCATTCCCAGAGCTTGGCGTTACTGGAGCAGCAGTGGCTACTAGTATTGGCCGTGGACTGGGTGTATTGTTTCAACTTTTTATTCTCTTAAGAGGTTGGGGCATAATAAAAATACTGCTTAAACATCTTAGGCCCAATTGGGAAATAATAAGCAAGTTGATCAATATAGGTGCTTCTGGAACCATGCAGTTTTTTATTGCTTCAGCCAGCTGGATTTTTTTAATGCGCATTATCGCCAAGTTTGGGAGTGAATCCATTGCCGGATACACCATTGCCATCCGGATGATTATTTTTACGATTCTTCCGGCCTGGGGATTAGCTAATGCCGCTGCCACTTTAGTAGGACAAAATCTTGGTGCCCAGCAACCAGAACGAGCGGAAATATCTGTTTGGAAGGCTGCCTTCTATAATATGATCTTTTTGCTTTCAGTGTCGATAATCTTTTTCATTTTCGCACGCCCCTTTATGATGTTTTTTACAGATGTCCCTAATGTAATCGAGGCAGGGGTGCTTAGTCTAAGGATTATTTGCGTCGGTTATGTGTTTTTTGCCTATGGGATGGTGATAAACCAATCCTTTAACGGAGCAGGAGATACCCGAACACCTATGTTCATTAATCTATTTTGTTTTTGGCTCATGGAAATCCCGCTAAGTTATTTTTTAAGTGTTAACCTGGGAATGGGATTAGCCGGTGTTTGTTGGGCAATTGCTGCTAGTGAAACCGCGCTGGCAATTATTGCAATAATCATTTTTCGAAAAGGAAACTGGAAAAAGATCAGTATTTAGAGCTAGGCCACAGTTTATTTATTGTTTGTTCTCTGAATTCAAAGATCTTATTGACCTTATTTTCTACGAATAGAGAGTTGGCAATGGTTCCTATTATGCCATAAGGTACTTTGTAGTGGAGGATGTCTTTCATTTGAGTACCCCCATCTTTTTCTTCAAACCAATGCTGATGATGCCAGAAAGCATAAGGGCCAAATCTTTGCTCATCAATAAAATAATGCTGCTCTTCGATTTGGGTTATTTCAGTTACCCAATTCATCTTAATTCCTAACAAAGGAGCGATGTTATACTGGATGATCATCCCTCTATGCATTGTCATGCCCTTGATATCTGATAATATTTCAATAGAAACCTCTTCCGGAGTAATATCATTTAAGTTTTCGGGCCTGGAAAAAAAGGACCAAACTTCTGGCAATGGATGGTCTATCCACTGTTCCCACATCTTTTTTTTAACGATCATAAAAATAGCTTTGGATATTAATTGTGTAATGAACAAGCTTTTAGGAGAATAGTTTAGGGATTGTGGCAGGCTATTTCGTTTCTTTTATATATAGGTTAATAATTGAATATGTTAAGAGGTTTTTATTCAATTTTATGGTGTTTTGAAGGAAAATTTGTTCAGACCCACTGATGTATTTTTAGATAGTTAAAACAATTATTAAAAAAATATTAATTTAATTAACATTGATTACCATACATATAACCTTAAATTTGTGAGGTAAAGAGCTGAATTAGAGGCAAGTAAACATATTATAATAAAAAAAATTTAAAAATTACCCCCTTTCTGGTATGTATCTAATATGGATAAATAATATCTTTGTCGATGAACGATAGTAAAAACGTTCCGATTTAAACATTAAAATTTACATCCCTTAAACCGTTTAATACATAATCCCATGACTACTATCATTACTTTTGCCATAGCATTGTCAATGCTGTATTTATTGCATTCCGATAATATTTCCTACAAATTTAATTCTATTCCTACTGCAATCAGGTATTAACATCTGAGCAATTTAACTCATTTGACCTTTACTACAGTTACCACTTGCAAAACTTGCCGTCATAATTATGGAGTTAAATTAAATTTGTATGAGTATTATATACAGTCGCTTAAATATCTGCAATAAATTAATGTCAATAACCCTGTTTTTATGTATGATTTCTATATCTGCATTGAAAGCAGAGCAAAATGAATATCAACAAGATATTGACGCCTCCCACATACTAAATCCTCAAGTTTTAAATAATACCTTAGGAGAATGCAAACCTGTATTTTCTTTCAATCATATACTTCTTAACTGTTTAGAGGCCTTAGAGGTGGATGAACTTCCAATGCCGAACGTATACAGTCAATGTGGAAATATTGCAGATCTATCCTACGTAGACGAATATTTCGAGATAGGATGCCATGTTAAGGGTTTTGATAACTGGTTTCAAAAAGATAATTGGATACAATCTAAGATAAAAGGTGACGGTGGGGTAGATGTCACCGGAGCTCCCAATGCACTATTAGTTGAAGGGGCTAATAAAGCTCTTGTTGAGGTTATGCCTGGCAGTATGACTTCCTTAACGGTTGTTGTGCCTGCTGATGGCTTTATAACCTTTGACTGGAGTATTGTTGGGGGCTCCAATCTTTCGTTTACTGTTAGAGCAGGGGAAAGTACTATTATTCCGGATCGATACTTTGTTTCGCAAAGCTTGAAAGCCGGTGATACCTTTACTCTGCTCTTTCAGTCGACTTTTCAGGATCAACAAGGAATTATTGAACTAAGTAATTTCCAGTTTCTTAGTAATGTCCGAACAGTGATCCAAAGAATTTGGTCCGCTACTGATGAAAATGGTAATTATTCTGAAGCTACCCAGTTTATTGGAATAAAGGGTATAGAAGCTGATCAAATCCTTATGCCTCTAGATGTCGACGCTTCTAAAGCCAGTTACCGGCAAGAAATTCCTTCTCCTGAGCAAACTGGTTTTCCTATATTCGATAGAGATGGAGATTGGGCTACTTCTGATGACCAAATTTCCTTGCAAGGTAAATCTTGTCCGGTAAAAATGTCCTGGGTCGATGATGTGAAAAAAATGGAAAATGAGATCATCATTAAACGCAAATGGACTATTGAGCAAGGTTGTGGCCGTAATACCATTATCCAAACTCAGGAAATAAGACTCCATAATAAGTATTCCGAGCAAAGTCCACCCGTACGAAAGGGAATAGGAGATAATGGGAAAAAAAATGATCTGGGACTTGGGGATACTGAAATAAGCAAAAGAAATTACTATAGCTTCACTTCCGAAGAATCTCCCAATGATTCCAATTGAAATTAAAGATATTAATTCTAAGAATAATAAGAAGTAATCCTGCTTTGGTGATTAATTACCAGCTAGTGGGTTTTCAGGTGTAATAAAATTACTTTCTGGCGGCATTAAGCCGCCTTTTTTTATGAGGTATTTAATAATAAAGGGCTTGCAAAATTTATTTTTGCAAGCCCTTTATTAAAGCCTCAGATCGACTTTATTAAACTTTATTGGATAAGTTCTCCATCTTGATATTTCAATGAAAACTGACGTCTGTAGGGTCTGCCTGCGTTTGCAGTTTCTGTATATTCCCAATTCCCGTCCATCTTTCCATTTTTTAGCCAGCCTTGCATCCGTACATCTGCTGTGTCAAAAAACAACCAGGTCCAATATTTTTCTTTCATGGTTTTACCAACAGGATCATAAAACTGCCAGTTGCCAATCATTTTACCTTCGCTGTAGAGGCCTTTCATAGCCAGCTGGCCATTGGAGTGATAAAATTCAGCTCTGCCGTTTTCACGGTTGTTTCTAAATTCAATTATTTCGGAAATCTGACCATCCTCATACCAATGCTTATATTCTCCTTCCAGTTTGCCATCAACAGTACTAGCCTGCCAGTAAGGATTGCCATTCGGATATCTGAATGTCCAACGCTGGATTTTTGCGTCTTCACTGAAAATACCTTCCATCCAAACCATGCCATTATCGTAATATACCGTTTCGCGGATTTGGTTGGAGGCGGTAATTTTTCCATCATACACGCGCTCGACCTTCAATTCAGTCCCCGGATAAACTGAAGTGATGATCCTGTTTTGAGCTTGGAGAATAAGACTAAAATGGACCAAGGCTCCGACCAAAATTAATTTGACAATTTTCATGATTGTTTGATTTAATCCCTCCGGGAAGGGAATTATTGGGATTGTTATTTCAGTATATATACGTATGAATTAACATTTTGGATGTTCTTTTCCTAAATAATAGATGAAGTTATTAACAAAATGGTTGCAGTAAAAGGAAATAAAAGTTAAATATTTCTCAAATTTCTTAAAAAATGAACCATAATGTCTTTTGTACAACGGGATTTTGGCTTCAAGTGTTCACAATTTGTTCAAAAACCAGACCCGAATAGGTAATTATTCCCTAATTCTGATTAATTGATTTTGCCATCACCATAAAACATTTCTTAAGTTTGGGATTTCAATTTTCTTAGAAGCCGTTTAGATTTAGTTTTTTGAATAATATGAGAGCTGTTTTTCTGCTAGATGAGGCCCCAAAAACAGAGTTTAGCAGTGCTAAATGAGTATTTTGGGAACGAAATATAGCTGGAAAACAGCCTCATATTAACAGAAGTATTAAATTTAAACAGC
>JANQPA010000033.1 GCA_028285545.1 Saprospiraceae bacterium | reverse complement strand
CCTTAAAGGATTGATATCTGTTACAGCATTTCCATGCAAATTAAGGGTTTCTAAATTTGGAGCCCCTTGTAAAAAACCGATATCGCTTACCTGGTTACCACCTTTCAAGACCAAGATGGTTAGTTTAGGCAATTGCCTGGGCAGCTCAAAAGTTGTGATTTTATTATTACTAAGATCCATTAAGGTCAGTTCCGGGGTATTCCCGGAGATACTAAACCGGGTCAATTCGTTTTGCTCTGCTTCGACGTTTTTCAATTTCTCAAAGCCTGCCGGTAAGGTCAAATCTTTTAACTGGCAGTTACTCAGCTGCAATTTTTCAAGAGAGGGCAAAGCTATTCCGAAGGAAAGAGTATGTAAGTTTTCGTTTTCGCTTAGATCCAGGTATTTTAGGTCCGGCATTTCTTTTGTAAAGAAAACTTTCGTAAGATCATTTTTTCCAAGATTTAAGGCCTGGAGCTGGCTAAGGTCCAAGATAATTTCTAAAGCATCGTTTCTTAAGGCATTTTCTGATAAATTAAGGCCGATCACTTCCCCTGTTTCATTTACTGAATAAGAACCAGGACTGGTCATGATAGAATCCAGTGTTTCCACCTCACTTAATTCCTCTAATTTAATGCGAAGAGCTTTGGTGATTTCGATGATTTGCATGGGGAATTGTTTTTATAAATATAACCATTTCGTTTAAGTCTACTCTCAACTTGCTTCTCTTCCCTTACTTCTCTAGCTCCTTCCTTCGCTTTTTTCGTAAGGTCGATCCGCTTGCTTTTTTTTGCTCACAGGAAGGCCTTCCTGCTAGCCAGCCGAACTGGGGGACAATGCCATGCGAAAACCAAGATCGTAGTTGCGCTCAGCGGCCTCGAAGCTGAGGCGATAGGAAACCCGGCAGCTCCGCGCCTCGCTGCCCCAGCCACCGCCACGAATAACACGAACAGTGCCCCAGTCAGCAGCTAGCCGGGCTGTTCCATCGTCTGGTGCATCTGTATAACGATCATGCCAATCATCCTCAACCCATTCCCAAACATTGCCACTCATGTCATATAACCCTAATTCATTAGGATATTTTAGCCCTACCGGCTTGGTCTCTCCATAGCTGTTTTTCGAGTACCAACCCACATCTTTTAATTTGTTACTTCCGGAATATTTAAATCCCTGGCTTTTTTTCCCTCCACGTGCCGCATATTCCCATTCGGATTCGGTAGGTAAGCGATAAGTTTGATGGGTCAATTCGTTTAGCTTTTTTAGGAACTGATGGGCATTCTTCCAGGAGACACCTTCTACCGGGCGATTATCTCCTTGAAAATTAGAAGGGTTATTATCCCCTCCCATTACTGCTTTCCATAAAGATTGGGTGACCGGATATTTTCCAAGATAAAAATCAGGGACTTGGACCTTATGAACGGGTTGTTCTATTTTAAAAGCCTCTTCTTCATTACTACCCATTAGAAAGGAGCCTCCTTCCACCCCTATCATTTCAAAGGAAAGAGAATCCGATATTTTTTCAATTAATTTTTGTTTTATCATATTATGTATTCCAATCATTTTATTTTCAAAATTCAAATGCTCCCTCCCTCGTTTCATTACTTCTCTAGCTCCTTCCTTCGCTTTTTCCTAAGGTCGATCCGCTTGCTTTTTTTGCTCACACCAAGGCCTTCCTGGCTAGCCAGCTGAACTGGGGGACAAGGCCAGCCGAAAACCAAGATAGAAGTAGCGATCAGTGGCGTCGAAGCTGTAGCGAACAGAAACCCGACAGTACCGCGCACCGTCGTACCAGCTACCGCCACGAAGAACACGATTTGAGCCCCTATCAGCAGCTAGCCTGGCAGTCCCATCATTTGGTGCCCCATCATACTTGCGATGCCAATTATCCTCAACCCATTCCCAAACATTGCCACTCATATCATAAAGGTCCAGTTCATTGGGATATTTTAGCCCTACCGGCTTGGTCTCTCCATAGCTGTTTTTTGAATACCAGCCCACATCTTTTAATTTATTGCTTCCAGAATATTTAAATCTCTGGCTTTTATTTCCTCCTCGTGCTGCATATTCCCATTCTGATTCGGTAGGTAAGCGATAAGTTTGATGGGTCAATTCATTCAGTTTTTTTAGAAATTCATGGGCATCCTCCAAGGAAACCCTTTCTACCGGCCGATTATCTCCTTGAAAACTAGAAGGGTTATTATCCACTCCCATTACCAACTTCCATAAAGATTGAGTGACCGGATATTTTCCAAGATAAAAATCAGGGACCTGGACTTGATGAACGGGTTGTTCCCATTCATAGGCTTCCTCTTCTTCACTGCCCATTAAATAGGTACCGCCCTCTACAAATACCATTTCTAGATGAGGCTTGAGGTTTTTGGGAGGTTTTGGATTGGAAGATTTTGACATGATGAGTGGATAGGGTTTGTTTGGCTTAAAGATAGTAATTGTTTTAGTTCTTAGTGACGAGTTTCGAGTGAGGAGTATAGGGGTGATTCAATTGGAGGTTTAGTTATTTATTGATGCTTTTTTTTCACGCAAATTTCGCAGATAATCTATAAAAAATTACACTTAGAATCGACTCGTTACTCATCACTCATCACTCGTTACTAAAAAAGAGTTCAAATTCCCTTCAAAATCACTTCTTATTTTTGTGGGTATGAAAATTTTAATTGTCGAAGACGAAAAAGAATTGAGGTCTAATATCCATGCCTATTTGGGTAATGGGGAGATGGTTTGTGAGACTGCCTCGAATTTTCGGGAAGCCAGTATGAAGGTGATTTCCTTTGTTTATGATGTGGTGGTTTTAGATATCATGCTGCCGGATGGAAATGGGCTGAATCTTTTAGGAATGATAAAAGAGGAACAGCCAGATACAGGGATTTTGATCATTTCTGCAAAAAACGCCCTGGATGACCGTTTGGAAGGACTCAACTTGGGAGCAGATGATTATCTGACCAAACCCTTTCATTTATCAGAATTAAATGCTCGCTTAAAAGCCATTTATCGCAGGCGCAAGCTTCAGGGTAAATCACTTCTTGAGTTTGGAGATATTAAAGTGAATGTGGATAATCATGAGGTTTTTGTCAATGATCAACCCATTGTTTTAACCCTAAAAGAACATGAATTACTGGTATTTTTTATTACCAATAAAAACAGAGTACTCAATAAGCAAGTCATAGCTGAGCATTTATGGGGAGATAATGTTGATTATTTGGATTCTTTTGATTTTGTGTATCAGCACATCAAAAATTTACGGAAAAAAATAGTGGCAGCAGGAGGCCAAAATTATGTTCAGACCATTTATGGGCTGGGCTATAAATTCAGCAAGCAATAATATGAGATTAATCAGCAAGGCATTATTATGGTATTTGGTATTGGCCACTTTTGTTTTTGGAATTGGCGGTATTATCACATTTTTGCTGCTCAAAGATGCTTTAGAACAAGAGACGGATTATGAACTCAACCGTCATTTGAGGCAAATTGTGCAATCTTTAGAAGCAGAACACCCCTGGCAAGCACTGGAAAGAAATACCATCAAAATATTTCCATTAGAAGAGGCCGTTGCAGAGGAAAGCCGAGTGTATGGTGATACCCTTGTGATGCATCCCCGTACGGAAAGGTTTGAAAATTTCAGAAAGCTAATTGCCCTTCGCAATGTAAATGAAATGGCCTACCGCATTGAAATTATTGATATTTATTTTGAACAGGATGATATCATTGATGTAGTTGCTCAAATATTGTGGCGTCTTTTTTTGGTATTCAGTATTGTATTGCTGCTGGGTAGTTTTTTTATATCCCGAAGAATATTCAAACCTTTTAAAGAATTACTGATCGCGATAGACAATTGGAATCTAAAATCGAACTCCCCCTTAAAGATTCCCAATACCAATACTAAAGAACTTCAGAGGCTCAATGAGTTCTTATGGCGGATGACCAATAAAGCCCGGCATGATTACCAGACTTTAAAAGAATTTACGGAAAATGCTTCTCATGAGATGCAAACTCCACTGGCCATTGCCCAGGGAAAGCTTGAAATTTTACAAGAAGATGCTAGTTTAAAGGAAGATCAATTAAAACTAATTCAATCAGCCCAATATTCACTTAGAAAATTATCCAAACTAGGTCAATCTTTGTCTTTACTCACCAAAATTGATAATCAGGAATTTGCAACAACAGAAAATATTGACTTTTCAGGTATCGTCAGTCGAGTCAGTTCTCAATTCGAAGAGTTAGCCGAAATGAAAGGCTTGAAGATAGATACTCAAATTGCTCCTGATGTGGATCTACAAATGGATCCTATGCTGGCCGATATTTTAGTAACTAATCTTTTAAAGAATGCCCTTCAGCATAACATTCCAAATGGCTGGATTCAATTAAATTTGGATGACGAGAATCTTTCTGTTAAAAATACGGGAGCTCCTCCTCAGACTCCCATTCCCGAGTTATTCGAACGTTTTAAAAAAAGTAATTCCAGTAATGGAACGCTGGGTTTAGGTCTTGCCATTGTCAAAAAGATAGTGGATGTGAATCAAATGGGAGTGAATTATGAGTTTGAGGAAGGGGTGCATGAAGTGAAAGTTATGTTAAAATAAAGTAGACATGACATGTATAAGACATGACATGTCGAAAAAATGGGCAGATGTCATATCTAGACATGTCAAGTTCCGAAATCACAATAATAAATTGATAATCAAATACTTATGTAATAAAAACACAATAATTGAGACATGTCATGTCTAGATATGACATGTCTTGTTTTTTTGGACATATCCCTTCTTCAAATTTCCTTCAATATTCCTACAAATTGACAACAGTTTCTTGCTCCATCTTTGTGGTATTAAAAATGAGAGTTAGTTAAATGCAAAATCCAATTATGAACTTCCGAATCACCCTTACTGTTATTTCGCTTCTTGTTTTCTCCTTTTCCTGGGTTCAGGCTCAGGATCTAGAACCCGACTACCCAAGTACCTCTTCAGGTATCGACAATAAAGATGTTTTAATAAAAGGAAGAATAGTTGATCAGGAATCACAAGAACCTCTGGAATTTGCTGCAGTTTCACTGTTTTCTCAAAGTGATAGCAGTCTAATTACCGGAGTGACCACCGATCTAAATGGTCAATTTGAGTTAAAAGCAAGTTTAGCAAGTCCATTTTATGTAGAGATCAACTATTTGTCCTTTGAAAACAAAACCTTGAGTAATCTAAGCATTGCGAATGGGCAAAGAGTTTTGGACCTTGGCATCATTAGCCTATCAGAAAATAGTCAGGTTCTTGATGAAGTTGAAGTAGTTGCTGAAAAAAGTAGCATGCAACTACAACTGGACAAGAGGGTTTTCAATGTCGGCAAAGATCTGGCCAATTTAGGAGGCTCAGCTGTGGATGTGCTTGAAAATGTTCCTTCTGTTACTGTAGATGTAGAAGGAAATGTAAGTCTGCGAGGGAGTGAAAACGTCCGGCTTTTAATCGATGGTAAACCTTCTGGCTTGACCGGCCCCAATGCCCTTCGCCAATTACAGGGGGACATGATAGAAAGTATTGAAGTTATTACCAACCCTTCTGCTCGATATGATGCTGAAGGAGAAGCGGGTATCATCAATATTAAATTGAAAAAAGGTTCCAAAAAGGGAGTAAACGGCTCTTTTGGACTCACCACCGGGACCCCCGATAACCATGGCTTATCTTATAGTGTAAACTTCCGTAGAAACAAACTCAATCTATTTTCTACATTTGGATTGAGGTATAGAAAAAATCCAGGTGGCGGCTATAACAACCAGCGTTTTTTAAATGACGCAGGGGAATGGATTGGTTTTAATACCAATCAGGATACTCGTCGTGGTGGTCTATCCGGCAATTTTCAATTCGGTGCCAATTGGTTTATCAATCCAAAAACAACATTGACTACTTCCTTTTTATATAGAAAATCTAATGAAGACAATGATTCTTTTGTAGAATACCAGGATTTAGATGTGTTGGGAAATATTACCGCCCTCACTACCCGAACAAATGATGAACAAGAAAGAGAGCTGGACCTGGAAGGAACCATTAGTTTTGAAAGAATATTCAGCAGTAAAAACCATAAATTAAATGTTGATTTTAAGGTTTTCCAAAATGAAGAGACTGCTACAGGTAGTTATGTAGAACAAGGGCCTTTGAATGTGGCTCCTATTTTACAAAGATCTGATAATCTGGAAAGCAACTATAATTACCTTATCCAGGCCGATTACATACAACCTATTGGTCAGAATGGTGCAAAGTTTGAAACAGGTACGCGAATTACCCTACGCAGTATCACCAATGATTTTTTATCAGAAGAGCAGGATGAACAGGGTGATTGGATCACAATTCCTTCTTTCGATGATCAGTTAAAGTTTCAGGAAAACATCTATGCTGCTTATGCTATTTTCGCAAAAGAATCAGACAAGTTTTCCTATCAATTGGGATTGAGAGCAGAATATTCCGACATGATTACAGAATTGGTTCGTTCCAATACAGTGAATGATCGCAATTTTTTGAATTTGTTTCCATCCATTAACTTATCCTACAGTATTCATGATGAAGATCAGCTTCAAATGAGTTATAGTAGAAGGATAAGTCGACCTCGCTTCAGACATTTACTCCCCTTTTTCAATTTAAATGACAGTAGGAATCAATTTTCCGGAAATCCCAACTTAAATCCAGAGTTTACCAATTCTTTTGAATTGGGATATCTAAAGTACTGGGAAAAAGGATCTTTACTATCCAGTGTTTATTATCGCCATCGTACAGGAGTAGTGGAGAGGATCACGACCATCAATGAAAATGGAACGACCATTAGGTTTCCTGTGAATTTATCGACTCAAAATGCCTATGGTTTGGAGTTTAGTCTATCTCAGGACATCACTAAAAGTTGGAGTCTAACTGCCAACTGGAATTTCTATCGCGCTCTTACAGAAGGTGAATATGAAGGAGTTATTTTTGAAGCAGACGCTGTTACCTGGTCATCGAGGTTTATGACCAAATTAAAATTATTTAAGTCTTTAGATTTCCAAACCTCCTTTAATTACCGAGCTCCAAGAAATACCCCTCAAGGTCGGAGTTTAGCAGTTTACAATTTAGATATGGGTTTTTCTCAGGATATTTTGAAGGATAAGGGTACTTTATCTCTTAGCATTCGCGATCTATTTAACACCAGAGTTCGAAGGTCCATTATTGATCTTGAGGATTTTTATTCAGAAAGTGCTTTCCGCTGGCGTAATGGCAGGCAGATAACAATGACGCTGACCTATCGCCTTAATCAGAAAAAGAGCAGACGAGGAGGAAGGGGTGGAAATCGAGATTTTGAAGGAGGATTTGATGAAGGATTTTAAGCACTGGTATCCACTAGCATAGTAAACCATTCGAGGTATATATTTCGATAGCACTGGATTCGTCTGGTGCTATTTTTTTTATTTTTATTTAAGTTTTATATCATACAATAATTATCTATTTTTAGTGTTCATTTCCGGACATTTCATCACATTGATAAAATTAAATTTGAGTTTTCTCGAGTTTGGAAATTCAAGCACTTAAACTATAAACATTAACAATTTATCTCATGAATAAAAAACCGATTTATTATTTCCTGTTTTTCCTATTTATGACCATTCAGGTTGCAGAAGCGCAGCATTCTGTGGCTCGAAAATGGAATGAAGCCTTATTATTTGCCATTCGAAATGACCTGGCCAGGCCAACGGTTCATGCTCGCAATCTGTTTCATGTTTCTACTGCTATGTATGATGCCTGGGCTGCTTATGACACCATTGCTAAGCCTGTTTTGCTCGGTAATGCCTTGGGACCATTCATTTTTGATTTTGATGGAGTAGAAATCCCCGAAGATGTAGAGGCAGCCCGCGAAATGGCAATCAGTTATGCAGCCTATCGTCTGCTTACTTACCGATTTGTATTTTCTCCTGGAGGAGAAGAATCACTGGCTTATTTTGATAGTTTGTTCCTCGAATTAGGTTATGATCCTTTTAATACCTCCACCAATTACAGTACGGGTGACCCCGCTGCTTTGGGCAATTATATTTCAGCTCAATTTATCACCTTTGGAAAAGGAGATGGTTCGAATGAAAACAGAGATTTTGCCAATGAATATTATGAAACTGTAAATCAACCTTTAAGAGTAGCAAACCCAGGAAACCCGAGAATTAGTGACCTTAATAGATGGCAGCCACTTACCCTGGAAGTCTTTATTGATCAATCAGGGAACGTTATTCCTGGTAGTACCCCAGATTTTTTAAGTCCCGAATGGGGACTGGTCGTTCCATTTGCTCTAAGTCCCGATGATTTGACCAAATATGTTCGTGATAGCAATGAATATTGGGTCTATCATGACCCGGGACCGCCTCCCTACATTCAAACAGAAGATGGGGGTGGACTTTCTGACGAGTATAAGTGGGGGTTTTCGCTGGTATCGGTATGGTCTTCTCAACTAGACCCATCAGATAGTGTTATGATTGATATTTCACCAGCTTCCTTGGGTAATATTAGCCTGGATCAGTACCCAACAACTATTGAGGGCCTTCGGGATTTTTATCAATTAGAGGCTGGTGGTGATCTTAGCCAGGGTCACACTATGAATCCACATACTGGAGCCCCATACGAACCCAATATGGTTTTAAAAGGTGATTACGCCAGGGTTTTGGCAGAATTTTGGGCAGATGGGCCTGATTCCGAAACCCCTCCGGGCCATTGGTTCACCATATTAAATTATGTAAATGATCATCCTGATTTAGTCAGAAAATACAGAGGCCAGGGAGAAGAATTGGGAATACTTGAATGGGATATCAAATCCTATCTGATGATGGCTGGTGCTATGCATGATGCAGCTATTACTGCCTGGGGAATTAAGGGATGGTATGATTACATCCGTCCAGTGTCAGCTATTCGTGCTATGGCGGATTATGGGCAAAGCTCAGATTCTACTCTCAGCTCCTATCACCCTGCAGGTATACCTCTAATTCCCGGCTATATTGAATTAGTTGAGGTGGGGGATACTTTAACTGATTTTAGTGGAGAGGATTTAGGAAAAATAAAACTATATGCCTGGAGAGGACCTGATTTTATTGAAGATCCTGATACCAGTGTAGCAGGGGTGGGATGGATACTGGCTGAAAACTGGTGGCCCTATCAAAGACCCTCTTTTGTTACGCCTAATTTTGCTGGCTACGTGTCAGGCCACTCCACTTATTCCCGGGCTGCTGCTGAGATCTTGACTAAACTAACCGGTGATCCGTTTTTCCCTGGAGGTATAGGATCTTTCATAGCCAAGAAGAATGAATTCCTAGTGTTTGAAGATGGTCCTAGTGAAGATGTTGTCCTACAATGGGCCACCTATCGGGATGCTTCGGATCAAACCAGCCTGTCAAGAATTTGGGGAGGTATACATCCACCGGCCGATGATATTCCAGGTCGATTAATTGGGATAAAAATTGCTGATGGTGCCTTCAATACTGCCGAGAGTTATTTCTATTCTGATCAAGATGGTGATGGTTTTTTAAGTTTTGAGGATTGTAATGATAGAGATAGCCTGGTTTATCCAATGGCCGTAGAAATTGCAGATGGCAAGGATAATAACTGTGATGGGATGATAGATAATTTAACCACCAACACCGAAGAATTAAATCACAGCCCTGTTTTGGCCTATCCAAATCCAGTAGAGGAGGAATTAATCGTAGAACATACATTCTCTGGGCAGGGAATTGCTCAAATTTTCAATATGGATGGTCGATTAATGATACAGCAAATAGAAGATTTGAATGCATCCCGCTTTAAGATTCCTTTCCGGCATTTGCCTAAAGGGGTTTATATGCTTCGAATAAAAGATAAGGGAGGACAGAATTTATGGCAAGGCAGAATCATTCATTAAGCCAATATTCTTGCCAAATTTTGATTTAGAAACCAATTGAAGCTGGGATATTCTCACAAGCTATTGTTCCGTGTTCCATGTTCCGAGTTCCGTGTCTAGTTGATTAATTTTTATTCTCAGTAAACAAAACATGGAACTTGGAACACTGAACTCGGAACCAAAAGCTCAGCCAATCATGATAAAGTAAAGATTAAATTCGAACCCATTCAAAAATTAAAACGAGACCAAGTTTTTGTTAATTTTCCCAATTTTTTTTCTCTTGCTCAATATGTGCTAATTTAATCTTTACACCATATTTTTCTTTTAAATGTTTGGTTAAAGCGTCAGCTGCATACACAGAACGATGCTGCCCTCCAGTACATCCAAAATTAATCATGAGATGTGTAAAACTACGGTCGATGTAATCTTCAACTGCCTGGTCGACTATTCTGAAAACATTATTGAGGAATCCTCCCATTTGACTGTGATGTTTTAAGAAATTAATCACAGCCTCATCTCTTCCTGTCAATTTTTTATAGGGCTCATATCTGCCAGGATTGTGTATAAAACGACAATCGAATACAAACCCTCCTTCATTACCGGAGTTATCTGGAGGAATGCCACCTCTTTTGTATGAAAAACTATTGATGGTTACGGTAAGAAGGCTGGAAGAAGCTTTAATTTTGTCAAAGGGTTCAAATTTTTTCGATTCGATAAGATATTGAAGAGCCTTTTTTAATTCTGGAATATCTACAGAAAGATTAATATTTTCAAAAATCCATTTTACATTTCGCAATGCGAAGGGAATACTTGAGAGGAAATGTTCTTTTCGTTCATATAAGCCTCGGAACCCATAGGCGCCCAAAACCTGAACACAACGCATCAACACATAACCATAATAATATTCCGTAAATGATTTCCGATCAATAGAAATTAGTTCCTCAACTGCGTCTAGATAATACTCAAGTAATTCAATACGAATATCTGGAGGTATATTTGCCTTAGCCTGATATAAAAGAGAAGCCAGATCATATTGCAAAGCCCCCCTTCTTCCCCCCTGATAATCGATAAAATAGGGATCACCATTTTTTATCATAATATTCCGGGTTTGGAAATCCCGAAACATAAAAAAGTTGGTATCTGTTTGGAGCAGGTATTCTGAAAGGGTATGAAAATCGTTTTCTAGGGCTTCTTCATCGAAATCAGCACGGGCTGGCTTTAGAAAATAGTATTTAAAGTAGTTAAAATCCCAGAGCATGGATTGTTTGTCAAAGGCTTCCCGTGGAAAACAAAGGTCGAAATCGAGTCCTTCGGCACCTGAAATTTGCAGGCGTGCTAACTGCCGAACTACTTTTTTGTAAATATTGATAAGATAATCCGGAAAATAATCTCCTTTTTGAAGCAAATAACTATAAAGGGTCGTAAACCCAAGATCTTCTTGTAGATAAACCTTTTGGTCCAGGTTTTCCAAAAATATTTCCGGCACCGGCAGGTCTTTTGCTTTAAAATGTTTTGAAAAACTAACAAAAGCCTTGTTCTCTTTTTCACCGGGGTTATAGGCTCCAATAGCAGAAGTGTCTCCTTCTTTAAGACGGTAATAAATTCGGTCTGAGCCAGAGGGTGCGAGCGGGAGTATTAAGGAAGGATCCTTACCAGACCATTGTTCAAAAAGATCAGAAAGAAGTGCCTCAATTTTTCTTTGGTTCATTGGTGGTTTATATTGTAAAAAGTATTTAACATGCCATTTCTAGAAGTCATCATATTTTTCTTTGCTTACTGTTTGCCAAAGCAAATCTTTCAATTCAGTAAGTCCCTGCTGTGCAATTGAAGAAATAAAGAGATATGGGATTCCCTCTGGTAGGTCGTTTTCAATCCATTCTTTAATTTCGTCATCTATCATATCCGATTTTGTCAAAGCCAGAATCCGAGGTTTGTCCAATAATTCCGAATTGTACATAGCCAGTTCATTCAAAAGGACTTCATATTCTTTCTTGATGTCATCCGAATCCGATGGGATCATAAACAATAGTGTTGCATTACGCTCAATATGGCGTAAAAAACGATGCCCCAATCCCTTCCCTTCATGAGCTTTTTCGATGATTCCGGGGATATCTGCAATAACAAAAGAACGTCCATCACGATATTGTACCATTCCCAGATTAGGAGTAAGAGTGGTAAATGGATAATTGGCAATTTTAGGTTTTGCAGCAGTTAATACTGACAACAGGGTTGATTTCCCTGCATTTGGAAACCCTACCAGACCTACATCTGCCAGTACCTTTAATTCCAATATCTTCCATTCCTCTTTACCAGCCTCGCCAGGTTGTGCATATCTGGGTGCTTGATTGGTAGCGGATTTAAAATGAGAATTCCCTAGTCCTCCCCGGCCGCCGGGGGTGAGAATTTTTTGCTCTCCATCTTTGGTAATTTCAAATTCCACCTGTCCTGTATCAAAATCTTTAGCTACTGTACCCAGAGGGACTTCAAGAATAATATCTGCGCCATTAGCTCCATGGCGATGATTGCCGCTGCCATTTTCCCCATTCTCTGCTATAACGTGTTTGCGATATTTCAAAGACAATAATGTCCAAACATTCCTGTTACCTCGAAGTATGATATGACCTCCCCGTCCTCCATCTCCTCCATCAGGTCCTCCCTTGGGATTTCCTTTTTCACGAAGAAAATGTGCAGAACCCGGCCCTCCCGCACCAGAGCGACAACAAATCTTCACATAGTCAATAAAGTTCTGTTCTGCCATTGAGTTTTTGTTTTGAATGGACAAAATTAATAAAAATATGCTCCTAAAATACCATGGGAGATGGTCAATGCCCACCTCCCATGATATTCAGTAAATGTTCAATGCTGGCCAAAAAGTTCAGCAGAGATTCATTTTAATTTACATACGCTCTTCTACTTTTGTACTCAAGCGGTCGAAAATCTCTTCAATACTTCCCACTCCATCAATTTTGTCAGCCTTCTGCTGGGCTTCATAATAGTCAAAAACAGGAGTGGTCTCATTTTTATAAACATCGATTCTGTTTTGAATAATATTTTCATCAAGGTCATCGGCACGACCTGAGGTTTTACCTCTTTCTAAGATCCGGTTAATAATTTCCACATCTGGAACCTCCAGCATGAGCAGAGTGGATATTGATGTATTCTTTTCATTCATCAATTCATCCAGGACTTGGGATTGAGCGATGGTTCTGGGAAAGCCATCAAAGATATATCCGGGTACTTCTGGATTTGCTTCCACCTTATTTCTCAGCATCCCAATTGTTACTTCATCTGGGACTAATTCTCCTTTTTCAATGAAACTTTTAGCTTTTTTACCAAGTGGAGTATCGTTTCCCATTTCGTAGCGAAATAAATCACCTGTTGATATATGTAGCAAGCCGTACTTTTCTACCAATTTTTTAGCTTGAGTCCCTTTCCCTGAACCAGGAGGGCCAAACAAAATCAAATTAACCATCTGATGTAAGAAGTTTTAATTTATTAATTGCTGTTATGAGTTTGGGCAAAATAAACTTTATAAACCCCATGGTGTGGATTTTTATTTGTCCAAACACTTTTTTGTCTGACACCTACTATAAGTAATTTTCAAGAAGGCACAAAACAATTGCCTTTAAATCTTTAAGCCAGACATTATTCAGGTTAGAGCTTTGATTTGCAGGCCGCAAAATAATAAGGGAAATTTGTTTGGCCAAATAAAATACTGCTGTTTATACGATTTCAGAATTTGGAAAAAGCTTGGTCATCTTGCCTATACACCGCTAATTACATTTCTTGCAGTTGAAATTTTTGGAGCCCAGTAGGATGAAGTGGAAATATTATCTATGACCACCCCTCGGGAAGTGCTGTGAATAACCTTTATGCCATCAGGATCATTCGAATATACTAATGAAACATGAAATACTCTTCCAAGAGAAGAACGCCGATAAAAAATCAAATCTCCAGGCTTTACATCTTTTACTCTAATGCTTCTACCCTGCTTTTCTTGTGCTCTTGAACTGGGTGTCAGATCAATTCCATATTTTTTCATAACAAAATAAGTGAAACCAGAGCAATCAAAGCCTTTTTTGGGATCACGACCTGCATAGGTGTATTTAGAGCCTTTATAATTTTCAGCATAATTCACAATTTCCATCCTTAGGGCATTTTCTTTGCTTAATTTTTCATCGTTCCCACTTCTTCCGGCATTTAGAATACTACAATTTGACAAGGAAAAGGCTATTAAAACGAGGTACAAAAAAAATTGGATTGATTTCATGGTCTTCCTGTTAAGATATTTAGATCAATTATTGGGGAAAATAGTATAAAGTAAAAGGTAGAATGTCTTTTTACTTTTTACTTTCTACCTTTTATTCTTTCACAAAAATGTAAGCTATTAATGTTACAAGCTCCTAAACTTCTGTTAAAGATTTTTTAATCTCAAAAACATCCTGATCTTTTAAATAGGGTAGTTTGGCACGATAGGCTTGCTGGTCTTCATAATTCAGGCTGAGTGTGCTAATTTGTTCAATTCCGGTAGCTCGATAAATGAGTTTACCTGCATAGTCTACCACACTGGAATCACCCGAATAAGAATAATCGTTTTCATCTCTACCTACTCTATTAACGCCAATTGTATAGGATTGATTTTCAATAGCTCTTCCTATTAGAAGTGCCTTCCAGGCATCAACGCGAGCGGCAGGCCAACTGGCAACATAGATCAGCAGATCATAATTATGGGAATTTCTGCTCCAGGCCGGAAAGCGCAAATCATAACAGATCAGAGGGCAAATTTTCCAGCCTTTGCATTCAAAGATTTTCAACTCTTGCCCCGGGGAATATACCTTATCTTCTCCTGCCAAGCCAAATAGATGTCTTTTATCATAGTACTTGTATTGTCCATTTGGTTCCATCCAGATCAGGCGATTATAATATTGACCTTTATCTTTTACAACTATACTGCCAGTAAGCACAGCGTCTTTTTCTTTGGCTTTAGTTGCCATCCATTCTATGGTAGATGGAGCAAAATCGGCTACCTGGGAGGGATTCATAGTGAAGCCGGTAGAAAACATCTCCGGAAGGATAATCAAATCAACATTGGCTGTAGAAGAAGATAGCAGATGATTAAAATGTTGGAAGTTAGCTTTGGGATCTTCCCATATAATTTCTGCCTGGACGGTCTGGATATTTAAAGGTTTCATGTATGGCTATTATTTTGAAAGAAACTTAAAGAGAGGATATTAAGGTAAACATAAAAAGGTGTTTGCTGGTATGCAAACACCTTTTTAAATATTTTTTGATATTTGATTGGTCTTAACCTTCTTCTTCAGCCTCTCCAGCCTCCGTCTCTCCTCCAACTAGTTCCTCTCCCTCTTCCCCTGCTGCAGCTGAACGCATAGAACGTGGTACCTCCACAGTAGCAACTGGTATGCCAGGTACTTGCATTACCTCGATACCCTCAGAAGGTTTGATATCTCTAATACGAATGGATTGTCCCATTTCGAGTTCAGAAATATCTAATACCAGGTGATCCACCATATGTTCAGGAGTGGTCTTAATCTTAATACGACGAACAGTTTGTTGTAAGGTACCCCCTAGTTTCACCCCTGGTGAAGTTCCAATAAAACGCACAGGAATCTCCAGCTTAATAGGTTTTTCAGGAATAAGACATAAGAAATCTATATGAAGAATTTCATCAGTGACAGGATGAAACTGAATATCCTTAAGAATACAATCAGTGATGGTTCCATCCATGTCCACCTTTGCAATTTTAAATTCAGGAGTATACACCAATGGTTTTAGCTCTTTTGGTGTAGTAGTAAAGTGGATAACATTTTCTCCACCGTAAAGAACACAAGGGGTTAAGCCCTCTCTTCTTGCAGCTCTAGCTGATTTTTTGCCCAGTTTTTCTCTTGGGCTTCCTTTTATTGTTACAAATTCCATGTTGTTATACTTTAGTACGAAAATGCACATATCATCTAACGGACCGCAAAGGTAAGGAAATAAATTTAATCAAACCAGATTATCAATAACTAAAATGAGGGCGTCTCATAACTCCTTCGTCGTTATTCGACGCCCAAGAATATTTTATTTTGGAGTAGTTTTTCAGAAAAAAACTTTTTTTTTCTGAAAAACTACTCCAAAAAGAATATAATTGGCTGGCGAATCCGTACGGATGAGACAGCCTCATTTTCAAACATTTTAGCCCTCAATGAATAGAGCAGAAATAGACCGATGTTCGTGAGTATTTCGGATAGCTCTGGCAAAAAGTTTGGCGGTTGATAGCGTTTTTATTTTTGAAGAATTCCGAGAGTGTGGAATGGTATCACAAACTACTACTTCATCCAAACTAGAGTTTTCAATATTTTCGTATGCTTTACCTGAGAGTACCGGATGTGTACACAAGGCTCTTACACTTCGAGCTCCTTGGCTCAATAAAACTTCGGCAGCACGGGTAAGTGTACCTGCGGTATCCACCATATCATCAACAAGTATGACTTCAGCGTCTTTGACATCGCCAATAACGGTCATTTTAGAAACCACATTTGCTTTTTGTCTTTGTTTATCACAAATCACAAGATTTCTTCCAAAATGTTTGGCATAGACTCGGGCTCTTTTCACACCTCCTACATCAGGTGAGGCAAAGGTTACATTTGAAAGATCCTGATCTTGCAAATAAGGAATATAGATGGCTTCACTTTTTAGGTGGTCTACAGGGATGTCAAAAAACCCCTGAATTTGTGGTGCATGAAAATCCAGTGTCATTACTCGGTCAGCGCCTGCTGCCTGCAATAAAGTAGCAATTAATTTGGCGGAAATCGGAACCCGGGGTTTGTCCTTTCTATCCTGACGAGCATAGCCAAAATAGGGAATTACCGCGGTAATGTAGCCGGCTGAAGCTCTTCGCGCGGCATCAATCATTAAAAGTAACTCCATTAAATTATCAGTAGGCGGGCAGGTAGATTGAATAAAAAAAACATAGCCTCCTCTAACGGATTCATTGATAACCGGTTGCATTTCACCATCGCTAAAACGGTTTACGCTTATATCTCCTAAATCATCCCCATAAAAATCTGCAATTCTTTCCGCAAGATAAATTGAATTTGTGCCTGAAAATAGTTTTACCTCAACCATTTGGATTATAGAAAATTTGTCAAATAAAAAAGTAAATAAACAATGTAGTTTCTTTATAGTTCTTAACGCTAAGCTTAATAATTGGCTTGCCTTTATCTTCGTTAAATATGGGAATGGTGAAAAGCAAAATTAAGTTCGTTCTGTTTCTTATTGAATCCTATACTGACATTTCTACGAACAAAATATTTTATACAAATGTAATAAGTTTTGCAGAGCTTATTTCTCAAAATATAGAATAAAAATTAACTCTCCTCCAAGATTTTTTGTCCATCGACTTTTCAGCTGAATCATTTTCAAAAGACAAAACGACTCAAATTTTCCTTTTTATTTGGATTTCTTGTGGCTAAATCGTTGAAATGACTCCTTTTAAAGATTATGACACTAATTATAGATTATAAGGCATTTAGGCGATAATAAAGCTTCCTTAGTCGATACCATTTATATTTGAAAATATCAATTTATAATTTTACCCATGAATAGCTGGGTTTTAAATGGCCAGGCTTCTATAATAACCATTACTTCATTCAAGTTGTGAAGTAACTTTAGTAAAAAGTAGAATGTAAAAGGACAAAATCAATTAAAAAATCATTTGTTCAACACTTGGGTGAAATCTATCTACTTTATACCTTTTACTTTCTACTAACTAGTTGCGACGCAATTTGCATTAATTAGGATAACAAAACAGTCTATGCATAAATAAACATTACCCCAAAACACTAAACACGAATTTTGTTTCATTATGCGTATTTTCTTATTTGGAACTTGGTGGAAATCTCTGAGTATTGATTTACATGTTTTTCTGAGTATTTCAATCGTTTTTTCTACGCTCCTGATCATTCTTTACATCTTGAGTTACTTCAGGATTGATGGTGAGCAGGATTTAACCATTGAGCAAATCAAGGAAAGGTCAAGACAACTTAGCACCAAAGTTATCATCACATTTTTCACACTCTTTGGATGGAGTGGTACATTAATCTCCTTTCTTTCAGATAATCTAACAGCCACCTTTATATATAGTACAATAATCGGTATAGGAGGCACAGTATTGCTTAGATGGTTCTTCACAAGTACCAATGCCAATAGGAACTTTAGAATGGAAAAAGCTCTTTCCAGCACCGGAAAGGTCCTGAGTTCTATCCCTCCCCATCGAAATGGCTTCGGTAAAGTTCATTTAAATATTCGGGAAGCACCTTATGAAATTGATGCGATAACCGCAGGCCATGAGTTACCCAGAGGAGCCTCCGTTAAAGTTGTAGAAATTCTTGATGAGAAAATCGTTTTGGTAGAACCCATCATACAAGGGAAAATCAAAAAGCATAGACGTCGTTTTGATATAAAAACAACAAGAACATCCACTACTGGATTTAGGGATAAGGACCCCGGAAGTCCTTTATAACTTACTACCCTTGATTAAAGATTATTTTTTCCTATCCGTAACAAAGATTACCAGATCCTCCATTGATTGTCTTGAGTCAGAAAGAGGAAAAGAATGTAAGATTTCAAAGGCTTCTTGTCTCAATTGATACATAGCTTGTTCAGCATAGTTTAAGCCCCCGCTTTGTCGAACAAATTCTATCACCTCCCTTACTTTTTCTGGTTTATCACTATGCCTTTTAATAATGTTAATGATTTTTCTTTTCTGTGGACGTGAGGATTTTTCCAAGGCATAGATTAAGGGCAGCGTCATTTTTTTTTCTTTAATATCTATTCCAAGGGGTTTGCCTACATCTTCGGTACCATAATCAAAAAGATCATCTCTGATTTGGAAAGCCAGGCCTATTTTTTCACCAAATAGACGCATTTTTTCTACATTCTCTTCACTTTCACTGGTGGTAGAGGCACCAGCCTGGCAGGCGGAAGCAATTAATGATGCCGTTTTTTGTCTAATAATTTCATAATAAACGGATTCTTCAATGTCCAGTCGCCTCGCTTTTTCTATTTGAAGGAGTTCTCCTTCTGCCATTGCCTGGGTGGCATCCGAAACAATCTCCAGCAAACGATATTCCTTATTTTGAAGAGCCAGGAGCATCCCTTTTGAGAAAAGGAAATCCCCTACCAGAACGGCAATTTTATTTTTCCACAAAGCATTGATGGAAAAAAAACCTCTTCTGGTATTTGAATCGTCTACTACATCATCATGCACCAGAGTAGCAGTATGCAAAAGCTCAACCAAAGAGGCAGCGATAAATGTAGATTCTCGAACCTTTCCACAAAGTTTGGCGGCCAGGAATACAAACATTGGCCTGACTTGTTTCCCCTTACTACGGACGATGTAGTAAGTAATCTTATCAAGTAGAGGTACTGAAGTACTCATAGATGCACGAAAATGACTTTCAAACCTTTTGAGCTCACCTTCGATTGGACTTTTGATCGTTTTTAACGATTTCACCATATCACTCTTTTTTTAAGTAGCTTTTGATTCGTCCAAAATCTAAAGGTACAAATCTTTACCATGCATTATATTGATTTATGCGAGCCATCACAAAAAGGTCCATTATTACTATGTTTACAGCCACACCAGGCCACTCTCTTTTTCTCTTCGACTTTTTCCATAATAGGAGATAAATCCGTTCCTTTGTGAGAGCCGTCGCAGTAAGGTTGGTTTTGACTTCTACCACATGCACACCAAGCATAACGTCCTGGTTCTACTTCAATAACATAAGGAGATTTCTGCGGGATAAGTTTTTCAGACATGTTTAAATATTTTGTTTTGTTTTGTTAAATTTTTTTCACCTAGTAAGATAATCTAATATTATTAAAAAGGTTCACAATATTTTAACCTTTATCTTCAAAATTTCTTCTCTAAATTAGGTCTAGCTATCCTCTTTTGCTTCCTTTGCTTACCAAATAATAGTTTGCGAAAATCAAATTAATTGCCTAAATTACAATAAACACCTAAGTGATTGTTTATCAGGATTATACAAACAACAACACCTATATATCTATTCAACCCTAATAGTTACTTGTTGTGAATAGACCAAAAGATAAATTATTCAGGCTCATTAAAACTATGACCCCGGCTGAAAAGCGTTATTTTAAGATGCATTTCGCCCAGCAACGCAATGCATTAACCGTGCTTTATGATGTTCTTAATGATTTAGAGACCTATGATGAAAACCATCTTAAAACGCTTTTAGCTGAAAACATTGCTGCTAAACTCAAAGTATATAAGGTCAGGCTTTATGAACGCATTCTTAAATCACTCACCACCTACCATTCCAAAAAAAGCATACAAAGCAGGATTCGACTGGGTCTTGAAGAGGTAGACATCTTAATGTCTAAACAGCTTTATGATCTGGCAGCGGATCATTTGCAAAAAATTAAATTATTAGGAGAGCAGTATGAAGAATTCACCTACTTACTTGACATTGCCTACATAGAATTCAGGCTTCTTAATATTTCTATGGATAGAGTGGGATTGAGCAAGGAGCCATTGTTTTCAGATATGAGTCTTTACCTCAAAATGCTTAACCAGCAAGTAAATATGTCTCAATTGGGGCATCAGCTTATCGATTTTCAAAAAACCAACTATTTTAAGGCTATTTCTCCTGAACAAGTTCAATGGTTAGAAAGAACCCTTAATAAAAAACTCCCTGAACTCAGTGGAGATAATATTTCCTTTAAGGCTCAATTATCCAGAAATATTATTCGCACTGTAATTTTTCAATTCTTGAAACAAAAAGACCTTGAATTTGAGGCTCGCCAAAACAATGTCGCTCTTTTTGAAGAACACACTCAATTTCGGGAAAGCCTTACTTTTAACTACCTGGCTGTTCTGCGCAACTATATGAACTTTTGCCTGAATAACAACAAATTTGACGAAGTAAAATCCACGATAACCAAAGCCAAGGAATTTATCAAAAATAAAACCCCACATGAAGAGCCTCAACTAATTTATTTCTATTTTTCAGAGTTGAGGATGTATTATGAGGAGTGCAAATATGATCTTATCTTAAAAAACTTTGGGGAGGACATCGAAAAATTTGCCCGCAAAAATAAAATTATTGGAGAAAGAATAACCGTCATCTCTATTGTGTATTTGGTGCTTGCTGCCCTCTTTGAGGGAAAACATCATCAAGCACAATATTATTTGCGCCTACTCAATGAAGCTGAAGAAGGAGTTAAAGAATATTTTAATGAATTCTTCATTTTACTTGAGCTAATCTCCCATTTTGAAGCGAATGATTTTTACTCTCTAAGCAAACAAATCCAACGAGTACGAAGAAAGCATCAAATTCCCAAAGACCCAATAAATTTTTTCCAGAGTATGGTTAACTGGTTGGATCGGCTCAAAAAATATCCAGATCAAAAAGCAATAATTGCCAAAGAAATGAAATTGGAATGCAATACCAAGTTTTCTGAAGACCAAACTATGAGTAGTTTCACACACTATCACCTCAATAATTGGTGCAATGCTTTAATCAACGGAACCAGCCTTAGAGAAGAATTAATTAAACAACTTTCTGGTAAAAATTAAAAGCCTTTCCAAATGGATTGGAAAGGCTTTTGCTTTTGTGTTCACTTGTAGAATCCGACGAGTTTCACTCTTTAGTTAAAAAACTTTTTGGAGATTAACCCTTATCCAACAAATATGTGAAGATGCAGGATTTTTAACAAGCTGACACTTTATCAAACTTCGTTAAAAGTAAACGATCTAATTTTATAAAATTTGGATTATATAACAAAAAACTATTTTAGCTCAAAATTAACCCACTGGTAATCAACAATATAAAAACAAAACCAAATTGATTAATGGGTAAACAGTTTAACTAGATTAATACAATCTAATATCGCAAAAGATGTTGTTTTATTGCAATATTACTTTGCTATTAAATATCTGTTCTCCCTGAATAATATTTATTAAAAGAATACCTTTTGAGGCTTTATTCAAATCCAGGTACTTGTCATACAGCCCATTAAAATTAGTTATTTGCTCATTATATATTTCACGCCCGCCAGAATCTAACACTTTTATTTGTGTGTTTTTAGGCTGTGCTTCAAAGCGAAGATGAAGTCTTCCTTTAGTTGGATTAGGAGTAACGCTGAAATTATTTAGCTCCAATTCCCTATTAATAAAGTCATTCGAAATTTTCCCATCAAGTTCCTTTGCATTGATTGGCTCCACATTGGATGGTTCATTTTTTGGAGCGTCGTAAATCAATTCATCTGCCTTGAGTTTAATATTAAAATCTGTCTTGATCTCGATATTTGGATCAATTTCAAATTCAAAATCATTTTCAAAATTTAACTTGACATCACCTTTTTTAATTTCCTCCACATCACATTTAGGGCATTCTATTAAAACAACACCATTTTCAGCCTTCACTCCATATTTTTTCAGCTTAACAGGATCTTTAATCACTGAAATGGATTTAATTTTAGAAGGATCAATATTTTTTATCTGAAAATCCTCAACCTGAAAATCATTTAGGTAATACAATGGTTTAGGGCTGATTTTCAAATCTTTTTCCTTTAATTCTACTTCTTTTTCAACAAATTCATTTTTACAAGAGGGGCAATTGATTTCTATCACTCCCTTCTTAGCTTTTTCACCATATTTAAGGGTAGCTGCCTCTCCTTTGAGGACATTGATGCTTTTAATCTGCTTGGGTTCAATATGAGCAAACTCGCTTTTTCTATCAATGATGGTGCCATTTATTACTATCAGCGGATCTCCTGGCAAATCGGATTTAAGGTTTATTTTTCCTTCCTTATCCTTGCCAATATCACAGCTAGGACAAGTAATTTCTATTACCCCATTTTTTGCCTCATCACCATATTTTTCAATGGCAAAATCTGATTTCCAAACATTTATTGTAGCAATATCTTTAGGATCTATTTTTAAATAAACCGATTTATCAACAGGCTTGTCGTTGATCAGAATCAATTTACCATCAAGCTCCAATTCCGGAGATTCTACCAACTTTTCATCGTAGTCAAAACTGTTATCTTGACATTTCGGACAATTGAGTTCTACAACTCCATTTTTTCCTTTATCTCCGTATTTTTTTATGGCTGCATCCCCCTTTATTACATTAATAGATTCTACAGATTCTGCTAAAATAGATGTTGCCTGACTTTTATCTATGACCTTTCCATTTAACACATAAAGAGGTTGCGGCCTGGTAGTATCTATATCCAGGCCTAATTTGGTTAAAGTTGACAGTTGGCCATTTAATTTACTATCTAAAAATGGCAGACTTTCTATTTCTTCAAACTTAGGACGCTCAATATTTTCAATTATATCTGTCTTATGATTTAAATCAGGTGAAAAAATAACATCCTCTACTTCATGGTCTTCCTTAACTACCTCATTAGATTGAATATTTTCAGAAAAAATCGGGATCTCTTCTATAGAATAATCCGCATCATAGGAAAAGGCAGTTAACAATAAAGCAACCAATGGCAAGGCCAGAAAATATCGCAGCTGTGAAAGCCGGGAAGATCTCTTCTTTGTCATCATTAGGATTCGATTTTTTAATTGTGAATGAATTAAATGATTTACAAGAGCAATCTGTGGTCCGGACAAAGATTGCTTAATTAACAAATGGCCATATTCTTTTAATTGGTATTCTTTGATCACTGCGGCATCCGCCAAATACTCGTGGTTATTTCTAAAGGCTTGTCTGTAGAGGTATACCAAAGGACTACACCAGGCAATCAGACTAATCAATTCAACTAATAAAACATCAATGGTATGCCCCTCCTGGATATGAGTATTTTCGTGTTTTAAAATCCGCTCTGCCTCGGGATCTTGAAGATCCATTCCTTTCCCCCAGAAAATCCAGCGGAAAAAAGAAAACGGAAGGTGGATTTTTTGAGTTAAAACCAAACGGTAATAACCTCTTTTTACGCGTTGGCCGAGGAAATAATATACTGCAATTTTACCCAGTCCATACAAAAACCTCAAACTCATCAAACCTGCTCCTATCCAATATATTACGATCAACCAATTGATTCTTCTAACTGGTTCTGATATGACTGTGCTTGTTTCGTCAAATTGAGCTAAACTTGCCAATAGTAATTCCATGTAAATTCGGTCCGAAATACCCGGCTCCGGTTCGCTAATCCCCCATAAAGGAGGCACTAAAGGCAATAGCAAGGACAAAACAAATGAGCCTAATAAATACCAGCGATTAAAATTGAAATAGGTCAGTTTTTTTAATACAAAATGATAGTATGTATAAAATAAAAACCAGCCAATACTAACTTCAGTGATATAGGTAATCATTCGTCTTCAGTTGAATTATCTAATCTATCTAATAGTTCATTTAATTCGGAGATACTCAAATCTTTCTCTTTTACAAGGAAAGAAACCAGACGGTTCGTAGAGCCTCCAAAATAATCCTTCACCAAAGTCTTTAATGAAAACTTACTGTAGTCTTCTTTTGTAATCAGCGGCCTGTATTCATAGGTGCGGCCATAAGCTTTATGTCCTAAGAATCCTTTTTTCTCCAAAATTCTAATCATGGTCGAAATCGTACTATGAGGGGGTTTTTTCTGCCCCAGGCTATCTGCAATATAGGTTCGCACATCACTCACCGTACAGGGACCAAGCTCCCAAATGATTTGCATGATTTCTTCCTCTGCCTTTGTTAGTTTTTGAAGATTCATTTTAATGTTTTCACGGGTTCAGGGGCTCACGGATCCACGGATTCATTAATAATTTCAGTACATGAATCCGTGAACACGTGAACACATGAACACATTAATCAATTCCCCTGAAAATGAATGACCTCTTTTAACTGTTTCATTCTTTGTAGGGTATATTCCTTAAATTTTTCGTCTTTCGTTGCCAAATATCTTTTATAATATTTATTGGCTATTTTTTTGTCTTTATAATACAAATCACAATTTCTGGCCAGATGAAACAAATGCTGCGGATTACCAGAATATGCAAAGGCTTCTTCGTAATGACGAATGGCTTCTTTGTATTTGTACTGGGTTTGCTTCAGCTGCGCCAGATCAGCATGATAGGTGCCCATTTTTTTAGAAATGCCCATCTCAATGGCTTTTTCTAAATGATAGGCGGCGGTATCATACTCTTCTTTTTCAAAATGAGCCAAACCCAAATAATGATGGGTGTGCTCAGAGTCATCTCCCCGTTTTACAATAGCGCTTAAATGTTCAATGGACTTATCAACGCTGTCTATTTTTAAATAGGCTACTCCCAACATCATTTGATAATAGTCACTGGTATCTTTCTGAACCATTATCTTTTCTATGGTTTGAACTACGGCTTCATGCTCTTTAAGTTTTTGTTTTAACCGAGCTTTGGTTTGAAGTAACTTGATATTATTTCCATCTAATCTTAATCCTTCTTCCAATAGTGGTTCCACTGGTTCAAAGGCCCCTAAGGCTAAATAAATCGAACACAACATATCGATTACCTCAAGATCCTTATCATTTAATCGTCGTGCTCTGGAAAAATGGCCTAAGGCTTCCAGGGGCTTGTCCAACCTTAAAGCTAAAAAGCCATTTCGCTTATAATAGTAGCTATTCGAAGTATCAAGTGTAATCAACCTGGAATAAAATTCTTTAGCCTTTACATAATTTAACTCTTTTTCATACAAAGCCCCCAAGGCACTGATGGCAATAGTATTGGTCGAATCGAGTTTAAGGACTTCATTATTATAAAGTTTGGCATCCCGAAATCGTCCTAACTGAGTGTGGCAATATGCAATCCTGGATAAATAATTGATATTCTCTGGCTCGCGAATGTAACATTCACTTAAAATCTTTAATGCACTGTCAAATTGAAAGGCACTAATATCATCTAAAGCTTCAAGATACAATTGATAAGTTTCTTGTTTCAAACTATCTGTCGATTGAGATTGCAATCCATTGAAAGCAACCATCAAGACAATAAAAAGGGTAATGAGACGCATGTTTTATTGTTTTGACAAAACAAAGATAATGAGTGAAAAAATAAAATGCAACTAAATCTTAAGTTTTTTGACTAAAAATTTAGTTATTCATCTAAAATATACGTCTAATAGATGCTTAAAAGCTTGTTTTTGGTGGGTTTCACGGGGTCACGGTAAGGGATTGCTGAATTGAAGGTCTAGTTGTTTATTGGTTCTTTTTTTTCACGCTAATTTCGCAGATTCAGCAAATCAATCTACTCATTTGCACATCTACTCATTTGCACATCTACTCATTTGCACATCTACAAATTTGCTTATCAACTCATCATAAAATCGCAGAATCGCAGCATTAAAGAATCAATTAAACTCATTTAAGGAAATATTAGCCTCAATTTCCCAATTCGCTCTCAACTGTTCGACCTCCTTGATTAAATAAGGCTCTGGCTGACGTTTTAAATCATAATTGCCTGTATCCCATCGGCCATTCTGATTAAGGTCTATTGTAACATGAACTTCATATTTTCCAGGCGACAGATTTTGAAATACTCTGGAATACTCAGATTCACCAGATACGACCATCCGTTCTACCAAGGTGGTTCCTCCAGAAAATAAGTCCACAACATAGGCGGTATCCGGATTAATGTCTGTCAATTGTAAATTAAGAGTCCCAAAATCTTTTTGTGCCGCCCCCAGGAATACCTGACTAAGAGTGTCTGTGAGGCTTAGGCCATAAATATCTGTAAGTGCTCCGGGAAGGATTTCCAGTTGATAGGTCATCCCTTCTCTCCATGGGTAGTTTATATAAAGTATTCGATTATTGCTGGTATCAATAGAAACCGTAGGAGTAATAGATTGCCGGGTTGTATCGGCTGTAAGATTAATTAAGTCCTCTGAAATAGTAGTCAGAGGGTGGTTTAGTTCATATTGCAGGGCTTTCCCCGGAATTAGGGAGCTAGCCCGACTGCTGGACCTGGCACTCACCCACTTTAAGCTATTGGCCTGCAAAAAAGAAGATTGAGACAAAGAGTCTATACTTATAGTGTCATTAATAAGCGTATCATATTCGACAAATAATTGCCAGTTTCCCGGATTGTCGAAGGAATACCAGAGCAATAAAGAGTCATTTTTATACTCCTCAACAAAGCTCACATCAGGAAGATTAGATCTAAAGTTCATTTTTGGAACTTCTTTTGAAAAAGCTAACCTAATGACTCCATAGGTGTTGGCCTGAGCGCTTATCAGATTTAACACGGGTTCTTCCGTAAAAAGTTTTAATTGAAGATTTTGGCTGATGTCTCTAGGCAAAATAATGGTGGTATCCAAAAAACCAATGGCCTCCGAGGATACATCAAAAAGATAATTAAGATTAGCGTCCTTAAGTGCAAAAAGTTTAAAGGTATCGGATTTTACATTATCTACTCTAAACCGTCCATCCTTATCTGTTTTTGCAAAATAAAAGGGCCTCTTAGTTCTAACCACCGTATCCTGAATTTCATCGTACATATTAAATAATACTCCCTCCAAAGGTTCTCCAGTTTTGGCATCTGTTATGATTCCCTGAATGCTTAATGAATCAATAAAATCGCCAGTTGAAAAAACAAATCTCAAATTATCTGCGGGATTTCCTTCTGTCAAATCTTCGATTGCTTCTCCAAAATTAATGGTATAAGTCACTTCATCCTTTAGAACTTCCTCATCCGCAAATTCAAAGTAAACGGTCTTTTTACGAATAAAAATTTCGGGCTGATTTTCAAGTGGAGGCGAGATCACCACTTGATTAAAAACATCTTTTAAGACTATCCATTCATCAAAAGTCAATTGGATATCTTGCTTTTGGAAGTTTGTTTGATAATTGGAAGTAGAAACCGTAGAATCTAATTGTGGTGGAGTTTCATCTCGGGGGCCGCCAGTTGGGGCAATGGGATTAGCACAGTACTGTAAGCTGAATCCCAGAATAATAATGCTTATCCAATACCAACTTAACCTCATCAAATCAATTTTTGGCTGCAAGATAGATTTTTTTGGGGTATTGGGGTATCGGGGTATTGGGAAAATCCTAATACCCCGATACCCCAATACCCTATTTCCTATTCAAGGGATGGAATTGCATAATGGTTTCCCTCAAGAATTGGGTATCTAAATGAGTATAAATTTCTGTAGTTAAAATAGACTCATGCCCCAGCATATCTTGAACCGCCTTTAGGTCTGCCCCTCCTTCAATTAAATGGGTAGCAAAAGAATGGCGAAAAGTATGTGGGCTTACATTTTTTTTAAGCCCCACCTGCCGGGCCGCTTCTTTTACAATATTAAAAACCATCACTCTGCTCAATTTTTTCCCTCGACGGTTGAGGAAAAGAAAGTTTTCATGAGCAGGATCAATATTCATTTGTGGGCGTCGGACTCCTTCGATATAAAGGCCGATATGCTTAATGGCAGAATTACCAATTGGAATAATCCGCTCTTTGTTACCCTTACCAATTACTTTTATGAAATTAACATCCAAAAAGAGGTTGCTAAGCCGCAGTTCAACTAATTCACTCACCCGCAATCCGCAGGCATATAATGTTTCAAGCATTGCTCGATTTCTGGTACCATGTGGACTAGATAAATCCATACTGTCCAGCATTCTTTGAATTTCCTCATAAGATAAGACTTCGGGAATTTTCCTGGATAATTTTGGAGCTTCCAGCAGTTCGGTTGGATCATCTGCGACAATATCTTCAAGCAATAGATATTTAAAGAATGTTTTTAGTGCCGAAATAAGTCGTGCCTGTGACCGGGCACCCAAGCCAAATTGATGAATCCACATTAAAAATTCTTGTAGGTCGCTTAGCTTAATTTCCTTAGCCGATATGAGTTTATCTGTTATTTCAAAATAGTCTATTAATTTTTTCAAATCATTTAAATAGGCATCTACTGTATTTTCTGATAAGGAACGCTCCAAAATTAAATACGCTTTGAACCCTTTCAAAATGACTTGCCAACTCATATTATAAATTAATTTTCTTCAAAAATACTAAGGGAAAAAATTATCATAAAAAAAACACAAACTTTCATAAACTTTAGCTGAACTAATATGTTTGATTGTAAAACATAAATAAATAATAGTAAAACTATCATTTTTAAAAAATTCTTTTATCTTTGCAAATAAAAACCAACTACTATGTCACAACTAGAGTTCACCCAACAATATACAGCCCTGCAGGCTATGCTCATGAATTTTGCTATGAAATTGACAAAAAATGAGGAAGCCGCCCAAGATCTTTTGCAAGATACAGCTCTAAAAGCCTATAAGTATCGCAATATGTATCATAAAGGCACGAATATGAGTGCCTGGCTAATGACGATCATGCGAAATACTTTTATCAATGATTATAGGAAAAAAAAGCGCCGCCGTGTATTAAATGACTCTACCAATAATAATTATCTAATTAATTCTGGAACCAAAAGCGTAGAGAATATTGGGGAGGCCAAGATAGCCCTTAAGGAAGTACAACAGGTCCTAACCAAGATTGAGGATTGGGCAAGAATCCCTCTTTTAATGCATGCTGAAGGATATAAATATGATGAAATAGCCAGTGAGTTAGAGATTCCCCTCGGCACAGTTAAAAGTAGAATTTATTTTGCCCGTAAACAATTAAAAGCTAAGCTAAAAGGAGCAATTGTATAAACATGGAAAATAAGATATTACTACCACCTATAAAGCGTTTTTTCAAACTGTTAGAGCTAGATAAAAAATCCATTTTTTATATTTACTTGCATGCTCTTCTAGCGGGATTGATCACTCTTAGTTTGCCATTGGGGATACAAGCTATAATAGGCTTAATCGCCGGTGGAAACATGTCAGCCTCCCTGATCATTTTAGTCCTCGCAGTTACCTTGGGATCCATGCTAAGTGGGATTTTAAGGATAATGCAAATCAGCATTACGGAGAACATACAAAGGAAGATTTTCGCCCGGTCGGCTCTTGATTTTGCCTATCGCATTCCTAAATTAAATATGGATGCCTTGGCGGAAGCTTATCCTCCAGAAATTGTAAATCGTTTTTTTGATACCATTACCTTACAGAAAGGTATCCCCAAAATATTAATTGATATCTCCACAGCGGTCTTACAAATAGCCTTTGGCCTGCTATTAATAACTTTTTACCACTCATTCTTTGCCTTTTTTGGCTTGGTACTTCTGGTTTTGTTATTGGCTATATTTTGGTTTACCGCAACCATCGGTTTAAAAACTAGTCTTCAGGAATCGAAATATAAATATAAGGTGGCATACTGGTTAGAAGATATGGCCAGAACAATCCCTGCTTTTAAACTCTTCGGAGAAGCCCCTCTTTCCCTAAAAAAGACGGATGATTTAGTCTGCTCCTATTTAAGTAATCGTCAAAAACACTTTAGGGTTTTACTTATTCAATTCAGTAACCTCATTGCTCTAAAAACCATTCTTACAGGTAGTTTGCTTCTGTTAGGAAGTTACCTGGTTATACAAAATCAAATCAATATAGGTCAGTTTGTAGCCGCAGAAATTGTCGTCATCCTGGTCATTGCCTCAGTGGAGAAGCTGATTCTAAGTATGGAAACTATTTATGATGTGCTGACTGGACTTGAAAAATTAGGATTTGTAATGGATTTGCCCCTTGAGTCAAATACAGGGCTTAAATTCAAAGAAATTGACAATGCAGATGCTATCGGAATTGAATTAAAAGATTTGTATTTCAAATTTGAGGATGCCCACAACCCTACAGTTAATGGGATTTCAATGAACATTAAATCGGGTGAAAAGGTCAATATAGCTGGTTATAATGGGTCTGGTAAGTCTACACTTCTGGAGTTATTATTAGGTCAATTTGACAATTTCCAGGGCAATATACTCTATAATAACTTTCCTCTCAGAAGCCTCGATTTAATTGATTTGCGTGGTAATATTGGTCACTTTGGTACAGAAACTGCTATTTTCCATGGATCTATACTTGAAAACATTACTTTAGGCCGCAAGAACATCACCCTTAGAGACGCTATTAAAGCTGCTCAAAAAGTAGGCTTAAGTGATTATGTAGAGCGGCTGCCCAATGGTTATGATACACAAATTATTTCGGAAGGACGGAATATTCCCGGAAATATCAAAACAAAAATACGCCTGGCAAGATGTATTGTAGCTAGTCCTAAATTTATTCTGGTTGAAGCCGTTGGATTACAAAATCTTGAAAGAAGCGAATACGAACTTATCGTTAACTTTTTAACTGAAGAAAGCGCCCCCTGGACCTTACTAATTGTTTCTAATGATCCATACATTGCCCAGCGTTGTCAGCAAATTTTCATTTTTGACAGGGGCAAAATCGTTAATGATGGGCATTTCGATGACATTCAATCCAGTCCTCATTTTCAGCCGATATTTGCCAGGGCCAGTAAGAACACAATTCTTCCCAGGGTCAATGGGCTGAATAAATTTGATGAACCAATTATTTGACAGGTTGGCGTTTAACCAATAATATTTTAAAGATGCTCAATATTTCATTAAACAGTATACAGAATAATGTCACAGAAGAGGAGTTTGTTTCTCTTACTGCAAATCATCTGTCGAAGAGTCACCGGACTGTTGCAAGGTGGATTCTGATTGTCATCTTTTTGGCTGTTGGTCTATTATTCTTTCCCTGGACTCAAAATATTCAATCCAAGGGAAAGTTGACCACTCTTTTACCACAACAAAGGCCACAGACTGTTCAGGCCAACATTGATGGTCGAATAGAGCGTTGGTATGTACAAGAAGGGCAGGCTATAAAAGCAGGAGATACCATCGCATTCATCTCGGAAATAAAAACCGAATATGGAGATCCACAGATTCTCCCTAGAACACAATCCCAAATTGAAGCAAAGGAGTCTTCTCAGGGTGCCTATAATAGCAAAGCAAGGGCACTTGAAAGTCAGATTGTTGCGCTAAATAATGAGCGAGATTTTAAAATCAATCAATTAAAGAATAAGGTAAGACAGATAGAGTTAAAAATCATTTCGGATAGTATTACTTTGGTACAGGCAAATATAGACATTCAAATTGCTGATCGCCAGCTAAAACGAGCCATAGATCTGAATGAAAAAGGAATAAAATCCCTTGCAGAGGTAGAAGATAAGCGGCAAAAATACCAATCGAGTGTTACAAAAGTAACGGAGGCAGAAAACAAGTTGGACATAAGTAGAAATGAATTAAATATTGCCAAAATAGATTTGGGGGCCATCCAGGCAAGCTACAGTCAAAAAATTGCCAAAACAGAATCTGAAAAATTCAGTGCTCTTTCTGCAGGTTATGAAGCTCAGTCTACTATTGATAAGTTAAAAATTCAAGCTTCAAACTATGCCACCCGACAGGGCTTCTATTATATTACGGCTCCTCAAGATGGGTACATCGTACAAACCCTAAAAGCGGGTATCGGTGAAACCGTGAAAAGTGGTACCGAATTAGCAAGTATTATGCCTTTTGATGCCCAGTTGGCTGTAGAGCTCTACATCAAGCCAATGGATCTGCCACTTATTTTTCCTGGACAAGAAGTCCGGTTCATTTTTGATGGATGGCCTGCCTTCATTTTTTCAGGATGGCCCTCACAATCCTTTGGAACCTATAGTGGTAATGTATTTGCTGTAGATAGAGTGATCAGTAATAATGGTAAATACAGGATTTTAGTAGCTGCCAATACAGAAGAAAAGCCCTGGCCTGATGCACTTCAAATTGGAGGAGGTGCCCAGGGTATTGCTCTTCTGGAAAGGGTCCCACTGTGGTATGAGTTATGGAGGCAATTAAATGGTTTTCCTCCTGATTTTTACAGGCCAGAAGTGGTAGAACCTCCCAAAATGAAGGCCCCTATCAAATCAGTGAAATAATTGAAGAAATCAGAATAGTAGTCTTTTAAAGTTCAGTTTTATTTTTCAGAAACTAGTGAATTTTGAGGTGGAGCAGGAAGCATAAATTTAAGGCCCCTGCTCTCCCCTCCTATTCCCAAATCAGTAGATTTTTAAAGCAAGGACAAGATGGAAATGAGACATTACCACATTGTTATTTATTTAATTTTTTTCGGTCTTTTTTCTAGCCAGGCTATGTCACAAGCAGGAGATAGCCTGACAACCCTCACTTTAAAAGAGATTCATGGCTGGATACTTGAAAGTCACCCTTTAGCCAAAAGTGCCTCTTTGGAAAAATTACGTGCTGAAGCAGAATTACTGGAAAGTAGGGGTTTGTTCGACCCAAAACTTTTTATGGATTGGGATCAAAAACACTTTGATAATAAGGACTATTTCGCTGTTGGGGAAGGAGGTATTAAACTACCAACAAGATGGGGTATGGAGTTCAAGGCCACGTTTAATCAAACCAGAGGGCAATTTTTGAACCCCATGCTAAATTTGCCAGCCAATGGTCAGTTAAACCTTGGGGTTAAGGTGAATGCACTTCAAGGATTTCGAATAGATGCCGCCCGTAGTCAAATGCAACAGGCTCAACTGGAACTTACGCGAAGTCAAGCTCTATTTACCATGGGGATTGCTGACTTATATATTGTTTCAAGTGAAATTTATTGGAAATGGTGGACTTCCTTCCATCAATTACAACAGTATAATTATGCTGTTGACCTTGCTCAAGAGCGATTTGAAAATATTGCAGAAAGTTTTTTTCAAGGAGATAAACCAGCTATTGATACACTAGAAACATTTATCCAGGTACAGAATCGTAGAAATAATTATAATGATGCTTTAATTGCTTATCAGGAAGCTTGTTTAAAATTGGCCAACTTTTTCGGGGGGGATCAGGATATGGCAGCCGCTTTGCTAAACAGATATCGCCCTGTTGAAGAGTTTAATAGCCAGGAATTGCCTATAGCTCCAGAAGAAAATCTATTATTAAATAATTTGGAAACCATACATCCGGAATTGAGAGATTTAGAGCAACAACGAGCCCAACTTGAAATTGAACAGCGCTGGGCTAAAGAACAAATGCTGCCTAAACTTAATCTGGAGTATAATTTTCTAGGGAATGGCTGGAACCTTATGAATACCATACCTGCTGAAGGACAAAATGCAGGAATTAATCAGTTATTAACTCAAAATTTCAAGTGGGGGCTCCAATTTGAAATGCCCATCTTTTTTAGAAAGGCCAGAGGAAAAATGGAGCAGGTAAAAATTAAAGCCACCCAAACAGAACTGAAGAGAGAACAAAAAGGAATCAGCCTCCGCAATAAGATCAAGAACTATTCTCTTGAACTACAAAACATAAATAACCAGATTCGATTGATGGAAGAGATGGTGGCTAATTATGAAAGTTTGCTCCAGGCAGAAAGGATTAAGTTTGACATTGGTGAAAGCTCTGTTTTCTTATTAAATTCCAGAGAGCAAAAACTTATCGAGTCAAGGCTTAAATTGGTTAAAACCAAAAGCAGTTATTTCAAAGCCTGGTGGAATTTACGATACACTGCAGGAATAATTGCCCCTTGAATATAAATTTTGTGGTGCCGACGGCACTACAAAAATCTTTTCAAAATTGTATTTCAAAATAGGTCCATCCATCTTCTCGGGTGCTAAGCGAAAAATTACACCCATGATTGAGTAGAACCTCTCGTGTAAGGGTAAGACCTATACCCTGGCCCTCTTTTTTGGTACTAAAAAAAGGAGAGAACAACTCGGCTTCCTTATCCTTGGGTATGGGCTCTCCATTATTTTTGACCACTAAGCTCACTGGTGTATCAAAGAGCTGGACTTCAACTCTCCCCTCTCCTTGAATGGCTTCAATTGCATTTTTTAAGATATTAACCAGGACTTGTTCCAACTGAAAAATATCAATTTGGGCATTTATAGCGCTAGATGGAAGTTCAGAAGACAGGACAACTCCTTTTTGTTCAGCAGTCACTTTCATCAATCGGGTACTGGCCTTCACCAATTTTCTAAGGTCGTAACTTTCTTTGTGTGGAATAGGCAAACGAACAACGTCAGCAAAATTCTGCATAAATTTATTCAATCGCTGATTTCTTTCCATGGCCACCAATAATGCTTCTTCAAAATCTTGCTGATGGGTTTCCTGGAGTTCTTTTTTGTAAAATAAGGCAGAATCTAAAATTGAGTTTATAGGGCCAATTGAATTGTTGACCTCATGAGCCATCATTCGAATAACTTTTCCATAGGCTCTTTTTTCTGTCCTTAGGATATCTTCTGTCAGTTCTTCTATCATCAAAAACCGGCGTCGAAAGCCCCTGTCGATAAATTGGGATGTTTGACATTTAAAGGTTCTCAGGCCATCAATCGAAATAGTTTGGGAATCATCAACTGGAATGATGGCTGCTTTTTGTGCAATGGGATGATTAATACTGCTTAGGGATTTGCCTAAAATTTCATCCCTATTTACTTCCAGCAACCTCGCTCCCTTTGGGTTGATATCCTCAACAAGGCCGTCAAAGTCAAGAATCAAAATACCTGTAGGAGAACTTTGTATCAGTTTATCCAAAAAATAATGTTGCTCTTCCTGCAAACGGCGTTCCTCTCTTAATTCATCAATCATACGATTGTAAACATCAATAAGCTGATCCATTTCCTTTTTTCCGGTATTAATAAATTTGACGTTAAAATCTTTGTCCTTAATGGCTTCAATTCCAGATAAAATCAACTGTAAGGGCTGAACCAGAGATCGATAAAGACGGATTGAAAAATATAAGGAGGATAGAATAACTGCCTCTGAAATAATAAAAAATATCTTATTGTCCTCAAATATTAAAAAACTGAGCACCAGTGTTGTTATGTGTAGTAAAATGATTAGGAGGATGTATTGGATTCGTAAGGTCATAGTTTTGTAGTATAGTGGTCTGGTAGTCTAGTCGCTTAGTGATCTGAAAATATTTCTCTCAATCTAGGGTTGTTGATCAGAATAAATAATAAGATCCATATCTCTTTAAGGGATTTATACAAAATAAACAAGAAAATTAATATATCATGAATTACCACTCCTCCAGAACACTAGACTACTGGACTACTCATAAGGTATCCCATACTTCTCCAACCTCCTATACAAAGAACTTCGGGTTAAGCCCAGGGCCTTAGCCACTTTTGAAACCTTATTTTGGTGAAATTTCATGGCTTTCTTGATCATTTGGACCTCCATTTCTTCCAGGGTCATAGCCCCTACCTCTGGTAATTCACCACTTTGTTTTCTCTGTGGGGAATCTGAAAAATGAGGTAAAAAGTCCTCCACTTCTAGTGTATTGGACCTTGAAAGGAGCACCGTTCTTTCAACTACATTCTTTAATTGTCGAATATTTCCAGGGAAAGGATACATTTTTAGCCATTCGATTGCTGATTTGTTGACCTCCAGCTTAGGTTTATCATAATAATTTCGGAGGTTTTCTATATAAAATTGAAGTAAGCGAGGAATATCATCAGGTCGCTCCCTTAATGCTGGTAACCGGAGCGTAATTAGGTTGATGCGATAAAAAAGATCCTCTCTAAAATCTCCTTTATTCACCAATTCCGATAAATCGCGATTGGTGGCACTGATCACTCGAACATTAACCTTTCGGGTCTGACTACTACCTAGAACTTCGAAGGTATGATCTTGTAATACTCGAAGCAATTTCACCTGATTGGCCCATTCTAAATCTCCAATTTCATCCAAAAAAATGGTGCCTGTATGGGCCATTTCAAAACGTCCTTTCCTGTCAAAACGCGCATCCGTAAAGGCACCTCTTTTATGGCCAAACATTTCGCTTTCGAAGAGGTTTTCCGGAATCCCTCCTAGGTTAACCTTTACAAAAGGTTTGCTAATCCTCTTGCTATTTTGATGAATGGCTTCAGCAATAAGTTCCTTCCCGGTTCCACTCTCTCCAAGAATTAAGACGGGAGCATCAGTGGCTGCCACCCGGCCAACATTTTCTAAAATGTCTAAAAAGCCCAGAGATTCTCCAATGATGTGTCCAAAATCAAATTTTTCATCTAAGGCCTTTCTGCCGGTAGAAGGTTCATTTTCTTTTTCCAGGTAAAGAATCGTTTGAATGGTTTGCAGCAGATGTTCATTATCCCAGGGTTTACTGATAAAATCCCTGGCCCCTAGCTTCATCCCTTCTACAGCTAAATCGATAGTTGCCCATCCAGTAATTAAGATTACAGGAGTTTGGGGCTTCATCTTTTTTATTTCTGTGAGAAGCTTTAAACCCTCTTCACCGCTGGTTTCAACCGAAAAATTCATATCCAGAACAATCAAGTCAGGAGTATGATTGGTCAAAAAATTCAATGCCTCTTTAGGTCCATTGGCAGATTGGACGGGATATCCCTGCTGTCGAAGTAATAAAGACAGAGACATTTGTACTGCGGAATCATCATCGATAATGAAGATCATTAAGGCATAATTTAATCAGCGAGGAAACTACAAAATTGTATTGCAAAATGGTAGTTTCCCCGCAAAAATCTATTCTGCATGAAGTGCAACAGCTGGTTGTAAACCTGCAGCCTGCTGACTGGGATAAAGCGAACAGACAAATGCTATAGCGTATATCAATAGAATGGCAGCTAAAATTGCGGTTATATATACCCCCGCCTGCACATTAAATACATTTAGGAGTGGGAATTGAATAGCAAAAAAAGTACCCAAAGCCAAGCTTAAGGTTGCAATCACCAATACCTCCCCAACAAATTGCCAGCCAATTCCATTTTTACTGGCACCCAATGCCCTGCGGATTCCAATTTCTTGTTTTCGCTTATTAATGTTATACCAAAGGACTCCAAATAAGCCAAGAGCTACATTAAAAACTAAAAAGGTGCCAATTATCAGGAAGATCAACATGGGAATTTTGGTTTCCCGCAGGGTGCTTTTCCTCATTTCATCGAAATAACTCACTTCAAAAGACCAGTTGGATGCAATTTGATTTAGTCTCTTGTTAAGTCTTGATTCAAACTCGGCATCGGCTCCTGATCTTACATGCAATAATAGCGTACGAACTGCAAAAGTAGTATCTGTCATTTGAAAGAAGCCTGCAAAAGGAGCTGCAAACTCTCCCTGATATTTAAATTGATCTACAACTCCAATAATTTTTCTCTGTTCATCATTATAACTTTCCATAAACTGCCCTACTATTTTTTCCTCATCTCCAAATACCTCTTTTTTTAAAGTTCCGTTGATAATAATTGGATTATAATCTGCGAACCTGTCCGCTTCATTGAACCAACGACCTTCATCCAACTCGATATTTAATGTTTTTGCAAAATTTTCATCTACAGTAAAAATGTCTGCATCATAAGATTCATCCTTCTTTTTCAATGAGGTAATACTTCTTGAACTACCATAGGGCACATTTCCATTTGTGAAGGTATAATCTATGATTTCGGGAAAAGTTCTCAGTGCATTACGGATTTGTTCTTGCACTGCAAAAACTTCAGCCTTGGGAGCGCCTTTAACATCATGATAAATCCTCCAGACGTTTTCATAATTAAACCCAAGGGGTTGTCTATAAAAATTATACTTATTGATGATAAAAGTTAATACTGCAAAAAGGACCAGGAATGAAAAAAATATCTCCAGTATAAGTCCAAAATTGCGACGCTTTTGATTCCATATGATTAAAAAGAGATGCCTGATCATTTTATTTCACCTTTTATTGCATTCACTACCTGCATTCTTGACATCCTGATTGCTGGCAAGACACCTGACAAAAAGCCAAAAACAACACATAGCAAAATGGCTATGAAGAAGACTTTATAATTAATCGAAAAATTCGTGTAGGATATTAAATCGGCATTTTGGATAAATATTAGAATACCGAATGCAAGTCCCAAGCCTATTAAGCCTCCAATTAGAGTCAGAATGATATTTTCAACAATAAATTGGATGGCTAGCGTCCCTGAAGTTGCACCAAAAGCCTTTCTTACCCCTATTTCAGAAGCTCGTTCCATAATCCTACTCACATTTATGTTTACTAAATTCAGAGTAGGTAATAACATAAACAATAACATGCCTCCTATCAGAAGAGAGAAAAAGATGATAACGGAGTTTTCATTGGTCTCTCTGGTTGCCAGATGGCTGATTATTTCTTTTTGAGAAAAAACCCAGGCTGTTAATACTGTCAAATTATTATCAGCAGGAATCTCAATTTTATCAACCATCTCTTGAAACTCCTCCTTTATTTTTGGAAAATCTCTCTTGTGATGTGCCAAAATAACTCCAATGTACCCACCAACATATTGTTTTCGTGAAAGGTCCGATTTAGAGGTATTATAGGGCACAAAAATATCAGCTTCAGGACCAGGAGGTATACTAGGAACATTTTTTATTACTCCAATTACCCGGTAGGAGGTATTGTCAGTAATTATGGTTTTACCAACCACCTGCTGGCCTTCACCGAAATAATCATCTCTTGTTTCTTCGGTTATAATAGCCACATATTCATTATTACTTATGTTGGAGTTGTTATAGGCCTTGCCTTCGATAAATTCATGGTCATAAATTTCCCATATGACATCATCAGTATATTTTAATTCCAACCTCAGTTTTCGCCCTCCAACAAAGGTATTGGTAGCTGTTCCGTTAGAAATAATTCCTATTTTTTCAGGTGTTTTTAGATTTTTCACATGCTCTTGTAAAAAGTAAAAACCAGCAGAACTAATGGTAGAAGAGTTTCTTTCTTCATTTTGAAGGCGCACCCGGTTGGCATATAGCGATCGGTCGCGATTGGGTTCTGGATAGGATGGTCTCAACATATTATCCAACAAGGATATAATCACAATAAGTACTGCCAGAGTAAAACTAATGCCAAACAAACTGACAAAAGTGAAAAACTTATTGCGACCCAAGACTTTCCAGGCTATTTTTATATAATTTCTAAGCATAATGTCTAATTTAATTCACTTGAGTTCCATCAAATAATCGAACCAGTCGATGCGTTTTCCTGGCCATAGTCTCATCATGAGTCACCATTACAATAGTAGAATGATCTACTTCATTCAGTTTGAGAAGAATGTCCATCACCTCATTCCCCATTACGCTATCCAGGTTACCGGTAGGCTCATCCGCAAGGATGATCTTGGGTCGGCCAACAATGGCTCTGGCAATGGCTACTCTTTGTTTTTGTCCTCCCGACAGCTGGGTGGGGAAATGCCTCATTCGGTTACCTAATCCTACTTTTTCCAAAGCCTCTGAAGCCAGACGTTTTCGCTCTTTACGAGTAACTTTTCGATATAAGAGGGGCAACTCAACATTATCAATCACCGATAAGTCATTGATTAAATGATAGGATTGGAAAATGAACCCTAGTGTTTGGTTTCGAAACTGGGCCAATGCCTTATCACTAAAGGATTCAAAGCCTTGCCCATCTATTTTAACCTGTCCCTGAGTGGGTAGATCTAAAAGCCCCATGATATTAAGCATGGTACTTTTTCCACATCCTGAAGGCCCCATCACAGAGACAAATTCACTTTTAGCCACCTTTAAATTGATATTATTAAGAGCTACCGTCTCGATGGTTTTAGTTTGATAAACTTTTTCAATGTTTTCTAGTTGGATCATATCTTTGGTTTTAGTAGTATAGTGTTATAGTAGTCTGGTAGTCTAGAGTTTTGGTATTTTAGTAACCTACCAGATCACCAGATCACCAGACCACCAGACTACTATAACACCATGCTATTTAACTTTCAAATTAGGCAGGTGGTCATAATCGCTTAAATCGCTGATTATGACCCTCTCGCCTGCCTGTATATTACGAGTGATTTCTACAAAATCGAAATTGGTGAGTCCTATTTCCACTTCTCTTCGTTCAGCTACATCACCATTTAAAACAAAGACATATTGTCTTGCCCGGCCAGTAAATGCCGGACCATTAGCAACTCTAATGGCTTTGGTTTTTGAGGCTGTGACAATAAATACTTCGGCTTTCATGTTAGAGCGCAAACTGGCATGATTATCCTCATTAAGTTGCACTTCAAAAGTTAAAATATTGTTTTCTATAGTTGGTCTAATATTGCTGATGAGGCCATTTAATCGGATATCATTGACATTTACTATTACTGGCATGCCGATGCGTAGCTGATCCGCATAAATATCTGAGCAGGTACCCAGCACTTTAAAACTTTCTAAATCTGCAATTCGTGCCAGCACTTCTCCTTCCCGAATACTAGAACCTATTTTATCATTTACCCAGGTGAGAACACCACGGCGTTTTGCCTGGATATCGGCCAATTTTAATTTTCGCTCCATGTCTCTCATATTATGGGATTCAATACTCATTTGGATTTCCTCTTCTTTGAGGCTGGCATCCACACTTTCTTTTTCCGTTTCGATGCTGCTCTCCAATTGCCGTTTTTCCAATTCGGCGATTCTGAGGTTTAATTTTATTTTTTCCAAATCAGACAGGACACCCCCTCCCATTTCGATCAATTTATTTTCGGTATCGCGGTCATTTTTGAGGCTTTGTATGCGAAGGGCCTTAATAGAATCCTGGACAATCAAATCATTCAGGCTTTTTTTAAGTCGAATATTTAGCTTGTCGATATTATTTTTTCTTAGCTTCATCTGATCTTTCATTCGATCATAAGCTAAAAGAGTGGCAGATTTTTCCAGTTCTAATACGGGCTGACCCGCTTGTAGCTCATCACCTACATTAACCAATACTTTTTCAATATTTGCTTGAATAGGGCTGGTAAGAACCTGTTCAAATGCAGGGATTATTTCACCAGATGCGGTAAGGGTACTTTCCAGTGCTCCTTCTTCAGCAACGGAAAGCCTAAGTCGGTCTTTTTTAATGGTTGCCTTCAGACTATTTCGCAAGATAAAGGCTGCCGAAACCAATACTACCCCAATTAAAATAAAGATAGATATGCTTTTGACTCTCCGTCCTCTAACTACTTTTTCCGAAATTGGTCTATCCATTTGTTATTTTTTTTACCTTTAGTTATCCAAAAGGTGTGCCAGTTCATAAATCACTGTAATACAAACACTTACAAACAACCGCCCCAAGAAAAAGCGTCCGATATCGGACAGGCTGTCCGCATACATAAAATTTCTGTCCGTTTTTAAACAAAATGGAAAATTGGGGTTTTAATAAGAAAAGATTAAGATATGACAAGCATTAAAGAGTGGTTTATCATTTGGTTCAAAGCAGTAAGAGGCCCTTTTCTGATTATGAGTGTATTGCCAGTTCTTTTGGGGGGAGTATTGGCCTTTTATAATGACAAATTTAATGCTTGGTTTTTGGTATTAGTGCTATTAGGTGTTTTGCTGGCTCATTCAGCTGCAGATCTTTTCGATGACTTTTATGATTACCGTACAGGAAATGCAGGCAGTAAGGATCACAAATTTCATGATAACCCCCTTTTCAAGGGTCAACTGAACATTACTCAGGTTTTATTTGCAGCTATTTTATGTACTGTGGTGGCGTCTCTTATCGGTGTCTATTTACTAGTGGAGGTAGGCATGCCAGTGCTTTATCTTGCTTTAGGTGGAGCTTTCATACTGTTTTTTTATACTGCTCCTCCTGTCCGTTTAAATTATCATGGTCTGGGAGAAATTGTTATTTTCCTTGCTTTCGGCCCTATGATTATCTTCGGAACTTATTATGTAATCAGTGGCCAACCAAGTTGGGAACCTATTCTTCTCTCCATTGCACCAGGAATTTTTACAATGAATGTGGGATTAATCAGTAATATTTTTGACTACGAAGATGACATCGCTCACAATAAAAAATCCATTCCAGTTCGGTTTGGAAGATCTGCAGGTTTGAATGTTCTGATTATTGGAAACATTATTGCCTATTTATCTGTATTAGCTGGCGTAATATTTCAGGTTTTACCCTTAGGCTGTCTTATGGTTTTTTTAGGCCTTCCCTTAAGCATTAATGCAATTCGGTGGACTAAAAAATATCAGAAAATGGACCACATAAAGCCTGCCAGACTAAATGCTATAAAACTAGCGGCACTTAGTAGCTTCCTATTGGGAATAGGTTATCTTTTGCAAATAATAATAGGGTATTAAAATACCCTGGATATGTCATCCAACAGCCAATCTTGAAAAAATTGCAGTTTTTTATAAAAAAAACTGTTGCTTCTTGCAACTTTTTGCCGCTTTCTTTCATCTACTATTCAGATCTTTGTTGCTAATTGCAAATTTTCCTAAAAAAACCAGTTTGTTGGGTTAACAAAAATTTCCAAAACCAAATGATAAGTTTTTGGTTTATAAGATTGGCCTGGTATCAAAAAACAGATTCAATACTTGAACCTTTTCCCCTTTTCAGGTTAAGTATGTAAAGAAAACAATAGATAAAAGTAAAAATTACTGAACCCATCAATAAAGAAATATTAGTGAGAGGTATTATACCTTGAATTAATTAATCCCAATTCAGCGACCGTTCCCTTCGGGATGGTCGCTTTTTTATTGCCCACCTTAAACATGGATTTAAAGATTCTTCTATTTTTCTATCTTAGAGATTCCCTATAAACTATATTGTGAAATGACATTGGAAGAACAAATTCAACAAAAGATTGAAGCTTTAAAAGAAATCCAGAAACTAGAGGAGTACCTTAGTTTTTTAAAGGATGATATTCTCGAAGCTGAAAGTGACCTTTTTGAAAGTCTAAAGATTCTTGAACAAGAATATAAAGATGTAGAAGCTTTGGAAGAAAGGACAACGACCATGTTGTTTCACAAGCTTAGAGGAACTCTAGATGAACAGTTAGAAAAGGAAAAAGAAGAATATTATGAAGCTTTTCTTCAAACCAAAGAAGCAAGGAAAGCCATCGATTTATTGGAATTTGAAGAAAAAGTCATTTATGAAAAATTTCTCACTCTCAAAGCTAATGAACCTAAAGTAAGGTCAGAATTACAAAAATTATTAAACAACAGAGAAAAAGAACTGGCTAAGTTTGATAAAACCAGGAAGAGCAGAATCCGGGAGTTTAATAAAAAATTAGATGATCATCACCGCATGATTAAAGACATGCAGGAGGCCATAGATTTGTGTTTTAACATGATGCGAGATCTTAATGATTTGCATAGGATTTTGACCAGCATGAAACAAAGAAAACTGCTGTACAGTCTAAGTAAAGGTGCAGAATTACGGGAATCCGTTCAAGAAGCTAGTTTGGCTTACCGCAAACTCAACAACAAGCGTAAAAGATTAAAAAATGAGTTGAGACAGTTATTTAAAAGGATGCCAAATAATCAGATTAAAGCGCTTATCCGCAAAAGCAATGCACATTCCAAATTAATAAAACATGTCATTCCTCCCGAGTTTTTAGATCATCCTTATAATCAGGCTAATTTTAGAAGAGTTTCCTTACTTAATTCCCTTGAAGAGATTCGAAAAATGGTCCAACACATGGAAGAATTATATGAACAACTAAAAACCGAGTTGGATTACCTCCTTCTATTACATGAAAAAATTAAAGAAGATAAAGCCAATGCTTTAATGAACTAGTCTTTATTTTTTTCAAAAAAATGTCCTAACCATAATATCAAAATAGTAGCTAAAACTCCAGGTACCACTGGCAATATGTTAAGCGTATCACAAGCTCCACTAAAAATAGTAGCAAATAATATCAAAACCACCTCACCCAAAATCATAGCTAGAATAGCACTTATGGGTTTTCGGTAATTAAACCTGAGCACAGCTAAAAAGACCGGAAAAAAGATAGATAATCCGGAAAAAGTCATAGCAGCAATCTGAAATATTGAGGCAGGCTGGAAAAAAGCGATTACCAAGCTAATTAAACACAAAATGAGTATACTTATTCTACCTACCGTCAGAGTTCCTTTTTCATCTAGTTGAGGTTTAAATATAGGTTTGTATAAGTCTCTGGCAATTAAACTGCTCAAGGCCAATAAGGTGCTATCTGTAGTGCTTACAAAGGCGGCCAAAGCTCCCGTTAAGATTACAGCTCCAAAACCACCAGGTAAATGCATGGTCAATAACCTGGGAATAATCTGATCAGCGGCTTTTCCCTGAAGATCAGGAAAAGACAAATGTCCCATAACTCCTAAAGCAACCGGAAAAATGAATAAGAGAGGAGGGACAATTGTATACAAAAAAGAAGTATACCGAAAATTACTTTCTTTTTTGGCCATCAAAAAACGCAAAAATATCTGTGGAAACATGGGCAAACAGGTCAACCACAACACCATATAACTCAACCACAAACTTGGAGAGTAAGTACTATTGGAACCTTGAGGAGAAAATAAGGCAGCACTTTGCTCCATCAACTGTTCATTAATTTCACTGATTCCTCCCAGAGAACGACTCACAAAAACAAAAGCTAGAATGATGAGTGTCATTAACAAAATTCCATTGGTTACATCCAACCTGGCAACACTGTACATTCCACTGCGCCATATATAAACCAATATAAAAACCATTAATAGGGCGGAGCCCCAAATATAGGGAATAGCACCTTGCGTAAGTCCCGAAACAATTAACCCAGCTCCAATGATTTGAATAGCCACAAATGGAACCATAAAAATGATCATTAAAAGGGCTGTCAGCCTGGTTAGTGCAGTGCTATTCATTTGATCTCCGAGCATTTCAGCAGGAGTAATATAGCCTTTATCCTTGCTCAATCGCCATGCAGGAGATCCAATAAGGTAAAAGGAAATGGCTGCAAAGGAGGTCCCAAAGGCCATCATGGTATAATAAATATAGCCTACCCGATATGATTCACCGGCAAAACCAATAAAAAAGAAGGCGCTAAAATTAGTAGCAACCAGTGTAAAAAATAAAGTAATCCCCTTTAGGCTTCGGTTGGTCAGATAATATTGAGCACTATCTTCAATTTTGCTTCTTATATTCAGTCGAGATAAGAGGAGTGACAAGCCCAAATAACCAAATAGGATGATATAAATTACCATAGGCCATTCAACAGTTTATTATTCTTCCGTGGTCCAGTAGCTTTTAGTAAATAAAAAATAAAAAACACAAAATAGCACTTCCACCCCAAAGAAGTAAATTAACCAATTGGGCAGACCAAATAAGGAGGATTTGGAAGGTCCAGAATAAAATAAAGCCAGAACAGCAAGAATTAAAATAAGGCTAAAAATTAATAGCCAGATAATAGATTTACGCATAGATAACGGATGAAATTTCTGAGAATGAATAAAAGTAAAAAGAAGTGGAGCTTTTTACAGGCTTTTGCATGGATTTTATTTAAGAATAGCACTTGAGGTAATCACATTTTTTTCTCTCTACGTTCTTTAAGTCAATGTTTTTTTTAATAAATTCATACTCGTTTATTTTACAGCGGCTTAAAACTCCAAAAAATCATGAACACCTTAAAACTCCTTCTCTCAGGTATTTTATTCATTTTTTGTAATTCCTATTTATATTCTGTTGATTATTATTGGATTGGAGGAAACGGTAACTGGTCTAACATCAGTAATTGGGCCACTACCTCTGGTGGTGTAATAACCCATCCCGTAGTGCCTTCAGCCAATGATAATGTAATTTTTGATGCCAACTCCTTCACTGCACCAGGTCAGGTTGTAACAATAAATGCAGATAATATTTTCTGCCTAAATATAGACTGGTCGGCAGCTACAAATAATCCCACCTTCAGAGGGACTAAAGGTCAAATCATTAATGTTTTTGGCTCTATGACTCTCATTCCAAATATGACCTTGGATTTTAAAGGAGATTTTTTGTTCCGCACCAATTTGCCGGATATGGATATTATCACCGCCGATCATCCTTTAGGGGAAAGTGTATATTTTGATGGCAGCGGTGGTTGGATATTAGGCAATTCCTTAAGTGTAGACAGTTTAGTTTTACTGAGAAATGGAAACGTAAATACTAATGACCAATTGGTAGAAGCTCTATACATGGAAGTGGAAGTCAGTAATGATGGTTCATTTAGCTTTGGTAATTCCACCATCACCATAAATGGCACTCCATTTTTTAAAGACGGAAACACCTTTGAATTTCGCCCCAGTATTTGGATTCATCCTACCGGAAACTTTACCATCAATCCAGGAACCTCTACTATAGACATGACTTCGAATCGCGCAGTCTTAACAGTTGATTATTCTGACTTAGATTTTCATAATGTTATTTTTTCAAGTACTATTGGAAGGACTAGTTTGAACCTATTGGGGGGAGATGATATCAGATTTAACTCCATAACCTGTAATACCAATCATGGTTTCGAAAACGATTTTACTACCCAAGTATTAAGCTTAAGTCCTGGTAAAGTGTATGATTTTCTTGCTCCCCACACCTATACGATGGAGCAATTGATTGCCAATGGAACCTGTGTAGCCCCCATCATCTTAAAAAGCGATTTTGGAGGCAATTTTGCCACTTTTTCTACTACCGCCGCCATTGCTGTAGATTTTGTCAGTCTCAATAATATACATACTGCCGGAACAGGTAGTTTCACTGCTGATAATGCCATCGACCTTGGAAATAATGACGGTTGGATTATTAATGCCCGTCCGGTAGCAGATTTGTTTTGGGTTGGAGGTCAAGGTAATTGGGAGGATCCTATGAACTGGTCCTTTACCAGTGGTGGCCCTGGAGGAGCTTGTGTGCCTTCTAGTACAGACAATGTCATATTTGATGTTAATTCCTTTAATGCTCCCGGGCAAATTGTAATGGCCAATGCTGAAAATATATATTGCCGGGACATGATTTGGATGGGAGCAACCGGCAGGCCTGTTTTCAGATCAACAGATGACAAGTTCATTCATATAAATGGATCTCTGACCTTCATGGAAAATATGAATATGGATTTTCGAGGTCAATTCCTTTTTGAAGGAAAAAATGCTGGTCAAACCATTACCATGGCTAATCATTGGATCTCTTCATTAGTAGAATTTAATGCAAATGGAGGAGAGTGGATCTTACAGGATTCTTTTCGTGTAAACTTGAGTATTTTTCTACAAACAGGTACTCTAAGAACCAATGATCAATATGTTGAATCCTGGAATTTTGAATCCAGTCTTATGGGAGTTAGAGGTCTCTTTCTGGGCGCCTCAACCTGGGCGCTGCATGTAAACGCCAATTTAATTCCCTCCTGGAGTCTAAATTCAGAAAATCTAACCTTCGATGCCGGAACTTCGACCATCTATTTCAAACAAGTTACTGGCAGGGTGACTAATTTTGGAAACACCCCTCTTCAATACCACAAGGTTATTTTCGATAATGATTATTCCTATATCTCACGTACCGGGAATTCAGTCATGCCGGTGGAATTTGATACGGTTGAATACCGCCAGGGAGGTTTTTTATACAATGATGTCAAAATTAATACCCTCCGACTCTCTCCTGGCTTTACCTATCGATGGACCAACAGAATTACCGTAGAGATAGACTCCTTAATTGGAAGCGGCAATTGCGATGGTCTAATAACATTGGCTGCGGGGGGCCCTGGAGAGCCAGCCAGGATGAACCTCAATAAAGACCATCCCAATCTGGAATTTCTGGCTATAGAAAATATTCAGAGTATCGGACCAGGTACTCCAACGGCATCGCAGAGTCTTGATTTAGGAAATAATGACGGCTGGATCATTATGGGAGGTGGAAGCAGAACTCTTTTTTGGGTAGGTGGTACGGGTGACTGGGAAGATCGTGCCCACTGGTCTTTGTCTAGTGGAGGGCCAGGTGGGGAATGTATCCCTGGTCCGAATGATGATGTCATTTTTGATGCAAATTCATTTAATGGTCCAAACCAATCAGTTACAGGTGCCCTTTTGGATGTTTATTACTGTAGGAATATGACCTGGGAAAATATTCCTGCCGGCACCCTGATTAGAATAGACCAACTTCGTTGTTATGGAAATCTGGATCTGGACCAGGGCTTAAATTGTCAAATTGGAGTTATTTATTTCCATGGCAGAAATGATCATACCATTTTAACGGAAGGGGTTTTAATCAATCAGATGCGTTTTGAATCACCAGGTTTTCATTCTTTACTTGATCCTTTAAATTGCTATTCTCTCATTTTCTCAGAATGTGATTTCACAACTGCCGATTTCGATATTGAAGCCAACCAAATTAATATAGTTAGTTATGCCAATCTTGCGAAGCTTCAGCTAGGAAATTCTCATATTACGGTTACGGGTATAAAGTCAGGTAATTCTTATCCTTTTAGAGTAGTACATGGAGCAGGGAATGTAGAAATCGATCCGGGTACCTCCTTAATAGAATTTACTAGTGCTATTACCGGATTATCCACCTTAGGCGATCTACAATATCACAATATTTTATTTTCCAATACGGATGGGCAAAGTTGTCTGGACAATGCAGATAATTCCAATGCAACATCCACCTTTTTTAATAGCGTACAATTCAATAACGATGGGCTGATAACAGGTGTCCATGAATTTGACACGCTTATTTTTGCACCAGGAAAGTCCTATGAACTGGAGCACAGCCTCACTCAAACCATTAATGAACATTTTCAGATAATAGGTAATAACTGCACTCCCATCCAACTGTCCTCAACACAGCGTGGAATTGCTTCTACCATTCAGATGGCTAACGGAACGGTCAATGGTGATTTTATTCAAATGCAGGATCAAATTGCTCAAGGAGGAGCAACTTTCTTTGCCGGCGTTCATAGTACAGATATTAATAATTCGAACACCGGTTGGATTTTTGATACTAGAGTAACCTTTACTGATGTAGGCTTCTTAGGAGAGGATGCCGTTATTTGCAATGGAATGCCTGTAACCATAAGTGCATTCAGCTTTAGTCCGGGTGAACAGTACTTATGGTCAGATGGGAGTACCGGTCCAGAAGTTACAGTAGCTAATGAGACAACTTTGTGGGCAAGAGTGACCTTTGCCAATTCTTGCGAAATTTTGGACACCATCAGAGTGATTGCAGGCGAAAATTTTGAGGCCAACCTAGGGGCGGATACCATATTATGTAATGGAAATGAGTTAAATCTTAATGTTGCCAGTGTAGCCGCAGGTCTTGAAGTTACCTGGCAAGATGGTTCTATGGACCCCTCATTTTTGGTTAATCAGGCAGGGGAATATTCAGTGAGTTTAAAGTTACAAGGCTGTGAAGAGAGGGATACCATTCAGGTTGCTTATATCGCAGCCCCCAATCTTGAACTAGGTGCCGATCTTTCATTATGCGATGGAGAGTCCTTCACTCTAGATGTAAACACTGCTGGGAATAATACCTATTTATGGAATGATGGCAGCACAAATCCACAATTTCAGGTAAGCCAGGCAGGTCAGTATAAAGTTTCCATAACCAATGAATCTTGCACAGTAGAAGACAGCATTCAATTTATTTTTAACCCCATCCCGCAGTTCAGTCTGGGAGCGGATACCAGTTTCTGTGATGGCAACTCTTTGCTTCTTAATCTTGCAGGTCAGGGCGACTTTTATCTTTGGCAAGATGGAAGCACAGCTGATAATTTCACCATTGATCAGGCAGGCATCTATTGGTTGGATATTGCCAAGGATGGATGTAGTTTCCGTGATTCTATCCAGGTGGCCATTCGAACCTTACCCATTGTTGACATTGGTAACGATGCTACTTTATGTGAAAGTGAAAGCCTAACACTTACAGCACAGCAGGCTGGTCCAGCTACCTACTTCTGGCAAGATGGTTCTACTCAATCAGACTTCATCGCTACACAAAGCGGTCAATATAAAGTTATTGTTACCAGCAATAATTGTAGTGTAGCGGATAGTCTGAACCTGACCTTTAATCCTTTGCCCCAGTTTAGTCTGGGAGCAGATACCAGCTTTTGTGATGGGAACATGCTCGCCCCTAGCTTCCCGGGTATTGGGGATACCTATCAATGGCAGGATGGAAGTGCTGTAGATAATTTCACAATTAACCAAGCAGGTTTATATTGGCTTGAGGTGGCATTGAATGGCTGTAATTTCAGAGACTCCATCCAGGTGGCCATTCGAGCCTTACCTATTGTTGATATTGGTAACGATGCTACTTTATGTGAAAATGAAAGCCTTACACTTACGGCACAGCAGGCTGGTCCTGCTACCTACCTTTGGCAGGATGGTTCTACTCAATCGGATTTAATTGCTACTCAAAGTGGTCAATATAAAGTTATTGTAACGAGTAATAATTGTAGTGTGGCAGATAGTCTAAATCTCATTTTTAATCCATTACCACAGTTTAGTCTGGGAGCGGATACCAGCTTTTGCGAAGGGAACATTCTTGCCCTTAGTTTTCCTGGCATTGGAGATAATTATCTGTGGCAGGATGGAAGCACAAACGATGATTTTACCATTAGTCAGGCAGGTATTTATTGGCTGGATGCTGTAAAAGATGGTTGTAGCTTTAGGGATTCTATCCAGGTAGATATTCGGGCTTTGCCCATTATTGACCTGGGCAGTGATGCAACTCTTTGTGAAAATGAAAGTTTGACATTGAGTGCTCAACAACCAGGACAGGCTACTTATTTATGGCAGGATGGTTCTAACCTACCTGATCTTACCGCCACCCAAAGTGGCCAATATAAAGTGCTTGTAAGCAGTGATAATTGTAGCAGCTCTGATAGCCTAAATATTACCTTCAATCCATTACCACAATTTAATTTGGGAGCGGATACCAGTTTCTGTGATGGAAACATGCTCACCCTCAGCTTCCCAGGCATAGGAGATTCCTATCAATGGCAAGATGGAAGTAGGAACGATAATTTTACCATTAGTCAAGCAGGTATTTATTGGCTGGATGTTACTAAAGATGGTTGTAACAGCCGTGATTCCATTCAAATAAACATAAAAGCCTTACCTAATTTTTCTATAGGAAATGATGTCCTGGCTTGTGAAGGGGAAGAAGTCACTCTGGAGGCAATAGGAAATGCAGATTCTTACCTTTGGAATAATACACAGAATGGTAATACATTTAGAGTCAGTAATAACCAACAAGTGGTAGCTGTTGGCAATTTAAATGGTTGTGAAGATAGCCGCACTGTAAATATCACCTTCAATCCAGTTCCGATGGTAGAACTAGGCCCGGATCAAACTTCCTGCGAAGATTCAGTTGTCACCTTAAATGTGTCCAGCCCTGGTGCTAGTTTCAGCTGGCAGGATGGAAGTATTGGTGAAATTTATCAGGCTACACGTACCGGCCAATACCAGGTGACTGCCTCTCTTGCAAATTGCAGCAGTCAGGACAGCGTGAATATTGTATTCAACCCATCCCCTGTTGTAGATTTGGGTCAGGATCTCACAGCTTGTGAAGGCGAAACCCTAAATCTGGTAGCCAGCATCTCCAATGCAGATGAATTCATGTGGAATACATCTAGTATTGACAATAGCATTCAGGTCAGTAATTCAGGAAATTATTGGGTCGAGGCAAGGCTAGGTAACTGCTTCGCCGCAGATTCAGTGAATGTAAACTTCCAGGCACCTGGTAACATTGATTTAGGAGGAGACACTGTACTTTGTCAGGGAACTCCTCTGGTACTAAGTAGTGCAGTTAGTGGCACTTATCTATGGCAGGACGGAAGTACAGGCTCCACTTATACTGTTGACAGTTCAGGTACTTTTAGCGTAATAGTTGATGATGGGATTTGTGTAAGTATGGATTCTATTAATGTCAGTTTTGTAACCTGTGGAGATGCTCAGATCTTTGTTCCAAATGTATTTTCACCCAATGGAGATGGTGTCAATGATGGGTTTAAGCCCATTGTTCATCCCGACTATCAGATTATCTCTTATCAACTACGCATTTTTGACCGCTGGGGCGGTTTTGTCTTTGAAAGCCGGGATCCTGATGCCACCTGGGCAGGCCGCACAAGGAATGAGTTGGTAGCCAGTGGGGTTTATATTTATTTTCTGGATATAACGTATCGGGACCAAGTGGGTGAGCATTCGGAGATCATTTCAGGCGATGTGATGCTGATTCGGTAGTTACTTTTTAAGGATTTAGCATTATAGTATTAGTAAAGACATTAAGGCAAGTTGCATGCAACTTGCTAGTAGAAAGGTAACAGGTAGAAAGTAGAAAGATTTTACCCAAGTGATGGTCAAATGATTTTTTAATTGATTTTGTCCTTTTACTTTCTACTTTTTACCTAATACTCAAGTTGCATGGCAACTTGAATCAATTAATCACTAATACTCCCGTTATGCGCTTATTAATCCCCTTTTTAAGTATCCTCTTTTTTAGTTTTTCATTATTTTCTCAAAATAAAAAACTTAGTGTTCCTTTAAGCAGTCAAATTTCTGAATTCCGAGTTCAAGACAGGCTTCTTAAGCCTGTTATATCCAAGACCATACCATTGGAAGGAATCCCGACTGATTTGGATACCTTCAGCCTTTGGGCTTTAGATTTAAGTCAGAGTCAGAGCTCCTATGAATTATTAAAGGCTGGTGAACTATCAAAGGAAGAGTTTGATTCTAAAAAATTCCCAAAAGGTTCTTACCTGGATCAAAAACTAAGACACAGCATCTATGCTTTGAGTGGTTTAAAAAATGATAAAAAAATCATCATTATAGATACCAATAATAATGGGGATCTGAGTGATGAACGTTATTTTGAATTTGATACTTCTCTGGCCTTTGATCAAAAAATGGAGGCCGTGTCCCCTTTGTTGATGCTAAACTTTGAATTTGCTCAAGATGGAAAAATTATAAAAGATCAAATCATAGGAAAATTTGAGCCTTTTGAGTTTCAAAGAGATAGTAGTTATTACAAAAACAACATACTGTATTTAGGTTTCGAATTGTATGAGTGGTATTCGGGAACCTTGGAGGTAGAAGGTAAAAAATTTAATATTAGAGTAGAAGGTACTTTAAACAGGCCCAATCGTAATAGTTATGTTTTTATTTGGCCCTACGGAGAAAGTTTTGATAAAGCACTGAGATATGCTTATGATTATAACATCTATTTGAATGATCACAAAATTAGAATTATTGAAAATGATCTGGCCGGAAAAGAAATGGTTTTTGAAGATTTGGGCGAAGTAAAAGAAAGAGAAAAAATTGGTGGTTTCCCTGGTCTATATGCACCACAAATTCATCAAGAGGACATTAATGGCAATGATTTTAATCTTCATGAGCAAGGCGATTACATATTAATGCATTTTTGGGCCACTTGGTGTGCCCCTTGCATGGCCCAACATCCCAAACTAGTTGAATTGCACAAAAAATATGATTCAAAAGCTCAATTTGTTGGTATCGCTGCCGATGCAAATATCTCCATGACAAAGGAGCATGTAGAAAAAGCCAGCCTGGATTGGATACATATATATACCCCTTTTAATCAAGTATTAGCCAAGGGCTCTATTGCTTCCAATTATTGGGTACATTCCTGGCCGACTTATCTGATTATTTCTCCAGAAGGCAAGATTGTTGCACGTACCATTGGGATTGATCATTTGGAAAAAGAGTTGGCGAATATTTTTCCAGATAAATAATTAAACATGAATCATTCCGAAATTTTGAAGCCCAGCAAATAATATTAGATTAGTTAAAATGAAGGGAAATATATTGAAATAAATCCCGTCATGCGGGCCGAAGTAAGGTAGAAATATATTGTCCTTATGCTTAAAACAATTTTATCTCTACTTTATCTCTACTTTATTTCTACTTTATTTCGCACTTTTTAGGCCGTTGGCCTAAAAAGTGCATACTTCCCTAAAATTCGGGATGACTAATGTTTAATAAGCCAAATCTGCCATATATTCTGCTTCCCAAATACCTATGGAATCTTTGTAATAATCATATTTTTGAAAAAAATCAGGAACGGCATCATTTGCAAAATGGGTAGGAGCATTGGTTAGGACACAAATACCTATTTTATCATCTCGATTGACAGCAATCTCGGTCCGATAGCGATTGACGTAACCTCCGTGGTAAGCAATGGTTTGGCCAGCTCTTTTCAAAATCCTCCATCCGTAACCATAAAAAGCATCATCTACCATGGGCCAGTCGTGAAAATATCTGCGCTTGTTATTGGTATTCACTCGAGGAGTAAAAACTTCATCAAGTGTTTCAGGGGAGATCAAGTCAGGGCGGTTACCCAAAAGTAGCTGCAGGTAATTGGCCATATCTGAGATACTGGCATTCACTCCGCCGGCGGGGATAGTATTATAGTATTTTTTAGTGATGAAGTCTGGTTCAAATTTTCCTGACCTTCTTTTATGAGGTAAAGCCACATTATCAAGGCTGGTGATGGCCTCAAATGAGGTAGAGGCGGATTTCATATGCAAAGGATCGAAAAGGTAATCTTCCATCAATTTAGCATAAGGTTTGCCCACTGCAGATTCCAAGATAGGATCCATGATTCCATAGGCTGCATTTTGGTAAGCGTAAATCTCACCTGGCTCTCCTATCAGCCTAATGTCGGCAAATTCAGGAAGGATCCGGGACATGGAAACTCCATCCTCTACCAGGTTGGTATAGGTATGATATGGAAGACCTGTAGTATGTGAGAGGATATGAGAAACCAATGTTTGGAAAGTTTGATCTTTTGATTTTAGTTGGAATTTGGGCACATGACTCATCACTTTATCTTCCCAATTCAAGAATCCCTTTTCAACCATCATTCCACTTAAAATACCTGCAAAACCTTTCGATAAGGATGCCAATCTAAAGACTGTATTTTCATCCACACCTTCCCTGGTATAGACATCTTTATATCCAAAGCCTCTCATCAACAACACGGTGCTGTCTTTCACAATTACAATAGCAGCTCCGGGTGTACGAGATCGCCAAAAATCATGTTCTAACTCGGTAGCATAATCATGGATAAATTTCTTCAGATGTGGATTAATCCTTTCTTCTTTCTTTTCAATAATAGCAGGAGCGTTGGTTCTTGGAAAATTGACGGCAAGAATGGTTACTGCAGCAAATAAAATCACACTTACAAGAATGGCGTATTTCATCTTAAAAGTTTTCAACAGAATAATGGGTACAAACAGTATCGGTGGCTGGGGTTGTGTAAAAACTAAAATTTTTAAAAATTTTAGTTTTTACACAACCTCAGCCAATATTATTTCTTTACAGGGTAGAATTATAGTGTTTTAGTGTTAAGAGAGGCTTTTCACATTTCTGCAATGGTAAAAATATATTTTCAATTATTAAAACAATGTTGATACATATTCAACTTAAGGGCAGCGATTTTAACTAAAATTTGTTTTTTAAAGGCCCTCCAATACCTTTTAAAATCAATACTGTTTTGTACGACGTTAATAAAGGTTTGGTTTAATGAAATGAAAAAAATCTCCTCTTTTTCATTTTCAGAATTATAAAAAAGGGGTTTATGAGTGACTATTAAGGAAATGTTTGATTGTTTTTTTACTTCTTCGGTATGATTTCTGAGGACATCTGAAACAAAATAAGGCAATTGCTCATCGAAAAGAAGTTCTATACTCAAAGCTAGATGCTCCATGCAGGCCAAATGTTTTTCCATTTGCCATAATCGTTCAGATTTTTTGTCCAAATTATTTTTGTAAAAAAAAGAGTTGGGACGTTCATTAAGGAGGCGAGAGTATTCAGCTTGAAAGACCTCAAATGTATCCCTAAAATGCTTCAACTCGGTGGTCAACAGTTTATCCATCAGCATATTAGTAGAATCTCCAATCAGGCTATTCTCAACAATAGAGTCTACATTGATAATTCCTATCAACTCGGATTGAGCCTTACTTTTTTGAGTACTGAAAAAAATTAATACTGGAAATAGGCTCAAATTTAATAGATGTCGGATGAATACAGTCATTTAATTAATCGGCTAATAAAGTAAGGCTGAGTCGAAGCATCTCTTGGTTATCCCCTTTTTCAATCGTTACTGCACGACCTCCGCCTTCCAGACGATAATAATAATTCATGCTTATTATTTCTCCTTGGGCATTGCGTTTTACTACCATTGCATCTTCCCAAACGAATTCTTCTTTATCTGGATTATTAATTGTTTCTGATTCTTTTTTGGAGGGTTTAGGAAATAGAATTTTAGGAGGCATTTGATATAATTGCCTGGCTACAAGGAAAGCTTCCTCCCAGTCATCGATGTTCAACGAAATTGCCTCCTCTTCCTGATATAATCCGCTCCAATCACGTGTGCACTTTTCATATAATACACCATGCCGTGCTTCTCTAATGTCTTCTACATATTTTTCTACAGTCTGCTTTGTTTTGGGAGCAGGGAAACGAGAAATGTATCCATCAAACAGATATCCCACCTGATCTCCATATTTTACTTTGGCCATGCCACCTGAAAACTGATCTACTTTCATTTCCCTGTTTTCAGCAGATTCGGTCAATTCAACTTTGGCACCATAAGGAATGGTGAGCAGGCGCTTGGAGGAAGGCACAGAAGCAGCACGAAGATTGAGCCCGCTGGGTGCAAAAATAAAATAGCTGCCAGGTTTCTTAATTTGATTTCCTTCGTAAATGATGTCTTTTTTAAGTGAATTAGTCAGAGGACTGGCATTCAAAAAAAGAAAGATGCAAACCAACAATTTGGGGAAAACCGCTTTCATTAGAAAGTATTTAGTAATGGGTAATGGGTTTTGAGTTCAGCGTTCAGCGTAAAACCCAAAACGCTGAACGCTGAACGCTGAACTCAAATTACAAGACTTTCTCCAACAGTCGATCTTTTATGGATAGTTTTTACAAAAATTTAACCCAAATCAACAACTCTCACCTTCCTCTGGTACTAATTCCTGGAATGTATCAGATTTATCCTCATCAATCCGATCTTTACAAGGGAAATCTTTTTCTATAAGGATGGCCAGGAACTGAACATCGGATAATTCAAGGTTTTCGGAAATTCCTACTTGTTCTGAATTAATCCATTGAGAAGCTAAATTTGGAGGTATGATTATGCTCACTAGCCGTTCATTAAAGTAGGCGGACACCTTAGGGGAATCTTCGATTTTTATTTCATATATCAAGGCATTGCCTGCAGGGAATCTGACAGAAACACTTAATACTTTATTTTCGGATAGTTTTTTAATATCAGATTTCCGCAATCGAAGACGTATACTATTTTCTGTGCATCTTAATTTCATACCCTAATTTAATGAATTCCGGATTAAATAAAAAAAGCCGGAGCTGTTACTTCAACAACCCCGACAAAAGTCAACTAATCACAAAAGAAAACTATATTTCTCGGGCAAAAATAAAGGTGTTATTTGGAATAAGCAACCGTAATGCTGACATTACGGTTGCTTAATAAGAGATTTGATAACGTCTTTTGTAAATTTAAATATAAAGTGTTCTGTAATCACGATTTTAACAAAGCCTTATCATAATTGGAGATCTTTTAACACATTCTAACATTCACCCTCCAATTATAAGACGTAAAATCTGTCGTAAATAATATACTTATCCCTACACTTTTCTAGAATGATCGACGAATAAACTGAAAAATTCGTTAAAGAGGGCAGAAAAGAGTCTGTGAAAGGCTTTATTTATATTGCTTGTCAAAAAGCAATCAGGGGTAATACATAAAAAAATTAACATTCTCTTTGCCTCCAGCTTGCCTTTTTTGTACATTTATTTTTACATCAAAAATAGCTGTATGAGGGCATTTATTGTATTGGTGATATTTATTTTGTATGCCTTAGGTGCACGTTGGTATTTTTTCTGTGAATTACGAGGGCTTTGCAATGAACAACAGGAAGAAGAAGATATCCGCTTAAAAACGCTAAGCTTGCATGAAAAAGATACCCTGATTCTCCAGGGATTTGATCAATTCAGATTTGATTCTGCTTCTGTGAGGCCCAAGATGAACATCAATAATGGTGTTTTTCTGGATTCGGTGGTTGCCTATTTAAAAGGATTTGAAAATAAGTCTTTAGAAATTACATCCTTATACCGACCTAGCGAGACAGACCCTGTAAGCTATTTTGAAAACATTGGCCTGGCCAGGGCCGATTTTGTTCGAAAGGAATTAATTCGAAGAGGTATCCCTGAGGAGAGGATTGATCTGGATTATGGCTTTAGTGACACAGAAACCCTAAATGAACCGCTCGATTTTGAGATATTCCCTACCGTTGAATCTGAAGGACGTTTGTCATATACCCTTACCAATATGACTTTTTCTGATGCCAATTTCGAATTTGATTCAGACGTATTTAAGCCAGGTGAGGCACTGTTATCCTACCTTGACTCTGTTAAGGTTTTTCTAGATGTAAATCCCGAAAATAACATTACCATTACTGGGCATACCGATCGCATAGGCAAAACTCAATACAATTACGGCTTGGGGATAAGAAGAGCCGAAAATGCCCGAACCTATTTAAAAGAAACCATTGGCATTGGAGTGCCTATACGTGTTAACTCACAAGGTGAAAAAGAGCCTATTGCAACAAATAATACTGCTGCAGGGCGGCAAAAGAACAGAAGAGTCAATTTTAAAATTAATTCCTTGAAAAAAGAGAGTTAAAACCTATTACTGGGTAAAACCTATTTAATTGAATTATCTGTAGTCATTTAATTATGCATATTCTGTTGACTTTGTATACTTATAAAGATTTAAATATCTTACATAATTATTCTTAATGACCTTTTAAACCATCCAATGAACATGGATAACTTATCTAACTTTCTAACTGGACTAAATACTGAAGAAAGCCTTTTTTTTCTAGCCTTTATATTGGGTGGATTTCTACTCGGAATGCTTTTGGGCTCCCTACTGCGTTCAAGTGCCATCCGCAGACGGAAAAAAGAATTGGAGAAAAAGAACGAAGAATTAATAGACTTACAGGGGCAACACAATGCACTTACTCAAAAGCATGCTCAATTAGAGACTGAAATAAAATCCATTAAACAGGAGAAAGAAGATATTAGCGCCAAATTGGCTCTAGTTGAGGAAGAAAATAATAAACTCCATAAAACTGTATTCCAACTCAATAGTGACTACAGTAAGATTAAACACTCCAGTCAGTCTTACGAAACCACTATTGACGATCTTAATGAACAAATCATTGCATTAAAAGCCCAAAACCAGCAGCCTTCTTCTGAAGAGGTAACTTCAGATGTGGAAACAAGATCCTTAGATGAGGAAGAAGATAATGCCGAAAATAACATCAGATTCTCCGAAGCACCTTTGGTAGTAGATCTATCTGACGGGAAAAATTCTATGCAAGATGATCGTCTTGATGCACTGGAGCAAAAACTTGAGCATTTAATGGCTGATAATAATCTGTTGAGAAGAGAATTAGAGGTAATAAAGGCCGATCAGCAAGGTAATAGTACGACTACTAAAAATATTGAAACTAATGATACGCTTGAAAATGACCCCTTTTTCCCTCAGGATGGAGCTGATTTGAACAGAAGTATAGATCCTGTGGTCGAAACCGCTGACATAGATCCCTTCCCCGCCAAAGAGTCTTCCGAAACTTCTATTAATGGTGACTCACATGATGATCTTACTATGATTGAAGGGATTGGCCCTTTTATTGAGCAAAAACTTAACGATATTGGCATTTACACTTACGAACAAATAGGTGATTTTGATGATGCCAAAATCGAAGAGGTTACGGAGAAAATCCAATTTTTTGAAGGCCGCATCAAAAAAGATGATTGGGTAAATCAGGCCAAAAGTCTACACCAAATAAAACTACAAAATCCGGATGCCTTTAATGTTATTGTTGAAGAGGAAAATCCAGATCTACTTCCTGATGTTCCGGAGCCTGTTGAAGACTTAAAGATTATTGAAGGTATTGGACCTAAAATTGAAGCCTTATTAAAAGACAACAGTATCAAAAATGTTGCTGATATTGCCGCTGCATCTTCTACCCATCTACAGGAAATTCTGGAAGGTGCCGGAGGATCTTTTAAATTACATGATGCTACCACCTGGCCTGCTCAGGCTAGACTAGCTGTTAATGGAGACTGGGAACTACTCAAAGAGTATCAAGATAAGTTAAAAGGCGGAAGAGAGGTTGAGGAGAAAGAGTAATCTTATCGAATGAGGACAATAAAAAAGAGCTTGTTTTTGCAAAAACAAGCTCTTTTTTATTGTCCTCATTCAAATAATTCTAATTTACTTAGCAAAAGTGAAATAAATATATTACTTTCACTTCTGGTAAGTAAATAAAAGAAACATGTCAGACTACTCATTAGGAGAATTTCAAGAACTAGTACTATTAATTGTAGCTGCTTTACACAAAGAAGCATATGGGGTAGCTATACTCAAAAATCTAGAACAAGAAACCGGCAAAAAATTTAACATCAGTGCCGTTCATATGGCCTTAAAACGGATGGAAGATAAGGGATTTGTAGAATCCACGTATGGAGGAATAACTAACGAACGTGGAGGACGTCGGAAGAAGTACTATGTGATTACAGCATTAGGAAAAAAAATTTTGGATGAGCAGTTTTCTCTGCGAACCAGGATCTATCAGAAAATTCCCAAAATCTCTTTTAATTGATGAAACCATTGCCACCTAAAAAATCCCTTCAATTTCTAAGATGGTTTTGCAGGGAAGATTATTTAGAAGAATTTGAGGGAGATCTTATTGAAATATTTGAAGAAGATTTTGACTTATCTCCTGCAAAAGCAAGGCGCAAGTTTAGCTGGAGTGTCATTCGATATTTCCGGCCCAAGTTTATCAAATTCTTTAGATCAAAAAATAACCTCAATCCAATCACCATGCTGAAAAACGATTTAAAAGTCTCTTATAGAAGTTTAAAAAAACAACCCTTTTTTACCTTCCTAAACATCTTTGGCCTCGCTATAGGTATGGCGGGATGTTTGCTTATCTCTCTATTCATACTTGATGAACTGAGTCATGATAAAATGTTCCAGGACGCAGATCGTATCTATCGGTTAAAAATTGACAACAGAACCGCTGGAGAAACCACTAAATATGCAGCCGTTTCTCCTCCTCTTGCAGGAACGATAGTCAGAGATTATCCGCAGGCGGAATTAGTTACCAGGTTCAGGGGAATGGGAAGTTTATTGCTGCGAAGAGTGGATGCTGAACAAAATGTAAAAGAAGATTATGTAGCAGGTGCCGATTCATCATTTTTAAAAATGTTTGGCTTAACGCTGTTGGAAGGTAATACTGAAGATGTTTTAAAGGAACCAAATACGCTTATTTTAACCAAAACTGCCGCCCAAAAACATTTTGGTGTCGATAAAGCATTAGGTCAAAGTTTGATGTTGGATAATAATGAACTTTATCGGGTGACTGGGGTGATGGAAGATCTGCCTCAAAATTCGTTTTTAAGAAATTATAGCATTTTTGTTTCCATTGAAGGCTTTGAGGATTCCAGGAGTATAGCCTGGAATAACTGGAACTTCCCAACCTTTGTTAAACTCCTTCCAGATGCTTCAGAACAGGATTTTGTAGACTATATGGCCGGGGTTAAGGAAAGATACTTAATTCCCTGGGCGATGACTTTCGTTCCAGGGCTAACTTTGGAAAGCTCAAGAGAAGATGATAAAAAAACAGGAAGTTTTATGAATTTTGGTTGCACACCTCTTACTGATATTCATTTGTACTCAGAGAACAGAAAAGGGGAATTCAACCCAAACAGCAGCATCCAAAATATTTACATACTATCTTTTATTGGCTTTTTTCTAATATTGCTTGCCTGCGTTAATTTTATGAACCTATCAACGGCACATTCTCTTAAGAGATCTAAGGAAGTGGGCATCCGAAAAACATTGGGTTCAACTAAAATGGGGCTTGTCCGACAATTTTTAACAGAAGCCAGTCTTATCTCCCTCATATCTTTGCTTTTTGCTATGCTAATAGCTTTTCTTACCCTACCCTTTTTCAATCAACTTGCTGATAAGGCCATTTCTATTCCATTCCAACAGCCTACATTCTGGATTATATTAATGGTTGCTGTAATTGTCTTAGGGCTATTTTCTGGTTCTTACCCTGCCTTTTTTATGTCCAGGTTCATGCCTGTGAAGGTACTTAAAGGAAGTGGATCAACTAGCTCTGGTGGAGGCAATATTCGAAATTCACTGGTCATATTTCAGTTTGTGATTTCTGTGTTTTTAATTGTTTGCACCCTGGTCGTATTCCAACAATTGAGTTTTATTCAAAACAAAGACCTGGGTTTTCAAAAAGATCAAGTTTTAGTAATTGAAAATGTAGACGCTGCTGGCCCTCAGCTAGAATCTTTTAAACAAGAGGTTCAACAACTAGGTCAAGTTAAGGATGTTTCCCTAAGCAGCTTTTTACCTACTCCATCTGCCCGTAACGGCACAACCTTATTTCCGGAGGGAAGAGTACTACAAGGAGAATCAGCAATAATTATTGGCCATTGGAGAATCGACCATGATTATATCTCTACATTAGACTTGGACATTATTGCAGGAAGAGGTTTTGATCGACAATTTCCTACTGATTCCAATGCCATTATTTTAAATGAATCTGCCGTTGCTATGCTAAATGTACAACCTGAAGAAGCTTTAGGGATACGTTTAACGAATGACTTTCGACGAAAAGACAAAGAAAACATGCAGTTTTATACAGTTATTGGTGTGGTGAAGAATTTCCATTTTGAATCTTTGAGAAATGATATTGAAGCCATAAGTATGATTCTTGGCAATGATCCGTCCCGGATGATGGCTAAGTTAAGTTCCGGAGATTTTTCAAACGCAATTGCTAACATTGAGCAAATATGGAATCGAGTGGCACCAGGACAGCCTTTTAGTCATTACTTTATGGACGATTCATTCAATGAAACTTATAAGTCCGAAGTGCGATTGGGGAGTATATTCATCACCTTTACGATTCTTTCTATTTTTATTGCCTGTCTCGGTCTGTTCGGATTGGCTGCTTTTAATGCAGAAAGACGAACAAAGGAGATTGGTATTCGAAAGGTGTTGGGTGCCAGTATCAGCCAGATTGCCTATAAGCTTTCAATTAATTTTCTAAAACTGGTATTTATCTCAATATTCGTAGCCATTCCCTTAAGTTGGTATGCCATGAATAAGTGGCTGCAAGATTTTTCCTACCGAATAGAAATTGGCTGGTGGATTTTCCTATTGGCCGCATTTTTAGCCATCGTGATATCGGTATTGACAGTAAGTTTTCAGAGTATACGTGCAGCCATTGCCAGTCCAATAAAAAGTTTGAGATCGGAGTGATGTTGCTTATTGGTTATTCGTTAATGGTTATTTAGTTATTCGTAAATAAGGAATGAATAAAATTGGGTTATTTATTAAGTAGTTTAACAGCAAAAATTGGCCTTTTTGCATGGATAAATAAAATTTAGCTCGATAATAGATTACTAAGCCCGAAATGAAATGTAGGGATTGGTAAGCTATTGATTCGCAAAGGATTACCAATCTTTCCAAGCTTAATAATCCTTTGCTTAAATTAATTTTATATTGTTTATGTAGAAATAATTCCTAATTATGTTCTTCCTCGTCACAACGTCGTTAAAATTTATAAACAAGCATTGTTTTTTAGAATCGGTTTTTGGCACTTTCCTATTTAGACTTGCTAGGAATCTTAATTAAAATGGTTAGTTTTAGAATAGGGTGGTTTTTGCAGACTTCTTCAATTCGATAATTTCAAGGAATATTAATATTTTTAGGAGAGAAATATTCTTCACCTAAACTATTAACAAATGAGTACATCTAAAATCCTTATTGCCGGTATAGTCGGAGGCATAGTAGCATTAATTATTGGCTTTTTATTGTATGGTATAGCCCTAACAAGCTTTTTTGAAGCTAATATGGGTTCTGCTTCTGGTGTTATGAAAACCGAAGAAGGACTTCTTTGGATTCCATTAATTTTAGGACACTTGGCTATGGGCTTACTTTTTGCTGTCATCTTTGGACGCTGGGCTAGTATATCTACTTTTGCTACCGGTGCTAAGGCTGGTGCAGTAATTGGATTCCTGGTTAGTTTTGCAGTTGGCATGATCAATTTTGCTACAGCCAACATTCATAATCTAAATGGAACCATTGCAAATATTGCAATTAGCACTGTTCAGTCTGCTATCGTAGCAGGTATAATAGCGGTAATATTGGGTAGAGGAAAGTAAAAAACATGAATAGATGAATATTTAAGCGATTCTATGATAGAATGCTCATAGAATCGCTTTATTTGAGGGCGTGACCAAAATTTGACTTCAACTAAATGAATGATTTTTGAACCTTTTGTCAGATTATTTTCGTTCTAATTTGTCCAAATTATAAGCATGAGAGTTATTACTTAATAAACCAAGAATAGCGCCGGTTTTTAAGAAAGCTTCTATCTGCTAAAACTTATAAACAAGCACCCTATCCTCTTGCTGAATATAGAGGTAATTATTATTGAAATAGACTTTATTATGCTCGGCTGGTTCAGGTAATTGAATCTGAATGGCCTCCCAAACTGAGGGTGCCAAAAGATACCAGTTTTGATTGGAGCGGAAAACAAGTCGATCTTTCCAGGTACAGATATGGTCAATATTATTGTTCCATTTAAAATTACGCTGAAATTGCCCAAAAGAGTCAAACTTTATCAAATCAGTACCATTAGCCAATAACCAGACTTCATTTTTATTTAAAAGAAGATGCTCGGATTCAGGCCTAATTTTGAGAAGAAACACCAAATCTTGACTTTGATTAAGAATTTCCCCTTTAGCATCCAAATTAAAAAGCTTTCCTTCCTGCTGATCAAATGCCCAAATGGTATTATCTACTCCATTAACAATCGATTGAACGTTAAATAAATTGAGCGCTCCAAAGTCAAATTCCACATTTGGGTTCAAAGTACGATCCAGAATTTTGGCAAATTGGAAGGATTGGAAAAAGATAAGCACATTAAAAGGGTCCGTTACGTCAATACCAGAGAAAGCCCCCAAAGTGTTATCGCTAAATTGAAAGAGTATTTTTCCTTGATTATCGATTTTAGACAATTCATCTTGCTCATCAAGAATGTAAAGCTGATTCAGGCGATCTACAGCTACTAGATCCCCTTCAATTTCGATGCTATCAATTAGTTTAAAATCTACCTGCCCTTTAAGCATTAAAGATAAAAGGCTTAAGGTTAGAATGATTAATATTCTAGACATCATTTTCCAGCTGAGCAGGGTTATTTCCAAATATAAGGCCCTCTTCATTTTCAAAAAATTGTAGTTGTAGTTCCTGCCCATCAAATACTGCATAACTATTAAACGTAAGCCATTCCCCTAAATTTATATATCTACTGCTTTTATTTTTCAAAATATAATCAATGGGAAGGTGTCTATGACCAAAAATGAAAAAATCGACCTCAGGTTGTTTATCCAATTGGTCGTTTGAGAAACTAAGCAGCCATTCTTTATCTTCCCCTAAAAATTTAGGTGGCTCCGGATACAGGGCCCGGCTTTTTCCAGACCAAAAGTTTGCCATCCCCATGCCGAAATTAGGGTGTAACCGGGCAAATAACCACTGACAAATTGGGTTAGCAAATATCTTTTTTAAAAATTTATACCCGTGATCTCCAGGGCCCAAGCCATCCCCGTGACCAATAAAAAAGGTTTTCCCGCCAATTTTCCTGGTAATAGGTTGTCGATAAATAGGAATTCCCATCTCCTCTTCAAAATAGCGAAACATCCACATATCATGATTCCCTGTGAAAAAATAGATTGGAACACCTCTATCTCTTAATTCTGCTAGCTTTCCTAATAATCGTGAGTACCCTTTTGGAATCACCGTTTTATATTCAAACCAAAAATCAAACAAATCGCCTACCAAATAGATGGCCTCTGCATCAGAGGATATGTGCTCAAGCCACCGCACTATTTGTTTTTCACGCTCTTTACTTGTAAATTTTGCATCTACCCCCAGATGAAAATCAGAAGCAAAATACACTCGTTTTGATGTCTCCATGTAAAGTGAATTCACTTAATTAATCCAAGTTGCGATACAACTTGGGGAATAAGGAAAAAAGTAAAATGTAGAAGGACAAAAATCTTTATTGCTCATGAACGGCTTATAATTTTGATAAAAAGTCAAAAATCTTTTTACTTCCCTGACTACCGGAGGTAGTTACCTTTCTTGACTGCCGACTAAGGCAGTTACATTCTTAACTCAAGTTGCGTCGCAACTTGAGTTAATTAATTGGGCAAAATTAAGCAATTCATTTTGCGATACAACTTTTAGAAAAGGGAAGAAAGTAAAAAGTAGAAAGACTTAGGATAATAAAATCTAAAAAGCACAAGATTTTTTACCTTTGCCAAAAATTAAAGATATGCAGCTCAGTTTAAAAGGAAAAAACGCCCTGGTTTGCGGTAGTAGTAAAGGAATTGGTAAGGCTACTGCTATAGAATTAGCCTTACTGGGTGCAAATGTCACCCTAGTCTCCAGATCCCCACAAGTTTTATCAGAGGTAATTCATCAATTGGATCACTCACAGGGACAGCATCATGATTTCCTGGCGGCAGATTTTTCAAATACAGAGGAATTAAAAAAGAAAGTCAGAGGCCTGATAAGTCTAAAAAACATCCATATTCTCATCAATAATGCTGGTGGGCCTCCTTCAGGCCCAATAACCAATGCACAATCCGAGGATTTTTTGCAGGCCTATAAAATCCATCTTCTTTGCAATCACCTTTTGAGTCAGCTGGTCATTCCAGGGATGAAAGAAGATAATTATGGCAGGATAATCAATATTATATCTACCTCTGTAAAAGCTCCTTTAAAAAATTTAGGAGTTTCAAACACTACCAGGGCTGCTGTAGCCAATTGGTCAAAAACTATGGCTAATGAATTAGGGCCTTTTGGCATCACGGTCAATAATGTCCTACCGGGAGCTACCAGCACAGGCCGCCTTGAGGAAATTATTGAGGCCAATGCAAAAAAAGCAAATACCAGTATTGAAGAAATACAACTAAAAATGAAAGCCGCCATTCCTATGGGCAGATTTGCCAACCCTGCAGAAATTGGGGCAGCAGCAGCCTTTCTGGCAAGTCCAGCCGCTGCTTATATTACAGGCACCAATTTAACTGTGGATGGAGGAAGAACCACTTGTTTATAATAAATTAAATGAGGCGGATTCGCCAGCCTTATCTAATTTATTATATTTTTTATCCTTCAGGTGGCAATAACACTCCGTCAATTACGTGTACATAACCATTGGAAGCTTTAACCGTAGCCAATACCTTAGCTCCATTTACGGTAGTTACTCCATCTACCACCTCCACTTTTACTTTGTCTCCAGTGGCTTGCCCGATCCCCATCACCCCTCTGATATTATTGGCATCGTAGCTGCCGGGCGCTGCATGGAAGGTGATGATATTGGCTAGAGTGGCCTTATTTTCAGGTTTTAATAATGTTTCTAAAGTTCCTTCTGGTAGTTTTTCGAAAGCCTCATTAGTAGGTGCAAAAACAGTAAGTGGCCCGGCATTGGTTAATACATCTTCTAGGTCTGCTGCTTGTACAGCGGCTACCAATGTAGAGTGGTCTTTTGACCCAATGGCAATACTAAGTATATGCTTTTCTGAGACATCATCTTTTACAGTTGATTGCCCTTTCGGCTGAACGGAGGTAGCATCTCCTGAATTAGAAGATTGTGTAGAAGAAGGATTTTGGTTACAACCAAAAAAAATCAATAAGGATAAAATCGCTAAAAATGCTCTATGCTTTTTCATAGTTCTAGTGTTTTTTTGCAAGTTAGCAAATCCAAATAGAAGATAAAAGTATCTTTATATCCTTTTATTAATCAAATTCAGTGATTTTTGTCACTGTTTTTTTGAAAAATGGTTCCAGGGTTCCAGGGTTCCAGGGTTCCAGGGTTCCAGGGTTCCAGGGTTCCAGGGTTCCAGGGTTCCAGGGTTCCAGGGTTCCAGGGTTAGGGATTGCTTTATTGAAAGGATGGTTGCTTATTTGAACTCTTTTTCCACGCTGATTTCACAGATTCCGCTAACTCTTAACTGCGATATTTACGAAATCCCTGGCGGCCGAAGGTGGCTGCGTGCCAAATAAGCTTCAAATAACAGAGCCCCTCAAAAGTAGTACTCTTCATCACGGAACTCAGAACACGGAACCCGGAACCATTTAATGGTGGTGATCCTTTTTCTCAAACAAATTCCAAATAAAACCTCCATTAACTACAAATCCATCTAAAGGAGCATAGATTTCCGCAAATGTAGGGTTATTGATGGGTGGCTGAACAATATCCCCAAAACGAGATTGTCGGGTATCCACAAAGTTTTCAAAATTGAGGAATAAGCCAAAATGCTTAAATTGCCTTAAAGCCATGAAGCCAACAATCCAATAATCTCTGGTTTTAGAATTATCGCTAAGAAATTGAGGGCCAGTATAATAGCTTTCCAATCCTAATCTCCATTTTCCATGTTGCTCAAATACCAATACTGCCCCTGCATTATGCTTTGGGGTCAGCGGCTTTTGCCTTTTATTATTATCAAAATCGAGTTGAGCATCTATGAAAGCATATTGCAGGAAGAGTTTAAAATCTTTATATGTCAATTTGATATTTGTTTCGAAACCCTTAGTATCAACTATCCCGTCAGTATTTTCATAAAAAAAGTTGTTGCTATTGGGGTCGTTTGAAAGAATAAGTGCATTATTCAATCGTGTGTAAAAGAAAAATTGATTAAGAGAAAAGGTCATGTCCTCTCCTACTACTGTTTGATAATTGATATCAAAATTACCTCCAATCGATTTTTCAGCTTCAATTGTATTTTGATCTATTGGGAGAATATTTTCAAAGGTCAGAGCTTCTGATTCTTCAGTAAATATCGTGGGTAATTTGTAACCCAGTCCGCCACCTAATCTTCCTGATAATCGATCATTAATTTGAAATAGAACACTCATCCTGGGCAGCACGAAAGTCCCATGATTAGAATTGTTATCGACTCTTAAGCCGCTTTCTAATACAAACCGCGAACTGATGTCCAGTGTATTTTGAACAAAGGCACCAAAAGTGGTATTCTGATAATCTCTAAGCGCATCAGAGTTTCGCTGCTCTTCATTGAATTCATCAGTAAAAAGGTTAGCTCCCAGAATCCATTGTGTATTGTTACCAGAAAAGGCGTAGTTGACTTCCGAAAAACTTGCCAGCTGGCTGCCCTCAAATTGATAGTTTGGAATATTTACTTCCCGGTCAAAAAATCCGAAGCTGTTTCGAAAACGGAGTTCAGCAGAATTGGCAAATTTTTTATCAAAGGCTAGTTGTGTAGAAAATCTTTTGGATAAATTTTCTTCCGAAAACACATGCTGTGCATCAGCTTGGCCATCAATTACCTGTAAATCTCCGCCAATTCGGTTTTCAAATGTGCCATTAACTCCCATCCAAAGGGTGGTGTTCTCATCAGGATATACAAAAAATCTAGGCGTGAAGCTGATACTCCTCACCCTGGGTATATCAGAAAATCCATCATCATTGGGATCATAGGGTTCCTGCCGATTAGCAGAGGTAAACAAAGACAAGCCCGTTTTATTAAATCGCTGTGCATAAAAGCCATTTAAGGTGGTCCCCGAAGCGGTAGTCTGATTGAGCATAACACTTAACTCTGGTTCTTCATGCTCAGGTTTTTTAGTGACCAGGTTGATTAAACCTGCTATAGCATCTCCTCCATATAAGGTTGATGAGCTCCCTTTAATTACTTCCACCTGTTTTAGGTCTAATGGAGGGATTTGCATAATACTCAATCCGCCCGCAAAACCACCAAAAAGAGGAAACCCGTCTTTTAAAATTTGTGTGTATCGTCCATCTAAGCCTTGGATGCGAATACTCTGATTAGCTGAGTTAGGGGAAGTTATTTGCATTTGAATTCCAGTACTCTCCCTCAGCAGCATTGCAATATTGGTAGAGTTCATCACTGCCTTTTCGGTCAGCTCTTCGGCACCTAAAAATTCAATTCGCGTAGGAATTTTTTCAATGGTTCTGGTACTTCTTGTAGCCGTTACCGTTATTTGTTCCAACTCCTCCCCTTCTTCTAAGTAAATAATGACTGGCTCTTGGCTGGATAAAGGAAACTCTACTGCTTCTTCATGAGTTTCATAACCAACAAAAGAAATAACAATTATCTGCCTTCCATTTGGAATATTATTAAGCACTATTAATCCATTCTCATCGGAGGTGGTTCCATTATTGGTTCCTTCCAGCACGGCTGTAGCTCCTACCAAGGACTTTTGAGAATGCTCATCTTTGATAATAGCCTGATAGGTATTTTGAGTGTTTGCTTTTACTATAAAAAAAACAAACAAAATGAATATGATCCGTTTCATAAAAACCTTTTTAATAGCGAATTGAAGCTAAGCCCCAGTAATGCTGATTAAGCCTTTAAAACCCATTCAATTCTTTTTACCCTCTTCCATAAAAGACATAGATAAAAAGCATTACCAAGAAGCTATTCGATGTTTATTTGGCTTCAATCCGTAAATCCCAGAAATAAAAATTAAAATAATCTTAGGAGAAGAGAGGGCTTTGGGGAGGGTGCCAAATCAGGAAAACTACCTGGCTGGTCTTAATTGTTTGCAACAGGCCATTCTGAGAATGTTCAGAACTAGGTAAGGTTGGAAAATTTTCTATTTCAGTAATTTCAAATCCAATAGTGCATTGGCAGGAGAGAAAGGGATTGCAGGTTTCTTTGCAATTCTTATCTTCACCTTCCTCATGCTCTCCATCTTCGTCTAAACATACTTCCTGACAACACATAGACTCAGGAAACAGGTCAATCAATCCAAGAATGGGTGCACTTGCAAGGGAATATACATATATTGATAGTATGACTGCAATTACTTTCACAAATACGAAAGTAGAAAAAATAAATACCAGTATTATATTTTTTTTGTAAAAATGCCACAATTAAAATGCAAAGTTCATGGTCACAAGTCTTAGTCTTTTTGGATTCCTTAGTGCCTTTTTACTTGGATTCATCTTTATTTTTTCAAAAGGAAAAAGGAAACAGACCAACAGATGGCTCGGCCTAATATTTGTATTATTAGCGATAAGAGTGGGGAAATTATACTTTCAGGAACAGCCTTTGCTATGGCTCCAAGACATTTATTTTAACTTCATGCATGCTGCCTTTCTGTCTTTAGGGCCTAGTTTATTCTTTTATATTAAATCATATCTAAATCCTGGCAAAAAAATAAAACCATTTTATCCACATTTCATTCCTGCTTTCCTCTTATTATTCGGGGCATTCTTTATTAGAAAAATGATTGGACATCCAATTTGGCTGAGTCTTTATTTTTTGACCTTAATTCATCCATTTTTTTACATCATTCCTTCTTTTTCAAAGGTCATTTCTCTGGAGGCTGATAGGCGATTCAGGCCGATTAAAATATGGTTATTAAGTCTATGCCTTTCTATTAGCATACTGGTGCTTGTTAACATTCTCTTCTTCTTTTGGGAGTTTCCATTTTATTTGATTAGCAGTATCGGATTATTTTTGCTTTCCTATATCATCCTTTATCTAAGTATAAACCATCACTACATTTTTCATTTAGAGCCTCCTAAAACAGCTAAAAAATACGCCAATCTTAACTTGAGTGATCAAGAACTTCGACAACAATTCGGCCAGATAAAACAATTGGTTGAACAAAATAAATTATACCTGGAACCTCAATTGCAACTGAACTATCTGGCCTTAAAGAGCGGATTCAGTGTTCATCAGGTATCAAGCGCCATTAATTTTTGTACTCAAAAAAATTTCTCGGATTTCATCAATAATTATCGTTTAGAAGAAGCGCAGAAGTTATTGATTGATTTCCCTGATAAAAAGATCATCTCTATTGCCTATGAGAGTGGCTTCCATTCAGTATCTACTTTTAATCAGTTTTTTAAAGAAAAAACAGGAGTTCCTCCCTCTATTTTTCGCAAAAATCATCAAAATTCGATTCCGGATTTATAAATCTGCTAGCCTAAAGTTTTACAAATCCCTTTTTTGCCTTTCTTTTTATTAAAATATTAAAGGCATTAACTAATGAAAGCAGCTTGTATAATTCTATTTTTTTGTTTGTGTCTGTATGGTTTTGGAGTAGCACAAAATAGTGATTCTGAGGTACCAGTTTTTCCATTTTGGCAGGAAGGAATCTGGACCCATACATTTACGACTTATAATGGTGACACCTTAGCCGACAAAAGTATTTACATCGTAGAAAAAGAAAATGATTTTACCTATCACGAAAAGTGGTGGCTGGATATTGGTGAAGGCCAACTGCTTCCTGCAAGAGTTACAAAAGCATATGATAAAGAAACGGGGCGCTGGAAAATGTTCTATAGTGACGGCGATTATTCCCAATTATGGGAAATGGATCGAAGGGATGATCAACTCAATTTTTATAAGGCATTTAATTTTTCAGGCAATAAATTTCTATCTCGGCAAAAATGGGAACAGCTTCCCGACGGCCGGATCATCAGAACTATCGAAAGATCTGTTGATGAAGGAAAAACCTGGCGTATTAGATATTATATTGAATTAAAAAGAAGAGATCCAGAGTAAATAATACCCATCCCAAATTCTGGATAGTTTAAATTAATATCCTGAGGCTAATTAAATTGAGGAATTAAGTAGAAGTAATTAGAAATAAGCCCTTCGGGCGAAGTAATTAGATGTAAATTGTTTTTTCAAAATTACAATATTCTTCTACACTACTTCATTCGGCTGAGGCGGATATACTTCGCCCGAAGGGCTTACTTCAAGCGCCTAGGCGGTTATATTTCTATTTACTTCCCTTAATTTCTTTTAATAGGGATAAATTGATCGACTTTGGCCATATACTAGTCAAGAGGATTATTCTATGTTAAATTCTTTAGGTAAACTCAAATCAAGAGCTCTCAATAAAAAGGTCAGTTGGTTAGCTCTTTCTTCAATGCCCCCAACCGTATGTCCCCGATCCCAGGCAATTTGAAGTAAAATAGGTTGTGCGCAACTTTGAGCTTTTTGCAGGCCAGCAGCCATTTTCAAAGAATGCACGGTTGGGGTTCCCTTGTCCAGGTTTCCATGTGCAATAAAAACTGGCGGATAACAGGTTTCGGGTTTAATATTGTGATAAGGAGACCAGGCTAATAGGGATTGAAATTCTTGTTGACTATTTTCTGGGTCACCATGTACCCCCAGGCTACCTGGACGGATTTTAGGATCTCTAATTAGATCATAAGCACCATAACTGAGCAAAGCCGCACCAAAAAGGTCTGGTCTTTGTACTAAAGCCGCTCCGGCAAGTGGTCCGCTGGCACTTCCACCGTTCACAACTAATTTATTTTTAGAAGTATATTTTTGATCAATAAGCCATTCTCCGGCTGCCAGAAAATCATCTATACCATTTTGTTTTTTTAGTCCCAAGCCTTCTTCCTGCCATTCCTGTCCGTATTCCCCTCCTCCTCGAACATGTGCTAATGCATAAATACCTCCCATATCCAACCATACTCTGTGTTGGACCTGGTACCAGGGTTTAGCGGCCCAATTTCGACCATAAGCATATAACCATACAGGATTAGATCCATCTAATTCTAAGCCTTTTTTATAGGTCAAGAACATAGGTATCTTAGTACCATCCTTACTGGTATAAAATACGTATTTGGTCTCATATTGAACTGCGTTGTAATTTTCACTCTGCCGTTTAAATAATTTAATCTCCTGGGTTTTCACATTGGCCAAATAAACACTTCCAGGATCTGAAGTTCCTTGAAGCTCATACATGATCCAATCGGATGAAGGATGAGACTTAAATCCTGAAACTAACCAACCATCATAAGGCAAGGGAAGGTCATATTGAGCATTCCCATTTTGATCAAAGACCTCTATCTGTGTCCTGGCATCTTTTGTATATTCAATTATCAGGTTTCCCTGAATTAGATAAGCTGTGTTCAAGCTTTGTCCTTTTTTTTCAGGAATAGTTTCTGTCCATTTTAGAATGTCACTTTGATCAATTTTTAAATCAACCAGTTTTCCGAATGATGCCCCTTTAGTCGTTTGAAAAAACAAACGATCTCCAATATTTCCAATATAATAGGTGGGTGATTGTGGATCTTCATGCACTGTGACAACAGGTTGCTTACTGTCAAGCAGGTTTATAATATGAATAGATTGCTGGGCAAAGCTCTGGTCATAAGAGGTGACAATTAGGTATTGCCTATTATCAGTTACTCTATGAGAATAGGTCCAATCTACCTTATCTTTTTGGGAAAATAAGATTTTATCCTTTTCCTGAGCCTGTCCAAGCTTATGAAAATAAACTTTCTGATTTACAGGGCTGTCATCCTCTACTTCTTTTTCTGCTGCTGCATAATAGAAGCCTTTCTCATCTGGAGCCCAGGTGATTGAATTATTTGAAGAATAATAGTAAAGGCCCTGAATTTTGTCTGTCAATCTGAGCTTTTTTTTCAAATCAAATACATGCCAGGTAGCCCAGAGTGAAGCTCCTGTTCTGACACCATATGCTATGTACCTTCCATTGGGGCTTATTTTCATATTGGAGCTACCAGAACCAGAATTTGTACTGAAATGGCTATCGGCACCATGGTCCGCATTACTAAAAAGAGCCTCTGCTTTTTTTGAAAGTTTTCTTTTGCAATAGAGAGTGCTAACCGTACGTCCTGTTTCCTGGTCTCTTTTGGATTTGACATAGAATTTATCTGTTTTGTACATTCCCACAGCGTCAAAATATTGTCGGGGAGCCACTTTATTCATTTGGTCCAAAATGGCCTGCCTTTCGGGCAATGATTCTAGCAAGGATCGGGTCAATTGATCTTGAGCTTTCATCCAATCTTGTGTTTTTTCGGCATCAATGTTTTCCAACCAAACAAATGGGTCAACAATATCTTTCCCATAATATAGCTCTGTAGATTTCTTTTGAAGAGTAGGAGGATATTGCTGTTTGTTTAAGGAAAAAGATTTTTGAGCCCAGGTCATAGATGCCCACGTCAAAATAAGGGTCATCAAAAAGAGTTGCTTTTTATATGATTGCATTTCGGAAAAATATTAAGGTTCACAAAAAATTGTCCCTTCAAAAGTATTGGCCAGGGAAACTGTTTGTCCAGGATTATCAGTGATTTTGTAGTAAGGAAAAGGTAAAATATGGGTAAGGGACCTTGTTTTAATGCTTTTAATTTTGGAAAAGGTCATATTTGCATTATGAAAGGTTTAGGCTATTTTATTCTAAATGATATTAAAGTTTTCCCGACACTTCATCAGATAGAAGTTGAGGGTAGCAAGTTTAATATTGAGCCCAAACTTATGCAGGTTCTCATGTATTTGGTTGAGCATAATAATCGGGTTGTCCCAAAACAAGAACTTATAGCAGCCGTATGGGGGGAGGTAATCGTAGTTGAAAAAGTATTAACCAGGGCAATTTCCCAGCTGCGCAAACATTTCAAGGATAATGCAGAAGCTCCACATATCATTGCCACGGTATCAAAATCTGGCTACCAACTAATAGCTGAGCCTATTTTCCCATCTGAATTAAAGCCTGGTATTTTTAGCTTCTTGTCCACTAATAAATACTGGCTGATTTCTCTTATTTTACTTTTCTCTGTACTTAGTCTTGCCTTAGTTTACGGCATTCACCCCTTTAATAATATGGAAAACAGGCAATCTTTTTCTCCTAGTCCTCTAACCTCTTACTACAGCTGGGAATACGATCCGGCTCTTTCCCCGGATGAAAATTATTTGGCATTTGTATGGAATGGAATGAATACTGTTAATTGGAATATTAAGCATCATAATACCGAAAGCTGGGGAATATATCTCAAATCGATGGCAGATGACAGCGTTTTTGTGTTCTCAGATTTGGAAGGATCGGAAGGTAGTCCGGTATGGTCATCAGATAGCAAGCACCTCATTTTTTATCAAGTATTCCAACAAGACAGCTCTCGTCTTTTAATGAAATCCTTGAAAGAAAAAGGTCCTCTCAGGTCTTTAATTAGCATAAAAGCTAGGCATCCCGACCTGGCCTGGTCAACAGATGGAAAATTTTTGGCTTTCAATGAAAAAAGTGATCAGGGGGACACCTACCATATAAGTATTTTATCTCTTATTACACTTGAAAAGGAGCAATACACTTTTCCTTCTCAATTAATCTGGGGAGATCATCAAGTGTCTTTTTCTCCGGATGGTCGGTTTTTAGCATTTACCCGAGCCTACAGTGAAGGCATTCAGGAAATATGGCTTTTAAATTTGAGCAGTAAGAAATCCAAACAAATAAGTAGGCTTGGAGGGAATATTTATGGGCATCACTGGACTGCAGATGGACAATCAATTATTTTTTCTTCCAATAAAAATGGAAGAAGTGAATTATTGCAGGTAGAAATATCTGACTTTTCTATGCAACCCTTTCTTCCTGGCGTCCAGGCAAGCAATCCACAATTGGAAGCTGATAAGGTTATTTTTGAAAAATGGTATCAGGAAGTCAATATTTGGCGACTAAGCCTCTTGGATGATTCATTTATTCCTTTCATCGCTTCAACTTTCTGGGATTTACACCCCTCTTTTTCTCCGGATGGAAGAAAGATAGCTTTTTCTTCTAATCGCTCTGGGCACTATGAAATTTGGACTAAAGATTTTGATTCTGGACTTGAAAAACAGCTGAGTCATTTCCAAAATAGTTTCATTTCCAGTCCGAGATGGGCACCAGATAATAATAGTTTGGCATTCGAAAAAAGAATTGAGGGGCAATCTGATATTTACGAATTTGATTTGCGACTTGATCAAGCTCGTCCAATTACTGCTCATCCTTCTGATGATTTACATCCTACTTTTTCTACAGATGGTCAAAAACTATTTTTCAGTTCTGACAGAGGTGGAAGCTGGGAAATTTGGTGTCAATCTCTTGTAAGCGATTCATTATCTCAAATAACTACTGCTGGAGGATATGGGCCTCAATTAAGAGATTCAACTGATTTGATCTATTTTAATAAATTTGGGCAAGAAGGAATTTGGGAAAAGAACCTTGAAAATGGATCTGAGCAACTTCTTATTACAAACTTGTCCTATTTAGATTGGGGCAATTGGGTGCTAACATCAGAGGGAATTTATTACATCATCAGAAAAGAAAGGCCTGAGAATGACTTGCTTTTTTTCTACAGCTTTGGAGATCAATCCCAAAAGAAGATCCTTGAATTGGAAGATCGCTTACCTCAAAAAGATCCCAGCCTGGCTCTTTCTCCTGACGGAAAAGTACTATTAATAGGTTTACTCAACCGTTCTTCTTGCGATATTCAATTTATTGAAATTGAAAAATAGTGTTTAATTTTATTCATGTTATTTTCTAAAAAACTCTTCTTAGAAAGGTATAAAGACCTACATAATCGGATTTTCCCTGAGTTGATCGAAAGGCAAGAGGAACAAAGGCTCAGATATTCTTCCAATGGTTTTAATTCACCTATCTGGATTTATTGGCATATTGTTAGGACAGAAGATGTAGGCATCAATCGATTTATTTTTGACCGCCATCAGGTATATAAAAATTGGTTTAATGCAATCAAAGCCCCCCCTAGTCTAAATGGGACGGGGATGGGAAAAGAAGAGATGGAGTTATTATCACAGCAAATGAACTGGGAAGCTTTAAAACGGTATCGAAAAGCAGTTAATGAATCGACCTTATCTTCTTTAGACGACCTGGATCATGAATTTCTTGGTCAAGTCCCCACAATCGAACAGGTTAAAAAAATTATTTGTACTGAAAGAACGATGCCTGAAAACATGTGGGGTTTACTGAATCTTTATTATGGAAAGTCAAAGGAATGGTATCTACTTCATGTATGTTTAACCCACCCCTTTTACCATCTGGGACAAATGAACACGCTTTTGAAAAAAGGGTGATTTTTTTTTATTCCATTCTAAATTCATGTAATATTGCCCTGCAAAAAATTAAATAATAAAAATGAGAAAGATTTTATTTTTTTTCTTCCTGAGTATCTTAGTATTTGGATGCTCCAATCAAGAAAAAACAGCCGATAATAATAACGATGAAACACAGGAAACTCCTGAAAATGTTGCTCCTCAGGATGGAATTGGATTCAAAGCTCTTGGCCATGAGCCAACTTGGACTTTTGAAATGGATTTCAACAAAGAAATTAGAATGTTGATTACGGAGTCCACTGGTCATTCAAAAAATATTGTTGTTCCTATTGCCAATCCATTTCGAATGAATAACCCTGATGCAATAAGGTATCGGTCAAATTCTGGGGAATGGAGTGTAATTGCTACCATTTTCCCTTTTGGCTGCCAGGATTCTGAAACAGGCGATAATTATAATTACCAAGTAATTGTGAAAGTGATATCAAGCACTACACCATATGAAGAAACCTTCCAAGGATGTGGCAATTATGAAGGAGGATATAGTTATGAAGGTACAGTAATACCTCAGCCTCAGGTACAATAGGAGCAATAAGTATACTTCATCCAAACTTTGAATTCACAGGTAAAATAGTTCAAGATCACCTAAGGTGGATGAATAAAATATTTAAAAAGGTTGGGGTTGTGTAAAAAGTCAATTTTTTCCAAAAATTGACTTTAAAAAAATATACTTTTTGCTTTTTTATAAGTAGATACATATTATAGTAAAAACTAAA
>JANQPA010000112.1 GCA_028285545.1 Saprospiraceae bacterium | reverse complement strand
TAATTTGGAAGCTCGTTTGCTTCCTTGGCCTAAGGATCTGCCTAAGGCAGCTTAATTCTCAAGTGAGTGAGGAGAGAATCTCCGAACTCACGTTAAATTGAACATTTTAGGAAACAAATGATTCGATAAATTACAATATGTCTCATATATATGATTCTATACAAATTTCATTGGTTTGACATTATCGATTTTTTTTCTTTATTGTCTATTGTGTCTAATGTTTTTTTTTGCTAATATTGTGTCATTAACTATTTTTTTTCGATTATGACAAAGATAAATGCAAAATGGATAACCCTGATCAAGTCGTTTTAAAAGCACAACGTAAAGTTGAATTACTACATTCACCTATTAATAGTCCAGATTTCCAGTTATTAGAAAAACAGCATTTTGATTTAAAAAAGATTGCAAGTGAAAGTGGAAGAAAAGATGGATCAAGCGGCTATCCCAAATATGAGGATACAGCAAATCCTTTTGAAGATCAAATTATTGCCTGGTATAATCAATTGCTCCATGTTTTAAATGCCGATGCCTCAAGTCTTGTCAGCCAATTAACCACTCGGTGTACGAATTTGGCAAAAAAATTTGAAAGTACTGTATTAGGTCAGTTGTCGAGAAAAGAAAGAGAAATAAATAAAATATTTACTGATGCAAAAGTTAAATTTCAGCGACCATTAGGAAAAACTAATGCATGGCCAGTTTTCCTTAAGCTTTCTAATTTTTTTCTTGCCCTCTTTTTGTTATGCAGCCTGTCAGAATACCCTCTTAATGCAGAGGCTCTAAAGGCCTTAAAATTTAATGCTACATCAACTAAAATATTGGCATTCCCGCTTACTATATTTTTCGCCTTTTTGAGTCATACTTTGGGGAAATTTCAAAAACGGAAAAATGAAACTCAACTCAACTTGGTTTTAAGAAATTTAATTTTGACCCTTTTACTTGGTTATTTAGTAGCTCTGAGTTTGTTCAGAGCCTCTTATTCTTTAGCTACTGATGAATTTGCTACATTAAACAATAGATTTGAGCAAGGCTCAGCTTCCGACATCATGCATAGCCTTCCTTTCTTGGATATAGTTGGAACATATGATTTTTGGATGTCTATTGTATTGGTAAGTTTACTTTTAATCGTGGGGGTAACCCTTGGTTATTTAAGTCATGATAGTAGTAGTGAATTTGAATCAGCGTTTAAAGCATACCATTATAAGCGTCCCATAATTCTGAAGCAGTATTCCGATCTGTTAGAAAAAGAAAAAAGAACTGCTGCTATCTCATCACAGCCTAGTGAAATTCTTAGTCTTCTCAACGATATTGATCATGTAAAAGAATTGATCAGTACGCTTAGTACGCATCAATCAAAGTTTTCCAACTTTGCAGATGCACTTTGCCGCGAAACAATTTTCCTTTACCGGGCTGAAAACGCCCGTGCACGAAATACTAATTACCCTGATCCAATCCATTGGAGCTTTTCTTCAGGGCGATATATCGAACTATTAGAACCTATCGAGTATGATCAAACATTTTCAACCTAATTAAAAAATCCAACAAAAAAGTTGTCATGAGAAAAGTTTTTCTTCTAATCATAATTGCTCTTGTCATATTGTTGAATAATAATTGCACTAAAATTGAATGTGGAGAGTCCGAATTCAATGTTGTTTATACATTTATCGATTATACTGATACTTTAAATTATCGTGAATTTCAGAAGAATTGGGAAGATGATTTAGCGCAAATCAATTCAGTTATCTTTCCTTTTTTACCTTGCAATGGAGGAGCTATCAAAATTATTCCTATTAACCATTTAGGTAGCAATGAGACTCACTTTTTTAGTTACCAACCCCTCCCTCCAACATTGAATGAATTTGATATACCAGTGGATTTTCAGGTTTTCAAACAAAAGGTCCGAAGTTCTTTTGAGAACAGTGCTAAACCAGAGCCATTCGAACTCCCTTATACACAAATTTTTGAACCTTTATGCAGAGAACTTAATGCATTGTCAAATCAGAAAATTATAGGGAAAAAGATTGTGATTATTTACAGCGATATGCTAGAAAAGTCTAGTTCCGCAGATTTTTACAAAGGCCGAATCAATCAAAAAAAGATTATTAGCCAAATGCAAAATGATTGCCAGTGCGAATTGCCTATGCTTGATGATGTTGAAATTTACGTTATTAGTCATCGTCTTTTAGAGACAAACGAAGTTATCCGAAATGCAGTGAAGTTCTGGGAAATGACCTTTGAACAAAAAAATGTCAAGAAAATTAACTTTGGAAGCTCCCTGGAAATTTACTCAATAAAATCACTTACTTCAAATATTAACAAATGAACAAAGCAGCCCACATATATGCAATCCTTTTCTTGTTATTACTATTTCAATCAAATGCATTTTCGCAAAGATATACCAAAAAAATTTTTTCCTTAGATCAAATCACCATTGTAGAGGACATTGTTTATGCAGAAATTAACCCTAATGGATTCTTTTATAATTCTATAGAGAATACTGAAATTGTAAAAAGAGATACAACAATAAAAAGGTTTCTTAATGATTGGATGGGGAAAAAACTTCGAGCAGATGTTTATACCCCTCCGAAAGATGTTCCATTAAGGCCAATGGTTCTTTTTTTCCATGGTGGGGGATTTATAATTGGACAAAAAAACGATGATGTAGCTAAGACTTTTTGCATGGAATTAGCACAACGTGGTTATGTTGTAGCTTCAGTTAATTATCGTCAAGTAGGAGTATCAACAGCCTCATTAAAAAGTGCAGGATATATTGCCGCTCAAGATGCTAGAGCTGCTTTACGATTTTTTCGGAAGACTGCCTCAGATTATTCTGTTGACTCGAATTATATTTATATTGGTGGAGAAAGTACTGGGGCAGTTGTAGCTCTTCATGCAGCTTTTTTAGATCAGGAGGAATTACAAATTGAATTAGGAAATCAAATTGATGAACATTTTGGGTGTTTGGATTGTATTGGAACAGAATTGGAAAATTCAAAACCACGAGCTGTTATCAATATTTCAGGAGGAATTCTCGATCTGGACATCCTTTCCAATAATCAAATTCCAGTTATTTCATTTCACGGTACGAGTGATAAGGTCATAAAAATAAATTACGGACTACCAAGGGCAAATTTGTCAACTAATTATAATTCTTCGAAAAACTGGTTTAATAAGCAATTAAAAAATTTTGGAGGCTACTTTAATATTGAAGAGACTACAAAATCTTTTGGTCTTGCAGGAATTGAACCTCTTTATGGTTCTGAGTTGATCCATAAGAAACTGGAGCAATTAAAAGTGAAAAATGAATATCATGCTATAAAAGATTATGGTCATCACTTAATTATAAGTAGAAATGGAACAGTGAGAGGGTCCGCTCCACAACTTTTCCAAGATCTATCCAAGTTTTTATTAGAGGATATGTATTTTACTTCTTCAATAAAAGGAAAAGATGAAGTACCCCATGGTATTAGTACCGAATATCAGTCAGCTTTTGATGCTTTTGATTACCATTGGACTATTGATGGAGGAAAAATTACTGATTATTATGGTAAGTCCGTTAAAGTAAAATGGGATAAACATCATCAAATAGGAACCATTAGACTAGTAACCACCAGTCACATGGGAGTGCAAAGTGCTCCAAGTGTATTTCAGATTGCTATTCAAAATCCTACTTTTGATGACAAAGTTTCGGAATTTGTAAAAGAAAAAAAGAGCTTAACTCTGCTGACTATTATAAGTATTTTCTCTATAGTAACAATATTGCTATATAATTTAGTCAAAAAAAGGAGTAAGAAAGGTATTAATTTTTCTTAATGAGTTGGATATCAATTTTTCATCTGGGAGTAAGATTTGGTGAGCTACTCCCAGATGAAAATAACAACTATGTTAATTTTGAACCTCCTCCCTCAATGCCCTCCTCAATATCTTCCCGACATTGGTTTTAGGCAGTTCATCTCTGAACTCTACCTGTTTGGGGACCTTGTATCCGGTAAGGTTTTCCTTGCAAAACTGGAGGACTTCATTTTTGGTGAGGGAAGCATCTTTTTTCACAATAAAAACTTTTACCACTTCCCCAGACTTTTTATCCGGAACACCAATTGCTGCCACTTCTAAAACTTTGGAGTAACCCGCAATCACTTCTTCAATTTCATTTGGGAATACATTAAAACCGGATACCAATATCATATCTTTTTTGCGGTCAACGATTTCAAAAAAACCATCCTCATGCATTCGTCCAATATCGCCAGTGCAGAGCCAGCCTCCATCTACGACGGTTTTTTGAGTTTCACCAGGTTTATTATAATATCCTTTCATTACCTGAGGGCCTCTAACCTGGATTTCTCCGACCCCATTTGCTGGCAGAATATTCCCCTGCTCATCAACGATTCGGATGTCCGTTGAAGGAATCGGCAATCCGATGGTGCCAATTCTTGCATTTCCATCTATTGGATTGACAGTAACAACAGGAGAAGCTTCAGTCATTCCATAACCTTCCGTAAGCGGTTTTCCTGTCAATGATTCCCATTTTTCAGCTACAGGACGCTGGACGGCCATACCCCCACCAACGGTAACTTTGAGGCTGGAAAAATCTAATTGCTGAAAATCGGAATTATTTAAAAGTGCATTAAACAGGGTATTAACTCCGGTAACTATGGAGGTTTTATTGCTTTTCATGGCCTTGACTACAGAAGGAATATCTCTTGCATTGGTCACTAAGACGTTGAGTGTTCCAAAGCTCATGAAGGCCAGACAGTTTACCGTAAAAGCAAATATATGATAAAGGGGTAGGGGGCAAAGGGCTACTTCTTCGGCCTCCTCCAAGAAAGGAAACATCCAGGCTCGGATTTGAAGCATATTTGCCAAAAGGTTTCTGTTAGTAAGCATCGCCCCTTTTGATACCCCTGTGGTACCACCAGTATATTGATGAATAATGACATCATCGGGTTTGCTTTCATGAGGTTTAAGCTTAAATTTTCGGCCCTGAGTTAATGCATCACTGAAGCTTACTGCATTGGGAAGTTCATATTTTGGAACCATTCTCTTCAGGTTCTTTACTACAAAGTTAACCACATGTTTTTTGGGAAAACCTAGCAATTCGCCTATAGAGGTGGTGATGATGGTTTTAATATTGGTATCTCCCAGAATTTTTTGAAGGTTGGCGGCAAAGTTCTCAGCAATAATAATTGCCTTGACATCAGAATCTTTGAACTGATGAAGCATTTCCCTGGGAGTATAGAGCGGATTTGTGTTTACAATAATGAGTCCTGCCCTTAAAACACCGAATAGTGCAATTGGATATTGTAACAAATTAGGCATCATAATGGCTACCTTATCATTAGGTTCTAAACCCCTCGATTGCAAATAGGCAGCAAAATTATTGGACAGCTTATCAATCTGAGCAAAAGTAAGATGTTTGCCCATACAGGTAAACGCTTTCTTGTGTTTATACTTTTTAAATGTTTCGTCAAAAAGAGACAGTAAATTAGGATATGTATCCGGATCAATATTGGCAGACACACCCGGAGGATACATCTTCAACCATGGTCTTTCTTCACTCATTATTTGCTTTTTTGTTATTGTCCTAAAAATACAAATTTTAACTTTTTACCTGCCTTTATCTCGCATAGATTCCACCAATATCTAAAAATTTGAATTTTTGCCCTTATCAAACTGGCTTATTTTACGAGTTTGAGTTTTTTTTACAAATTAAAAGTCTTACCTTTGCCCGGCTAAAAATATTTGTTAACCCGTCCTCTATTTGAGGGCACAAAAGCATTCTTTCAATGCTAGAAGAAGAAAAAAAATTGGAACAAGAAGAAAACAAGGAGCCGCAAGAAGAAGTAAAAGCTGAAACCGAGCAGGAAACTGCTGAGGAAAAAGTTGAAGAAACAACTGAAGCGGCCGAAGAAACAAAAGCTGAAATAACTGCTGAAGCAGAAACAGAGGCAAAAGAAGAAACAAAAGCTGAGGTTGCTGCCGAAGCAGAAACAGAAGTTAAAGAAGAAGCTAAAACTGAGGTTGCTGCCGAAACAGAAACAGAAGTTAAAGCTGAACAAGAAGAAAAGGAAGAAAAAGTGGAGGAAGCACCCGCTATTGTCCAGACTGCACATGATGATTTTGACTGGAGCATTTCTAACAAACATGTCCACTCCTACACAGAGCAAGAATTTGAAGACTATACCACTCAGTATGAAGCTACCCTTACTTCTGTCTTAGAAAATGAGATAGTTAGTGGTTTGGTGAGTTCTATCCAGGATGGTGATGTTGTACTTGATATCAACTATAAATCAGATGGGCTCGTACCTTTATCTGAATTTAGAGACATGCCTGATTTGAAAGTGGGAGATCCAGTTGAAGTTTATGTTGAACAACAAGAAGATCTTCGTGGCCAGTTGGTTCTTTCTCGCAGAAAAGCGAAACTATTAAGGGCTTGGGAAAATATTGTTGATTCTTACCAGAATGGTTCCGTTATTAAAGGTACTGTTATTAGCAAAACCAAAGGTGGGCTTATTGTAGACGCCGGTGGATTGGAAACATTCCTCCCTGGTTCTCAAATCGATATCAAACCTATCCTTGACTACGATTCATATGTAGGCAAAACAATGGAATTTAAAGTGGTTAAAATTAATGAAACCATTAAGAATGCTGTTGTTTCGCATAAAGCACTTATTGAAAGCGACCTTGCTGAGCAAAGAGAAGCCATCATTGCCAGCCTTGAAAGAGGTCAGGTATTGGAAGGACTGGTTAAAAATATCACTGACTTTGGCGCCTTCCTCGATCTTGGTGGAGTAGATGGATTATTATACATCACAGATATTTCATGGGGACGCATCAGCGATCCACGCGAGGTGTTGTCCTTGAATCAAAAAATCAATGTTGTTGTATTAGACTTTGATGAGAATAAAAAGCGTATCTCTCTAGGTCTTAAACAATTGCAACCACATCCATGGGAAATCCTCGATGAAGAAATCAAAGAAGGATCTGTTGTTAAAGGTAAGATCGTAAACATCGAAGATTACGGAGCATTCCTTGAGATCCGCCCAGGAGTAGAAGGTCTAATCCACGTTTCGGAAGTTACCTGGAGCAATCAGCCTATCAATGCAAGAGAATACTTCAAAGAAGGTCAAGAATACGAAGCTAAAGTTGTTACAATAGATAGAGAAGACCGCAAAATGTCTCTGAGCTTGAAACAGTTGATGAAAGATCCTTGGAGCGATATCGAAGAACAATTCCCTGTTAACAGCAAGCACTCCGGAGAGGTGAAAAACCTAACTCCTTATGGTGTATTTGTTGAATTACAGGAAGGCATCGGCGGTATGGTTCACATTTCTGATCTTTCTTGGACCAAGCGTTTCTCTCATCCATCTGAGTTTACCAAAGTTGGAGAGAATATTGACATTATGATCCTGGAAATAGACAAGGATAACCGCAAACTTTCACTGGGACATAAGCAATTGGAAGAAAACCCATGGGATACTTTCGAATCTGTATTCCCCGAAGGTTCTTACCACGAAGCAACTATTTTGAGAAGAGATGACCGAGGCGCCATCGTTCAGCTACCTTATGGTTTGGAAGCATTTGCTCCAATCAAACACATCAAAAAGGAAGATGGCAAAATGGCAGAGGTTGATGAAGTAATTACCGTTAAAGTAATAGAGTTTAACCGCGATGATAAGAGAATTCTGGTTTCTCACTTACGTTATCTGGATGATATCAAGCGTAAGGCTGATGAGCAAGTGAAGAAAGAAAGAGATGAGGCACGCAAACAAACCAGAAGTGCTGTGAAAAAAGCAAACTCAAACACCGAAAAATCTACACTCGGTGACCTGGATGTTTTCTCTCAAATCAAAGAGCAGTTGAACGAAGATCAAGACGAAAAATAAAGGAAACTCTTTCCTTTATGTATGATAATTTTCATTATGAGTCATCCTGAATATTTGGGATGACTCATTTTTTATATAAAAAAAATGCACTCCTCCTTTTCAGCAAAATTACTTCTATTTGGTGAGCATACTGTTTTAAAAGGTTCACAAGCACTGGCCATCCCCTTGTCCAACTTCAGCGGGCAATGGAAGTTTTGTAATCCTTCTGATAATATCCTGTCTTTACAAAAGGGACTTCCAGGTCTATTTCAATACCTAAAAGAGTTAGAAACAGATAAGAAATTGTTGTCTCCATTGGATTTACGAAAAATGGAGAAAGAACTTAAGGCTGGTTTATATTTTGATTCCAATATCCCTGGCGGATATGGGGTGGGGAGCTCAGGAGCATTATGTGCAGCCTTATATGATCGATTTCATATTGGATCAATTGCTAAACAACTATCAGACTTAAAAAATGTATTGGCTCAAATTGAAAGTTTCTTCCATGGTGCTAGTTCCGGCATAGATCCATTGATCATTTTTGTTCGTCGACCCATTTTTATTGATTCGGATAAAAGCATCCAAACCCTCGATCTTAGTGTAGGTGCATCGGAAGGAAAGGAGACTTTCCAATATTTTCTTTTGGACACAGGTATTAGCCGCCAAACAGCTCCCTTTGTTAATTTGTTTCTTGAAAAATGCCAGCAAACTGAATACCTGGAGGCCATCCAATCCCAATTGTGTGTTTTTACCAATGAAGCAATTAATGGAACAATACATGGAAATGGTGCTCAGGTTTTTGATTGTTTAGATAGGATCAGTCAATTTCAATTTGACCATTTTAATGAAATGATTCCAGAACCTTTTCAAGATATTTGGAAAGAAGGTTTAGATAGTCCTAATTTTAAAATCAAATTATGTGGCGCGGGAGGAGGAGGCTTTTTGATGGGGATGTTAAAAAAAGGGAGTGGGGCATTGACTTATTTAAAGTCAAAACATTCGATTATTACTTTTAAATATTAACTATTTGGCCCCGTCCGGGGCCAAATAGTTAATATTTAATTTTGACTTGCCACTAATCAATTTTAATAAATCGTTTTACCTGATAATCTTTTCCTGCCCTTATCACTAAGAAATAACTACCATTTTCTAATGAATCAATTAGGAGTTGATTTTGATTTTTGCCTTTATCTAAATACCAGACAGAACTTAATAAACGTCTACCCAATAAATCAGTAACAATGATCTCAGCCTCTTGTTGGTACTGGCTTTCATAATGCACCCTTAATTGGTCTCTGGCAGGATTGGGGGCAAAAGCAAATCTGCTAATGGACTGCTTCGAGTTTAAATTGATTTTATTGGCCTTTTTGGCAGCAGTGTGAACTCGAATATTATCAATGGCCATATCACTGCGATAGGAAGAACCTGTAGTCCCGAGAATTCTAAGTTTTATTCCGGCTTCACCAGCATAATCATCTAAATCAATGGTTGCAGGAATCCATTCATCACCCTGATTACCAGAAAAACGCCATAATTCTTTCCAGTTCTTACCATCATTTGCACTTATTTCTACTGCCATACTTCCCATATCCTGCCCGAGCATATGAAACTCAAAGCTTAAGCTGGGAGAGGTCACGCTCGAAAAATCAAAGCATGGTGAATTGAGAATAGCCGTTTCATTATATATGAGAGAGGATTCAGTATACATATACCAACCTCCATCAGTAGCGCTTCTGGGACCCGTTGCAGCAGAAGGGGTGCTCAGTCGATTGCGAACCCAGTCAAAATCATCATTTTTATCCTGTGTCCAAGACCATGTTTCTGCTTCAAAACTCTCAGTATGAGGAAAAACATTTATGCCATTCGGACAAGATTTATTAACATCTATAACAGTTATATGAGCACTCTTTGTAATGATGTCATTCCCTCCTTCATTATTGACAGTAAGGCTGACTGTAAAATTACCTGATTTAGGATATTCAACCTCAGGATTTTGTTGTGTACTACTAGCAGGATTTCCTCCCTCAAAAGTCCAGGACCAGGAAGTTGGGTTATTACTTGTGAGATCAGAAAAATTAACTTTTTCGCCTGCTTCGATACTTACCCTATCTGCTTCAAAATCAGCTACAGGGGGAGGAGTAGTCCCTCCTTTTGAAGTTGTAATGGATACATCATCAATAGCCATGTCACTGCGAAACCTATCTCCTGTAATGCCTACAAACCTAAAAGAGACGCCCATCGAACCGATAAGAGGTTCCAGGTTAACGGAGGCAGAATGCCATTCATTACCCTGATCACCAGTAAGGGTCCAAAGCTCTGTCCAGTTCTCACCTGAATCGGTACTGGCTTCAAGGCTTAAGCTACCCATATTGCTACCATACATATGATATTGAAAATCAAATTTAGCATTTACCAATCCAGTAAAATCAAAGCATGGTGAATTGAGAGTAGCTGTTCGGTTAACATTACCAGAGGCCTCCGTATAAAGGTACCATTCGCCTTCTGCTGCCGAAGCAGGTCCAGTCGCTGTAGAAGGAGTCGATTTATTTAATCTTGTCCAATCTATATTATCCATTGAACCCTGGGTCCATCCACCCAGTCCATTTTCAAAACTTTCACTGTAGGGGAATGCCTGGAATCCATTTTCACATCCTTTTGCAGCAGTACCATCATCCATCACGGTAATATAATCCGTTTTAGTAAGACTATGGGAACCAACCTCGTTGCTTACACTAAGGTTAACTGAATAAACTCCCGGAGTGTCATAGCTGACAATAGGATTTTGGTCGGTACTATTTTTTGGACTTCCTCCTTCAAACTCCCACTCCCAACTGTTGGGATTATCGGTAGAAATATCAGTAAATTGTATACTGGTTCCTACATTAATCTGAGTGTTTGAAGCGGTAAAATTAGCAGTAGGCGCAACAGGGCCTTTGTTAACACCGCTAATAGTAATATTATCCAGAGCCATATCGCTTAAAAAAGCATTTCCTATGGTCCCTAAAAACCTCAATTGAAGCCATTCTAAACCTGCATATGCATTTAATGAGACCTTTTCAGAACGCCATTGAGGTGACTGATCACCAGATTTTGACCAAATGGTTGACCAGTTTTTTCCATCATCTGTACTTACCTGTAAGGCTAATGAGCCCATTGTTCTACCATACATATGATATTGGAAATTCAATTCGGCACTTCCCAGATTCGTAAAATTCAAACAAGGACTGTTAATAATCCCGGTTTTATTTGCTTTGCCGGAAGCTTCCAGATAAACATAATGACTACCCTGTGCTGCTCCTTCCGGACCAGTAGACCCAGTAGAGGTTGAGCCGGAGTGAATGGTCCAATCCGTGTCATCTTCATCTGATTGCGTCCAAAGACCAATGTTTCCATCTAGTGTTTCATTATAGGGAAATGTATTTACACCTCCTGAACATACCAGATTATCTTCTACAGTAATAAAATCATCGATACTCAGGGTATGTTCACCACTTGAATTTTTAACAGTTAAGCTAACTTTATAGGTGCCAGGCGTATTATAAACAACTTGAGGGTGCTGATCTGTGCTTGATTCAGGGCTTCCTCCCTGAAATTCCCATAACCAGGAAAGAGGGTTTTGTGAAGATTGATCCGTAAAACTTACCGTTTCTCTATAATTAATTATTCTTTTATCCGCAGCAAAAGCAGCCTGAGGTAGTGGCAAACAAGCCGTGGAATTGGCCAATGTTTTTCTACGTGGACTATTGGTCAAAACAGTTATAATTCTAGCTTTTTGATCCTGTGTGAAAATATTCATACAGTCATCATCTGAATAGTCCATATAGTTTTCAATCATATCCACGGTCCCGCAGGAAACATGTCCCGCATCGCACCCAGTATTAGAGGCATCTGATTCAGGGGTGTCATCACAATAATCATCTTTACCACAGCCACCATCTCCCCAAATATGTTTCAAACCAAAAAAGTGTCCTAATTCATGCGTTAAGGATCGACCTTTGCCATATTCGTGAAGTCCGGATGTATTGGGGTCTGTGCTACTTCCGATGGTGAATGGTGCAACTGCCACCCCATCTGTTTCTGCCAGACCAGGATTATCTCCTATACCATCTAGCCCTGCCATGCTAGGAAATTGCGCATAACCCAAAACAGTGCCATCCTGGTTAACACTTTCCATGTCTAGAACCCAAACATTAATGTAATTATCTGGGTCATATTGAGAGTAAGGTTTGATGAAACTTTCTACATAGGTGCGTGAGTAGGGGGGGGCTGGCCACTTCATGGTATTTCTGTCAATACGACGGATGCCAGGTTCATTCAATGGGGCACCCAGGGTATCAAAATAAGCTGCACAAAATTCAATTTCAACATCTGCTCCATCTGGATGATTATTGAATCCGGATGTTCCTGACCTTCGCCTAAAATCATTATTAAGCTGTTCTATCTGGGAGTAAACAAAATGAGCGGCGACATTATCGCCAGTTCCTTCAGCTTCGCCGTCATGAATGATATGAAAAATGATAGGTAGGGTTATTACAGATCGAGATTGCGAAGAAGCCTGCAGTCTTCTAACTTTAGGTGCCAACCACTCTTCGAAATCTTCAGCCGTTCCTATTTGAGGATATTTAGAACGTAGGGCCTCTTCCGCTTCTGTTGTCTCACATCGAATAACGCTTATGCTACTCTGTCCCCACGCTGTATTGCACCAGAGTGATACCAGGAATATTATCCCTGTCCAGGTTGTAAAAATTTTCATTTCAGAATTCATGTGTTATTAACTTAAATCAGAGTCGGCTGGAACAGAAATTCCATATTCCAAACCTGTTTGGGCTAATAATTTGAAACGTATAAATTGTCGTCTTGTTCCAAATTTTTCGCCTTAATAACCTAAGCTGCCAAAACCATACCAAAGTTTTGGATCAGCCCCACGAAAATTATTGCTTAATCGGTTAAAATAAAGAAATAGCGTAGGAAGCTTAAGTTTTTTCAAAGCCAAAAAAATGTCTATGGCTCTGGTTGTCTTGCAATTGTAGATAAGCCGTTGTTCTTTACAAAGAAACTCAAAAAAAATGACAGTTCAAATTAGAATGGCGACATATCGATGAGATTATCTACATTTTTTCTAAGAAAAGGTCAATAAAACAAAATATGGAGAGCAGCCAGTAGCTACTCTCCACTTCATGAATTTGTTAGCAATCTATTCTATGTTTTACAACTTGTTTAGGGTTTAATTATGAACATTTAGCAGCACCAGGAAAATATTTGAGTGCGCCAACACCTTGTAAATACACTTGATTATTTACTATTTTAATGATGGTGCCTACTATTTCTCCATTATGAGTCATTCTAAAAAATACCTGTCCTCCCTGAGTCACAACATCCCAATTGCCTACCGTCGAAAGCCTAAGTTGATCTGAGCTATTGATACTCATTCCTCCTGCTGAACCCCCACCTGCGCTGCTTTCATATATTTGTAGGGTACCAGATGGACATAAATGGATGTATTGAGTAGATTGAACATACATTCCTTCATAATGCTGACTGGTATGGAATACCAAAACACTTCCTTTAAGGAACTTTTGCCATTGTGCTAAGTCTGAATTATTACTGGTTAGAACGGCATTGTTTTGAGTATTTTGTTTGGATTGATTTTGTGTCTGGATTGAAGGACCCGTCTCAATACCTGCTGTATTAAAGCTGTTCAAGCGCTCATAATGATCATTCAACTCCAGAATAAAAGTTTCAGGCATGGAAGCAAAATCCTGAAGCAACTGAGCTTTTAATTCTTCCATGGCTTTGGGGTCATCAAGAATACTGGAAATGCCGAAACTACCAGCATTTTTATCTAAATAGGCATACAAATGTTTTTCTTTTAGCTGAAATCCATTAGTAGTTTGGATCACTCTTTCTGGATTTTGAAACTCCTGAGAATTATTGCAGGCTGAAAAAAGTATCGTAATAAAACTGACAATTATAAGGAAGCTCGGTGTTTTCATCACTTTAATCTTTGTATGGTTCTTCAAATAATTATACTACAAAGATGCCTTCAAATGACATGGTAAACCTCCTCAAAAAGGGGGAGGATGAAAAAATCCTAATTTTTGTGGAGAAGGTAGGGAAGGTGGAAGTGGGAATAAAAACTTTATTCTATCTTTTAGAAGTCTTGATGCCTGGGCCGCAAATCCTTCCTAGCCTGATAATTTTTATTCCTTTCAATGATGATTGTGGCCTACAAGTCCATTTTTCGCTACCATTAAATCTTGAAAGGGATCTTGGGAAAATCCTAGTTCAATCCAGCTGCTCCCACTTTTAACATTTGAAACCGTTCCATCATAAAATCCTAAAATGATATGTGAGGCGGCATATTTGGCTCCGGAGGGTAGCGTTTTCCAGTCTTCCCAGGTAGCTTTTAAACCACCAATGGGAAGTACACCGACCCACATACGATAACTTTTGGGAAGACCATTTTTATCAAGTCTCCAAAGGTAGGAATCGCCAGGGGTGACTCCTCCAGTAGAATAGCTAACGAGGAGACCTTGGTCATCAGAGTTTTTGATTGGAACAATACTTCTAAGAGTTCCGGGGTCGAATACTTTGTTAGGTGCCAGCAGCCAAAATGAATCATTGAAAAAATCAGAAGTTGCTTTTTGAACCAAGGCATCTGCATTATCTCCTTCTAATGGTTGGCCATTTAAGAAGGCCAAGCCTTTTCGGTTATCAGGATTGACCAAGGCACTTTTACCATTTTTCCACTCTATTTTAACCAGATGTCGATGACGATCCCAGGTTATGATACCTCGATTGGAATAGGACCATTGTATCCATTGGGTAGTATCCCAGGCAGGTTTATCAATGGCCTTCAGCATTTTTTCAGCCAGTAGATCTGCTTCAGGAGAGGGGCTAGCCTCTGGTAAAGGCCTATGCATTAAGAATAAAGCCAAAATCGGTCCACCAATCAATACAAATAAAATAATCCCCATCCATTTCAGCCATTTATTCATAATAGAAAAATTTGTAAAAAGATTGATTTTTACTCCCTTCAAAAACTTCTGAATTAACGAAAAATGAAGCCGAATGTTCAATGAATAAATAAAAATAAGTAGAAACAGATCGAGATAAATATTGACTCCTACCTTGTTTGAATCTCTTTTATCTCGGCAGCCGAAACTCCTTCTACCATGGTACGGTTAATCATTGGATGATTTTCATCAACTGGTCCAAAATCAGAATCAGGATGGTAAGCAATAACCGTTAGCCGGGAATTGTTACTGGTTTTGAACTTATGATTCCCATCTTCATGGATGATAAAAATTTTACCAGGTTCAAGGTCATATTCTTTTTCCGGAGTGACACAGGTGCCTTTGCCCTCAATTACCATTCCCACACGCATGGAAGGATGTGTATGTGCTGTTTGGTCAATGTTTTCTGGAAAAAATAAGGCATTTAAGCAGGGGTCGCCCATTTTTACAGGTGCAATCAAAAGGGAATCTGTACAACCATCGATATATTTTAGTCTGCCCCAGGATTCTACGGGCCCGCCTATAGAGTTCATGCCTCTATAACCGATACGTTCCATTACGATTCCTCTTCCACCCTCAAGAGTGATGGGCTCATTGCTGCAGAAATATTGCCGGGAAAGTAATTTATATTCGTTATTAGAAGTCTTAATGATCGTATTTCCTTCAAATACATAGCCGAAAAAGGTGGAATTATCGGTACTGAAAGTTTGATTTCCAACCCAGGCATGTAATCTGGTGGGATATTGGTTATCCGAATAATCATATAGCAAACCATTTTTGAATTCGAACTCTGAATAGGCCTTCATCATACTATTTTTTTGTTTTTAAATTGTTTGTGAAAAACTTCAACAATCGGTTTGAAATCTTCCTTAACCATAACCCGGTATCGGGTGTCGCCCTGATTTTTTCGATCAATAAGGATATGTTTTAAAGAAGGTTCTTTGGATTTTTGCTTTAAAAATTCAGCATCCTGAGTATACTGGTATATGTATTGCTTGGCGGGTAGTTTGTAGGCTTCAAGGTTTTCAGCAGCGCGATTTTCATGATTATTCAAAGACCAAATCTGGAATCGTGTATCTCTAAAAAAATGCCTGAATCGGGCATGTAGAGAAGCTACATTTTCCTGAAAACTAAATACGGGCATCCGCAAAGTAACTTGCTGCCATTTTATGGTAAAATTCAGCCACCAGAAGAGATCGAAGGTTGAAATAATGGGTTTGGGACAAGATTCAATTAAGGGATGCAGATAATTCATCAGAGTATCCACTTTGTGGCTCTTTCCAAACTTGTTCATCAGGTAAAGAGGCAGAATGGAACGATAATCTTCATAGGCCAAACGGTTAACAATAAGCGGCAGTAATTTATCGCTCCCAAATAATTGATCTCCATGCTCACCAGTAATAATCAAACTCTTTTCAGAAAAATGATTGGCGATTGGAGGCTGAATTAATTTGAAGGGCAATTTTTTTAAAATAAACTCTCGAAAAAACAAAGGATATTCGTTTATAGAATCCATAGACAGGGTAATGTCCAGGAAAGATGGGGCTTCATCTCCCAATTCCTTTGATAATGCAATTAATGCAAGGGTTGAATCGATACCACCAGACCATAGGACCTGGATTTTAGTATTCATTTCTTTAGCTTCCTTAACGATGTTTTTGGCTACAGTATCACAAATTTCGGCAAAAGACAAACCAGCGTTATCCCTATGATCTGGTATTTCATCCAAGACTTTTTGCTCGAAACCCGTATCAAGACTTTGTGTTCGATCGATAATCCCGCAATCAAAAAATTTGCAAGCCAATATGTAAGGTTCAGGTAGCTTTTTGCCATTTAATAATCCACTTTTCCCTCGATGGGAATTCAAAAAAATAACACCCATATTTTGTTGGTAGTGAGTAGTGGGTATTGGGACTGATTACTCATTACTTCTACCTGCCGGTAGACAGGCAATACCCAGTACTCACTACTATTTGATGATTTCAGTATAAAGTTGTTCAATATTTCCTATAGAGGCCTCCTTGTTCATTTTTATAAAACCAAAAAGTGCATCTAATTTATTGTTGATAAAGTTTTTGCGCTCTGTAATTTCTTCAAGCTCGGTGAAGGTTTCTTCATCTTGTTGAGCTAATATTTTTAATTCATCGATCATGCCATTCACCCAAAACAAGGCAATTTCCTTGGAAACCAGGTTGCCACGGATTAAAAATATTTTTTCACTACAATTTTCCACATATTTGATTAAAACACCATATCGTTTAGCAGATATTTTTTTGTTTTTATCCTTAATGCTGGTTAGGGTAGTGACTTTTAAAAAAAGGTTGTTATTGTTCTGATTGATTTTGGTAAAAAGATCGTACTGGACTTTTCTTCTCGCCCATAAATAATGTTTGAAGCGAAAGAAACCAAAATATAGTGTCAATAACCATCCCAAGGCACCAAATGCGATCAAATATCCTTCATTTATTTCTGACATAATTAGAATTACGGATCCCTAAATTTGTTTTGACCAAAACAAATTTAATCATACTCATAGACTGTTGTAAATTGAAGAAGTTACTTTTTAGGATGAAAAAAAGTAGGATAGCCCCCTATTTTGGATCAAAATACTTATCCTATTGCCGTTAGAGGATCACCTTGAGTTATTGCTAATGAGCTTACAACATAAAGTAACAGCCCATCTGTTTCAGCAAAATACTCACTAAGTGTATTTCCAAAAAAATCTCTGATCTCACCAATTTTTTCTCCTTTTTTGATGGAGTCTTCTAAAGATTTCGTCGGATACCAGCAACCATCATGTTGGGCCTTGGTTACCGTCATTTTTTCCATAAATCGGACATCTGGATATTCCATTGCTTTTCCCTCCACACTTCCTAAATATCGAAGTACATTTTCAATAGCAGAATAATAGGTTTCCACTTCTGTTTCGCTCCAACGGCCACACATTCCTAGTTCAGCCAGGAAGCCAGGTACACCAGCCGCTGCTGCTCCCCCAATAGAGCCATTATCAGATACAGAACCGACTACATAAGGAAAACCCACCGCTGCCGAAGCCAGGCGGGACTGTTCAGCAACTTCTTCTCCTCCAACTTTGGAGTAGATAACAAAAGGAACCAGGGCCTCATGGATATCCCCGCCGTGAAGATCGATGTAAAAATCGGCTTCTTTTTGTAGTTGATGGACGGAATAGGCAATGCGTTCGCTTACTGTTCCCAGGGCTTTACCTGGAAAAACCCGATTGAGGTTTTTGCCATCATAAGGACCATAATATTGGAGTCGGGCTAAAAAGGCGGGTATATTTACAGGATGAATAATGAGTAGTGTACCTTTGACATCTTCAGGCTCTAATTGCTTAGCTAGGCGAATGGCTGTTTCAATACAAGGGTATTCACCACCATGCACTCCGCCGGTGATCAGAATGTTTTTTCCAGGTTGGTGCCCAGAGATATAGGTACAAGGCATTTGCACGGGAGTACCTGGGACGGTTATGAAGCCAGTGGATTTTTGATTTTCAGATGTGGCAATGTTGTTGGATTGAAGGATGGTCGTGAAGGACATATTTTTCTATTTAAAGTGATTTTTCCAAAAAGAATTTCCAGGTAGGTCTGATTAAGATGCTTACCCATCAAATTGTCTATTCTGGAAGACAGATATTGGGTGAAATTGTCTATTGTAAAAGACAAGGATTGAATATAGTGGTATTTTATAAAAGAACATTAAGCAATGACCTTAAAAAGCTTTATCCTTAAAAATATACAACCTCCGTTGCTGATAATTGATAAGAATACGTCGATTGCGAAGAAATTCATGTCCCAGCAGACCATCCAGCCAGATGCCCAGACTTTTTCTCATATGATCCAAGTTGTTTAAAAGGGTACGCATGGGTGGGAACTCTTGTCCATTTAATTTAAAATGGTGGAGCATACCAACTACCGCTTCTACTACTTTGGAACTGCTTCCTGATACATTGATGGTATTTCGAGCTTCGAAATGCTCCAGTACTTTCTTTTTAACCAGCCGATCCAGCAAATTAAGTTCAGAGCCTGTATCCAGGGCCATCCGCATTTTAACTCCTCCCACCTCCGTTTTTAGCACAATTAAATGGTGTAATAATTTAAAATCCAGGCTGTCCTGAATTTCTTCATAGAATACTGGGGTCAACTTAGTAAAACCTTTTTTATCAACAGGATTTAGTTGGATTTTACGAGCTGGATAATCTATAAACACTTCAAAGTTTTTTAATGCTTCATAGCCAATAATCCCAAGAAGCCGAATACCTCTCTTTTTTTCAATATGAGAAAGATCCAAAAAATTGGCTTCCAGATCTGTAATAGTCAAAGACTGTAAATGAAAAGAATCGATAATCTGATAGGGAACGGATTGGACGGTACCATTAATGCCGGCCCAATTTCCCCGACTTGGAAGCGATTTAGTGTTAAAATATTTTTGATTGAGCAGCATGCGCTGGGCACCGGTATCTAAAATAAAAGTACCTTTTTTATTATTCACTATTGCCTCAATGGCGATTAGGCGATGAACCAGTTTGAATGGAACTTGGATAAAGGATCGGGAGATAGAAGGTTTACATAATAGGCAAAAGATGACCAGGCCACAGCAGTGGCGACATAATGTTAAGATGTTCATAATTAGACAGTTGGGTGATACTGTCTTTATATTAGCCTAAAGAAGGGCATGGCTCAAATACAAGGGCTGTTCATGTTGGTACAAGTTTTGAACAAGGCAGGATGGAACGAACCTGAAAAGACAAAAAATCATGTGAAGGGGAAAAGAAGAGTTGATCAAGTAAAAACAGATATTCAATTATTATAATCACCTTGCACAAATACTTTGCAGTTGGCATCCATGCAAGGTCATTTAGAACTCAATAATATTTCAAGTCATTTTTTTGAAGGAATTATTGTTCTTCAGGAGGAAAATCAGTTGCATGAACATGACCCAATTTCCAAATGCCATCAATTTTTTGATATAAAATTGTTGCTATTCCAGGTATGACTGGAGAAGAAGTTCCATCTTCCATTTCCAATCTTGATGTTACTCTCGTAGTTTCAATGACAGTATTTGGCCCCAATATATTAAATGTGGGATCTATTGCTTGATATTCAACCGCCATTATTCCCTGCGATTATTTCTTCTTTAACACTATGGTGGGGGCATTTTCGGAAATTCTTTTCTCACCCTCCAGGATTCCATATTGAGCCTGGAGATGAATTTCATTATCCTTTAACTGATAATTATAATGATCGATCCGTGGAGGATTCATCCAGTTAGGTCTTTTGACAATTTGTCGGGTGAGGGTGAGGGTTGAATCAGAAAGTTCATATGGTCCCGTGAATGCTGAAAATGTATTAAAAGCTTCTGTGAGCTCCTCATGTGTTGGTTCGGCTAATTTTTCAAAGCTTTTACGTTCTGATTGAGATGTCATCCAGCTGAAATGATTCTCTGTAAATAAAATAGTACTCCGTCCTTGGTAATCCACAGACGTATCCTGATTAAAAAACCTAGCCAATTCCCATGATCCAAGGAAAGGGTTCGGTGGTGCTTGGTTTACTTCCGCCGTGGAGGTGTTTTCATTATTTGAAGATTGTTGGCAAGAAACAAAGAAAAAACATAGGAGTATGGCGATAATGCCATATGAAAAACTTTTCATGATGTAAGGTTTTGGTGTTTGAAAAACATTTTTTGGAACGGACCGGCCATTCACAAATACTTTTCAAGTTAATCATTTTCAGAGAAAACAGGTGAGATTCTCATTGGAAAGACTGCTGAAAATGAAGACCAGAAACAAATAATTTTATTAACCGTAATAAAAAAGGGTAGAATAATTTCCATTCATGGTCTAGGTTTTCATAAAATTATTCTGGTCTTAAAATCCAAGTATATAATCTAAAGTGTTTATGAAAGTCATCTTTCTAAGTTATGCCAATTCCACAACTGCTCCATTAATATTCCTTTCTGAAGAAGATAATGCCAATTACAATACCCTTCAAAAACGAGCCTACAAACAGCATTTTTTTCTCCATCGGGACTCTAATACCTCTACTAAAAAAATAAGCGAATATTTAAGCCTTTACAAAAACAATATCTACCTCTTTCTTTACAGTGGTCATGCTAATCGCCATAATTTATTCATTGAAGATGAAAGCGCTCGCACGGAAGGCATCTGCCAAATGCTTAGTCAATGCAACAATTTGAAATTGGTTATCCTGAATGGCTGTTCGACAGAGGGACAAGTTCAAGCTCTTCTGGAGGCAGGCATTCCCGTTGTGATTGGCACCAGTGCACCTGTAAGCGATCAAAAAGCCAAAGACTTTTCCGTTACGTTTTTTCAAAATCTAAAAGAAGGTGCCAGCATTGAATCGGCTTTTGAATTAGCTATTGGAGCAGCGAAGGTGTCTGGAAAAATAGAAGTAAACCGAGGCGAAAATGAAGAGTATAGAGCTGGGAGAAAATCATCCTCTAAATCACCTACATGGGGTTTGTTTTATAAAGAAGAAAATAAAGAAGTGCTGGAAGAAACTCTTCCAAGTCAAACCATTATCCAACAGCCTGAGAATTACCATCCTAATGAGCGCTTGACAAATAACCTTTGGAAGGCCCTGAAAAACTACAGCCGAAAGATTCAGATGCAGCACTTGATGGAAGAGGAAGGAGATTCCGTTGAAGAAGGTGACAAACACATTGCTATACTCAATAGCCTGCCTCGCCCAATTGCAGAACACTTGCGAAAGCTACTCTGTCCCGTAGAGGATGAAAATGAAGGTTATGATAAAATAAGTCGGTCCAGACTTCAACAGATGACTATTGCTTTTGAAACCATTATGGAGTTTTTGACTTATGTGTTGCTGGCACAGATCTGGGAATTGAGTTTTGACAATGATCCAACTTCTACCGAATTAAAGCCTTTGGTAAATGCATACCTTAATCGGAAACCAAAGCAATGGCAGGCTTATAATTTTAAACCCTTGTTACTACAACTAGACAATGAACTCAAAAAGAGCAACATTGCCTATTTCATTGAAGAAATGGACATCCAACAGATGTTTCAAAAATCTTCTTTTCACGATGCTCACCTTTTTCTAAATATTTTGAGAAAAAAGATACAAGAAGAAAGTATTGCTCCTTATGAGATCAAGGAACTGTGTATCCGGGCAGAAGAAAGCCTTGCCGAGATCGTCTCGGAACTTGGATATTTAGGGAAATACACACTGGCTGCTGTCAAAAATATCGATGTGCTCCGCTATCGGCACAAAAATGTAACCTCCTTCAACCATGGCATGGTTAAGTTGATGCGTGTTTTTGGAAAATTGCAAGAAGAAGAACTGAAACTGGACAGATATTTATATAATCGCTCAGTTTTGTTATTAAAAAAGGAAAAGAAGGATGACGGAAAAAACACTCAAGAACTCAGCCTTTCCCCTTTCATTATAGATGATAATGCTTTTTATTTAAAAACTGACTTGTCCAAGCTATACTTTTTTTCTCATTTTCAAAAAAACACTAGCAGTTATACCTATCGACATATTATCCGACCGGATGACCCTTTGCTTGAAGTCAGTGAAGAAAAATACGAATTAGTTAAAGAACAGTTTGATGTATTTAAACAGATGATATGTCCGGACTAAAATCATACACCATCCGCAGTCCGTTCAAATTCCTGGATGCCTTTGAACTGAAGGACAAACAACACTTTTTCGGTCGCGAAAAAGAAGTGGATCAGTTGTATGATTCGGTCAATAAGAACCGACTAGTAATGGTATATGGTCAATCCGGCACGGGAAAGACCAGTTTGGTACAATGTGGCCTTGCTGCTCGCTTTGAAGTGACTGATTGGTATCCCATTTTTGTACGTCGACAAGATAACATCAACCAATCTCTGGAAAAGAAGCTCCAACAAGCTGCCAAGCATAAAGAATCGTCGGACACCATTGAGATGCTGGAGCGCATTAACGCCCGTTATCTCAGGCCGGTGTATCTGATATTTGATCAGTTTGAAGAGCTGCTCATTTTAGGAGATGAGAAAAAGGAGCAATTAACTTTTATAAAGACTATATCTAATATATTAAAGGCCGAAGACCTATCTTGCCACATTATTTTCATTCTTAGAGAGGAATTTATTGCAGGCCTATACCACTTTGAGCAGGAAATCCCTAAGCTGTTTGACCGCAGATTACGGGTTGAGCCCATGAGTTTTGACAAAGTGTCTGGGGTCATTCTCAAAAGTTGTACTGCTTTTAACGTCAAGCTGGAGAATCCAAAGAAAAATGCCCGCCAGATTATTGAATACATTAGTTCGGGGCGTTCGGGTATTTCTCTTCCTTATTTGCAGGTGTATATGGATATGCTTTATCGAGAGGATTTTGTGCGAACCTATGGATTCGATACTCCTAATGAGAACTATCCTGAACTTGAACTGACTGGTAAAGAAATTGACGAGTTGGGGAGTATTGAAAATGTACTTGAGAATTTTTTATCTCAACAGAAGACCCACATAGATCAACAACTAAAAGAGAAACATCCTACTTTTAAAACAGGCACTACACACCAAGTACTTGATACTTTTGTAACAGATAACGGTACTAAACAGGCACTAGTGTTTAATCGTGAGTTTGAGACAATCCAATTATTAGAAACTGCTCCGGATAACTTAAAAAACTTACCTCCCACTATTCTGACTGAACTCCTGGAAGAACTAGAAAAAAGCCGCATCCTGCATGAAACCGAAAGTACCTACGAGTTGGCCCACGATACTCTGGCTGCCCTGATCGACCAACAGAGAACGGATGAAGAACGCCAATTAAATAATGTCCTGATTAGTATTCGAAGCCATAAAACGACTTATGAGAGCACGAAGGAGTATCCTGGACAGAAGGTATTTAATTCCCTAGAGTCATTTTTTCCAGTATTGAAAAAACAAAATAGGCTTAGCGATGATGAATTAAAATTCTCTAAGAATTGGGAAAAACACTTGACTAACAAGATTAAAAAGACAAGAAGTGCATATATAACTGTTTTAATCTTAATTTTATCAATAAGTGGTCTGGCCCTGTTAAAAGCAAGAGAAGCTTCTAAGAAAGAAAAAGAAGCTACACAGTTGTCTGTAAACCTTCAAAAAAGCCTAGACGCACTTAACAGATCCAGAGACTCTCTTGGAATTCAAACTGATTTAGCCCTTAAAGAAAGTAAAAAAGCCAGATTAGCTCAAGACACTGCTGAACTTAGAGAAAAAGAAGCCACTTCTGCTAAAAATCAAGCCAACACCAATCTTGCCAGTCTACAATCCGCTCTTGGTAATTTACAATCTGCTCTTGGCCAAATCTTGGATGAGACCCTAAAACGAGTTGAGAATGATATTTTAAACCTGAATTATGCTTCTGCTTTACAAAACACAAGAGCTATAGTTGATCTAAAAACCAACTCTGAAAAAATCAGGCCATATATGATGGAGCTGTCTTTCTTTTTCGGTGAAACCGGAAATCTGGAGAGAGCTTATCAGCTAGCCGATACCGTCTGCCTTTTATACGGAGAATCTAAACCCCTCACTTCAAATAAATCCCTCAATAACCTTAGAAAGCTTTTGAGATATTTAGATGCTGATCGATATGAGGATCTTGTAAATCGCTATTATCCGGATATGATCTTTGTTGAAGGTGATACTTTTAGCCTTTCCAAAACTTACAAGGTTCGTCTGGATGATTACCGTATTGCCCGCACTGAAACCACCAACTGGCAATACAATCTTTTTTGTGAAGCGACTGGTAAAGATAGTATTTCAAGAACCCAGGAAGGATGGCCACTTACCGGAGATGTTCCAGTAGTCAATGTCAACTGGTACGATGGAATCCAATACGCTAACTGGGTAAGCCATCAAATGAATCTTCAACCAGCTTATTATTTCGATAATCTAAGTACTGAGGGTATTCATTGGGCGGAGAAATTAAAAAATAAAAACGGCTTCCGTTTGCCTACTGAAGCTGAGTGGGAATTTGCAGCACGAGGAGGAAAAAAGGCGAAAAAAAGGTATGTTTATAGTGGAAGCGATGATTTAGATGAGGTAGGATGGTGTGCTGAAAACAGCAATTCCCGTCCGCATGCTGTAGGTATTAAAAAGTCCAATGATCTGGATATTGTGGATATGAGTGGAAATGTTTGGGAATGGTGCTGGGATTGGTACAGTGCTTATCCGGAAGAGGAAAAGATAGTTGAAAATCCGCGAGGTTCGCAAAAAGGAAAAGGAAAAATTTTGCGTGGTGGCTCTTGGTTCAACTACTATTCCGACGGCCAATTCTCTATCCAAAACTTTTACTACAATTATCCTTACCAACAAGACGTCAATAACGGTTTTCGTTTAGTGCAGAGCCAGTGAAATAATTTTAAATATTGAGTATTTGTTTCTTTATTCTTCTATTAATGAATCACATCTATTTTGGATAACCGGACCGGCTAAAAACTAACGACCTATAGGCAGCTTTATAGTCCGGCATCATTATAAAAAACTTTGGTGTGTTAAATAAATAGGGGAGTTAATTTGCTTGAAAAACAATCAAACTCCCCATAGAGCTTAGCTTTTTTAGATAAGGAGGACAGGACTTTTTGTTTTATGCAAACTGAAGCTTGACTGCTGTTAGGCAGTCTTATAGTCCGGTAAATAAGGGTTTTAGGTGCTTTCCATTGAGTCTATAGTTATTTATTTCTTCTTAGCCTGTTCAGTCATATAAGCCATCATTTTTTGAAACTCTTTTTTGAACTCTTCAAGATCTACGCCATTGCCTTGGATGATCATACTGAAAGCCCGGGTGGCTGATGCAGAAACAATAGCTTCTTTAACTTCATCTTCTGTAGCCCCATAACCTTTGGCCGCTTCCGTGTGAAAGTAGATGCAATAATCGCAAGGAATTTGTGCAGCAACGGCCAGGTTGATCAATTCCCGATATTTTGGAGGGATGGCATTCTGTGGGCCGTTGGCGGCATTAAAATAAGCCCACATGCCAGGTACCTGGTAATCGGGAATGATTTCGAAAATAGTAGGATAAAATCCAAAAGTAGCTTCAATTTCGCTTTTTGCCTTTTTAATGGCTTCAGCATTATTTGTTTGGGCAGATAATGTAAAGGATACAAAACATAACAATAATGCAGTAATTGCAAATCTTTTCATGATAGGGTGTTTAGGTTAAAAAAATAATAGGTGTTAAAACCAAAGATAATCCCTATCGTTATTTCGGCTCTTTTATATTGTTGCAAAAGGCTTAGTTATTGTTGCATATCCTTTTCTTCCCGCATATGGGTAGGGGACTGACCATATGTTTCAGAAAAAACTGCTGTGAAATAGTCCGGATTTTTAAACCCCACCTGATAGGCAACTTCAGAAACATTGTCATCTGAAGCTATAAGGCGTTTGCAAGCCTCTTCCAATCGTATTTGGCGAATAATTAGAGAGGTTGATTTGCCTGTTATGGCTTTAAGTTTACGGTGCAGTTGGGAGCGACTAATACCTACTTCAAGACATAATTCAGGAATTCCAAAATCGTCTTCCATCAAGTGTTCAAGAATGATGTTTTTTATTTTACTCAAAAATTCATGCTCTTTCGGAAATTCACTTTTTGAGCCTTGGATTTCAGGAAATTCATTAAAGTGACTGTGAATTTTTTTACGTAAACGAATTAAGTTATTTAGGCGTAAGGCTAATTCTTCAGGGTGAAAAGGTTTCGTTAAATATCCATCAGCTCCTTGGCGCAAACCTTGAAGACGAGCATTCGTGTCAACTTTTGCTGTGAGCATAATAATTGGAATATGGCTACTTCGCTCATCATTTTTAAGTATCTCACATAATGTATATCCATCCATCTCTGGCATCATTACATCAGAAATGATCACGTCTGGGACCAGCTCAAATGCTTTATTTAAGCCTTCTTTTCCATTTGTGGCAAAATGTACTTGGTAGTTATTTACTAAACAACTTGCGATATACCTTGCCACATCTTCATTATCTTCGACAAGTAGGACAATTGGTAAATCAGAAGGTTCATGAACTAAGGGGCCTCTATGAGCCTGGAACCTCTCTAAATTTATTTCTTCTAAAGTTTTAAATGTATTTATGTTTTTAGCTTTTCTGGTAATGGGAAGCCATATTTGAAAGGAAGTTCCTATGTTCGAGACACTTTCTACTTTTATTTTTCCATTCAGTTTATTGACTAATTCTTTGACTAGAGCCAAGCCGATACCAGCGCCTTCAGTTTTCCTGGAGTGGGAAGCATCAACCAGATAAAATCGATCAAAGATAAAAGGTAGGTGTTCTGCCGATATCCCAATTCCGGTATCCTTAACCTCCATAAACAATTGATCTTCTTTTTTATCCACAGACAGCTCAATTTTCCCACCATCAGGAGTATGCTTAATGGCATTAAAAATTAAATTATTCAAAATCTTAGTAAAAGCATCAGGAGAATAATCCATTACTAAATTTGACACTCTTTTATTAAAAATCAGCTTTGCTCCATTAGAAAAAGCATAGGATTCATAAGATTGAATTAAATAACTTAAAAAGGGAATAACATCACCTTGCTGAAGAGTTAGAGGTAAATGGTTAGCTTCAAGCTTTGATAAGTCTAACATTTGGTTTACCAGGCGTAGCAGTTGTTGTCCATTTCTCCTAATGGCTTGAACTCCCTCAGTGAGCCATTGTTTAGAGTCTTGGTCAATCTTTTCGGCCATGCCAAGGATGACGGTTAGGGGAGTTCGAAACTCATGAGTCACATTGGTAAATAATTGATTTTTAGCGACATCTAACTCTTTGAGCCGCTTGGCTTCGTTTTCAGCTAGTTGTTTATTAAGCTGAAAACGATAAATGATGCTAATAACCAGAAATAAAAGGATTGCATAAGAGATATATGCCCACCAGGTTTTCCACCAAGGAGCCAAAATACGAATCTCCAGGGTTGCTCCTTCCTCATTCCACGGACCATTCCGAATGGCCCCTTGAACATGGAAAGTATAGGTACCTGGATCTAGGTTCGTGTATGTTATCATTCTTTGTTGAGCAGAAGTTTCTACCCAATTTTTATCATACCCCTCCAGTTTATATCGATAAAGATTGTTTTCGGGAGCCTTGAAACTTAGCGTGGCAAATTCAATGGAAAAATAATTCTGCCAATGACGCAATTTTATTTTCTTTACTTCGGTTATCGACTTACCGAGAGGTGATTTCCAGGAAAGTGTATCCCCCAATGAATTACGGATAGGAACAGTTTGATTAAATAGCTTAAAATTTGTAAATACTACCGGAGGGATAGCTTGCTGGGTTCCTATACTGTCGGGATTAAATGCAACTAATCCATTAGGCCCTCCAAAATATAGAAAGCCATCAGGAGCTTTGATGCCTGCCCAAAAGTGATTACTAATCATTCCATCTTTTTTATTGATTGTTTTGACCTGATTGTTGGATGGATTGAAACCATTAACTCCTTTTGATCCATTTGCAAACCAAAGTAAACCCGCCTCGTCTTCAATGAGGGCAGATACAGGATTTTTTATCAAATCAGGATGATTAAGTGGTACAATTTTCTGGGTTTGGGAATCAAATTTTGCTAAACCTTCTGATGTCCCTACCCAAATATCGCCAGTGTGATCCTCAAGAAGACCGAGAACTTGATATGGATAGGGATAAAAAGAAAAGGTGTCTGTTTTGGGGTGGTAGCGATTTAGGCCGCCATAAGTTGCTACCCAAAAATTTTGTTGCCGGTCTTTTAAAAAAGCGGTCACGAAAATGTTTTTTCCATGCTGGATATCACTTTCGCCTGTTGCTGGTAAGGTATAAGATTGGATATTTGCCTTCTCTTTATGAAATTTATACAGTCCTTTTTGAGTGCCTAGCCAAATATATTCTTCTTCAGGCAAGAAATGATTTAACCAATCCAGGCGATCTCGGTTTTGGGTGTCAATTGAATCTAGAATACTGGAAAAGATATTTTTTTGAAGATTATACGAAAAGAGTCCAGGGCTTTCTGTTAAAATCCACAGAAGTCCTGCATCATCCACGTATAGTCCATTAATTCTGCCTGCTGGCAAACTATTTTCATCATTAGGGTCGTGTTTAAAATATTTGATGAATTCTTTTTCAGCTAGATCAAAAAGTCCAATACCTCCAGAATCCATGCCAAGCCAGAGGTGGCCCTTTTTATCTATAGCCATACCAGTGATGGATTTAGATAACAGGCTATTCTTTTCATTATAATTCAAAAACTGATTTTGGTTGACATTGAACTGGTACAAGCCATCATAAAAACTTCCCAACCAGATATTCCCTTCTTTATCTTTAAGGATGTTTCTTATAGTTGTTGAGTTTACACCCTCAGAAATAGAGGAGGTGCCCGGGAATCTATTCATTATTTTGGAAGCAGGATCCCAAATGTTTAATCCACCACCACTGGTGCCAATCCACAGTTTTTTTTCATGATACAGAAAGCTACTTATTTTGTTATTGCTTAAACTATTGGAATCAGAAGGATCATGTACTAAATGCTCACTAAATTGGAGAACATTTTTATCGAATCTAAAAGCACCATTTAACTCAGTTCCAACCCATAGGTAGCCTTCTAAATCTTCATAAATTACTCTTATTTTATTTGCTAGAAGATTGTTGCCGGGAAGAGGATAGCTGCAAAATAAATCCTCCTCATAATCATATTGGTATAATGTGTCGAGGGAACCTGTCCAGAGGGAGCCCTCTTTTGTCAAAACGATGGATTTGACCAGGCGGATACTATCAGTTTGGTACCAATAGCGTTGAAACTGGGTCGATCCTTTTTTCATCCGATTTAATCCATTATCGGTGCCCACCCAAAGGTTGCCCAGCTTGTCAAAAGCAATACTTTCAATAACGCTGCTGGAAATACTACCATCATCATCAGGGTCGTGATGAAATTGGGTGAACTTCTCGGTTGCTGGATCAAAACGATCTAAGCCTCCAATAGTACCAAACCAAAGCATACCCTCCGAATCTTCACTGATGGCCCAGGTCGACGGATGACTCATGCTTGTAGAATCATTTTTATCGAAATTAAATTCTTTAAACGTATAACCATCAAATCGATTAACCCCATTTGCGGTTCCTAACCACAAGAATCCCTTACTGTCCTGATGAATAGATGTGACAAAGCCGTTGGAAAGCCCATCATCTTCAAAGAATTTTTTAAAGGTGATGGATTCTTGACCAGAGAGTATATTAATAAGGAAAAAGAACAGGATTATTCTAAAGGTAGTATGGGTGTTCATTGAGGCAAAGGTTTATGAATAAGGACCAACTCTTGTTATTGTTTACAAGGGCTTACATGCATTTTGTGTTTTGCCATGGTTTATACAAAATACTAGGATCTTTCCTTAAATCCAATCATGGGGTAAATAGATTTGCTTTTGATCTGCATTACATTTTTCTCTCCCAACTGAAAATAAGTACTGTAAAACTTCGATTAATTCGGCAGGTTATCTTTTTTGAATAAAACATTATCCTGGAGGGTATGGCCTTTAAATATGAAGAAGGCTAAAAAAGAATAAGCCCCCTCGTTGTTACGAGAAGGCTTGTTGAAGGTTTGAGGTCGGGAGCGGACTCCAAAACGCTTTTTTTAAACACTTTTGTTTTTGCCTAATTTTCAGCATTTACAAGCCTTTCAAAAGAAATTAGAAACAAATTAGAGTAAGATTGTCAAAGATAAACATAGTTTTGACCGCACACTTGACCGCACACTTTTGATTTTATTGCTTATATTTGTAATGCAATCAAAAGTATATCTTATCATGAATGTCAATCCTCAATTTAAGCTGCTGAAACCATCAGCAGACAAGCCCACCGCAATACGCTTGTTCCTCTATTTCGATAAAAAGCGGTTTGTCTATGGTACAGGTGAAAAGATCAATCCTAAGCTTTGGGATAATGTCAATCAGCGACCAACCCAGGATAAAGCAGCTATACGAAAAGCAAAAGCACAGAATCCTTCCATTGCTATTTACCTCAATAACCTACGGACTACTTTAGACAACTTTGCCAATGAGGTGAAGAGGTCTTTTACGCTTTGGGAATCCCAGGGCATTGTACCCTCTAAGGATCGCTTAAAAACTCACCTGGACGAAATATTTAAAGATGGAGCCAGGAAAAGCGGCCCCTTATCCCTCAATCAATACATTGATACCTTTATCAAGCAACTTGAAAGTGGAGAACGGACAACAGAGAACGGCAAACGGTATGCACATGGCACTATTAAAAATTATAATGGATTCAAGACACAGCTTACCAACTACCAAACCGAGAAAAGGGTAAAGCTGGACTTTGAACATATTACTACTGATTTCTACGATAGCTTTGTAAAATTCTTCAATGATAAAAGCTACTCCCAAAATACCATAGGTCGACACATCAAGAATCTAAAAACAATTATGCGTGCTTCCTTAGATGAAGGATTGCATAAGAATAGAGAATTTGAACGCAGGAAGTTTAAAACCATCCGAGTGGATACACCTTCAATCTATCTTACCAAAGATGAATTAAACCGAATTGCAGCCCTTGATTTGAGTAATAGCAAAAGTATGGAGCTTGCAAGGGATGTGTTTTTAGTTGGGTGCTACACAGCGCAGCGATATTCAGACTATTCAAGAATCAGACCGGAGCATATTAAAACAACGGGAGAAGGAACAAAGGTGATAAACCTGGTTCAAAAGAAAACAGGGGAACGTGTAATTATTCCTTTAAGCCCAGAGCTAGAAGCTATCTTAAAGAAGTACAATTACTCTTTACCCAAAACTTATGAGCAAAAGGTAAATAGTAGCCTCAAGGATATAGGAGCATTGGCTAAAATAAACACCCCTGAATTAGTCGAAACCATAAAAGGAGGAAAGAAAGTTATCAAATCCATTCCTAAGTGCCAGCTAATCAAAACTCATACTGCCAGGCGAACAGGCGCAACTCATTTATTCCTTAATAAATTTTCCCCTATTGATATAATGAAAATTACGGGCCACTCTTCTACTAAAAACCTCCTTAAGTACATCCGAGTGACTAAAGAAGAGACTGCGGATAGATTAGCTAAACATGAATATTTTTCAAGCTCTAAGACTGGTTTAAAGGCTGTTTAAATCCTCTTTAAATACTATCTAAATTATTCAAATGGACAAGTTAGAAATTATCAAATCCATTAATTGTAGAAACTATAGAGGCTGGGTTTCAAGGAACTATAGAAAATACTATGAACGACTAAGAGGGACTATTGGAAAGTCAGCGGATATGATGCTTGAAATAATGAATCAATATGCCGAAGACGAAAAGGATAAGGAAAAAGAAATCCCAACCAATAGATTTGATATTAATGGATTCACCCTTGAAATCCAGGCAGCATATAGTGAATCAGATGTTACTGTTCCTTTAGATGTTCTACTCAAGACAAAAATTGAATCAACATTATCTAAAATCGATGCAAGCATTTTAAATGTTTTTATTCTAAAGGAGTCATTAACAGATGAAAATATTTCCCAGGTAGAGGATGCACTTATAAATGTTGAATTTTTACAACACTTGATTGAAGAACTTGAGGCAATAGAAGATGAGGTCTATAACGGTGAAAAGGTAATTTGGAGGGAAGAAATAATTGATCTTGTTACACTATTCTTTGACCTCAAGGACAATAACTTTATTGACTGTGAAGTAAAAACATTGATTGACCTAATTTCATCTAGGTTCTGCAAAAAGAACGGGAAACCTATCTCTAAAAGTTATATTAGCAAGACCTTAAGACCTAGCTCTAAGAAATCCAAAAGGAGAATAGATTTTACTGCCTGGAATTAATGCGCTGTCTTTCAGTAATTTATACTTCACCGTACGGTACGCGTACTTTTTTCATCTCAAAGTTAGGCTCAGTTTTGTGTCAAATAAAATAATATTTGATATGAAAAGAGTAATTGAAATTACAGAGATTGATGGTCTAACTTTACTAGGCTCAATCAACCGTATTAAAAACGATTTAAAGGATTTAAGGGATAATTTCAAACCGAAGGAACCCGCCCAATTAATTTCCCGCAAAGAAGCCGCCGAATTTTTCGGAGTCTCCACCGTCACTATTGACGATTGGACAAAAAAGGGCATCCTCACATCTTACAAAATTGCCAACCGTGTTTATTTCAAACGGCACGAATTAGAACAGGCTTTAACGGAGATCAAAGCCAAGAAAAATGGTTAGTGCCGAATTACTGGAGGTTGCTATTACTTCCGTGCAATCTGCTATGGATGAAATGGTAGCTTATCCCTATGAGCAGTCCGAGCGAAATAAAAAGGTCTTGGTGAATCTAGCAATTGGTCATCTACTGTGCATTCCTGAAAGTTTCAATTCATTTGATCCTTTCGTCTATCACTATTCAAGATTGGCCATTCATTTGCTATACCTGGCCAGGGATGATTTTATGGAATTTGAAGAGCTAGAAAAAGAAATACAGATCTACCTGGAATATATATTAACTGGCCTTCTGGAGATTAGAAAAAGTAAGCAAGATTTAGAAGATTTGATGAATAGGAAATGATCGACTTTGTAAAAGCAAAATGCAATTACATACGTGCCGACGAATGGAAGAACAATGAAAAGTTATCCTTTGTGGCTGCTGTGGAGCTTAGGACAGGTGAAATATTAGATGTTCCGCTAGTGGCCAACTATAACGGATTGAAATTTCTACTTACTCCAGCAAAGAAACTGCCAGGACATTACTACTGCGAGATAGAAGGGAGCTTACATAAGTTTTTTAATGGTGGTCTTCATAATCTCAATGACTTTAGTATCACGGACATCCACCAAACATTGATTACCCTAAAGGATGAATTCGGGATCATACCAGAACAAACCACTATTCACAATCTGGAATTTGGTTTGAATATCTTGATAGACATTCCAGCAGATCAATTTTTAAAGGGGATTATCTGTATGCCTAACAAAGAGTTTACAGTTCTTGATATTAAGAAATTAAAGATTGGGAAGGTCTGCCAGCGTTCAGAATATTCGATCAAATTGTATGATAAAGGATTGCAGTCTAATCAGCCTGTAGATAATTTATTGAGGGTGGAAGTGAAGGTTAAGAAAATGAGGTATTTGGCAAAAGCTGGCATAACTACTCTATCCAGTATTTGCGACCCCTCCAGTCTGGAGCAATTAGGGAAAATCCTCACAGACCATTTTAAAGAGATCATCTTCTATGATGGTTCCATACCTCCAGCCAGGCTAACGCCCAGGCAAAGAATCAAGTTGGCCCAATTCACTAACCCTAAAGTGTGGTTAGAATTAGATAAAGATTCAAAGTATAAGCTAAAAAAGGACATGGCTATTCTGTACAATCAATTTGGTGTCAACCAGGTGAAAAATAACGCACTTTCAGCACTACTTTTAAAGTGGTCTGAATTGAATTTTTGGAAGCGGAAAAATAGCGACGTTTTCACCGGGGTTTTTGGAGAAAATGAAGCGGAAAAAATAGCGACGTTTTCACCGCTAGAGTGTCATGTGAATACATCGCTAATAATAGAAGAAAATATAGGGGGGGCGACCCCTTCAAAAAACGCCCTCAAAATTTTGCCGAATTCCCCTATTTCAGACCCCTCTGAACAGCGTAGTTTATGCCTAACCTGTAACCGAGATATTTCCCGCCAAAGAAAGGGTAGCAAATTTTGCTCTGAAACACTTTACGGGAAAGCTGGCAAACGATGCCGGAATAGATACCACAATCTCAAAAGAGCAATAGCCAGGAAGCTGGCCAGGGATCAAAAAAGTAATTCAATAAAAATCAAAAGCAATGAATCAACTAGAAAAGGAAATTAAAAAAGAATGGTTTAGGGTATTGTACCAAACACGAATGTATTCAAACAATGCTCTAGCTAGAAAATTGAAAGTTAGTCGGAGAACCGCAGGGCGATGGCGAAAACTATTTTTCCCTGAAGATGATAACTGGAGATGGGAAGAGTTTATAAAACTCTATCAAATGGGAATCATGGATGAAGATGAAATAGCATCGGCATTGCGTGTAACTAGAACATCAGTTGTTCGCTACATCCGTAGATACAAGATCTCCCAGGGAATTCAAGTAGTGAGCTATAACAAGGGCAAATTAGAAGAAACAACGTGAACAATCTGTTATAATGCTCAGAATCCTCTCTTTTTATTAAATAACAGCCTGTTTGTCAAGTTTTTACAGAAAAGACCATTTTTTGCCCAAAAATTAAGGGCTTTTTAAAGTACCCCTGAAAAATGAGGCTAAAGTTCGCTTTAGCAGACTAAAACGAATCCATACAAGCAGAATACGCTTCAATATTGGCCGATTTTGCTAACGATCCAGATTAAGGGAGGCAAAAACCTTGACGGGGGGTACGTAGATTCAAAGGGGGGCAATTATGCGCAACTTAAGGTGCGTAAGGTACGCGTAGCCTATGATAAAAAATTGTGCTTTTATGTTCATTTTACTTTAACCAATTTAAAAACAGCCGAAAATGCGCAATAAGGACGAAATCAAAGACCGAGCACTCAAGTACTATTGTATGGGCTTGAACTCAAAAGAGATTGGAAAATTACTGGAGATGTCACATAGAACCATCCAGGGATACATGAGTAAGGAGAATTGGAAGGGCCAACGGGCCGACCTTCAACAAAAAGCAGAAAAAAGAATCATTCGTAAATATTTAAAATCACAAAGAAATGCTGAACATTAAAGTTGTAAATCGTTCAAAACATCCGCTACCCGAATATGCCACACCACAAAGCGCAGGGCTTGACCTACGGGCTAATCTTTCGGAGGATGTAACTTTACCCTCATTAGGTCGTGCCCTCATCAAAACGGGTCTATACCTTCAATTACCGCAAGGTTATGAAGCACAGATTAGACCCCGTAGCGGTCTGGCTCTTAAGCATGGCCTTAGCCTGGCTAACTGTGTGGGTACAATAGACGCAGATTACAGAGGCGAAATAGGGGTAATTATGATAAATCTGTCTAACAATCCTTACACTATTCAGGATGGCGACCGTATCGCTCAAATAGTAATTGCCCAGGTGGAACAAATACAGCTAGAAAGAGTGCTTATGTTGGATGAATCAGAGCGTTCAGGGGGCGGTTTTGGCTCAACGGGAAAAGATTGATAGCTAAGTGAGAATTGGAATGTGCCGGAAACACCTTTAATCTCCTTTAATTTTTGTTAAAATGCCCTTCTAAGTATAAGTACAAAAACCAAATAAAAAAAGCCTCTCAGAAGGCTTTAAAATGGATCAGATATTTTGGAATTAAATATAAATCGCTCAGAAGGTATTCAAATGCGTTCAAATTGAAATATTTTCCTTTTTTGGTAGGTAGATAAAGGCAGAAATAAAAAAAGCCCCTGTGTGGGGCTTAAATCGCTTTGCATTTTCTTCGTTTTTCCAATATGGATTCAATTGCTTTGCTTATCTCGAAGTCATCCAAATAGAATTGCTCACAAATTCGGATAATAAACCAAAAGCTATCTTTCCCTTTTTCCGTACGCTGCCCACTGATATAATCAGATGTAACATTAGTTAGATGTTTTGGAAGGTCTAAAGCGTCCTCTACAGATAAGCTGCTATCAAGCTGCAATTTTCCATTTTCCAGTAATCTTAAATTTTCGTTCATGTGAAAATGATTTGTTCAATTGAAAATTGAGGTTTAAATAATGTTGATGGGGAACAAGCAAAAGAGACTTTGCTTAATCGGGGGGACTACAAATATAAGAAAAATAGTCATCACATGACATAAAAAGTTCATGAAATGACATAATTTGTTATCTTAGCATAAATAATTCTTTCGATATGGTTAACACGAAGTCAATTTCTATTTTGGAGCTTAAAAAGCTCATGGCTATTAAATACAATAGAATCGGTGAAATTCTTAAAGGTAGAGGGTCAACCCAAACATGGTTGGCTAAAAAGATTGGAATAAGTCCTCCTGTAATGAATAAGATTTGCCTCAATAAGCTTCAACCAAACTTAGAACGACTTTTCAAAATTGCCGAAATCTTAGACGTTCATCCCTGCGAATTGCTGGGAGACGGAAAAGAGGAAAGTAAGAAGTAGATAAGAAAAAACCCCTAACGGCCGTCCTGCAAGATGAACCGAAAGGGGTATTACGTAACAAATACATAACGGTTCAAATTATGAAAACTTTTTGGACACTTCCAAGCAATAGCGATTTTTTTAATCGCTATGCAACCTTAATCCCTACCCTTTACCGCCTGGGATTCCTGGCACAAATCGTTTCAGCCTTTACCGAAATCGGTATTATTTACAGCCTCGTCTTTTCCGGCCTGGCTGATTTTTGGCCTCAATATGCAGCCATTGGTGCAGCAGCAGGGGCTATTGTTGGTACTGCCTTCTTAGAAATCGGTCTAAGGAAGTTTACACCTTATAGCGTTCAGGCTGTTTTATATGGTCGCTTCTCCGGTCTTGATTTGGGCATGAGCATATTTATATTATTGGCTACTATTACCCTTTTTGGAACATCCGGCTTATTGTCATTCAAGGGTAGTAAGAGCATGGTAGAAGCCATTGCACCGGAGCCAGAACAGCAGACCACTACTAAGGCAGATTCTATCTATCAATTCAATCAAACGCAAGCCTTGAGTATTTACCGTCTGGATAGCTCCGAGATTGCCAGCCGTTACCAGGGGCAAGTCATAGCCATTAAAAAAGCTTTCGCCTCTAAGATCAGTATAGAGCGCACTAATTACGCTAACTATCGAGCCAGGGAAAGAAGAACGGGCGAAAGTTTTACAAGTGCAAAAAGCAGGATTAGAGCCAAAATAAAAAACCTGGAAGCACAGCGAGACGAACAGACCGCCCAGCTTGAAAAAGAAAAGGCTAGTGAGTTATCACAACTTACCCAGGACAAAAAACAGGCCATTGCTTTGGCATCAAATGAGTACCAGCAAGCCAAGGAGGAAGTATCTATTTTTAATACGGATTCAAAAGCGGATACCAAAAGAAAGGTAAATGTTTATGGTGGTGGCCTGGCTTACTTCACCGTCATTTGCTTATTTGTATTTCTGCTTTCGGTCATCCTTCACGAAATCCATTATAAAGGATCAGGATTAGAACAAAGGGTGTTACCTACTCAATATCATTTTTCTGGTAGTATCCTATCAGAAGCTAGGAACGCTTTAAACAATCGCTTCCAACAATATTGGCGTTCTTGGATCAAAGAATTTGAGGAAAGTACACCGCCCCCACCTATTCCCATTTCACCAAATGAGCTATACAATATCAAAGACCTGGAACAACCCGTCTATGATTTGAATTACCAACAAATACCTGACAAGTTACGATCAATTTACATTCAAGCTCGTCCAGCTTTAGGGGGCAATCTGCCAGCCATCCAGCAAGGCGAAGAACCCGAAAAGGCATTGGAATATTTAGCAGCAGCCAAGCACCTGGAAAAGGCAGGGCTTACCGATCAGGCCAAAGAAATGCAACTAAAAGCCGATCAGGTAATAAGTATGTATTTGGGGCCGGATGCCAATGAAACAACCATAGCAGATTTAAGAAAAGGTTGTATAGATCACCTTTATAATAATGCTCCTAATCCATTCGGACACCATCACCGGAGGCCGATAGGATTTAATCCCTCTAAAGCATCCGTTAATAACGCAACCGTTAATAACGCAAGCACAGGGTCAAAGCTGCAACCTAAAGATTGTTTGAACTGTGGTAGTTCCTATTCTCCAAAGGTAGCATGGCAGAAATATTGCTGCACTGATTGTAAAGAGGCTTATCATGCGCAAAAGCACGGGGGGCGAGCATTCAACGCAAAAGCCTACCACAAGACTAAGCGCAGGAAGTAGTATCCAATCCTTTATTAATTCAAATCAAAAAAGCTTACCACATGATAAGCAAGACTTATATATTCGATCAAAGAAGTGAAGCACCTGTTAGCCTCTTTACTGGCTGCTATGGAAATGATAAACCAACCTATTCAACCATAGGTGAAGTATTAAAGCGAATCAAAGAAGAAGACCCGACCCTTAAGGAGATCGGGCAAAGGCTTTTTGCCCTGGCTGAATCCGACCCGAATAAATACAAGGAAGCCAAAGAAAAGGAATGTCCGGCTTTTATTATTGGAAAATATGGCAGCCGGAAAAATAACGACTGTCAAGAGTATGTACCCCTTTTAGCTTTTGACGTAGACCATTGTGATTATGTGGCGGTAGTGGCTCAACGGATCAAACAAATTTCTAAGAGTCCTTATATATATGGTGCGTATATGTCACCAAGCGGAAAAGGCTTTCGCTTTCTGGTTTGGTGTGATAGCACACCGGACAATCATAAACGATATTATCAAGCCATTTGTAAATATTTCAGCAAGTTTTTAGACATCCCCACAGATAAAGCCCTACGGGATGAATACAAAAAGGCAGGGCTAAAGCCCGACGAAATTAATAGCAAGTTGAAGGACTCCGAGCTAATCGACACGGGCACCAACAACTTAGCACGCCTTTGGTTTTATACAGCCGTGCCAGATGATTGCATCTATTTGAATGAAGAGAGCCAAGTATTTTACCTAAAAAATGCCCATCAGGAAGGTGAGGGGGTCGCCCATGGGCGGGGTGGTCAGCAGATTTCAGAAGAAAAAAAGATAGAATTGTGCCTAAATAAGGTAAAACGGCAAAATATCCCAACCGGACGAAACAACTTTGTTTTTGCCCTGGCTGCTGAATTTGCCCGTCATGGAATTAGCCAAGCCCGTGCCCTGGTCGAATGTCTCCAATACCAGGAAAAAGATTTTGGGGAATCCGAGATTAAGAAATCAGTAGTTAGTGCCTACCAAAGCAAGGGCCAGGAATTCACAGATAGGCAGATTAGGAAGTATAAGAAAATGGTAGAAGGTGCCACAGATCACCCCGACGCTAAGAGTTCACGCCCTGCAAAAATTGAGAGTGGAGACTATCAGAATAAACCTAAGTTTGTCAAGATCAGAGATTACATTGATACTCGTTATGATCTTAGATTAAATGTCATTGCCAACGAAATCGAGGTAAGCCCAAAAGGTAGGAACACCTTTAAAGAATTGAATGTCTTTGATTTGATGTGTGAATTACTGGAAAAGGGTTTTACTGCTGTGGAAACTCCCCTTATGGCTTTGGTAAGATCGAGCTATGTTGAAGAGTATGACCCCTTTGTTGAATACTTTGAAAGCTTACCAGGATGGAAAGAAGGCGACCCCGATTATATAACAGAGCTTGCCAACTATATCGAAGCATATGACCAATTCTGGTTTAACCTCCAATTCAAAAAGATGTTGGTTAGAACGGTGGCCTGTGCCCTTAAGGTCATCCCATTCAATAAGCAATGCTTAGTATTAAAAGGTGGGCAAAACGATGGTAAGACAACCTTTGTGCGCTTCCTCTGTCCTCCCAGGCTAAAGAACTACATCACGGAGCAAATCAACTTTCATAATAAGGATGGAAACATAGCTCTTTGTCAAAACTTTATCATCAACCTGGATGAACTTTCAAAGATACCAGCTAAGGAAGTCAACAAAGTAAAATCCATGATAACCATTGACCATGTAAAAGAGCGTATGCCCTATGGAAAGAACCCTGTCCGAATTCCTCGCAGAGCTTCTTTTTTTGGCTCCACCAATGACGACGAATTTTTAACCGATTCTACGGGTAATGTCAGGTGGTTGATAATGGAGATCAAAAAGAATGGAGTCAAGCACGACAACGGAGGCCCGAAAGGTTACACGGTCATCAATATGGATTTAGTGTATAGTCAAGCCTATGCGCTTTTGAATTCAGGATTTGAATATGAGCTTTCCAAAAAAGAGATTCAGAAGTCAGAGAAGAATAACCAGGGCTTTCAAATCATATCCGTAGAGCAGGAACTAATACAAGAAAATTTCGCCCCTGGTAAGGAAGGGGAAGAGGGCACCGAGTTTGTGACCGCTACCGATATAATGAAGACCATAGAAGGGGAAGTAAAGACCACCCTACACACCAGGACAATAGGAAAGGCAATGCGTCTGCTTGGCTTTGAGAAGGTGCAGAAACACTTTACTGAACTTGGATACCAAAAGAAAGGATATTGGATAAAACGGTTGAATCCAGAAGAGTAAAAATTAAATGTTTCAGCTATTTATGATTACTTGATGGATTGATTTATTGTAAACATTAGGTAATCAATTAGTTATACTAAGTAATCAGCAATTTTCATGATTACTTAGTCATTACTTAACTACTTAGTGTAATGTCTTCTTTTCAATTAATTGATTACTTGGTGTTTAAATGTCTACTTAGTTTAAATGCTTGATTATCAGATAATTTCACCCATTTCAATCCATCAAGTAATCAAGTAGTCACGTTTTTGAAAAATTTAAAAATAGAATTCAAATGAAAAAATCAAACAATAAAACCAGATCGAGAAAATCAAATAGAAGTTGGAAAAACAGGAAATGGACTACCGAGAGGATTGTCTATTTTTTGATTGTGGTCTTTATAATCTCTATACTCATAGGCCCAAAATTAAACTTCAAGCAGCAGCAGCGAGACAGGCAAATAGAATTGAGTTTCGCATACTTCTACTGTGCCAATAAAATAATCGAACTGGATACCCAGGGCAACCGTGTAGAAATGGATTACTATTATGATGCTGCCAAACGAATTGAATCTAAGCTAAAGGAGGTAGCCGGAATTGAGGCCACTAAAAAGAAAATGGAAAAAGTCTATTGGGCTAATCAATAGGGGATAGGGCGCAAGTGAAGAGCTTGCGCCCTAAATTATTTTCTTTAGTATGTATTCTAGGAGCCGCTCCATTGTCGCACGAGGAATTCTATCTGCAAATACAAATACTAAAAATAGTATCACACATGTTGAGGGATAAAAATATCTGAATAAGAAATTAATAAATCCTAACTTCTTTCCTTCATAACTTTCAAATGGCTTAAGCATTGAAACCCTAGCACCTTCTACCGATGCGGAGCCGCTTTCCATCATAATTAGTGCTTCTTTAGGATTTTCGTATTTATAAAATCCATTAAAAGAAATTTGATAATCATGTGATATAGTATTGCTTTCATCATATCTTGGGTAATCGGTAAAACAAAAGCAATCATATTCAATTCCACGGAACCCAATTTGATGTTTGTCTTTTATAGGGGGCTTGTACCAATAAACTCTATCTGTAAGGAAGCCCCAAAACTTAGGCTTAAGATTTTCATTACGTGCAGCTCTATAATATTCATTAACTGAGTTGTATAATACTTCTATACCCTGGTCTCTAGGTTCGGGCTTAACGCAGTAATAGTTGACAATCCCTAATAGGATAGAAGTTTTGAGACTCAATAATAAAAAACTGACAAGCAAGGAGAGTAATAGAGCGGATATAAACAAAGGAATTTTTGGAGTAGCTTTTTTTCTACTAGCCGTTTTCCTTTTTCGTGATCGGGTTGAAGTTTTGCGTTTTGCGGTGCTTTTACTCCTGGTTGATTTACTTTTAGCCTTAGTGGGTTTTCTTCTTTGAGCCATAATTTAACATTTGGGGTTTAAATCATCAGGCTTAAATGATGACAATAAAAAAACCGGAAACCGTGAATTAACACAGCCTCCGGTAAAAGTATATCTTATTGGAAGACAAGTTACGAAAAAAAGTGCCTTTAAAATGCACGTATTTTTATTGTTATTGAAAAAATACCGCACACTTGACCACACACTTTAGAAACAAAGTCTCACAATTGGCTGTAAATCAACGATATACAATTAGCCTTTGAGGTCGGGAGCGGATTCGAACCGCCGTACAAGGTTTTGCAGACCTCTGCCTAACCGCTCGGCCACCCGACCGTGGTAACCGCCGCTTTGCGAGTCGCAAATATATAACTTTTTTTATTGCCGTGCAGTTTTTTCATTAAAATAACTGCCTCTTTTTGGGGAATCTTTTATTTGAAAGTATTTCTTTTTAGTTATGGGTTTTGGGTTCAGCGTTCAGCGTTTTGAGTTCAGGGTTCAGTTTAAGGAAATAATGAGGCGATGAAGCATTCTTTGGATTATGTCGGTATTATGAGTTAACATTTTGGCTTTTTTATCTGATAGGTCCCCCAGTTTCTGAGCAATTAAGATTTGAGTTTCTAATTCACAGGTTGAGCCTTTCGCATAATTTAAAAAATTCGAGAAAAATCCTTTGGAATTTCTACCTGATCCTTCAGCTATATTTGATGGAATGGAAAGGGAGGATCGCCTCATTTGAGAAGTCAAACCAAATTTTTCTTCATTCGGGAATTCTTTTGTAAGAATATAAATATCTGTCACCAAGTCAATAGCCAATTGCCAAACCCTTAATTATTTATAATTTGACATTCTTTTTTCTAGAAAACTAACCTGAAAATTTTAATTTTCAAAAAATTCAGTCCTTCATTTCCAAACCTTATAATATAAATGTATTAGGCTCTAAAATAGCAGTATCTTGACTCAAAACACTGAACGCTGAACTCAAAACGCTGAACTCAAATATGCCAAAACAAAGTCTCGCTGTCCAAATAATCTGGCACCTTCACATTATACCAATCCAATTTCTCATGAATGGATTCGGCAAAAGCTTCTGCACTTTCTGGCTCTCCATGGACGATGAAAGTAAACTTTGGAGAGTCTTCAAAATTGCTCAGCCACTCAAATAGTTCACTTTTATCCGCATGGGCTGAAAGTCCATAGATGCGCTTAATCTTACAATTTACGGGTACTTCCTGACCAAAAATTTTGACGCTTTTTTCACCTTCTAAAAGTCTTCGCCCCCGAGTACCTACTGCCTGAAAGCCAACAAATAGAACCGTATTTTTTTCATTAGGCAAATGATGAAATAAATGATGTAAAACCCGCCCTCCTGTAGCCATACCACTGGCAGAAATGATAATGGCGGATTTTTTTAATTCATTCAGAAGTTTAGAAGTTTTTCGCTCCCTGCGGTATTTGATGTGTTTAAAATCAAAGATGGATTCATCTCTTCCGTTTCGGAGTTTATGACAGGTTGGGTTTCTGCGATATAGATCTGTTACACTTATGGCCATCGGACTATCAATATAAATGGGCATTTCCGGGATTCGGCCACTTTTCATTAATTCCTGGACGTAATAGATGACAATTTGAGTCCGACCTACTGCAAAAGCCGGAATAATAATATGACCTCCAGCCTCGACTGCTTCGTTAATAACCTTCTGGATTTCTTCTGCTACATCATCTTCCATTTCTTCACGGTCACCATAAGTAGATTCAATGAAAAGAACGTCAGCATCCTTGATGGGAGTAGGATCATAATTGACTGGCTGGTTATAGCCACCTAAGTCACCGGAAAAGACAATCTTTTTCTTTTGGGTATCTCCTCTCAAATCCATTTCAACGATTGCTGAACCTAAAATATGTCCAGCATCCTGAAATTTGATGGAGATACTTTCATTTATTTTTATTTTCTCTTTATAGCCAAAGGTTTTGATGAGGGGAAATACGGCTTCTGCTTCCCTGGTCCCATACAATGGTCTTGGGTTTTCGTGTTTGGAATAACCTTTCTTTCGGGCAAAATTAGCCTCTTCCTCTTGTAATTTAGCGGAATCTAGCAACAGGATTTTGACCAGATCAAAGGTAGGGTAGGTACAATAAATTGGGCCTGAAAAACCTTCTCCAACCAATCTTGGCAAATAACCACTATGATCAATGTGTGCGTGGGTCAAAATGACGGCATCTATCTCTTCGGGAGGGATGGGAAAAGGATCCCAATTTCGGCGGCGCAGCTCTCGTAAACCTTGAAAAAGGCCGCAATCAATCAGCACATTGAAGTCATCAATTTCGAGTAAATATTTTGATCCGGTAACGGAGCGGGCACCTCCAAAGAACTTAACCCTTACATTCATTCGTTTCGTTTTGATTAATTTAGAAAGTAAAATATATAAATTAAGCTCAAATGCAAAAAGAAGCATAAATTGAAAGTTGAATTATATGCCTTTTTGTCATTAAACTTAAATTTATGAAGAATACTCCTCGTACAATCATTCTAAAACTGACTAATGCCGGAGTGTTCTATAATGAAAATGATTTTTTTCTCTGGAAAAGTACCAACTTTCCTTCTAGAGATTTTTTTCTTTTTACACAAAGCCATGAGGTGATTTGGGAAGTAGAAATGCTAAAGTTTGATAAAAATTCAGCTACTCTTTTTGTTCGGCCTCTCGATTATCAATGTAAAAGATTTGAAGATTTTAAATTGCAAAACCCAAAAACTCCTATCCGAAACCTTCATTTTGAGGGGATTATCTGGACAAATCTGAAAAAAGATCTTTCTTATTATTCCAGCCAGGAATTTGATGCCATTACCATTCAGGAAGAACCATTGAAAAGGAAAATGAGGAAATTTATAGAAGAAGATTTTTCCTCCCTACCCATTTCCTTTGATATTCCCATCAAAAAAGTAAGTTTTAAACTTGGATATGTAGAAATGGAAAAGAAAATTAGGGGCTTGAAAGAGCCAGCATTGATAAAAATTCATAATGATTTTATCCTGCCTGAATTTGAACACATCAAAGCTTATTTTTCCAAAATATTTAAAAAAAGAAAAATCAATGTAAGCGGAAAACTAATCCTTCATGAGAATGGAGAGATTGAATCTCATTGTTATTCAGAAGAAATTAGCTCCATCAACGAAAAAATGCTCTCTACTATCCGACAATTAAAAATTAAAGAGGTCATTAAAAAACCGCCGGTGATTACAATCGACAAGAGCCTTTTAACCAATGAGGATTTTTTTCAGGGATTAAATTAAGAAGAATTGGGAAATACCTTAAAGATTTCCGAACAATCATTATTGAAGGATATCCTTGAGTTGAAAGGTATTCGCAACAGAAAACAATTAGAATATCTGGCTGGAAAATTACATAGTAAGGACGAACCTATTCGCTTTACGCTTAATCCTAATTTTGGCTTTCTTTTTTGGGTGAAAGGAGAAAAAATGCATCATTTTATATGGGAATTACTCAACTCGCATGCCACCTATATGTGGAGTATCGATAAAGACCGGTTTGGGAAAAAAAAGCTATTGGAAAAGATTGATGAGATCATCAACTTCATCCGAAATAACGGGAGAACCCAATATTTAAACAATTCCGAAGGTGATGATTTTATTTTCAGCAGGATCATCCACGATGGCTCCGCTCTGAAAGATAGTTTCCCCAAATGGAGGGTAAGAGTTAATGAGAAAATTGTGTGAATGGGTAGATGGGCAAATTTTTTGATTCTATGATACTATACTATTGTAATTGTTTAAAGATTTGATGAATAAATTTGCTGGATTTGAGAAATCTGCGGGCCAAAAAAGCTCCAATAAGCAACTATACCTCCAATAAGCCAACCCCTAATGGAGCTCGGAACTTTTACCTACCGAAGGTAGGCGGAACTACATCACCTCCTCTTCTTTCCTCCATAATCCGGACAACGAATATCGCCAAAGTAATAAACCAATCCTACTCCCAGCATTACATAACTATCATTATTACTACTGTTTCCTCTCTGTTTGCCTTCCTCTCCAATTTTAGCTTCTGTAACTCCTGGAATAATAATGGAAGGGTCCGATAAGGCAACGGCAACATCTCCTCTATTTTGCCGAAGGTCACCCATATCTGGATATACTGTACTTACATCATCGATATAATCCGTAAACAATTGGCGTGCTCCTAATTCGAAATTGATACTCCATTCATAGCTTAGGTCTACTTTGAAGCCTATACCATATAATATACCACCAGAAAAGGAGAAATATTCTTCACCAGGAAATTGCCCCTCTGTACCCAATTCCCGCAAATCATAATAGGTGCCATTAAGTTCAGCCTGTGGATTAAAGGTAAAAGCATTTAAACCAGCAAAAACATAGGGAGTAAAAAATTCATCTTCACTCCCATGATTATAAGGTAGGAAGTTGAACTCAAATTGTAGGGCTGCATCAAATACATTGGATCTGAAGCTAAGGTTTCGGGCACGCTCGTAAACATTTTTAGAGAGCGCATCATCAGCCCGTATTTGCCCATAATTGGCCGAAAATTTAAAACATACCCGTTTGTTGAAGTTATAACGAGCCATCAAACCGCCAGCAGCCCCTGGAAGACCTAAATTATAACTGGTATTAAGGTCACCAAAATAAAAGGACGTTCCCAACCAAAAACCTGCTTCCCAGCCATCCTGCTGGGCAGAAACCGAAACCGGCTGTGTTCCAAAGGCGATTGCAAGTATGAGGATTACAAGTATTCTTTTCATGCTAAATCTACATTCATGAGTCGTATTCACAATTTCTTAACTGTTATGTCTTTACAACGGAGCTTTAACTGCTTGTGGTATTTAATTATTGTATTTTATATGATAATAGACGGATTTAGTGTATATGTTATTACGTGTTCATGTGTTCACGTTTTTAAGGGTATAGATTTTAAATTGAGCATACAATTACTTATTGATGCATTTTTTAACATTCCTACATCGCAAATTACACAATTATTTATCTGTATTACTTGTGAAGTTCTGACTGCCTGAGTTTTCTTTTCTTAAAAATTCCTATAAGTAAAAAACTGATCACTTACACTCAAAAGAACTTAACATGAACACTTGAACACATGAACACGTTAGCGCAACAACAAAAATATCGCTGGCCTTTTATGTAAATCCGGTATATTAACCTTCTTCCACTGTGCAACAGCGTGTGTTTGTACATATTCAGTATCCAGGGTTAAATCTGCTGCAATACAAAATAAGGTGTTAGGTGATAGGGTCTGAAGTGCCGTTTCTACTAGACCATTATTACGATAGGGGGTTTCGATAAAAATTTGTGTCTGCTTAAATTTACCAGATAGTTGTTCTAGTTTTTTTAGTTCTCTGGCCAATTCTGGCTTTTTGGGAGAAAGATATCCAGTGAAGCTGAAATGCTGGCCGTTCATCCCGGAGGCCATTAATGCCAATAAAATGGAAGAGGGACCTGTCAAGGGGACCACTTGAATGCCTTTTTTATGGGCCATTCTAACCACTAAAGCTCCGGGATCTGCCACGCCAGGACAACCTGCTTCAGACATTAGCCCAATATCTTTTCCATTCAGGGCTGCTTCCAAAAACTGTGGAATTTCCTCGGCTAAGGTTCTTTTGTTTAATTCATAAAAATGGAGTGGACTCAAATCTTTATTGGGGATACAAGCCTTTATGAAATGACGTCCGGTTTTCGCTCGCTCAGCAATAAATATTTCAAGCCTATCCATTATCCGAATGTTCAGCTCTGGAATGGTATGAGTCGTATTTTCTCCAAGAGAAGTTGGGAATAAATATAGCTTTCCTTTCTTTATCATATTATTGAGCACTAAATAATTGTGAACCCGTCATTTTTTGACCTTATTCAAATTAGTGATTTTAGGCCTTGTGAAACGTTAAAAAATGAATAGTGTTTGAGCTAAGCGAGTTTATTCATTTTAGTTTCACAAGGCCTAAAATCGCGTTAGAATTTGAATACAGTCTTGATTTTTTGCTTCTTTTTCATCAAGGAAAAAGAAGAAGTCATTTTAAAAATGAAATGTGGAATATTAGGATAAGAATCCATGACTCTAATTTCTAAATAAGATAAATTTTTTCTTTTCCACAAAAAAAAGCTTTTTTTCCACATGTTAATAATCACAGAGGGGATGCTTTGTTTATGTAACTAAAATTGAATAATTTGCGAGGCTCTCCGGAGAAAATAAAAAATAAATTATGAGTTCAACCTACACCGTTAAGATAGACCAGTTTGAGGGCCCTTTTGACCTTCTGCTATTTTTTATTGAGCGGGATGAACTCGATATTTATGACATCCCAATTGCTAAAATAACAGATGATTTTTTGAACTATATTCATACTATGGAGGTATTGAATATTGATTTGGCTAGTGAATTTGTGTTGGTTGCAGCCACCTTGTGTAGGATTAAAGCAAAAATGTTGATCCCTCGCAAAGAAAAAGATGAGGAAGGGAATGAAATTGATCCAAGGGAAGAATTGGTACAGCGTTTATTGGAATACCGCAAGTATAAAAGCGTGTTGGATGATATGCGCAAAATGGAAGAACTACGGGGCCAAAAAGAATTTAGAGGAAATATATCTTCTGAATTGAGAAAAATTGCCAATAAAGCCTTGGTAGATGTAGAGCTGGAATCTGTAACATTATTTAAGTTACTCAAGGCTTTTGAAAGAATAACCGAGCAATATAAACTAGCTAACCACAAGCAGGTTCACCAAATTGTCCAGTTCAGCTACACCATTGAAGAGTCCCAAGACCAGATTCTCTCACTCGTTTACACAGGTGAAAAAGCTACCTTTAAAAGTGTCTTCGGCCATTGCAAAAATCGCATCCACGCTATTGTAACTTTCCTCGCCTTGCTGGAATTGGCCAATATGGAAAAAGTAAAAATTATTTCGGGAATGGGTGCCAATAACTTCTGGGTTGAAAAAGCTATAGAGCAGGCCGCATAAAAAAAGGCTATGCACGAGGAGCTTGGCACAGCCATCACATATAGGGCTACAGTATAGGATTTGTATTAACACTACAAAGATCCTTATTGTATGTGAAGGCAAGATTAAAAGGGTATTAAATCTCTAATAATTTTCTTACCGCTTGTAAAGCAATTTCAGCTTGTTTTTCATCAATTTCTATTTCTTCCTGCTTCTTAATCTTTTCACCAGGCTGCCAATTTTGGGCAATACTTAACATCTTTTTTCTTTCCGGTTCCTGAAAATTGGAAAAAGTTCTCCGTAGCACAGGAAGGATGGTCTTGAACTGAATTTCTGAGAGACTCATAATCCAATTATCCAATAAGGTCCAAAAACCAGGATTGTGAATAAGGAGTAATCCACTGCCGTTCAAAAAGCCCTCGAGCCACATTGTAAAATCCAGGGGAGATTTTGTTGTATTTAAGTAGCCACGGATGGTTTTTTCCATAAGATTTATATCCACCATACCTTGATCAAATAAGATGCGCCAGGCCCAACCCTGAATGATGAAGTGAATAGAAGAGATTCCGGCCAATGTTTTGAGGCTTATCTGCCATTGACTTTTTAATGCAGAGTTATTATACAACTGCAGCGCATGATGTACCCGAATTAATTTGGTATAAATTTCTTTAGCAAGCTCCTCTTCAATCCCGGAGCAGGTAGAAGGAAGGCCCACAAAAATACGAGGTCCTATTTCTTCAATAATTTCTTGAAAAAAATGGACTTCACTATTTCTTTGATTGCCATATTTATATACCTGCACTAGCTTAGGAAGAGCATCTATTAAGGTAACGATGTCCTTGGTTACAGCAGCTATCTCCTGCATTTTGCGAGTCAAATCGGAGACCAAGCCTGGTAAATCTGCTTTAATAATTTGATCCATTAATATACCAAGTTCTCCTAAGGCTTCCGTTGTTTGGAGGTTTTCCTTCATTTTATTAAAGGCGGCCTCTTCTACCGTATTTCCGTAAATGGCTGCCTGAACAACTCGGATGATATAGTCAGGTACCCATTTTAACTTCCATTTTTCACTAAAACTACCCGTCTTAAATTGAGAGCCCTTCATAGGTTTACCCCAGGGTACCTCTAAAATATTTAATCTGTGAAGCAGTTTGCTAGCCAAAAGTTGGGTGTTTTTTCGTAAGTCTAATTCCTTGCGTACAGCTTCTGTACTTTTATAGGCTGCACTGAGACGGGCGGTTTTAATTTGCTGTTCAAAATCCTTTTGCAAGGGAATGGTGGTCAGGCTTTCCGGAACCTTTCCTGTCTTTTGACCAATAATAAGTTTGCGATTGACAAGTTCAAATAATTTTGAATCTCCCCTACAAAATACGGTTATTGCAGCATCTGAAAGCTCCGATAGCCCAGGTATAGGCTTATCTCGTAATGCACTTAGTGTTTCTGATAAGCGAACCGCTTCTAAAATATTGGCAGGCGCTGCATCCTGTCCTTCAGTTCTCAATAGTCGTCCTGCTTTTGATAACCACCGTGCACTAATGCTATTTTTATACCGAAATAATAATTCATACCAGGCAGGGGAAACTACTCCAGCCCCATAGCCTGAATAGAAAGACAATCGTTCATAATTCCAGGGAATCCAGCTGACTTCGTAAGCTTCTTTTTTTAAACCTCTCAATCTACTGGCATCAGATTTGGCACTAATATTTTCCCACTGAATTAAAGCAGGGGTATGCCAGGCACCACATACTACCGCAATTTTATGATAAGCATCTTTTATTGCTTTGCGAATAGTTTGCCGCATAAAGGCTTCCCGAGCAATGTTTAATGGAGGTTCATCAAAAAGGATTCCTTCCCTCAAAACCTTAGTCATTTCTTCTATCATGTCAAAAACACGGAGATCATCTTCTTCTTGTTCAAAAGTAGCATCCCACCATCTTTCTGAGTCTTCAAAACCTGCCAATTTGGCCAAATATCCCATTGGATCCTTTCGAATGGCCGTCCTACTTGTATTGCCAGAAGATTTGGGTACCTGAATACCCATTCGCAAATCCATTGGAATGATAGGAATTTCTTTCTTAGATGCATATTTCATAGCCTGCCACTCAGGGGAAAATTCTGCAAAAGGTAAAAAAGAGCCTGACTCTAAATCTTTTTTGGGATACAACAACAGAGCCACCGGAGGTTTTAATTCTGGATTATTGATATGTGCTAATGCTTTTTCGGTCCCTGCCGGTAATTCAACCAACAGACAATCAGGCTGATACTCCTTGAGGGCTTTAACCAGCCGTTTGGCAGAGCCAGGACCATGATGTCGTATTCCGAAGACTTTTAGCATCTTGATTAGTTATCCCGTGTTAACGTGTTCAAGTATTCACGTTAGCAAGTGTTCACGTTATTAGGTTTTATTAGAACTAGAAATATTGCTTCTTATTTATAGGATATTTGCACATTTACAAAATCAAAGCATCCGCCCGCCCATACGGGCACGTCTGTGCGCCCTTCAATTCCCTAAAGGGTGCATACCCACCTAATAATCATGTAATTCTTCAATGATCAAAGCATCAAAAAATCGTAGTATCATAGAATCAATAAATCTGCACATTTTCAAATCTTCACATCTACTCATTTAATCCACCCCATACAAGCCTCATAAAGATCAGCCCAATCTTTCCGTTTTTTGACCACAGTTTCTAAATACTCCTGCCATACCTGTAAATCTTGTTCTCCTTCTTTTACGATCACTCCTGTTAGTCCGGAAGCAATATCTTCAGCATTAACCTGACCATTACCGAAGTGGGCGGCCAGGGCCTGACCATTTTGGAATACAGATATGGCTTCGGCAGTGCTGAGGGTTCCACTAGGAGACTTTAACTGATTTTGACCATCTTCTGTTCTGCCCGAACGCAACTCTCTGAAAATGGTAACCAGGCGGCGAATTTCTTCTACAGGGCTTTTTTGAGCCGGCAACTCCAGTTGCTGACCAATTTTTTCAACTCTGCTTTTTACAATTTTCACCTCTTCTTCAAGGGTGGAAGGCAGAGGCATGACTATAGTGTTGAATCGTCTTTGTAAGGCACTTGATAATTCATTGACTCCCTTGTCTCGGTCATTAGCCGTTGCAATTAGGTTGAAACCTTTTTGGGCAGGGATTGAAAAGTTGAGTTCTGGAACTGGCAAAATTTTCTCTGATAAAATGGTGATCAGAGTATCTTGTACATCTGAGGGGATGCGTGTTAACTCTTCTACTCTTGCCATTTTTCCCTGCTCCATTGCTTTCATGATAGGGCTGGCTACCAAAGCTTCTTTGGAAGGACCTTTGGCAATTAATTGGGCATAATTCCAACTATAACGAAGAGCCTCCTCAGCTAATCCTGCTGAACCCTGAACCAACAAACTGGAATCGCCAGAAATGGCAGCTGCTAAATTCTCTGCCACCCAGGTCTTTGCAGTACCAGGAATACCGGTTAGTAGTAGGGCCCGATCTGTTACCAGAGTAGAAACAGCCAATTCTATTAATCTGCGATCACCAAAATACTTAGGTTCAACTTCAATATCATTTTTTAATTTACCACCTAATAAAAACTGTACAACTGCCCAGGGTGATAGTTCCCAGTTTTTGGGTTTGGGGCGATCATCTACTTCCTTTAATGCCTCTAATTCTTTTTGATAAATGGTTTCCACAGGGGGCCTAACTACATCCTTCATATGTTATTTCTTTTTGCTGATTCCATAATGGCTTTTCGCATTCCTTTTCGGAAAATAAGCCTTCGGTTGAATTTTTCAACATCCTCCTGCCATTGAAAAGCAATGTAAGACTGAAACTGCCACCCACTTTTTAAACTACTGGCTAAATTAGGATTTATACGATAAGAAGCCAATTTCAATATTTTTTTATAATGCCAAACGGACCATTGAGCACTTTGAGCTGTGGCCAACCATTGCTGAAAAGGGCTTAGAATGGCAAAAGCTAACTCATCGCTCCATGGGTGCTCACATAATTCCAACGTTGGGTATACCAAGCCGTTTTCTTCTAATAAAAAAGGTTTGTTTTTTACCTGACGCAATAAAACCTTATTAAATGTTGGGGCAGACACATATGGAAGAGCATCTACATAAATATCAGAGGATGGCCCTTTACCTGCAAAAAGTGCCGCTACAATTGCATCTAACCAATCCTGATCCTGGTGTAAAATACAAGCAGCCACAATTGACTTTTGCAGCAATCGGTACTGCTGGGAATTTTCAAACACAAGGAGGCATTCCTCTGGTGATAAGTTTAAAAAGGTATTCCAGAAAGAGGGATGTAGATGACTTATAAGTTGCCCTAATAGATAAGCGGATTGGCTTCCATAATCATGATTCCTGTCTTTTTTCTGAAAGCCAATCTTTTTCCAAAAAACATCTTCTTTTTCAGGTAGATTTACCATTAATTCATCCTGTTCTGTTTCTTCTATATGCTGAAATATGAGATCAAATAATTGTATGGATAAAGAAGAGTCAGGAATTAATAAAAGGAGTTCGGCAGATTTATGGCGAATCTTTAGGTTTGCATCTTCCAAACTTTTTTCCAAAAAAACAGAGTCTTCTTTAGATAAACCTGTTTTTAAGATCTCAAGAAAATGTAGTTTGTTTTTTATGCTTTCTTTTTCCCAGCTTGACTCAAGGTGGTGGATGGCTTCAGCCGGGTGAACGGATCTGAGGAAAAGCAGAAAATTTTCCTTCTTTTTAAGATTTGTACTTTGCCAATCACCTTGCAGGGATTCTGATATATAATTTTTCCAGACCGGATGTAATCTTAAAAAGGAATGGGCATTTGGACCCAAGATTTCTTGGAGGGATTTCCATGAAAGTTGTTGGTCCTCCACTAGCGCCATCAGATCAGGAAGGAGGTAAGTTGGAATTTTTTGCTGGGTTTCTGTTACCAGATCCAGGAATTCAGGTAAAGCGCCTGGGTAAGAATTGTCGAGAATACTTTCCAGATAAAGTGCAGCTCGGGATGAAAGCTGCTGAGGGCCTGTTTGCTTGTTGCTTGTAAGAATAAAATCAGCTAAAGGGTATTTTTTACCGGCCTTTTCTCTTGTATTGACAAGAATAGCCAATTTGACTAATGTTTCTGCTGGATCTCCTTCATCCGGAAATAATTTAAAGGCATCCCAGTCTTGTTGACTGATTTCTCCAAGGCCTGTACGATCAGTACCTAAAAAGGCTATTTTGCTTACATCAGCCCAATTCATCAATGGCTCAAATTTTGGTTTTATATACTCTTTTAATAATGCAATTCAGGTAATTAAATTACTCAAGTTGCATCGCAACTTGAATTAATTTAGCAAAAAAAGAAGACGGTTTTTCCTTGTTTCAATTCATTTTCTTTCGCATAATCCTGAATTTCCTTTTTTCCTTCAGGACTAGCTACAGAAACTACGATTTGTATATCCCCTAAACCTCTTATTTTTTCTGGAGAAAAAAGAGGCATTTCATAAATTTGGAGCCCCCATTTTTTAGGGTTATCGCATACCCAGGTGAAATTTACTTTTTTTGACTTAAGCTTTTTAGCCAAATATTTACCTTTCTTTCCAGCACCCCAAAGAACAAGTGATTTAGCTGGATCATGATCAATCTGGAAAAAATAGTCCATTTTCAGATCAGGGAAAAAATTATTGGCATATACCACCTGGGTTCTTGAGGCCCGACTATTGTGATCTCTCCAATAATGTAACAATTGCTTATTGGAAATTACTCTTATTTGATTTTGGTAAAAGCGAAAACAAAGATCATAATCCTCCGGATAACGATCTGGTTCAAAGGCTCCACATTTGATCAAATCCTGTTTGTGAATCATCCAGCAAGGTGAGGGGATCACACACTCTTCGTAAATATGGCTGAAGTGATTTTGAGTGATTATCAAATTATTTAACCACTGTGCATATTTGCGATATCCATCTCCAATAGGGTGAGCAGCAAAATAAGCTACCTGAGCAGTAGCTAGATGGTGAGGCCCAGCATTAATTAAGCTATTCACCAGTACTTCAATTTTATGGGTAGCCATAACATCATCAGCATCCATTCTGGTAACATACTGTCCTTTACTTTCCTTAAAAGCCGATTGTAGAGCCGGGATAATCCCTTTGCCTGGGTTTTGAAAAACTTTTATTCGGGAATCCATCTTTGAGTAAGTACAAAGTTTGTCCCAACTTTGATCAGTAGAATGATCGTTAATGGCGATTAATTCCCAATGCGCATAACTTTGGTGAAGTATGGAATTAATACAAGTGTCGAGAAAAGGAGCTGCATTATAAACCGGCATAAGAATACTAACCAACATCTTGACAATCTTTGAATTGCTGAAAAACCCTTGCTTACTTGTCTGCAAATATAGTGTTGAAAGAAAGAGTGAAAAAAAATATTTACCGCTAGTCAATTTTTTTTTAAAATAACACAATTGTGACAAATTCAGGATTTGTTGGAAAAAGAGAATTTTGTTTGCCAAAAAGGTTCAAACTCCCTTTATTATTCCATGGAAGAGCATTTGTTCAAATAAGTAAAATCAGGGATTCAATTAGGGCGGTGTAAGTATCTCATTACGACCTACTTCTATTTTTAATTTATTTTTGATTATCAAGAGAAAAGCCTAAATTTGCGGTGATTTTGAGAAACCATATACCATATATAAAACTGTAAAATAAGATCATGGCGAATATTGGTCACATAAAACAAATTATTGGTCCTGTAGTGGACGTTTCTTTCCCTCATGAAGTTTCCCTGCCCGAAATTTTTAACGCCCTTGAAATTAAGCGCTCAAATGGTGAAACGCTGATCCTTGAAGTTCAGCAGCACCTTGGAGAGGATAGTGTTCGTGCAATTGCAATGGACGCTACGGATGGATTGACCCGTGGAACGGAGGTTTTCGATACCGGAGAATCTATTTCCATGCCGATTGGAGATGCTATTAAAGGACGACTATTCAATGTTGTAGGAGAGCCTATTGATGGAATTGGCCCTGTATCAAAAGAAAAATCTTACCCAATTCACCGTAAACCACCTACCTATGAGCAATTGTCAACAGAAAAGGAGGTGCTTTTCACAGGAATCAAAGTAATTGACCTGATTGAGCCTTATATGAAAGGAGGAAAGGTTGGATTGTTTGGAGGTGCTGGTGTTGGAAAAACAGTATTGATCCAGGAGTTGATTAACAATATCGCCAAGGGATACGATGGTATTTCGGTTTTTGCAGGTGTAGGTGAGCGTACTCGTGAAGGGAATGACCTGATGAGAGAAATGCTTGAATCTGGTATTATCAAATACGGCGAAGGATTTTTGGAATCCATGGAAGCTGGTGGATGGGATTTGAGTAAAGTGGACCAAAAGGAATTGGAAGATTCCAAAGCTACCTTTGTATTTGGTCAGATGAATGAGCCTCCTGGAGCAAGAGCCCGTGTTGCTTTGTCAGGATTGACTATTGCAGAATATTATCGTGATGGAGATTTAGATGACCCTACCGGAGGTCGTGATATTTTATTCTTTATTGATAACATCTTCCGTTTTACACAGGCAGGTTCTGAGGTGTCTGCCTTATTGGGACGTATGCCTTCAGCGGTGGGATATCAGCCAACACTTGCTACCGAGATGGGATTGATGCAAGAGCGTATTACTTCTACCAAGCGAGGTTCGATTACTTCAGTGCAAGCGGTTTATGTACCTGCGGATGATTTAACTGACCCTGCTCCGGCAACTACATTTGCCCACCTTGATGCCACTACGGTATTGAGTCGTAAACTAGCTTCACAGGGGATCTATCCAGCTATCGATCCACTTGATTCTACTTCTCGAATTTTGGATCCTGCGATTATCGGCGATGAGCATTATGATACGGCACAGCGTGTAATCAATATTTTACAGCGCTACAAAGAACTTCAGGATATTATTGCCATCCTGGGTATGGAAGAATTATCAGATGAGGATAAAATGGTCGTTTATCGCGCTCGTAAAGTACAACGTTTCTTATCTCAGCCATTCCACGTTGCAGAACAATTTACAGGAATACCTGGAGTATTGGTTCCAATTGAAGATACGATCAAAGGCTTTAATATGATCATCGATGGAGAGTTAGATGAGTATCCAGAAGGTGCTTTTAACCTCAAAGGAACCATCGAAGAAGCCATCGAAGCTGGTAAGAAAATGCTTGCCGAGGTAGCTGAATAATCAAAATTAGAAAAAATAGGGGCATTTTAAATTTAAAATGCTCCTTAAGATAAATTCAGATCCAATGATGAATATTTCTGTTCTTACACCTGATAAAGAGGTTTTTTACGGCTCTATTGAGTCTGTAAAAGTTCCTGGTGTACTTGGAGAGTTTCAGATATTGAAGAATCACGCTCCTATTGTTTCCGCTCTTGATGCTGGCAAGGTGACCATGGTTACAGCAAAAGGGGATTATCAATATTATGACAGTGATTCTGGAGCAATAAAGACCGGTGCAGAGACGGGTAAGAAAATAACCTTTGAAATTGCAGGAGGTTTTATTGAGGTTTTAAAAAATGATGTGGCTTTATTGGTTAGAGGAGTGAATGTTCTGAATCTCTGATAAAAAATTAATACTTGTTTAAAATTGGCGAATGATTCTATGGAACTTCATTCGCCAGTTTTTTTTAGCCTAGTACCTCAGCACCCATCAGGCTTTCTATTTCTTCAGCTTCAATTGGAATATTGCTCGTCAAGTCAACTGGTCCTTCATCAGTTACCAAAACAATATTTTCCAGCCGAATGCCAATTTGTTCTTCTCGGATGTAAATACCAGGTTCTACCGTCAATACCATTCCTGCCTGTAAGGGAGCATATCTGCTTGAGAGATCATGGACATCTCGACCTAAATGATGGGATATGCTGTGCATGAAGTATTTCTTAAAGGCAGGAAAATCTGGATTTTGCTGTAGGATATCCTTCTGGGAAATCAAACCAAGCTGGAGGAGTTCGGTTTCCATGAGTTTGCCCACTTCCGATTGGTATTCATCCATAGAGGTACCCGGTACCAGCAACTGACTTGCTGATTTTAAGACTCTTAATACCGATTCATACACTTCACGCTGTCGTTCTGAAAATTGACCATTTACAGGTATGGTACGGGTACAATCGGCTGCATAGTTGGCATATTCCGCCCCAAAATCCATTAAAACCAATTCGCCTTCCTGGCATTGTCTGGTGTTCTTGTCATAATGTAGTATACAATTATTTGGACCACTTGCAATAATGGGAGCGTAAGCATGACCATTGGCCCGGCGCAAAATAAATTCATGACTGATTTCAGCTTCCAATTCATATTCAAATACACCTGGACTTAAAAAACGCAAGACTCTATGGAAGGCATGATTAGTAATGGCTATGGCCTTTTGTATCAATTCAATCTCATCATGAGATTTGATCATTGCTAACTTTTTGAGAATAGGCTGTGCTCTGTGGTACTTATGTAAGGGATATTTTTGCATCATCTCCCTGGCCTTTCGAATGTTGCGATCAGCTATTTCGGTATGATAATGCTCATGCTCATTGGTATTTAGATAAATTCTCTTCGCTAAAAGAACTAATTCGTTTAAAATAATTGGCATCTCATCCAGCCAATATATTTTTTGAATTCCAGAAATTTGACTAGCCTCTTCCTTTGAGTACAGATGGCCTTCCCAAAGTCGTGATATTTCATCTGCCCTTTTAATAAAAGCCACTTCATGAAAACCTTCCTTTATGCAATCTGGAAATAGAGTGATGATGGTCTCTGGCTGATCTAGACCTGAAAGGTAAAAAAGATCTGAATTTTGACGGAAGGGAAAAAAAGTATCGCCATTTCTTGGCATCAAATCATTTGAATGGAAAATGGCAATTGAATCCGGAACCATTTTCTGTGTAAAACGCTTTCTGTTTAATCTGAATAATTCAGGATTAATAGGATCGTATCTCATTATTTGTGGCAATTGCTGTTACAATATGTCATCAACTTCTTTCAGCTCAACCTCCTGGACTTCTCCAAACCATTTGTCTAATTTGTTTCTAGCATTGGATTTTACATCCTCATTGATATAGGCTGCTACTGTTACAAGACCAAAGCTAAGAATACCAAAATCATCCGTCAGTCCAATAATAGGAGTTAAATCAGGAATAAAATCAACCAGGGCAATAAAATAGCCAAGGGTTCCGAGAACAATCCTTTTGGCCCAGGAAGGGGTGTCTTTTCTTTTATAGGCATAGTACAGCAACAAAACAGAATATACTGTCTTTACTCCAGCTCTGCGTGCAACTTTCTTCAGTTTCTCCCAAAGTTTTACTTCTGAGAAAAACTTCTGGAAACTTTTCAACTTTTCTTTCATCTTTACCAAATTTTCAATAACACCATAAAATCTAGTATTGAGTAATGGGTAATAAGTATTGAGTATTAATGCAAAACTTTTCCCAATACACATTACTCATTACCCAATACTAACACAATACAATATACCTATTGTTGTACCAAGATGAAACATTTTTATACCAATACAAAAAAGCCATTGACATTTAACAATGGCTTTTTTTGGAAAAATTGGACCTTTTTGGGGTCTCTGAAAATTATTTTTCCCACATAAAACTCCTAATTAAATCTAATGTATAGTAAGATATAATAGGATGTATATGGCTGTAAATCAATTTTTTATTAAGCGCTTTTAGCCAAGCCTCCATCCTGATTGACAAGAGTTTCTTCCTGTAATTTATCAAAACGGTATCCTAATTTACTAAAGTGTTCTAAAACTTTAGGTAAAGCATATTTGAGTTTATCCATAGCTTTAAGGCTATCGTGAAAGACAACTATAGAGCCAGGTCTAGCGTTTTTGATGACATTGTTAGCACACTGTTGTGGGCTTACATTTGAGTCAAAATCTCCACTAAGGACTTCCCACATGATGACCCGGTAATGGCGTAGCAAAAACTGTGCTTGCTTTGGCTTAAGACGTCCATAAGGAGGTCTAAAAAGCACACTGTTCATCAGATTAGCACAGTGGCGAACATTATGGAAGTAGGGAATATTGTCTGTAGTCCAGCCATTTAAATGATTGAACGTATGATTTCCCACAGCATGGCCCGCTTCAACTACAGCATTGAAAACTTCAGGATTCTTTCTGACATTTTCACCAACACAGAAAAAGGTTGCTTTTGCCTGAAAAGAAGCTAATTGTTCTAGCACCCATGGGGTGACTTCAGGGATAGGACCATCGTCAAAAGTGAAATATAAAACTTTTTCATTTGACGGGATTCGCCAAGTGAAGTTAGGAAACAAGTTTTGGATGACTTGGGGAGTCTTTACCAGGTACATAATTAATTAAATTTAGATAGTTCATGGGTAAAAAAATCAACAGCGGGCAGTGGTGTTTACTATTATCACTATTATACTTTAGAATACATCTATTTATTGTTTATATAGCGTGTTAAGATGTATTTATTTTCCTTAATTTAAAACCAGGATGCTCCTGAGAGGTTTTTGCCGACAAAATAGTATTGTAATATCCTTTACGGCTTATACTTCTATGAGAAGGTGAATGAAATACTTAACTTTGAATCCTAGTTTTATAAAGGAGTTTCATCCTTATTTTAATAACGTTTTTTGAGTAATTTTCGCTGCTAATAGTTTGAATTTTGATTAATTTTTTTTAAGTGGAACCCAAATACTAATAAATAGTTTAATAATAGATAAGAATTTTTACAATGAATGTCCGGACAATTTCAGTTTAAGGGCTTGTTTTTCAGGACAATAAAAATCGAAAATCCAGTAAATGACGATGGAGAATATCAGAGTAAGATTTGCTCCTAGCCCCACAGGGGCATTACATATAGGAGGAGTCAGAACCGCACTGTACAATTACTTATTAGCCAAAAAACATGGAGGCACTTTTATTTTAAGAATTGAAGATACGGATCGGACGCGCTATGTTCCAGGAGCTGAGGATTATATTCTTGAAGCCTTAGAATGGTGTGGTCTAATTCCAGATGAAGGACCTACAACTGGTGGGGAATTGGGCCCTTACCGGCAGTCAGAAAGGAAAGATATTTATCAGGAATATGCACAAAATTTAGTGGATAATGGCAAGGCTTATTATGCCTTTGATACCCCAGAAGAATTAGATGCCAGGAGGCAGGAAGAGAAAGAAAAGGGCAATCATAGCTTTCGGTATGACAGCAGTAACCGACATGAAATGAATAACAGCCTGGATATGTCTGAAGCTGATTTAGCATCCAGGCTTTCTTCTGGCGAGCCCTATACCATCCGGCTTAAAGTTCCCAGAGATGAAACGGTTCGCTTCCAGGATATTGTAAGAGGAGAGGTCGCTTTTCAGAGTAATGAATTGGATGATAAAATATTGGTCAAAGGAGATGGTATGCCAACTTATCACATGGCTAATATTGTGGATGATCACTTGATGAAAATATCCCATGTGATAAGAGGGGAGGAGTGGTTGTCGAGTACGGCTCACCATGTATTGTTATATCGGTTTTTGGATTGGGAGGATGAGATGCCCAAGTTTGCTCATCTGCCTTTAATTTTAAAACCAAATGGTAAAGGTAAGCTTAGCAAAAGAACAGGCGCTCAATTAGGAATTCCGGTATTTCCCCTTGATTGGAAAGTAGAAAATCCCGAGGATTCATTTGTCGGATTTAGGGAGTTTGGGTTTGATCCGGCAGCTGTGGTTAATTTTCTGGCTTTTTTGGGATGGAATCCGGGTACAGAGCAGGAAATATTTAATCTGGATGAATTGGTGCAGGCTTTTGATTTGGAAAAAATAAGTAAGGGAGGAGCCAAATTTGATTTCGATAAAGCCAAGTGGTATAACCAGCAATACATCATGGCCACTGATAATCATAAACTAGCCGAAAAGGTGCGCCCAATCATCGAAGCTAATGGCCATCAGCCAGACGATAAATACCTTGCTGCTGTATGCGGAATGATGAAAGAAAGGGTGACTTTTTATCCTGATTTTTGGAAAAATGCTGCTTTCTTTTTTCAGGATGGCTATGACTATGATGAAAAAACCGTCCGTAAAAAATGGAAAGAAGAGCACCGCTCTGCTTTTGATCAACTTCAGCTTCGCTTAAAAAACCTAAGTCAATATAATGACCCTGGTATCAAAGGGGAAGTAGAAAGTTTCATGCAGGATCATGGACTGAAATATGGAGATGTATTGCCCATCCTTAGAATTGCTCTTTCCGGAACTACCAAAGGGCCCTCTATTTTTGAGATCATGGAATTATTAGGAAAAGAAGAGGTAGACAAACGTATCACAAAAGCCTATTCTATTTTTGATACACTTTAACCATTTACCATGCCAAAGAAAAAAAATAAAAAAGGGAAACCTGAAGTTCATGATGAACTAAAAGGTTTTGACATCAAGATTAATGAATTCGGAGAAATCACTTCCAATTTTGAAGTAGATCAGTTAAATGAATTTCTTGATGACAATGTGGAAGACAAAAAATTGAAAGAGGTGGATCAAAAAAAAGCATCTGAAGACGAAGATACCGAAACAAATTCAGCTGATTAAAGGTAAAAGATTAGGAAGTAATGTTTTGGCTGTTTAGGTGCAGGTTAGAGTACCTTCATTCAAGAATGTAAGGCTTTAACCATAAAATTCACCTGTTATTTAGCATAAATGTATATATTTTAATAATTTGCAAGCCAAACGTATGTGTTTCAGCACACTTGTTAACCAAAAACCGGCATCCCATGAATAATAAAAATAATCCGCTTGCCCGTGGCAAGCCTCCTCACATTTTACGCCTGTTTGTAAACCCTTATCTCAAAACAGGCCTGCCTCCATTAAAGGCTCCACTTTTTCTAAATTTTTATTAACGCTAGCAAATCTGGTAAATGTAATATGAATAGATATACACATTACCATAATCTATTTTTATATGCTTGCTTGGTTGTATTTATAATTGGTTTACAACCTGAAGTGTGGGCTTCAGACCACTACGCTTCAAATTATCGGCATGCTTATACCCCAGGGAAGGTCAACAGCTATCTTGTAGACCCTCCTGAATTTTCTGACCCTCCGGCAGAGGATACCCTTTTCCTTGCCTGCCTGGATGGCTTCATTTTTAATTTGAAATTAGAGGCTAAAGATGATAATGACCCTTCATTTCCTCAAATGATAAGCCCTACTTTCGATAAGGATACTTCTAGTTTGAACCTCTGTATGGGAGATACAATCATTCGATCCTGGGTGGCCAATGACCCGACAGATGGATTGGAGACTCGTATTGACCAGGTTATTATTGTTCATGATACTATTCCGCCAGTAGTAACAATTGGGGAAGTTGATGATACAATTGAGGCCAGGAGGAGATTAGATCCGGAATTCCGTTTTGACACCTGGGCATCTACTTTTAAGCTACAGCTGGTCATAAATGCTACTGACAATTGCGGAAGTATCCAGGATCCAAGCCCTACTGTATCACCAACTAGTGAATTTCTGGAACCTTGCGAAACCCAAATTGTCACCTACGTAATTGAAGACCAATGTGATAATTCCGTTCAATGGACGGCTAAGTTAACAACTATTGATACCATAAAACCTTCAGTAGTAGGAGTTCGTGACACCGTAGTTGAATTGAATTGCCTGGATGAAGTTCCAGCTGCGCCTGATGATATTATTGGAGTGGATACCACTTATTTAGTTATGGGACACCCCAGTCTAAGCGATACAGCCGTGGTTGATACCTTGAATATAATTTTCAAAGAACAAAGAGAAAAAGATTTAAGCTGTCCTTTTGAGGAGGAAATTAGAAGGGTATGGCTTGCTCTGGATTCTTGTGGAAATCAAGATAGTGTAGTACAACAATATATTATTAAAAAGACTCCTCCCCAGATTATTCTTCCTTTTGTAGATACATTGATTAGTTGTTCGGAAGAATTTGCCACCTTACCACAGGCTCAAATTGTTGATTTATGTGATCCCAATCCTGTAATCAGCATTGTTGATGTAGTATCCGATAGTGTTTGCGTGAACCAATATAAGATCACCAGAACCATTACGGCCACCGATGCCTGTAATCGAACGACTATGGCTGTGCAAACCATTACGATAAGGGATACCATTGCCCCCTCATTCGAAATTCCAAGGGATACAGTGATCTCTGACCGAGATGCACTAATTGCTTTGCAACAAGAAGAACTATTTAATATTGTAGAAAACTGTACTGGCAAAGTTGATACCATCCTTAATGCAGTAACTGAAATAGGGGAGCCTTGTGACAGGACTCTCCAAAGAAGTTGGGCATTGGCTGATGTCTGTGATAATCGTTCTGATACTTTGACTCAGACCATTATAATCAAAGATACGATACCCCCTACTTTTTTAATGACGGCTAAAGACACGATAGTTTTTTGTGATAGCGAGACGGAAGTAGATAGTTTGTTTGGTCGATGGGCTTCTTCTTTTGGTGGGGCATTAGTAGAAGATAATTTTTCCTTAGCTGAAAACTTAGTTTGGTCCGTAAGAGAATCTGGTAGTGGGGATACCCTGTCTGTTTTACCTCCTCAGCAATGTGATCCAATGGATTCTACTCAGGTTTTTAGGATGCTAACTGTAGACTTTATTATAACTGATGAATGTGATAATAAAGATACTACTACCGCTACCTTTACGGTTTTGGATACTATTGCTCCTAAAATTATTCTTTGTCCATCTGATACTTTGGTTGTTTCTACTGATTCTCTGGAATGCGTGGCCAATTATATCCTTTATCCTCCTGTAATTGAGGAAAACTGTTTTCTAAGCAGTTCAAATGTGAAAATTGTAGACTCTGTATTTTTGACCTTTGATACTTCTCAGGGGCTTGCCGGAGATGTCCCAGTGGACCCGATTCAACTAAACTTAAACATTCCTTTACCATTAAATATTGAAGAAGGAGGAACCCTGACGATTGCTTTGAAGGGTATAGATGGGGAACAGCTTACTGAATTCTTTTCAATATATGGAGAGGGGAATACTTTTTTAGGGCGTACGAATAATACCCCTGAACAATGTGATACCTCATTTACCGTGCTCAATCTTAGTGTTGATCAGATTAGGGCTTGGGGAAGAGATGGAGTTATTACCATATTTTTGGATCCGAATATACCCGATGGACTGGGTGGGAGAGATGCAATAAACGCTTTATGCGATCCTCCCGGGGTAGTTTCTGCCTGCCTTGAATTTCAATCTCGGTCCGCTGAAGGTTTAAGGGTTACCTATCAATTGAATGGAGGCAGCACCGTATTAATGGGGGCTTCAATGACCGATACCATCCGCATGGATCAGGGCATTAATCAAATTAAATATTATGTTTTTGACTGTGTCGGAAATGTAGATAGTTGTTCATATTTAGTAAATGTGGTAGACAATATTGTGCCGGCTATAGATTGTCCGGCTGATATAGTTTTGGAAGCAGATCCTGATACTTGCAGTGCAGGTTTGATTTTGCCCTTACCCGTTGGTGCCAGGGATAACTGTAGCGTAATCGGGCAATTTGAAAGCACCATCCCAACTGACACTTCTGATGCTTTCTTTACCTTCCGCAAGGACTCTAACCTTGATGATTTTATTGCCAACAACAAAACCTTCAAATTTGATAGTGTTTCCGCCAATGCGATTGGGGAAGTAGATCTTATTCTTCGATTTAGAGGGAACTTTAACGATGTGGGGGCTTTTGTCAGGATATTTGATGAAAATGGACGTTTTGTAGGCAGAACCAGCCTTGGAGATGCCAGTTGCGATGCAGAAGGAAGTATTACTCTTAATTTTCCGGCTGACACCTTCAATTTATGGGCGATGGATGGCATGGTAAGTTTTGAAGCTGTTGTGAATGATATTACTGTTCCCCCAGGGATTAAAGGAGATGGCATTAACCCTTGCAATCCTGCCCTGGTGATGACAGATGGAGATGTTGATAGTGTAAGTTATATGTTTGCTACCCTAAGGTATGGGCAGTTAAAACCTGATTTTTTTGCTCAGGGAGCTACCGAAATACCTCTGACTTCCATGGAAATGCCCATGATGGTGCCAAGGTACGACTTCAATGTAGGAGTAACTGAAGTTTTTTATACTTTGGAAGACGTGAATGGCAATGTCGGGCAATGTTCTTTTAATGTAACAGTTGAAGATAAACAGGCTCCTGTGGCATTATGTCAGCCTACTACTCTGTTTATCAACCCATCTGGTCTTGATCAACAAACGGTAAATGCAATTGGCGTCGATGCAGGAAGTTTTGATAATTGTGGTATTGCGGAGATGGTGCTAACACCGAATACTTTTGATTGCCAGGATGCAGGCCAAACTCCTATGGTTACTTTAATGGTAAGAGATTCTTCTGGGAATGAAGCTTCTTGCTCTACCATTGTAAGAGTCGAAACCTTAAAGCCTGAACCTAGTGCTAATTCTGGCCTTTGTGGTAGTGATACCCTCTTTTTATTTTCTAATCCACCTCCAGCTTTAGGAGGTATTGTTTTTTCTTATGAATGGAGTGGGCCACAAGGGTTTAGTTCAAATTTGGAAAATCCCATTATTCCTAATGTAGATTCCGAAAATGCAGGCTCCTATACCGTGATTGTAACTGGTATTACGGGATGTAGCTCAATTGGTATCATTGAAGTAGCTATCGAAGATCTGCCGCTAACACCCGGTATAAGTGGAGATACTGATTTATGTGTATCTGATGATATAATTTTAACCTCCACCATAACTCCGACTGGATCTTCTGTTCAATACAGATGGTTTAGAGGTGAGGTAGGCAGCGGAGAGCTTATCTCTACTACTAATAGCCCTATTTTAACTTTATCCGGACCACATGATGCGGGAATTTCACAGTATTATTTGGAATTGGAAGTAGATGGATGTATTTCTAAGGCTTCACCACCAATAAGTGTTCAAACAAGCCAGGTTCCTCTTCCATTGGCCGAAAGAACTTTAATTACGGTATGTGAAGGAGAAGGAATACGATTAGCATCTCAGGCTTTCGGAGAAGGCATTAGTTATGAATGGACAGGGCCTAACGGTTTTACTTCTGATCTAAGAGATCCCCTAATTCCCGATGCAGGGCCTGAATCTCAAGGCAGTTATACTCTGGTAGTATATAGAAACGGATGTCCCTCTCCTAGAGAGAATATTGAGGTAGTCGTTTTAGAACGGCCCGACAAACCCGAATTTTCTACCAATTCTCCTGTTTGTATTGGCCAAGAGTTACAACTTAATCCTATTATTAATAATCCATCTTTTACTTATACCTTTATTGCACCTGATAGATCCGAATTTAGAGGAGATCCAAGTTTAAGCTTTTCAGAAGCGCAAACAAGGTATAGTGGTGAGTGGCGCCTGATTGTTTCCAGAGCAGGCTGTGTTTCGGAAGCTTCCGATCCGGTAGAAGTGAGTGTTAATGCAATACCTGACGCACAGATATCAGTCAGCGAAAATTTAATTTGCGAAAGTAATACCCTTCGATTATTTGGTGCACCAGATCTGGTCAATGCCGTCTACCAATGGACTGGCCCAGATGGATATACTTCCGGGGTTCAAAATCCTGTCATTGAAAATATAAACCCAAGACAAGAAGGCACATATCAACTAAGGGTTATATCTGAGGCAGGTTGTAGTGATACTTCCAGTGTAGAAATAAATGTTGCTGATCAACCAAGAATTACTGCCATAAGTAATAATGGTACAGATTGTATCAGTGGCCCGATGGATATTTTGCTGGCAGCTTCTGTTTTTCCTGTTGAAGGTAATTATGAATACTTATGGATGGGGCCAAATGATTTCCAAAGTATGGATAGTGTAGCTCTTATCCCGAGAGCTACCGAAGCAAATAATGGAAGTTATAGCTTGGTCATCACTAATGAAAATGGTTGTTCCTCAGACCCTAGAGTAACCCAGGTAAATGTTTCTGATCCACCTGCACCACCTTCCACTCCAACTTTAAGTGATTTCACACCATTTCCTGTTTGTATCGGCGAACGGTTAACACTGGAAACCAATTCTTTTCCGGGGGGAGAAGTTTTTTATAATTGGAATACGCCCAATGGTGTAGTTACTACGATGGTTCCATCTTTAACCATTGAAACGGCACGAGAAATTGATGAAGGAGAATATTCAGTATTTGTAACAGTAGATGGTTGTGACTCCAGGATGAGTGGAGGCGTTGTTTTAACTTTAAATTCGGTTCCAGAGGTGCAAATCGGAAGCAATAGTCCCATCTGTAGCGGCTCAAATATTAACCTGACTGCCACTTCAGTCCCCGGAGCTATTTATCGATGGTCTGGCCCAGGGTTTACATCATCCATCCCTAATCCTACCATCACAAATGCAGATTCAAGTTTGAATTCTGGATTATATCGATTAACCATTGAGTTAAATGGCTGTCAATCATCTGAAGCAGTAACCTCTGTGGAGGTAATACCTGGGCCTGCGGTACCAGTTTTATTGGGGGACGATGCAATATGTATTAGCGCCGAAGGAAGCTTATTAAACCTGTCAATCGATAGTGCAAGTAGTACTCAAGGTGCCAGCTATGAATGGGAAGATCCACTAGGGCAGATTACTGAAACCACCGGATTGACCTATAACATTTCGGATTTTACCAGATATTTTAATAGTTTTTATGAATTCAGGGCAAGAGCTCGAAAAGGTGCTTGCATTTCTGAGTTTTCTAGCCCTAAGATAGTACGGTTTAACACCATACCATCAATAAGTGCTTTTGCTGGTGATGATCGGGAAGTGTGTGAAGGAGAATCGGTTCGCTTAAATGCTGAAACTCCCTCAATAGGGTCTGGAGCCTGGTCAGTTGATGGGGGAGCACCAGGAGGAATTAGCTTTACAGATCCTAGCAGTCCAACTTCCTTTATTAATGGATTAGCAGGGGGAACGACCTATCGGTTGAGGTGGACATTGTCGAATGGAGCTTGTCAGAATTATGATTTTGACGAGGTCCAAATAGTGGTTGCCGTAGGAGAGGCAGCAATAGCCGGTGAAGATCAGCGACTCTGCGGAGAGAATACTACAAATCTGAATGCTGTTCAATCAGAAGGGCTTAATGGAAGGTGGACTCAACCCGAAGTTCAAGCCAGGTTGGGAGTAGAAATTGATAATGTTCTGGATCCCAATACTGTTATTAGAGGAATGCAACCAGGTAATATTTACGAATTCACCTGGAGCATTCAAAGTGGATGTGGGACCTCCTCTGATAAAGTCTTTATTAATGTTAGTGATCCCTTCAGTTTTGCAGGTTTTGACCAGGTAATCTGTAATGATGATGGAAATGGGCAGTTAATGGCAGAAATGACTTCTGAAGGAAGTACCGGTAGATGGAATTCCTTGGATTCTGATTCTAATGTGATAATAGTAGATCCTTTTGATCCTATGTCTGATGTTCGTGGTCTTATGGAAGGAAGTAATTTATTTGTATGGGAATTAGATGAAGGATTTTGCGGAGATCAATCAAGAGACACGGTTGATTTATTTTACCAGCGCAATCCAATTGCTGTAAATGATACAAGTAGCGCCGGCTTTGATCAGTCTGTAGAGATCAATATATTACTAAATGACCAGGTGGGACAAAATAATACTATTAGTATCATCACTCCTCCTGCTAATGGCACTTTAGAGGAAGTTTCTCCAGGAATATATGCTTATCATCCTAATCCAAATTTTGTAGGTACTGATGAGTTTGTTTACGAATTATGCAGTGGAACATGTGATTGTTCGAGAGCTACTGTTCGAATTGAAGTAGGAAGCAATGCAGAGTGTATTGCGCCTAATGTAATTACGCCGAATAATGATGGCATCAATGATGCTTTTGTAATTCCTTGTTTATTAGATGGTGGCAATTTCTCATCCAGTCAGGTATTCATTTTTAACCAGTGGGGTGATGAAGTGTTCAGGTCTCCTATTCCATATCAAAACAATTGGCAAGGTACTTTTAATGGTGATGATCTGCCAGCAGGTACTTACTTCTATATTGTGGAATTTGGAGGATCCATCGAACCGCTTAAGGGATATTTATACATCTATAGATAGAAAACTTTAGGGATGGCCTGTTTTTAGGGCAGGCATCCCTAAAATTCCAAACCGGATTAATATTTTTTAAATGAAACATATATTACTTCCTATTTTATTTCTTCTCGGATTTCTAAAACTGGACGCTCAGCAGGAGCCACAATTTACCCAGTTTAGTTCCTTCAAATTAGCATATAATCCTGCCTATGCAGGCCTGGATCAGGTACCTACCTTTACCGCTATAGCCAGGAGTCAGTGGCTTGGTTTTGAGGGCGCACCCCAAAATCAGGTCATCACCTTTAATATGCCTTTTGGAGATGCACAGCGGGCAGGAGCGGGGGCTACTATTCGGCGGTTTACCATTGGCCCAACAGAGGAGTATACCAGTGAACTTTCATATGCCTACCACGTAGATTTTGCCAGAGGACGTCTTGGTATGGGTATTATGGGAACGGTAAGGTTAATGCGGATTAATTTTAATCAGCTGCAATCCATACAATCCCCTTCCATAGATGGCGCCTTGCCTGTGGGCGTGCAGAGTAAGTTTTTGCCAAACTTTGGCGTTGGCTTTTATTATGATTCTGAAAATTTTTATGTCGGCTTTTCCGCGCCACGTCTACTCCAAAATAGTTTTGACTTTTCTGAGGAGGCAACCATTATCTCCAAGGAAATTTCTCATTTTTATATTATGGGAGGAGTAAAATTTGGAGATCCGGAGGATATCCAATGGTTTCCTCAAGTCTTGATTAAGCAGGTTGCCGGAGCTCCTTTTGATGCGGATGCCAGCCTTAGTGCAATCTTTAAAGAAAAATATACTGCCGGAATTTCTTACAGGTTAGGAGGATCTAAAGAAAGTAGTATTGGAGAATCTCTTGCCTTATTCTTAGCTATGGATATCAACGAAAAATTGAGCTTCGGAATATCTTATGACTTTACCCTTTCCAATTTCCGCAGGTATAATAGCGGTTCTGTTGAAGCAGTATTTACTTATCGTCTTAAAGAAAAACCTACAGGAGAGAAATTTATTGACGGGCGAAATCCTGAAGAAGATTTTATGAATTAATGCAACTTGCTAGTTACTTTTTACTTTCCTCTAGAGTTTATTCCCCAGTGATTTTTTTCATTGCGATGAGGCATTGGCGAGACTTATATAATATTTTTTAATATCTTGCAGGAATAACTTTTCTGAATAAATATTGTGATTATGGCTTCTTTCTACCCAATGAAAAATATAGTGGAGCAAACAAGTGCTGGCAGTTTGATATCGAACCTGAAGCTTATAGGTCACCTAATTAAACAACCGTCAAAAGAAAAGATTATTTGCAAGCTCAGGATAATGAGCTTGCTAATTGCATTTACATTTTTCTCCATTTCTCTAATCGGACAAAGTGCTCCTCCCAGACCAATCTATAAAATTGATCCTGAAGAACGGAAGGTTGAAATAAAAAATGCTGTAGCCATTAATTCCAAGGCTATGGAATTTGCACCTTCATTTTACCGTAACGGCCTAGTTTTTGTTTCTTCAAGAAAAAAATCAGGAAGGATAGATCAAAAAACAGGGGAAACCTTTTTTGAACTTTATTACACAGAGTTTGCCCCTGATGGTGCACCTGGAAAACCTCAACCTTTTTCTGTTGAACTAAATTCTCAATGGCATGAAGGACCAGTGACCTTCTCCAAAGATTGGAGCAAAATTTTTCTAACCCGAAGTAATTCTGAAAATGGCGTTACTCGAGCTAATGAGGAAGGGAAAGTCGTATTAAAAATATATGAGGCAGATAGAGGTTTTTGGGATTGGGAAAACATAAGAGAGCTTCCTTTTAACAACGATAATTATAGCTGCATGCATCCAACCCTGACTAAAGATAGCAGCCGCATGTATTTTATTTCGGATATGCCAGGTGGTTTTGGAGGATTGGATATTTGGTTTGTAAATCTAAAAGACGGCAAATGGTCAAACCCCATTAATCTTGAAGGAGTAAATACCAACAAAAATGAAATGTTCCCTTATATCCATGAATCGGGAATGTTGTTTTTTGCATCCGATGGATATGAAGGGATGGGGGGATTAGATTTGTTTATGGTCAATCTGGATGAATCAGATTGGAATGTGGTGAACTTAGGAGACCCATTTAATTCGGCAGCGGATGATTTTGGAATGATCTTAGATGAAAAGGGACAAAATGGTTATTTTTCTTCTAACCGAAATGGAGGTGCCGGCAAAGACGATATATTCTTCTTCCAGGCAGCCCTGGATTTTATCAATGTCAAATTGATACAAAAAGAGAAAGAAGAAACAGAAAACCCTACAGAAGAAATTATTACTGATAACCCTTCAAACCCTGTTGATAATAAAACGGAAACACCTACTACCTTACCTGTGGAGCAAGAGTCTCAAACGACAGAAGTGCCACCCTTTCAAATTGACCCGGAAAACATAGAAGATAAGGGATTGTTCATTCTTGTAACTGATGCTAATACAGGTCGGATATCTCCTGATGTTTCCATAAGAGTAGTAGAAAATGATGAATCTGGTAAGCCGGTATCTGATACCAGTGTGTACGAAACCCGATTAATCCCCTCTTTAGAAAATCCCAATGAATATATGTTGAAGAGTTTTCGTAAGGAGGAAGGAAGACTAAGAAATCCCGATGCAGTAACGAGTAAAGAAGGGCTGGGAATTGTTTATTTGGACGATAATAAGAGTTATACTTTGGTTATTTCTAAGCCAGGATATCGAGCTATTGAAGATCAGGTAATTTATAATGATCAAACTCCGGATACTTTACAATATGCTTTGGAACAAATAAACTGCCTTACCATTAATGGGACAGTTATTAGCAGAGGTTTTAGTAAGGCAATACCCAATGCAACCATACGTGTGGTAAATAATCAGACGGGAGAGGAGCAAATTGTGACCTCGAATATGGCAGGTAATTTTATTGCCTGCCTGGAGTTGGGGTCCAGCTTTGTTTTGATTGGCCAGAAGGATGGATACAAAAGTGGAAGTAGTAGAATCTCAACTACTCAACTTAGAAATATACGGTCCATGGAAGCCAATATCATTTTAGAGCCTATGAGTTCGGAGGTAGTTAGGAAGCCTTTAAAAGAGGGGTCGATTATTATTTTAAATGATATTTATTATGATTTTGGAAAATCTGCCATTCGGAAAGGTGCTGCCAGAGACCTGGAATTGATTGTTGATATGATGAATAAGTTTCCTAGTATGATGATTGAATTGGGGGCCTATACAGATAGCCGGGGGGAAGCAGATTTTAATATGCAATTGTCTTTAAGGAGGTCTGAGTCTGCCAAAAACTTTTTGGTGCAGAGAGGAGTTCAACCCCATCGTATTAAAACTTTTGGTTATGGGGAATCCAGGCTCAGAAATCACTGTAAAAATGGAGTTGATTGTTCTGAAGAAGAACACGCTTATAACCGTCGTACCGAAATTAAGGTCATAAAGATTGATGAACCTATAAGGTTTGAGTATCGTAAAAATTAGGGCTTAAGGGTCCAGCCGATTATGCACATTTACTTTCATGATTTATCACGGCTTGTTTCAAAGTTAAGCCTTAAAAAGCTGTGGAACATTGGCAAGGTGTTAAGTTCTTATTATTTAACTCGACTTCAAAGGAAACCCATTCAATGGGGGCTTCCATTTTCGATTTCTTTTGAGCCCACTACAGCCTGTAATCTTCGCTGCCCGGAATGTCCCAGTGGTTTAAGGTCTTTTAGCCGTGACACCGGCAATTTGAAAACGGACTTTTTTACTTCTGTCATTGATGAAATCCATGAACATCTCCTTTATCTCATATTTTATTTCCAGGGAGAACCCTACATTAACCCCAACTTTCTGGATATGGTTAAATACGCCAATAGAAAAGGTATTTATACCATCACTTCGACTAATGGGCATTTTCTCAATGATAAAAATGCCAGAAAAACTATAGAATCAGGACTTGATCGATTGATAATTTCAGTGGATGGAACGACTCAGGATGTTTATGAACAATATCGCAAAGAAGGTAAGCTGGAAGTCGTGTTACAAGGGGCGAGAAATGTTGTAAAATGGAAACGAAAACTTAATAAAAAACATCCTCACATAATTTTTCAATTCTTGGTAGTCAAACCAAATGAACATCAAATTGAAGAAGTTCAAGCCCTAGCAAGAGACATAGGAGTTGATGAGGTAAAGTTTAAAACTGCTCAGATATATGATTATGAAAAGGGCAATCCATTAATCCCAACAATTGATAAGTATTCCAGGTATGCTATTCAGGAGGATGGAACTTTCCGTTTAAAAAACCAACTACTTAATCATTGTTGGAAGTTGTGGCATGCCTGTGTCATCACCTGGGATGGAAGGATTGTTCCCTGCTGTTTTGACAAAGATGCGCATCATCAGTTGGGTGATTTAAGAGAAAAATCATTCAAGGAAATATGGTTTGGAGCAGCCTATCAAGAGTTTAGAAAGTGGCTCTTGAGAGGCAGAGAACATATTGATATTTGTCAGAATTGTACTGAAGGATGTAAAATTTGGGTGGATTCATAAAAGAAAAACATATGTTTGGTGTTTCTAACAATATGCAGTGGAGTTTTTGGCATAATTGCAATATAACTGAGTAATACTTTTTTATAAATAAAAATAAAATTTAAATTAATATTCAGTTATTATTTGCTTTTTAGCAGAAAAAGCCGAATCTTTGTATTCCGGTCGCTTATGATAAAATCGTTCTTTAATCACTTCAAAATGGATGATAGTTTTCTCTATCAATCCAATTTTTTTTGTTTTAAAGGAGGGATAAAATTTTTCCTTTCTCATTCGAAAATCCAACGATAACATTTGAGCGCCCTTCATGTAACCTTAGCTTTAAACCTTACTTTTTAGTTTGGATAGCGGGTTTTTGCTTGCGAAACCACTTGAAGAATAATCTCTGGTCCGCCTCAGGCGGAAAAAAGGACCACTTATTAAGTCATTATTTTTAATGATCTGTTTTTAGGTATATACTTGAGAAGACTATAACAGAACAAAACATTTGTATTAAGTCTTTGTTATAAGTATGTGTCATTTAGGCGCTTATAATATGAACACATGGGAAAAAGCTATTAAAAATGGAATTTAAAACTATTTTCTCGGGCAATTTTGAGTTCGGTACCCAGAGAAGTTTTGACCGCCTCGTCAAAATGTGTGAACACCGAATTGAAAACTACTATAAATCAGATGTTCTTATCAAGTTGGAAGACTTTCTCGATGAGGAAGGATTTGCTTTACGTATTCCTAGGTATATTACCAAGGGGGGAGATAAAAGCTGGAGGAACACAATCAACCTTATTGAATTTATTGCTCAATATGCCGTCGCCGGAAGTATGAGTGTTTGGATGGTAGACAATGGTGTGGTACTTAGGCATAAAACTACGGAGCCTGTTAGTGATAAAGTGGCGGTACAGTCCTTTTTACTGGGTCGTGAAATGATCTCTGAAAAAGGACGTGAGATAGAAGCAATGGAGGCACTGAGCCGGGCCATTAATAAATTTGAACGCCATGGACTTGCATATGAGCGCAGAGGCCATGTCAATTATTTGCTAAATAATTTTGATGATGCTATTTACGATTTCAGTAAGTGCATTAATATAAATCCTAATTATGCAGCCGCTTATTTAGGTAGATCTTTAGTTTATATCGTAAAAGAGGATTATGAAACTGCTATTTCCGATTTGGAAAAAGCTATCAAAAGATCTATTCCTCTCCAGACTATTTACTGGAAGTCTAGAAAAATTAAAGCTGATTGCCACCTTGCCATTAAAGACTATGAAGGTGCAATCTTTGAACTTAAACTTTTCACTTCACGTAATTTTGCCAAAGATCACCCGAGCTATAAATATTTAGGAAAAGCCTTTTTTGATTATGGCAAAGCTCTTTTCGCCGTTGGAAGGCATAACGATGCAATTGGTGCTTTTGATAGAGCTATCCAATTAGATGAAGGAGAAGAGACACTAGCCGCTGATCGCCTTTATTTTAGAGGTATGGCTCTAAAGGAAGCTGGTAAATCCGGCTTCGAAGAAGATCTTAAAGAAGCAGCAAATCGCGGTTCGCAAAGAGCAGCGAAATTGCTGGAAGAAATAGCTTAATTGATAATTAAGTGAGATAATAAAAAAGGTCGCTATTTAGTGACCTTTTTTGTTTTAGGAAACCTGAATTATTTTGAATTTGAGATAAATTGAGACAAATGGAGATATGTAGGGACAATTTGTCCCTACATATCTCCATTTGTCTCTACATGTTTCTATTACTTCCATGAATCTTAATTTTTAGTGAAGACTAGCTTAAGTTGTATAAAAATTAATGTTCTGGTCGTTCTTAATAAGACAATACTAAAATCAAAAATTGGCTTATGCGTGTTGCGAATTTTTTCTGCCTTTTTCTTTTCTTCTTTTCTGGATGTTTTTCTTCAGCTTATGCTCAAGAGTATACCACCACGAAAACTGCTTCCAATAAAGCCAGTAAGCAATATTCCAAGGCTCGACAATCAGTAAATGCGCGCGAGTATGATAAAGCCCTTGCTGCTTTAGATAAAGCCATTAAGGACCAACCCAATTATATTAATGCCATCTTATTAAAAGCCTCCATCTATTATGATCAGAAAGTTTTTGATAAAGCAGAAAATGGATTTCAGCAGGCTCTTCAAATAGCACCCGGTTATGATAATTTTGTGTGGTTTCAACTTGCTGTGACCCAATGGAAAAGGAAGCAATTTGATGATTCTGTAAAAAATATGGAACAGTTTTTAAAGGGGGATATTCGAAGAGCTTCTTTGCGTACTGAAGCAGAACAATACCTTCGAAATGCCAAGTTTGCCGCCATAGCCATCAAAAACCCAGTACCCTTTGATCCGCAACCCATAAGTGAATTCATCAATACCAATGAGGCCGATGAAACCCTTCCCGTACCTACAGCAGATGGTTCTTCCTTGATTTATACCCGCCGATTGGGAAGACAGGAAGATTTATACATCAGCCTTAAAAAAGAGGGACAGTGGCAAAAAGGGCAGCCAATAGAAAGTATTAATACCCCAATGAATGAAGGCGCTCAAAGTATTTCTGCCGACGGAAAAACCATTGTTTTTACAGCCTGTAATCGCAGAGGGGATTTTGGTAGCTGTGATCTTTATATCTCTGAAAAAACAGAAAAAGGGTGGACACGACCTCAAAACATGGGCTCAACCATTAATACGCCTTCCTGGGAATCTCAACCTGCCCTGTCTTCAGATGGCCGCATTCTCTATTTTGCTAGTGATCGCACTGGTGGCATTGGCAAGAGAGACATTTGGTACAGCCAAAGGCAGGAAAATGGTAAATGGACTCAACCTGTAAATGCAGGTACTCCCCTTAATACCGGAAATAATGATCAGGCTCCTTTTATCCACCCAGATGGGGTGACCATGTATTTTATGTCAGATGGCCATCCTGGTATGGGGGGCTCCGATTTATACCTTAGCACAAAAAATGCCCAAGGGCAATGGCAAGAGCCCAAAAACCTGGGCTATCCAATCAATACAGATGCCAATGAAGGGGCAATAACAATCAGCCTGGATGGAACTCAGGCTTATTTTACAAGTGATCAATTAAAAAGCGGACAGCGAGATAATGATTTATATACATTTGAAATGCCACCAGGAATTCGCCCCAGGCCTGTGACCTATGTTGAGGCAATTGTAAAAGACAAAGTCACAGGCAGACCATTAAGTGCAAGTGTAGAGCTAACGGATTTGCAAACTGGACAATTATTTGCCAACACTTTTACAGATCGCCAGGGCAGATTTTTAATTTGCTTGCCTACAGGCTCTAATTATGCATTAAATGTAGAGAAAAGGAGCTACGCTTTTTACTCAGAAAATTTTGCCTTAGAAAAAAGTACAAAGGTGGAAGATCCCTTTTTAATTGAAGTCAATCTATTGCCACTACCTAAAGAGCTTGTTGTAAAAGAAAATGAAGTACCCAAAGAAGAAAGTACTCCCATCCTTTTAAAAAATGTGTTTTTTGAAACAGGCTCTGCCAAATTGCTTGATGCATCACAGCAAGAACTCAATCGACTGTATTCTCTATTAAAGGACAACCCCAACATTTTTATTCAAATCAATGGACATACAGATGATGTTGGTGAAGAAGAAGATAACCTCGTTTTATCTGAAAATCGAGCTAAGGCAGTTTATGATTACCTACTAAAAAAAGGAATTAAAGATGATCGGTTAAGCTTTAAAGGTTTTGGAGAAACCAAGCCCATTGCTTCTAATGAATCTGAAGAAGGCAGACAACAAAATAGGAGAACGGAATTTGTGATTTTAAAGTAATTTAATAACAGACAAATTTATGTTGCGTCGCAGGACGCAACATAAATTTGTCTGTTACTTACACAAAATCCTCATCCTTCCAATTGCTGAGTTTTTCTTCATCTAAATCATAGTCCAGATCCCGAAGTTCTAATTGATCCTCTTGTGGTTCTTCTAAGGAGGTTTCAAAATGCTCCATTTCTGCTTTTTGACCTATGTAAAAACTTTTCATTTCATTATTGAGGACGAGGCGTAGATAGGTGCTTTTGTCTTCGGTAAAATAAATCCATTGCTTGACATCTACAGGCAAAGTAATTCCTGTAAGAAAGGCTTTACCACTTGTATTTTCACTGAGAAAAAACTTTTGTCCTTTAAAAGTTATGGTATCGGGAGCAAAACTATTGTTAAAGGGTATGTTCCTACTTTCCTGAAGATCTAACATGTCCTCTTCAAAGCATTCAATCAAAGCCCTGTCTTTTTTTAGATAAAACAACCGGTCGTTATTATCCTTATCCAAAAACTGAAATAACTTATCTGAATTACCATTATCCCAATCATACTGAGTTAAATGAGAGGCTTTCTGTCGGATGGATTTATAGTTAATTTCTTCACCAACTTCAAAACTATAAATTGAGCCTATAATTCCAGTAAGTGAAGATCTCCTCACTCTTCGAGGATGTGGAGAGCCACTGGCATTTCTTATGCTTCCAAATTCTCCTTTAACCTGCATGTTGTCTATGCCCAGATATTGTTCTAAATACTCTTCTATTCGCAAGGCGTCCTGGCTTTCCAGGCCACCAATGGAGGCAATTTCAATATCTTTTCCTTTCTTTAATTTGGCGCGGATGGAGTAGGATTTTTGAGTAGAATTTTTGCCCCGATTGATTTTCTCTTTGACATATAATTGATCAAACTCATCCGTATTGAATTTTTTATTCCCTTTATACCAAGGAATTGGATAATGGATAACATTCAATTGATTGTCAGAAACAATAATTTTAGTCTTATTAAGAATTAGAGAAATGGAGTAGTAGACTAGCCAAATTCCGACACTAACATGAATTAGAGGAAATACAAAAAATATCCAGGGTGCTCCGGTACCAAAGGCCATTCCGTACCAAAAAGCCAGGAAGGCAAACCAAATAACACTGAAAAAGATTAAACCAAAAGCTGAAGGAGTAAACCATTTGTACTCCAACGAAAGCATGGAATCATCCTCATATAATTTTATTTTATCTCCTTTAAACATGGAATATATTAAGTTTACAAGTTTACAAGTTTACAAGTTTACAAGTTACCCTGGAACCGTGGAACCGTGGAACCGTGGAACCAATTTATAAAATTGAAAAACAAAGATCATACCCAAACCCTGACTAAGTAACCTTCTATAAAGAATAATTATTTACAATATTATCTACATTCTCTAACTTTTTCCAGCTCTTAGGTCGATCATAATCCTGGCCTGATTGGAGAACTTGTGCAGAAGGATATTTTTCTTTTACAGTTTTCCAGTCGGTATCTTCCCAATGCGCTTGATCCATTTCTAAGAGTTTGACGCCTTTTAGAGGGCCGGAAACCGCTTTACCTATTAAAGGCCACCAGAGGCTTTCAGTGTCTCTATCCCACAAAATAAAACCATCTAAGCCATCCCAGACTTCTTCGTCATAATAGGTGTAACCACTAAGAGCAAAGGTAAGGACTTCATCCCCATAAGTTCTTTCATAAACAGCACCCAGATCCGCCAATATGCAATAAACAGCCATGATGGGTTCACCTCCAATAACATCATTGACAACCTCATGGCGGGTAAGATCTTTAACGGAATAGGCTTTTATCTCATGGTTTAGACTAGCTACTAAAAAACGAGTACTATCATGCCAGACGGTATCTGCATCTTCCACTGAAATAAACTCGGGTGCTAACAGGGCCGGAAAACGTTCCCTTCCGATGCCATAATGAAATTGTTCATCCTTTAATGTATAATCAGTAATATCAAAGTGCTGACTACTATCTTTGCCACCCCATAACATTTTGCGGCCATTAGTTTCAAAGAATTTGCCGTTTTCAAGGGCCACCGGGCGCTGGCGTTTAGGAGTGACTTCTTCTTTTTGTTCCTCTTCTTCAGGAGCAGTTGTGGTTTGATTTTGGCATCCAAAAATTAAGGCAGTAAAGAATAGGAATATAGTGATGGTTTTTTTCATGATTTTAATGATGTTAAATTCTGTCATAAAAGTAAATAATAAAAGCTACCCAAAATTCGAATTAAGTAGAAGTAAATAGAAGCAGGTGGAAGTATATTGATTCTTTATTCAGCTGTATACTTCTTCCACATCTACATACAGGCAGTAATTGGTTCTAATAATTAGAAGAAGTTTTATTTAGCATTTACAAAAGCAGTGAAAGTCAGTAACATTCTGTTCAGGTCTGTGTCAAAAAAGCTTTATGATTAAAAATAGCTAGAAATAAAGATTTGACTGTTTTTTCCCAAATAAAATGATGGAAACAAGCCCTAAACCCAAATTTGAAACAATAATGAACCTTTTTGAAACAATATGGGAGGCGTGCAGGGCTAAATTGACGCAACTTTGTATTGTACATTTCAACTAATACAATATAAAGAAAGAGTCCCAAAAAAGAATTACAATCCTGTCGCAGGATATTTTAAAGAATTAGGATTAAGTGAATCTGCTCCCCGGGCCTAGCCCGGGGGGCTTTTTTTGTATATATTTGACAGGAACTTTTCCGCCGGAAGAATTCCTGTCAAATATTTTTGTATGCAAAATATGAAAACCTCTACCCAACAGCATAAACTAGAAGAGCAGAGCCAGTCCCTCATTTCAAATTATTTAGCAGGGGACAAACGAGCATTAGAAGAGTTGATTCAATTACATCAACCTTTTATCTATAATGTTGCCTGGAAATATACCAATGATCAAAATGAGGCGCAGGATTTAGCACAGGAAGTACTAATCAAAATAATAACCAAGCTTTCCACATATAATCGAAAAAGTGCTTTTAGAACCTGGGTATATAGAATTGTGGTCAACCAATTTTTGCAAACTAAAAGAAGGCCTATGGAAGATAGATGGGCAAGTTTTGAAGATTTTGCCAATGAACTCAATACGATCCCAAGCCCTGACCTTAGTCCTGAGGAAGAAATGGAAAAAGAACTTCGAACTAAGACCGCCAGATATAGATGTATGTCAGGAATGCTAATGTGCTTGACACGGGAGCAACGCCTTTTGTATATCCTGGGCGATGTATTTGGGATAGACCATAAAATTGGAGCAGAAATATTCAATTTGAGTAAAGACAACTACCGCAAAAAATTATCCAGAACCAGAAAAGAGTTTCATGCTTTTATGAACCAGCAATGTGGGTTGGTCAAACTAAAAAATCCATGCAGGTGCTCCAAAAAAGCTAAAGCTATGGAAGCTGCTGGCAAGATGGCTACCAATGCAAAACTATTTGATCCAAAGTACAGTGCTACCATTGCCAAGTATGTTGAAGAAGTGGCCGATGAAGCAGCAGATATTGTAGATAAGAAGTACATCGATTTTTTTCAAAAACATCCCACCAAAGAGGATTTTACCAAAGATATTATCATCAAAGAAATAGTAAAAGACAAAGAGCTACACAAATTTTTCAAATAGTTTGTCACACCTGAGAGGGTTTTGCATCTAAGCTTCAAAAAAAATGAATGTTATGAATGTTGCAAGTAAATCCATTTCAGTTGATTTTCCATTCGAATCCAAATTCCTTACCGTAAAGGGGAGTAAAATCCATTATATTGACGAAGGTCAGAGAGACCCCATTCTGTTTATCCATGGGAATCCTACCTCTTCCTATTTATGGAGAAATGTAATTCCTCATTTGACGGATCAAGGTCGTTGTATTGCACTGGATCATATTGGGATGGGTAAATCCGATAAACCCGATATCGCTTACGGCTTTAAAGATTCTTTTGCCTATATGGAAGCGTTTATCGAAAAACTGAACTTAAAAAATATCACTTTAGTCCTTCACGATTGGGGAGGAATTATGGGATTTCATTATGCCAATACCCATCGAGATAATATAAAAGCCATTGCCTTTATGGAAGCTTCCATCGATGTACCCCGGTATGAAACGATGCCTACAAGTGTAAAAATTGGGCTTAGCATGATGCGGTCGAAACTTTTTGGCGGCTTCCTGGTGAAGCGAATGAATATTTTTATCAAAAAAATGCTTCCCGATCTGATCAGTCGAAAGTTGACAAAAGAAGAAATGGATCATTACGGAGCTCCTTATACCACTATGAAAAGTAGAACGCCTTTATTAGCCTGGCCAAAAGATGTTCCTATTAAAGGTACTCCTAAGGACAGTTTTGATAAAGTGAAGGCCTATGCTAAGTGGTTAACAGAAACCGAAATTCCCAAATTATGCCTCTACGTGACCCCTGGGATAGGACTTCAAGATCCTGATGTGGAGATTATTAAGCGAGATTTCAAGAATACAAAACTGGTTTATTTAGGAGATGGCCTCCATTTTATACAAGAAGATTATCCACATGAGATTGGTGAGGAGATTTCGGATTGGTATCGTGGTTTAAGATAAGGTAAGTAAAACTGGATAATTGCATGTTTTATAACAATCCCTCTCCTGCTAATCCGATATAGGTTTAGTTTCAGGAGGGGGATTGTTGTTTGTAATTGGGATTTTAGGGATATTGGAAGGGAAGTTTGGAATTGTAGTTAAAAGTTATTATTCCAGGAAATATTTTGCCACTGGTAAACGCTGATTTGGCTGATCGGTAACAATTCCAATATCATTAGGTACTAACGAAAAACAGTGTAGCCAGTGTTTGTCAGCGACAAATTAAACTACTGAATATACATATCTGGAGTTAGATAGAGCAAGAAATGAAACTATTCAATTTTTTCAAAAAAAAAGAGCCTTCTGACGAACCGGTGAGTAACCCACCAGAATTGCTTGCAGTTAAGCTCTTTTTTATAGAAGAACCCAAAATAACTGATGAAAAAATAAGGGAAAGCCTGAAAAAGCAGTTTAAGGAAATTGAATTTCCTGATCCAGAGGATGATGCAAGGCAGTATTTTTTTAATGATTACAAAGTACAATATCAAGATGGTGAAATTCCTGCACAGGGAATAATTCTTACACCTGAAACAGTTGGAATGGAATTTGAAGAACTTGAAACTGCATTCCAACAAAACGGAGATTGGGAAGAAGCAGAAACTGTTGTGAAAAATTGTAACCATGAAATATTGTTGACGGATTTAATGTCGAGAGGTCTAGATTACAAATTGCGATTGGAGTGCTTTCAAAAATTTGTAGCAAGTGTAGTAGAAGTATTGAACCCAGCTGCCATTTGGATGTCTAATAGCCAAAGAATTATTAAGACGGAGGTTTATTTGGAGCACTTATCAACGCATGGATTTCAAGATTTGTATTGTTTTTTGAATACCAGATTGTTTAACATCCAGAATTCTAATGGTGAAATGATCATGGATACATTAGGCTTACATTCCTTGAGCTTACCGGATTTTGAGATAAAGTTCAAAGGTTTTGACCCATCCACAATAGCAGGCCTGCTATTTAATTATGGGAATTACATTTATGAAAATGGCGTTATAATAGAAAACGGAAATACGATACAAGGGATAGAGAAAGATCAAAAATGGAAATGTTATTTCAGAGAATCTTTAGTTGAACCTAAAAGGATTGTGATAGAGGTGGAAACGGAGAGGAAGTAAGAGGGTTAAATATTCAGCATCTCAAATTAGTAAAACAAAAAATATGGAAGAGGAATATGAAAGTATGGAGGCATTAAATGAAGCCTTACAGAGGAGAATGGAGGAAGAAAACACAAGGTCAAGAATAGAGTTTGATAATTTGTCCCCAATAGACATGTATCAGCTTCTTTATCGCTTGTTTGAAGAAGAATGCTCTGTCCAGTTTACTAAAACGATTGAAGTAAAAAAACTAAATGAGATTCCCTTCTATAAATTATTTCGGGAATATTTGAATAGAATATATGATAAGGGAGAGTTAAAATTAACAGCAAGAGGAAATCTTCCAAGAAATCTATGCAAGGAATTATATGGGCTAGGTCTAATTAAAGAAGAGTATATAGAAAGCGGAATAATTAAATTAAATAGGGAAGGAGATAGTATTGTCTTACAGAATTTAAAAGTAATAGGAGATCTGAGTGGGATCACCAAGAAGAGGAATAATAAACTTAGCTTAACCCGAACAGGAAAAAAGCTATTTGAGCCAGGCCAGGAATACAATCTTTTCAAAAAGGTTTTTGAAACCAACGCGATTAAATTCAATTTAGGGTATCATGATGCTTATAATGATGAATTTCAAGTGCAAGGGGTAATAGGATATACTTTTTATTTATTATTGAGATATGGGCAAGAGCAAAGAGAAATGGATTTTTATGTGAACAAGAATTTAGAAGCCTTTCCGCAGTTATTGGAGGTGTTTAGGGAAGATTGGAGTACACCCAGAATACAATTCAAAGCATGCTATAACACACGAATATTTGAAAGATTCTTAAATTTTTATGGTTTTACAGAAACAGAAAAGGAGCATGTTAGGCTAAGTATTGATAAAAAAATTAAAATAAAAGTGAATGATGTTTTTAGAGAGGTTTTCAAAATAGATGAGAATAAGTTGAGGTTTAGGAAGGTTTAAATGGAAAGTGAAAATTAAACTGACAATTGAAGAAAATTCTGACATATATACTTTTTATAATTCTTTCGGGATGTCAACAAAACCATGGTGATTTTTTAACTGGTCAATTTTTTTCAGAATTGACAAAAGCTATAGAAGATAAAAGGCAATTGAAAGAATTCAAAAGCTTGCCAATCGATTCAGCGGCTTTATCTTATGGTAGATTTGATGGGATATTCCAGGAACCTTTAGCACTTCTTTTTCAAGACAGCATATTTACATTTAAATTTGAGGATGGTTGTGATAAAAACAACCTTAGCCTTTATGATACAAGAAATGGCTATGTTATTGCTGCTATGTATTACAAGTATCTAAATAATAGATCAATTGATATAGAAGAACTCAAAGATAAAATATATCCTCTGGTGATTAGAAAACAAGTTCTTGAACAAGATAATGGCAAAAGTACGGCTCTAAGGAATAGTTGTTTTGTAGAGGAATTAGTATGGATAAGGAAGAATTTAAAAGACAGTATTTCCCTCATAAACTATCTTGATGCTGATTTATTACTGAATGCATCGAATCCGGGATGCAGCATTAATGTAGAATTTAGTCAGTTGTATAATGAGACACTATTGACTTATCTTGAAAAAAAGCCAAATGAAATTATTGAGCTTTTGAATTTAGGTAACTACAACAGACAAGCATCAATAATGATTTTAGAGAATATTGAAAGTCCGATTCATGATGGAATAAATATAGATCAGATTATTCTGAAAGTGAAAAAGCTGAAGCAAAGTAAAATGAGAGACGATATTATTAAGTCCTTGAAAATTGCAAAACGAAAATACAAAAGGTAATTTGACAGTGGAAATTGTATCCTTCTGCCACTGGTAAACGCTGATTAGGCTGATCTGTAGTGATTCTAAAATCATTAGGTACTAATGAAAAACAGTGTATTCAGTGTTCATCAGCGGCTAGATCTAACCCTTATAAAATTGACCCAACAATTATCACATGATAAAACCTATTTCCCTAATAATCTTCTTACTACTCACCACCAACCTGTTAGGACAATATAGGTATTCAAAAATAGATGCTGCTTCTAAGAAGACCCCCAAAGCCGTATCCAGCATTTGTGATATAGCTAATTATTTAACCCATGAATTAAAAAAAGAAGAGGAGAAAGTGAGGGCCTTATACGTTTGGATTGCTCACAATATAAAATATGATGTGGATCAGCTTACTACTCTAAAAACCTTCCCATCTACTGAAGAAATGCTGGAAGATCTTCTGAAAACCAGAAAAGGCATTTGCTGGCAGTATACAGAACTGTTTTTAGCCATGTGCAAAGCCATTGGGATTGAAAGTTACAGGATCGCAGGATATACCAAAGAATATGACAATTCAATCTCAGAATATAATCATGCCTGGAATGCAGTGAAAATTGGTTCCAACTATTATTTATTAGATCTAACCTGGGCAGCGGGTTATATGGCTGATGATAAATTTTTTCAAGAATTCACCAGTAGGTACTTTTTAGTTCCACCCAAAAGGTTTTTAAAATCTCATATGCCTTTTGATCCCATTTGGCAATTGGTAGATAATCCCATCAATAATGCAGAATTTACGGCCAATGATTTTTCCAAACTGAACAGAAAAGGAGCATTTGAATTTCAGGATTCCTTACAGTCTTATCATGCACAGAATAAAGTTCAACAACTTAAAGCCTCTATTAATAGGACTATCCAATTGGGGGTAACGAATGACTTAATCCAAGATGAGATCGATGACAATTATTCCAGAATGGGCAGATACAGATTAAATCAGGCCATAGATTCTCTAAATTATGGCATCGATAACTATAATTTATTTGTCACACACAGAAACAATAAGTTTCGAAAGCCTAAGATCTCCGATTTAGAAATTCAAAAATTAATTAATAGAGCTGAATTAGGAATAAGAAATGCCGATAGAATCTTAAAAGAATTAGAGGCTGAAGAAAATGACTTCATAACAAGAAATATAAAAGTATCCCTGGCAAAGATGTTAAAAAACATGCCTATTCGCCTCTCTAATTTGGAAAGGCAAAAACGATTTGTTGCGATTTATTTAAAAACATGGAAGCCAATACGGAGATTTATTACTAGGATAGAATTTTTGGAAGACCCAGTTCTAAAGAGCTGGTGAGAGGATTAAAACAGTGAAAATCCGTGTGCGATAGCCCGTGTCAAAAAAATGACCCACAATTATACCTGATTCTATCATTATCTGCCCCAAACTAACGACTGTTAAACCGCCCTCAAAAAAATGACATGAAAGTAAAACAACACCTGACTTGGCTCCTGCTACTTTGTTTTTCTCTACATTGCAAAGCACAGGAAATACTGAATTTTGATCAAGTGGTTTTGGACACCATCAATTTTGATGCTCCAGTATTTTTTAAGATGACTGAAAAGCCAGACCTGGGATATAATTACCCCTACTTGCTTTACCTTCCCACATCCATCAAAGGCAAAGAATCCCGGCTTTTAGTAGAGCCCAATAATACGGGTACCACTTCTGATGATTTTGAACTTCATTTATCCCGAGCCACCCGATTAATTACACGCAGCTATCCTCGTGAGATTGCCGACGGCCTGGGCACTCCTTTGTTAATTCCGGTTTTTCCCCGACCCCGAGCCATTGCCAATACCTATACCCATGCTCTGGATAAGGATGCCATGAATATTGAAGAAGGAAAAACCTTGGCAAGGATAGATTTACAGCTACTAGCTATGATTGCAGATGCAAGGAAAAAATTAGCCTCTTTAGGATTTAAAGTCAAAGAAAAAGTATTTATGAATGGGTATTCCGCTTCTGGTACCTTATGCAATAGATTTGCTGTTTTACACCCTAAAGCGGTAAGGGCAGTGGTATCTGGAGGGGTGAATGGCCTCCCAATATTTCCGGTAAAAAAATTGAATAAAGCCGCTTTGCCCTACCCCCTTGGAGTTCATAATTTAAAGGATTACGATATCAAATTTAGTTTGAAAGATTATAAACAAGTTTCGCAGTTTATTTATATGGGAGGTTTTGACCGAAATGACACCTATCCCTATTCCGACGCCTGGGATGATGGAGAGCGGCAAATCATTGCCAATCACATTGCTAGAAAAATGATGCCCGACAGATGGGAAAAAAGCCAGAAGGTGTTGAATAATATGAAGCTCCCCATTCAGCTAGTTACCTATAGTGGCAAGGGCCATACCATTACCAAAGAAATGAAACAGGACATCATTGCTTTTTTTAGAGTCAATGATGGCGAAAAACATGTGGATATTGAGCCTTTCGTTTACCCACACGTAGAATATCAAGAAATTACTACGGCACATATTAATAAGATATACTGGAGTGGTGACTCAGATTTACCTGAAAATTTCAAATCCCTGAACGGAGGTGATTTTGCCGTTAATATTGAAGAATATTTCATCAGTCAGGATTATAACCAACTCAATGAACTTTTTAAAAATGCCGGATTTTCTTTCAAAATAAATTTGAATGGTGAGAGCATTGAAATCAGTAGCTCCAATTTCAGAGGCACTGTTTCTTCCGGAGATGGCAAAATTCAAGCTTTTTGTGTGAAATTAGCAGAAGCGGATTTAGAGCGTTTAAAAAAGAGGGAATCCTATACTTTGGAACCTGTGAGTAATGGGAGTCAATTTTCTTGGGTAGTGAAGGAGGGGGTGGTGATTGTGAGGCCATAAGATTAAGCATAAAATAAAGTTGGATTTTGAGATTAATTAAAAAAAGCGAGCTCGGTTTTATTACACTGGAAGAGGTTAATAGGATTTCTGAGGAAAAGATTTTATTTAAAAAAAGTTGGGAGGGAGAATTAGATCTAGGAGAGTTAACAATAGGGCATCTTCTATTCAATTTGAAGGTTAGCGGTAATGAACTGTATGAAGCTGACTTTAAATTCTTAACTATTAATGCCATTAAAAATATATTACGGTGGCTGTATATTTCCGGCGATATTGAGTTATTTAGGGTAGTTGATAAATACAGTTATATTCTGGGGTTAATTAATGAAACCAGTAAGGACTTTGTATTAAAAAAGGGATCTGATACTCAAAAAGTTTTGGATCATAATATTGCAAAGAAAATAAAAGATGTAATTTTCAATGATTCCAATGAGGTGTTTTTGAGAAAACAATTGGATTCCATTGTGGAAATTATTTTGAATGACAAAAAACAATACGAACGACCTTCAAGGGAATTCTATATTCGATTGCTGAACGAAGGATTCTCATGGAACTTTGAGTGGGAGTTAAAAGAAAATTGGAATTTATTGGAGCTAGCTCCAGAGGTCAATTTGATATTAGATGGTAAGGAGGCAAATGACTTGATTGAAACATACCAGATTTTTGAAGAATCGATCAAAAGGGAGGATATACAACTCGAATACATGGGAGCCTATAATAAAGTAGTAGATACATTAATTGAGGATATAATAAACCATAAAGAAGAAATAGATAATGATTCATTGGATACAACTGATAATTGGTGAAAATATTGAACACAATTAATTGAGGTGAACTTTGACTCCGGATTATAGGAACCCAAAAACCTATAAGTTATTTATGTCGCTGCGCTGCAGCTTTTTGAATTCTTATCTATTCACCGATGGCTTTCGCCATCGGCTTGGTTATATCGCCATTCTATGGCTTGAAAACCGAGTCACAAAGTAGGCAAAGCGGCATAGCCGCGAAATACACTAACCTGAGGCACCAGCCTCAGGGAGAGAAAAGAGCAAAATATCAGAGCTACATCGCAGCGACACCAAAAAGGCTTAATAATTCCCCCATCCCGTGTTACCCAATCAGCGTTTTGTGTTAGTCCTTTCCATTAGATTTCCTGATCTTTGTAGAGCATTCAATAAACAAGAGAATAATCATGTCAGATAAAATCGTACGGGTCAAACCCATCAGCCAATTACACACCACCATGGGTTTTGCTAAACCTAAGCATCCCTTAATCTCCTTAATGGATGCCTCCAAAGTAGTGATTCCTGATGAAGCAGTAGGCTCCAAGGTGGTCCTAGATTTTTATATGATCTCTATGAAGGATAAAAACTGCGGAGCAGATTACGGGCGCAATTCTTTCGATTTTGATGAAGGACTGATGGTCTTTTCAGCTCCCGGACAAGTTTACTCGCCTCAGAAAGTTGTTGAAGAAGGAGAAATTGAAGGCTGGATGCTATACTTTCACCCTGATTTGATCAGAAATACCCACCTGGGAACTCAAATCGATGACTATACTTTCTTCAATTATGAGGTATACGAAGCCCTACATTTATCAGAGGATGAAGAAACAAAAATCAAGGAATTAGTAACCAATATTCAATCAGAATACGAACAGCGTATTGATAATCACAGCCAAAGGGTAATCGTCTCCAATATTGAACTACTCCTAAACTATTGTCTTCGATTTTATGAGCGACAATTTAATACCCGAACCAGCCAAAGCAGGGACATTGTATCGCAGTTTGAAATAGCCTTGAAAGACTACTTTAAAACAGAGCAGCACTTAGCATCAGGTCTTCCTTCTATCCAGTATTTTGCTGAAAAAGCACACCTGTCTCAGCATTATTTTAGTGATCTTTTGAAAAAAGAAACGGGCAGAACTCCCAAGGATCATATCAATGATTTTGTGATTGAAAAAGCTAAGAATTTGCTATTGGGGACTCAACAATCCGTCAGTGAAATTGCCTATGACTTAGGTTTCAATTATCCCCACTATTTTACTCGATTATTTAGGTCAAAAACAGGTAAGACGCCTGTGGAATATCGCAACCTGAATTGATAAATATATTATCTAGGGGATCTTTTTTAAGTTTACCCCAAAAAGAATCCCCTAAAAATAATATTACCTGCCTCGCCATAGTTATTCAAAAAAAATCACTGACTAAAATGAAGCATGTTATCTTAATTTTAATGGTAGCCCTTTTTGCTGCCTGTGGCGTGAATAGACCTATTAATACACTCCCAACTTACCCTCAACAAGCTTATGCTGGTGAACGAATTGAAAAGTCCCTATTTAATTCTGATGATCGTACGATAAGCGAAGAAGATATCCAAAGACTATTGGATGGAAACATTACCTTGCCAGATTCAGCCAGGGTAGCGATTTACAATTTTGGAAGCACCTCTTTGAATAAGTATTACTACAATTACAGCTACAACGAGGAGTTCTTAAAGCTAAAACAGGGCTATTTTGAAAACTTAACGACCTCCATTAATCAGGCCGGACGTGTCTATAAGGTCACTTTAATGCCCTCCATTATGACCAATCAGAATCCTACCCTGACCAATTTAAGAGAATCGGCGGTTCGTCTACAGGCAGATTTGCTGCTTATCTTCTCTATTAAAAGTGACATCTATTATAAATACAAAGCTTTTAAAAGAGACCAGGCCAAAGCCTTTGCCACCATCGAAATAGTATTGCTGGATATCAGAACTGGAGTAGTTCCCTATTCCAATATTGTCACTAAAGAAGAATTAATCCAAAAAGAAAATACAGATTCCAATATTCAAGAAACTCAGAAAAGAGCCGAAAATGAAGCAGTTCTAGCGGCTTTATCTGAATCTGGGGAAAAATTGGTTGATTTTCTGAATGAAAAATAAAGGAAGGGTTATAAAAAATAGGATAGAATACTACTGTTGAAAGGTGGAGAATGCTTAATTTATTGCTGGATATTTAGGAATTAGTTCCAGATACCCAGCTATTCGGATTAAGTTCACTTCACCAACCTGAATAATAATGACAGATCAAATCGAAAACAATTCTAAACCTATCCTCATATTTCTTCTGATAACGCTGGCATTAAGCAGCATTTTTTATTATCTGATTATTGATGCTGGAACCCTTTCCGCGGGTGGTGGCCTGTATGTTTTAGGACTTATGTGGTGCCCAGGAATTTCCGCATTAATTACGATGAGGATCTTAAAAAGGAGTTTGAAAGAGCTCGGTTGGAAATGGGGGAAGACGAAATACCAACTCCGGAGCTATTTTATTCCTATTCTCTATGCATTGGTTGCCTACCTGATCGTCTGGATAGTTGGTTGGGGAAAATTCTACAATGGGGAGTTTGTAACAACTATTGCTACTTCACTTGGCTTAACGGAATTAGATAATAATTTAGTAATTCTGGTGTATGTCCTGATACAAGGAACGGTGGGCTTTCTCACAGGGGCCATATTTGCATTAGGCGAAGAAATTGGCTGGCGTGGATTTTTAGTGCCTGAACTCTACAAAACTGAGGGGTTTACCAAAACTTCTTTGATTTCCGGATTTATTTGGGGAATCTGGCATTTACCCATTTTATTATTTGCGGATTACAACAGCGGCACCCCCGTTTGGGTTGCCATGATCTGTTTTATGGTATTGGTAATCAGTGTAAGTTTTATCTACACCTGGTTCCGAATGAAGTCGGGAAGTTTATGGACCGCCGTTATTCTTCATGCCAGTCATAATTTATACATCCAAAGCATTTTTACCCCTTTGACAGAGGATACAGGGAATACAGCGTATTTTATAGATGAATTTGGAATTATGTTACCCATTATTGTTACTGGATTAGCCATATATTATTGGAGTAAACGGAAGGAATTGAATTTAGTGTGAAGCAATGAATAAACGGCATTACAACCACCCAAGACTGTTAACAATTATCAAAACAAAATATTATGGAGGTATTTTTTTATGGTCTGTTTATGGACCAGGATATTTTAACAAATAATGGAATAAACCCTTCGAATCCCAGAAAAGGATATTTAAAGGACTACACTTTAAAAATTGGAAATCGAGCTTCCTTAATTCCAAAGGAAAATGAAAAAGCATATGGGCTTTTAATGGAAGTGGACGAGGAGGAATTAATTCCATTATATTCCGAAAAAAGTGTGGCGGATTACATTCCTGAAGAAGTAAAAATTATCACAGAATCAGACCAAGAAGTAATGGCCTTATGCTATAATTTGCCGCTTGAATTGCTTACCGGAACGAATTCGTCCTATGCTAAATCGCTTTTTGAATTGGCCAAAAAGCTGGATTTTCCAGAGGAGTATTTGGGTAAAATAAATGGATTTATTTCTTAGAGAAGAGAAGGATGACATTAAAAGAGCAACTGATAAATGTGCAAGAGTGGAGCCAGGGTAATAAAGTCAGATATTTCGAATTTATTGCCGATAATGTTCCTATTGGGGTAAGGATGATTATGCTAAGAGATGAAATTAATGATCAACAAAAAATAGAGGCATTAAGGTTAATTAGTGAATTTCAACGTGAGATTCATCAGATTAGGGATAGGTTTAAAGGTTCGAATAATGAACTCTTCCAAGTTAAGGAACTATTCAATTTCTTTGTTATGTATTCAAAGATGGAAAATCAATTATTAACTAATGAAATTGCCTTTTGCCTGCAGGACGCTTATGAAAGGATAGCAGGATTTGATAAATAATAAGGTGTCATTTTAAAAAAAACAAGACATCTCTGTCGCTGCGCTGCAGCTTACTTTTATAACTTTTTTCTTTTCCTGAGGCTTGCGTCTCAGGCAGTATGGTTTCGCGGCTTTGCCGCTTGAGCTTACCTTGGAATGTGATGATTAAGCCATGGAATGGCGATACACTCAAGCCGGCGGCCACAGCCGGCGGTGCAAGATGAAAGATTAATAGAGCTACAGAGTAGCGACACAAAGAATTTAAAGGAAGAGAGTTGGAATGAATTTTTGGAGCTTAATAAGGCTTTAACTAACTCCATTGAAAAAATAAAAAAGGAACGAAAATAGAATAAAGAATGTTAAATTAGTACTTCAACAGAAATAGAATGATTGATCTCCAATTAAAAAATGAAATTATTTCACTCCTCTCTCCATATCATCCTAATCGGGTTGGAGTATTTGGTTCATATGCCAGAGGTGAAAATGATGAAGATAGTGATTTGGACCTTCTAATCAATTTTAAAGAAAAGATAAGCTTATTAAAATTAGTCCAAATTCAGCATGAACTATCAGATCAACTACAGGTTGAAGTAGACCTAATAACAGAAAATAGTCTTAAAAATCCTCGCCTAAAAGAATATATTTTAGAAGACCTTATCACCATATTTAATGAAGAAGAGCAACCTAATATATCTTGATCATATCTATCAAAGCCTTGCAAGAATTACTGATTACATAAATGAAGTTAATTACGAAGAATTCTTGGAAGATGAAGAAAAACAAGATGCTGTGATCAGGAAAATTGAGGTAGCTGGTGAAGCAACAAAAAGAATAAGTCAGGATTTAAGAGAAAGGTTTAACCAAATTCCATGGCGAGCCATTGCTGGAATGCGGGATAAATTAATTCATGATTATTTTAATGTCGACCTAGAAATGGTCTGGCAAACAGCTATTGAAGATGTACCAAATCTTATGTTAAACATCAAAAATATTATTGCAATATTAGAAAAAGAGGAGCAATGAATGAAGATATTGAATTAGAAACAAAGCATGTGAAATTTGAACATTAATGCACTACGCGATATAGGAAAAAGTCATTAAAAGAATTTTCACCCTAAGCATTATAGCCCATCAAAGAAATGATAAAAGCTATAAGTTTAATCGGAATTTATTCAGTAGACAATGAAGTGGATGTGCATCTCATTGAACTCGATATAAAAGCCAATTTTATGGATATCGAGATTGACGAATTTACCCAACAAAAAGAAGACATCGACAAATTGAATTGGCAAGCACCATATGACGAGAAATATCTAAATAAACAAGGAACAGAAATTATTGGGAATTGGCTTGATGAGCCAAAATACTTGACCCATATGACAAGATTAACCTTTTTCTTTCACTACTTAGACTTTAGCAAACCATTAATTACTCCATTTGGAGATATTGACCTGAAATCACCAGAATCAATGCCTGCCAGACTTTCATCAATTCTTAAATATGTGCAACCTGATTAAAAAAGAAAACAATTATAAATAGCACTCAATATTATGAATGATCTAATCCATAAAATCAAATCCTCAAAAACAACAATTAACTACAATTCTTTAGGCGAATTCGTCAAAGCCATCAATTTTGATGAACTAAAATATGATGAATTAGTCAATGAACCGGAGCATGTAGGCGATTACGGAAGAAACATATTAACCCTCGAACCATTTGAATGTGTTCTAATCAATTGGCCGGCAGGAGTGGAGAGTGCGGTTCACTTTCATGATGGCTTATTCGGATATGTTTTTGTGCTGGAGGGAGAATTAGATAATGTCTCCTATCGGTTTGAAGGCGACAAACTGATAGAATACGCTATTGATCGATATGGAAAAAAAGGCCTTATGCCAGAGCCAGATGGCGTCATTCATAAACTTCGAAATAACTCTACTAGCCAACGAGCCATTACCCTGCACTTCTATTACCCAGCCATTCATAGTTTTGAAGGTATGGAAATTTACCATCTCGAGAAGGAAGAGATCGGCATATTAAGTGATCAAGCCAAAACAGCCAAGTGGAGCCTGGAGGAAGGACATTTTAAAGAAGTCCGAAAAAACGCCTTTGACTTTGTCTCATTTGAAGCGTTTAAGCAGAATTGAAAATCAATAACCTTGCTACTAAATTCTTCAATGAAACTACACTCAAGAACAACAAAAGCCATTTAATTGTATAAATTATAAGGGTTTCTTTCTAGGCAAAAGAATATTATACTCCATCCGAACAACTAACCTTCTTTAATATCAATCTACAAGCGTACTGTAACTGATTATTATAATGATTATAACAAGCATTATTCAGCATCGACAAAAACAGTGAAAATCCGTGTGCTATAGCCCGTGTCAAAAAATATATAATCAATACATGACCCGATATTGATACGTATACATCCCTATAATTGCCATTAAACACATTCATGATATGACAAAGAAAATAGGAATTTGGATTGACAAAAGAACAGCCAAAATTGTCACTATTGCTGGAGATAATGTTGAGCTGCAAACAATTGATTCTAACGTTGATGAGTTTCGCCCGAAAGGAGGAAGCGGAACCAAAATGAAAGGAGGGCCCCAGGATGTCGTTCACGACAGAAAGTACACAGAACGAGAAAAACATCAATTTAAAAAGTTTTTCGGCGAACTCGTAGAGCAGATGGAATCGGCAGATGCCCTAGTGATTTTTGGACCTGCCCAAACAGGAGAAATGCTGTACAAAGAACTATCGGAATCTTATGCTACCTTACTAAAAAAAGTGAAGGGTGTTGAAAAAGCAGATAGCATGACAGATAATCAGGTTAAAGCCTGGGTATCTAATTATTTTAAAGGATAAGCTTATATCCCACACCTCGAATATTAACAATTTTTACACTTGCGTCTGCTTCAAGTTTTTTGCGCAGTTTGGAGATAAAAACATCCAGGGTTCTTCCGATGTAACCACTTTTATCTCCCCATACCTTTTGGAGAATGAGCTCACGCTCTACAGCTTGGTTTGCCGCAGAATGTAATAAGGAAAGTAATTCTGCTTCCTTATTGGACAATTCCACTTTTTTATTGTCGAAAGAAAGAGTCATATTTCTTTTGTCAAACTGTGAGGCACCTATCCAAATCAAGTTGGGATCAGCATTAGTAGCATATTTGCCGGTATGTGGGCCTTTCTTTTTCCAAATAAAAAAACTGATTAAACCAATCAAAAAAAGTAATGGTATGATTAAAAAACTAAAGCCCAAAGGACTGACATCTTTAGCTCCTGAAGAATGAACAAAGGAGTCCTTATTTCCAGAAATAGTTAGTTTGTCATCCAACAATGTAATTAAAAGACTATAGCAATCCTCAGGAAGCACTCTTCCTTTGCAGGGAATAAGATGATAATTTAATAGATTTCCTACTTCGAAACTATGAACGATTTCTTGTGACTGGCATTGCTCTACCTCAACCAGATAGTGCCTGGCAATCTGGGTCACGGTCATAACGCTGTCAATGATGGAAACAATGTCATCAGGGTCAAAGCCAAATTCAAATTCAAAGGAAATTTTGTAATGGTCCTGGTTCTTCTCAATCGGCAATACACGGGATTCTCCATCTCCCAGGCTCATTAAAATTTCATGACCAATCATTCTCATAGCAACCCTGGCCTGCTTCTCCATAATTACTTCATCCGACCCCTCAATAGCGGCCAGTGGAAAGAGAAGGGCTACTGTAAAAAAAATAAATTGTTGAAATAGGTGATTAAGATTCCTGAAAATCATAGCGCAAATCTATGGGATTAAAATGTGTTATGATGTGTTTTACACTCAATTTACATTAATTTACAGTTATCGAAACTATAAAAGGAAGTTCTAACTTATCTTTAAATTGTTTTTGTAAATATAACTTTTGTTTTATGAGAAATAGTTACGTAAGCTTAATGTTGTTTTTTCTTGCCTTACCTTTTATTGGATCATCACAAGAAAATTCTTCAAATGAGCTTTACTTTGAGGTGCACAAAGTTTATCCTCCTCTTTCAATTAGCAAAGAAAATTTAGGGAAGGCAAATACCATAATTGACCTTAATAAATACTATAAACCATCTTGGGTTAGAGAATATATTTCCGTTGAAGTGTTGGCCAGCCTTAATGGTAATGTAAAGAAAATGGTAAATAAAAATGAAGTACTTACACAGGAACAAAAAGACCTTATGTCTAAGGCCGATATAGGCTCAAACATTTCAGTGAATGTTCGATACATACCTGAAAATACCCTAAAGCAAAATGATCCTAAAGAACTCGATTTTACATTTATCATCGACCCCGATAACGATGCCAAATACCCGGGCGGCCAGAAACAGTTACAGCAATACCTTAAAGAAAGTGTCATGGACGAAATTCCAGCAGACAGCTTCCAAGGCTATGATTTAACCACTGTGAAATTTACCATTACCGAAGATGGGCAAATTGAGGATGCTCATGTGTTTTGGCCCACCCAAAAAGAAAAAACAGAGGAGTTATTATTAAAAGCCATCCAGAATATGCCCAATTGGGAACCTGCCACCTATTCCAATGGTCTCAAGGTAAAGCAGGAGTTTGTATTGACTGTGGGAAATATGGAAAATTGTGTGGTGAATCTATTGAATATTCGAATGGATTAAAAAGTAAAAACTAAGCTTATTCTGCACTGACTAAAACAGTGAAAATCTGTAAAAGTCAGTGTGCGAAGTCAGTGTCAAAAGAAGCATTAAATTTCGAAATACCCATTTAGACTGTAGGATAATATTTGAAAAGAAGGATATACGTCATTCATTTTCCTCAGGTTCCCCATCCGCATAATATACCTCCACATTCGAAATCGTCGGCACCGCCTTGGCATCTAAAATCCTAATTTGAATTTCATCAGTTGAAGCATCAGGAAGCCTTAAAATCCTCTTATAACCAATAGTGGTTTCAGTAGCTATTTTTTGGTAGTCAGAACCTTGCCTAATCCAAACCTCAAATTTTTTTACTCGTTGCCCAAGGGCGATATACTCCTGCAAAACTAATCGATTGAAGGTAATCGAATCATCAAAACTTAAACTGAGAGTAGCCTGAATTTCTCCATCGGGAGTTGACCAGAAGGTTTCGTCAGAGTCATCCAGAACTTTATCGCCACTAAAGTCTTTACTTCTTTCCAAACTGGCAGTAGCTTTTGCTTTAGTGGCCAAGTTAATTGCAAAAGTTACATCCAATGTTTTCTTTAAGGCCATCAAGGCGGAAACATCATTTTCATGAACCAAACCTCTTCTATCCACTGGTAAATTCAATAATAAATTCCCATTTCGGCCAACGGAGTGATAATAGATATCCAATAGTTGAGAGAGACTCTTCACCTGGTCATCCTGACTTGGATGATAATACCAACCTGGACGGATGGATACATCGCATTCGGCGGGTACCCAATGAGTGCCATCTTCATGTCCTGAAGTTAATTGCTGGTAAGGACCAATACCTGGAGCAAATTCAACTCTTCTAAGTGTTGCCCAATTAGTCGCATCTGCAAAACCCTGTTCATTACCTACCCAGCGAATATCCGGACCGCCATCACTAAAAATGATCACTTCTGGCTGCAAAGACTTGGCCAATGCAAAGGTGCTATCCCAATCGTAATAAGTTTTTCGATCTACATTTCTCACCTCATTAGCACCCCCATAATACCCATCTCCCCCATTGGCGCCGTCCACCCAAAATTCAAAAACAGGGCCGTAATTTGTCAAAAGCTCTTTCATCTGATTGCGGTAATAACCAAGATATTCTGGTCGGCCATACTCTGCATGATTGCGATCCCAAGGTGAAAGATAAAGACCCATTTTTAGGCCATATTCTTGACAAGCTTCTGCCAATTCGGCAATGACATCTCCTTTTCCATCCTTCCAGGGACTATTTTTTACTGAATGCTCCGTATAAGCCGAAGGCCATAAACAAAATCCGTCATGATGTTTGGCAGTCAAAATAATCGCCTTCATACCCGCTTCTTTTGCCACCCTGGCCCATTGACGGGTATCTAATTCAGAGGGGTTAAAGGTAGAGGGAGGCTCATCTCCATAACCCCATTCCATATCGGTAAAGGTGTTCATGTTGAAATGGATGAAGGCGTAATATTCCATTTTGTGCCAGGCGATCTGTGAAGGGCTAGGTGTTGGCCCTACCGAATTAGGTGGTGGTACTGATTTTTCACAGGAAATAAAAAAGAGAACCGAAAGTGTAAGTATTGAAATGTTTCGCATGGCCTATTGTTATAGCAACTCATAGCTTTCTCCAGCTACGGTCTCAAACTCTTTTAATCCATCCGGCAATTGAATCCTGCAAGTTTTACCTGCAGTAGATAATACAGTGAGTTTTGAAAGCTTTCCATCTTCCCATTCAAAATCAAGTTCAAATCCACCACGAGCCTTGACTCCTTTAAGCTGACCCGTAGCCCACTCGCTGGGCAGAGCAGGCAATAAGTCAATATAGCCTTCATGCGATTGAAGGAGCATCTCGGTAATACCGGCAGTAACTCCAAAAGTACCATCAACCTGAAGAGGAGTAAAACACTTCGCAAAAAGAGAAGCATAACACTGTTCTTTTAAGTATCCTTTAAAAATACTATTAGCTCGATCCCCATCATAAAGTCGAGCCCAAAGGGCCATTTTCCAGCCTCTTGAAAAGCCGGTTCCACCATCGCCTCTTTGTTCCAGCACCTTCTTCACAGGATCCACAAGCTCAGGAGTTTCTTTGGCAGAAATAACGTTGCCGGGATAGAGGCCATATAAGTGGGAAAAATGACGGTGTTTATCCTCCAATTGCCCAAAATCTTCCGTCCATTCCTGAAGGGTTCCATCTTTGCCCACTAAAGAAGGTGCAAGGCGAGATCTTGTGGTTTGTACCTCTTGAGCAAAAGCCTCATCTTTTCCTAAAATTTCAGTTGCCGAAACATAATAATCAAATAGATCTTTAAGGATCTGATTGTCCATAGTGGCTCCATAAGTAATGGTTGTGAAATAATACATTCCGGTCACTTCATCATAAAAATATTCATAGCCCTCTCCCTCTGGTGGATTTTCAGGAGAGTTGGAAGGATTGGTAACCAGCCATTGTCCATTAGGATGTTCAACTAGAAAGTCCATAAAAAACTCGACCGATCCTTTTAATACTGGATAGATTTCTTCCAAAAAGGCCTCGTCTTGAGTAAAAAGAAAATGTTCCCAAAGGTGGGTCGTCAGCCAGGCACCGCCCACAGTAAAAGTCCCCCAGGTAGGGCCGTCCATAGGAGCAGCCACTCTCCATATATCTGTATTTTGATGAAAAACCCAGCCTTTTGCTCCATAATGTTCTCTGGCTACATCCGAACCTTGATCCGTCAATTCTTTAATCATTGTGATCAAAGGCTCTGCTAATTCCGAAAGATTGGCCGTTTCCACTGGCCAATAGTTCATTTCAGTATTAATATTAGTGGTGTATTTAGAGTCCCAACTGGGGTTCATATCCTTATTCCAGATTCCCTGAAGATTAGCAGGCTGGGTACCGGGGCGTGAGGAAGAAATTAGTAAATAGCGGCCAAAATTATAAGCTAAGGAAGCTAATTGCGGATCGGGAGTATACTGGATGCTCTCCATTCGTTCATCAGTAGGCAAAAAGGAGGTTTGGGTGCTGGGAAGGGATAGCCATACCCGATCAAAGTAAGTTTGATAATCAGCCACCGCATCTTTTATTATGGCTTCGCTATTACGCGATCCTAATTTGGATAATGCCTCTTCCACTCTTTGGCTTTCATTGCCGCTAACATCTTTATAGTTTACAAAATTAGTAGCCGCTACAAAATAAAGCGTTACAGCATCGGCATTTTGGATTTTTATCTTATCATTATCTGTGGAAATGGTACCTCCTTCAGGAATGGCCTTGATTCTGGCCTCATAAGAAAGCTGTCCTTCGACCCCTAAATAATCAGCCGACTTTCCGGTCAGCTTTAATTGATCTTCACCTACTTCATCCATACGAAAATAATCGGTAGCATAATTTGAATGGGCACTATTCCTAACGCCTCTTAATTCAGCATCAAAAGAAATACTCCCTGGCTGGTCGGCCGTAAGCCGAATCAGGATGGTTTGATCTGGGTAAGAAGCGATGATTTCTCTTTTATAATTGATCTCATCTTTGGAATATTGAACAGTAGCAATCCCTGTTTTCAAATCCAGAGATCTTTGATAATTAAATGCAGTATCCTGGTTGGGAAAAAACAGGTGTAGGTTGGCCAGGGCCTGATATTTTTGCTGCTCTACCGGATAGCCCATTAGATGCCTTCCAAATAATTTATGTGCCTTAATAGGCTGGCCTTCGAAAATGTATTTTTGAATTTCAGGTAGCACTTTATAGCCTCCTTTAACGGTAGTAGAGTAGGGGCCCCCTGACCAATAAGTTTCTTCATTGAGTTGTATCTGTTCTTCTCCATACCTACCAAAAATCATGGCACCGAGTCGTCCATTCCCTACTGGTAAAGCATCTTCCCATTTCTCTGCTGGCTTATCGTACCACATGAACGTTGAAGGATCAATTGCGGAATCAAGATTTCCAAGAGCCTGTCCATGGTTTAAATCAGATTGAGTGTTATTACAGCTCCAACAAGCTGTGAACAAAAAAGCAATTAGGAAGGCAAGGTTTTTGTTGTTCATAATAATCCAATTGTTTTACGTTGCGCTGCAACTTGGTAATGTGTACTGGGTAGTGTGTATTGAGATAAAAAAAATATTCCCAAATGAATACCTGAACTTTCAATTCAAAATTCAAAATTCAAAATTTGAGAGGAGGCCCATTATTTTTCCTTCATGCTCTCCGCATAACTACTCTTATATTTTCCCAAAAGGTAATTCCCAAAATGAAAGGGTTCATAACGAGGAGGATTATCCTCATCATAACACACTTCGAGCGGACTAACAACCGTATCAAAATTGGGCTCAAAAAAGAAAGGGAAAGAATATCGATCTTTTTTTCCTGATGATTTTACACGATGCAAGGTAGCTTTGTATTGATCATTCGTCCATCGCTGCATCATATGACCAATATTGATGATAAAGGTGCCTGGGATGTAAGGTGCTGCAATCCATTCTCCGGCAGAATTTTGGACCTCTAATCCTCCTACTTCATCTTGCGCCAAGATAGTCAAAAAGCCATAATCAATATGCGGGCCGATGCCACCTCCAATGTTGTCTCCAGCTTTTTTCTGATAGGGTGGATAATGCAAAATCCTCATGGCACTTTGAGATTTATCGGTGAAGGCATGAAAATAATCTTTATCCAAACCCAGGCTCAAGGCCAGGCCCTGTGTAATTCGTTCTCCTAAACTTATCAGCAAATCCCAATGATGGAGCAAAAGTGTCTTGAATTTCGTTGGATTCTCAGGCCATTGATTGGGGCCCTGTAAGGGTAAGCCTTTTTGAACATCAGGGTGATCTGGTGATAAATCAAGACCAAAATCGACGGCTTCGTTCCAATCTCGTTTATTATTGGTAAGTTCCTTGCCTATGGGGGTATAGCCACGGAAGATTTCTGAATTTGCCATGTGAATTTTCATCTTTTCTTTCTCCGACAAATCAAAAAAGGCTTTACTTATTGAAAAAACATTCTTGAGGTGAACCTCTGAGATCCCATGATTTTTTACATAAAAGAAGCCCACATTTATACAGGCATCTTTTATTTCCATGGCAGTCACTTCTATTTCTTGTAGGGTAGCATCAACTCTTACTAGTGGCCCAATATTGATGATGGGGATTTGCTGGATGGGTGAATTCGTTGACATGGATTGATGGTGATTTGATGTTTAAGGGTATATAAATTTAAAGAATTTTTTGGCGTGTTTTTCTAAAGGGGCTTAACATTGATTTTAGGCCTTGACTGGAAAAATTTGAGCAAATCTATTTTTACGGCAAATGTTTTATCCAAAATACAAGATTTAGTGTAATTTTCAGAAGCAAAGCTTTATTAAAGGAAAGCATCCATCAAAGCAAAAAATCAATGAAAAATCAAAAGACCCGCCGGCTCGCCGCTATTATGTTTACTGACATTGTCGGATATACCGCTTTGATGCAATCAGACGAAAATACCGCTGCCAGGGTTAGAACCCACCACCGCCAAGAATTTCAAAAGTATCATGATCAATATAATGGAGAAATATTACAGTATTTTGGTGATGGAACCCTGAGTGTATTTCAAAGCGGAGTGGAGGCCGTAGAATGTGCTATTGCTCTTCAACTTGCTTTACAAAAGGGGGAGCGGGTTCCTTTGCGCGTTGGTCTGCATGTGGGAGATATCGTTTTTGACGGAACAGAAGTCTATGGGGATGGTGTGAATATGGCTTCTCGCATTGAAAGCATGGGTGTGGCAGGGGGAATTTTACTTTCTGGAAAATTAAATGATGAGCTCAAAAATCAACAGCAAATTTCTACTATCTCTCTTGGTTTTTTTGGACTGAAAAATATAGAAACCCCCGTTGAAATATTCTCTGTAAGCAATGAAGGGATTAAGGTCCCCGCCAGGACGGAACTCAAAGGGAAACAAAAAGAATCTACCAAATCTATTGCAGTTCTTCCTTTTGTGAACATGAGTACCAATGAAGAAAATGAATATTTCAGTGATGGCATGACGGAAGAAATCATTAACGCCTTGGCCAAAATTAAAGGCTTGAAAGTGACTTCCCGGACTTCCTCTTTCTTTTTTAAAAATAAAAACCTGCCTATTCCTCAGATTGGCCGTGAGTTAAAAGTGTCTACTATTCTGGAAGGCAGTATTCGGTTATCAGGGAATAAGATGCGGATCAAGGCCCAGTTGATTGATGTGAATGAAGATTTTCATTTTTGGTCAGAGACCTTTGATCGATCTATGGATGATGTTTTTGCTGTGCAGGATGAAATTAGTCTTTTGATTGCAGACAAATTAAGAGAGCACTTAGGGCATTTTGATTTAGAAGACAAGCTAGTAGCAGCTCTTGAAATATCAGTAGATGCCTATAAAAGTTATCTAAGAAGTAGGTATCATATTCTAAAAATGACTAAGCTTGATATTCGAAAAGGTATGTCAATTTTAGAGGATGTTATTAAAGCACATCCTAATTTTCCTTTGGCCTACCTGGGAATGCATTTGGGCTATACTATGCTTGGCACTATCGGATTAGAGCCAGCAGCCGAATCTTTTGCCAAAGCACATCCTTTTCTAGAAAAAGCCATTGAATTAGACCCCAATCTTCCTGAAGCCCAACTTAATCTCTCCTATATGAGTTTCTTGCAAGATTGGGATTTAGAGAGCACCTACCGCCATTTAAATAAGGCTTTTGAAATACGTCCTACAGTTGAATATTATCAGTCTATGGCTTCAACTTTAGTGGCCGAAGGAAAATTTGAGGCTGCCTTAAATTATATAGAAACGGCTCTTCAACTTGACCCTTTTTCAGAGATTAATTATCACCTTAAAGGCTGCATTTTTTATGCTAAGGAACGATATGATGAAGCCATAGAATGCTTTCAGAAAAGTAAGGATCTGAAACCTGATTTTGTAGTCCCCACTTTATATCTAGGGCAATCTTTAATATTATTAGACCGAAAGGAAGAAGCTTTAGACTTGTTTCAAAATCTTCCTCCGGATAAGACGGATGATATTATGAAACTAGGGGGAATGACTATGGCTTATGCCGCCCTGGGCAATAGGGTTTTGGCTGAAGAAGGCATCTTGAAATTAAAGGCACATATGCAAACAGATTTGATGGGCAGAGCTATGAATATCCTCATCCTTTGTCAGGCCTTTTTGGATAATCAAAGAGCAACATTTAATTTGATTGAACAGGCCATTGAGATGCGATTGCCTATGTTGGTCTATTTATCCATAGAACCTATTCTCAAATCATTTCGCACCGATGATCATTTTCGAGAATTAATGAAAAAAATCTTGGGTGAGACATCCTCCATTCAATTGCCCAAAAGAAAATATAAAAAGGCTCTTTTTAATAAAAAACAATTAAATCAATATCGCCAACAACTTGAGGACTTAATGTTGGAAGAAAAACCCTATCTCGATCCTCATTTAAGCCTTCGGGATTTAGCCAATATGATGGGAATTCATGCGAATCAATTGTCGCAGGCCTTAAATGAAGGCTTTGATAAAAATTTTTCAGAGTTTATTAACTCCTACCGCCTGGAGGCCTTCAAAGCCAAGGTAGCTGATCCCGGCCAGCAGCACCTTACCATTTTGGCTCTTGCCTATGAAAGTGGCTTTAATTCTAAGACTGTCTTTAATTCTTTTTTTAAAAAAATGATGGGAAAAACGCCACGAGCGTATTGGAAAGAGATAGTAAAAGGCAGAAAGTAGAAAGTATAAGGACTTGTCTTTTTACTTTCTACCTGCTACCTTCTACTCAAAATAAGTCCTGATTTCAAAACCCGAACGATTAGGATTTCAATCTGCTTTAATTTTGTCATCGAACATTTAACCAAAAAAGTAAACCATGAAAGCAGAAAAAATGAAAGCCATAGTCGTCACCAAATACGGATCCCCTGAGGTACTTCAAATCCAAAATGTAGATAAACCATCTATAAAGGAAGATGAAATATTAATCAAAGTTCATGCTACTCCAGTAACCAAGGCGGATACCATGATGCGTAAAGCAGACCCATATATCAGCAGGTTTTTTCTTGGTTTTTCCCGGCCTAAAAGGCCCATTATAGGAACTGGATTTGCAGGGACAATTGAAAATGTAGGTGAGGCAGTAAAGGAATTTAAAATTGGAGACTCTGTTTTTGGAGAAACGGGAGTTAATTTTAGTGCAAATGCAGAATACATCGCCATGCCAGCGAATGGAGTGTTGGCTATCAAACCCGAAAATATGAGTTTTGAAGAGGCTGCTACGATTTGTGATGGCCCTATGACTTCCCTAAATTTTCTTAGAGAAATCGGCCAGATAAAACAAGGGCAAAAAGTATTGATTAATGGAGCCTCAGGGAGCCTGGGAACTGCTGCAGTTCAACTTGCGAAATACTTCGGAGCAGAAGTGACTGGAGTAAGTAGCACAAGAAATTTAGAATTAGTTAAATCTCTGGGAGCTGACAAAGTAATTGACTATACCAAGGAGGATTTTACCAAGACTGGCGAAACTTATGATATTATCTATGACACTATTGGCAAAAGTTCCTTTTTCAAATCCAAAAAAGCCTTAAATCCAAAAGGAGTTTATCTTTCACCAGTTCTAAAGTTGTCTGTGCTTATCCCTATGATATGGACATCTATGATGGGAGGTAAAAAGGCGAAATTTTCGGCTACTGGTTTGCTTCCAACTCCTGAACTTCTTAAGCTTCTAAAAAAATTGAGACAAATTATCGAGGGAGGGTATTTGAAAACCATTCTTGATAAAAGCTATCCTTTAGACCAGAGCGTGGAAGCACACCGATATGTTGATACTGGGCGTAAAAAGGGAAATGTAGTTCTCGTCGTTTAAAAGATACTTATATTGTAGAAAGTAAAAAGTAGAAGGTAGAAGGACTAGTCATTCTACTTTCTACCTTTTACATCTAGTTGCAAGGCAACTAGAAAATATTATAGATAAAATTTAGTGTTATTTATTTTCAATATGCAGATTTAATCACACTGGCCGGACTATTTTTTGCAATAGTCATGGCAATTGGTATTGGCATTAAAGCGAAGAAGAATATTGTCAATATTTGGCTAGTTGCTTTTTTTATTAGCACTGCGGTAGTCATTACGGTTAAAATCCTTTATAACACCGGGAATATTATTTATTATCCACACTGGTTTAAAATCAATTATCCAGTAGGGATACTCAGGCCTGTTTTTATTTATCTTTATGCTCATTATCTGCTCAAAGGAATTCAAAAAATCAGGTGGAAAGACCTTGTACATTTTATTCCTTTTTTTGTGCTACTGGCTTATCTTTCTCCCTTTTTGCTTCAAAGTGCTGAGTATAAATTAGCTGTCCTTAATAGAGAGATTGTTAATACCTTAGGGTTGATTCCTGGGTGGTATGTCTATTTTCAATTCGCCTATTCAATCATTTACATTATTGCTGTTTATTTTGGTCTAAATAAATACATAAAAGACAATCCAAGCCCCACAAAATCTCAAAAAAACCTAATACATTGGATTCGTATGCTTTTTGTTGGAGGACTACTTTTTTTACTTCTGGTAATTGTTTTAAGGGTTCTCGGCTTAAGTGGAAATTTCAACTATTTAATGTACGAGCTTTTTTCGATTCTACTCATATTCTTTTGTATTATCATGATTAGTCTTCCAGAATTAATAAGTACTAACCCAAACCTTCTCAATAAATACAACAACTCTTCTCTAACGGATAAAGAAATCTCCTCCTACTTTTCTAAAATTGAAAAATTGATGAATGAAAAGGAGTTTTTCAAACGAGAAGACCTTAAGTTGAAGCATATAGCTGTAGAACTTCAGCTTCCTGAGTATTTAATTTCTCAAATTATTAATCAAAAAGCAGAGCGTAGTTTCAGAAGTTTTATCAATGCTTATCGTATAAAAGAAGCCAAAAAAATGTTGCTTGGGTCTCGTCAGCAGTATTCGATAGAAGGGATCGCCAGAGAAGTTGGCTTTAGTAATCGATCTTCGTTTTATAATGCTTTTAAAAAGGAGACCAAGCTAACACCCACACAATTTTTGAAAAAAAATAGTTGAAAAGGAGGGTTTTAGATTCTTTTAGACATTTTGTGTTTTATTGAAATATTTAGAGATAGAGATATATAGAGACAAATGGAGATATGGGAGATAAATTGCTTCTTAAAAATTACGGTTACAATATTTACTTATATTATGTAAGCGAGATACAATATATATTCTATTTATCTCCATTTATCTCTATATATCTCACAATTTAAATGGAGAGCCTTCTTCGTTATTTTTCTAAAATATTTAGTCAATTACACTTTGATTTAAATATAAAGTGTCCAAATTCGCTTAACTGGACAGTTGTTTTTTGTGATTATAAAATGACCGACCCAAATTGTCGGCGATGGTCTTTTTTAAACATAAAACACGACTTATTATGAAAAATACGATTATGCTGTTTTTGGTATGTTTGGTCTTATCAACATGCAAGGGAGAGCAAAGTTCCTCCGGTGAATCTTTACCAAGCGTTTATCCAAAGAAAGAATGGATAACTGTCGAACCTGAACAGTTAGGTTATTCTTCTAAAAAACTGGAGAAGGTGAAATCACAATTTGAAAAAACTGGAGGTGTAGCCGCGCTGGTAGTAGTGAACGGATATATCATTGCAGATTGGGGACAAACCGATCTCAATGTCGAATGCCGATCTATTCGTAAGAGCTTGATCAATTCCTTATATGGAATTTATATGGAGAAAGGTAAGATTGATTATAATCTAAGCTTGGAAGAGGCAAAAATTAATGACGGAGCAAAACTTACCAGAGAGGAACTGGCTACTCCTGTTAAATACCTGATGTCCTCTTCTTCTGGTATTTATCTGCCAGCAGCTTTTGAAGAATCTGTTCATTATAATAAACCACCTAGAGGATCTAAAAAGCCAGGAGAATTTTTTTTGTATAACAATTGGGATTTTAATGCCTTATCAACCTTGTTTAATCAATCTACTGGAGTAGACTTATTTGAAGCTTTTGATAAAGACATTGCACAGCCTCTTCAAATGGAACATTTTGATCCCAATCGACAAACCGCTTATGTTTACCAACCGTCTCTTTCTGAGCATCCTGCTTACCTTTTTAGGATTTCAACTAAAGACCTGGCACGTTATGGGCTTTTGTATTTAAATGAAGGAAAATGGGAGGATCAGCAAATCGTGCCTAAAGATTGGGTCTTAGAAAGTACGAGCAAACAGATTGAGACAGGTGAAAAGTTTTATTATAATTACGGCTATCTCTGGTGGGTGAGTAAACGTGATAATGGCCCTGGCAAAACTCCTTTTCTGGCTAGGGGAGCACAATCGCAGTATATGTATGTGGACCCCAATAATGATTTAATCATCATCTTTCGGGATAATCCGGACGGCAACCAAAAGGTGAAAAAATCAGCTGCTTATCCCTTGATTGGGGCAGTGTATGGCGCAATGGAAAAGTAGTTTCAATGGCAATATCAATTTCAATAACAATAGCAATGCGAGGGTGATCATTAAAATTGCCATTGCCATTGATATTGTTATTGAAATTGATTATTCTTCAAACACGGCCACAGCCCTTACCGGTGATCCTGTGCCTCCTCTTATTTTTAGAGGTAGTCCGATAAATCTAAACCTTCCTCTTCCGAGCAGGAGGTGCAGGTTCACCATATTTTCATAGTGGGTGAAGTTCATTTCTCCACAGATTTTATGGACTTCTCTATTGGATATTCCAGGCACTCCCGGAGACATGGTTTCCACTCCAAAGGCAGCAATTTTTTGTTGCCCCAACCATCTGGCAGCCTCGGCGGTTATTCCAGGACCTTTTCCCCAATTTGCTGTATCGAAATGTTTTCTATAATGATCAGTGCATAATAATACCGTATCTCCTGATTTTATTTTAAGTTGTGCTTTATGGCAGGCTTGTTCTATTTCGTTAGCTGTAATTAATTCTTGTAGTCCTTTATGAGAAAAGTCCAGGCAGATTCCTTCTGTGTAAAACATGGAAAGCGGCATCGTGTCAATGGATTGTCCTTTGAATTCTTTGGCCATATGATTGATGGCATCCACATGAGTGCCGGTATGTTCTCCCATCTCCATTTTGTAAACACTTGGGGTTCTAACTTTGGGATTTTGGATGCCTTCCCACTCCTCATGGGTATTATGGATGCTCATTTTGACCTGTGGAAGGCTTTTGTAGACGGGCATCCCTTCATAAATTTCCTGGCTTAAATCTATTATTTCTGGCATAGAATATGGTTTTTAGACACAGACTGGAACTGACTTATACTGACTTTCACTGTGTAATAATCACATAATGAAACCATTTTTGCACAAAAAAAATTCAATCCTTAAATGAAGCTCTATTTATCCATAAACTTATAAGTGTTTCTGATATGATCTGGTCCAATTCTGCAGCATCCGCCAATAATTTCAGCCCCCACGGATAACCATTCATTAGCCATTTTTCCAAAAACAATAGGATCGGACAAGCCAGACCAGGTTTTAGTTTCTGGATCATATACTTCTCCTGAATTGGGATAAACTACTATTTTCTTCTGTCCTGCTATGGCTTTAATTTTTTTTATCGACTTGGATACAAACCGGGGAGCGGTACAGTTTATTCCGAGAGCAAAAACATTGGAGTGGTTTGCAAAAATGGAAGCGGCTTCTTCGATAGGAGTTCCATCATTTAGATGACTTTCATCTTGGCAGGAAAAAGAGATCCAGGCTGATTTTTGAGTTTGTTCTAATATGGCCGACAGAACTTTAGCTTCCTGTAGGCTCGGAATGGTTTCGCAAGCAAAAAAATCGACATTAGTTTGGTCAAGTAATTGAATCTTTTCCTGGTGAAAGGTTTTAAGAACCTCATCAGAAACGCCGTAGTTTCCCCGATATTCTGATCCATCTGCAAGGTAGGCACCATATGGACCAATACTGGCTGCTATAAGGAGCTTGCTACTGGCAATTGCTGAGGTCATAAAATTCTGGACCGCTTTTTCAGCTATAGCCACAGATTTTAACATCAAATTTTCAGCCCCTGGCCGATCAAGGCCTATTTCCATAAACCCCTTAATGGAAGCTTGATAACTGGAAGTGATGATGCATTGAGCTCCAGCTTCCAAATAGCTTGTATGTGCTTCCATGATGGCTTCAGGATTAGTGGCCAATAATTTGGCAGACCAAAGTTTATGATTTAAATCAAAGCCTTGTTGCTCTAATACATTAGACAGGCCACCATCTATGATTAAGGGGTATGAAATATTCAAAGTGTTAGGTATTTTTTCTAAGTTAGGTAGTGAAATGGATATACTAAAAGTACAATAAAGCCAAAACTTGCATCTTCACATCAGAGACAGAATGCGAAATGGATCATAATATTCTTTGAAAAAGCACTTTAAAATGGAAAAGGGGCAGACTTATCAAGAAATCAAACCCACCAAAAAACTAGAGGAGTTAGTCCATTCTTTTTGGATGCATCGAAATGCTTCAGACACTCCTGAATACAAGACTATAGTGCCTGATGGCTATTTTAAAATTGTATTTGTAGTTCAGGATGAAAAAATTTTAAGGTATTTCATGACAGGTCTGTGGATTAGAGAAAATAGCATTATCACTCCTCCAAAGGCGATTAATTACGGGTGTAGATTGAAGGTTCTAGCTCCAGAATTTTTGATTAAACAAGAGGTGGCTTCTCTCTTGCAAAATTTTAAAGACTTGGATTTATCCTATCTAAACCTAAAGCATTTTGACCTTTCTACATTCGAAAAAATAGTCCATCAATGGCAACTTGAATTATTGAAAATCCAATCACAAAAAACCATTCCCGGAAATAAATTGAGGCTCTCTCAACTGTTAGATGGAATGAATGGGAATGTTACTGCGAAAGAGGTAGCAGAGCAGGTGTTTTGGACGAATAGACAGATTAACCGCTATATGAATAAATATCTTGGAGTATCACTTAAAAAATATCTAAATATTCAAAAGGCTTATCAATCTTATATACAAATTCGAGAAGGTAGGTTTTTTCCGGAAAAATTTTATTTCGATCAGGCGCATTTCATCCGGGAAATTAAGAAACATACCGGTGAAACTCCGAGCAAACTGCATGAGCTGAAAAACGACCGATTTATACAATTGAAAAATATCCAGCGGAAGTAGATTTGCCTAAAATCTGTTTCTAATGGAAAAAATTCAAAATGACCTGAGTCAAAAATTTAGCAAAGGCACCATTATCATTCATTGGCTTACTGCTTTGCTAATACTCGCCTTATTTCCTCTTGGAGTCTATATGGATGGTCTTAATCCCGCTGAAAAAATGGGTTTGATAAAGGTCCATGTCCTGCTGGGAATAATTGTATTAATACTCACTATAGTTCGGAGTTGGCTGTTCTTCAATGCTCCTCGACCGGCTGATTTAAAAACGGGTTCGAAATTCAATGATAAGTTAGCAGTCGTGATACATAATGCGTTTTACTTTCTTTTGTTTTTCATTGCTCTATCCGGAATTGGCACTATGCTTTTAGGAGGTTATGGGGAGGCTCTGAATAATGGGGACCCTACATTAATTAAACCTGCTGGTGAAATACCACCACTTAAAGCTCATAATGGGATGGCCATTATAATGATGATTCTTTTGGTCTTGCATGTCATAGGGGTCATTAAACATTATGTTTTGACAAAAGAAAATACTTTAAAAAGAATCTTTTAAAGATGAAATTAAAAAAGGCATTAAATTTCATACAGGAAATTGGCACGATCATGTACGTGGGGGGTATCCTTTCTCATATCGTGATTGGGGCGATATTAGGACATTCTGATGCAGACACTATTTATGATGTGTATGTTTACAAAGAACAAAGTGCTTATATTTTGATTCTGCCTGGTTTGGCATTAAAAATCATTAGTGATGTAATCTTATACTTCACTTATAAAGAAAAACCGAATTGGCTCAAGCTAAAACTATTGATGGTTGCCTTTCTTACCATAAATGCTTTCGTTTTTTTGGTTCCCATGATGCCTGAGTTGGTGCATTTAGCACAGGAATCTATACCTTCAGGAAAGGTAAGCCAGGAATTTTTAGATAAAGAGAAAACCGAACAATATGTTGGGCAGGCGAATGTGATTCCATTATTGCTGGAACTTATATTGGGATCTTTCAAGCCAAAGTTGGGGAAAGAACGCAAACGCGAGTAGGGTGTGAAATTGAGATACTTTAGATTAATTAGAGGCATTAAATTCGGCTGAATGGATTATGTGGCTTATAATTTCTGGATGTTCTAATTCAAAATCTTTGGTCCACAACATTGTCAATTCGGCTTTTTGAGGAATATTTTTTAACTCGATAATTTTTAGGGGCAAATCGTAATTCTTCAAGGAAGTCACTGGTTCTATCATAATACCAAAGCCTTTTTCAATCAGCTTAAAACAGGTACTTGCTGAACTTGCAACATGACTGATTTTTGGAAGGAATCCTGCCTCACTACAAATTGACAAAAGAGTTCGAGGATAATTCATAGTATAATCTAGTGATGGGAAAATAAATTCTTCACTGGAAAAAACAGAAAATTTTTTGAAGTTATTCTGATCAACAGGGTGATCAGGAGGAAGGAGAACCGCAAAATTATTAGAGCTAATTTTTTTGCCACGCAAGTCAGAAGGAATGATGGGGTTTGTAGCAATGGTAATATCCATTTCTTTATTTCTTAGAGAGGCAAATTGCTCTTTATTGTTTAATTCCCTCAAAACAGTATGTGTATCAGGTTTTAGCTGCTGAATTTTATGTATAACTTCTGTGAGGATAGTTTGTAAAGCGGAATGAGTAAATCCAATTCTTATTTCGATTTTACCTTCTTGCTGTATGGTTTTAGCTTTTTCTTTTATCCGATCGAGTTGCCTGAGGAGTTTTTCTGCTTCCTGAAGAAAATACCTGCCAGCCTCTGTTAACTCAACTTTCCGTTTGGTCCTTTTGAACAAATCAATTTCCAGCTCTCTTTCCAATTGCCGGATTTGTCTGCTCAGAGCTGGTTGTACAATATTGATTTCTTCTGCCGCCTGAGTGAAATGTAATTTTTTAGAAAGGATCAATGCATTCTGGAGGTGATGGATATTCATAATGCAAATTTGTTATTATTCAATTAAAATTAAGTATTTTTTATTATTACCTAAATCAACTAATTTGCCTGACATAAATTGAAGTACTCCCACCTTTAAAGTTCAGGTAAGATGAATCGGACTAATATTTTCTTAGCTCTTGTTTTAAGCTTTTTTTTTATCAGTTTGGGATTTCCAGCCACTGGACAAAGTAAATTGGAAAATGAAGTGGTTACGATAATAGACTCCTTGCCACTTAGTGTAGGAGGAGTATCTATTGATGGCGTAGGATATATTTACTCTGCTGATTTTGATGGAAAAGTTTATAAGATAAATCCGCTTAGTAAAAAGGCGGAATTGTTTGCCGAAGGCTTTTTTGTGACCTCAGGCAATGCTATTGATGCGAAGGGACGCTTATATCAGGTAGATATTGGCGCCAATACTATTAGTAGAATATCCCGAAATGGAAGGATAGAAATAATTGCTGATTCCTTATTTTCTAACCCTGTCGGTATAGCTGTCAATTCTAAAAATGAATTATTCGTTTGCAATTGTGCAGCCAATACCATCACTAAAGTAAGCCCAGAAGGGAAAACATCAATATTCGTAAAGTCAGGCTTATTTCAATGCCCTAATGGTATTGCCATTGGACCTAAAGGAAATCTTTATGTAGTCAGTTTTAATAATAATAACCTTGTTAAAATAACACCAGAGGGGAAAGCCAGCCTTTTTACTCAAACTCCTGATAGAATCGGAAACGGGCATCTCGTGATTGCAAATAACAAAATGTATGTGACTGGGTTCCATGGGCATCGCATATATGAAGTTTGGATGGATGGGACGGTGAGTGTGTTAGCCGGAACAGGTAAAAGAGGCCAGCAAGATGGCCTTGCTTTAAGTGCCAGTTTTTCCTACCCCAATGGCATTGCTTTTGATGCCAGTACAAAAACCTTGTATATCAATGAAAGACATCGGGCACAGCGTTTATCAAGTATCTACCCATCGAAATCTTCCATTAGGGCTATCAAACTAGTAGGGATTTCTGATTTTATTAGGGAAGAAATAGAATCCAATGGGCTTGAAAATGTATTGAGTTTGTACCGAAAACTCAAAAAAAGACCACATTTTGCAAAGGAAGATACGGAGGTTGAAATCAATACCCTTGGGCATGAGTATTTATATGTTGGTAAACATGAAGAGGCATCTGCTGTGTTTGGACTAAATATTGAAACCTACCCGGATAGAGTTCGAGCCTATTCCTTTACAGGACGTAGTATGTTTATCGGCAATAAGAATAAGGAAGCTATTAAGTATTATAAAAAAGCCCTGGAATTAGCTCCCCAAAATGAAATGCTAAAATCGAGGATAAAGGTTTTGGAGGCGTCCAATTGAATGAAAGTTCATTTAATCTGTAATGGCCACTATTTAATCTTACAACTTGGACATATTTGAACGAAACTCATCTGACAATTGCCTCAAAAAACGTTCGTTATTTGAAAACAAATGTCCAAGTCTATTGAGGAGCGCCTCAGAATAAAAAGGGATCATTTCTCTAATCTATGAATCTCCCGGTCTACCCGATCTTTTATTTCATTAGTTCTTTCCTGTGAAAAATTGGTATTGGATCTAAATCTTTTTCTTATGGCGATGGTATGAGTCAGATAATTTAAAAACTCCTCACTTTGTTTTAAAGCTTGAAAATCATTGGGCACTTTTTTGAACATTGTCTTAGTCCTTAAGTACTTATGGTGGATGGGTATGCCATTGTTGAAAATAGCCATTAATGCTTCATGCTGGTCATCATGATAACCATATCGACTATCATATAACCATGCAATGTCTTTGCGCAAAGAATCATTTGTAATTATAGATAAGCCATTGGATTTTAAATTCTCGTAAGCCAGCGTTTTCATTTTCAAAGAATTCGCTACTTCAATCCAACCGAATAAATCTTCCATCGATTCTTCATATTCTGAATCCTGGTCTTGTAAAATGACCAATAATTGTTCACCGCTTGTAATCGTTATGGAATCGTAGTAAAGCCGAGCTTTTAAATCGTTCAAATTAAATTGTAAATCTTCACTAAGTCCTTTTAAGAGACCTAGTTCTAATTGGCTTTTCTTTCGGACTTCGTTCCAATTACTGACCTGGAATGCTAACAAAATGCCCAACATGACCAAAATGACCTCTCCGGCAGCATAAAGCAAGTATTTTGAAAATTGATTTTCATGAAGTAATTTTTGTCTGATCTGACGGAAGAATTTTAGCATGGGTTTTTACTTTTTGTTGCACTCCCATTAGGCACATCCTAAAGGAAAGAGCCAAATAACCACCGGTTTGTGGCACTCCTTTTTTCTGAGTATCACTATAGGCTCAGTTAAAGATACAATTTTCAGAAAAGTACCAGGAAAGGTTGAGAAACCGCCACTAGCAGAGTAATTAGAAGAAATGTTTTTCTAATCGAGCTTTTAAACTGCCTTCTCCATAGCCCGACCATTTGTCAATTATTATGCCATCGGGATTTATTAATACAAAAGTGGGATATCCATTAATACCATATTTAATAGAAGTTTCGCTATATCTTCCTTTTCCATCCCAAATACTATTCCAGGCAACTCGGTCTCTTTCTACTGATCTTAACCAATCTTCTTTTTTGGGGTCTCCAGAAAAACTGATAATATTCATTGAGTCTACATAAGTTCTACTGATTTCGATTAATTCATCAGCAGCTTGAATACAAGGCCCGCAATATGCCGAAGTAAAATCTATTAGAGTATATTCTCCTTTAATTTCCGAAAATTTGACTTTTTCTTCGAATTGATTTAATCCTTCAAAATCGTGGTATTTATCACCAACTCTTGATATGCTTTCTCTCAAAAATACTTCTACTACTTTAGCATATTTGCTTTCCTTAATTTCTGGAGAATATTTATCATATATTTCTTGGATGGTTTCTTTTGGAAGGTCATTCTTTAAATATCCTAAATTGATGATACTTGAATAAGTGTCTGGATGCCTTTTTACATATTCCAATCTTAAATCTTTTGTAATACTGTCAAGTACCTTTATTTCTGACCAAATTGCTCGTTGTTGCTCCTCTTGTTTTTCTTTGGGCAGAGAGAAATATTTTTTTACTAAAGCTTCCCTTCTCATTCTATTGTCCTTTATGAGGCTCTGTGAGTAGTTGAACTCTTCTTGTATTTTTGAACCTGTAATTTCCACATTCCAGGGAAAATCCTCCTTATCCCCTTTGACGGTAATGTTATCATTACCAATTAGTAAATTGGTATAAATAAATTGTTTGTCAACTCTTGCATTTAACCAAATTTGCTCTGGTGGACTGGACAATTGCCCTTCCAGCTTAAAGCTATTGTTTTCTACTATTGTGCTGTCAAAAACAGCGTCCGTGGCAAGATTTCTCAAGTAAAATTTGGTTCCATCTGGAAATCCAGTCACTTGACCTATGATGGTATATTTTTCTTCCTTTTCCAGATTTGTATTACAGGCTGAAACTAATATTAAAATGGATAGTAGGAGGATGGATTTTGATATTTCTTTCATTAGAATTTGATTTTTTAAACAAGAATATGGTAAGGACATTTCTGTTTCAGGGACTTTTCAATACCCAAAAAAGTTTTAGTAGGAGTTAAAAAGCCTCAAAAAAATCAAATAATGAATGGAATTGTTATACTTAAGTTTTAACCATCATACTTATTCATCTCATAGAGCAAAGATTTTTTCACTCCCGCCCATTCCTGCTTAGTAATTGAGAAAATGACGGTGTCCCTGGTACTTCCATCAGCCATTAGTCGATGATTTCTTAAGACACCATCCTGCTTGGCACCAAGTCTGGCAATTGCACGTCTGGAACCCATATTAAACCAATTGGTTTTAAATTCAACGGCGATGCAGTTGAGATCTTCAAAGGCGTACTTAAGCAGCAGGTATTTACATTCGGTATTAATGGCCGTTCTTTGGTAGGATTTGGCATACCAGGTATAGCCAATTTCTAGGCGACGGTGTTGAGGTGTTATACTACAGTATCTGGTAGAGCCAATAATTTTATCAGATTTTTTATCTAGTACAGAGAAAGGTAGCGCATTTCCCTTTTCCTGTTCACTTAATGCAAATCCAACATACTTATCAATGCTATCTTTGGAAGGTACAGAAGTGTACCATAACTCCCATAGTTTACCATCAGCAGCGGCACCTAAGTAGGCTTGTTTGTGGGATTCTTCCATGGGGATTAATTTTACCTTTTGTCCTTCAAGTTGGAGTGGTGATAGCCAGTTTTTCATTCGTATTGTTTTTTGAGATTCAACCTCTGTTTTCTTTTTAAAGTTTCCTGCTATTTATGAATCTAAAAGTAAAAGATCAATTAATATAAAATAATGGTTTTGGTGCAAACCAAAACCATTATTTTATATTAATTGATTATAGAGCCAATTCCTACATTTTCTGACTAAACCATTTGCTGGCCTCTTCAATCGATTCCTTTACTTCCGCTTCCTGGTCATAATAATTGAATTGGTGGTAGGGGGATTCTAATTCGGTTTCCATCCAATGTAGTTCTTTGTCAGTGGCGGCAATTTTCTCAAAATAATTTTTGGTGTATTGAGGAAGGACTGCACCATCTGAATGTATCATTAGGGTAGGAGCTGTCAAATGAGCAGCACTGGGCATAGGATCTGTTGTTAACCAGTCTTCCCAGGACATGACGGCAAATTTATCTGCACTCCACTGTGGGATGGCTCCTCTTTCTGGGTTCAAATAGTAATCGTATGGACCATACATTGCGGCACCTTCATCACTTGTAGAAATGGTTGGAATATACTCAACAACTCCTTTCTCGGCATAATCTTTTTTGGCTTGCTGAGCGGCTTGTATCTTCGCATTCACTCCTTCTGCTCCTCCATAAAAAAGCTTGACGGCTTCAGCATCATGTAACCAGGAGGCTGCTGTAACTACCGATTTGATTCGCTTATCTTCAGAGGCCGCCATTAATGTGTACATAGCGCCTGCACAGACTCCAAATGCTCCGATTTTTGTATTGTCGACTTCTGATAATCCTTCCAGATAATTGACGGCGTTTTTGATATCTACCTTTTTTTGTATTGGGCTTTCGTAAAAACGAGGCTCTCCTTCACTTTCACCAAAGTTTCTGAAATCAAAGGCCAGGGTAATAAAACCGTTTTCAGCTAGTTTTTTGGCATAAAGACCTGCCATTTGCTCTTTTACGGTGGTCCAGCTTCCGGAAACAATAAGTGCCGGATAAGTTTGAGATGGATCATAATTTATAGGGTAGTATAGGTTACCAACTAAAGTGGCTCCTTCGCTATTAAAACTTACTTTTTTCATTTGAACTTCGTTTGAGATGGATTGAATATTTGTATCATTTTTATTGGTGCCATTATTGCATGCTGTCATAAGCAGGCCAATAGCCAATATTGATTTTAGCACTTTCATCATTTTATTTTATTTGATCAATTAGCCCGAAGCTTCGGGCCGCCAAGATTGGATTAAATATTTCCACGTATTCGGTAATCAAACCGGCTTCATTAAACTTAAAAGTAGAGTAGTAGTCATTTTCGTAGTACCCGGCATCGTTCTTGAGTTTTATGCGTCCCTTGTATTTTACAAATACCATACTTGGGTTTTCCATGGCATAGATTTCCTCAATTGGAAACTCCATCCCTTCAAAATTTGGAAAGACCGGTGCCCAGTATTTTCTAATTTCTTCTTTGCCATTGGCACCTTCGGGAAATAAATCTGAAGCATAAGGATTGATGTGTTTCCCTTCTTCAGCAAATAATTCCAGCAGGCTGTTTAGATTTTCATCTTCTAAAGCCTTAAAAAAAGCTTTGGTGGATTGTTTGTTTTTTTCTGCTATCTCCTGATTCATCTGAACTTCATTTTTTAGTATTTCTAATTCTTGGCTATCTTGATTGGAGCAGCTGATAAGCCATCCCATCAACAGTATGATGCTTAAATATTTTACTTTCATATTTCATTATTTTAGCTTGTTCATCGCTTTTTCAGGCAGGGTAAGATTCCCGTCCTGATATTTAAAATTGAATTTCATAGCTGAAACTTTCCAATTTGCCTTAGCATCTTTGCGCAGTTCAAAATCATAAGTGCCAACTACCGTCCATAGGTTACCATTGTCATCTTTCAGGAAATGACTAGCTGTACCATAGCAGAAAACAGTGGCTTTGTTTTCCTGAATATTGCTTACAAAGTTCCCCAGCTGATGGTGTGTAGATTCAAATCCTGGAAGAATAGTTTTCCAGGCAGCAATAATTTGATCAGGAGTTAATTTTGTGGCCGGACTGCCATTCATTGAAGAATAATCTAGTAATACTTCCGAATCAAAAACTTGTTTGAGGTCTTCCCAATTTCGCTGATCGGTAGAGACAAATAAATGGGTAATTGCATCAATTGGATTTTTCATGTTCTGAGCCTTTAGATTTAGTGAGAATAAGATGAGAAAGCCGAAGAATATCTTTTTCATTACTTTGCTTTTTTGTTTAATACAAAGCTCAGCAAAACTAGAGGCAGACTAATTTTGATTTCAAATGAAGGAGTATAAATTTCAAAGATTCACCTGTTGGCGGTAGGCTATGGGGGTATGGCCGGTGTTTCGCTTAAAGAAGGAACTGAAATTATTTGGACTATCAAAATGTAGGGAATAAGCAATTTCCTTAACACTCCAATCGGTTTGTGCCAGGTAGGATTTTGAAAGTGCTAGTAGGTGATTATGGATGTGATTTAAGGCGGTTTGCCCGGTAATTCCTTTAACTACTGCATTTAAGTGATTGGGATGAACACTTAACTTTTGAGCATAATAACTGGTAGAATGAAGGTTTACAAAGGTCTCTAATTTGGTGTTGGGATAAAAGCTGGTTTGGATCAAGGTCTGATAGCGCGATAATAATTTCAAATCAGCAGCTTTCAGGCTCATTTCAGCTATCTTGCTATCCACCTGCTGTTCGAAAAGACGCTTAACTAAGGACAATAAGAGATAAACCTGTGCTTCAATAATTTGAAATTTATCATTGGCAGTTCCATTGTATTCTTCCCAAATGTTTTTATAAATAGAAAGTATGTTTGGCAATTGACCAGAGGGGATTTCAAACGGGATGGATTGTTCCATTTTGAGAAATGGGAAGAGTTTTAGAAGCTGAGAAAGGATTTTTGACTGTGAAACAAAATCCTGACTAAACATAATATAATACCCTCGCCAGTTTGGGATGATATCCCAGGATATCAATTGAAAAGGAGTATTAAAAAAAATGCTGGTTCCCTCTGGAAAATCAGAAAATGGACCCGATATGACCTTGCCTTCACCATCTGCTTTTATGGCGATAGCATAAAACTCATGTCTAAAAGCAGGCATTTCGTTATAAACCGTCGCCATATTTTCTTCAAAACTTCTAATATCAAAATGAGGGTGTTTAGGAGGGCTTATATTGATCCCCCTACAGTATTCCGATATGGTTTTGAAGTGCTTCATTTAGGAATAGTACATTTTTACATTTTCCTATAACTGATCTACCAATTTTCGACTGACTACCGTGTCATAAATAATTGTGAGTTCTTTGATTTTATTTTCATTATCAAAAATGAGAATATCAACTACGTCAAATTCTACAAATGAATCATTTTTTAGAGTCCATTGATAGGTGAAATACAAAGCGACATTTCCCGTTTCAGCGTCTTCAAAAATTCCTTTGGTTTTTAAGGAAGAGTTATTGGTGTCGGCAAATAATTGAGTATAAAACTCCTTGTAGTTTTTGCTGCCATACACCGGTGAAACTACGGTGGCATCTTCTGAAAATAAATTCAATAAGGCGGATAAATCAGCCTTAGATAAATGTTCGATATAAGCTTTGGCAATGGTAGTTTTATTCATTATTTCTATTCTAAAGTTTTTACAATAACATCTGTACCCAGGTATTCATTCGTGCCTTTATTATACCAATTTCTTACTCTTGGAATCTTAAGACCAATGACTTCATATTCACCATGAAATTTAAGGATCTCTCCTTCTTGCTCGGGATCTTCGGAGTGATTAAATTCAATGGCAAATGTAAAGAATGAATTATGTCATATTTGCTGAGCTACTTAACACTTTTTTTCGATTATTTAAAATCATTATCGTAGCAATATAAATCAAAACGATGGCAAAAGGGATAATTACGAATCTAAGGTCAGGAAATACATACCATAAAACCAGAATAAGGGCCGTTCTAACAATTGCATGGAAAATACCCACCCAATGTTTGATAATCCAAGAAAAAGGGAGCCACATTAAGCCAGTCAAAATGCCAACGGTCATGGGCAAAGAAGAATAATCAATAATAAAAAAGGGAATGGCAATTGAATAGACTAATACCGCTTGACCGACTGTAAAAAGGAAAAGTTGATCCCATTCATTTTTGGGCTTGTTTTTATCGAGAAAATTTTCGTCCGTAAATTTTGAAATAAACATGCCCAGGTAGACAATACTACCTGTTGCGATAAATAAAACCCAAACAGTAATGGTTGGGGGAAAGGTCAATCCTGCAATTCCAACTATTAGCCAGGCTATTAACCCTGCAATGGGCGTTGCTAGAAATATTCTATTACTAAATTCTATTCTTTGTTCTTCTAGTGTTCTATTTTCCATTTTTTAATTTTTGAGGAATTCAATATAGCTTGATTTTCAGATTAAACATCATTCACTCAAATAATTTTCTTTAGTTGGTTTTTGGAGAGAAAAGGAGAGAATATTATTTTAAAATGACCCAACATTTCAAATTCTTCTTCTAAATAGATTATTATTTCGGGATGATGGACAGGAAGTCTTAAATAGCCTGTTGCTCTATAACACTGTTTTCTTTCAAAGAGCCTCATTTCCTATTGCTCGTTGGTCTCTGTTTAAAGCCTGCAATATGGATTTGTGTAATGCTCAATTATATTGCCATTCTATGGCTTGAATAACTATTCTCAATAGTAAAAGTAGCCTACCGAGCAGTGACCTATTTATTATAGGCTTAATTGTCGGTACATATAGTCATCAGAGCTAAGGGTGACAATAATCACTTCCCCGCATTGAGATTCTTCATCCGATTACAGGGTTCTTTGAGTGAAATTTATACTATCAATTCCTAATCAACTTAAAATCACCAACTATGAAAAATCAGAATATCGATATGCTCGTCAATCAGGCTGATCAATTATTAGATTTCGCTAGCGAAGAGTTACAGCGCTCCGAAGCGGATGTTACCGCCCATATGATTTGTTATAACTCTCGCCAATCTATCATTAACTACCTCATTTCTTATTTAAATAGGAATGGAGAAGAACTCAAAAAGCCTGTCACAATGGCTGGACTGTTAGAACAGTGCAGAAACCTGGATGGTCGTTTTAACCTGATTGATCTTTCCCTAATTAATTGTCGTCATGAGGAAAATTCAGAAGAGTACTGCCTTAGTGTTCAAAAGGTGACTGAATGCCTTGATATTGCAAAACAAACAAGAGCAATTGCAATTGATGAAGCCCCTGCTTATTAGGGGAATATTTAGAAAAAAATAATTATCAAGGATAGAAAAATCTAATTCCTTCAAAAGGCCCAAACCACTGTAAACGTATTCAAAGAACAAGCACTATACCAACATGAGCAAGACAAAAAAATCAATCAAATACCCTGGAATAAAAGTGGCTATGGATGGAAACACCGTAGCCATTATGTGTGAAAGAGAATCTTCGGATGCAGCTGGTGCCTATCCCATTACGCCTTCTACACAGATGGGAGAATATTGGGCCGAAGAAGCAGCCAAAGGTCATTTGAATATTTCCGATCGACCTCTAATCTTTATTGAACCGGAAGGAGAGCACGCCGCTGCCGCAGTAACCGCAGGGCTTTCCATGACTGGTTTACGGGCTGCAAACTTCTCTTCAGGACAAGGGATTGCTTATATGCATGAATCTTTGTACGCTGCGGTAGGGAAGCGCTTAACCTATGTTCTAAATATAGGTAGCCGGGCAATGACCAAATCCACCCTTAATGTCCATGCCGGACACGATGATTATCACGCTGTGGACGATACCGGGTTTTTCCAGTTGTTTGCCAAAAAAGCCCAGCACGTTGCAGACTTGAATATCATTGCCCATAAAATTGCCGAGCTAGCTTTAACACCAGGCATTGTAGCCCAGGATGGTTTTTTGACTACCCACCTGATCGAGTCCTTGGTATTACCAGAAAGAGAATTGATCAAAGAATTCCTGGGCCGACCTGACGATATTATCAAAACTCCAACTCCTGCCCAGCAATTAATCTATGGAGAAACTCGCCGACGTATTCCAGAGTTATGGGATGTGGATAATCCATTAATGGCAGGGGTGGTTCAGAACCAGGATTCTTATATGCAGAGTGTGGCAGCCCAGCGTCCATTCTTCTTTGATCATATTAAAGAAATAACTGATCAGGCTTTTGCCGATTATGCAGAATTAACGGGCAGAGAATACGCCCGTGTGATGACTTATCGCGTAGAGGATGCAGATTACCTAATTATCGGCCAGGGCTCTGTGGTGCCTTCTGCAGAAGTAGTGGTAGATTATATTCGCAAAACTCGCGGCATTAAAGTAGGAGTAGTAGATTTAGTTATGTTCCGCCCCTTCCCCTCTGATCTGATCGGTAAGATTCTGAAAGGGAAAAAAGGAGTGACTATTTTGGAAAGATTAGATCAACCTTTGGCAGCGGACCTTCCATTGACCAGGGAAATCCGCTCGACATTGACCAAATGCATGGAAAACGGCATGCATAAAAAAGAGCTGCCTTATCCTGATCTACCTTCTTATAGTACTTCAGATTTTCCAGCCGTCTATTCCGGTTCTTTTGGAATGGGTAGCCGTGACTTGCAACCTGAGGGCATCATCGGAGCAATAGAAAATATGTTGCCTGACGGAAAACGGAAAAAACAATTTTATCTTTCCATAGATTTTATCAGAGATGCTGCTTCCTCTCCAAAACAAAAGTTACATCAGGAAAGCATCCAGGAGGCCTATCCTCATGTCAAAGAATTATCTGTTCGAGGTTCTGAAAATCCTAACCTTATGCCTGAAGGTGCCATCACCGTTCGTTTTCATTCGATTGGTGGATGGGGTGCTATTACGACGGGTAAAAACCTGGCGATGACCCTTTATGATCTATTGGGTTATGATATAAAGGCCAACCCTAAATATGGATCTGAGAAAAAAGGACAGCCTACAACTTATTATCTGGCAGCGGCTCCGGAACCAATCCGGGTCAATTGTGAATACTTCTTTGTAGATGTTGTATTATCTCCAGATCCCAATGTATTCAAACATACCAATGCTTTGGCAGGACTGAAAAAAGGAGGTTGTTTTATCATCCAAAGTGAAAAGACGAAACCGGAGGATGTTTGGGCAGATATACCCGAATTTTATCAAAAAGTGATTATCGATAATGATATCCATGTTTTTTACATTGACGGGTTTAAAATTGCCCGGGAAGAAGCTACTGATCCCGAATTGCAACTTAGGATGCAGGGAATTGCTTTCCAGGGGGCTTTCTTCGCTGCCTCTCCATTAAAGGAAAAATCTAATCTTTCAGAGGCAAGTTTATTAAAAGCTATCGAAAATCAATTGCAGCGCAAATTTGGAGCAAAGGGGCAACGGGTTGTTGATGACAATATGCGGGTTGTTAAACGCGGATTTGACGAAGTACATGAAATCAAAAATAAAGTGCTTGGCACAAATAATAAAGAAAAGCAAAATGGCCATGCTACATTGCCTATTCCAACTATGCTAAAAACTGTTCCTCAGAGTGAATCTAAGCTGAGTGATATTCATCGCTTCTGGGAACAAACCGGTAATTTTTACCAGCGTGGTATGGGTAATGACAATCTTACCGATCCATTTATTGGCTTGAGTGTTATGCCCGCTACTTCTTCTCTATTTCGAGATATGACGGGGATTCGCTTTAAACACCCTGATTGGATTGCCAATAATTGTACGGCTTGTGGCAAGTGTTATACGGTCTGCCCGGATACAGCTATTCCTGGCCTGGTGAGCGATTTATCAGATGTATTAGAAACGGTGGTACAAAGAGTGAAAAAGCAACATGGAAAGGTGGAGCATCTTCCAAAAGCTGTTCGGCAAATGGAAAGTGGTATCCGTGAAAGATTCAAGGTCTCCAAAAACGGAACAACCGTCAATCAAATGCTGCATCATTCTATCAACCAGACCATGAATGAAAGCAATGAACCTGGTTTGAAAAAAGAATTGGGCTGGTTTAAGGAAGAACTTGGCGATTTTAAATTTGCACTTACTCGACCTTATTATGATTTGCCAGAGAAAAAAGAAGCGAATAGTGGAGGCCTATTTAGCATTACTATTAACCCGACGACCTGTAAAGGATGTATGGAATGTATCGAGGTTTGTGAAGATGATGCCTTGGTGTCCATCTTACAAACGGAAGAGTCTATTGATCGTCTGCGTAATGATTGGGAATTTTGGACAGACTTACCAAATACACCTAAGAAATTCAATCGGGTCGATGATTTAGAAGAAAAAATAGGACCTCTTGAAACAATCCTGTTAAATAAAGATGCATATTTGAATTTTGCCAGTGGCGATGGTGCCTGTTTGGGTTGTTCGGAAAAATCTGTAGTCCATTTGTTTACCGCTACCGTAGAATCTTTGATGCAGCCTAGAATCGAAAAACATCTGGCGCATCTGGATGATCTGATACAAAAGCTAGAGACTCACATCCAGAAAAAACTCATCGGTAATGTAGATGTTGGTGATGCGGAAATGATGGCAAAAATAGTAGCTGAATCTCAAAATTCTGATTTGACCATGGCTGGTATCGCCAACCGTTTGGAAACAGCCCAGGGTAGCGAACCGATCAACCAGGAATGGCTGAGAGAGGTAAGTCAATTATTGGCTAAACTGAAAAAATTGAAATGGAAATACACCAATGGCACTACCGGTCGCGGACGTGCCAATATGGGGATGTGTAATGCAACGGGTTGTACCTCGGTATGGGGAAGTACCTGGCCATTCAATCCTTATCCATTTCCTTGGGCAAACCATTTATTCCAGGATTCCCCATCCATGGCCATGGGTATTTTCGAAGGCCATATGGCAAAGATGGCAGAAGGGTTTAAAACGATCCGAAAAGCAGAACTGGAACTGAGTGGAAAATATAATCCCACTGAGCACGATGAATTTTTTACCTATTTCAACTGGGAGCAATTCACTGACGAAGAATGGTTGCTATGCCCGCCAGTTGTAACATTGGGTGGTGATGGGGCTATGTATGATATTGGATTTCAAAACTTATCGAGGATGATGGCCTCCGGCAAACCAATCAAGGTCATTGTGGTAGATACTCAGGTTTACTCCAACACAGGTGGTCAAGCATGTACCTCAGGTTTCATCGGACAAGTATCCGATATGGCCCAGTACGGTAAGGTGCAAAAAGGGAAGTCAGAACCTCGCAAAGAGATAGGATTAATAGCAATGGCTCATCGCAATACCTACGTCTTACAAGGAACCCTAGCCAATACCAGTCAAATGATTGAAGGTTTTATCGATGGTTTAATGACCAAAAGGCCAGCCATTTTTAACCTCTATACTACCTGTCAGCCCGAACATGGTGTCGGTGATGATCTAGGTGTTCATCAGGCTAAGTTGGCAATGGAATCTCGAGCCTATCCGATTTTTAAATACAATCCTGATGTGGGGGTTACCGCTGCAGAAAACTTTGACCTGTCTGGAAATCCTGCTATGGATGAGATCTGGCCAACCTATCAATTAAAATATTTGGAATATGGTCAGGAGAAAAGCATGGAAGTGGCCATGACCTTTGCTGATTTTGCATTAACTGAAGGAAGATTCAGGAAACATTTCCGTAAAGTTCCCCGTGATGCATGGAATGAGAACATGGTCGTATTAACAGAATTCCTGGAAATGGATGAGGCAGAAAGAGAAGGTAAATTCCCATTCATTTGGGCAGTTGATAGAAAACAAAACCTAAATCGGGTTCTGGTTGCTAAACCAATCGTGGAGTCCTGCGAAGAAAGACGCGATTTTTGGATTATGCTGAAAGATATTGCTGGTGTGAAAAAAGAGGAGGCTCCGATAGAAAATGTTGAAGAAAAAATCCGTGCAGAAATTGTAGGTAAGATTGCCCATGGCATAATGAAGCTGGCAGGAGGAGATGGCGATGGTATCGTCAATTTGGTTAATGGAGAACAAAGCGAACAAGCTAATCCTGAAGTAGCTACTGCTGAGCCTGGTGATTTCATGGCTCCCTGGCTGGAAACGGAGGAATGTACCTCTTGTGATGAATGTATCAAACTCAACTCCAGGATTTTTGCCTACAATGAAGATAACAAAGCCTACATCAAAGACTCCTTAGGCGGACCCTATCAGGATTTGGTCAAGGCGGCGGAAAAATGTACAGCTGGAGTGATTCATCCGGGCTTACCAGCCGATCGCAGCGAAAAGGATATTGATAAATGGATAAAAAGAGGAGAGAAATTTAATTGAGGCTGTCTCACCCGCTTCGGGGGGCTTCGCCAGCCAATTAAAAGACAATGAAAAACTGACTTTAGGTAACAAAGACAAGAATGGGATTATTTAATTTTCACCGGAACACTTTTAAACATGGAGTGCATCCGCCTGAGCATAAAGCGGATACGAATGGCTTGTCTATTCGACAGTTTCCTTTTTCGCCCATAATCATTTTGCCGATGGCCCAGCATATTGGAGCGCCGGCAGAGATCATCGTTAGGGAGGGGCAGGAAGTAAGCAGGGGGCAATTATTGGCAAAAGCGGCAGGCTATGTTTCGGTGCCTATTCATTCTCCTATTGAAGGCAAGGTTCGAAAAATTGGGAATGTACCCACCATTTCCGGGAAGATGTCTCCAGGAATATATCTGGAAGCTTTCCCCTTTTCCAGTCAGGAAGTGATGGATGGTACCTCTGTTGATTTGGATACCGCAAGTCCGGAAGAGATATTGCAAGGTATCCAGGATGCTGGAATTGTGGGACTAGGAGGAGCAGCTTTTCCAACTCACGTAAAATTAAAAGTCCCTGAAGGAAAGCGATGTGATATTTTAATGATCAATGGTATTGAATGTGAACCATACCTGACAACAGATCATCGTGTAATGCTGGAGCAGGCAGATGATATCCTAATGGGTATTAAATACCTCATGAAAGCCACAGGCGCTAAACAAACAATTATTGGGATTGAGGCTAATAAACAAGATGCGGCCGACCATCTGCAAAAATTGATTCATCCTGATGACCCTATAAAAGTCAAAGTAGTACCGGTTAAATATCCACAAGGCTCAGAGAAAATGTTGATCACTTCCATTTTGGATTTGGAAGTACCCTCCGGAGGATTGCCCATCGATGTTAATGTAGTTGTAGTAAATGTTGCCACTACCGCCGAAATTGGCCGACTGCTACCCCATGGGCGAGGAATTCAGGAACGGGTTATTACCATTACGGGACCTGCTGTTAAAAAGAAAGGCAACTACTTGATCCCGATCGGTACACCTCTCCGTTATGTTCTTGAACAAGTAGGTGCGGATGAAAAGATCAGCGAAGTATATATGGGCGGGCCTATGATGGGAGTAGCGGTATCCAATTTAGATATCTCTATTGTGAAAGGAACTTCTGGTATAGTGGCTTTTACTGCAAATGAAGTTAAAAGATCAGATAAAATATATCCCTGTATCAAATGTGGTGCCTGCGTCGATGCCTGTCCTTTATCGCTTAATCCATCCAAACTGGGCATTCTGGCCAAGTTTGAAGCCTATGATGAAATGGCAGAGCAGCATAATTTACTAGATTGTTTTGAATGTGGATCTTGCTCCTATGTGTGCCCTTCTCATATCCCGTTGGTGCAATATTTCCGCTTGTCAAAATCAATCGTTCGAAAACGAATCCAAACAAAAAAGGCGGCCGAACATGCTAAGTAAGACCCTACATATCAGTACCTCCCCGCATATTACTAAAGGTGTTAGTACCGACAGTATCATGCGGAACGTGGTATATGCTTTACTACCGGTTGTTTTTTTTGCGGTATACTCATTTGGCTTAAGCGCCTTTTTAGTGATTATTACCTCCACAGTAGCTTGTGTATTTACCGAGCATTATTTATGTAAGCTTTCAAAAAAAGAAAGTACGATATCTGATTGGTCTGCGGTAATTACCGGGCTATTACTGGGATTGACCTTGCCTCCGATCTTTCCATTGTGGATGGCTTTTTGTGGTGGTGTAATCGCAATTGCGCTGGGTAAGTATATTTTTGGAGGCTTGGGCTATAATGTTTTTAACCCAGCCCTTGTAGGTCGTGCCGTTTTACAGGCCTCATTTCCAGTGGCCATCACTACCTGGTATCCTTCCTTTTTGCCAGAGCGATTTTCCAACATCCCTTCCTCTACTCTTGCTTTTCCATTTATGGAACCGGACTTAGATGCCATGTCTGGAGCAACCCCTTTATCTGCTTTTAAATTTGACCAGGTATCTACCGCAACTAATGATTTAGCCCTGGGGCTAATTAGTGGTTCTACAGGGGAGACTTGCGCCTTGTTAATATTGCTGGGAGGGATCTACCTTATCGCCAGAAATATGATGAACTGGCGTATTCCGGTGGCAGTACTGGGATCTGCTTTTGTTTTGAGTGGTATTTTCTACCTTATCGATAGTCAGGCATATCCTTCTCCTTTATTCATGCTTTTTTCGGGAGGACTGATGCTAGGAGCAGTTTTTATGGCCACGGATATGGTGGCTTCCCCACTCACACCACTAGGAGTTTGGATATATGGAGCAGTAATCGGCTTATTAACGATTATCATACGTCTTTGGGGAGGTTTGCCGGAAGGGGTGATGTATGCTATTTTATTGGCCAATGCCCTTTCACCACATATTGATAAAATGACACAATCTCGAGTTTACGGCACGACAAAAAGCAAAGTAAGCACATGAATGAATCTAAATCCATACCGGTAAGTTCTTCGGCAAGTAGTGGTAAAATGTTACAAGCCATGGTTGGGATCGGAGTCCTTTGTGCCTTGCTGATCGTATTAACTTACGAAGGGACTTTTGATCGCATTGAGCAAAATAAAGCTGTAGCGCTGGAACAAGCAATTTTTAAGGTGCTGCCTGGAATCACACAAACTGAAGCCTATCAATTCAATGAAAATAATGCCTTCTCTTTATTAGACAGTGAGAATACGGATAGAGAAATAATCTATGCTGGTTTTGATTCAAATGATCAGCTGGTGGGTGTAGCAATTACTACAAGCGGGCAAGGATATGCTGATATTTTACGTATTCTTTATGGCTATGACATTGAGAAGGAGGCCATCATTGGCATTCATGTTCTAGAGAGCAAAGAAACTCCCGGACTAGGGGATAAAATTGAAAAGGATGCTAATTTTTTAGAAAATTTTAAGGCACTGGATGTATCACTAAACGAAAACAAGAGTGAGCTTAATAATACAGTAGTTACAGTCAAAAACGGGACCAAACAAAATCCTTGGGAGGTTGACGGAATTACAGGTGCAACCATTTCTTCTCGGGCTATAGGAGATATGTTAGGCCTCAGTACAAAACGATGGGTGCCATTGGTTTTCAAAAACAAAGATTCATTTAAAATACAGAAAGTAGAGGAATGAAATACATAATTATTGATATAGTGAAAGTAATCTGAGATGGCGGATAACAATAAAAGGAATGCTGGTTTTTTGGGTTCCATAGCTACAGCCCCTTCCACCGACGAGTTTATCAAAGGTTTGTGGCGGGATAATCCCGTATTTGTGCAAGTATTGGGTATGTGCCCGGTTCTTGCAGTATCCAATACGGCGGAGAATGCCCTTGCAATGGGATTGGCTACCACTTTCGTTTTATTGATGTCTAATATCTTGGTGTCTTCCTTGCGGAATTTTATTCCCAAACAGGTGCGTATTGCCTCTTACATTTTGATTATTGCCACTTTTGTCACCATCATAGATTATGTGATTCAGGCCATTAGTATAGAATTACATAAGAGCCTGGGGGCTTTTATTTCATTAATCGTTGTCAATTGCTTGATTTTGAGTAGGGCTGAAGCTTTCGCTTCTAAAAATACCATCGGCAAATCCATTTTGGACGCATTAGGCATGGGCGTTGGTTTTACCTTCGCATTATTTTGTTTAGGTGCCGTCCGAGAGCTATTAGGAAATGGAAGTCTTTTCGACTATAGCTTGTTTCCAGCCAATTTCCAAAACTGGATTGTAATGATTTTACCGGCAGGTGGATTTTTTACACTAGCTATATGGCTATTGTTGTTTAATTCAATGAAAAAAAAGGAATGATGATATATGCCTGAAGAGGATGGGGTTGACAGATTTCATCAGTGATGAAAAATTAAGTGGAGCTATTTAATAGATACCACAAACTATAAACAAATTGAAATAATGCAAGAAGAATCACTTTGGTACATCTTTATCAATGCTAGCCTGGTCAACAATTTTGTGCTGGCCTACTTCTTGGGAATCTGTCCGTTTTTGGGGGTTTCTGGTAAGATGGATACGGCCTCCAAGATGGGGGCTGCAGTAACCTTTGTGATGTTGATCAGCTCTATGTGTGCCTACGGAATCCATGCTTTTTTGGTAGCCATTAATGCTCCGTTTTTGCAGCTGATTAGTTTTATTGTAGTGATCGCCTCGACTGTACAATTGGTAGAAATGTTCATCAAAAAAATGAGTCCGACTTTGTTCCGGGCCCTGGGGATTTTTCTGCCACTAATAACGACTAATTGCGCTATTCTTGGCTTAGCTTTATTTCAAACAAGTAAGGGTTATGGCTTTGTGGAAAGTGTGGTGTACGCTTTAGGAGCTGGAGCTGGGTTTACCCTGGCACTGGTCTTAATCGCTGGTTTGAGAGAGCAGTTAGATTTTGCTGAAGTACCGGATGTGGTCAAGGGAACAGCCCTGACTTTATTGATAGCTGGAATTTTGTCGCTGTCGTTTATGGGCTTTGCCGGATTGGGTAGTTAGTGAACGTTTTTTGGCTGTTATTGAATATCATAAATGAATAATAAAAATGCTTTACTCTTTAACCATCGCTGTAATAGGAATTGTATCCATGATGATAGGATGGATGATTGTTCAAAATTTATGGAAAAACCTTTTCGCTGATCAGATTAATGATGAGGATGTACTGGCAGAAAGAAGAAGCTGTGGCAATTGCGGTTGTGGGAGTATTTGCAGAAAAAAAGAAGTAAAATTATAGTTAGGAATACAGACTTTAAAAAAAAAGATATGGCACATTTAGCAGATTTTGATGTAGACAATAAATACCAGGCCACCGTCAAAAAAACGGAGCGGCTCACACCTGATGATACTGAAGAAATCCGTGAAATAGTCCTTGAAGTTAATCAGCCGGGATTCGAATGCCAGGTTGACCAGAGCTTTGGTGTTCTAGTCAAAGCAGAGGGTGAATTCGGTAATTCCCAACACCATCGCTTGTACAGTGTGGCAGACTTACCTGGTAAAACCAATGGAAAGCAACAACTCACCATGCTGGTCAAACGCTGTTCCTATGTAGATGAATTTAATGGCGAATTATATGATGGAGTGGCTTCCAACTATTTATGTGATCGCAAGGTTGGAGACGAGATTATCATTACCGGCCCACATACCCTGCCTTTTGTTGTTCCGGAAGATAATAGTGCCAATTTTATTTTGATAGGGATGGGAACGGGTATTGCCCCTTTCCGAGCTTTTGTAAAGCATATTTATAAAAATGTGAAAGACTGGAAAGGACAAATACGGTTATTCTATGGGGCGCGTAGTGGAATGGAGCTACTTTACCTAAATGACAAAGATGGAGATTTGACCAATTATTATGATGAGGAGACCTTTAAAGCTTTTCACGCCCTCAGTCCGCGTCCTCACTTTGCTGACCCTATTGCCCTAGATGTTACCATGGAAGAAAAGGCCGAGCATATTCTGGAGCTCTTAAATCAGGTGAACACTTACATTTATGTAGCAGGCTATGAAAAAGTAAAGGAAGTTTTAGACAAAGCCTTTGCCAATATCCTAGGCTCTGAAGAAAAGTGGGCAACACGAAAAGCAGAGTTGAAAGCCGGTAAGAAATGGGCAGAGGTAATTTATTGAAGTTTAGCTTAAAAATTATTGTTTGCATTAAATGAATAAATCGAAATGTCAATTTTGATCGCAATTGCGGCCCTAGGTGGTCTGACGCTGGTTTTGGCTATCATGCTCATTGTAGCTAACAAGAAGCTTTATGTCTTCGAGGACCCACGTATTGACACAGTAGAGGATATGTTGCCGCATGCCAATTGCGGAGCCTGTGGTTATCCTGGTTGTCGTCCATTTGCGGAAGCCTTGGTAAACAAAAAGGCCTTACCGGGCAAATGCACAGTAAGTTCTGAAGAAGGCCGACAAGCGATTGCCCAATTTCTGGGTGTGGCTCTTGGAGCAGAGGAAAAACAAGTAGCTCGCTTAGCCTGTGCTGGTGGCACTAATGTGGCTAGGAATCGCGCCAATTATCAGGGGATGCCATCCTGTCAGGCAGCAGCGCTGGTGTCTGGTGGAGGTAAATCTTGCTTTTGGGGTTGCCTGGGATATGGCGATTGCGAGGTAGTCTGTGATTTTGATGCCATTAGGATGGACGCCCATTCTTTGCCAGTGGTAGATGTAGATAAATGCACGGCCTGTGGAGATTGTGTGGAAGCTTGCCCCAAAGATCTTTTTTCTTTGCAACCTATCAGTCATCAACTCTGGGTGGCTTGTAAAAATCTTGAGGAAGGAAATGAAGTTTTAGAAGATTGTGAGGTGGGCTGCACGGCTTGTGGTAAATGTGCTATGGATGCTGGAAATGATTTGATAACAATGGTCCATAATCTTCCGGTGATCAATTATTCAGCAAACCATCAACGGCAAGATCCTATTCAACGATGTCCTACCGGAGCCATTGTTTGGTGGGATGAAAAATTGGGAGTAGTAAAGGGAAGAGAAAGTAAGAAGATTATTAGAAAGGGGGAACGACCTATGGGAAACTCTTAAAAGCTTACTCCCTAATCCAGGCTTCTTTCAGCAACCCAGTGATCGTCTCATCTTTTATCTTACCGTCCGCTCTACAAAGAAGTGCTTTTCTTTTCACCCCTTCTACCTGATAACCAAACTTTTTTTGCATTCGAAGAGAAGAGGGATTTCCCTCTAAAACTCCATTCTCCAATCTTCTTAAATTCAAATCCTCAAAAGCAAACCTGATTCTTTCACCAAAAGCTTCCCTGCCATATCCATGACCCTGGTATTTTTCGCTTATCCAAATACCTCCGCCTGCCGTTTGATGAAGTTTGTTGATTTTATTGAGGGTGACTCCACCGATGATTTTCTTCTCTGATTTTAATTCGATAGCCCACTCATAGGAATTTCTTTCTGTTTTTAACACCTCTTGTTGGCAGTAGCTGATCCAGTTTTTTGCCTCTTGTAAGGTATAGGGGTAGGATACCATGGCCAGCCATTTGGAGACGTTGAGATTGTTTAGGCCTTCTATAAGATCCGGGATGTCTTTTTCATGCCATTCTCTTAGGATCAGTCTTTTAGTTTCTAAATTCATGTTCTGAAATAATTATGCGTACTTTTTTTGACACAGGCTGACACACACGGACTTTCACTGTTTTATAATAATTTCCATAAAACGATTGCTAAATATTATCACATTTATTTTAATACAGTATTATTCTTTGGTGAGTTCCAACGTAACTAGATAAGCACAGTGATCGGAGGCAATAGTATCCTTAATGACTTTTCGGTCGAGCACTTTCCATCTGTTTTTTGGGAAAAACATGACATAGTCAATTTTTTTGCGAGGTTTATCTGATGGGAAGGTAGCTGCTGGATTTTCTTTGTCATAAGAAGCCATCCAGATTTTTTCCAAAATATTAATGGGTTCACTTCCAGGAACGGCATTGAGGTCTCCAACTAAAACGGTAGGATATTTATTTTGAGAAAACACTTCATTGATCTTTTGAGCTTGTAATATTCTTCCTGCTTCTCCTTCATGGGCAAGGTGGGTGCCTACAAAAGCAATGGTATCGTTAGACGGCAGGACGGTTACAATTTCGAGAGCAGCTCGGGGTTCTTCACCTGGGAGATAGGGAAGACCTACATTCCTGCTGGTCAGAAAGGACAGTTTAGACAGGACGCCTTCTCCATATTCACCTCCATCATAAGGCATGGCTCTGGCAAATAAGGGTGCCATTTTGGTTCTCCAACCTAGTTCAGTGACCAGGTCATATTTTTTAGATCGATTTACTTTATAGTCTACCTCCTGCATGGCTACAAAATCGGGGTCAGCATTTTTTATGAGTTTGGCCAGGACGTCCAGATTGAAATCGCCCTTGGTGGTTTTGCCGTGGAGGATGTTGAAGGAAAGGACTTTTATGATTCTTCCATTATCTGATTGGGATTGGGATGTAGTTCCAAAGAGTATTAGACAAAGAAGAATGGGGGAGATTAATTTTTTTGGGTTCATATTTTAAGTAATTAATTTGTATTTGACAAGTAAAATCATACTTCTCATTTTGTTTGATATTTCTGACACTGACTTCGTACACTGACTTTTACTGATTTTGGCTGCTTTAGTTTGTACAAAATCAATCTATGATTATTAATTGATGACTTTCCTAATAACCCAACTTAAACCTTGATACTATCAAATAATGATCTGAGGGGAAGCCGGTAGGCCACGTTGATAGTACTTCTGTAAATGTATTTTCCAGGCCTTTCCCTTTGAAATAAAGCTGATCAATCCTACTTCCGCTTCTGTGGGTGAAGCCAGGATATTTTTCTACATCAGGATACTTGCTTCTAAATGCTTCGATAAATCCATCCGCTTGCAATTTTTCGGAAGCCGGACTATCTCCTCCGTCCGTATGTGGTACGGCATTAAAATCTCCTCCAAATAAAACTGGGATGTTATTGGCATTGGCGAATCTTTTTTTGTGAAAATCAAAAACGGCAGGAAATTGTGCCATCCCATACCAATTAGAGATAGCCCAGATTTCTTGGGTTTTGCTGATAGCCAATTTAACGGCTACATTATTAAATTCTGTTGCTTCTAAAACTTTAATTTCCTTAACCGGATAACGGCTTAAGACCGATATGTTGGCTCCCTGATATCGGTAATCCCAATCTGAAGTAGTGGCGAAATAATATCCCAATTCGGCGGCAATAAAGTCGCCTGAAGAATAAGTTTCCTGCATTAAGACCACATCGATCTTATTTTTTTTGATCATTTCTGCGATCCGCAATCGAGAATCCCATCCATCTTTTTCAGCAGTCCAGTGAATGCCTCCATGCCAAATATTCCAAACACCAACTATAAAATTCTTAAGGTTTTTCCTATACTTAAAGGCCTTTCCTTTCTGATATTTCGAAAAGCCAGCCAGTATTTCTTCCGCACTAAGTGCCCGTTCCCAAATGGACAATTCATCCATAGCAAAATCGGCTGGGTATAATTTTTCCTTCATTGTGAAAAATCGAGCGACCTCTTGATTGATGATTACTTTATTATTTTTTAAAGCATAAATTTTACTGATAGGCTTCAGCAAGGTTAGGGCTTTGTTTTGATAAACGGTATAGGGGCTGGTAAGCATTTCTTTTCTAATATCCAATGCTTTGGATAGACCTTCCTTACTAGGTATTTCTGAAGATTGAAGTTTTTCGGTCTTTTTATCAAATAAGTGGCTTGGGTCAACAATAAGGTCAATAAATTCATCATCTTTTAAAGGCACTAAACCTAGTCCATTGAATGCATCCACTAGCGCTTGTAATTTTTGAGCACCACTTTCTATCTCAGGAAGGATTTGAGTTTCGTGATCAATAATGCCTTTTTGGGAGCCGATTACCAGGAACTCATCATTACTGAAGTCAAAACCTACATTATAAATGGCTTTATTATGACCATCAAAATACAATCGAAATTCGGATAAGTCCTTGTCAAATGTTATCGTCAATTGATGCCATTTTCCATCATTGATGGGCATTATTTCACCATTATCACGTTCGTAATTTATTCTGCGATCACCAGAACCGATGCTCCAGGCAAAGGTGCCTCCTGAATTGTATAGCACCCAGCCTGCATTTTTCTGAGTACTGATGCCTTTGTTTGTGAAATCTTTTTGGGAAAGGATAACCATAGGTTTGTTGGAATTGGTTTTTATCCAACACTGAATGGTAAAGTTTTTACTGCCATCCAGGGAAACTTTGTCCAAACTAAGGTGGGGATATTCTTGGCTAGGTTTGATTTGAAGGGCTTGTTGATTCAAGCCGTTTATGAAGGAATGATTTGGACCAGAGAATTGGTAATTAGTACTTTTTAGATTTTGATCAAATGAAAAATGTAGGACTGGGCCTTCCTGTGCGATTGATGAATATTTGAATATTAAACAAGTCAAAGCCAATAAAAGGATGAAGGCCGAGGAATTGGTTTCCTTTAAATTCAGGAATAATGGTGTCATGCTATACCAATTTAAAATTTGTCTTTCTCACGAAATTAAGCATTTCGAAGATCTTACTTTTTTTAGTCCTTTTTATTTAATAAACCCTGCACAAGATCTTCATTCTGATTTCTGACGGATTTCAAAAATACCATAGGGTTGGTACCACCTGTACCTTTGGCCTCGGATTGGCTTTGTTTGGCCTGCTTCATAATATAAAGTGCCACCATTTTTAAGTGCTCATTCCGGAATGCAATTAACAGTTCGATAGACGCTTTAAAAGCCTTTTCGAAGGCTTTGTTTTTTGAAGCTTTTGAGCGGATACAGGTAGTTTTTTCTATATAAGATAAGAAGGCTGCATGCTGATGAGGCATATGATGTCTCATTAATTGTAAATATTCTTTGGTATGCCTATTCTCGTATTCTATTCCAAAAGCTGCATCAAAAAATTGCAACAGGCTACTTTGTGCGGCACTTCCGCCATGGTGATTTTGGGGAGGAAGGCCAGTGCCTCTATATTCAATGGCCTCAAATGAAGCTAAGAAAGGACGGACACGGAGATAAAATATGTGTGGATCACAAGATTCATACATTCTTTTCAAAACAGCGGTCAAGTCGGACAATATCAAATTAACCTGATCTAGGCAGTTTTTTGCCTTAGAAAAATCCTCTTTTTCTAGAGAATCGATGGTCTCTAAAACTAGTGGAATGGCTTTTGCTCCTACTTGTTCAATTTCAACGGTCACTAAATAGAACCAGCTTTCATCCAGGCCTCCATGAAATTGGAGAAGGGTAGCTAAATTATCCAGTTGAATCGGCCTTTCTAAGTCCAGTCGCCTCCAATTATTTAATACTACTGAGGAGTGGGAAAGAATTGGCTTTCTGCCTAATTCCTTGGCCACCTTGACCCAGGGTAGGGCAATGGAGGCTGGGATATATTTCCTTGACTCTGGTGGAGAATGCACATAAGCATGGGCAAAACAAGAGAGTAAAAGCATGGCACGCTCCAATTCTGCCTGTGTGTTCAGTTCAGGATTTTCAATTATGGGTAGTTCATCCACTTTTTCTCGTAAGATGCCTGCATTGATGTAAGCGCTTAGGTTAGAAGCAAGGGTTTCCCATTTTTGGCAGCAATTAGGGAGTTTTAATAGAGGGTCATTGGAGGGCAAAAAACCTCTCTTAGGGCATATATTGAACTTGTTTAAAATTTCGGTAAAACCTGGCATGTTTTTATTTTGAATTGGGCCAAATATCTATAGTTCCATCTTCATGAATCCAAATATCAAAATAAACCTTTTCTTCTATGGCCTGACCACTTCTCTTTAAAATGTCAAATTTCATTTTTTTAAGCCCTCGTTTAAGTTTCTTAATGCAAAAATTATATTCAAATCGATCCCAAAATATTTTTATATCCTCCTTAGTTTGATAATGGAACATTACTATGCCAGTTATGGTCCCCTTTTTACCAATTGTCAGTAGATATTCTTCAGAACAGTCAAAATTACGATCATTGGCCCAGTTTATCTTTTTTATTTCTTCTAAAAAAAATTTTGAAAGTGTATCGGAATATCTCCGATTAATTTTATCAGGCTCATCTGTATAATTTTCTATTTCGGAAGTTTTTTTAATTACTCCATTCTTAAACTCTATCAAGAGTTCTTTCTCAAAACTTGCATAAAACACTCCATCCCAACGAAGCATATTTCCATTTGGCAATGTGAACTTTCCTGAATACCAGTCCAAGAAAACCCTCCCATCTTTCATTTTGTCACCAAAAATTTCCTGAATTCTTTTCTTTGAACCTAGAGAATCAATAGTTTTGGAGTATCTAATTTCATTACATGAGGTGATGTGTTCTAAAAATAAGCTGTCATTTTTTATCAAGTAAATAGCTTGATATCCTCTCCAGCAATTAAGAGAGGCTCCATCTCTAAAATTTAAGCCGAATAGTTGGCCCTCTTCAGCCTCTTGTCCGATTATTTCAAAGTATTGCTCTAAAATTAGAGTATATATGACCATTGTATCTCCCTGGTAAATAATAAGATCTGGAGATTGAGGGCTTGTTTTTCCTTTATTGCAAAGAAGTAATAGTAAAACTGTGATGAAAAGCTTGATATGAGATTTAGTTTTTTTCATTTCTACCCTCCCCTTTAATTAGTTGAATTTAAAGCATAAAGTTTTAGAGTACCGAATGGGGTTAAAAGTAATTTAAGAAGATGATTGTGCAGCAACTTTCCATTTTGAAATTTCTCTTAAAATCCAAATTCCAATAGCAATCCTGACTAAAGGCTGTAAATAGGAATAAATCCATTGATAAGACCAATTGACGATTCCATTAAGTGATGTTGCACCTAAGTAATATCGAAGAAAAGAAGATAAACTTAGGACTCCAATAAAGAGTAAAGCAATGCCAATCCATTTTCCAAGTCCTTCTTCTCGAACCAATGCCAAACCATAAAATAAAGAACCCAGACCAAAGCCATAAATCACCAAAAAATACTTACTATCGGAAATACCTCCGGCTGTCTCAATTAAGGTTCTATACATGGCTTGACTTGCTTCATCACTAGCTCCTACATAACCAGGGCGCCACATTTGGTTAAGCGTATCAATTAATAAAGCTTGTTGAGACATTTCGGTGTAGGCCCAAACCAGTAAAAAAAACGTTCCGAAAATAACCTGTAAAGGATATTTTTTGAGTAATAAACAGGCCACCCCAATGCTGGCAAATATGTTCACTTGCGGATGGAGAAAAAGTATCCATAGTTTGCTGAGATGAAGGTTGTTATCGTATAATGCTGCTCTGGTTTCAAAATCTGAAGTTTCGGGATTTGGAAGGAAAATTAACAAGGCAGTGGTTAAAGCCCCTAAAAAAGAGCAGATAGCGGTTGCTTTTAGGAAGGGATCGAATTTTTTGTTGATTTCCATAATCACTATTTGGTATTAAATGATGCAATCCTACTTACTTTCATATTGCATCCGTGGATTGGCAATCATTTTTCATTCTAATTCTTGACACTCAAAGTTATATTTTTTCATAAAAGCAATTATTTTTTTTGGTGATACTTCCTGGCTTTCGACTCTTAATATTTTATCACAGTCTTCCAGATCAAAATTCCATTTAGAATTGGCCAGTAATTGGTCAAGCCGCGGTTTTAGTTCTTTAGCTGCTCTTTTGGTTTTTACATTGGTTTTAAAAACATAAACCATAACCTTTAATTTTTTATTGATTGAAGTTTCCGAAGTATGGTATAATCAATGTAAAAAGTGCCAAAGGGAATGATGCTGGCTAGGAGCACTTTCCAGGTGGTTTGCCAAAATCTCCATTGTTGTTCAACACCTACTCGTAATGCATTAAAAATAAAAAGCACAAATAAAATTCCATGAATGGGGCCGATTATTTCAACCAGTAAGGGATTGTCTAAACCATATTTAATGGGGACGGCAATGAAAACCAAAATCAATAAGGAAATACCTTCCAGAAAAGTAATAAGCCTAAAGCGTCCGATGAAAGTAGTAAGATATATTGTCATGATTAAAAAGTTCTGATATAAGGTCTGTTGGCCAAAGGTGAAAATGGCCATGGAATGGCTGCAAATATGATTAAAAGTGCAATACTAAACCAAATCAACATCGTTTTATATTTCTCTTTGTCTGTAGTTTTTCGTTTAGCTAATGCCGATCCAATCGTCAAAATTATTATGGAAGTTATCATTAAAAGGAAATGGTATAAGCCAAAAAATGTAGCGTCAGGATTTTTTAAAGCTTGATTGAGATTGTCCCAGAAATAATCGACGATAGGACTTTTAATATATAAAATGATGCCTATGGTTAACTGAAGGTGGGCAATAGTAGCGGTCCAATGTCGTAAGGCATTATCACTTTTTGAAAAGACTTTATTTTGAGTGTAGCCAAGGTAAGCCCTGTAAATTGAAAATATTAGGGAGAGCAAAACCAGCCATCGAAATATAGAATGTGAAACAAGTAAAAAAGAGTACATTTTTTGCCATTTTGAGTTTGGGCAAAGTTCGTTTGAAGCACTGAAGAGATGTTAGGACAGATAGGGAATTAATTAGGACTTTTCAATCATTTTTCTGTATCTGGAGGGGCTTATTCCCACATACTTTTTAAATAATCTGCTAAAATAAGATGGATCATACATGCCTAATTCAGCTGCTATTTCATTGATTGGAAGGGTAGTTTGAAACAATAAAACTTTGGCTTCAAGGATTAAGGTCTCATCGATCCATTTAGAGGTTGATTTTTGAGTAATTTGTTTAACCGTTTTATTTAAGTGGTTTGGGCTAACATTTAGCAAAGAAGCATAGTCCGTAACCAGATGTTTGCTGCGAATATTTTGATGAAGTAACTCTTTAAATTTATTAGTCAATGCCACAGCTGTTTTGCTTTTGCTATTAGAAAGTGGATTGTAAAACTCGTTTAGTTCACATAAAACAGCAATTAAATGAGATTGAATGATATTAGTGTTTTTCAAGCCATTTTGGACATACTCATTCAATATCCGTTGAAAAGATTGAGCTATATATTTAGCTATTTCACCATTTGATTTTATGAATGGATTTCCCCATATGGTCAAAAACTCGAAGTCTTTCAATAAATCTGTACTCCCAATTTTGCCTAGCAAAAAGTTATGGTCAAAATTACAAAGGAAGCCTTCATTTACCTCATATTTGTCATAACTAAAAACTTGTCCGGTTGGTACTATCAAGCATTCATTTTTATGAATTTTTACAGAGTTAAAGCCGATTTTCATGCTTGCTTGTCCGCTAGTCAAAAAGATGAGGATATGCGTGCTGGTTCGAGTAGGAGGGACTGGAAGCCTCGATATTTTGATTAAGTCTTGAACTTTGGCTATAAAAAAACTACCTACTTCTTGGTTGATTATTTTTTTCAGCTTTGGATTAGGGGCCATGTACGTTTCCAAAAACTCATTGGTATTATATGTTTTTATTTTTTTTGCCAAAGACTTATAGATTATTTTGAACCCTCTCAGTCAGTTAAAAGTACTTCTAGTTTTTCTATTAAATGCTCAGGCTCTAAATTTTTTCCAATGATTATTCCATCTGGATCAAGCAAGAAATTTTGCGGAATGGCTTTGACTCCATAAGTATCGGAAACCTCACCCCAACCTTCTAAAGTAGATAGCTGAACCCAGGGGAGTTGATCAGCCTCAATGGCCTTTTCCCACTGCTCTTTGTTTTTATCAACCGATATTCCAAGGATGGCAAAGTTTTTATCCGAAAAATGATGGTAGACTTCCACCAGAGCCGGATTAGCTGCTCTACAAGGAGCACACCAGGAGGCCCAAAAATCTATCAGAACATATTTCCCTTTGAAGTCATCAAGTTGAACGATCTTTCCTTTGGTATCTGGGATAGCAAATTTGGGAGCAGGTTCAGAAATGGCCACTCTTTTAAGGGTGGTATAGAGTTCTATTAAATGTTTAAAATAGACAGACTGTTTTACTGCTGGTTTAAAATTATTGATAATCATATCCAGGGTGTCTAACTGGATGTTGTGAATTTGGAACTGATAATAAGCGGTAAAAGCAGCGAAAGAATAGCTGGGATAATCCAGCATGATTTCCATTCCCTTTTTTCTGTCAAAAATATCGTCCATCGCATAAGACCGATGCAAACTATCTTCTTTTGAGCCGACGACTTTAATTTTTTCCAAATCATTCATATCGCCGGAAATATCAATTTGGCTGTTTTCTAAAAAGAAATGAATTTTGTCTTTATCGCCATTTAGAAAAAGAGTGTGTAGGTATGGGCTTTCGATTTGACCTGTAAAAGAGAAGTTTCCGTCAATAATATCGGAGGTATCGATATTTATCCTTTCGTTACTCACTAAATCTAGTTTGGCTAATATGGCTTCTCCATTCTTTATACCTTCAATTTTTCCATTGATGATGTAGCTTTTCTCTTGTTTGGTTTTGGAGTTACAGGAATAGCATAAAGGAATTGTGATAAGGAGCAGGAAATGAACTATGCTAGGTGCTTTCATGATGCTTAAAATTTGTAGTTCAGACTTGGAATAAAACTAGGGTGGTTTGCTGAGATTTTGTAATCTAATGATGTTTTTCTCGTAACAACAATGAATATCGGAGGTTTAGTCCAAAGTTTGACGAGAGAACCTTTATTAATCTAGCTTTTTCAAATATTGATATTTCCCACCGTTTTTTTTCAATAAGTAATGTTCCCAAAATTTTTTGTCATCTAAGGTTTCAATACTAAAATCCCAATCTGTTAAAGTTGAGATCTGATCAACTATTTCGCTCCCATAATGCCGTGTTTTGGCATTCAACGTTTTAGGTTTTAAATAGGTCCATTCATAAAATTCTTTAGTATCAAGAAACACTACAAAATACCTGAGTTGTATTTGACCCTTGCCATTCTCAACTTTAAGGGGATTAAGGACAAGAGACTTATCTCTTGGAAAAATCAATGTAAATTTCTCATACATTAGAAAGTAGTTTGAGAATTCCACTGGCTGATTGATTTTCAATTGATCAAAAAATGGCCTTAAAATTTGCTCCCCAACAGTCTCTTCAAATTTTTCATTTTGCCTTGATTGTTCTTTTCTCAATTGGTCGGCCACAATTTCATACATGCCAATATAGCCTCTATTTCTTTCTTCCTCGCTTTTATAAATGGATTCATAATATTCTTCATAATCGGGCTCTTTAGAAACGTCTTTAACTTTTTCGTAGAAATAAGTTTCCCAAAAATCAGGATTAAACTGAGATGAATTTTCCTTGAAAAAATTCCAATGCTGGAGATTGTTGAAAAATTTCTTTTTCCCTGTTTCAAAGTCTTCAGCGTTAAAATAGGTTACTTTGTCTTTTTTGAGGTACCAGTTTGAATGAAACTTTATACCTATAACTACATTGGCATATATTGTAGGTAGGCTATCCAAATTGTAGATGTCATCGCTGAGGATTTGTACATTTTTGTCATTTTCCTTTTGCAGCTCTTTAAAATTAGTTACCCGACTATTTAATGCGAAAAAGCCTATGAATTTTGTTTTACTTTCGTTCATAAAGCCATGATAAAAGCCTTTTGTTGAGATACTGGTATCGATTTTTTCAATGATATCAATAATATCTTCGTCCTTTTTTTTCGGATAGTATTTTGAAAATAAAGTGCTTGCCCTTTCTTTAGCAAGTTCTCGTTCACGAATAATGGTTGGGTTATTGATAGCGACTATGGAGGTGATTTCTCTCAGCGCTTGGGATAAGGAATTATTGATGGTGCAGGATAGAGAGCCATCCTCACAGGCAAACTCAAACCCAGGATTCCTGTCTTCTCCTGTAAACTTTTTATCTAAAACAATTTTTTTCTGATAGTTATCATACAGCTGCACCCTGATTATGGTTTTCTTTGAATTATTCTCTACAAAGGAATTTACTTTAGGAAAGTTAATGATGTATTGCATTTTTTTTTCGTCAGCAATAACCTTTAATTGCTCAATAGTGCCAATTGACTTTTCTTTGGTCGCATAAATCAGAATATTTTTGAATCGCTCAAAGAACCTGTATTGTAAATACCCTTCAGTTATAGAAGAGATTACGCTATAAAAATCTGGATCTTTAGAAAACTCAATTTGTTTTTGATACATCACTTTGATGTTTTCAGGCTCATCTTTTATTTCTTTCAGTATTTGATTGATTTCCCTTTTGTTCTGTTTTTGATTTTTTCGAAGGAATTCGTTAAAATCATCAATTTCTTTTTTTAATGACTGATCTGCGGTTGTTTCATAGGAGGACAAAATAAGTATAGTCGGTTCGTAAATCTGCCCCTTTGTACTTAGAGTAAGAAATGTGCAAAGGACTAGCACTAAAAGTTTAGTTGAAGATATTAAACTATTCATAGCGGGACTAAGGGTTTGTTTAGTTGACATAACGATTGGAAAGAGTCTTTTCATATCGACCAACTGGTATTTTTGCCTTTTCTTCAAAAGCAAGAGACTATTTATTCATACAGCTAGATTTGTATTGAATATTCTGTTTAACTACCTAATATAGCTGGAAAAACAAGTTGAATTATGGCGCATAATGTCAATTTATTTCTTGTCCCTTCCCATAATTTTGTCTTGAAATTCATCATTAACTAAATCAAGAAACATGGAACCAGCACAATTTCCAAAAGGAATTTTACCCGTTTTACCAGTATCTAATATAGATGAAACAGCTGATTATTACATTAATTCATTACATTTTAAGGAGAACTTCCGCCAAAAAAACCCAGAAGGAAAATCAACGGATTCTCAATTAACTTTTGAAGGGTCTACTCTGATGATCAACTTAAATCCGGAAAAAGCCCCATTAGAAGGCGGTGGTGTCTATTTATGGGTACGGCTTTACGATAAAAATATTAATGAATATTATGATACTTTGGTAGAAGCAGGAGTCAATGTGGTAGATCCTATAAAAGATCAGTTTTGGGGAGACCGCTCTTTTGTGATTAAGGATTGCAATAATTTTCACATTGCTTTTAATCAAATGATAAGTAAATAAATAGGGGAGATAAGTAGGGACAAATGGAAATAAGTTGAGATATTTAGCCTATTATGGCAATGATTTTCCAGAACTGGACAAGTTAAGAAATAATTTTCTGGATATTTCATACAAATAATACATGGATAAGACAATTTGTCTCCATATATCTCCATTTGCCTCCCTGACTGCAGAAGGCAGTCATTTGTCTTTGACTTAAGATCACTTTTGGGAATAATTTTTGAAAATTTGGAATGGGTAATGTTTTGTCTAGATAAACTAGATTTTATTCAATCCTTATCACTATTGAATTTTTTTAATCGGAGCAACTTTTTCTGTTGATCTATGGAGATATGATAATTTTGTAAAAAGCCCATTCCGATATTGACATGAGTGATTACATCTGAGAATACTGCTTCGAGATTTTTTTCAACATTGTTTGCTACTTGAATATCATCGTAAAAGGAAGCTTTCCAGAATATAAAATTGGTATTAGCACTTCTTGCACTTCCAGCCCGTTCTAGTTCTGAGACATTTCCCTTTTTTGCATATTCCATGGGAAAAAGAATGGTAAAAGGAGATCCTGTGTCGATATGCCCACGTACTTCATTTTCTCCCACTTTAAAAGGAATAACAAAAGGCCTGTCATAGCTTAGCGTGTTTCTCTCTATTCGCTTTAAAGATCTATCCGAAAAAACCATTTTTTTATTTCGGTAATCAATTTCAAGTAAGTAGTCTTTCCAATAAGCCCGTCCGATAACACCATGGACAATTTTGGCATTTCCCCTATTGTAATTTCGGGAATATAGGGTTATTCTTTTAAATTCGATTCCGGCAAAACTGATATTATATACCCGTACATTATTTATGGTAGAGGTATTGGTGCCATCGGAATTCAAACTTGTTCCAGTTATAGGTAATTTTAATTCAGACACCAGAGCGGAATCTATTCTTCCATATCCGGATGCTCCTGTATCAAAAAGAAATCGGTAAGGTTTCATGCTTATCAGGACCTGGACGTACATTTTTCCATTTTCCACTTCGAAAGAAACTTCCCTTTGGAAAGGCTTAGCGGCCAAACAATTTTGGGATATAATAAAAAGCATCAAACATAAGGCTGAAATGATCCAGTTTCTTTTTTTTAAATATTTCATATAATTGGGTTTTTGAAAAAAAAGAAAATAAAGCTTAAAACTTACCTTTTCCAAACTAATTCAGGAACAGTATCTTCGTCATTCAGGATCTCGGCCACTTTGAGGTTGTGGATCACACTGCGCAGCATCTTATCACTTACCCAGCCGTGTATGGCCCATTCGGTGCGATGATACCATTGGGTTACATCTTTTACTTTTTGATTATAGCGTTTGGCTACTAACGGGATATTATCATCCGTCTGCATGAATTTGTCACTACTATCGTGAATGGTTCGCAGCATTCTGATGATCGATTCTGGTTCTTTAGCTAAGATTTCATCGGTAGCGGCGATCATAAAGCACGGCCAGGGAGTGATAAACTGACCAACTCTCTTCAATTGACCCGCATCTACATAAGGCTTGGTAGTATATTTTTCCCAGTAAAAAACATCCGTTGAATGATTGTTTAATGATTCCAGAGCACCATCCAAATTTTTGATGATGCTAAACTGATCCCGATTTATTTTTTTGTCATTTATGGTAGCATCTACAATTGCCATCAGGTGAGAACCTGATCCAAATCGACTGATGGCATATTGCTTGTCATAAATTTGGCCATGATATTCCAGGCTGTTTTTTACTCCTGTATGGATACCCCAAACCAAGGGAGTATTTACATAACCAGAAATAATTTTTGAATTATTACCGTCGATGATATCTTTAATGATGCCTTCCGTGAGTAAAATGCAAGCATCAACCTCACCATCTCTTAATGCTTTCGTCATTTGACCAGTACCTCCTTTAAAATCAGTCCATTCCACTTTTACACCCCTACCTTCGAAACTACCATCTTCCATAGCAAGATGTATGGGTAAATTGAAATGTTCTGGTACGCCGCCAAGCCTAATTGTTTTAGTCTGCATAAATGAAATTCGGATATTTTATGAAAACGTTATTTGCTGCTAAGCTACAGACTACTATGCGATTTCGCGCTATTTTAGAGAAAGTTTAAAATTCCATTAATAAATTCAAATTGCTTTGTACAAGGGAAAAAATTCTTTAGAGGGTTTAAAATGCTTGGCGGCCGCTGGCCGTCAAGCATTTTAAACCCTCTAAATAGGAATGTCATTCAATTGATTAATAAACGTTTCTGCATTTTTTAGATGCCTGTCTCTTCGTTCTGATGACATACGATTATAAGAGTGGTATAGCATAGCGCTTCGTGGGTTTTGTTTGAAAAAATCCTGATGTTGATGAATGAAGCGCCAGAATAATCCATCCCAGACCTCTTCCCATGCCCATTTTGGGTAATTGCTCATCTTTTTGATGTAATTGGAACCTCCGATATATGGTTTAGTGGCAAAAAGACCGCCGTCAGCGAATTGACTCATTCCATAGACATTGGGCACCATCACCCAGTCATAGGCATCGATAAATAACTCCATAAACCATTTGTATACTTCATCAGGATCAAATTCGCAAAGAAGCATGAAGTTGCCTAAAATCATCAAGCGTTCAATGTGGTGACAATATCCAGTGGATAGCACTTTTTTGATCGTTTGATCAATGGGCTTGATACCTGTAGTGCCATTATAAAAACTGGCAGGTATTTTTCTGTGGAAGCCCCAAAAATTTCTTGTTCGAGACAGACTGCCTTTGCATTCATAGATTCCCCTGATGAACTCTCTCCAACCGATGATTTGTCTTACAAACCCTTCCGTGGAATTTATAGGGATGCCTGCTGATTCCGCAAAATGGAGGCTTTTATCCAAAATATCTTCCGGGAGTAGGAGGCCTACATTGAGTAGAGGCGATAAAACACTATGATGTAGAATGGATTCATTCATCACAATGGCGTCTTCATATCTGCCAAAATCATGGAATCGAAATTCTAAAAATTGTTCAAACCAATTTTGTGCGGCTTCATGACTAAATGGGTAAAGCGGACTTTGTGTGAGTGTACCTGGATTTTCACTAAATTTTTTTTGGACATAGTGGATTGCCTCTTCCCAGAAAGGATCAGAAGCTGGGAAGTGAATGCCAGGTGGAGTTTTTCCTTTTGGATATTTTTTACGATTCTCAGTATCATAAGTCCATTTTCCTCCAATCGGCTGCTTGTTTTTGTCTAATAAAATATTGCGTTTTTTTCGCTGCTGTTTATAAAAGGTTGTTTGAAAGAAAAACTTCTTTTCAGGCCTGAAAAAACTACGGAGCTCCTCCTTTTTGTTCAGAAAAAGAGGGCTGTCAAACACATTTAATTGCATTGTATTGACATTCTCTCGTATTCTTTTCTCCAGCCAATTGTCAACAGGGTCAATTATGTTTATTTCTTCAATTTTCTTATGCTGGAGATTTTCCAAAAGTAAACGAATATCTGATAAAGGGTTGGAAGATTCAATATAGTTTACCTTGATACCTTTCTTTTTAAGGTAATCCTTATAATAACACATGCTAGCACGGTGGAAGGCCAGCTTTTGCTTGTGAAAACGATATTGTTTAAAAAAAAGGTATTCCTCAATCAAATAGACCGGATGACCATTATTTAATAGCGGGTGTTGTGCAAAAAGTTGATGTGGAAATAAAAGATTAACGGCTTTTTTCATTCAAAATCTGGAGTTTCGTGAGCTCTGGCATATGGAAAGGAATCGAGCTTTGTCAAACTATAATAGGTGTTCAGGCCTGAGATGCCAATACCATTGAAGTCGGCCAAATTCAATTGCCCTAAATCATTGATGGATTCTTCAGGATAGGCAATTAATTCGACGGAACCAATAATGAAAGAACAGTTGTTGGGTAAAGGGATGCTTTCCATGATTCTCATTCCAATTTTCACAGGACTTTCCTTGACAAAAGGAGCAGGAAAATCAGCAATGAATTCCTTATCAATTTTCATTCTTTCGAACTCTGACACTTCGTTTGGGAATTTTGCAGAAGTGTAATGGGCCTTTTTTATCAAAGACAGAGGGATATGATTGATAGTATAACAACCGGTCTCTTGAATATTTCTATAAGTATCGCCTGGTATTTCTGGTTGGGGCCTTAACACAAAACCCAATTGGGCCGGGTTTGATCCCAGATGGACCACCGACGAAAATATAGCTAGATTATCCAGACCATCTGAAGATCTTGTACCAATCAGATTGGCTGGCTTAATTCCCGAAATGGAATTAATAAGATTCAGTCTCCATATTCTTTCCGCCTGTTCAATGTCTTGTCTGCTTTTAATCATTGTTAAATATGATTTTATTGAGCTTCTGTTTTCTTTAAATATTGCTTTTTACATTTTTTCCAAAAGGCAAAAAAAGAAGGGTAATATCATTAAGGAAAACTTGTTTTTTGCATAAGCCTATTCTCAATAGAGCTATTGAGCAAATTATCCTAATTTATGAAGGTCAACTTATATAAATAGGTATCCCTCATCACTCCTTTTTGCATAAAATCTTTTTCAATCAATTTTTCTAGTTCGAAACCACTCTTTTCCAAAACTCTTTGTGAGGCTATATTTCGCTTATCACAAGTTGCTCTTAAGGTGTGTAAGCCTAGTTGTTCTTTTCCATATTTTATTAAGCCAAGTGTTGCTTCAGTGGCATACCCTGAGCTCCAAAATGCGGGATTTATGATGTAGCCTATCTTGGCGGCTTTGAGATCTTCTTTTTCAAGAAATAATCCACATCCACCGATTGTTTTTTTTGCTGTTTTTAATTCAATACACAACTCATAAATCATTCTTGGATGCATATCCCTCAATGCTATGGAGCCAATTAAAAAGGCCTTTGTTTCTTCAATATTGTTTGGACCCCAATTTTGATATTTTACCACCTCTTCAACACCAGCATATTCTTGAACAGCATTAAGGTCGCTTGGTTTAAATTCTCTGATTAATAGCCTATCAGTTTCGAATAAAATGCTACTGGGTTTCTTCATTTTTTATTAAGCTGCGCTAAAATTTTGGTGGCTCTTCCTGAAATTGATTTTCGTTCATCTAATTGCAATCTTTCCAGGTGGGGAAGCAGCCAGGTTTTTAATTGGTCATTCTTTTTGGACCATTTTCCTAAGGTATCCATAGTGGCGTTAAGAACTATCCAATCGGTGTGGTTCTCAAGGTTGGTTTTCATCAATTCAGTGGCCTGTTCGATCTGCGCTGCCGACATATCTTTTTCCAACAGGCCATAGAGTTGAGATAAGGTCCATTGGGTGGAAGCTTGATTGATGTTGGCTATTTCTGTCAGAAATCTATCAAGATAAGGAATCAGTAATTCTTTTTTTTCCTTGCATACTCTTTTCATAGCATTGGAAGTTCGTAGCCGAACTACTTCATCATTGCTGAAGTAGCAGTTGAACAACTCATCAAAGTAATGAGGTTCATTCAAAACTTCTTCCACTATTTCGACTGTATTGCCAAGAGAATTAGGATGCCCTCCTTTTAATCGTTCTTCAAAGTTCTTCATTGAATTTTCTTAAGTTCTTTTTTAATTATGTCCTCTAGGGCTTGTGAAGGTTCTGGAGTATTGCCATCTATTATTATTCCATTTGGATCAATGAGCATGTACCTGGGAATGGATTTGATATTAAAGCGATCTCCGTATTTGGTTCTCATTCCATTTTCAATAATCAGATCTCCAGGAATATCCAATTCATCTTTTTTGCTTAAATAATTTATCCAATCTTCTTTGGTAGCATCTACTAAAATCATTAAAACTTCTACTCTAGGGTTATCCTTGTATTTTTGGGCTAGCTCAAGCACCTTTGGGCGATGACGGATACAAGGTCCACACCAGCTGGCCCAAGAGTCTATAAATACCAACTTGCCTGCTAAGTCCGATAATTTTACGTCTTTTCCATTCACTGCCTTGGCCGTAAAATCATATGCTTTAGTGCCTTTACTTGAAGAAAAATAGTTATCAGAAGATCTTTTGATCAAATCGTAATAGGGACTATCCTTTTCTTTTTCAATTACATCGTTTAAAACTTCGGAATTGAATAAGGTTTGATGACGTTCCCAGTAAGAAGGGGTCTCAATGATTTCTCTTAAATAGATGGCCTTCAAAAAAGAAAGCAAATCCTGGTTAGACGTTTGAGTTTCGACGTATTTTAGAAAGGTAGAGATATCTGTTAGGGAATCTTGCTTCTTTAAATAGTTGATTTCATGTTTGTATAAGAGGTTCTGAGGAAGGCTTTTCGTCCATTTTGTATTATTATCAATGTGATCAGCAAATTGGAAAAAACTATTATCTGGAGATAGATTTTTGGCTATTCTGCCAAAGAAAAAGAGGAAGGAATTTATCCTGGCATTATTTTGATGAAGTAATAATTCTTTTTCTTCCTCGGCTAATCTTTTGGTGTGACGTTCTATTTCATTTTTCCTAGACAATCTAAACTTATCAAATAACCTAATAATACTATCCAAAGCAGACGTAGTAAATAAAAACTGCTGGTTTTGAGCTATAAATTTATTATTGCTTTTCCATAAATAATTTAATAAGGAGTCTGCAATATTAGACGTTGTGATAGTAGAATCGGGGTTGATTTGAATATTGTAACTTTTATTTGGACTAAGAATGGTCAAGCGACTTTTCCCTCCTTCTTTTGTCTGAATGATTCCAATAGTTGTAGCTTCAAAACCATTAGGAACGCTAGTATTCTTAGTATTTATAGGAATGACAGAAACCAAGCGTTCCGTAATTGATTCAGTAATATATAGACTGCCTATTGGATTTTGATGAACCTCAATTGCTATTTGTCCTTGCTTACGTGATTCACAGGATAGTAAAATAATGGCTAGACAAAGGGGGATACAATATTTCATGAGTTTGCAATTATTCTGTGATTAGCTGTATTGGCAAATGGATTTGTAGTAAATCAAAGATTACCAAGCCCGTAATAAAATGCAGGGATTGGTAAGCTTGTTACCCGGCTTACCAATCTTTATTAGCTTGATCATCCTTTTCCTAAAATTGAGGTTGTAGTCTACAAAGTCATTTGTTATTACAAACAATGAACTCAAAACCGAGTTCTCTTTCCAGGTTGATACTTCCTTTACATTTGCGTATCATACATCACTGGAAATTGTGCTGGAATATCCTCCTTGTTTTCTCCCAGGTTTTGCCGTAGATCTATTTCAATACCTCTGGAAATGGTAGAAATAGGCACATCATTAGCGGAACCTTCAAATGGATTTTCACCGGTTCTTCCTATTCTTTCCATAGTATGAAAAACCCAGGCCACCGCTACATAAAAAGGTACCGATAACCAAACAAATATATTACCAATTAAAGGATTGACTTCGCTGATGTCACTACCAATTTCAGCAAATTGGGGAACGATGGCCAGGGGAAGTATCAAAACAAATATCCACATGAAATAGTGGTTGAGAGAGGCAAAATGACGTGGATAGGGAAAGTTTTTAATCCTTTCTGATTTGCCTTGCAGGGTAAACAATTCTTCTAATACTCCTTCTAATTGTAAAAACGAGAATTCCCAGATGGCACCACTCTCTTTGAGTTTTCTGATATGATGAGATTGTAAATAAAGAAGCGCCGTTTGTTTATTGTTTTTGCTCATCACATATTCCATATCTTTTTCAGAAATGTATGGCTTCATATCTTCTTCTACTGTCGAATCCCACTCTGGAGGATGGACCATATCTCTCCATTCTCTATTCGTTTTTTCGTGGACGACTGTTTCCCAAGATTTGGAAGCTCGCATGGCATGTCGTAAAGCAGTCATCCAGGCAATATGGCGATAGGTGAGGGTTTTGATTTCGTGATGCAATTCTTCTTTTGATAATTGGACATTGGCATGTTCATTGGTGACCATATCCTGTACAAACATACCAAAGGTGCGGGAGGTGTTGACTATGCCGCCCCATATCTTTCTTGCTTCCCAAATTCTTCCATAGGCTGAATTATTTTGGAATCCAATAACGAAGGCAACAGCTGTACCTATCAAAGCCAAAGGAGTCCATGGTATTTTTATCCAATGTAAATCAAAAAAATAATACAACCCAACCACGACTACTACGATGGCTAAAAACATGAAGGTCTCATATCGAGTCCAAACCGCCATATCCTTGGCTTTATAAACTTTCTTGGTATACATAATTTAATTTCAAATTGTGTGAGGTAAACTGAATCTCTTATGTCGCTACTCTGTAGCTTGGGTAAAATACTCATTTTTCACCGATGGCTGGGCCATCGGCTTAGATGTGTCGCCATTCTATGGCTTGAATGCTTATTCTCAAATTTTAATTGAGCATTAGTTTTCATTCTTTTAATATTTCATAAGTCAGTTCTACCATTCCATCTTTATAAGCCGTCACATCTTTAAGATGCAAACGTTGCTCTTGACCAATATAGTCAAAAAACAAGGTGCCATCACCCAGGATAATGGGCAAAATGGAGATGATGAGTTCATCCGCAAGATTTAGGCGGATAAACTCTTTGGTGAGGATGGCGCCTCCCACCATCCAGATATTCTGGTAGCTGGATTTTAATTGATCTTTGACGAGTTGGTTCAAATCACCAGCGTAAAACTGGACACTTTTCTTATCGCTTGTTAGAGCTCTACTGGTGAGGACAATGACTGGAGTTTCGCCATAAGGCCAACCTAGTTTTAAGGCATGTTCATAGGTATGGGAGCCCATCACATAGCAGTCAATTTTACTGACATATTCTTCGATGTATTCCTGAGTGAGGGTAATGCCTGGCTCGTAGTTATCGGTTGATTGCATCCAGGAAACACTACCATCCTTTTTGGCGATAAAGCCATCCAGACTGGAAACCATGTGTATGGTTACATTGGATTTGTTTTTGGCCATTTTCCATTAACTTACGGCTTTTCCTTTAAAGAATGTATAACTAAAGACGCGGCTTATCTAAATTCCCAACTCGAGTGTAATAAAATCCTTTGCACCTTCAGGACCGGTAAGATGCAACCAAATTTCGCTTTGATCACCACTGATGGAAAGACCATAAACAAAAAAATCACAACAAGTGCGTTCAGTTTTAATAAATTCCGTTAGTTCGTCAAGCATATTATCGGAACCAGGAAATTTTAAAGCATATCCATTTTCTAATTCTTTTTTTGTCACTATTTGCTTTTTCAAACTCAGCAGAACGGTTTCTCTTCGTTCCTGTAATTCTGGACTGGTTAATTTGCAGGTCAATTCTGTTGATTTTTTAGTGGCCATACATTCTGAAGTGCAGGAAGAAGCATTTACTTTGGTTCCCATATTTGAAGCAATTTTTTGACTAGATGTCTCATTGGCATTTTTAAAGCCTATTAACAGGCAAATAACAACTAATGAGGTTAATAAGTATTTCATGTCTTTTTGATTTTAATTATCTTAATCCAAGACAAAAATAAACCCTGGAGTATGGTCCAGGGTCAAGTAAAAAATGATATTTATTTTTCAATAATATGTTAATCGGTCAATTATCTGCGAAATCTGGTTTGTCTAGAGATACCATTCGTTATTATGAAAAACAAGGCTTGATCCCGGCTGGAGGTAGAAATAATCCTTACAATAATTATAGAGATTATCCTCAGGAGACTTTGGAAAGGCTTTTGGTTATAAAAAAATTAAAAGGATTTGGTTTTACGCTGAAAGAAATAGCTTCATTTTTGGAAATCATGGTGCAAAATGCGGCTTCTTGTGAGCATGTTTCTGAGAAAATGTCCGAAAAAGTTGAATTGATTGATAAAAAGATAAGGGAGTTAGAGGATATGAAAAAGTTGATTACTCAGAGTGTTGCTTCGTGTCCAAATCCGAAGGAGTCGAAGGGGAATTGTCCCTTGATCACTATGAATTAGTTGATGATCATTTAGGAAGTATATCGCCGCTGACAAACACTGATTTAGCTGATCTAAACTGTTTTTAATGCGATAACTTTGTTATTTTGCTGATGGCAGTCTGTGACTGCCTCACCCAATATCCAACCAGTTTCCAAACTAGTGTTCTATTTGGAAATAATACTAAACAAAGGGTATTTCAAGCGTAGTAAATTCAATTTAGCGGCTGAGGTTGTGTAAAAACTAAAATTTTTAAAAATTTTAGTTTTTACTATAATATGTATCTGCTTATAAAAAAGCAAAAAGTATATTTTTTTAAAGTCAATTTTTGGAAAAAATTGACTTTTTACACAACCCCGCCAACAAGGGAAGATTGTATGTTAAAGTAAAAATTAAAATTTTAGTTTTTACACAGCCCCAACAAAGTCTAATTTTTAATATTATGATCAACTAGCAACTTTTTTATCTCCTCCGAATTTGGATAATATGCGGCTGCCAATTTTATAAAATCAGTCATCTCCTTTGTGCGTCCTTGTCTTCGCATTCTTCGGATAGATCCTAATAAGTTTTGTGAGGCGTAAAAGGCGTCTTCAACTGGAAGAATTTCAAAACCATATTGTTGGGAAAGTTTGTCATAAAATGCTTTCAATGCATTAGCAGGGGCATCAGCATTCCAGAAGTCCCGGTAAGGAATGTTCCAAGCCTCCTTAGGATAAATGGTTTCTAAGCCTTTTTTAATTCCAGATATGGACATACCATAATGATCTTCATTTTCAAGCACCTCAATCTTGTAGCGAATATTTGTATTAGACTGAGTTGCTAATAGTTGGTTTATTTCAATATAAGATTCTGCTTCTTCTGCTGGTCTTCTGGTAAGATCAATACTTGCTTTGCCTACGTAAATGGAGGCTCTGGGATGTTGTTTATCTTGAATAGAATTAAGAAGTTTGGTGGCTACCGTTTCACCAGAATACGTGAATTGTGATAACTCTGCTGCCAGGACGATATATCCTTCAAATAAATTAGGTTGATCCCAAAATGCTTCTAAAACGGGCCCAAAAGTGGGCGACATACCAATGATGGACCTATGAGCATTAATTCTGTAGTTGTTTTCAAGAAATGGAAAAAGCTCCTCTTTGAAGAATTGTAGATATTCTTTTGCTTTTCCACCATTATTGCCGAAAAACTTTTGGCCTTCTTTATTGCTTAACTGGAGGGCCATATCATATCGCTTGCCAGTATTATTTGAAATTCCCACAATAATACTTTCTGGCATTTCATTTCTGGAAGCTTTGATTTTGGCAATGGAGTGAGTGATTTCAAATAGGTATTCCGCATCCAAGACCAAAATAATAGGGTAGGTGTGTATGTTTCGATCATAATTTGGAGGAAGGGATATAAAGACCTCTCTGTTTTCATTTAATATTTTTGAGTGCAGGGTAAAGCTTTCTCCGATTACAATATTTTTATTGGCTGATTTCTGTGCTGAAAGCTGAAGGAAAGAAAACAAAATAATAATCAGGGTGAGAACTCTCATAATATCTTTGTTTATAGAATAGAGATTCAGATCTAGTACTAATAGTTGGGTGCATTGCATTAAATCTTTAAAAGAATTATCTACAAACCTAACCGAATACTCTTATAGGTTGCAAAAATCGTTCAACTATTACAAATATTACTTTGCTAGTGGCAGTCTGTGACTGCCTTACTATATTGCTGACCATTAAATGCTGTAATTGTTACCTCTATTTTTTTACCAATTCAGCTATTTTTTTCCTAAGATCTTTCAAGTCCCTAGATAATCGACTTTTGTTTTGCGTCAATTCATCCGGTAAAATTTGATACAAGGCCCAATTGATTTCAGGATTATAATTTTTTTTAGCTTCTGTTCTCATATTCCATGGAATAGCTATTTTACTTTGAGAATCACAGTAAAAAATGATTTTTTCTCCATTTTTTAAAAATATGGTGACACCCAAAAGTGGAAAATAAGTCAAGTTGTGAGACTCGTTTAATTCTTTATTTAACTTGACCTGAGACTCACTGCTATAGGATTCTAAATTAATAATCGATAAAAATGCCTCTTTATCTACTTTTGGGGTCAGTATGGCTTTAAGAAGATTGTCGATTTCCTTTGAATGTAAGGTTTTAATTTTTTGTGCCTTCACTGTGTCCATATAATATAAGTACCGATCTTCTAGATTTTTAGTTTCGCGGTCTATTAAATTTTTAACACTGTCTTTTGGCAGGTTTTGATTGTTTATTATTGCCTCTGTGCGATTAAAATGAAATTCATTTCTTGAAATTTTTTTTGTATGCCAAAGTTCAATTGAACCGTTAAATCTAATTTCAAAATCAAGTGTTATAATCCGTTCATAGTTGATATTGGATTCGTCCGTAATAGAAATTAGATGTATATCCTTAGTGGATAATTGACCCTGCATAGAGGCACTGTTGATGATGAATAGCAATATAAATTGTAGTTGATAATAATGTTTCAAATTATTGGATTTTTAGACTGATGGCTTCAGTTGCTTTAAGAGTTATTAGACCTTTTCATTGCAGTTATAGCAGTCAGGAGACTGCTATTGGAAGGATTCAAATTACGAGCCTGTGGTTGGTCAGTAAAATTAAAATCATTTTGGGTAACAGTCTCACACCTGGGAGATGACTCGAGACTAATACAAATACTTTTTTAGAAAATTCAAAAAAATGTTGACTAATAACCTATCGAATGGATTTCTTCCTGCTGTATTTATCATTCAAGCCTTCCCCATTCAAAATTTTTCCAATACACTTTTCAATTCTTGAAACCCGCGTTTTAGATTGTTTAGGTGCTGAGAAATGGAGGATGTATCCCCTTTGCCGGCCAGGGGTAAGTGATTCAAAAGCTGTTTTCAGGACAGGGTCTTCCTCAAACTTCTTTTCTAACTCTTCGGGTATGGGTTCGGGGTTCTTTTGAAATTTCACTTTTAAACCTGCTTTTTCAACTTCAATGGCTTCAAAAATACAGGTTTTTATATCAGCTTCATGGGATCTTATTTTCTCAATATTGGTAAATTTGATTAATCGAGCGGCTTGAGAATTTGGTCCCGGCTTTTCTAATAAACCTTGTGAGTTGCTCAGTAAAGAACCCTTAAAAAAACTAATAGAACAATACTCATTAAAGGCGCTAACTAATAACACGTTCGCATTTTGAAAGGTGTAACAAGGGACACCCCATTTTACTTCTTCTATCAAGCCACAATCTAAAACAATGGCTCTCAATAATTCCAATGCTGAGGTCCACTTATGCACTTTACAATCTGCTGTTCCTCCAAGAGGACAACGGCCACAGCCTTCCATCAAATAGGTATCTACGTTGGTAGTCATTTATTTTTTTTCATCCTCAGATAATGTTCTTTTGTCTCTTTATCAAATTTTTCGATGGCGTTTCTTAAAGTTATTCTGGGCATGGAACCAGCATGTTTGTCCAAAAAAACTTTTAGTCTTGTCTGATCTTTTTTGCCGGCTTCTCTTATCCAACTTCCAACAGCTTTGTTTATAAATTCATGTTCATCATGCACTAGGATTTCAGCAACCCTGAAAGTATCCTCTACATCACCGGATTTGATGTAATGGTAAGTACTTACTATTGCTGTTCTTCTCTCCCAAACATTTTCTGATTTTGCCAACTGGTAAAGAATATCTCTTGGTTTATCTTCTAAAAATCGACCAATGACATTATAGGAAGCTCTATCAACAAAATCCCAGTTGTTTAAACGATCATGCCTTTTTAAATATAGTTGAAACAATTCTTTTTTTTGTTCTTCAGGTACTTTCTTCTCTCTCGCCTGAAAATCCATAATACTTACGGCTCCCATTCTAATTTCGTAAAAATCACTATCCAGCAACTTGTTTATTTCTTCAATAGGCATGCTTTTAAATTGCTTCGCAGTTTTGAAAACGATACCAAATTTGACGCCAAAACTTTTTGTTTTGCCGTCCTCTCCTTTAAAAAATTTTTCTGCTTTATTCATTTCCTTTTCGGATTTGAACTTAGCAAGTTCTTCAATAAAAGTTTTGGCTGTCATATATCCTTTTTCAGATTGCCCTTGAAAGATAGAGGTTTAATTTAGGGCACGCAAGTGCTATCTATCTTCTAATGGCCCCTCCCAAAGAACCATCTTGATTTTCCATTTTTCGTCTTCTTTTGCCAACAATATAAAATCAAAGCCCCACCAAAATTTTAGTCGTGCAGAAGCTGTTGTATTGAGTATGTCCAAGACCTTTATTTCTTTAATGCTGGTGTCTTGATCATTTCCTTCGGAGGCTATTCTTTCTACATACTTTTGCATCTCTTCATAGGACATGGGCTCTCCGTAATACTTTCCATCCTTTCCTTTCCAATAGCCATATTTTTTAGTATCCTTTGAAATTGAATTGGTAAAACTTGACATTTTTCCTTCGTAAAATGCATCGTAATATCCTTGAAGGGTTTGCTTTACTAATTCCATGTCATCTGTCTTTTGCGCAAGACAAAAAGAGCTGAAAAAAAAGCTAAAAAGAAGAAGTGTTGTTTTGATTGTCATTTTCTGTTTTTGCCACAAAACAAGGCAAATAATTTTCCTGAACTTGGTTTTCAGGGCAGAATGTGACGAAATTGGGTGTTTGGGTATGAAATTGTCAAGCGTCAATCTTTTCATTTAACTCTTTGAGTCTGGAAGCACTTACCGGAATTTTCAAACCATGATTTAGCAGAGCTACATACCTGCGATTTTCTTTTATTATTTTGTTTATATGCTGGATATTAACCACATGTGATCTATGGCATCTAATTAGATAGGGGGGTGATTTTTTGATCAAATTTGATAAGACTCCTCTTTCAATAGTTTCTTGAACCTCGCCATCAAAAATTCTTTTTATTCTAAGATAATTACCAAAAGAACTTACTGATAAAATATTTTCGTTTTTATCATTTCTTGAAAAAAAGTATGAGGGCGTGTGTGTTTTGGGAGAAACTTCTAAAATCCGGGCAATTAAAATAACAAACCCTCCCACAGCGAGTGTTCTTGGCAAAAACTGAGTAGTTAAGAGGGTAAGTTTGTATTCCGTTTCGCAGTGGCATGCCCAAAGTCCAAAGTAGAAAAAGTTAATCAGTGATATTATAGTCAGCAAGATTAAATACCAAATCGTATATAGAATCCCGGAATGGATCCGTCTTCCTTTTCTAAATAGGTGGTTTTTTAAGGTGTTTTCCAAAATAAAAAGTGTGGCCATCGACAAAATGCTATAACTGATGGCTAATAAAACGGCGGAACCGTGCCTGAAAGAGGTGCCGAAAGGTTCGAATATGATTAAGAACAAAGTTATGGAAAGAGCTCCGAATAACCATATTGGCTTTAGCCTGGTTGCTTTTGGAAAGCTAGATAATTGGATTATTCGCAGCACTTTTTTTGCACTTAAAATATTCATTAAATGATCAATCAATATGTCTTAGCCTTTATTTTAATAGCTAGTGAACACCTCTACAGTTTTCTCTTAAAGAAACAACAATTCTGTCAACCTCATTGGCCCCATTTGGGATTTCTTCTAGCTCTAGTCCAGGATAAGAAAGGGCTTCTTTCCAGTTTTCAATTGTAGAGCTAAAAAACTGGGAGGCGGCTTCGTCCGTTTCATAAACGATTATTTCATAAGATTCTCCTTTGTCCCCTCCGAACCGGGTGATAACCTGCCATTCACCATTTCTTTTATAAGAAGTATTGGTATGATCTGATTGAGGGTAATATCTATTATCAGAAGGCCTTAATACGGCCCAGATATCTTTATCATGAGCTTCTGGATAAACTCCTAAAGTTAAAATACGGCAGCTTACAGAATCTTTTTCGATAGGGGAGAGTACTTGTACTTTTTCAATAGGGTATTGAACTTGTAATTTCTTTTCCAAGGCTACCTGTTCGATTTGACCTTGCAAGTTAACCGAGCCGTATGAGTATCCGCCATAAATTAATAATAAGATACCTATTATTCCCATTGGAATTCCCAGTTTAGTTCCTGATAGAGTAGGTTTAGAATCTTTAAGTCTTATACTATTAAGAATTCCCAACACGATGAGTACAGCACCGATAATTATGATTACTATTTCTGCAGGCATTTTTTATGAGTTTAGAAGTGGTATAATTAGTATATGGTGAATATCAGCAAAATGATTAGGTATATTGTGATGTTATTTGATGATAAGTTTGTAACTCAATTTTGTTTTTAATGATGCTTCGCAGCCGTTATTTATTTGAAATAGAGTTCCAGACGTACTATTAAATATTTCAAATCAACAAATGTTCGTCAATTGGCTGGAAAACGTCTATATAATATCTGAAAAATACAATGGGTAAACAAATTTCCTTCAGGCTTTCTACATGAAACCAGGAATAAATCTCTATAACCTCACTATTGATAAGACAAAGCAAAGCTAAATATTTCTCAAAATTATCACCCTTTCCAGAAGATAAGTTACGATGAAGTATATTTGATTTATTCTCCATTACCTTTCATTCTGATCTTCCTAATTTTGAAAAATCCACATCCAGATACCTGGGTTTATCCTGGTACTCTCCTAATTTAGTAGTCAACTGAATATACTTGTAGTTTGATGATTTTTTTCTCCAAAAAAAGGACTTATAATTGCTTGATTGCAAATATCTTATCATATTCAATAGTTGTTAACCGTTAAGAATTGATCTTAACGGTTAACAACAGATATTCCTCTTTTTTTTAACTTCAATTAAACCGAATAATGATCCCGTACAGACGTCTTTGCCGGCTTTGCAAATCGCCTTACTCAGGTCGTGCCGATAAAATATTTTGCAGCTTAAAATGTAAAAATGAATACCATGTCAGACTTAGGCGGGCTACTGCCTTGGTGGTAAGAGAAACAGATAAAATTTTACATCGCAATCGTTCCATCCTTTTGGAAATTATGGGTAAAAATAAAACTCAGAAAAAGGTGAATCGACTTGCTCTCGAAAAGAAAAAATTTCGCTTTCACTATTTTACAGGAACCTACCAGAATAGTAGGGGGAAATTATACCATTATGTTTATGATTTTTCCTGGATGATATTCTCCGATCAAGAAATTTTAATCATTCGGAATAAATAGCAGATCTTTATAAAAAAAGAAACCTTCTCCTATTTACACAAGAGAAGGCCTCCATGAATAATACTTACTCAAACATCCATTAGCTAAATATTCTAATACCCTTATTTTCCAATCAATTTTTTCGCCAATGAACCTACTGCTTTCGCTGGACTGTCAAAGTCAAAATCAAGAGTCATGTTTTTCTTTTTGCCCATCCACTCCAATTCCATCTTCATCTTAACGGCACCACCACTTAATGCCCCCAACTGACCTTCAAATTCCGCTTTCTTCACGTTTACTAACATATCGGTTCCTTTATCGATGGCAAAAGTAGCTACGGTTCCAGTAAAACCTAAAGTCTTTTTCAAACCTTCCATGAATAATTTAGCTGCTTCTAAAGAAGCCATGGCACCATCTTTTTTTACTTTCAAAGCAATTACTCTAGCATCTGCATCTGGATTGGTATTCAATTTTTTAGCCAATCCCAATACTATCTTTTTGTATCCTTCCAAGGTAGCCCAGGCCGTTCCTTTAGCTGTATATAATCCAGCAATTTTAGTGCGGATATAAGCTCTTTCTGGAGCATGATAAGGTTTGTTTTTTCTCTTCAATTCTCTTTTTAATTTGTCAATTTCCTTTTGTATACTGTTCACTTTTTTCTGTGCATTCGTTACATCTCTTTTAGCTTTGGCGATCTTGGCTCTGTCAGCAGCCTGCTCTTTAGCTACTATAGAACGCATCTTTTTGATTTCTTTTTCCCAGCTGGCAACGGCTCTTTGTGCTCCACTTATTTTTCGCTGTGCCTCTGTTAACTTTTTGATGGCATTACCTGTACTGTTTTGGACAAACTTGGTGACTTCACGATCTACAAAATTCAACAGGTCATTTTCCATTTTTACTTTCAAGTACATACTTCCTGCCTTATCCAAATCTTGTCCGCTAGCTATAATCTCACCATCAAATACATTGAATATTTTTCCTCCTACTTTGAAGCGGTATCCATTCGACAATACTTCTATATCTGTTTCTGCTTGCAATCCTAGCAAACTCACTAATCCATTGATGGCTGCTTTAGGACTCTTTCCTTTTCTAAGGTCAATCAAAAAACCAGGACGTGCACTTTTACCAGATCCCTTTAGTTTAAATATTCCTAAGCTAATTGGATCAACTTCCGCTTGTACAAATACACCATTTGAGTAATTGATATCTACTTGAGACATTCCTTTTACGCCAAATACTTCTATCTCACCACCTGCTCTAAATCCTGCCTCATAGTTCTTTTCCAAAACTCTCATAGCTTGTGGCACCGCTTCAAGGTTTACATCAGTCATGCGGATGCTGTTCAATACTTTCTTCATATCTGCCGGTATCTTTTTAGACAACCTCTTATCAATCAACATATCTACGATATCTAAAAAGGCTAACTCATTAAATTGAGCAGAAATCATACTTTTCGAAGGGTTGCGAGTATCAAAGGCTACAGCAGCATCTCCTTTAAAACGTCCAATCTGTAATTCACCATTAAATGCCACATTGGGAAGAATGGTAGGTCCTAGAGCAGCACCCAACTGCATTCTTACATTACTCATCATCAAACCATTTACACCTAAAGGATCATTCCAGTCACCATCCATCATAGACAAGAAGTTAAGTGCTTGATCATTGATGGCTATTTCAACACCTCCTGAGAATTTTAACTGATCTCTACCTACCCTTGCATCCATTACACCTACTAAAGAAACGGCAAAATCTTTGGGAGAAGGCTGCAAACGGAAAGTAGTGTTCTTTAGTTTGTTACCAGGCCCTAGCTCGATATCAGAATCTAACTCTGCTTCTAGTACTACTCCTTCCAATGAGCTGCTCAAAGGAGAGCTAACTACTAATTCTTTAACCTTAAGGAGGTGATCTAATTTCAGTTTTGTAATATCTAAAGTGGCTATTATGTTACATCCTTTTTTGACAGCCGCTGCTGCTTGAGAAAGACTGGGAATTTTTGAACTTTCTTTCTTTTCTTTTTCTTCAGAAGAAAAAACAATCTTTTGGCCTGATAAATCTAGTCCGTCAAGTGCAGTAAGGTGACTATTGATATTTGATAGTTTAAATCCTTTTGGAGGAGAAATAACTACCATATATTCCATTTTTTTGTCGCTAGACGTGGTATTTTTTTGTAGCCACAAATTCACATTTCCCCAATTGGATTTAGCATCGATACTGGCCCAATCTCTTTTAGGTCGTACTGTTATTAATGCGTCTCTCAAACTTAGGTTAATGACCTGATCAGGTACTGGCAATCCCAATAAGCTATTCTGTCCTACTATGGATTGTATGGTTTGTTTTAATCCTAATTTGGCTATTCTACCAGATAATTCAAGGTCTTCCTTATTTTGAGAAGATAATTTGGTTGTCATCTGAACGGGAAAGGATCCAATTCTTACTCTTCCGGTCATTTCACCTATTGTATTTCTACTATTGCTTTGTGTAGGATTATCTATGTCAAAATGTACTTTAATCTGGTCCATCTGCATGGCATTGGCAGGTAGTAAGGGCCAGTTGCCATCAAAATCAAACCACAACTGTAAATTTTCAACTGTATTCGTTTCATTAGAAACGCTAAAGGAAAACTTGTTTAGATACATGCCTTTGGACAAACCGCCAGGAATCATTTTTTCCAAACTTTGGCCAGCTATGTTTGAGAAAGATTTTAAATTCAAACCTACTCTGGCATTTGATGGAAAACTTGCTTGGAAGGAGCTCAATTGAGTTGGTGTGTGATAGCCGGCTATGAATGTGATGCCAGGCTGATCGAAAAAAGTACCCACTCCTGAAATGGTCTTCGTATTTGAATCAACATTTAATTCTTCAAAAGAAAAGGAAGAGTTACCTAAACATTTATTAATCCCTAATCTTAATGCTTCTTCCCAGCTTGAATTGGCTGTTAGTGTGGAAAAACTTAGAAGAACTATGCTTAAAATATTCATTAAAGTTTTCATGGTTCTGGATATTTGAGTCATTAAATTTTGTTATCGATTCAAAAGTGCAACAAATATCCAGGCAGGGGATAGAACTTATGTTGTAAAGGATTGAACTTATGTTGAAGTGTATTGTAAATCAGTTAGTTAGGTGGTGTTTAAAGGCCTGTGTTTATGCTTTTTTTTCCATAACTTCACCAGGAGTGAGGCCATATTCCTCTTTAAAACAGCGGTTAAAATAGGTGGTGCTGCTAAAGCCAACTGAGAACGCAATCTCTCCTATGGTAGCGGATCTACTCCTTAAAAGTTGATGAGCGTGCTTTAATCGGATGCTTCTGATAAACTGGCTTGGGCTTTGCCCTGTGATGGCTTTTAGTTTTCTAAAAAGCTGGGTGCGGTCCAATAAAAGAGCTTTACCCATTTTTTCAACACTGAAATTTTCATCGCTTAAATTTTCATCGACTACCTCTATCGCTTTATTGATAAATGCTTGTTCCCGGGTAGGAACTTCCGGTACTTGATCTATAGTTTGAAGGCTTTCCTTAAATCGACTAATCCATCGTTGACGGTTGCTCAGAAGATTATTAATTCTTAAAAGAAGTTCTTGAGCATCAAATGGCTTGGTTAAGTATTCATCGGCAGTAGTTTGTAAACCCGTTAATCTACTTTCCCTCGATGATTTTCCTGTCAAAATAATAATCGGAATATGACTGGTGGTATCATTTTTTTTGAGCTCCCGAACCACTTGATAGCCGTCTTTAAGGGGCATCATAACATCGGTGATGATCAAATCAGGGATATGTTCAATGGCCATATTGACACCTTCTTGTCCATTAACAGATTCTATTAAGCGAAAATCTTTTTGCAAACAACTCTTTAAATAAACACGTATTTCAGGATTATCTTCTATGATCTGGACCAGTAAGCCTTCTTTTTTCTCCTCTCCCAAACCAGAATTATTGGTTGATGAAGGATATATCAATTCTGAGTTATCAGAAGTTGTAAGGAAAGAAGTGGGAGGCTCTTGACTTTTTGAATGTTCTAGTAGTTCTTCCGATTTAGGGAGAGGCAGAAGAAAAGAAAAGGTCGTCCCTTCATTCAATTGACTTGTGACCTCAATCTCACCACCGTGAATTTCTACTAATTCCTTGGTTAGGGCTAATCCTATCCCCGTGCTAGACTGATTGGTGACAAAATCTTGATGATCAGCTTGATAAAAACGTTTGAAAATATGTGGTATTTGGTTTTCAGATATTCCTATTCCAGAGTCTTTAATAGAGGTGAGAAAATATTTACTCTTTTTTCCTTCTTTTTGAGTTACCTGTAATTCTATAATTCCTTCTTCAGTGGTATATTTTAAAGCATTTGATAAAAGATTGATTAAGATTTGTTCAATCTTCTCTTTATCTAAATAGACCATGAGTTCAACCAATTCACTTTTGAAACGCAAATCAATCTGTTTTTCTTTGGCTGCTGACTTAAAAGATTCAAATATTATCCTGCTCGTTTGAATATAATCGAAGGCTTGATTTTCTAAAACCATTTTTCCTGCTTCCAACTTAGATAAGTCCAGGATCTGGTTGATCAACCTAAGTAATCTTTTGCCATTTCGTTCTATCATTTTGAGCTGCATCTGTTCAGCAGAATTATTCACTTTGCCCATTAAATATTGGATAGGCCCCAAAATCAAGGTTAGGGGGGTACGAAACTCGTGGGAGATATTGGCAAAAAAGCGAGACTTAAATTGATCCAACTCTCTAAGTTTGACTCGTTCGCGTTCCGTTTCCAGGCCTTTATAACTCAAGCTCAGAGAAAAGCTGATAAGTTGTAAAACGATGGTCAATTCAAAAAATATAATGGCCCACATTTGAGTGAGTCGACTATCCGACCAAAAAGTCATGCTGGCATAACCAATAGAAGTGCTAACCAAAAGACCACCTATTATGAAAAAATTATTGAGGGCCACAAATCTTGCTAATCCTTTATCTGACCGGAGATACTGAATGCTTATATAAACCAAGCCTGCAATGCCAACAATCGCTATGGGAAGTAAAAGCCAGTTTATATATAGTCTGGGTAAATTGATAATGGGTTGGAGAAAAAGTAGAAGAGTTGTTATACCAGCAAAGCCTAATTGAGCGTAAATGAATAATCGAATTAGCCTTTTTAATTTAATTTTCCATCCGTCTTCATGTAAAAAATGAATGAGAAAAAGACTGTAAAATATACCGAAGGCATATAGACTAAGATTCGCCCATATTTTCCAAAACTGGGGATACTCCGCTAAGGGAAGAAATATGTCAAATTCAAAGAGATAAACCAGGGCAAAGGATAAAAAGACGATGTATAAAGCGTAATACAAATAGGCTTTGTCCTTATACATAAAGTAGGTAAGCAAATGAAATAAGAACATAACCCAGAGTACACCATGAAAAAGAGATTGGGTAGCAATGGTTCTTTTAAAAGTAGAAACTGAGTTTTCCAGAAAAAAAGATCGATTGGTGATAAAGGGGCGGATAACAGCATTCTGATCAAAAGCTTCAACTTTTACATAAATTGCTTTGCTTTCATTGGGTTCTAAAAATATTTGGAAGGTGAAGGGAGAATCAAATTTAGGAGTATTCAATTGGCTATCCCACTGGGAGCGTGGAGTATTCTTTCCAGCCAGTCCTTCCTGCCATTCGCCATCCCTATCCTGATAAAAAGCTTTTAAAAGATCATTATGAAATAAAAGAGCCAGTCCTAATTTTTCTGACTGTGGATTTTTGACGAGCAACTTGATCCAAATATTTTGATCCCAATTATTAATGGTTTCCAGAGCCTGTAATTTTTGCCATTCAATATTATCACCTTTATCTTGAGAAGGATGAAACCCTCCGGTAGAATCTTCCATCCATCCAATGTATTCACTTAAGGGATACCATTGGTTAAACCTTTCTTCATAGGTTTGTTGATCTAATACCAGGGTATCAGTTTGTGCCTGCAAAGAAAAATGGTTAATCCAAGTCAAAAAGCATAAGGATAATAGCCAAGAATAGCTTAGATACTTGAATTTAAAATGACCATACTGTCTCTTCGCTTTGATCACAGTTTCTAATACAGTTTTGTAGCAAATATTTTCTATTGAAAATGATGGGGAGGACTTACCATTAAAGATAATAAAACTTTAACCACCCCTTGAAATTAGCTTATTCAACATCTTTTACACAGCGAAAACCAGTATGATTAAAACCTGAATCCTCACTGGACTTCATTCTTCTGGCCACTCTATATCCACTGCAATAACTGTCATTGCATAGAAAAGACCCTCCCCTGATGACTCGCTTAGGAATTTGTGGCTCTGCTGGATCAAAAGATTGATCAGGACCGGCTGGATTTTTGACAAGCTTTTGGGAGCGAGTCATTTGATAGGCTTGATGGTGATATTTGTCAGAACACCATTCCCATACATTACCAGCAATTTCATACAAACCATATGGATTGGGAGGATAGGTTTTGACAGGAGCGGTACCTCCATAACCATCTTCTTTATTGTCTAGATAGGGAAAAGCACCCTGCCAAAAATTGGCTTTATCGACCGCCTGACTGGGAATTGTATTTCCCCAGGGGTAGATTGGATCTTTTTGGCCTCCCATTGCAGCCCACTCATATTCAGCTTCCGTGGGAAGCCGTTTGCCGGCCCACTTAGCGTAAGCCTCAGCATCTTCCCATGCGATATGGACTACTGGATGATCCATTAGAGACTCTATGTTACTTCCTGGGCCTTTCGGTTCTCGCCAGTATGCACCAATGGTCCATGACCACCATTGAGAATAATCGTATAGATTGACTTCTCCTTGGGTGGGCTGGAATACAAGAGAACCTGCTTTAAGGAGTTCATCATCCAATTTTGGAGTGCCGGGAGGGAGTTGTTCCTTGATTTCTTCCCAAAGGATATCTCTTTCAGCCACTGTGACATACTGAGTTGATTCTACAAATGCAGCAAATTGTTCATTGGTCACTTCATGTTCATCCATAAAAAAAGCATTGACCTCTATTTGTCTTCTAGGCAATTCATCAGGATCGGCCTGTTTAGTTTTGCCTCCCATTGCAAAGGTGCCAGAAGGAATGTAAACCATCCCTTTGGGAGCAGTTGGAATTTCCCCTGGCAGTGAAGGCGATGGAGTCGATTTTTCCTCGGTTTTTTGGTGGCCTTGACTCTGTTCAGTTGTGCAAGCCAAAACCAATGAGATTATGATTAAGAAGGAATATTTATTTTTCATGATTAATAGGCTGATATTTTTTCATCAAAAAATCTGGCAAAAAAAGCTAAACTTTTGTTGACCTCGCTGGTTTTCAAAAGTATGACAGAAAATTCGAAACTTAAAGGAAAAACCGCCCTCATTACCGGAGGGAGCAAGGGAATTGGTCTTGGTATCGCAGAGGCCCTTATTCAGCAAGGAATGAAAGTAGCTATCACTGGCAGGAATCAAGCCACGGTCAGTGCCGCTGCCGATGGCTTAAACCAATTGATTGCTGATAGTGCAATTGGTTTGGAAGCCGATGTGCGCTCACTGGAAGCCCAGCAAAAATGTGTTGCTGGTGTCATTGCTAAATGGGGCAAGCTTGATGTACTGATTGCCAATGCCGGAGTGGGTAAATTTGCTCCAATTGAACAAATGACTTCCGAACAATGGAATGATGTCATTGATATTAATTTGACTGGAGTATTTAATAGTGTGAAAGCATCTATTCCCGCCCTGAAAGATTCAGAAGGCTATATTATTACCATTGCAAGCTTAGCCGGAACCAACTTTTTTGCTAATGGTGCAGCATATAATGCCAGTAAATTTGGACTGGTAGGATTTACTCAAGCTATTATGTTAGATCTTCGTCACCAGGGTATTAAAGTGAGTACCATTATGCCTGGTTCGGTAGCCACATATTTTAATGATCATGTTCCTAATGATGCGGATGCCTGGAAAATTCAGCCTGAAGATTTAGGACAAATGACTGTAGATCTGCTGAAGATGCACCCAAGGACTTTACCTAGTAAGGTAGAAGTGAGACCAACGAGGCCTCCGAAACGATAGAGAGAAAAAGGTAACGGCCGCCGGCCGTTACCTTTTTCTCTCTATTAATCAATTTTTTCTTGGCGGCGAAATCATAATATGTGCCCGATGCGTACCCGGATCCATAATCCAGGGCCCACCATCCGTCATAGGCATTGTAGGAAGTCCTGTAGATTCAGCAGTAGCAAAAGGAATATAGACTACATATCGATAAAAAGCATTTTCTACTGTGCCAGATTCGACATCAAACTGGGTATCTTTTCCTTCTAAAAGATGAAGAGTAGCAGGAGCAACTGGCATTTCCAGGCTGCCCGCTTTGGCTTCGGCCTCACGCATATCAAAAATTTCCTGGGCGGTTTTCCCTTCAGCTCTTAGAGCCCGGCCACGATCCATGAATGGCTTTAAAGATTTATGATAACAGACAGATTGGAATCCACTTTTTGAAGGGTCATCTGCTACACAAATCAATTGATTGGTGCCTTCTTTTAATAGAACAAAATCCCCTTTTTTATCAAAACCATAAACAGTAGCCTCTGCTCTAACATCTTCCGGAGCGGCCATCAATGCACCTCCGATTTGTACTTCCTGGTTAGGAATATTATCCTGAGCACAGCCTGATAAAAAGAAAAATAAAAACGCGACTAAAAGATAGTTTTTTTTCATTTTTTCATTTTTTTTAAATGTAAAATAGGTTCAACTATATTGATTTTTTTAAAAAAGGATTTCCACCAAGAATTTATCAGAGTGGACATCATTATACTATTTTGGATGCAATATGCAGTCAGGGATAGTTTTTTCAAAATACCTTATTTTATAAATGTTTGATATTATTTAGTACGGTTGATAAAGGTATCTTGGATTTACAAAAGTTTGATTTGTTTAAAAAAAAAACGAAATTACCGAGGCACTTTTCACTTATCTCCCTTTAAAGCTACTATTTTCAATTCTTTTCATGGAGGACAGCGCAATAATAGAATTATTGAAAAAAGAACCCAAGAAGGCTGTCGCCGAAATTCTTGCTAAATATGGTAGTGCTCTTTTGGGAGTCATCCAAAGAATTGTAGGTTCTAGAGAAGTTGCTGAAGATGTTCTACAAGATACCTTCGTGAAAATCTGGAAAAATGCTGCTAGTTACCATTCTGAAAAAGGAAGTTTGCTTAACTGGTTGATGAGTATTGCTCGAAATACAGCCCTCGATTTGGTTAGAACAAAAAAATACCAAAAAGGAAAGCAGGCTCAACCTCTTGATAAAGCCTTATTTAATACTATGCAATTGAGTGAAGAAATGTATATAACAGATGTTGGCTTATTAAAGGCAGTAGACCAATTGGACCGTAAAACCCGCGAAATCATATATTTGTTATACTTACAAGGTTGTACGCAGATAGAAGTCTCTAAGACATTGGACCTGCCATTAGGAACTGTTAAAACAAGAGCAAGACAAGGGATTCGTCAACTTAGAGTACTGTTAAAAAAATAGAGACCATATTTTGGATATAAAAAAATATATAGCCTCCGGAATCCTTGAAGATTATGCACTCAATCTGTTGAGTGAAGAAGATCGGTATGCTGTAGAGCAAAATCTGGCTAAATATCCAGAAATTAAAGCAGAATTAGAGGCTATCCAAGAAGCCTTGGGGACCTTTGTTCAGGCTCACGGTGTTCCGGTTTCGGATAAGCTTTCCAGTGATATTTTACATCATATTGACCAACTTGAAAAAGCCGAAACTCAAGTAGAAAATGAAATAAATAATCATCCTATTCGGACCTGGGTAGCTGTTTTACTGATACTGGCTCTGATCTTTCTTGTCTATTTAATTTTCAGAAACCAGCGCTTAGACAGGAATCTTGTATTTGCCGAAACTCAGTTAGTTGAACAGCAGAATCAGTTTGGAACCCTAAGAGATTCCATTGACATCCTATTGTTACAATTAGAAGCTGTACGTGAAAAATGTGAAGATGTTGTTCTTTTAAAAGGGACAGCCAAAGCACCCAAGTCTATCGCTTTTATAAACTATGATGTAATAAATCAAAAGACTTTCCTTGAGCTTATTGATTTTCCAATTCCTCCTGCTGGAAAACAATACCAATTATGGGCATATGTAGATAATGACCCCATAAAAATTGGAGGGTTTGACCTCAATTCCCCATCGGACACAATTATAGAGATGCTTCATGTTGAAAAGGTGAATGGCTTTATAATTACCTTGGAGGAAGATGCCGGAATTGAACAACCTACTCAATCAGAAATGTATGCATTTGGAAGGAATAAAAAGCTGGAGTAACAGAGGCTTATGTTCTAACATCTTTTGGATTGGCCATCAACACTCTTCCAGTTCGTTTTTTCTGGTTGAATATATTATGCCATGTACATCTCGAGAATGGGAAAATACCTATAGAATTAAAAAAGGATTTTTTTTCATAGTCCAGTTTATTTTTTTTGTTCATTCAAAATACAACTTTTCTTCTTGTATTAAAGGTTAAATAGACTTATGTCATCTCTTGGCCAAAGCCTGGCTTTTTCGAGCTTCTTCTGATCCTTTTACCCATTCTTAAGTTTAGCTCCTAGTTAATTAATCAACAAAACGAAAGACTATGATCCCGAATTCCTTAACTTTCCATGCCAAGGGTAGTGGCAGAACTACTCATTTTACCAACTTTGTAATTCTGATTTTTTGTTTACTAATGCCCGTCCTAGTACAGGCAAATTGTGATGCCGATGCTGGCACCTTGGGTACTTCCAATGTATGCCTAACAAGTGACAATGCAATTGTGAGTGCAAGTCCTAACGGAGATGCGATTATTCCTGAAGGTTTTGTCAGATTATTTGTGCTTACTAGTGGTGAAGAACTGGTTATAGAACAGGTAAGTCCTCTTTCTTCTTTTGAAGTGGAAGCAGCTGGTCTGTATACCATTCATACTTTGATTTTTGATCCTACAACTTTAGATTTAGGTATTGTCGAATTTGGAACGACTACTGGTGTTGATGTAAACGGTTTATTAGTACAAGGCGGGGGCGATATTTGCGCTGCCCTTGATGTATCGGGGGTTAAATTTACTTTCGATGAATGCCAGGGAGTTTGTAATGCCTACGCAGGAACTCTTAAAACTACTGAAAATGATTGCTTTGAAGAAGGGCAAACAAGATTGACTGCAGAACATCTTGCCGGACCTATTGCTCCAGAAGGATTTTCTGTTATTTATGTGCTGACTTCAGGCGAAGAATTGACCATACAAAATGTAAACGATAGCCCTACTTTTGTTGTGGATGGCGATGGAAGGTATACCATTCATACTTTGGTATATGATCCGGCCACACTTGACCTGGGTATAGTTGAATTTGGAACAACTACCGGCGTTGTAGTAAATGGTTTGCTTGTACAAGGAGGAGGCGATATTTGTGCAGCCTTGGATGTTGCTGGTGCGGTGTTTGAGGTGGAATCCTGTACAGCGGAATTGGCTTGTAAGGCAGATTTTGGAAAATTAAAAATTAAAACTACAGATTGTATTGATGAAGGACAAGGCAAATTCGAGGCAATGGTTAAGGACGATCCTACCGTTCCCGAAGGATTTGAACTTATTTATGTTCTTACTTCCGGAGAAGAATTGGTTATTCAAAATGTGAACTCTGAACCCTCTTTTGATATCACAGAAGAAGGATTGTATACCATCCATACACTTGTATATGATCCGGCGTCGCTTGACCTGGGTATAGTTGAACTTGGAATAACCACAGGTGTTGATGTAAATGGCCTGTTGATTCAAGGAGGAGGCGATATTTGTGCGGCATTAGATGTAAGTGGAGTTTCGGCTAGGTTTAAAGAATGTGCGGCTGTTTGTGAAGCATATTCAGGCCGATTAACTCCTAAATCTAAGGAATGTACAGGAGATGGGAATAAGGTCAGAATTGAAGCCAGAAAAACTTTGTCTCCGCGACTTCCTTCATCAGATTTCCAGATAATTTATGTCTTAACTACGGGAATTAATCGTGTTATCTTGGATGTAAATGATGAACCTGTTTTTGTCGTAGACGGCGATGGCAGGTATACCATTCATACTTTGGTATATGATCCGGCAACCCTTGATTTGGGAATAGTAGAGTTTGGAAAAACTACTGGCCGTACCGTTGAAAACCTATTAATAGAAGGAGGAGGCGACATTTGTGGATCTCTGGATTTAAAAGGAGCAATATTTTTTGTAGATAATTGTAATGATGAATGTACTGCCAGCTTTGGAGCACTTAAACCTAATGGAATTGGATGCTATAATGGCAATAGTTGGGTTAGAGTATCTGCCAAGCTCACTACACGTCCAAGTGTTCCCAGGGGGTACAGAGTTGTTTATGTGCTTACACAAGGAGAAAACCTGGTAATCAGGGCGGCTAGCTACTTCCCAGTATTTTTTGTAAAAGGAACTGGAAGGGTTACTATTCACACCTTGGTTTATAACCCGAAAACTTTAGATCCTGGGATTATTGAAGCAGGGAAAACGACAGGTGTTGATGTAAATAAACTTTTGATACAGGGAGGAGGTGATATTTGTGCTGCACTTGATGTTGCCGGAGCTCAGTTTAATATTTCCAGCTGTGGAAGTCATCTAAAGGCTACCAACCAGTCTTCGGATGCTTATCAGTCACAAATAGAAGTAGCGCTTCCGCAAAGTGCAACTGTAAATCTTCCTGTTGCTCTTCCAAATCTAAATGTACAGTCGACCACCTCAGAGACAACAACAGCATTATCAGCAAACCTAAATCCTGTTATTTATCCGAACCCTTCGGCCAATAACATCCAGGTGGATTTTCCTACTGCCTTTATTGATAAGGATATTAACATTGAAGTAATGGACACAAACGGACAAGTGATAAAAAGCCTTCTGGTAAAAGGAGGAAATGCTGGTATTACCATTGATATTTCCGACTTGGCTAATGCGATTTATACGATCAGACTAAGGTCTAATGATGGAACTATTAGCACAGGACGATTTTCAAAATTGAGTAATTAGACCGTTCAAATTCACTAAAAGAGCTAAAAAAAGCATTTGAGTTAAGATTTCAGGTTAGAAGGCCACTTTGAGAATTGATTTCCTCAAGTGGCTTTCGCTGTATAGAGAAGATGCATGATATTCATTTTAGTTTTATCTTGCTAAAGAATAGGTGCCAGTTTAAGAGCTAAATGCTGACCTGGCACTTGAAATAATTTTAAGAAGATGAAATGGAATATTCGTCAGTTTTTCAGTAATATAAAGAAGTTGCCTCTGAGCTGGACTATAGTTAAATCCGTTGGAGATAATATATTTCAGGCAGGATGGCGATTTGGCGTTTTGCTATTACTAATTGGGATTACCTTCTTTCTGATTAAAGGCTTAAGAAATGAGACTTATGCCATCGAGGCCTTTCAGGTTCCAGAAACCTTTAATGAATCAGGCATTAATGGGATTGTCTTGGCTAAAAAATTAGTAGATGAATTAAATGAGGTGGAAGCCTTTATTTCAAGCGCCAAGGAGGGCCCTCTAAACAATATCGAAAGTAATGTAGGACAGCCCGATCTTAATGTTGAAGTGATGGGAATTGGGCTTACCTTAAATACAATCACTTATTACTTGCGGGATTTGGTAGGGCGAGAGAACCGGTCTATTGGAGGTGAACTTACCGATATTGACCAGACTTTGAATCTTACCCTGCGTATGACGGGCAATGCACCTTATAATTACTCTTTTTTTTATGGTGAGTCTGGGAGGTCAGAGGCCTTAAATTATCTTCTTCGTGAAGCCTCTAAACAGATTATTCACAACCTGGATCCTTACCGTATGGCCGTTTATCACTATAAGAAAAGGGAGGATAAAAAAAGTTTGCAGGTAATTATGGACATTTTGGAAAACAGACCTGATGACTCCGCATGGGCTTATATGGCTTGGGGGAATCTGTTAAACCAACAAAACCGGCCAGAGGAAGCAGTTGAAAAGTTCAAGATGGCTGCCGAATATGATCCAAATCTAAGTTTGATTTTTAATAACTGGGGCTGGACAGAGTTTAGACTGAAAAATTATGAAGAAGCCATTCCTGTTTTTAAAAAACTGACTAAGATGAGAACAGACAAGGGGGAATATTGGAATGGCTTAGCCATGTGTTATAAATATCTGGAACGATTTGAGGAGGCCGATAAAGCTCATGAAAAAGCGGTAGAGGTTGAACCTACTCAACTCTATTGGTATCGCAACTGGGCAAACTTTAAAAAAGAGCAGGGGGATTCTTTAGGAGTAGAAAAATTATACCAGAAAATTCAAAAAAAACTTCCTTTCAAAGGAGCCAATTATTATTTAATATCGGCCTATTACCAAAATTTTAAAGGAAATGACCAGGAAGCTTTCAAAAATTTGGAGCAAGCTTATTCTGTTGATCCATTTAATGTAGATGCCATGACCCAATTGGTTGATTTGTATTTTGATCAACCTGAAGGTTTTGAAAAAGCTAAAAGTATTAGCCGTAAGCTGATTAATTTAGAAGATGGTAAAATAGGAGGCAGCCCCAAACATTTTCGTCAAAGATATTATAACTATTTGGCGATGGCTGAATATTCCTTAGGAGAATTGGATTCCGCTTTGGTACATTCACAAGTAGCTATCCAAATCGATACCTTTATAGATTATCCTTACAGTACTCTTGCCGAAACTTATGATTTAATGGGAGATAAAGAATCCTTTTACGAAAATATTGAAATTGCCTTATCAAAGGGGTTTCAACTTCGTAAATTCGTAAACCTGGAGCCATATAATCGATATGCTTCCGAAAAAAGATTCCAGGATTTATTGGATAAATATATTCCGATTGAAGAAGAGAGTGGTGCAGGAGGAGATTGAGAATGAATGTCAATGTCAATAACAATAACAATTTCAATGTCAATAGCAATTTCAATATTATTTAGAACATTGAAATTGCTATTGACATTGAAATTGCTATTGACATTGAATATTCTACTAACCGTTTCCGCCTACTGATGGCCCCGTGTATACCAGAGGAATAAAGAAAGTAAACAATCCTAAAATTACTGAACCCATAAAAGGAGCATACCAACCAAAGTATACAAAGGGGCCTCCGATACTTAATATCCAAACAAAGAAAGCTAGAGTGAGGATAAGAATTTGGGTAAAGTCTGTTACACCTTGATATTTTTTCAAATAAAAAATATTGCCGAAAGCTAAAAGACCAATAATGGCCCAAAGCCAGATTTGAAGCTGGTTATCATCACCAGACAAGCCTGAAGAAATAACCCCCTGCAAAAAAAGGTACATGGCAACGGTTTCACCAGGTATTAGTTTCAATAATCTTTCCATATAGGCATCTCCACTTCCTCCGCCATCTAAATCTCTAGATCTACTAGGTTTAACAACTTGTCTGGACATAGTTTGATGTGTTTTAAGCATTTTATTAATAAGCAATTAAATTAAGTATTTTTTTAAGTTTAAAGTAGTATCCATAACATTTTGCATTAATTGGCTTTTGTATTTTGGAAAAAAAAGTGAAATGAATTACGAAAAGCACCTTTCGCAACTTCAAAGTTTTAGCCTTCCGGAAGGCAAGCTGGCTTATATAGATGAAGGTGAAGGTCCTGCATTATTACTTGTCCATGGTATTCCTACCTCTTCCTGGTTATATCGACATATGATTCCAATGCTGAAAGAAAAAGGATATAGAGTAATTGCTCCTGATTTATTGGGTTTTGGAGCAAGCAGCAAACCTAAAGGATATGAAATTTATAGTGAAGAAGCTCAAGGAACCCGACTTCTTCAACTGATGAGCCATTTGCAAATTAATGAATGGGTCCAGGTATTTCATGATGGCGGCGGCTTATGGACCTGGGAGATGCTTCAGCAGGATGCCTCCAGAGTAAAAGGTCTGGTAATTTTAAATACTATTATTTATGATACAGGATTTTTTCCACCGATGAGGTTTGAACCTAGCTTGTGGGCTCGTTTTTATACCAGGTTGTATTCTTTGGGGCTTACCAATAAATTAATGGTAAACGCAACCTTGAATAATGGCCTTATGGATTTGAGCAAGTTGAGCAAAGAGGACTGTGAAGGCTATCAAAAGCCCCTCAGGAAGAGTGGGCACAGAGGTTTATATTATTTTTTTACTCAAACCTGTAATCGTCTTCCGGCTGATTATCATGAGTTATTGGCTGGACTCAATAAGCCTGCCAAAATTATTTGGGGCACGAATGATAAAATCTTAGTTTGGGAAAAAATGGCAGATGAAGTCAGTACTGACCTCAAGGTTCAAGAATCTAATATTCATCTCATTGATAAGGGTAAACATTTCATTCAGGAAGAAGCGCCACAGCAAATAGTAGATCTTATCGAAGAATTTATGAAGAAAGAGTTTTAATAAACCTTCTCCCTAACCCGTACGTATTGTATTAATATGAGAGTTTTAGTTTTAATAATGACTGGTTATTTTTTAGGCATTCAATTGCAGGCTCAGGGAGTTGATCAGAATTCGAAGAGTAAGCACCCAAATATAGAGCGATCAAAAATAAAATCGGAAGCTTATGGAAAAAGGTACCTGAGTCCTATTTTCTCTCATGTCCATAGCCGGACTATTACCTATTACAGAGATGTTGAAAACCCCCTTCGGCTTGATTATTACTGGCCGAAAGGAGATGCAGAAGAAAAACGCCCATTGATCATTTACGTTCATGGAGGAGGATTTTCTGGAGGCCAAAAAGATGAACCCCATCAAGTACAGTTTGCTCAACAAATGGCTAAAAGAGGATTTGCCGTAGCAGCTATTTCTTATCGTTTAACCATGAGAGGGCAATCTTTCGGTTGTGATCAACTGGCAAAAAACAAGATTAAAACCTTTAAATATGCCACCGAAGACATCTGGAAGGCTACAAATTTTATTTTAGATAGGGCTCAACAATTTGGAATCGATAAGGAGAAAATCATTTTGGCAGGCAGTAGTGCAGGAGCAGAGGCAGTATTACATGCAGCCTACTGGACGGCTAAAGATTTACGAGACCTGAAAACTCGAATAAAACTTCCTAAGGGATTTAGATATGGCGGGCTCATCAGCATGTCAGGAGCGATTACGGACACTGCCTTAATCAATGCAGACAATGCCATCCCTAGCTTACTTTTCCATGGCAGCTGTGACGAACTGGTACCTTTTGAATCGGCACCACATCATTATTGCAACAATAATGACAAAGGTTTTTTGGTCTTGCATGGTGCCAACTCTATTGCAAAGCGCCTGCATAATTTGAACAAACCTTATTGGCTATTGGCCGAATGTGGTGGTGGCCATGAGTGGAATTATTTGCCCATGCGCAATTATGTGCAAGGGATTTCAGAAACTATCTGGGACTTTGTGATAGAAGATAAAACCTGGCAACAAAGAGATATCTTAAATAAAAATGAGCCTTGTAAGTTTGGATGTGGGGAGGATTGGCAGTAGTAGTGTCAATTGCAATGTCAATGATAATAGCAATCTAGGGGTGACTGTTACAAGTTTGTATTAATTGGTTAAAATAATTAGAATCAGTTTTATTCAGCATCAGCTAAAACAGTGAATGTCAGTAATAGTCAGTGTGCGATAGTCAGTGTCTGCCGGAGGCATGAAGTGTCCAATGTTATAATAACTACTAGGAAAGTCAATGTGAAATCCCTAAATTTAAATAAAATTAAACCCAATATGGAAAACGAAAAAGACCATTCTGAAGAAATTAAGGATAGCAAAAATACCATTTCCAACTCTTCTATTAAGGCCGGTGGGAATGTGCATATCGGGGATATCATTAATATTCAACAGGCTCAGCAATCTGATTCAGGCACTGATTTAGATAAAAATGAAGTGGTGGAGAATATCCAAAAACTCATTATGGAAAATAGAATCAGCGAGGCTTTGAAAGAAATGCTCAATATCACGAAAGGAATGCGTGGTACGCTGCCAGATCATACCATTCTGCTAACCCAACAATGGAATAGCTTACAATCTGACCGTAGGGTGCAAATGATTTCCGAAAGCGATGCTACGGTTCGGGCCAACCGGATTATTTATGGCTTGAGTGAGTTGGTTAAGGAGCTGGGAAAAGAAATTTGATTTTAACCATTATCACCTAAGTGAAAATCTCCTCCGACTTTAATGTCGCTCCCTTGTATTACATTTTTGCTATCAATAATTTGAACGTTGGTACTGGGTTTTTCGGATGCTGATTTTTGTAAAAGGGTTTCCAGGTTTTGTTTTAATTTTTCATTTGTTTTTATTTGTTTTCGAAGCAGACCACGCAAACTCATCCAAATCTCTTCATGCAGATCTTTGTCCAGGAGGTCTTCTTCTGAATTTTCTGCCCATTTAATAATTTCAGGTCTTACTTTGTCCCAAATTTTTTGGGTAGTTTCTGGTAGCTTTTCATTGAAAGGACTCTTGTCTGTAAATAATTTAGACAATTGCAATCCAGGCTTGAGAAGTTCTATTACTTGAGCAGCCAGCGTTTTGGGATCCATAGCGTATATTTTTAGATTATTAAAATCCAGTTGATACAATAATTCGAAAAGGAATCCAGCAGCCTGGTATACTGCTTTTTCTTGCCAACCTTGTCCATCAGACTGTTCTTTGTGATCTAATAAATCCGAAACGCCTCTGATGTTCATACCTCTGATATTTTTATAAGGTTGTAGCGCCTCTGCAAGACCAATGGCTTCCATTTCCAGAGAAGTGGTGTCATTATAGGATTGTTGAAGGGTTTTATAAACCGGAGAATCTTTACTGGCAATAACCTTATCACCAGAAGCAATGGGACCAAAGTACACTGTTGAGTCTGGAACAAGAAACTGATCCGGCACTCTATTTTTCCAATTATTTGCTCTTCTAATGGTTTTGGCAAATTCAATAAGTTCTTTATCATAAGGTAAGGAGGAGGACCTGCTTACGGTTCCCGTACTGGTTTCTTTTCCAGATTCATAACCATATGCTTTTGTCCCTACTACTACATCGCCTAGAGTAACATCTTTAACTCCCCCCGTTATCCCGGTTAAAATGATTAGGGAGGGTTGAAATCCTTGAATGGCTTTTTGAGTGGCCAAGGCCACCGGAGCAATTTTGGGGCCGGTTTCTCGGATTCCAATTTTATAATGGTGTTTCAGGCCTGCAAATTCTCCTATCTCATAATATTCACCCAAATAGCTAACAGATTTTGGATGAATAAGATATTGCCGTACAATATCATACTCTTTTTGTGTAGGTGTAAGTAGAAGAACATCCATTTTTAAAAAGATTTATTGGTTCATTTTCCTGTTTTCAGTACATTCCAAATACTGCGCTCACTTACATTAAACCTTTTGGCTAAAATGGCAACAGCATGAGTTTTTAATAATCGATGATTTTTTTGTAATTCTTCAAAAGCTTCAAGTATTGCGTACCTCTTAATCATATTTGATGAAATTAAGCCTCTGTCAATTAAATAAGAAACAAAACTGTCACGATTGTCATTAACGAGGTTTTCATCACAATGTATTGCAAAATTGTTTTTTAACCTTTCGCTGAATACGTCCAGCATTTCTTTGCCATTAATATTATTCATAACTGGGGTTTAGCTCGGGGAAACTTTAAAGAAACATTTAATTGGAGTTAAAATTGTATTTTGTATAAACAGGGCAACCTATTTAAAAAATTGGTTGCCCTTTTTAGAATGGGTTTAGTTTTCTACAAAAGATTAAATGTTCCTGTTAATGAGAGTGAAGTTCAGTAACATTTATGTAAATTCCAAATTTTTCCCTTTAGTGGGAAAGAACATTTTTTAGCTAATTCCTCTCTCGTTTCTACTTCATTTAAATTGATTTTTTGTTTAAAGTGTTGATTAACAGCTTTGTTTTTTAGATAAATATCTGTGATATCCCTTCTTTTTTTTTGACAAAATGGTTATTTTCCCCTTGTTATTTTTAATTTTTATCCCCTTTTGCTGAGTGTCATTAACCATTCATTATGCATAATAGTAAATTTATTAAAGGTTTAATGTATCTAAATAGTAAAGAATTATCTGCCTTTGATAAGTATCTAAATGGGCTTTATTCGGGACAAAAAGTGGCATTGTCTATTTTTAATCACATAAAAAAATTTCATCCCAACTTTGAAGATAACAAGTTAAGTAAGGCTTATGTCCAGGAAAAGGTTTTGAAGCTTAAAGACTCAAAAGACAAAAGGATCTCCAATGAACTTCACAAACTTTTTCAGTGGTTAGAAGAGTTTTTAGTCTGGTATGCTATTAATAATAATGCCTTGTTAAAAGAATCTATCTTATTAGAAGTTTATAAGGAAAAAAAGAATGATGACTCATTTTATAGGCAGCTAGATACCATAAAAAAACAACTAAACGATCAAAAAGCAGGTATTGAGAATTTTTTGCACCTAATAAAAGTTTGGCATCAGGAATATTATTATGCTTCTACTCATAAAGTCAGTAAGAATAATCAAACTGTCCAAAAAGCTTTTGTGCAATTACATGTTTTTTACCAACTTCTTCGATTGAAATATTATTGTGAGATAAAAAACAGGCAAGGAATTCTACAAAATACTTTATTCGATTATCCCAAAAGCTTAGAACCCGCTATAGATAATGAAAAAACTTTAAGTGCATTTGATTTATTATCTCGGGTTTATGGTCATTTATTTAATTTGATTACCTCATCTTCAGACATTGATTTTAATATATTGAAAGAAATTTTTTGCTCACCGGAAATCCAAAACCTGAATCATGAAGATCAAAATATTCTATTGTCCTATCTTACCAATCATGCCATCAAATTAAATAAAGCAGGTAAGCCTGAAGGGCCAAAACATGCCTTTGATATTTTTGATTATGCCATCAAAAACGAAATTTTAAAACCTGAAGACTCTATTTCCGAGTCTCGATTTCACAACATTGTGAATACGGCATGTGCACAAAAAGAATTTAAATGGGCCACCTATTTTGTAGAAAGCTTTTCAATTGGCCTGCCTCGAGAAGGGAGAGAATCCGCTACTTTGATTTCTAGAGCCAGAATTTCCTTCGGAAGGGGCGATTTTGAGAAAACGCTGGAGCTGCTAAGAGAAGCAAAATTTAAAGATCATACTTATACCTTACAATCTAAAATATTGCAACTCAGATGTTATTATGAACTTGGGATTAGCTATCGAAAATCGCTTAAGGCATTAATTTCTTCTTTTAAAATCTTCCTTAAAAGAAACAGGACATTAAGCCAAAATACGATTGATAGCTGTCTGAACTTCGTAAGAATTTTAGAATTATTATATAAGAATAGGCAGTCTAAACAGGAAATAGAAGCGACAATGAAGACCTCTCAATGGTTGGTTTGCAGACCCTGGTTGGAGCAAAAAATGGAGAGTTATCCAAGTCAATTTGAATAACTCCCATTACTTAAGGTAACCTCTAAGTTAAATAATATTCAATCCAATATTGGTTAAGTAATCATAATATCCTCTAGAACAATAGATAGAACGACTATCACATCTATTAAAGTCATAGCTGAAGAATTTAAAGCGTTAAAAAATTGATTGTTACGCGGTGCTGAGGGTTAACTCAGAGTATCTGCAGCTACTCATCAAAGAGTCAGAAACACCCTATTGGGCATACCTCTGTCTAGTCTGTTTTAGGCCTTTGCCAAAACAGACGACATTAATTCAATTACTGATCATCGATGTTCTTAGTGAATAGAAAGCACCATTTTGCTTTTTAGGAATCCTGTAGTTTTCCCTTTATAGCAAAGCAAAGATGACTTAAAAAGAAAGGCAGGTAAATAGGCAAGAATATTTATGAGCTTTTGATAAAATTTTATAAAATTTTTGGCCACAATAAGCCCATTATTAATAAAGAAGGTCTGGTTTAGTGAAAGAGCCTTTTGGCTCCTTTTGTTAAACATTTAAAAGAATCCCAGTATTTTCTATACAAATCGTAATTATGTTGTTGCGAAAATACTACTACCGGGCTATCTGCCCGACGAATTCCATATAAATAATGGGAGATCATCATCTTTCCATGGGGTTTCCACCCGTCAGTTATGAGAAAATGATTGTAGGGAATGTGCTTATAAGAATATACTTCAAATTTTCCGGGCAATCTCATTTCGACAACCTGTTGGTGCAATTCTTCGAGCCGCTCTATAACCTTTTTAATGACGGCGATAGATTCTTCTTCTCTTGTTTGAAAAATAGCTCTGTCCTTAAAATATAGCAAGGCTTCATTTGAAAAAGGATCAAGTAAAAACAGCTTGAAATTAATTCCGTTTTTCAGCATTTCCATAAAGGGTTTAGAAAATTCATGTTCATTTCTAGATCGAAAATATTCGATAAAAGTGTTAAGTCTAACTCCTAATTCTATTACTTCTGTCTCTGCTGATTGCATGAAATTGACCTTTTCGTGAATGGGGAGGCGGCCTTCCTGCTTATAATCTACTTCTTTGTTTAGGTTGACTTTTGATTCATCAAATTCTTCAATTATTTCAGGCTCCCATTTATGGGAAGAAGGGAAGGCTTTAAATTCTTTTAATTCGAAAAAATACTCAAACCCTAATTCCTTTTCGATAATTTTGGTAATTCCTTCAGAGATGCTTTTTAATAAAAGTGGGCCAGGCTTCTTTTTATTATTGATGATATTGCTGAATGAGGCAGGAGAAACTTCTATTTCCAATGTCTTTAGCTTTCGTAGAATAATTGCTTGATTATAGATCTTGTGTTGTTTCAAAAGATCAAATCCTTTTTGGATAGCTAAAACAAAGTCTTCTGATGTTGGGGTGTAGTTTTTCATCATAATACAGTTTAGTATAACTAAATTAAGGAATGCTCATTAAAAACAGAGTTGGTTTAAAAAAAATTCTCTGAAAAAATTCATTACAGAGTTCCAACTTCCTCTTCAATAGCCTTCAATAATTCTCTGGCAATCCTGGACAATTTTCTGTATTCCTGAATGAGGTAGGCCATATCATTGATTGCCCAATTTAGAATCTGGTGGGCCTCCTTATCATTCAATAATTCTTGGTAATTATAGGGCTTGAACCTATTTGAAACTTCAAAGTATCGTAAGTACATTGGAATAACTTCATTCTTATAAAACTCATGATGCTTAGTCTCATTTACCTTTAGCCATTCATGATTTTGATCATAATAGGCTGCAATAGCCAACCGGATCTCTTTATTGGAAATGAGTTCTAGTCCTCTTGATTTGAGCGTTTCAAAAGGTCCTGAATTACTAATAAAATAGGTGAATCCTCTAAGAAACCTTATGGTGTCCAGGAAAGCTTCACTAGGAGGAAGTTGTTGTTCTAAATGTTCAACTACAAATTCATAACCGGTTTGTCTAAAGGTATAGCCCTCTATGTTCCCTTCTATATCTGCCAGGTCAGCACTTACGCCATTATGGATTTCAAGAAGCGTTTCCCTTTCCAATTTGGCCCGCTGGCGTGCTTCATTCCAGTTGTTAAAATACAAAGCAGCAGTTATACCCAAAAAAATGAGCAATAACTCTCCAAATCCGTACTTCCAGTTAATGCCACTAAAATACTTGTTCACTTTTTTATTTTAATAGACTGCTGGAAAAGAGCTTGGTTGTTTATTGACCGCCCTTTCTTCCTAGCCATAATTTAAATATCTTTGAAAAGATAGAAAAATAATCATTATGGGAGTAAAACTGGCAAGAAGAAGACTCAAGGCATCTGAATATTACAGGATGTTTGAAGTGGGAATCTTAACCGAACAGGATAAGGTTGAATTAATTAATGGAGAAATTATTGAGATGAGCCTTTCAGGAAGTTTACATGCTGCAGTTATTGATCGGATCAATTTTTTATTGCAAAAATTGAGAGATAGAGTAATAATTAGAGTTCAAAATCCAATTAATTTGTCTCAATATTCTATGCCAGAGCCAGATATTAGCGTATTGAAACTAAAAGATGATTTTTACTCAAGATCGCATCCTGCAGCTGCGGATATCTATTTACTTATAGAAGTGTCCGATTCATCTTATCCATATGACAAACAAGTAAAATTACCTGCCTATGCTCAAGCCGGAATCCCAGAGTATTGGATTGTCAATCTGGAAAAAAAGGAAATTGAAGCTTACCATACTCCTGAAAATAACACCTATAAAGAAATGGATCTAATTGCTTTGGATCAATCCATTATATTCCATGCATTTGATGCCCAAATCCAGGTTGAATCAATCTTGGGAAACTTATAACTTGCTATTAAAAATAAATACGCTTTGGTGCCATAGGCACCAAAGCGTATTTATTTTTTAAAACATTAGAAAATTAAAAAATCTACACATTTGCCCATCTGCAAATTTTCAAATTAATAACTGTACCAACTGCACCACTCCTATCAAAAACAAAAAGCCTCCAATAATTTTATTCATCATTTTATTGATGGAAGCTATCCGCTGCTTGAGTGTTCTGCCAATGACAGCAAATAAAGCTAGGCCCGCAAATTTTCCCAGTAGCACGCCCAATAAGAAAACAATAACTAAAGTCAAAGGCATACTGGTGTTGAGCACAATCATTTTAGACATTTCCAGGTAAGTCAAAACAAAAATCCAAAAGGGTATGGCCTGGAAATTTACAATTGAGATTATAAAGCCTCTGAGGTAATTCCCTCTTTTACTTTCCTTACAGGTTTCTTCCAATTGAGATTTTGGCTTTTTTAACCAAAAGATCAGTCCCAGGCTAAAAAAAACAATAATGCCTATGATCTTGGTGACAAGACTTTCACTAAATAAACCACCAATTAAATAACTGCAATGCAAAGCAACAAAAGATTGAAGGATCTCTACAATCGCAGCAGCAATAGAAAATTCCAAAGCCCCTTTAAAGCTCCTGTTGATACTGGTATCCACCACCGATAAATTAATCGGACCAAAAGGCAATGTGCCCACAAACGTAATTAAGAAGGCAATTCCAAAAACTATAAAAGGGCCAAGGGTCATAGCTGCTATTGGTTTTGTTGATCCAGCCTGATGATATCTGGCACCTGATAAGGTTTTAAGTTTTTACCAATAATGACCCTGTCTTTGTTCAAAACGTAAAGCTCAGGAGTATTGTCAACATAATAAGTTTTATAAATAGACCTATTGGTTGGGTCAAATACATTTATCCAGTCGCCTATTTGATAATCCTGAATGAATTTTTGCCATAGCGCAGGTTCTGTATCGATAGCGATGGCATAGACTTCAACGCCCTGGTTTTTCCAATCTTGATAAAACTTTCTCAATATGGGGGTTTCCTCCTGGCAATGATCACAATCCGGATTATACATGAAAACGATTATATAGGGTGCTTTGATATCATATAGTTCTCTTTCCCTTCCGGTTTGATCAGGGACTTTTACATTTGGACCCTTTTGTCCCAACAAACTATTTGCCATCTCACTGGCTCTAAGTTGCAAACCCTGTGCTTGAGCCGGTACCAGCCAAAATGCTTTTTCTTCGGTAAAGTAATTTTGAACCATATGAACATAGATGGCTTCTGCATCCATGATGGGCACTTTACCAGGTTCGAAAGTAGCAGCAATCCAGTTGGTGAAGAATTTATAGTATTGAGATTTAGGAGGTACTCTCTGAATCAAATCATCCGCTGTTTTAATTAAGGAGTCTGGATTTTGTGGTGTTAACTCGTTCATGTAACGTTTAAGCTTATTAAAAATAACCGGAGTATATAATAAGCGTTTATCATTGAAATCAACATCATTCCAGAATTCACTTTTGTAATTAAAAACCTGTCGGGCAGCATCCATGGTGCCATCAGGGTTTCTAAATTCTTTGATTTCCGGATTTTGTCCTGCTTTTTTAAATTTTGCAAAAAGGGAATTAGGTCCTTTTGCAAATATATTCTCCAAATGCTGTTTTCGCTCATTTACCAGCTGATCTTGCTGGGTTTTTAAATTGGAATACTCTGGGCTCTGAGGACCAGCTTGTTTAATACTTTGTGCCACAGACTGCATTCGAGGTTGCATACTGGCTTCAAACTTGAGGTTTTCATACAACAACTCATTATCCAAACTTCCTTTTACTACCATCGTATTAACAAAGTTGTTGGCTTCTGTACTCATGGAAAAGCGCTGATCCTCTGTTATCATCAATTGTATAGTAGATTGATTAGGCATGACAGCTAGGTAAAGACCTGGATCATATGGCTGATCCCTCTTAAAATTCATTTTACCTGCAGCGTCGACCACAGCAGTATCTACATAATATTGAGTTTCACAAAAGAAACCTACCAACATCGCATTACCTGGACTGACACCCCTCACCTCAATATCTATATCCGGCGATTCCAGGTTTTCATTTGAAACGGCCGTAGGGTTTGCAGAAGCCGGGGCATTTCCTTCTGAATTATTAGAATTACAAGCAAAAAATAGGACTGTGACAAATAGTAAAATCCAATATCTCATTTCCTTCTAAATTTTATCTCAAAAAATTAAAAGCGTATTTGAATTGCTAAAATACAGTTAAAGCATAGATTTTAGCAAGGCTTTTTACTTTTTTAGCGGATTCAGTAAATGTTAAAGTAATCAAACTGGTCTTGCTGACTGGAATAATGTAAAAAGTAGAAGGTAAAAAGTAGAAAGTAAAAAGATATAAATATTGATTCAATTGTTATAGCCATTGTTCTTATCATTGCCATTGCAATTGAAAGTGCATTTTTTTTATCTTGGGAAAGAGGTGTTTAATAAGAACTTGTCTTGCACAATCTCTATAGTTTGATTTTTCTTTTTCATTAAAAATTGCAGATGTTTTTTAATCCGGAAATAGAAACCCTTCCTTTAGACAAACTCAGGAAACTCCAAAGCCAGCGTTTACATTGGTTGGTGAATTATATGTATCAAAAAATCCCTTTTTATAAACAGTTATTTGATGAAAAGGGGATCGAACCAAAGTCAATAAACGACATTCAGGATATTGCTCAACTGCCTTTCACCAGAAAAGAAGATTTACGAAATCATTACCCCTTTGGATTATTTGCAGTGCCTAGGGAAGAATTGGCCAGGATTCATGCTTCAAGTGGTACTACTGGCAAACCAACGGTAGTAGGGTATACCAAAAAAGATCTGCAAATATTTGGAGAAGTAAATGCAAGATCCTTAGCTGCTGCTGGTGCCCGACCAGGGATGATGCTTCATAATGCCTATGGTTATGGACTTTTTACTGGCGGATTAGGCATGCATATAGGAGCAGAAACCTTAGGAATGTCGGTGATTCCAGTCTCTGGTGGTATGACCGATCGCCAGTTGATGATCCTACAGGATTTTCAGCCGGATGTGATTTGCTGTACACCTTCCTATGCACAAAGACTGGCCGAAGAAATTGGAAATAGAGGAATTGATTTGGAAAGCCTTAGGTTAAAATATGGAGTTTTAGGTGCCGAACCCTGGACGGAGGCTATTCGTGTAGATGTACAAAATAGGTTAAAAATAAAAGCAAGCAATATTTATGGTTTGAGTGAAATTATTGGGCCTGGAGTATCTCAGGAAGCAGTAGAAGAACGCGGTACTGGAAGCCATGTTTGGGAAGATCACTTTTTTCCGGAAGTGGTAGATCCTGATACAGGTGACCCATTACCAGAAGGAAAAGAAGGAGTGCTTGTTTTTACGACCTTAACAAAGGAGGCTTTCCCTGTGCTAAGGTATTGGACCAATGATATTTGCTCGCTAAATTATGATTCTAATTCTCAACGTACCCATATCAAAATGAGTGCCATTAAAGGCAGAGCCGATGACATGTTAATTATTCGGGGGGTCAATCTTTTTCATACACAAGTAGAAGAGTTAATTCAGGAAATTCCTGAACTGGCTGCCCATTATCAACTGATTGTCAGTCGCGAAAAAACAATGGATACTTTGGAGGTTAAAGTAGAATTAGAGCCTAATGTGCAGGAGAGTTCTGATTTGAAGCTGCAATTAGGAAATCACCTTATGAAAAAAATGAAAGATAATATTGGGGTGAGTGCAAGGGTTGAAATCCTAGGACATGCTTCCATTCCTAGAAGTGAAGGTGGTAAATTGAAACGGATTGTAGACAAACGAGAAATGTGAATGGACCGATTGAATTTATAAGTACAAAATATTAACCAAATGAACAAAATTTACTTTCTAATAGGCTCCTTGTTTTTGAGCCTATTAGCCCATGCCCAGAATAGCCCCTCCAAACCCATTATTTTCATCACTGATGCTAGTGGTTCCATGTGGCAGAAAGTAGATGGCGAATTTAAAATCACCATGGCTCGGGAGGTTTTAGCAGACCTGGTAGGAGAAATGCCCGCCGAGCAGGAAATAGGTTTGGTTGCCTATGGCCATCGTCAAAAAGGAGAATGTGCAGATATCGAAGAGATTCTCCCCTCTTCAAATAAAGATAAAACGGCCTTCACCAAAGCTCTAAACGACTTGAACCCATTAGGTAAAACACCTCTTGCTCAATCGGCTTTGAAAGTGATCAATCAATTGAAAGCCAGTGGAGAATCAGCAACTATTATTTTGATCACAGATGGCATCGAAACATGCAGCGGAATCCTTTGTGATGTGGTCAAAGAGGCTAAGGAAGCAGGAATAGACTTTGTTTTACATATCATTGGTTTTGACCTGGGTGATGCAGATCGTGCACCTCTGGAATGTGCTGCTCAGGAAGGTGGTGGATTATACATCGATGCCTCTGATAAAGATCAACTGGAAGGTGCTGTAGAACAAACCAGCGATATGACTGTCGATAAGCCTAAAGGTCGTTTATCAGTAAAAAGTATCCGAAATGGAGACCTGAAAGATGGTGCCGTCTCTGTTTTTAAGGCCGGAACGGATGAATATATAGGCGGGGTAAGAACCTATAATAGCCCACAAACTAATCCTGGTATTGTAAACCTCCCAGCAGGCACTTATGATGTAGAAGTGAGTATCGTGGGGGAACGAGGCCTTCTGCCCATCAAAAAAACTAATATTATAATTGATGAAGAAAAAGTCAATGAACAGGTTTTTGACTTCTCTTCAGGCCGAATAAACGTAAAAGTAACAGAAGCAGGTACCCTTCATGATGCCACCGTTAATGTTACGCTCCATGGCCAAAGGAAAAATGTAACGGGTGGGCGTACTTATACTTCTGATAATTTCAATCCTTTTGACAAGGAGATTACGCCAGGCTTCTATGATGTAGAAGTAAAATCAGTTACCATCAAGGGATTGACCAATAATAAGAAATTTGAAAACATAGAAATTAAACCTGGGGAAACCACCACTTTAGCCCATAATTTTGAAAGTGCCGTGCTAAAAGTTGGTGCCACTTACCAGGGGAAAGAGTGTGACGCTACTGTTAATATTGTAAACGTAAATCCGAGAAAGGCAGTTGGAGGAAGTCGTACCTATGCAGACCCCAAGTCCAATCCTAAAAGCTTCTTGCTAAGTCCAGGTACTTATGAAGTGGATGTTCGAGGGGTTCGTGTTCCTGGCGATCCGAGAGAGAAGTTTACAATAACTATTAAGCCAGGTGAACAGCTTGAAAGAATAGTTAAATGGTAAGCTAATGATTGACGAATTAATACCATGGATACATCTAAAGGTAAAAGATTCAAGATATGTCTGCTTCAAAATTAATAGTAGCTCTATTTATTTTCCTTAGTTCTATTTCAGGATTCATTATCGGAGCTTTAATTTCTCCATTTTTCATACCTGAAAATAGTGGCCTGGTTGGCGGCGCCCTGGTCTTTTGGTATGCCATATTGGGAATGCTCTTAGGCTTAATAATTGGTATTGTAGTATGGCGATTTTGTACTACTAAACAATTAAAAATCGCTAATTGGGTAATGGCTGTATTTAGTCTGGCGATGATTGGCTGGTTTAGCCTCAATATGTTTGCTGCATATCGGGAAGGGATGTCCGACCTTAGTGAACTTCCTAAAACTACAAAACCCATCCCATCCTCAGATTCAGAGATTGCAGCACCTATTGAAGAACCAGAACCAGAATTCAAGGTGTCTATTGGCCTGGGAATGGCAGAGCCAGCTATGAACCCTAATCAAACCATATTGCTTTATCAAGAACCTAACGAAGAGGCCATTTTGGATAGTTTAATTTTTGAAGAAGGCCCCTACCATTTAATCATTAAAGAAGCGTCAAACTCAATAAATCCTGAAGTAAACAAACTGGATTACCAGATGTGCTATTTTTTATGGAAATCACAGAAAAATGGCTTTCTGGAAATAGTGCTCGATAAAAATACTGGTCAAAGGGCTTGGGTGAAAAGTGATTTTATGACTGCTTTTTCCTGGCCTCGTTTTCTCACCAGCATTCATTCTGTTGAGCCCAGAGATATGACTAATAATCCTGTTAGAATGAGCCCTTCTGATGATGCAAAGGCTATTGAAGGACTAGACTCTTTTTCCATCTTACAGGCTAAAGCAGTCACCGGAGACTGGCTTTTGGTGAATATTTTGGATGGTAATTATCAAGCAATAAGCAAAGGCTACATCCGCTGGCGAAAAAATGGGGAGTTGATCCTTGATTATAATTTGTTAAGTTGAAAAAAATCCGATATTAAATTGAAGAGAGGGCGGCCGGCCTTGCCGCCCTCTCTTCAATTTAATATTAATTAAGAAATATTTAAGCATTCCCCTCCCAACCAAATCACCCCTTCCTACCGTCCATTAGGATCGTACATTATTTTTTATAACCCGATATTATTTTAAAAAATGAAATCAATCCAATGGACATGGGTTCTTATCCTTTTAGCTTTTGCTTGTGAGAAGGAAAAGAACGAAACCGAACAAGTAGAATTCCAGTTTAATTTTTCAGCTGATGCTCAGGGCTGGACCGGTGATTTTGCCGACTATCCGCTAGGAGAGGAGGCCTTTTATGAGCTGGATTATCAGTGGACCTCGCTACCTGAACCTCTTGACACTAATACCAATTCCTTGATGATTGCTGGTAATAACCACAGCGACGATCTTTTTATGTTTGTCAAAAAGAAGGTGGAAAATTTACCTGCCAACATGGATTTCAATGTGTCATTTGATCTGGAATTAGCCTCCATTTATGCCTCCAACTCAGTTGGTATTGGTGGAAGCCCGGCAGAAAGTGTTTACATAAAAGTAGGCGTTACTCTAGAAGAGCCTAAAAAGACACTCAATACATCGGACTTTTATGAAATGAATATTGATAAGGGAAACCAAAGCCAATCCGGAAATGACATGGAAGTTATTGGTAATGTAGGGGTAACCGATACCACTACTGTTTATACCCTGATCAATAGGAATAATGAGGCCAAACCTTTTACCTTTCGAACGGATGAAAATGGAGAAGCCTGGATAATTATTGGTACTGATTCTGGCTTTGAAGGATTAAGCAGACTGTATTACAATAATGTAAAGGTAGTCTTTAAAGAGGTTTCCAAGTAATATGGAATTTTGAAATTGCAGGGCGTTTGTTTTGAGATAAAACTTCCTTTAATAAATGCCCTGTAATTCACATTTCTATAATAAGTGTAATTCTCCCCAACTGAATCAATCAATTCTTATGTCTTTTAAGAGTGAATGTTATTTTTTAACCCGACATCACTTTTACCATGAAACCAATTCAATGGACCTTTTTGCTACTCCTTTTAACATTCGCTTGCGAAAAAGACAATATCAATCCTCCGAAAATTGAATTTTTGTTTGATTTTTCAGCCGACGCTCAGGGCTGGGTCGGTGATTTTGCCGATTATCCATCGGGAGAAGAATCTTCTTATGAACTGTCCTATCAATGGACCTCATTGCCGGCCCCACTGGATACCAATCAGAATGCTCTGATGATGTTGGGAAATAGTCGGAATGAGGATCTATTTATGTTTATGAAAAAAAAGGTGGGGAACTTACCTGCCAATAAAGAATTTACTGTGTTTTTCGACATCGAATTAGCTTCCAAGTATCCCCTCAATGGCTTTAGCGTGGGATCGAGTTTAGGAGAAAGAATACGTTTGAAAGCAGGCGTTACTTTGGAGGAACCTCTTAAAAAGCTTAACTCCTCAGGCTATTATGAAATGAATATTGATAAAGGAAACAGTCATAGGGAATCCGGAAATGATATGATTGTCATTGGTCATTTGAGCGTAGCTCCAACAACAAGAGAATATACCTTGATTAAAAGAGATAATATGATTCAGTCCTTTAGTTTTCGAACGGATGAAAATGGAGAGGCTTGGCTTGTGATTGGGACAGATTCAAGTGTGGAGGACCAAACCCGTCTTTTTTATAATAATGTAAAGGTAATATTTTGGGAACTTCCCCAATAAAGAGGATTTAATTTTTCACGTGAGGGCGTCTCAAACCTTCGGCGTTCCTCGGCCACCTTCGATCGACAGGTTCTGAGCCGCCCAAGAATTTTCTTTTTGAGAGCGTTTTTTTTAGGAAAAATGAAATTTTTCCTAAAAAAAACGCTCTCAGAGAAATAATATTGGCTGGCGAAACCCGCCGGCCGGCCGGCTGGAAGGCCGAAGGTTTGAGACAGCCTGACGTGAAAAATATTACGAAGTGTTAGAAGACATACTTCAAGAACAAAGTAACGTTCCTTCCCGGCTCATAAATCACTGAATTTTGAGACATATTTCTAAAGGTACGGTTGAGGTGTTCAAAATAAGTGACATCAAATACATTCAAAATTCCAAGCCCTAAATCCAAATTATTAAAAGCACTTAAGCCCATTCTTAGATCAAGAGTTGAAAAGGCAGAAGAAGCATTCTCTCCAAATTGTACAGATACCCTGTTTTGCGCAGCAACCATCCTAAAACGAGCATCTACCCAGGCCAGTGAGGATTCAAATTTGGCTCCAAACTGCGCTTCTAAAGGCGGAATTTCAGCAAGCGGTTCCTCCCAATCCAGGTTTTGAGCACGAGTATAGGCGATTGACCCATAAGTTTTGAAAGAAGGAACCCATGTATATTCTAGTTGCAATTCTCCTCCCATCTGAGTGGCAGCATCTACGTTTACAAATCGGCGAGAGAACCTTGGTTCTGCCATTGGCATAAACTTGCGAGGTAGATTTTCATCTATCTCTGCTGTAATATAATTAGTGATATAGGAATAGAATACATTAGCAGATACTTGCATGGCCTCCTTATTGTTGGTAGCTACAGAAAATTCAACCTGATGATTTGCTTCGGGCTTCAAATTAGGATTCCCTACATATTCATAGGCATCTACACCTACTGTGAAATGATTGATATAGCGTTCGATCATGCTCGCAGTACGGGTTCCTCTACCCACTGCCAGTTGAAGATTCCATTGGTCTATTGGAGAAAATGTAAGGCTTGCATTGGCACTTAGATTAAGTTCTGTTTGCGCAGCCAAGCCATTGTAAAGAGCTACAAAATCAGCAGCAGCATTATTTGCCTGTGCATGTACCCAATCGAGTCGCGCTCCGGCATTCAAAGCCCAATTTTTATTTAGGAAAGATCGATATTCTGCAAAAACACCATAGTTTTGAATTACTCCATCTTGCCAAATATCATCCTTCATAGTCATGGGCATCGGAAGGGGTTCGCCGGTCATCATATTGCGTTTCATTAATCTGGTTCTTTCTCCCTCTCTGCCAATATACTTGGCGTCAAAACCTGTATATAATGTACTTTTCTTAGAAGGTAACCAACTTCCTTCAACTCTAGCACCATAGGTAGTAGATTGAACATCGGCCACTGCTTCTACCATCATGAAATTAGGACGTCTGGAGTTGGTCATGATGTGATCAACTCGACTTCCGTAGGCTTTAATGGCCAAACCAAAAAGAGAAGAGCCTATATTTTTCACTTGATAGTCAAATGAAAGAATGCTGCTATTATCTTCATCAGTATCCATGTTGAGTCCAACATGAAGAATATCTCTGCCAAATGATTGCCGCCAGCTCAATTGAAATTGTTCATTTTTCTTAGTACTCAAACCGACTTTTGCACTATAATTATAGGTCTTAAAAGCCGATGGAATTTCAAAATTATCTCCATTGGAATAACTGCCAAAATCTTTGAGCCCGCCTGAAAAAGCATAGGTCACTCGATCTGTACCATATTGCAGTCCTAATTGAGCCAACTTACCATTTCCATTGGTTTCAAAGCCCGTTTCAAAATGGCCACCAAAACCCTTACCAGCTTGAGGGGCTTTAGTCACAACATTAATGATACCTCCCATCGTTTGTCCAAATCGAACACTAAAAGGCCCCCTGATTAATTCTAATTTTTCAATTTCTGCAGGATCGATGTGAGTAGAAACTGGGTCCATTCTTCCAGGGCAGGCATGGACGGCTTGCAGACCACCATCGTAAACCAGGTTTAATTGCTCTTGCTTAAATGATCGGAAGACAGGGTCTAAGGCATAGCCCCCTCTTTTGATCATGCCAAAGCCTGGCTGGTCATTCAACAGATCTCCAATATCACGAGGCTGGCTGATCATTTTGGCATTATCCTGAAGAACGTTCGATTGTGAAATGATAGCTCTTTTGGCTTCCGAGACAATTATTTCTTCTAGTAAATGAGTTTTGGGTTTTAATTGAATAAGGAATGGTGATTTTTTCGTCAAATCAAGCTGAATCTGTGTCTTTTCATATCCTAATTGATCTAACTCAAGAGCCAATATAGGTTGTTGAGTTTGATATTGAAGCAGGCCGTTTTCATCGGCATAAAAATATTTTCCATCAATTTGAGCAATAGCATAGGGTACGCTTTTGCCCGTGGTAGCATCTACTATGTTGATGGATAATTGAGCATTAAGACTAGTTATTCCAAAAAATAAAAGACATAACAATACTATATTTCTCATGATTGATTCATTGAAATTAAGGGCATTGCTTCTTATAACATTTAGAAGGAAGCTTCTGCCTTATTTGAAGAAATTAAAGGTGTTATCAGAAATACAAGGAGCACCTTTTTAGCAAATAAAAAGAGGTGTTTATTGATTAGGAAAGTGTATTGGGTGGATGAAAAATGCTTGCTGAAAAAGAACGATCTCTATATTTGTTTTTGCAAAATGCATGGACTTTTTCTAATTCGGGAATTTGAAAGCCCTTCCAAAAGAAGGAATTATTTAAAGCTGTTAAAGTAGGTGGATAAGAATTTAGCCAGGTGGTTTCTTTTTTTGGAGAGGGTTCCCCAAAATCGTCCAGCAGACCATCTATTTGACATTGACCTTTACACTCTAATGCAGGAGCGTCAATATTTTCACAAAATTGAGCAGAAAAGGAGGCTCGATCCAGGTGAAACCAACTTAGAAAAAAGGCTTCTTTGCCCAAATAGCAAAGGAGAATCAATAATAATATGTAACTATAACCTTTTCTCATTCTAGCAGCCAAGCCTATTCCAGGCTCCGTTTTTTATGATTAATTCTTTTTTTTCTGGTTAAAAATCTTTTCTCAGTGCTGTGGATCTAATTCCCCACAAGGGCAGACCAATCCAAAACATCAGAACGAAACCAGCTACCAACATTCCTAAGGTAGTACCCAAAAACTGACGGAAAACAGCACCTGAGAAACCCATTAAGGCCGATATATCCAATTTCAAAAGCAGAAGAATCCTGGAAAGATCTATAGGGTTTAATAAAGTGGCAAAAAGAGAAAATTGCTCTAGTGGATATTCTCTGAAAAACATCAATAAGAGTAAAAAAATGCCATCATAGATCACGGCAAAAAACAACCAGGCAATGATAGCCAAACCGAATCCTCGTATCCTGTTTTCATTTTTTAAAGCGATGAAAAAGGCCAGACCCGAAAAAATGAAAGTAAGGGCTACTCCATTAATTAATAATATGAGAAAATCCAGGATCTCTGCCGAATAAAACAAACCGTAAAAGGTAAAGGGAATCCCAATACCCAGTAATAAGCTTATAGATAAAGAACTGGCTAAACCCAAATATTGACCCCAAAAAATGGAGATTCGTTTGATGGGCTGGGCCAGCAGCAGCTCTGTAAATTCCCTCGAATTGTAGAAGTACATTACCCCAAACATGGTGGCAATTAAGGGACATAGAATAAGTACGACATTCATCATGCTAATGATTACTCTGGATAGATCACTACTAAGCAGGAGCAGTGAAAAAGTGAACAGCAAGAAAAAGGCAAAATATACGTAAGTCCATCTGCTGCGCATGAGGTCGTATATGCTGTATTTGAGTATCTTGATCATGATATTATATTTTTAATGCTGGCTTTTGTCTTCTAATATGCTTACCATTGATAGCCTTAAATGGAACCTTGATATTATTTTTCTTTTTCTCTCCTAGTAAAATATTGGCAATCGCTTTTTCTAATTGTTCTTCCTGAAATTGAGTCTTAAGTTCTTTTTTAGAGCCCCTGAAATAAATATTACCATCCAGCAGGAAGACAATTTCATCTGCTATTTCTTCCACAAAACTCATGATGTGAGTGGTCAGTAAAATGAACTTCCCTCTTTCTTTTTCTTCTCGGATCAATGCCTTCAATCGCGTTAGTGCAATAGGATCTAATCCGGAGGTAGGCTCATCCAAAATCACGATTGGGCTATCATACATTAGTGCTAAAGTCAGGTTGACTTTCTGTTTGGTTCCTCCAGATAATGTTCGCAGTTTTTTATTAAGAAAAGGCTGCAAGTCAAAAAGCTCGATCAGGCGAGCCTCACTCGTTTGACCCTCTCGTAAGTCCTTGATCATATTGATTAGTTCCTGAACATGCAGGTTGCCAGGAAACTGCGCAATCTGAGGCAAATAATCGATCTGGGATCGATAGGCGCATTGTCCTTTTATGGATTTCCCATCCACAAGGATTTTTCCCTTTTCTGGCAAGACCATTCCCAGAATGGATTTGATAAGTGTGGTTTTTCCAGAACCATTAGGCCCTAAAATGGCTGTTATACAACCTCGTTTATTAAAATCGAGGTCAATACCTTTTAATATTTTTTGGCGGCCGTATGACTTGAACAAATTCGATATGGTAATCATAACGTTATCGGTTTCATTAAAGGTTGATTATCCAAAACTTCAGCTGGTGTAAATACTGGACTTACTTTTTCGGCAAAATTTAAGAGGTCAATAAAAAAGCTGCGTAGTAAAACAATGGACTCAGGAGTGCGGTCTATTATAAATGAAAACAACTTCACCGGGTGATGGGGTACATCTCCAAGCCCGTTTTTGTCTAAATCATAACCGCTATACTCACTCCAATAATTTCCATCAAAACTGTTGTTGTTGACGTTGCTGTTCACCACCAGATCTAATGTGTTGGACAAAAAGTTGTTTTTTGTGAATTCATTATCCAGGCAGCCACCAGCCATTTTGATAGCCCAACCATTCCTTTTGAATTGATTATTGTGATAGGTAAGCCGGGTAGAACCTTCAATATTAATGCCAATGGTGTTAAAGGAAAAATGATTGTTCTCTATTTTGGCATCATAAATTTCCTTCAGCAAAAGCCCGTAAGAAGCAGTACCCCAATTGTATTGAAAAGTATTAAACCGCATGTCGATTTTTTTGGAAAACATGACAGCTACTCCGGCTCCATTATTTTCAAAAACGTTGTGATCATATTGATCATCATTTGAAAACATAAAATGGAGGCCATATCGAAGGTTATTTTTGCTCCGGTTTTTTGTAATATGGCTACTATCTACAAACTCAAAATAAATGCCATCTCGGTGACCTTTGACTATATTTTCGCTTACCGAAAGGTTTTTGCAATGCCAGGCATGTATGGCATTCCCAGAAGAAGATTCTTCAATGGCGGCTCCAGTTATTTCATTCTGATAAATCTGACAATTATTGGCTCGTTCCAGGTAGATGCCAAAAAAGGCATTGAATAATTTATTATTGCGGATAATACAATTCTTTTGGCGTTTGATGCGAATAGCCGAATGATCCTTTAGATAGCTGACACCAATATTCTGAATTTGTAGCCCTTCCAAGGTCACATTAGAAGCAATAATGGTAAACACTTCTCCTTTTTCCTGTGCATCAACTATCGGCCAGTTGATCCCTTTTATATGTACACTTTTGTCAACTACCAGGGCATTTTCGAAATAAGTCCCTTCCTGAATTTCAATGACATCCCCATCATTGGCAGCTTTTAAAGCTTCTTCTATGGTAGAAAAATTGCAGGATGAACATACTTGAAGAGTTGCCGCTTGAAGAGATACCTGGAAAATAAAAAAATGGCACCAGGAGATAATTATCCATTTCATCTTATTTTTCATCAGCTGGTGTTTTATTGGAAGTTGTTAGGACTTCCATCTTTAAAATGTTGGTTTAAACTTTCCCAATCGTAAAGTTTACCGCTCCTTTCTTCCTGCATTTTTTGGGCATCTTCTTTGTTGGAGAAGGCAGATAAAAAGGCGCCCATTGGACTGGGAAGGTTCTCGCTGATCAGGTATTGACAATTATGAGCATCTTTTAATTCTCCCGGATCTAAATAATCATTGACCAATAAATGCCCAAATTCGGTTTCCTCTTTCTGTACATAGTTAATCATACATTCAATAGCATCGAAGGTGTAAACTTTTCCTTTTTGGCTTACTACTTCGGCTGCATGTTGTTTGCTGACCACCGTCATCTTACAAAAGGTGCAAATATCTTCTCCATAATTGATGTCCCTGGGTTTGGGTTTACATGCACTTATGAAGATGATCAAAAAAAGGGATAATAAAAAATTAGTGAGTTTCATGATTTTAGTTTTCCTTTTAACCACCAGGCGGCTATAGCTAATGCGGCACCAAGCATGATAAAATAGCCACCAATATGAGGCAGTGATAGTGCTACAAAATTGATTATGTTCTTTTTACCAATAAGCGGAGGTTGGAAAGAGTCATCCGGAAACTTCATAGGAGCATTTGGATCGAGGTTATGACCATAATCATATTCCCACAAGTAAAAATCATAAATACCAACTGCTCCAATGATTGCTAACAGAATGATCCAGGCTAAAAAGCCTTTTCTCTTATTCCAAATTGCGGCGCCAACTCCCAAAGCCACCATGGCCAAAATGATGTATTGAAAATATTTTAACTCAGGAATAGCTTCTGGCTCGATGGGCTTCATACCAATGTAATGATTTAGAATATTAATATTCTGAAGCGTTCCGGGAGTCTCTCCTCCAATCTTGTTGATCCAGATATGCATGGTCACTCCATTCGGATATTGAGGTGCAAACAGCTGTATTTTCCACATTGGAAAAACAAATAACGTAAGCAAACAGAGTGATCCCAGTAACATCAGGATTCTTGGAAGTTGTTTCATTTTTTATGTTGTTGATAGCTTGCCGTGGAGCACTAGGCTCCACGGACTTAGAGAATTCATAATCTAATTAAACACCTATTGACTATATGCTCTCTTAAGATTGATTTTGTTCGTCATTCAATCCCCATGTCAATGGCAGGTTAGAGTTAGCCGGAGATACTCGAATGTATCCTTGCATTTCCTGGTGAAGGGCAGAACAGAAATCAGTACAATAGAATGGATAAACTCCAACTGATTTTGGCTCCCAAAGCATGGTTTCAGTTTGCCCTGGCATAATCAATAACTCGGCATTTTCTGCACCTTGTATAGCAACACCATGAGGTACATCCCAATCTTGCTCTAAGTTGGTGACATGGAGATATACTTTATCCCCAACTTTTATACCTTCAATGTTATCTGGTGCAAAGTGCGATCGGATAGTAGTCATGTAAATGTGGACGGTATTCCCGTCTCTTTCCACTCTTGTGTCTTTTTCACCCATAGCTCGATAAGGGTGTTTATTCTCCTCTATTGGATAGAATTTTTTGACATTTGGGACTACCCTGTCGGCAGAAATGCCTTGAGCGTAGTGGGGCTCACCTACTGTTGGGAAGTCTAATAGCAGCTTCATCTTATCCCCAGAAATATCGTAGAGCTGTGCTGAGTGATTCATCTCAGGCCCTGTTGGTAGATACCGGTCCTTGGTAATCTTGTTCAAAGCCACCAGATATTTTCCTTCAGGGTTTTTGGAGTCTCCACCAGGGATCATAATGTGACCTACTGAATAATAGGTAGGAGCACGATCCAGAACTTCCCAGGTGCCTACTTTCCACTTTACTACCTCAGAGGTAATAAAGAAGGAAGTGTAAGCATTTCCTTTACCGTCAAACTCGGTGTGTAAAGGCCCAAGTCCTGCTTTTTCTACAACACCTGCCAAGACGTCTTCGAATTTAAGAACGGGAACACCAGCAATAGTGGTTTCATAAGACTGATTGGCAATGGCTTCCTGCATTTTAGTAAAGGAGTGTACTGAAAGGTCTGCTGATAGTTTACCATTTCCGATAATATACTCTCCTGTATCGTCAACATCTACTCCGTGAGGAGATTTTGGTGTTGGTAGGAAGTAAACCAGACCTGGGCAATCTTCAGGTGTCAAGACTTTAACCGTCTTCTTCATGGTCGAAGTAGCCATATGAGTTTCCTCATCATACACATTATGTGCATAATTTGCCGGTACTTCTTTATAATTCCCTGCTGCAAGGTATTCCTCTGCTTTTTTCCAGTTAACAGCCGCGATAAAGTCTTTGTCATTTTGGGAAGCGTTCACCTCTAGGAGGGTACTCTTTTCTTCGGTATTATAAGTGGTGAAGAAAGTCCAGCCATGAGATTTTCCTTTACCGGAGTGGGCAAGGTCATAATCAAATGCAGGAAGTAGTACCTGGAAGGCTACATCCATTTCTCCTGAAGTTTGATCTACACTGATGAAGGAAAGCATGCCTTTAAAGTTCTCAGCATAAGAATTAATGGCTACATCGGCTTGTGGATAGGGAACTCCAAAGCGAGTACCCGCTACAACGTATTCTGTATTTTCAGTAGTAAATGGAGAACTGTGGTTACCACCACTGTTAGGTATTTCTATGATTTCTGCAGTTTCAAAAGTAGATAGATCAATTCTTGCGACCCTAGGTGTGTTATTTCCATTAATGAAAATCCAGCGCCCATCTGTATCGCCATTGGTTTGCGACAGCTCAGGGTGGTGAGCATCATCCCAAGGAATAAAGCCGTAAGAAGTATTAAGCATTGGTTTTGTTTCTTCATTATAACCATATCCTTTTTCAGCATCCTGAGAAAAAACAGGAATAACTTTCAGTAATCGTCCGGAGGGTATACCATAAACGCTAATCTGGCCACTAAATCCACCAGACATGAATCCATAAAACTCGTCGTATTCTCCTGGTGCTACATAAACCTGTGAAGCTACATCATCACCTAGTACTCCTGAAGAAGTGTTGCCGCCAGTATTACAGGAATAATTTAGTGACACCAGTATGCATGTCATGACCAAAAGGCCAAGGGTTCTTAGAAAAGGCTGTTTTTTCATAATATTTATAGTTTATTAAATTGTGTCTAAAAAGATGATAAAATAATAAAAGACCTTTTTGTCTTTTATTACAAAACAAATACAAACCCTCTGTTTCGCCAATGACATTTATCACTGTTTTCGGTAACAATTATTAGCGGAGATTAAAAAGACGAATATTTTAAGATAAAAAGGTGTTTTTATCCTTTATTATAATTATATTTACCTCATTAAAAGTCATTTCTATGTTTTCAAAATCTTGTAAATACGCCATGCGAGCGGTACTGTACCTTGCCTTAAATGGCAATGAAGAAAAGAAATTAGGAGTAAAAGAAATTGCAGATGAACTGAATGTACCTAAGCACTTTTTGGCGAAATTATTACAGCAACTATCCAAAAACCAATTGATTTCTTCGACTAAGGGACCTAGTGGTGGCTTTTACTTAAATGATCAAAACAAAGAAACTTCCTTGCGGAAGGTAGTAGAGACGATTGATGGGCCTGAAGTCTTTAACACCTGCATTTTAGGGCTTCCAGTGTGTTCTTCAGAAAACCCCTGCCCACTTCATTTTAAAGCACTGGAGTATCGAGAAGGTTTGTTAGAGGTGGTTGAGGGCAAAAAAATTGAAGAGCTGGCTCGTCGAATTAAGGATGAAAACCTTACGATTTAGTTCACATAAAATAAACAAACATGAAACGTGTAATCATCTTTGGTATCATTTTAGCCTTTATTTGGTCATGCGGCGGAAGTGCTAATGAGGGAGATCAAACTCAGAATCCTCCTAAGAGTATGATCGCTGATCCGGTTGAAGACGATGGTAAAGGGATCGGAGAAATAAAAGAAGTTAAACTCAATGATCCTCTGGTAGCTGCCATGGTTGAACGGGGTAAAGGTATTTATGAAATGAAGTGTGCCGCTTGTCACAAATTAACAGATCAGCGGGTGGTGGGACCTGGCTGGGCTGGACTTACAGAACTTAGGAAACCTGAATGGCTTATGAATATGATCACCAATGTAGAGGTTATGCTGGCAGAAGATCCTACTGCACAGGCTCTACTGGAAGAGTGTTTGGTAAGAATGCCGAATCAGAATTTGTCAATTGGTGATGCCCGAGATGTTCTTGAATTTATGTATTCTGTAGATGGAAAACCTGTAGGCGAATAAAGCGATGAAAAGAATTTGGCTAAAAACGGCATTGATAAATCTATTTATCGCTGCCGTACTTGGTACCTTATTAAGATATGCCTTTGTAGATGAGCTAAGCTGGCTAAAATTCAGGTATGTATTGCATGGCCATTCACACGTGGCCATGCTTGGATGGGTTTATCTGGCTTTATATACCTTACTGGTGGGAGCTTTCATCAGAACTGACCAGCAGGGTAGAAAATATAATGTTCTGTTTTGGCTGACACAATTTAGTGTACTTGGAATGTTGATTTCTTTCCCTATTGTAGGTTATGCTCCTATTTCTATTGCATTTTCAACACTCCATACCATATTGTCTTATGTATTTGCTTTTTACTTCCTAAAAGAATTAAAACCTCAAGGTCAGGGACCTGTACTTTTCTCCAGGTTATTTGCAAAGGCCGCCATTGTATTTATGTTGATAAGCACCCTGGCCTTGTGGGCTACGGCTCCCATTATTATTTCCGGAGGAAAAGGCAGTGCTTGGTATTACGCTGTAATTCAATTCTTTTTGCATTTTCAATTTAATGGCTGGTTTTTATTTGCCATCCTGGCCCTTTTCCTCAGAAAACTGGAAGAGCTGAACATTTTTTTGGATACCCGAAAATTAAAACTTTTTTTTAGGCTTCTGGTTATATCAAGTTTCCTTACCTATGCTTTAGCCGTAAGCTGGTCAACACCTCTTCTTTCTATTTTTCTGGCCAATAGTTTGGGAGTCCTAATCCAACTAATCGCTGCTATTATATTTATTCGATTAGTTTGGAAGGAAAAAATCCTGGAACACTTTAGATTTTGGGAAGGGATTTTACTAAAAACAGCTTTTGTTTGTTTTGTAGGAAAAATTCTTATGCAGTCAATCATTGTCATTCCTTATATAGCAAAAGTAGGATACACCATTCGAAATTACATGATCGGATTTTTACATCTTATGCTACTGGGAATCTTTACGAGTTTCCTATTAGCTTTTGCCTTGGATGGAAAATTAATTCGAGTGGGAAGAATGGCAAAATGGGGACTTATTGTCTTCCTATCAGGATTTCTTTTAAGTGAAGGGATTCTTTTTTTGCAGGGAACGCTTTTCTGGGGGGCAAAGGGATTTTTACCTTTTTATTATGAAAGCTTATTTGGAGCGAGCGCGCTTTTGCCAATTGGTATTTTGTTGGTTTTGTTCAACCAGATGAGCCGAAAAACATAAGGCTACATTTTCCGATAAAATTGCTTACTCATCTGAAGATCTCTTATTGGTTCGGAAACGACCCAAATCGATGACTAATAATAGCGTGATAAAAAGAATAATTGGAGCTAACATAGTTTAGGGGCTTTGATTAAGTGAACAAAATATTTCTTCTTTAAATTCCAATAAAACAGGCTTTTTTTCCATAAAACCAGATGAAAAACCTGGAGTATTAGACTATAGATTCCATTTTACTATTGGACTCTTGAATATACGTAAAGGTTTGTTGAGTGTTTTTAATAAAATAACCCTATTCTCTATAAATTAGTGTCGCTCAACCAGTAAGCGGTTAGTTAATCTTTTATTAAAAAAGTAGGGCAGCCGTCATTTCTTTGGATCAGGCTCTTTTTTTATCTCCTATCTGACAAAAATAGCTCCATACGAAGCGATCCTTTTCATCCATGCAACGATTGTTATCGGTAGAAGCATCAATGATTGATATGCTCGGATACTTACATTCCTCAACTTCAAAACACATTTATATAGGATCAGCTTCTTTACAATTTATTATTTAAAAAACTTTGCCAAATGTTGAGAAAAAACCTGCTTTTGCTATTGTTCCTCCCCACACTACTTTTGACTTGTAATAAAGAAGAAGATCTGACTGTAAATTCAGAACCGGAACCAGAGATTGAAGAAGAGCTCCCTTATCCTGGAGTTGATCAGGCTCTCTGGGTCTATTTTGAACGCTATGAAGAAGAAGGAAGAGCCAGGGGCATAGACATTGATTTACGAGCGAAAAGAATTACCGGAGTCATTCAGGAAATATCTGAAGACGGAGTTGCGGGCCAGTGCACTTACAGTAGTTTTCGCCCCAATCATATCATGATTGATCAAACATTTTGGAATAGAGCTTCCACAAGGGCCAGAGAATTTGTCGTTTTTCATGAACTCGGTCACTGTGATTTGGGAAGAGAGCATCGAGAAGCTTCTTTTGCCAATGGGACCTGTCAAAGTATTATGAGAAGCGGTGTAGGGACTTGTAGGGACAACTATAACTCTGTTACCAGACCTACCTATTTAAATGAACTATTTGATACCGATTTTGCCAATCAAATTCAATAAAAAGGTGGTGACATCAAGTCACCACTGAATCAATATTCCCATGAACCTAAAATTGGAGCATTCAATTCCTTGAATGCTATTTATTGGCCCGACCGATGATATATTGTAGTTTAATGTTTTATAGAAATTATGATCGAAATAATTCTTTCCCAAAATCAAGGAATGACAATCAAAGAGTCTGGATTAAGGCCCAATTCAAATTCTTTTAGGTTGGAATTAATATTCTGTTCTATACGACTACTTGAGGAAGTTGAATCTTTTTCTATGAAGAGGGATTCTGATTTAAAAGTATTGAACATCATACCACAGATGAGGATCATTTGAACCATCAAAAATATCATAAAACGCATAGTCAATCGAATTTTTTGAATTTTGGACTAAGTTGTTCCTATTTGGTATTCTCAAGATCATTTTGCTTTTCTATTCCTGATTATTTATGGTGGGGGTAGTATTGATTAATACCAATAGAATTCAATAGCCTATACGCAAGAAATTAAGGGAATGGTTGCGTAGGATTAAAAAAATTAAAATGTGTAGTGAAGGCCAACTTTTCCTCCAAAGTGACTAATCTGGTTAATCTGCTCGATACTTGAGTCAAAATTTTGAAATCTGAAACCCTCTGCGCTGACATTTATTCCACTCCCGAGGTAAAACTCCAAGCCAAGGCCAAATTCCACATTTTGAATTGAGAAACCAGGATTGGAAAAAGAGAATGTTTTATAATACTCTTCATTATCTCCAATGAATTCATATTTCAATTCTGGACGAATGGCTTTAATTGCTGAAAGACCAATTCCAAAATAAGGCTGAATAGATTTAGGAGAACTAAAGGTATACATAAAACGGAAAGGGATTCTCATGAAGGAATATTCTGCTTTAATCTCTTTTAATTCATCTCCTGGATTATCAGGTTCAACACTTGGATAGTCTTCAAAATGATCTTCCTCTTTTTCTTCAAAATTGATTCCTATATTCTGGAAGCCTGTGCGCAGGCGAAATCTGCTGGAGAATAAAAGATCCAGGTTTAATTCCCAGAGAAGTGAGTTAGAGTATTCAGTTAATGGTGCCAGGCCGGCGAATGCCCCAATTTGTACTCCTTGGACCAGGGGTCTCCGGATAGGTTTTGTTTTAAGAAATGGCGGTGCAAGAACAGAATAAGGTACTTGGATTTTCTCAGCGAAAAAGTTCGTGCCATTTAGACTTGGGGTATAGGAATTAAATAAATGTTCCATTTTATCCCAGGATCGAGTATCTATTTCTTTTTCCGAGGGAGAAAGAACAGGCAGGCTTTGGCTTAAATCCGTTAAAGTAATTTGCCCTGATTCGATTTGCTTAAGCAAACTCGGATTATTGGTAAAAAACTTTCTTTCTGTTCCCCATATAGAGGGAACAGCATTGTTAAAAAGACGTCCTCCTGGTAATTCATATCCATAAACATTATTACCGGGAAAAGATCTTGGGTTGAGAAACGGCTGTTCACCTCTTTGGGTTAAAATGACTTTTGAATAAATAGTGTCATAGTGGTAGATGATATAGTTACTCGTTATGGTATCAATCTTTTGAACGCTTAATTGTAAATTTATTTCATCCAGTTTGTTGTTAAGGGTTTTAAATTTTAGGAAAAAGAAAATCATACCACTTGCAAAGGGGAGGATCAGTAAAGGTACCCACCACCACCAAGGTATCCACCACCTACGACGACCATATGCCTGGTCCAATCTCTGGCGTATATCTCCTATAGCCTCTTCTGAAGGTTCAAAAGGAGGTGCATTTTCCAATATGTCCTTTAAGCTCTTATCAAATTTCTGCTCATCCATTGTTCTTGGTTTTCAGGTTAAAGCCATTTGCCTCTTGAATGAGTTCCTGCAATTTTATTCGGGCTCTTGCTAAGTTTGATTTTGAAGCCCCAATACTAATGCCCAGTTGTTGTGCAATTTCTCTATGCGACATTCCTTCCATCACGCTCATATTAAAAACCAGCCTATAAGCCGGGGGTAAACGATGAATAAGGTTAACTAAATCATTATATTTTAGGTTTTCCAATCCATCATTAAACGAATAAGAAGAAGGCATGGATATGGTTTTGTCTTCTTTTTGTTTACTTATTTTATTGTGTTTTCTATGGTAATCAATTGCGGAATGGATTAATACTCTGCGCAGCCACGGTTTAAATGGAAACTCTTTCTTGTATTGGTCAATTTTGAGGAATACTTTTAGAAAACCATCATTTAAAATTTCCAATGCTTCTTCTCTACTATTGGCATAAGGCAAAGCGATAGCCATACCATAGCTGTAAAAATGTTCATACAGCTTGATCTGACTAGCACGGTTGCCCTTCCGGCATCCTGCAATTAAAAATTCTACATTGATGGATTTGGCCATTAGCATGCTTTGTTCAATAGTCTATACGGAACAAATATAGGAGGGGGTTGCGTGGGCGGTTGCAAACCGCCCAAAACACGGATTCAAACCGGCTAAAACAACGCTTTGGGCGGTTTATAACCGCCCAATAAAAATTAATGCTTAATTTTTTGCAATTTTGTCTGGCCAAATTAGGATTTATCATTTCCAAAAAAATCAGCTATGAGTCAACGGATTATTTCCTACAACATTAATGGTATTAGAGCCGGGATTAAAAAGGGACTTCTAGAGTGGATGAAAGAAGAAGATTTTGATATTGTTTGTTTTCAAGAAACCAAGGCACAGCCTGAACAAATTGATACCGGAGCATTTGAAACAATGGGATATCATCATTATTGGCATTCCGCTGAAAAGAAAGGCTATAGTGGGGTAGGAACACTTAGTAAAAGAGAACCTGATGATGTAATATTGGGTTGCGGTATTGAAAAATATGATAGAGAGGGACGTATTATTCGCACCGATTTTGATGACGTCACCTTACTCAATTGTTATTTCCCTTCCGGTACTTCAGGAGATGAACGACAAGGGTTTAAAATGGAGTTTTTAGCTGATTTTTTCCGATGGATAAAAGAATTGAAGGCTGAACGACCTAAGCTAATAATTGTTGGAGATTATAATATTGCGCATACCGAAATTGATATTCACAATCCTAAGGGCAATAAAAATAATTCTGGTTTTTTGCCAGAAGAAAGAGAGTGGATGACCAAATGGTTCAGTAGTGGTTTTACGGATGCCTACCGGCACCTAAATCCTGAAAAAGTGGAATACAGTTGGTGGAGCTATAGGGCTGGTGCCCGCAAGAATAATAAAGGATGGAGAATCGATTATCAATCAGTATCAAATCCTTTGAAAGATAAACTTCAAAAAGCAGGCCAACTCAATGAGGCTGTTCATTCTGATCATTGCCCTGTTTTTGTTGAAATAGCCTGGTGATAATATGAAAATAACCCAAGGTACTATTGAGGAGGTATATAACTTAAGCCTTCAGGTCCCCGAATTTGAAAATCCATATCCCAAGGATATTTATCAAGAGCGTTTAAGTAAGGTAGAACACTTAATCTTGCTGGCCAACGTTAATGATGAAATTGCTGGATTTAAAGTAGGATATGCCAAAGAAGACTATTTTTACTCCTGGATGGGCGCAGTTTTGCCGGCTTATAGAAAAATGGGTGTTGCTAAAGCTTTAGCAAAATATCAAGAAAATTGGGCAAAATCTCATGGTTATACAACCATTCAGTTCAAAACACGCAACTATCTAAAGGGGATGTTGATCTTCGCCATTAAAAATGACTTTCAGATTATTGGCGTAGAAACCCGATCAAATATAATGGACAACAGAATTTTATTACGTAAACAATTAATCAAAGAATGATCAAAATAGCAAATTATTTTCTATGGGCAGCGGTACTCCTTTTTACCCTTAACCTGTCAGCTCAGAACACAGTGTATGGTGGTTTCAAGGCAGGAATTAATTTTGCCACCATCGATGGCCCTCTGGAAATGGGGAGTAATGGAGAAGACCTGGAAGCTTTTAGCTACACAACAGGCTTTCATGTGGGAGTCAATGTTAATGTAAATCTCACAGACTATTTTGGCTTAAGGGGTGAAGTTATTTATGGCCAGCGAGGTGCTGAATATGATTTTAATGGACAATCCTTCATGCCTTTTTATAAAGCCGATGGATCAGGTTTTTTGCAGGCTTCCGGAAGCCGTAATTCTATCATTAGTATTACAAATACCTACATCGATCTCCCCGTCTCTGCATTCATTAGATTTGGTCGCCTGGAGTTATCAGGTGGCTTGGGCCTTGGTGTTTTACTTTCTGCAAGAGCAGTAGGTGAAGTTACCTTTAATGGCGTTTCTCCACTAGGTGAAAACATTAACAACGTAGTTTTTATAGTTGATGGAAGTTATTTTGATGCTGATGCTTTTGATGTGGATAATCCAGGGATTTCGGAAGAGGTAAGAATAGAAGGAGAACGTGTAGTACTACCCGAATTAATTGGAGCATATTATGATAACCCAAGTCCTGATAAGCCTTTATTTAGTCGTATTGACGCTTTTGCTCAGGGGGGAATCTCATTTTATCTGAACCAAGGATTATTTCTCAGTTTTAAAGGGTATTATGGTTTATCAGATATTAGCCGCAATGAGCAAGATTATTCGATTGTAGAGTTAAATAGTGATCAAAGCCTGGTTTTCAAATCAGATAACGATAAAAATATTACCCTACAGGCTTCTGTAGGTTTCCATTTTTAAAAAAAAAGGGGGCTTGAAAAATAGCCCCCGGCTCATCCTAGTTTCATGCCAACATTAGCCATAATTAAAAAATAATGTGCTAATAAAATTCATTTCCTCCATTGGTAAAAAGAATAACTCTATTCACCTAAAGGAAATTTTTTTTCATCAATTCTAAATGGCATTAATGTCAGTTTCAATTTGATCATTTATTGGATTTTCAAATCGAAACAAGATCTGATTAGATAGGTGCCAAGCTGGTAAACAGCTGGAACTTCGAATGGATAACTTCATTTCATTTGGTTTTTTGTAAAGTATTAATTGGATAGCTCAAAACTAATGGTTTTAGGATTCATTTACCAAGACAAAAATGAAAAATTAATGACCATAAATTAGCGCTAAAGCTTAAGTGTATAGGTGGTAAAAAATTGATAGTGAGTCGTTTATAAAATGCAACTTCCTTTTTGCCGATCGCTTTGTGCAAAGTTTTTATTTGTATTCTATTCTAAATTTGTAGTGGCTGGCAGCTACTTGGAGCTTTGTATTTATATTGTTATATTTTGTTGGTAAGCCCAATTTGAGTCCGGTTTAAACCAATAAAATGGAAGCAATACAAGAATTTATTAGTATACTCAAAAAATATAATCTAACCAATCCAAAAGCTATAAAACTCCCTTTCAAAAACTTTTCAAAAACACATGATTTATTTCAATTCTTTTTAACAAATCCAGGCGCAGATGAAACCAAGGCTGCCCTTGAAATATTTCAGAAAAGACCAAACACCCTTCCTTTCCATAGAGCGAAAAACAAGCTAATGGAGCAAATGACTCAGGCCTTATTTCTTATTGATGTAAAAAAACTGGGTCAAACCAGGCCTCAGCAAGCATATTATTATTGTTGGAAAAATTTATGCGCAGTAAAAATACTCATAGGTCAGTCTGCTTATCCGCCAGCAATTACATTGATAAAGAAAATTTTAAGTCGATCTACAAAATTCCAATTCACCTCCGTCAGTCTGGAATGTTATCAATTACTGCGATGGTATTATGCTAGCCTGGAAGGAAACAAATATTTATACGAAAAATACAATCGTCAATACCAAAAAGTTAGGCAAATTCTTGAAGCTGAGCAGTTAGCTGAAAATCATTATACTCAAATTAGTAATATATACCTTACAGATAAAAGCCAAAGAAATTACTTGAGCCAGCTGGCTAAAAAATATTGGACGGAGGTTTCCCTCTTTATGGAGAATTGCGATTCTACCAGGTTACATTACCTGGGACACCTGATTAATGTATATGCTTTTACCTGTGAAGGGGACTTCTATGGAGCTTTTCTTGCCTGCGAAAAAGCCATCCACTATTTTAATCAATCAAAATACCATTTGCCTTATATCATTAACACCTTCCAAAATCACCAATTAATCTGTTGTATTAAATTGAAGGATTTTGAAAGAGGTAGGCAGTTGGTTGAATTGTTGGAAGGAAAAATTAAAACCGGTTCTTTTAATTGGTTTGTGAATCGCAATGCCTTTTTTATGCTGGCAATGCATAGTCAGAATTATGAAAAGGCTCATGAGATATGCCGACAAGTATTATCTCATCGCCGATACCGCTATTTACCACAAGCCCAGGCAGAAAAATGGACCATAAACCATGCTTATTTACATTACCTGATAATTTGCAAACATAAAGACCTTCTGACTGCCAAACCTTCATTTAACCACAAAAAATTTCTGCGACAAACTCCCTTGTATTCCAAAGATAAGCGAGGCATGAATGTCCCCATCTTAATCATTCAGATTCTCATTTTTCTTGCTCAAAGAAATTATAATAAAGTGATTGATAGAATGGAAGCCATCCAAAAATATTGCAGCCGCTATTTAAGAATGGAAGATACTTACCGCTCCAATTGCTTTATTAAAATGTTGATGATTATTCCGGCAGCAAACTTTCATCCAAAGGCCATAGAAAGAAAGGTTGCCCCACTAAAAGCAAAACTGGCCCAGGTTCCTTTGGAAATTTCGCCCCAGGCTTATGAATTGGAAATCATTCCTTATGAAGATTTGTGGGAGACAGTTATGAATATTCTGGCAAAATGAACCATGCTATCTTCCTTTGTTGCCAATTGGATAATACCATATCCCTATTGTTAGGGTAAATAAGTAAAAAAAACCAATAAAGGGAACCTCCCTTAAAAACCCCGAGAACCTGACTCCGAAAATGATAAAAAATAGTAAAAGCGTCAAAATTATGGCCCAGGCTTGTGCCGCCCACCTGATATGAGTGGAAAGAGTATAAAACCGGCCAATAACGACGATGCCTGCAAAAAACAACAACCAATTTGGAATAGAGAATATCCCTCCATAAAATACCATGAGAAAAACAGTATTGTAAAAACCGTTAAATGAACCTGTTTGATCTATAAATACATTTATAAATAGCATCAAAATAGGTGAAAGAATGACACTGCTTATCCAAACTAATGTAGCATAACGCAAAGCTTCTCCTGTGGATATTTTTTTCACCTGGACGTTTTGAATTTCAGGAGCATCAAGAGGATCTTGTTCCAACATATTGAAATTGTTTTGAATTATTTGACCTATACTGACAATTTGTCTCCATATATCTCAATTTGTCACTATGTGTCTCTTATCAGAGGCCACTTTTTGTGAAAATGGACATTAATCTTTTCTCACAAAAGTTACTTTTTGAATCAAACCATCCTTTATCTCATAAATAGCTACTGCATCAATGTAACCGTTTTTTATTCTCACGTGCTCCCTGTCAATGACTTTATTGCCAATTTTTATCCGGTTTACTAATTCACAATAAAGATTTGGATTATTTTGGAAAAGAGTTTGATACCTTGTTCTCATGGCTTCCTTTCCATCCATAATCAATTCTTGTGGAAAGTTGTAAATTTTGACATCTTCAGCATAGGTGGCCAAAAAGGCGTCCAAATCTCTGGAATTATAAGCATTCAATTGTCTTTGTACCAGCATTTCGGTAGATTCCTCAATAATACTTCCTGGCTTTAGGGATTTCCCATCTTTGAAAATTGAATGAATATCATTCAGATTTTGAATGTCCTGGAAGGGATTGCTATTTAATAAGACCAAATCGGCAATTTTTCCTTCCTCAATAGAGCCAAGTTCCGCTTCTTTTCCAAAACCTCGGGCAGCATTGATGGTAGAGGCTTTTAATAAATCCGCATTACTCAATCCTGCATTTTGCATAGCTTCTAATTCCTGTATGTAGGAAGAAGCATGCATAGTGCCAATATTCCCTGCATCAGTGCCGGTTGCAACATTGACCCCCGCCTTGAACAAACGAGAGAGGTTGTCTTCAAGAATAGCACGAGTATGGTTTACACTGATCCTCCAATTATCTACATTTCTTATGTTTGATTTCACACGCTGTGGTAACTCATCTTCTTCGAAGGCCAGCAAGTCAAACAATGTTCCAAAAGCAAATGGATTAGCCCATCGAACATCCTGTGCGTGCTTATCCGGATCCGAAATAAAAGCCTTGCCATAATTTTGACTGACAATCATAGTAGGAATATAGGTGACTTTTTTCTCCTTTAATTCTTTAATAAAATCATCGGGAATTTTTTCATTGGTGACACTGTGAACTAAAATGTCAGCTCCAGCTTTTACTGCCAGGCGTGCTGTTTCTAGTTGAGTAGCATGAACAGATAGCCTAAGGCCATTTTCTTCTGCTAACTTATTAATGTGCTCTACAATCGGATAGGTTTGTTCAGCAGGTAAAGCACTATTGACAATATACCAGACCTTTAAAAAATCTGGCTTGTAAGGAAGCATTTTATTGAATAAAGCCTCGGCCTCTTCCTTACTACTTATTTTTAGGATAGGTGGGTCATCTGTTGTTAAGGCATCTGGTTGATAGGAAGAAAAAAGTGGGCCGGTAACCAAAACATTGGGTGATAGGTTTTCCTTGGCTACCTCATCTCTAATCTTAAAATTCTGAAAAGGCCCTCCTACATCAATAATCGTGGTGATGCCCAATCGAAGATATCTCCTAAAATAATCAGGTACTGCTCCCCAAGTGAAATCAAGCTCTTGGGAGTAAGGTACTTTTTCTCTTAAATCAAGGGCATCCGGACGGGTGTATATGCCTCCCGATTGAAAAAAATGAATATGTGCATCTATCATTCCTGGCATGAGAAATTGATCGCTCCCATCAATTACTGTTGCGGAAGAACTGAATTTCACCTTTCCTGCATGGCCAACTTTTGAAATTTTGCCACCCTCAAGGACTACGGTCTGGTTGGGTGAAACCTTTCCAGTCTCCACATCTATGATGTTTACCTTGTCTATTACTGTTTGTTGACCCGGCAAAGAGCAACTAATCATTATTAGGAGTAGGAAAAGAAGCAAGTGAAGTTTCATATCAATTGAAAATTTAGATTTAAGAGATTGGAATAACTTTCTGTATTGATTATACCACCGCAATGGCGTCTATTTCCATTAAAAAATCAGGATTAGCCAAGCCAGATACAAATAAAACGGTAATAGCTGGCGGTAAATATCTTCTTCCCCAATGCTTGCCGAAAACTTCTATAGCCCTACGTGGATCTTGCCCCTCTACAACATAAATATTCCATTTGACTAAATTGGCAGGATTGGCTCCTATAGCTTGCAAGGCTATTTCTAAATTTTTCAATATTTGTAGAGCCTGTCCGGCAAGATCTCCTTTTGCAATAATTTCTCCTTTTGCATTTACTGCATTTTGCCCTCCAATATAAATCGTTTGAGGTAAACCTTTTACCGATACCATTTGGGAAAAAGCAGGATTTTTGTGCAGCCCATCAGGATTAAGATGATCAATATAATCCGACATAATTACTAGGTTTTTTAAGAAAAAATGAAGGCTTGGTTCACTTTTATTCAAGATACTATTTTATTCAGGTCATTTGTTATCTTTAACCTCCTCAAAAAACACAACATTCCAATTCCAAAGCCATGTCGGATAAAATTAAGAAGAAATGGTATGAACGGATACCACATCCAGTGGTCATGCTATTTGCCATCATCGTATTAACAGCCATCCTGAGTTATATCCTGCCTGCAGGAAACTACGAACGAGAAGTGATTGACGGACGAGAACGTGTCGTGCCGGGTACTTATGAAGTAATTGAATCGACCCCTATTGGGCTCATTGAAATGTTTACGGCCATTCCTTTAGGTTACAAAACAGCTGCTGAAATTATTTTTATTGTACTAGCGAGTGGGGTAATGTTTGGCGTATTGGAAAAATCTGGGATGATAGAAAATACGGTTGGTAGCCTGGTAAAAAACCTGGGCTTGAAACGCAAATATTTTATCGTCGTCATGATGACCTTTATTTTTGGTTTACTGGGTGTTATGATTGGTTATGAAAATAATATTGCCATGGTTCCTATAGCGGCTGTGATGAGTTTGGCTTTGGGAGGAGATTTAATCCTGGCAGCTGGTATTTCTGTAGGGGCTATTACGGTAGGTTTTGGTTTATCACCTATTAACCCCTATACGGTAGGAACCGGGCATAAAATTGCAGAACTTCCTTTGTTCTCCGGAGCTATTTTGAGGACGACTCTATGCTTTATTGGTTTGAGTGTTTTGGCTTATTATAATGTCCGTTATTTTAAAAAAATTACGGCGGATAAGAGCAAAGGAATGGGACAGGATTTAAATACGGAAGGATTTAGCTTGTCCAAACCTATTGATCAATATAGTATGAGTAAAAATAATTGGCTCATACTAAGTATTTTTCTTCTGGGAATCATTGTCATGCTTTATGGGATTTTTGTACATCATTGGTATATCAATGAAATCTCTGCCATCTTTATGATGATTGCCATTATTGCAGGCATCGCTTCAGGTATGAATGGGAATACTTTTAGTGAAACCGCTTTCAAATCTATTAGTGTTGTAGCCCCGGGGGCTTTTATGGTAGGATACGCCACCTCCATCAAAGTGGCTATGGAAATGGGAAACATCAGCGATACCATTGCCTATAATTTGGCCGAAGCCCTAAATGGCTTGCCTTTGTATGGATCAGCAGTAGCTATGTCGGCCTCTCAATGTGTCATTAACCTGTTTATTCCTTCAGGAAGTGGGCAAGCTTTAGCGACTTTGCCCATTATGATTCCCTTAGGAGAATTGCTGGGCCTAACCCGACAATCTACCATCCTGGCTTTTCAAATTGGGGATGGAGTGACCAATTTGTTCAACCCTACCCTTGGAGGTTTGATTGCCATGTTAAGCTTGTGTAGAGTGCCCTTTGATCGCTGGCTCCGATTTATTTTCCCTGTTGTGGGAATCATCTTAGTGGTGGCCTGGATCTTCTTATTGTTTAGTGTTTATATCAATTATGGACCCTTTTAGAAGGGGGAATTGGAAGGGGGAATTGGAAGGCGGAATGATAATTTGTTTATTTTTTAAATGGAAGAATTTATGAAACCCAAAGTACAAGAAATACTTGAACATCTAGTCTCCTTTCCAGTATATGGAGGGAGTAGCAATATGATTATCATTGATTGGATTAAGGCCTATCTTGAAAAACATGGAGTATCCTATCATTTAGTACCTAATGATGATGGAACCAAGGCTTCTATTCACTGCCGTATTGGGCCTGCCTCGGATGGTGGCGTGATCCTTTCCGGACATACAGACGTAGTTCCTGTGGAGGGACAGGCCTGGACTTCTGACCCTTTCCAGCTCACAGATAAAGGGGATGGCAAGCTTTATGGCCGAGGCTCTTGTGATATGAAGGGTTTCATTGCCTGTTGTTTAGCTTGTTTACCGGAGATGTTGAAGGCAGAACTGAAAAAGCCGCTCTACTTTGCTTTTTCCTATGATGAAGAAGTTGGTTGCCTTGGAGGATGGGATCTGGCAAGATCCATAAAAGAAACCTACCAGGAAACACCTCAGTATGCCATTATTGGAGAACCTTCACTTATGATTCCAACGGTGGGCCAAAAAGGGATCGGCATTTTTCAAACTACTGTTCATGGCTCCGCAGGTCATAGTAGTATGATAAGAACCGAGGTGAGTTCAGTTCATGAGTGTGCTCGATTAATTCTATGGTTGGAAAACAAAATGAACGAATTGGTAGAAGCAGGTCATGTTGACGATCGTTTTATTCCCAATCACACTTCAATTCACTCCGGAATCATCAATGGAGGGATTGCTCCTAATGTAATTGCTGATCATTGTAGCTTTACCTGGGATGTCCGAAATATTCCTCAGGATGATGTGATCGACATAAAAAAGGATTTCGATGTCTTTGTGCAAGAACGCGAAACCATTCTTCGAAAGCGATTTCCTGCTGCCAAAATTGTAACCGTTGAGCATCATCCACCCGTTCCTGCTTTAGACACTCCTGAACATTTATCTATAGTCGAGATGGTTCGGGAATTGTCAGGCAATGATGAGTTAGGAACAGTATCATTCGCTGCAGAAGCAGGACAATTTGCTTTGGAAGGTTTTGAATCTATCATCTGTGGCCCCGGTTCCATTGCCCAGGCACATCGGGCAGATGAGTTTATTGCCAAGGATGAATTAGATAAGGGAATTGCATTTATCCAGAAATTAATCATGAAGTTAAGCTAGCCCAAACCGTGTAGATCCGTGAAGATCTGTGTCTTATTTTTTGACACGGGTTTACACGGGTTTCACTGTTTTTTCTCCGCATATACAAGATAGTACTTCCACAATTTTCTCTTCAAGGCCGGATATTGATAATAAAGCGCCTTATAATGATTATCAGCAAAATACCGTACACGAGGATTATAAATGCGATATAAACCAGAAAGGAAAGTCATAAAAAAAGAACCATAATACATTCGCCAGGCTGATTTCTGAATATTAGGGGTAATATCTCGAAATTGTTGATTGACAAATCCCTCTTCTTCTAATAATCGACTAAAATCAGAAACCCTTTCGATATCTGGAACAGCCCAGGCATGCAGCCATTTTTTTAATAATCGATCTTCCTTGGGCTTAAACACTTCCTCTTTTTTAAAATATTCTCCCATTATGAGCCTACCTCCAGGCCGGAGTAGTCGGAAAGCTTCTTGCAAGAAAGCCTTTTTGTCGGCTGCATGTACTGCACTTTCCAAAGTCCAAATAACATCAAAACTTGCAGAAGAAAAAGGCGTATCGGTGAAATCTGCTCGCTGAAAGGAAGTTAAAGTATCCACCCGCTTAACCTGGGCATTTTTTCGGGCACTTTCTATTTGCATGTTACTTAAAGAAATTCCTGTTACCCGGCATCCTATCGTTTGAGCTAAAAAGATTGAAGAACCTCCTACACCACAACCCGCATCAAGGACTTGATCATCAGCTTGTATTTTGGCCATTTTAGCCAACTCTTCATTCATATGCCTGAGAGAGGCCCTGAAATCTTGGGTACCCTCCCGCCAATAACCATAATGCATGGCAAGGCTGGCCTCCAAATCCCAGGCTCGACGATAGTGTACCTCAGTCTGATCGTAATAATCCGCTATGTCTTTATTGGAAAAAGATTTTTCTGTCAAGGCCAAGTGTCTTTTGTGTCCAATGGCAATATCAATGTCAATGTCAATGGCAATGGCAATAGCAATGTCAATAGCAATGTCAATAGCAATAATAATGTCTAGTTTAAAGTTACAATAGTAATTGACATTGTAATTGTAATTGCCATTGATATTGCTAAGATATTAATTCAAAAGGCTTTTTAGCAACTTCTTCTCCGTTTACAATGATAGATAGTTCATGCCCACCTGTATGGTATCTTCGGGTAGTAATAATTTTGAAATGTTGTTTTTTGGTGATGCTTGTGGAAGAATTGGCGGAGTATTTCTTTTCACTTATTTGAAATACTTTTCTGGATAAGGAACCATTGGCCTTTTTGAAGTAGACACCGTATTCTAATCGAACTTTTAGAGCTTCATTGGCTTTGTTTTTGAGATCAAAACTAAAATTCAATTCCTCTCCAATTTTTGCAATTTCTCTGTCTAGTTGAAAATTTTCTATAGCGATATCTTCAATACTTCCAAAACCGAACAAACGCATGACCTTAGTATGTCCCTGTTTGAGTAAAGTTCTGCAGGCGTGTTTGACCACCCAATCCACTTCCTTGCTTTCTCCCTTCCATTGATAGGCTACTTCAACAACCCGCTCTGGAAAATCTTTAGAAATGTCATTTAAATTATTAGCTACACTTCTGCGGACAATTTCTTTGGGATCATCTTTTAGTTTATCCAGGATGGGAAGTATTAAATCCGGTTCTTTTTTGAGATAGGGTACTCCCATGCCCCAGGGTAGACGGGGTCGGCATCCTTCACTTGCCAGTCGGCGGACCATAAAATGGGGGTGATTGGCCCATTTATGAGTCTGTTCCATCATTGGTTCTCTATATTTCAAATAAAAAGGCCGAACCGCAAATTCACAGCTAACAAATTTGGTTATTTCGGTCATGGCATCTATCGAGACATCATAATCATCCAGGCCAAAATGTTCTACGAAACTGGGAAGAAACATATAGGGAAAACTATCTTTTCCTAAATCCTCCTCGTTTTTAATTTTGGCGACTTCTACAATAACTGAAACAGCTTCCGGATAGGCTTCGGGAAGAAATTTGCGAATTACGAATGCCGTATGTTTCATACGATCCTTAAGCTCTCGATTATCCCAATCGTCATCGAAAATTTGCCTGGTAAATGTGCTGTGATCAAAATTGGGGATTAATTTTTTTAGCACTTCTCCCAGATCTTCATAAAATGATGATGAATAGATGTTTTTAAGTAAAAAGGGTTCTTTTTCTGCCATATTAAACTGATTCTTTACTAATCATTTTTAAAACCAATCCGATTTGCCCCAGATGATAAATATCATGATGAAGAAGACCTTCTACATAATAGAGATAGGTATTTTGTTTTTCTTCATATTGGAAGGTTCTTTCCAGGAAATCATCAGTTTGGCTTCGAAGTAGTTGTATGAGTTGTTGTTGAGTATCATCGGATTCTTTTTTCAAGGCATCCCAGCCACGAGCTTTTAAGGTTTCATTATCGATAAAATTATGGGGACTGGTAGCCCTTAAATTAATTTCGGTACTGCCTGTCATTCGACTTAGTAATTCCTTGCGCCATTCATTGAGGTGAGAAATAATTTGTGCTACGGAATTATAACCTGAAGCGGGTTGAATAAAGACATTGTCTTCATTAATGCTCTTAAATTTTTTATCATAAGATTCCCAGATCCAAGGTAATTGGTAATATACTTCTTCTAGTTGCCTGGCCAGGCTAGTGCATAGGGTGTTGTTCATTTTTTGAATTGATTTTTTTGCTTACTATTTCTTGATTTTTGAATTGATTTTTACCATAAACACCTATTTTATTGATTCAATGAAAGCTTGTGTATCAGGAATAGCCCCTTTTTCAATGGCGATAACCAGTTGCTCAAGGTAAAAGGAAATAAACTCTAATTCGGATAAATACCATTCTCGAAATTTGCTTTTTTCTTCTTTCGTTTTTTCGGACTTAAGTATGTACCTACGAGTTTCGGCATCTAAGATATTGAAGCGTTTTTCAATAACTTTTATGTTGTTGGCCCCAAACTCAATATTTCTCAAATATTCAGGCCCCACAGCAGTAAAATTATCTCCTCCAAAAGCTGAGTGAATGATGAATAAATTATTGGTGAAATCAAAATTTCTTCGATAGGGAATCTCCATTTCTGGACGATTAATTAGAGCGGTGCCTAAGGTATCTATTGCCTCTTTGAGGACAACAGTTCGATCTCTGATTTCTTCCAACTCAAGAATAAAAGAGTTATAGAAATTTATGCGAATTTGATCCTCTCTTTTTTGATCTCGAAGATCATCTACAAAAAAGGCCGCACTAAGGCCAATGAAAATAATTAGGACTTCGAAAAAAAGGCCATTTAACTTAAGTTTTTTCATAGTGCTAATTTATTTCGGCTTCTATTTTGTCAATTATCTCTTTCGAAAGCTTTTGGCATCTTTTGAGTTGGCCAATCATCCATTTTAGAGAATTGGCATAATGGTTTAGATTCCCAATTATTTTCTGGTGATCACCCAATGCTTCATAATCATAAGGCTTCAAATCAGGAGAATAACCCTCACCCGCAACAGGATAAAAATGTTGTTGAATCCAATCTATCCAGCTTTTATTGTAATCTTCTGAAGAAGAAAAGTAATATTCCGTCATCCTTATTTGATTTTCATAATAGGTGGTGATACTGTTTCTTAATTCATTATTGGAAATCAAATCCAGGCCTCGATCTTCAGCCAATTTATAACCCGCCAAATTGAATTGGAAGGCGGGAAGCCCTATGAAATAGCCTAGAGAGTCAATATCACTTTTTGAGAGTTGTTGGGTTTGTTTAAATCTATCGGTTATTGAAGTTGCAACTGAATTAATTTTCTCATACAAGAACAAAACAGATGCCAAAGATTCCTGGTCTTCATCTAAGGCATTTTTTAGTTCGGATAGGGTAAATTTTTCCAGTTTTCTGGTTTTTCTTTCCTCATTCCAATTGTTTAGCTGAAGGGCCAATAAAATACCGATTACAATCAATAGGATTTCTCCCAGAGCATACAAAATATATTTACTTACCGTGGAGCCGCTTGACCTATTATGGGTTCCAAAAAATAGACCCTGTCGGAATTTTCTAAAAAATTTTAGCATAGGCATTCGAATTTAAGTATAGTTCATTTGCCATTGATAGCTAAAGGTAAGATAGAAAACATTGGGGCTACTTTAGAGATGAGGTGTTATTTTATTTGTCTTATCATCGATCCTGCGAAAGGCCTGTAATTTTCTTTGAGTAAGACTCCTCCATAGCCATTCCATTGGACCATATCGGAAATACCTAAGCCAAATAGGAGAGAGGTATAGCTGTAAGACCCAAATACCCAATACCATTATTATTTGATATTTCCTTTCTACCTGACCGAAAAACCCTAGGCCAAAGCCATAAAAAATAAATGTACAAACCAGCGTTTGTAATAAATAATTACTAAGAGCCATTCGACCAATTGCTGCCAATCGAGCAAATAGTTTTTTGAAAAAACCTGCTTTTATTAGAAGGGTGATTCCTGAGATATAGGCAATTGCCAATAGCAAACTCCCCCAATAATTAAATTGAGTACCCAGAAACATAGAATATTCTATACTCCATCCCGCATTCATGTTATTTATCAATCCCCAAATAACCAGCAATAGACCAATTGGACCTAAAATGAATAGAAAACGCCAGTACACTTTTTTATGGAGTTTGGCACTTAGAAAACCACATTTGAACAAAGCCATTCCCATCAACATTAATCCGGATATCCTCCAGAAATAATGATTTAAAAAAACTGAAGTTTGTAACATTTTGGCCGTTTTAAACCTTTGCTGCATTTGCTCCCAAAAGGTACCTAGATAAGCATTAATCTCTGCATTTATGTGTCGACTACTTGGTTGCCAGCCAGGTGTTAATAGTTTTATTGCTTCCGGCGGCCATTGTGATATATCGTACTGAGTCCAAAGAGTGATAAGCGTTTCGATAGAGAAAAGTAGAAGACCAATTATCCATAAGGCGTTAATGGAAAGCTTTCGGAATGGATACAAAATAAAAGCACAAAGAGCATAATAGGTCAGAATATCTCCATACCAGAACACATAGGCGTGAATAAGACCTATGAAGAGCAACCAGAAATTTCTCCGATAATGAATGCCTAAGGAGGACCTGTTTTGTAATTCCATTTTCTGGGTGATCATCAAAATTGAGGCCCCAAATAGCATGGAAAAAATGCTCATGAATTTTTGATCTGCTATGACATGACTAATCATCCATACCCATTTATTCCAACCTGTCATATCGCCATAAGCCATTGGATTGAGATAAGCTTGTCCGATCATTGAGAAACTCTGAATATTCATAATCAGAATGCCCAGGAGGGCAAAACCTCTTATAACATCCAAAGAAAGAATCCGCTCTTTTTTCAAAATTACTTCAGGTGATTTCATATTAACACTGCATTTGTTTGCAGCAAATGTCAGGTGATCAATCTTCTAATGCACAGATTTAAAGGCCTTTGGTGTGAAAGGACAAATACTGGTATGAATGGGCATGAATAAGGAATAACAATTTGGATTGTATTTCCATTAATAAGTAGTAGAGGGCTATTTATTTGAGCTATACCAAAGCAGTGTAAGTCCCTGCCTGCCGAAACAAAAGTGGAGGTAGGAGTAACAGTCAGTGTCCTTCTGTGTCAAAAAAAGGAGTTTAATTAGGCTAAATAATATTCTGAATAGCAATGAATTTAATGATAAACTATGATTTAAAAAACTGAACTAAAGCCTCAGCCCGTCCCCTGGAAACCGGAATTTGCAAAGTACTCCCTCGCATTGTTAATCTCAAATCGCGTGCATTTCCCTCCACTTTAATAATCCTTTGAGTATTGACAATATAACTTTTATGACATTGGAAAAATGAAGTGTCTGGAAGAATAGACCTGATGTTTTTCATCCGATTTCTTAAAAGATGCTTTATTTCTTTTCCGGAGTCATCCTGAAAAAATATTTCCACATAATTCCCTTCAGATTTTATAAAAATGATTTCCTGGCCTAATAATTGAAGCTCTGGTTTATTATTTTCTGAAAAAAAAGTGATGGGATGGGAGATATCCTGTTTTTTAACCGTACTAATCAATTGATCATTTATAGTTTCACTCCTTTTAAGTTGCTTTTTTAAGGTTTCTCCATTTTTGATGATGACTAGCACGAGAACAGGAATGATGGATATGAGATAAGTATTCCATTCTATTCGCCAGAAAATATTCAAAAAAGGATGAGGAAGGTAGCCAGCCATTTTTAAAAAAAGGGTATTCCAAAAGCCAATTAGAAAAATATCATATAGATTAAAAAGTAGTTCATGTCCAATGGTCCATTTGTCTTCATTGAAAATGGAGGGAAATAGATTTTGACAAAGCTTAAGATTTAGTCCCATGGATAGAGTCGTAATAAAACCAAAAGCAAGTGCTTTCCAAAGTCTGGCAATTATATCTAGATCACTAAAGCTGAAAGGAGCTAATCCAAAAAGAATAAAAAAGACGATGATCCCCAGCAAAAAGGCATATTTCCATCGGGCACCGACCGGGTGAGGCCGCAAAAGTAGTTTTTTTATGGACTCCAACTGTTTTTATAATTCTAATGAATAAAAAATGAATTTATGATCAAATTATATACACTAAACATTTTTTATACTAATACACATTAATAAGCAGTTTATCAAAATAGAATCAAAACAATCTAATAAATGAGATAGGTAGAGATAATTAGAGACAAATGGGGATAAATGGTTTCCTTAACTCCTTGAGGTAATTAAAGTAATTCTGTTTTTTTCTCTATCTGTCTCTATCTGTCTCTATCTGTCTCTATCTGTCTCTATCTATTCCCAATAATTATGTCTATACTTCGGATTAAACCAAGCCATATGCAATGGTGTTTCCAACACTCCATCCTTAGTCAAAATTTTATTTTTTTGGGGCCCTTCATTGATAAAACCCAGTTTTTCATAAAATCGAATGGCTTTATCGTTAAAGTTTCGGACATATAATTCTATACGGTGAATATGTGAAAAATCAGCATCCACAATATTAAAAAACTCAGTAAATAACCTTTTTCCGATGCCCTGCCCCTGATAATCCGGATCCACAATAATGGTTAGTTCTGAGAGCATATGTCTGAATGCAATGAGGCTTAAGGTATAGGCGTGAATTTCACCTACTATTTTTTGCGTTTCGAAATCAACTGCAACCAGAGAAATACCATTTTTAAGGCTTTTTTCCAAAAAATGATGGATATAAGCATCGTTAATTTCATCATCATAACGAATGATCCCTCCTGAAAGGCGACTTACTTTATGGTGAAGATCTTTTAGGGCCGGAGCCATATCCATTTGGGCTTGTTTGATGATTATTTGATTCATAAAATGGAATTCTAGATTATAACATTAAACTAGTTGATTTTAGGGGTAAGCTTCTGGAACGAAATATAGTAGAAGTATAGTAGAAATAAATAGAAGTAAATTGTTTTGATTTAAAAACAATTTACTTCTACATTACTTCAGGAGTCCATATGGACGACCTTACTACTATTTTACTTCTCTCGAATCTTCCAAAAACCTGATTGATGGTTATTCCTTTTGCTAACCGGAACTATTTTTCATCCTCAACTCATGCGGACTGGTTTTGGGAACCCGTTCGATAATATTTCTAGCTTCAAGATCTAATTTGACCGTCACTACATACCAAAGAACTTTACCATCAAAGGATTCACTCAAATCCTTAACGGCCTGATCGGAAAGAGATTCAAAACTAATTGTTTCGTTAGTTTGAATGCTTTGAATAATGTAATCTTTGATGATATTATACTTATCTAGATGGATGTTGACCCCTTTTTTACCCTTTGGGTGTAGAGTTAATATTCTTTCTGCTGACATGGTTATGAAGTTTTTGATACATTTTGTTTTAATTTCAGCAAATCTCTTTGAACCGCCAAAGTCTTTCTACTTTTTACCCAATACCTTCTACCAATTAACTCCAATGTTGGAGTTCAATAATATTTCCTTCTGGATCAGAAATGTAAATAAATGAAATGGTGCCTACTCCCTCTACTTTGGTTGTGCTTATTTCACCATGCTTTTGTGCACCTTTTTCCAAGGCTTTATTCAGACATTGCTCAAGCTGGTCCACCTCAAATGCCAGATGGCCGTAACCTTTTCGATTGGGAAGTGGTTTTTGATTGGCTAATATATCGGAATAGGAATAGATTTCAAGGGTTGGCCCTTGGTCACCATATCCGGGAAGGCGCAGATGCATGCCCTGAAGAGAGGCGTTTTTTACCCCGGTTCCTTTATCTAACCAACCTCCCGACTGTTCTCTTTTGGGAGGAACGGGAATGCAATTAAAAACTTCGGTATAAAATTGGCAAAGAAGCTGCCAATCTTGGGCGATTATATTGGTGTGCGCATAACGGATATGCATTTGTAAAGAATTCAAGTGTTTTAAATTTGCTTATCTACCCAATAGATAAATCAGATGATTTTAATTTCGGATAACCAAAGATAAATATCTTTCCAATAATTGATTCTACGTCCAGTTTGATAATCCTTAATGCTATGTTCTCCTCTGGGATATACCTTTATTTTCAAACTTTTGCCAGGACCATTTATTTCATTTAATACCTCTACAGACTTTCGTGTAGGAACACTTCGGTCTTTTTCTCCTAATAACCAAAATGAAGGAATATTTATTTGTTCTAATATAGGCCTTGGGTCATAACCAGAGGGACCATTATAGGTATCTAACATACTATCAATTTGATTTTCTGTCAGGCCTGAAAAAGGACCAGGGCTATCTCCGGTTAACTGACTGTAATAATCTTCTTGGCCAAAGGTGACCGCCGGACCAGAAATACTTACTAAAAACGAGATGGATTTATTTTGATGAGCTGCCAAAGGCATGACCCAACCTGCTTGACTCCCTCCTAATAAGCCTATGCGATTAATATCAATTTGCGGCTGCTTTTTTAAAAAATCTACTGCTGCAGCAGCATCATTGGCTAGGGTTTGTAACAAATGTTCAGCATTGGCCATTGACAGGCTCTGGTAGGTTCCACCAGATTCTCCTATACCTCGTTTGTCGTAGGTAAGTACTGCCAGGCCTTGAGAAATTAGACGCCAATAACCCCTATGTTTTTTTCTTGTATCGGTTCCAGAGCCATGAACGATTACGACGGTAGGGAAGGGCGCTTTTTTTAAACGTGGCATAGCCAAAGTGCCTACCAATTGAACCTCTCCACTTTGGAATTTGACTTCTTTTGTTTTAATGACTAATTGCTTAGCAAATACTAAAAGACAAAAAGCCAGACAAATTAAGATGAACCAAATAAGGATGGAATTTTTCATTAACAATAGGTACTAATTGGCTTGCAAATAGGTACATCTATTAATTTAATTGAAAAAAAATAGCTAAAAGAGCTATTTTCAAAAATTATGGTAAGCCTTCTGGTAAGTTTACTTACTTGTTTAAAGCAGCTGTGTGATTCAAGTGAGATGACCTTGTAGGTGGGTGATTTTAAGTAAATAGATTGGCCATCCATGGAAGTTGAGGCAATAACATAGTCGCCTTCGACCTATGAAGCAAATAGAAAAAAGTTGATTCACTATTTTTTAATTACTTCATAAGCCAAAGGCTAGCCTATTACTATTTCTCTCAGAGTAAGAATTGCAGAATTACCTAGCTTGGACAACTTTTTTATCGAAAATCATTGGGCACGGTCTTACCAAGCTCCCAGAATTAAGCCCATAATGGTCAGGGCTACTGTGCTGTATCCCGCATTAATAAAAAATAATTTAAAGGATTTCATTTCAAATAAATAGTGAATGCCTACCATAGTGGCAACCCAGCCCAGGCCTGCAAGAAAACCTGCCATGGTTCCAAAAGACAAATCAGCTTCAGGACCGATGAACATTGCCAAATTAAAAGCAGCGAAAAGGGCTAAGACAAAAGATAAACCGAATACCAGGCCCATATTTCTTTGCTTAAGCTGTTCTTCCGTAAAATTATTTTCCTGCATCCATGATTTTCCAAAAATAGGGCCGTACCATACTCCACCAATTAGAAATGCAGATAGGGCAGCTACAAAAATTGCCAGCCAGTTGAGGCTTTGAAAAGCGACTTCCATTTCCATAATTTGTTTTTTTTAACAAAAGTAAATGGTGGAAACTGGCCAGTATTGGAAAAAATTTACCTCCTGGATAGTTTAAAAGGGATGCTAAATAATAAACATATCCTATGAAAAATATCAATAGCAATTTCAATCTCAATATCAATGATTAGCAAACATTGATATTGAGATTGAAATTGTCATTGACGCTCATGCTCCAAATGGTAAGTTTTCTAGAGGGCTGTAGTGGAAAAAATTATTCTTTAACTCTTTTCAATATTGCCTTTTGAGTCGAAATAGGTAGAAAACTATTGACAATAAACGCTCTTCCATTCTCATCAGGTTCCGTACCTGACTCCATAGTATCTTCCTTTCGGGTAGAAATGATCTCCCATTCAATGGCTGATTCTTTTTTTCGCATGGTACTAAATAGGCGAGTATTGCCAACACTGAAACAGCTGTAAAAGGTGTTACCCATTAACACCTCCTCGATAAAAATGCCATTGTTCTCATCCATCAAATAGACATTAGCTGCCAAAGTATCTGGTTTAATAAGACGGTAGGCCTTTACGGAATTGCCATATTTACTACTTTTATACGACATGGTATATTTCCAGGCTTTTTCCTCTTCAGTAGGAGCCAAAACGAAATGAACATCGACAGTATCAATGCTATTCCTGGCAGCATTTAAAATATACATATCGCCTTGGTAAGTGCCCATCCAGTCATCAGGAAAAACAGGCGTTTGGTTTTGGGAGAAAATAAAAGTGGAGCTTAGAGAAATGAATAAGAAAAAGAGCAAGCTATTTTTTTCCATTATTTACGATAGTGATTAAAAATAATAATTAAGATCCTTAATCAAATCTACTCTTTTTCTTTTAATACTTTGATTAATAAGACAGGCAAAACCGTCAAATCCGCAATCAAAGCCACCAGCAGAGTAATACTTACCAATAATCCTATATAAAAGGTACCGGCAAAAGAAGATAAACAAAAACTCATAAAGCCTCCTAGTAAAATTAGAGACGTCACGACAATGGCTTTGCCAGTACTCAGATAAGAGGCCCTTAAAGCTTCCAAAAGGTTTTTGTCTTGATATTCCTTTTGAAAGCGGCTTAAAAAATGGATGGAGTCATCTACCGCAATACCGAAGGCAATAATAAAAATGATAGAGGTAGATATTTTCAAATCAATTCCAGTGAAACCCATAATGCCTGCAATGACAAGAAGCGGCAAAACATTAGGCACCAAAGTAACCAACATCAAACGTGCGGATCGGAAGAGCCAGGCAAATATTAAAGCAATAACCAGTAAGGCAACAAACAATCCTTTTAATACATTTTGAGCTAAAAATCGATTGTTGAGGTCCATTAAATGAGGGGTTCCAGTAATAGTGTAGCTTAATTTGCTTTCTGGAAAATTTTCCTCTAAAAATTGTTTAAAATCCCTGTTTTTTTGTTCTAAAATATAACTTCCCCAATCCGGGATTTGCCCTGTGATTTTGGCTTTTTGGTGATCTTCCCTAATTAACCTTGGGAGTTCATATCTTCCAGAATATTTCTCCAATCGTCTGACCAGTGGTCGAATAAGCGTCGTGGAATCAGGAATGCGATATTGATCCTTTCTGCCAAATTGATATTGCATATTGGCACTGGCAATAAGAATGGAAGGAGAGATCAAATTGCTGGCACCATAAACGCCCTCAAGATATTGATCAACCTGTTCCAATTCTTTTAATATATCTGTAGAAAAAACATTGAATTGGCTATCCCTTACCATTAGTTCTATTTCCAGGGTGCGGGCACCCCCAAATTTTTCTCCAAAAAACTGCTGGTCTTTTTGCAAAGGATGATCCTGGTCTAAATCTGTTAATATATAGCTGTTTATCCTAATTTGGAAAGCTCCAACAATACCTACAATGGCAATGATTCCACTAATCCAGAGTATAGACCTTTGATTTCTTAGTGTCCAGTCGAAACAAGGAGCCAGTATTTTTTCCCAAAACCCGGAATAGTGATTTCCTTTTTGATCAAAGGAACCCATTTTCAGCATGAGAGCAGGCAAAAAAGTATAGGTCAACACTAAAGCAACAACTATTCCTACAGTAGCAAAAAGTCCCAATTCAATTAAAGAAATAAAGCTCGATGTAGTTAATGTAAGAAATCCAATTGCCGTAGTTAGAGTAGTAATTAGGGTTGCTTTTCCTACAATTCGGACCGAAGATTTTACAGCAGGCCACTTTTCCTGACCATCTCTGCGTGCTTTAAGAAAATGGGTTAGGAAATGAATAACATCTGCAATACCAATGATCAAAAGTAGGGTTGGAATGATATTGGAAATGATATCCAGGGGGTAACCTAACATACTCATGAGGCCCAAAGTCCATAAAATACTTAAGCTGACTACGGCCAGGGGCAATAATATCCCCCATATTTTTCTATAGGAAGTCCACAGAAATAGAATGACTAACACAAGAGAAACACTCACAAAAATGGCCGTTTCTTTTCTAATTAGTCGAATGAAAGTAGTCTGGCCAAATACTTTTCCAGCAAAATGAATCTCTTCAAAGTCAATTTTTTCTGAACTGGTCTTGACGGCATCGGCCAAAACCCTTGCTTGCTCTTCATTCAGAAAATCGGCATGCCGCACATATATCATAACCGATTGCCGATCCTCTGCAAATAGATAGTTTGCCCAATTTGAACGATAAATATGAGTGCTATCTTCTGGGTATCGACGCTCGTCTCTGAAACGAAGCCAGGGGCGTTCTATAGGTACTGAAGAAAATCTATTTCTTACTTGTTGTCTTATTCTAGTAGGGGCGTGGATAAACTCCACATTTTCAATCTTACTAATGATTTGATAAAGACTATCAGCCTTTTGCAGGAAATCCTTTTGAAAAATGCCAGCTTTATTTCGAAGACCTATTAAAATGTAATCACTATCCCCACCAAAGGTTTTTCTAAATTGCTCAAAAAATAAGGTGTTTTCATTTTGTATGGGAAAAAAGCGCTCCAACTCATAATCAAAGTGTAGCTTTTTTAGCTGGACAGCAAAGAATATACTGATTCCAAGTACAGATAGAATAATTATAATGCTGACCTTTTGAAGATTCATGTAATGGTAGCTTAGAGGTAGGCAAATGCCCCCCATTGGTGGTGATGACTCAATGAAACGTCAATTGGGAGGACTTTGTTTTTAAAAAACACTTTGGGAACACTTTGTTCCTTTAGTATTTCAAGCTGATGGCAAGGGAGCAGACAAAGTTGGCTAAGCGCCTCTTTCAAATGTTGATGAACCTGATGGGACTGCGCGAAATAGGTGGTTTCTTTAAATGGAATCAATTTGTGTTTTATAGTATTCAGGAGCATTTTTTGGCTTGTTACCATAGCATGTAGGTAAGCATTGGAAATTTCAATTTTACCAAACCAGGAACCTAAAGGGGATTGTATTTGGGCATTAATTTGGTTCTTTTCGATATGGAGTAAGCGGCATTCGAACTTTTTGGGGATAAACCCTCGTTTGAATGTTTTTTTAAAAAAAACCTTGTAGGCGCTTTCTTTTAAGGACCAAAATGCCCATAAAGCCAACTCTAGGTCATCAAACTGAGTAATTTGCTCCTTTTCAGCAGGGAGTAAGACTTTTTCCATCCAGCGGGGATGAAGAACGTTATATCTGTTTTTTGCAAATACCCGATCCACCACATCATTCCCTATCATGCGGTGATTCTTTCTTGTATGATGGCTACAGAATCTTTTACTTTGAGCATTTGCTCTGCTGCATCATCGTCAATCTCTATGTCAAAGGCCATTTCCACATCAATGATGATATCTACTAAATTTGCTGAATTGATTTTCAAATCCTCCAGAAGGTCTGTTTCTGGCATGATGTTATTCAACAATTCTTTTTCCTCCACATAAGGCTCAATTATGGACCTTAGTTTGGCGGTAATTTCTTCAACAGTCATAAGTTTTTACATTTTTTTAAAAATAACACAACTATTGACATCACCAAAACCAAAACTACTTTTCGCTATAATATTCAGTTTAGCTGGGCTTGTTTGTCTGGGGATTCGAGTTGAGTTGATCATTTTTTCTATATCGGGGTGTAAGTCCTCACAGTTGAGAGAGGGATGTAAAAACTGATGATAGAGTTGTAATATTACGGCTACAGATTCTATTGCTCCAGCCGCACTCAGACAATGTCCTATCATTGATTTGAGGGAATATATGTAAGGAAAATCATTGCCCCACCTTTCCAAAGCCTTACACCAGTATTCTACTTCAATAGGATCAAACATCGTAGAAGTAAGATGCCCTGAGATGGCATCAATATCTTTTCCTTCTATGCTTGTTTCGGCTAAAGCTCCTTGTATACAATGCAAAATGCCTTGTGTGTTGGGTGCGGTCATCGTCCCTCCGGTTCTTTGCCCTCCTGAATTCACATAACCCCCAAGTATTTCTGCATAAATTTTGGCTCCTCTAGCTTGGGCAGACTCATAAGTTTCCAAAACTATCGCCCCCGCTCCTGCGCCTGGTACAAAACCTCTGGCGCTCGCACTCATAGGGCGAGAAGCTTTTTCTGGTTGATCATTAAATCTTCGGTTGGTAACACGCATGGCATCAAAACCTGCCCACACATAAGGTCCACTGCTATCACATGCACCACAAAGCACCCTTTTGGCCCTCCCCATCCGAATGCGATCAACGGCCAATAAAATACTTTCGGTGCCGGTGCTGCATGCTGAAGCATTGGTCGTAACCTGGTTACCCAAGCCCAAACGTCCTCCCAAATGAGCACTAACACCACTGGACATAACCTGTTGAACCGAAGAACTACCCAGCCGCTTTGTTTTGCCTTCATCAATTAAATAAGCAGAATCTCTCATCACTTTTGCTCCCGCCAATCCTGCTCCAAAAATGCAAGCACTATCCCAATCGGGGTCTTCTTCTTTTGAAGGAATGGATAAACCTGCATCTTCCCAGGCCTGAATGCCGGCAATAATACCATAAAGGACGCCCGAAGCCTGGATGGTTTTTCTTTCTAAAGGAGAAAAATATTGATCCAATAAGGCTTCACTAAGAGATGGTTGACCCGCAACCTGACAACCGAAATTGAGGTCTGCCAGCTCTGGCATAAAACGGATACCTGATGTACCATTCTCCAGGGCTTGTTTAAATTCCTTAAGCCCGATAGCATTAGGAGCAACTACGCCCATTCCTGTGACGACGATGCGTGGGTTCATAATTTTTTGCTTGTTTGTATCCATTGATGGGGTTTATTAGTACTGCAAAATTTAAGGTTGTGGTATTTATTGGCGCTTTTTTAGCACGCAGATTTCGCTGATTCCGCAAATGCCCTATCTGTGAAATTTGCGATATTTGCGTGCTAAAGATACCTTCAATAATAAATTAAACCATCATTCCCGCCAGTACCCCCTTAGCAACCCTCTCTCCCTCTTCATTCCACATCTGCACCTTACACTTCAATTTTCCCAATCGAAAATATATCTTTTCGGAACTTACTTTTACCTTCTCTTCAGGTAAAACTTCTTTTAGGAATTCAACATCGGAAGAGGTAAAAACAAAATTCTTTTTTTCTTTAGATTCATGTGCTTTGGTCAGAAAAATACCCAAGCCCACCAATCCAATTTGAGCCATAGTTTCCGTTAAAATAACCCCTGGCGTAATGGGTTGATCCGGAAAATGACCTTGATAAAAAAATTCCTCCTTTCGGAAGGTATATTCCCCTGATGCTCCATTTTCATCAATTTGCAGAAAACGATCTACAAATAAAAAAGGTGTTTTGTAAGGCAAAAGTTGGAGTATGGTATGACAATGATCCATATTTAACTATTTTTTTCACCGCCATCCACGGGGATTATGGCTCCGTTAATCCAGGCAGCTTCATCTCTGCTTAACAAATACACGACATCGCCCACATCCTGAGGGGTAGTCAAACGACCAAAAGGATTTCTTAGTAGTGTATTGGCTTTTAGGTGATCGCTTCCCGGTATCATCCTTAGAGAAGGGGTATCTGTGACCCCAGGCTGTAAAATATTACAGCGAATACCATGAGGGGCATACTCTAAAGCAATGGATCTGCCAATGGCTTCCAGCGCGGCTTTTGCAGCACTTACCGCGGCATACGAAGGCCAGGATTTATGACTTCCTTCACTGGTTAGGCCAATAACACGTGCATCAGAACAAAATAATTGAGATTCATGGATTTCCCTTACCCAATCATAAAGGCTTAGAGCCATTGCCTGAAGGGTCATACTCATATCGGTATTGGATAGTTGACCTCTTACCTTTTGTTGACTTTCTTTTAATTGACTTTCTAAGCTTTGATATACCGGTGGGAGATTCTTATTAGCTACTTTATAGGCCTGGGGCTCCACCAAAGGCTTAAGATTTCCTCTAGAAATAGCATGAACCAATAGCCTTATTTTGTCTTTATCACGGAATTGATTTTTTAATTCATTAAGTACGTTTTGCCTTTCTTCTGAGCGTAGAGCATCCACATTTTTACATATAATTTGTACTCCAGTGGATCGTAAGACTTCCATTTTTTCTAAAAAAATGCTGGCGGTCTTTTTACGATCACGATGTACAATAACTAGATTCATTCCCTCATTCGCCATTTTTTGTGCAATCCCCAGGCCGATGCCACTAGATCCTCCCAGAATGACAGCCCAATAGTTTTTATTTTTAAAATGTGGTTCCATCTTTCAAAAATTGAATATTAAGCCCTCCATTGGAGTAAAACACTCTGAGCAGAAAATCCGGGTCCAAAACTCAACATTAAACCATAATCATCCAAGTTAATTTCTTTTTGCAAAAACTCATCTAAAACATACAGGACGGTAGCACTCGACATATTCCCATAATCACGCAACACTCCTTTGGTTGCATTTAGATCTTTGCCTAATTCGCCAAATAGGGCTTCTACCATTTGAACAATTTTTTTGCCGCCCGGATGAAAAATCAGATGGTCAATATCTTCAATACTCAACTTGTTTTTTTCCAGAAAAGGAAAAATGATTTTGGTAAAATGCTCTTTTATTTTTTCAGGTACAGATGGATCGAGTACCATCTGAAAGCCCGAATTTTTTAATTCAAACCCCATCATATGAGTTTCATCATAAAAATGGTACATATTGGTGTCAAGAAGTGCAGGAGCGGGGCCTTCTTCAAAACCAACGATTGCACAAGCGGCACCATCCCCAAAAATAGCTGCACTTACCATATTGGCCATCGAAAAATCAGAATATTGAAAGGTAGACATAGGAGATTCTACAGCAATAATAGCGGCTCGTTTGCCAGGGTTGGCCCTTAAAAAGTTATTAGCGTAAATCAGGCCAGACACTCCAGCGGCACAACCCATTTCAGTTACAGGCAAGCGCACAATGTTTTGGCGCATTTTCAATCGATTGATTAAATAAGCATCAACTGAAGGAATCATAAAGCCAGTACAACTAACCGTAATGATGTAATCAATTTCATCAGGAGCCAAATTGGCCTTAATCAGAGCTTTTGATAAGACCTCCTCTGCAAGGTTAGTCGCTTTTTCTATATAAAAATCATTTTTTTCCTCAAATGATAAATCTGCAAGTACCCTTTCAGCAGGCATTATAGAATAACGCCGATCAACCTGAGCATATTTAAAAATTCGTAGGACTTTCTTTTTGAATCGTTCGTCATGTCCCTCCAAATGCCGCTCCATATCCTGTATGATTTCATCGGTAGGTTTGGTGTATTCCGGTAAGGCAATAGCTGTAGAAAGGATTTTGGGAAAATCTTGGTTTTTCATGCTTGAGGATTTTGGGTGGATACAAACCACCAAAACTCAATTTAGCTTTTTTCATCCCAAAGGACAAAGCCTCGCTTTATTTTGCTGTATGAAATCTGAAATCAATAGTAAAGCGACATTTCATAACGAAAGGCCCACCTCCACCGAACCAAAGGATGTAAAACACCAGAGTTTTTTCCTAATAATTTCAATTCTTCCCTTTTAAAACCTTTTAGTATAGAAAGCCGGCCATCCTCTCTAGCCATTTTATTGGCACCTGTGAGCCAGCAAAAAACGGTGAAACTGTAATAAGCCAACCAATGTCGATGCAAATCATTTATAAGGATGGCTTTTACCTTATCATCTTTACACTTCTGAAGTAAGATAGCCTGTTCTTCTTCTGTAAAATGATGCAGGCATAAATTAAAAGCGACTATATCCGCTTTTTTGAGCGAGCATTCCTTCTGGAAAATATCTTGCTGGATAAAAGAAATTTCAGGGAAATTGGCTGATTGCTGCCGTGCATGATCCACAATAAAAGGATTGGCATCTACTCCTATCAAAGTGATCGGAATGTTTTTTTTTCTTGCCCATCTTGCAATAGAACGCAAACCATCTCCACTGCCACAACCCAAATCATATAGATGAATAGGTTCCTCTTGCAAGTTTAGTTGTTGAACAATCTGTTGCACCCCTTTTACAAGAACACTATTTCCTCCTAGTAAAGTGTTGACTCTTTCGATGGTCTTAAAGGTACGGACAACTTCTTCTCCACCCATTGAAAAATCATCAATTATTTCTTCCTCTTTAGATCGGTACTTAAATTTTTGAAACGGCCTTACTTTCATAGCATGTTTTGGTATAGACTCAAAAATAAAATTTTCAAATAAGCTTACCATGTGTTTGCCTGACAATTGGGGGCAATAAAAAGGGCATTTTTTGAAGAGCTCGAACCGAAAATTCAGAAAGGGCTGGTTTGCCCATAAAACGGTGCAGATGTCGTCCCCAAAAAAGGCGATAAGCAAATTGCTGACTCCATTTTTTTTGATACTCTTTCTCCATTTGAATCCTAGTCATTTTTTTCTGGAAAAAATCAGATACTACTTCACTGGCAATTTTAGCAGCATGGATTCCCATAGCCATCCCGTTGCCGGCTAGGGGTGGAATCATTCCTGCAGCATCCCCGATCATAAGGATGTGATCTTGAACCTGTTTCTTTGGCTTGAATGAAATATTAGATATGGTGAGTGTAGGTTTTAAGCGTTCTGATTGATTAAGTAAAGTTTTGAATGCTGGATTTTTCCAAAGAATTTGTTTTTCATAATCCTGAAGTCCTCCCATTTTTTTTACCTGATCATGTCGAGTGAGATAGGCAATGTCCACCGTCCCATCTTCTACCTCTACTGCTCCTCCATAACCACCCTCAAAATTATAGAGTGCTACCAGGTCATTTGGGAAATCAACTTTAATGTAAAATTTAACCCCTAAATAATCCGCTGGTTTTTGAAAAAATGGACGGTTTAGCGCCTTATCAAGGGTAGAACGCTTTCCGAAACTACCTAAAACTATTTTTGCTTGGAGGGGCTTTTGTCTTTGGACTTGGACTTCAAAATGATCACCTTTAAACTGAACAGCTTCTACCTTGCTATTGAGCAGAGTTTGTGCCCCTGAATCACAAGCCAATTTATATAAATAATGATCAAAAGTATAGCGCCGAATTCCAAAACCACCCAGTGGCAGTTTAGCTTCAATAAAGGTACCGGAAGGGGCATATAATTGAAATCGGGTAACCTGATTAGCTTGAATATCTTTGATGTTTGCTCCCAGGCTTTCCAAATAGGGGAGTACTTCATTGGAGATATATTCACCGCATACTTTATGTTGAGGATAAGTCTTTTTTTCGACGAGTAAGACATCAAAACCTTCTTTGGAAAGATGGATAGTTGCTGTTAACCCTGCCAGGCCGCCGCCGATGATGATGATGTCATGCATTAAGAAATAGATATTTTTATGCCCTAATTACTCACAAATGAAGTTTACCCTAATTTTTGAAAGTGTTTCCTTATTAAAATAAAATTCAAGATGATAATCCTCAATTTTTGTTCGGATTACTCTTCCGGTGCGAATAACAGAATAGGCTTCTAACTTTTTTATCAAATCAGATTTCCTCATTCCAATCTGAATATGATCAAAAAATAAAAATTCACCTTCATTATAGTCTAAAGAAATGAGAATGTCTTCATCATTATCATATCTCCAATTATTTGGATGGCCCGGATTGAAAACTATGGCTTCCCCAATAATTTTCATTGTCAAACTATCAATCAAATTATAAAAGCCAAAGAATCCTACTGAATCTGGCATACATAATTGTTTTTGTAACCTTAAAGGTAAAACTCCGCTAGTTGAATACTTTGAGTATAGGCTTTTTAACTTTTTAAAGTTAATTTTTTGATTTGGTTTTGTATTCAATTCAATATACTCGATTGAAATGTTTTCATGTCTTGCTTGTTGATTGAATACAATTAAATTTGAATCTAACGAAATCTTTAAAAGGGAATCGTTTTCCCAATAAAGTTTAATGGTTTTTTCAACTGATTGTAATCTGATATTACCAACTTTTAATTGACAACTTAGAATATTACCTACAAAGCTATTGTCTAAGTTTTTTTCACTTGATTCTAAACTTACTTGTAGCGATGTATTTGTAGTTGCTCCACATTCTCTATAAAATAATATTGCCTTATCTAGATTGGATGGATTAAATACTTCTAGGATCAGATCATTTTTACAGTTGAATAATGAGGTACATGATGGAAAAGAAAGTGATATAATAATTGAATATGTTAATAATTTCATGTTTTTGGGGTTTTCATAAATCTAATAATAGGATTAGCAAATATTTGAACAGTGCAAAGTCAGTAACAGTCTGTTGCAGTCTGTGTCAAAAATAACCCCCTTTAAAAACTAATTCCGCTTAACCACTTGACTTTTATTTCCAAAATACCGTACTTTGAAGAAAATTTACCCAAATGGTTAAATTGCTTTGGGCCAACAAATACTACGGAATGGAAGCCAGTACTGAAGACAAAATACTTGCCGCTGCCAAGGAAATATTCATTCAAAAGGGATATGCAGGGGCCCGGATGCAGGAGATTGCAGATCGGGCAGGAATGAATAAAGGGCTATTACACTATTACTTTAAAAATAAAGACAAATTATTCAGTGCCGTCTTTATGGAGGCTTTTAGAAAATTTGCTCCCAGGCTGAACCAGATCTTTGAGGCAGATATGCCTTTGTTTGAAAAAATTGAAACTTATGTGGACGAATATATGGATATTTTGCTTCAAAACCCCATGATCCCTTCATTTGTCATTCATGAACTAAATCAAAGACAAGAAGAATTTGTCCAAGAAATTATGAGCAATAAGGATCGACCTAATCCAATGAAATTAATAGTGCAGATCCAATCGGAAGTGCAAAAGGGAAACATTCGGGACATCAATCCTCTACATTTAGTAATGAATATGATTTCTATGTGCGTATTTCCTTTTGTGGCCAGCCCTTTGTTAAAGCAATTATTACAAATGGATCAGAAGACCTATTTACAATTTATGGAATTAAGGAAAAAAGAGATTAGCACTTTTATCATAGAATCTATAAAGATTAAAAAATGAGGCTATTTTTTTCAAATAAATTTACCCAAATGGTTAAAAAAGTGATTTTTATCATTGCTTTTTTAATTATTAGCTTGTATACCAATACTATTTTTACCCAATTAGACAATAGTATTCAACTTTCCGACTGTTACAATTGGGCAATGGAAAAGCATCCGATTAATAATAAAAAAGCCATATTGGATTTGCAGACCCAACTAAAATTAGAGCAAATTGATATTAGCAAACTTCCCAAATTGGAATTGAATGCCTCAGCTTCCTTTCAAAGCGAGGCGGTACAATTTCCTTTTGAGATCCCAGGCACAGAGGTTCCAACATTGCCCTTATTCAGAACGCAAGCTACAGTGGATGGATCCTACCTTTTATATGATGGTGGAGTAAGTCAGGCTCGAAAAGGGATAGAACAAAGTGTATTGAATACCAGCCAGCAAAGTATCACTGTTGCTAAATACCCTATTCATAACCAGATAAACCAGGCATTCTTTGGTATTCTGCTTGCTAAAGCTCAAATCAGAATTCTGGAACAAATTGATACCAACCTGCAAAATAGGATCAAGACCCTACAAGTAGCAAGAGATAATGGAGTGGCCCTTCAAATAAGTATTGACCAATTGGAAGTCCGCAGATTAGAAGTGATCCAGCAAACAGAACAACTGAAGGGTAAAATAGGGGAGGCCTTCAGCATTTTAAACACCCTAACAGGTCAATCTTTATCGGTAAACAATCAATTGGAATATCCTCAAAATGATGGGTTCCAGTTTGATCAAAACATCCAACGACCTGAACTGGAACTTTTCCAGTTGCAAAAAATTCAGATTACTTCTCAAGAAAGCCTAATAGAAGCTTCCAGAAAACCTAAAGTAAACCTGTTTTTGCAAGCTGGACTCGGGTACCCCCATCCACTCAATTTTTTCGATGATAGCCTTAACCCTTTTGCCATCGGCGGAGTAGGCTTCAAATGGAATATTACCGATTGGAAAAAATCTTCAGTAGATCGACAAATGCTCAGTGTTCAGTCTCAGTTAGTAGACAATCAAAAAGAGGTTTTTCTGGATCAAATAGAAAATTTGAAAAGCCCTTACCAAAATCGATATCAAACGCTACAAGAGCTAATTAATCAGGGAAATAATATTGTCAATTTGCAGCAGGGTATTTTGCAGACCTATGCTACTCAGTTAGATGAAGGAATTATAACCTCTACAGATTATATCGAACAATTAAATAAAACGACTCAGGCACAACTCAACCTTGAATTGTATCGATTGCAGATTGAGCAGTTGAAGGTGGAATACAAGACGCTGCTTGGTAATTAAATGTGATTACGTGTTCACGGATTCACCTGTTCACGGAGCCAGCAAAAATATATGGAACCATCCGTGAGCCCATGAACTCGTGAATTCTTGAATTCGATAAAATAAAATACAATGAAACCACAATATCTTTTATTCCCAGCCTTCCTGGTTTTATTTGCTTGTCAGGAAGAAGAAGCTGGCTCCGATGCCTATGGTAATTTTGAAGCTACTGAATTATGGATAGCAGCAGAAGCCAATGGAAAAATCTTACAATTGGATGTAGAAGAAGGGCAGCAATTAAAAGCCAATCAATGGGTGGGCATAATCGACACCACCGAACTGCAATTAAGGAAGATGCAAATATTGGCCAGCATGGGATCAGTAAGACAAAAAACTAAATCAGCAGATCCTGAAGTAGATGTACTCCTGGAGCAAAAACGTAATCTTGAAAGAGAACAAAAGCGATTAACCAATCTTGTAGAAAATGATGCGGCCACCCCTAAGCAGTTGGATGATATTGAGGGGCAAATTGAGGTAGTTGAACAACAAATACGCTCAACCCGTAATCAAATCAATACGGTCAATCGGGGCATCTTAGCGGAAATTGAACCGCTAGAAGCACAAGTTCGCCTTTTAGAACATCAAATCGAAAAGAGTCACATCTTCAATCCTGTAGCAGGTACCGTTTTACAAAAAACAATGGAAGCCTATGAGTTTGTCAATGCAGGAAGACCACTATATAAAATTGCTGACCTCTCCATTATGACCCTAAGAGCGTACATCAGCGGGGCTCAATTGCCTCATGTGAAAATAGGCCAAAAGGTAGAGGTGCTTATCGATGAAGATGAGAATAGCAACACTAATTTGGAAGGAACCATAAGTTGGATTTCCGATCAGGCAGAGTTTACCCCTAAAACCATCCAAACTAAGGAGGAAAGGGTAAATCTTGTTTATGCCATTAAAATTGAAGTCCCTAATGATGGTAGACTGAAAATAGGAATGCCTGGCGAGGTGGTCTTTGATCCAGGTTCAAAAATGGAGGATAATACTTCCAGTTCCGCCACCATCGAATAAACCCAAAAAGAATGGATGCCTCTAAATCTATAGTGATCAAGCAATTGAGTAAAAGCTATGATAAGCATGTCCTGGCCCTGGATCAGGTGGGTTTCGAAGTTGAAAAAGGCGAGCTCTTTGGTCTAATAGGCCCGGATGGTGCGGGTAAAACCAGCTTGATTCGAATTTTGTGTTCGTTGTTGAAACCAGATTCTGGTATGGCTACCTTGGAAGGTTGGGACGTGGTTAAAGATTATCGTAAAATTAGATCCAACATAGGCTATATGCCAGGCCGGTTTTCTTTATACCAGGATTTGAGTGTGGAAGAAAATCTCCGTTTTTTTGCTACCATTTTTGGTACTTCCATCCAGTCTAATTATGATCTGATCAAGGACATATATATTCAAATTGAACCATTTAAAAAGCGAAAAGCTGGGAAGTTGTCCGGAGGGATGAAGCAAAAACTGGCCTTATCCTGTGCATTAATCCACCGGCCAAAGGTTTTGTTGTTAGATGAACCAACTACAGGGGTAGATGCCGTTTCGCGTCAGGAATTTTGGGAGATGCTCAAGCAACTTAAGGAAAAAGGAATCACCATTTTGGTTTCCACTCCATATATGGATGAGGCCAGCATGTGTGAAAGAGTAGCCTTGATTGATAATGGGAAAATACTGGATATCGCCTCCCCACAGCAAATCATTGATAAATTTGATAAGCACCTACTTGCCGTAAAATCTGAGAAAACATACCAATTGATTAATGATCTCCGCCAATTTGAAAACACCCACAGTGCTTTCCCTTTTGGAGAATTTGTCCACCTGGCTTCCAAACAGGCAATCGCTGAAAATGACCTGACTGAGTATTTGCAAAAGAGAGGGCATAAAGATGTAATTATCCATACGATCGGAGCAGATATTGAAGATTGTTTTATGGATTTAATGACTTTGGATCGATAATTGTCAACTATGAAAAAAAGTATAATCGTTGAAGACCTAACCAAAAAATTTGGAGACTTTACTGCAGTAGATTCTATTTCTTTTGAGGTATATCAAGGAGAGATTTTTGGTTTCCTTGGGGCCAATGGAGCGGGGAAAACCACCGCTATCCGGATGCTAACGGGGCTTTCTAAGCCTAGTAGTGGTAAAGCCATGGTAGCTGGATATGATGTCATTACTCAACGTGAAAAAGTAAAAAAGCACATTGGGTATATGAGTCAAAAATTTTCCCTGTATGAGGATTTAACGGTGAGGGAAAACATCGTACTGTACGGCGGAATTTATGGCCTAAAGAATAAAATGATCAAGCTTAAAAGTGAACAAATGCTAGAGGAGTTGCAATTAAAAGAAGTGAGTAAAACGCTTGTTCATTCCCTTCCTTTAGGTTGGAAGCAAAAACTGGCTTTTTCAGTAGCCGTAATGCATGAGCCAGATATTGTGTTTTTGGATGAGCCTACAGGAGGTGTAGACCCCATAACGAGGAGGCAGTTTTGGGAGATGATCTATCAGGCTGCAAATCAGGGGGTTACTGTATTTGTTACTACACATTACATGGATGAGGCAGAATATTGTAACCGGGTTTCCATTATGGTGGATGGTTATATTGCTGCTTTGGATAGTCCCGGTAGTATGAAAGCTTCTTTCAATGTAAAAAGTATGAACGACGTATTTCTTCAATTGGTTCGACCTGAAAAAACTGCATCCTGATGAAAAGAATGCGTGCCTTCATTCAAAAAGAATTTTATCACATCTTTAGAGACCGTCGCTCTTTACTTATCCTGCTAGGTATGCCAGTGGTCTTGGTTACCTTGTTTGGTTTTGCCATTACTAATGAGATTCAAAATGCAGACTTGGTAGTTCTCGATGCTTCCAAAGATGAGATGAGTACTGAAATCACTAGAAAAATGTTGGCCTCCGGATATTTCCAACTGCACAAAGAAGTTCAAAACATAGAGGAGGTAAAAGAGAGTTTTATCAACAGTAAAACAAAATTGGCGATTGTTTATCCTAATCTACATTCTCATGATTTTCAAAAAGAAGGTCTTACTCAAATCCAATTATTGGCTGATGCCACCGACCCTAATACAGCAACAACTTTAATTAATTATGCTTCTGCAATTATTAATCAGTACGGAGCGGAAATGAATAGTCCGCAAATGATCAAACCTCTGATCCAAACAGAGGTGAAAATGCTTTATAACCCGAGATTGAAAAGTGTTTTTATGTTTGTACCGGGAGTAATGACAATCATATTGATGTTGGTGTCTGCAATGATGACATCCATTGCCATTACCCGTGAAAAGGAATTAGGAACGATGGAAGTTTTGCTGGTTTCTCCCTTAAGACCTGCAGTTATTGTAGTAGGCAAAGTGATTCCATATATCACCCTGGCCTTTTTTAATACCCTTGTTATTTTATTTTTGGGCACCTTTGTTTTTGGAATGCCTATTGAGGGAAATCTGGTTCTTTTATTGGCAGAATGTGTACTTTTTGTGATGACTTCACTGGCTTTGGGTATTTTAATTTCTACTCGCACGAATAGCCAGCAGGTAGCCATGATGATCTCTCTAATTGCCCTTATGTTGCCCACCGTTCTTTTATCGGGTTTTATTTTTCCAATAGAATCGATGCCCTGGCCTTTGCAGTGGCTGAGTAATGTTATTCCTGCCAAATGGTTTATCATAATCATCAAGAATATCATGCTGAAAGGTACCGGAATGGATTTCATATGGAAAGAAACCTTGGTTTTAGCAGGGATGACCATGGTGTTCATTGCAGCTAGTGTACGGAATTTTAAAATTAGGTTAGAGTGATAACGGGTTCACGAGTTCACGGATATACGGGGTTATGGATATGTAGAACAATGTGACACGTCCTGAAATAGGTTTACAAATTAGTAAACTTAATCTAGGACAAAAATGCAGAAAGTAAAGCGTTATTCGGACGAATTCAAAAAATCGGTGGT
>JANQPA010000031.1 GCA_028285545.1 Saprospiraceae bacterium | reverse complement strand
TTTAGTTTTTACTATAATATGTATCTACTTATAAAAAAGCAAAAAGTATATTTTTTTAAAGTCAATTTTTGGAAAAAATTGACTTTTTACACAACCCCATATGCGAATCACGAACTAAATTAGAATAGCCTAATGATAATTCATTTGCCTGGAAGGCAAACATAAAATTTGCCCAGGGCTAACAGCCCAGGGCATAGATTCATGCATTATTCTGTGCCCCGGAGGGGCTTAACAGGATCAGCTTTGATCTTGTTAAGCCCTTCCAGACCATTTATTAGTCTTATCTCTTACCAAGGGCTTCTCCCTTGGTTAAGTTGTCAAACCCTTCCTGGGTTTTTTACAAACAATTTAGCTCGTGATTCGCATGACATGTCTTAACTTTTATGACTTATTTCTGTAAGACCACCTTCTGATTAATCAAAGCCTTCCCCGCTCTCAATCTAACCAGATAAATACCTGCCGGCATAGACTGCCCATTTTGATCTTTTCCATCCCACAATACTCGGTGTTCTCCTTTTGGGGCTACCTCTGATAATAGAGTATGCACTCTTTGACCTTGGATATTGAAGACTTCAATGGTAGTTCTTTCTTCCTGATTCAAATTGAAACTCAAATTGATCTCCTCCTGAAATGGATTTGGAAAAGCCTTTAATTCAGTGATGACCTTGTTATCTTCTTTTCCTTGCTTTTTCAAACTCCAGCCTTCCCATCCTCCTGGGTTTGGATCAGGATCAGGATTTGGATTGGTATCTTCTTCACAAGCATCTCCTATGCCATTATTGTTTGAATCCTGCTGGTTAGGATTATAGGTATCCGGACAATTATCGCAGCTATCCAGTAATCCATCATTATCAGTGTCATCTCCCTCTAGGGTAACGGTAGCCTGACAATTTGCTGTTTCTCCTTCTTCATTGGTGACATAAAGGATTAGTGTTTGAACTTTTCCTTTATTACAATATAAATCTATGCTAGGAGCCGGAGGAGGTACATTACCAAAAATTAAACCACCCTGGGCACCCACTAATAGGCTAACATTACTACAATCATCAAAGGAACCATTGTTAATATCCTCTGCTTTGATGCTTACACTTTCTGCTGAACCAAGAGGCACAGAGATGTTTTTACATAGTGCATTAGGAGCTGCACCACTATTGATAACCACCCATTGCGTTTGGGAGGAAGTGTTCCCGTTTCCATCATCATAGTTCCATACAATGGAATAATTACCATCTTGGTCATATTCCAGCGGACTATTGGTAGTAGCGGTAATAGAACCTGCACAATTATCGGTAGCAGTAGGGAAATTGGTAATCATAACCGAGCAACTACCCCTCAAAGTAGGCAAGTTGGCTTGATCCGGAACTGGAGCCTGCCGATCCCTGACAACTACTCTTTGCGTTTGAGTAGCAATATTTCCATTACCATCATCAAAAGTCCAGGTGATGATGTGAACACCTTGAGTAGTATAACTAAGTGGATCAGAGCTTGTTCCCTGGATGGTACCATTGCAAGCATCAGTGGCGGTAGGCACAGTTGAAACTGAAACGGAACACTGTCCTCTCAATGTAGGAAGAGAGGCTCTATCTGGTACAGGAGCAATGGCATTCCCAATCATGATGGTTTGATCCTGGCTAGAGGTATTACCATTTCCATCATCAAAAATCCAGGTGACGGTATAGGTTCCTTTTTGGTCATAGTAAAGAGGATCAGAAGTAGTACCTGTAATCTGACCAGCACAGTTATCCGTAGCAAAAGGAGGTTCAATACCGACCTCGCAGTTGCCCTGTATGGTAGGAAGGGAAGCTACATCTGGAACGGGAGCTGTAACATCCTTTATAACCACATTTTGCATTTGGCTTACGGAATTTCCATTGCCATCATCGTAAGTCCAGGTGATGGTATAGGATCCTTGTGTGGAATAGCTGGTTGGGTCAGATGTAGTAGCTGTAATGGTCCCTCCACAGTTATCAGTAGCTGTAGGCGCTGGGACAGTTACCGAGCATTCAGCTGTGATGGTAGGCAGGGTGGTCACATCCGGTATAGGATTACTGCCATCCTTTATGATTACCGTTTGAGTTTGGGTTACAGAGTTTCCGTTGCCATCATCAAAAGTCCAGGTGATGATATGCGTGCCTTGAGTGGAATAGGTCAATGGATCAGAAGTAGTGCCTGTAATGACCCCACCACAATTATCGGTAGCAGTAGGAGCGGTAGATACGCTTGCCGAACAGATTCCATTAATATCAGGTAAATTCGTTACATCTGGAATGGGAGCAATTCGGTCAACTACCGTAACCTTGCCTTTACATGAATTTTGATTGCCGGAATAATCCTCTACAGTATAGGTCCTGGTAGTGGTGCCGATATTACTACATGTTAGAGTAACTTGGGGATAGCCTGTAGGTTTAAATCCACAATTATCATAGGATTCCTTATCAATATCGGTAATGGTAAAGCTCGCTTTACCATCAGCATCCAACTCGATGGTGATATCCTGACATTCGGCTACCGGAGGAATATTATCAGTGGTAGAAACAAATCCCGAACAAGTGCTTTGATTTCCATTACCATCTTTTACGATTATAGAAATCCTGGGAACAGGCCCAGGTTGTGAAGGACATTGAACATTCATCTCAGTACTGCCATCTGAAAATTCAAACAGGACCGTTCCACAATTGTCCGAAGAACCATTGTCCAGATCTTGTGGCTTAATAGTGGCATTTCCATTGGCATCTACTGGTACACTAATATTTTGACAAATAGCGGTCGGAGGAGTATTATCACTGACAATGACCGTTTGGGCCTGGGTAGAAGAATTTCCATTGCCATCGTCATAGGTCCAGTTGATCGTATAATTGCCTGGTGCATTAAAACTGGTTGGATCATTGGTTGTTCCTGTTAGGGTGCCTGCACAATTATCCGTGGCTGTTGGAGCTGTTACAGTAGTTGAACAGTCCGCATTTATGGTCGGTAAAGGAACTACATCCGGAACAGGGGCAACTTTTTCATCGTAGGTCAAATTAGCCGTACAAGAATTCTCATTACCATCGCTATCTCTAATGGTTAAGGTAACAGTTTTATCAGTGCAGGTAACTATTGTTTTGTCCAACTCACCACCTACTATAAAGCAGTTATCTGTGGATCCATTATTTACTTGTCCAATGCTAATGGTCGCCTGACCATTCTCATCGAGTAATACGTTTACATCCTTACAGCGGGCTGTAGGAGGAATAGGATCTACCACCATAACCTGGCCAGAACAGGAGCTTCTGTTGCCAGATAAATCCTCGATAGTCATGGTTACGGGAAATTGGCTAACAGAGCCGCAAATCGCACTTCCCAATCCAATGATAGGCTTTAGGCCACAATTATCAGAAGATCCATCATTTAGTTGGGACAGGTTGAATGAAGCAGAGCCACCTGCATTTCGGTAAATGGTAATGTCTTTACATTTGGCTACCGGAGGAATATTGTCTTGGATGTAGACAGTGGTTCCACAAAAACTGGTATTTCCACTGTTGTCTTTAACAATTACATCCTGATCAATAGCGCCAGAACTACAATTAAAGAGCTTCTCAGTTAATCCACCTGGAAATTCAAAAATCAAAGATCCGCAATTATCGGTAGATCCATTGTCCAATTCTTGAGCCTTTAATATTGCCTCTCCATTTGCACCCAATTGAACAACATAGGTCGTTTTACATTTTGCAGTAGGCGGAATATTTTCTTCGATGTAGATGGTGCTGCTACAAAGACTGGTATTCCCACTATTATCTTTAACAATTACATCCTGATCAATAGAACCCTGACTACAATCAAAGATCTTTTCTGTTGAACCGTCGAAGAATTCAAAAGTTAAAGATCCGCAATTATCCGTAGAACCATCATCCAATTCCTGTGCCATTATTTTAGCATCTCCGTTTTCATCCAATTGAACAGCATAAGTCAATTTACATTTTGCATTCGGTGAAATATTATCTTGAACACGGACCTCGGTAGCACAGAAATCAAAATTTCCACTTCTATCTTTTACTCTTACATCCTGAACATAAGCGCCAGTTAGACAATTGTAGATGATCTCCGTTGAGCCATCTGGGAATTCAAATGTCAAGTCACAATTATCCGTAGACCCATCGTCCAATTCCTGAGCGGTTAATTTTGCATCTCCGTTTTCATCCAGTTGAACATTATAAGTTATTTTACAAATAGGCTTAGGTATGGTATTGTCTTCGATGAAGACGGTGGTCCCACAAAAACTGGTATTCCCACTGTTATCTTTAACGATTACATCCTGATCCCTAGCTCCAGAAAGACAATTGTAGATTATTTCAGTGGAGCCATCTGTGAATTCAAAAGTCAATGAGCCACAATTATCTGTGGAGCCATTGTCCAATTCCTGAGCGCTTAATTTTGCCTCTCCGTTTGCGTCTAACTGAACAGTAAAGGTCTGTTTACAGATCGCCGTTGGGGGAGTATTATCAACAACTACCACATTTTGAGACTGATTGGAAGAATTTCCATTGCCATCATCATAAGTCCAGTTGATGGTATAATTGCCAGTACTGTTAAAACTGGTTGGATCATTGGTCGTACCTGTTACTGCACCAGCACAAATATCGGTAGCCGTTGGAGGAGTAACCGATGCTGAACAATCTAGAGTAATGGTAGGCAAGTTGGCCACATCCGGAACAGGAGGGGTGATATCATCATAGCTCAGATTGGCGGTACAAGTACTTGAGTTATTATTGACATCGGTAACGGTTAAGATAACGGAATGATCGGCACAGGTAACCGTAGTTTTATTCAAACTCATGGATTGAATGCCACAGGCATCACTTGAGCCATTATCTATCTCTTGAGCAGTGATCGTACCCTGTCCATTGGCATCTAACACAACGAATACATCCTTACATTGGGCATCTGGTCCAATCAGGTCAACCACTGTAATATTACCTTTGCAAGAACTTTGATTACCTCCATTATCTACCAATGTATTCGTTACCTCAAATGTTCCAATGTTAAAACAACCAAGTGGTTCATCAATAAAAACCACGTCCGCCAAACTACAATTGTCAAAAGATCCGTCATCAACTGATCTTTCTGTATAAGAAGCCCCCCCTCCGGCATTTAATTCAATGGTAACATCTTTACATTTAGCAGTGGGAGGGATATTATCAGCTGGTCTGATAAGACTAAAACAAGAACTTTGATTGCCATTATTATCTTTTACAATTATTTCTTCAAAGTACAAACTAATCCCTGATGCAGCACACATAATATTCAATTCTGTAGAACCATCCGCAAATTCAAATTGGACCGGTCCGCAATTGTCAAAAGATCCATTGGCAAGGTCCTCTGCTTTAACGACAGCTTTTCCATTAGCATCCACGGGAATATCTAAGTTTTGGCAGATAGCGGTAGGGGGAGTATTGTCTGCTACAATTACTGTTTGTGTCTGTGTCTCAGTATTTCCACTGCCATCATCATAGGTCCAGTTGATGGTATAACTGCCTGGTGAGTTAAAACTGCTTGGATCATTAGTGGTAGCTGTTACCGTACCTGCACAATTATCGGTGGCGGTAGGAGGAGTAACACTTATAGCGCAATCTGTATTAACAGTAGGCAGGGAAGCGACATCCGGAACAGGTTTAGTTACATCATTTGCTGTTATGGTGGTATTACATTGATCGCTTAAATCACCATCGCTTACGGTTAGCGTAACTTGATGAACCCCATTACTAAACACATTATTGGCCAGACTAAAAAACAGTTGATCTCCCTCGGGGTCAGTGGATCCTCCATCCAGGCTAGAGGCTTGAACAGTGACCTGGCAAGAATTATCAACATCAACCGTAATGGCTTGACATACTGCCGTAGGAGCTGTATTGGGATTGCAGGTCAAAGAATAGCGGGTAGTCGTATCTTTTAACCAGGAAGCATAAATTCCTGTGCCGGCATTTGCCGCATTAGCATCATCGACTAATATGCAGGATAAGGAGGAATTACCAGTTGCATTCATGGTAGTCAGCGATGATTTTCCTCTTAAATCCAGGGAAGTCAAATCGTTGTTATTACATAATAAAGTTTCCAGAGAATTTTGGGCAGTCAAATCCAGATTGCTAAGTTGATTGGAGGCACAGGATAAATAAGTTAAGTTAGAATTTTGACTCAGATTAATGGTCGTTAAATTAGTATTGTTGCATTGCAATTCTTCCAGTAAGGTATTTTGACTTACATCAAAGCTTCCCAGATTTGAATTATCATTAATATTTAGGGTTATTAAGCCGGTCAGACTGGAAAGAGAAATACTGCTTAGATTATTATTGCTTACATTAAGATTATTAAGGTTGGTATTATTTCCCAGATTTAAAGAAGTTAGATTATTTCCGTTGGCAATAACCGATGCCAGGTTTGTATTTTGACTCAGGTTTAAGGAAGTCAGATTATTATTGGATACGTCGAGATTTTGTAAACCTGCAAAATCTTCTATTCCCGTTAAATCATTAATATTGTTTACTGAAACATCTAATGTTGTTATTCCAGAAATATTGGCCGTTAATACCCTCCCATCCTGAGCATTATCATAGCCCAAGACTATTAAGGCTTGCTCAAATCCGGCATCTGGAATTAAAGTTGTGGGGAATAGTGCTTCACAATTTTGAGAATAACTGGCCGCCGCATCTTTTGTCCAGGTGCTATAAATACCTGCTCCAGCAGCTGCATCTGATGAATTGGCTACCTGTATGCATAATAAATCTGGATTTGAGGTAGTACTCATAGTCGTTAAACTTGGGTTATTACTCAAATCCAAATTTAATTGCAAATTGTTGCTATTTGCACTCAGTTCATTTAAAACATTTATTCCGCTTACATCTAAAGTGGTAATTTGATTACTCTGACATCGAATGGTGATAAGGTTAAAGTTGTTGCTTACATCAAGACTCCTAAGGACGTTATTTTGGCAGTCAAGGTAGTTTAAATCACCATTGTTTGAAACATTCAAAGAATTGATCGAATTATTGAAACATCTTAACTCCTCAAGGATAGGGTTGTTGCTGAGATCTAATTGGGTGATTAAATTATTATCACATCTTAAGACCCTCAAAGATACAAATGCTTCTATACCTGTTAAGTCGGAGATTTTTTGAATATCGGGTAAACCAGTACCACTAATAATAAGAGTACTAAGGCTGGCTACATCAGACTCCAACACCTGCCCATTAATTACTCCATCGCTATCAATCCCAGCATCAATCAATCGTTGCTCAAAATTGGGATCTGGGATGGAGACTGTTTGAGAATAGCTAATAAAAAAACTGAATAAAAAACTAAAAGTCAATATTGTTTTCATGCTCATTTGGATAAAAGTTCGTTAAGAAAAGATTTGAACTATGTTTTTTGGTTTGAAAGCTTTTTATAAAAGTTTGATTCAAAACCATATTCCATCTGCCTTGTCCGGCAGACCATAGTTAAATCATGTATTATTGTTATGGTATAAAGATCAGGGAAGAAAAGAAAAAAGACATTCTCTATATGCGCATTGTCTATCACTATATGCGCATTTTTCCTTAAATTCTAGTATTAGTGGGGGTTTCACCGAATTCTTCCAAATATGAACTTGAAAAATAGGCAGGATTAGAAAAACCTACATCATAGCAGATTTCTTTGATGGATAGCTCGGTGCTGAGCAATAATTGCCTGGCCTTTTGCAGCCTCAAAGATCGAAGATATATTGCAGGAGATTTTCCAGTTAGTGCTTTTACTTTTCGACCCAGTTGGGATCGACTGAGATAAAGTTCTTGACTCAGCTGATCCAAATCAAACTGAAGATCATCCATATGAGCCTCAAAAACTTCTTTTAAATTCAGAATAAAAGCATCCTCTTTTGTGGGCGTAGAAGCCTTTGGTTTAGAGAAACCAGGATCAAAAGGATTTTGGTATCGCTGTTGGAGTTTTAAACGAATTTCCAAGAGGTTCTTCATCCGTACCAGGAGCTCTTCCTCATTAAAAGGTTTGGCCAGGTAATCATCGGCACCTTGTTTCAGGCCAGCGATTCGGGATTCCACATCCGATTTGGCAGTGAGTAAAATGATGGGAATATGACTGCTGCGCATATCTTCTTTTAAGGTTTCACAGAGCTCAAATCCATTTTTTTTTGGCATCATTACATCGCAGACAATAATATCCGGAATCTGTTCGAGGGCCTGATCAATGCCTTCTTGTCCATTTTTCGCAAACAGGATACGATAAGATCCTTCTAGGCATATTTGAAGGTATTGGGCAATATCAGCATTGTCTTCTACAATCAGGGCTAATGGAAGATCTTCTCCCGCAATTTTTTCTTTTTGGCTAGGACCATGTGTTCCTAAAACGGCTGACTGGATGCTTATTCGATCTTTACTTTGGCCAGAATTGGCCTTTTGGGTGATGGGCAAGAAAACTTGGAAGGTGGTACCCTCACCGAGCTGACTGACTACTTCAATTTCCCCATTGAGTAGTTTCACTAGTTCCTGGGTTAAGGATAAACCAATACCAGTCCCACCGCTACTTGTCTTTTCCTGGGAAGTGGCCTGAAAAAAACGATCGAAAATATAAGGGAGTTCCTCGTGGTGAATACCGTGGCCGGTATCCTCAATAGTTAAAATCAAGTGATCCCCTTGAGTGAATTCATTTAATTTCCCAAAAGATATGGAAAAGATTACCTTGCCTTTCTCAGGAGTATATTTTATGGCATTGGATAGGAGATTAGAAGTAATTCGAAGGATTTTTTCTGGATCGAAGTCCATTAATAGCCTTTCCTTTTCAGAGATAAAGTCCATTTGCAAATTTTTACTAGCTCCCAAAGCTTTAAATTGGTCGAAAATGGATCGAAGAAAAGGGATAATATCGTCTAATTGGAGATTTGCTTTTAGATTGCCGGATTCTAATTTCTGTAATTCCAATATTTGATTGACCAACTCTAGTAAATTAGAACCACTTTTTCGAATCATTTTTGTTCCCTCTTTTACCCAACGCTCAGGTTGCTTTTCCACCTGATCAACCATACCCAAAATGATGGTTAGTGGGGTGCGTAACTCATGGGATATATTGGCAAAAAATCTGGATTTGGCCTGATCAAATTGCTGGAGTTCTTCCACCTGCTGGGCGATGATCTCCTTATCCAGGCGGATTTGTTTGGTACGCTTATCCACTTCAATCTTTAATCGCTTTCTTTCGGTAAGTATTCTTCGAATCCAGATCCATCCACCAAGAATAAAAGGAAAGGCACAAAGGGCATAAAACCACCAGGTTCTGTAAAAAAATTGTTTGACATGAATAGGGATTTGTAAAGAAGAGGAGGATTGACGCCTTTTATGGTCAAAACCTCGAACTTCAACAATATAATCACCAACTGGCAGATTGTTCAGGGTCAATTCTGATGTCGCTCCCAGGTTTATCCAGGGAATATCTTCCATAGGACTATCCCCTAAGTTTCCTGAAATGATTCTATAAGAATAGGTATGTTTAGATTGATTGACATATTCAGAAATAGCAAAATCCAAAAAAAGATAACGGTTTGCCGCCGGAATATTTATGGTCTTTTGAGATAATGTTGGGAATTCATAGGTTTTATTTTCGCCTGCTTCATTACTATAATAGGAAATTGAAGTTAGAAAAATATTTAAAGGGAAGCGATTGATATAAGTCTCTCTGATTTTTGGAGGATCCAATATGTTGATTCCAGCCACTCCGCCAAATGCCATGCGGCCATCCGGAAATTTAACATAAGATGTTCTGTTGAATTCATTATGGGTTAATCCATTTTCTTCTGATAAATCAAACAATACTTCTCCTTGTGGCGAAAGAACAGTAATGCCATCATAGGTGCCAACCCAGCGATTGCCTTCCTGATCGGATAGAATGCCGGTTATGGTATTGTTAGAGAGTCCATTAACCACTGAAATTTGTTTAAGCTCATTTTTTGATGGATCAAAAATCAGAACCCCTGAATTGAATGTCCCTAACCATAGTTTTCCATTCTCTCCAGGATGAATGGAGGTAATGCGCTCATTTAATTGCTTATTTATCTTGCCAAACGAAATGGCCTGCTTGCTTTGGAGGTCAATCTTCCATAAGCCATTTTTAGCAGCTACCCAAAGAGTACCTTCTTTAGAATAATAGAGATCATTTACTTCACTTTGTATGTTAAATAGAGAATCCTGTATAAGGAATGGAGTGGTTTGTTTATTCCCAAGGTTATAGAAGTATAAATCACCTGTTATGGAAAAAAGAGCTATTTCTGTATTATTAATGAAAATAAATTTATCAAAGGCGATCCCAATTTCCTGGTAATCAAATTGGTTATTTGTTGGATTCAAACGCCACAAGCCTTGATCCCCAGATAACCACAAGTTTCGATCTTCAGAAATATATACAGGAGATAATGCTCTTGACTTCAGTTTGAGGAGTATCCTGGTTCTATTATCTGTAGACTGTAAATCGAGCTTAAAATCCCTGGCATCTGTATTAAAATATAAGGTGTGAGTATCAATTAAAGCCATCGCTCTAACTCCAAAATTAAAGGGATAGGTCTGCAGTCCAGAGGATTCAATTTGAATTTCCGATACCACTAAACCTCCGAAAGACATCCTGCCGAGCTGTTGTTTAAAATTATGGCTAAAAAAAGCAAAGTCCCAGGAAAGTGGTTTAAAAATATCCATTTCAGCGATCAGTGCTGTATAATCACATAATTGCTGATTTTTATCGAAAAGAATATTTTTAAAATAGTTCTTTTGCAAATCATTTTTAGGCATTTCTAGAGTGCCTAAATTTACTAGGATATTGCTTGCTAAATCTTTTCCTAACTCTACAAAAACATAGGAATTTTTGTTCCGTAAATTTAAAAACTGGCTCAAATCGGGAATTGGATTTGCTCTCCCACTTGGAACGTGGAACATCCAAAATCCATGATGAACTCCAAGATATAATAACAGTTCATCAGATCTGAAGGCCACCATTGCAGCAGCAATAGAAGCATCCGAAAAATTAAGGGCTAGAGGATGAATTCCATCAAAATTTATTAACTCATTAGTGAGGTCTTGGAAGGAATAAAACAGCTTTTCATGGCTTACCAGATCTATACCTGCCAGACCTTCAAATGGGATAAAGAACCAGGCCTTTTGATTTTGTGTTTCAAATGCGTTAGAGAAACCTTTGGCCTGTGAAGATGGAGTATTTCCTTTAAATTCAGCTAATTTTACTTTTCCTTTTTGATTCCTTAGGTGGTAAATGTTAAAAAAGTCCTCATTTTGAGTGAGTACTAGTATTCCTCCTTCAGGATTTTTAATAACGTTTTTTATTATTTCAAAGGACTCAAAGGTATACAGGTTCTGCTCCTTGGTATCAGGATGCCACATAAAGACTAAAGAAATATCCATGTTGGCTGCTCTACCAAATAAAAACCCTTCTTTGGTTTCCCCTAATACATTCCAATAAATGGGCTCTTCATATTGGCTAAGACTATCCATTACTATGTTAGGGAAAAAAGATTGTTTTCCATCATATTGGAAAAAAATAATTCCTCGCTCTTCGGAGGTATAGAGGCAAGGATTTAACCATAGTCTGCCCTTGCTATCTATAAAACCATTTTCAATGCAGTTGTCTGGCATTCCTTCACTTAAGCCATAAGTGCTTTGGGAGATTATTGAGGGAGAGGGCAAGGCCTCCAGGGAGAGATTCGTTTGCGAATAAGAGCAAATACTCTGGAAACAGCACATTATTATTAGGAAAAAAGAACCTGCTATATCCCTCATGATTTGAGTTGACCCTCAATGGTTGTTTACTAATTGAATGCTCTTTCAAATTAACTAATTATGTTGTAGAAAGGCAATTCCAGTCTTGAGTTTTTAAAAATTGCTGGTATTACTAGGGCTTTCGCCGAATAGTTCCGTATATGATCTGGAAAAATAGGATGGATTGGAGAAGCCTACTTCATAAGCTACTTCTTTGACGGAAAGATTGGTAGAAAATAATAGCTGCCTTGCTTTTTGTAAGCGAAGGGCACGAAGAAAAATGGCTGGTGATTGACCTGTAAGGGCCTTCACTTTTCTTCCGAATTGAGACCGACTCAGATTTAAATGTTCACTTAAGGCATCCAGATCAAATTGGGGGTCCTCCATTTTTTGTTCTAAAATTTCCTTGATCCTAAGGATAAATTCATCTTCCTTATTTGCTGCTTGTTTTTGAGTTTGTTGAATAGGTTGGGCATAAAGATCTTTGTAACGATCCTGTAATCGGAGCCGAATATTTAAAAGGTTTTGCATTCTAACGAGGAGTTCTTCCTCATTAAAAGGCTTGCCCAAATAGTCATCCGCACCATGTTTTAATCCTATTATTTTGGAATCTATATCGGTTCTGGCAGTTAATAATATAATTGGGATATGACTGGTGCGCATATCTTCCTTTAGCGTTTCACAAAGTTCAAATCCATTTTTTTTGGGCATCATTACATCACTAATAATAAGATTAGGAACATGATCTATTGCATGATTAACTCCTTCAAGCCCATTTGAAGCCAATATTAATTTATAATGACCATTCAGACATATTTGTAAATAATCAGCAATATCGGGGTTGTCTTCCACTATCAATACAGTTGGAAGATTGCCTTCGGTTTGGGGCTCCATTTCAATAGGTCCAAGTGTACCAAAGATCTTTTGCTGGATAGGAAAAGATTGATCCGCACTTTCAACCCCAGGGGCTGAGTTTTGATTTATAGGAAGAAAAACTCTAAAGGTAGAGCCCTTATTTTCTTCACTATCTACTTCAATCTTTCCGCCTAATAATTTTACCAATTCCTGAGTAAGAGAAAGACCAATTCCAGTTCCAATTCCTTTTCCTTTCGGTGCAGAATGATAAAAGCGATCAAAAATATGAGGCAGTTGATCTTTAGAAATCCCTTTTCCTGTATCCGCTACAGCTATTACTAAATAAGATTTTAAGCCCGGATTAGATCTTATGCCTACAGAGAGCGTAATTTTACCATTATCAGGAGTAAACTTGATGGCATTGGATAATAAGTTGGAAACTATCCTAAGAATTTTTTCCGGATCATAATCCATTTTTTGTGTTTGTACCTCAGCATTAAATTCCATTTTCTGCCCTTTGCTTTGTGAATATGCCTGGAATTGACCATACAAACTATTTAAAAAAGGAATGATATCTCCGTATTGCATATCCAGCTTGAGATTTCCCGCCTCCACCTTTTGGAGATCCAGAATTTGATTGACCAGGTCCAGTAAATTGGAATTGCTTTTTTTAATCATAGCCGCACCTTTTTCTAACCATTTCTGAGGATTTTTTTCTATTTGTTCTACCATTCCAGAAATTATGGTGAGGGGAGTGCGAAATTCATGGGTGATATTGGCGTAAAGTTTATTTTTAAAAGAATCCAGGTTTTTTAAGTTTCGAGCCTCCTGTTTTTCCAACTGCCGATTTAGTAGAAAACGATACATACTTAAAATGATTAGGAGAATCATCACTGAATAAGCGGCATAGGCCCATCCTGATTTCCACCAGGGCGGAAAAACTCGGATGCTTAACAAGTCTATGGATTCAGAAGGCTTGTTTTCCATGTTTTTTGCTCTGGCCAATAAGCGATATTTTTTAGGAGGTAGATTGGTGAAGGTTATTCGCTTGTCCTTATCTAAAGGCATCCATTGTTGGTTAAAACCAACTAATTGATATTCATATCGATAGTTTAGATTGTCGTCCCAATTCAGGTCAGAAATATTAAAGGTAATGGACTGATCCAGATATCCCAGTTTTAGAGGCTTTTTGTTTTCGTTTACAAAATAATTGGCTTTCAATTGACCTCCTCTTTTGTCTTTTTGAAAAATCGTAATGGAATGAAGGGCTAATTTGGGTTTAATGGTATCCGAATGTAATAATCCTGGTCTAATCATTAACATACCTTCAGCGCTTCCAAAATATAATCTTTCTGAATTCGGACTGTTGAATATGGCTTTAGGCAAAAAAGAAACGGTCCCAAGGCCATTTTCCAATCCAAGAGGGAGGAAGGCAGATTCACTACTTTGAGGCAATTTTCTGGCCAGACCTCTTTCCGTACTGACCCATAGGACTCCATCGTCATCTTCTACTATTCCATAAATGGTGTTATCAGGAAGACCATCCTTTTCGAAAAAATGTTCAAAGGTTTGGGAATTTGGCTGGAAGCGATTAAGACCGGTATTGGTACCAATCCATATATTTTCCTTCTGATCTTCATAAATCGCCCACACCCAATTATCGGAAAGAGAATTAGAATTATCAGGGATGTTTTTATATTGGGTAAAAAGATTGGACTCAGGATCAAATCTAATTAATCCATCATCAGTTCCAATCCATAGTTTATCATTGCGATCCACCAATAGGTACCTAATGTGATCATTACTTATTGTAGATGGTATTTCAGGTTTATGCTGAAATCTTGTGATTTCACCAGTTTGGGGGTCAATTCGATTTAATCCGTAACTCCAGGCACCCGCCCAAATAAATCCCTTGGAATCTTTTGCCAATGCCCATAATCTGTTTCCGGAAATAGAAGTAGGATCATTTGGATGGTGTTGATAAGTTATAAATTGACCACCATAGTCTTCCATTTTTACCAATCCATTTGTTAGGGTAGCTATCCAAATGGTTTCTCCTTCCCCCTTAATAATTTTTATAATCCGATTGCTAATTAAAGAATGGGAGTTACCTGGAATGGGAGTTACCGACTGTAGTTTTTGTAAGCCTAGATTATCATTATGAGCAAACTGTTCTAAACCATAATTGAGAATGCCAACCCAGAGTATTCCTTGCTCATCTTCAAGCATAGAACGTACCTGTCCATTGGCAATCGAATTGGGCTCAGTAGGGTCATGCTGATAAAAGGTAAAGGCCTTATTCCCTTTTTGGCTAAGAAAAATTCCACTGCCTAATGTTCCAATCCAAATGTTTTCCTGGCGGTCTTTAAAAAGGCTACGAATATAATTGGGAAATAATTCATCCTCCTTAGCTTGGTCTCTATTTATTTGTTGTACTTCCCGGGTCTTTAGGTTGAGTAACTCCAGATTTCTTAATGAAGAAACCAGTAGCTGATCAGAGTTAATCCTAAGTAAACTATTAAAAATCAAAGAATCCTGGATAGTTTTAGGATGATTATAGTCAAAAGGTTTTAATTCAGGATGATTTTCTTTTGTATCAAAAACAAATAGTTGGTTTGGGGTAGCAAAAAAAAACTTGCCATCGCTTTTAACAAATTTTTCCTGATATAAAGGGTCTGTTATTTGGGAGATTTGTTTTTGGACGGAATCTGGAAATGAGTAGACTGGCTTTAGAATTTTTTTTGTTGAAATATCAAATCGCAAAATCTCTTTTGTGGAAAGAAACCATGAAAATTCTGAATCAAAATGTAAAAATTGATAGGTAGATTGACTTGAATGAATCGATGAATCGATGTTTATTGGAAAATACTCACCATACCAGTTTTTACTCTTGTCTTCCGGTTTAATCAATTTGTATAATTGAAAGTCTGAACCCATTAACCAGGAATTTCCATCTTTATCTTTTTCAACTGCCCTAATTATAGTTGAGGAAAGTTCACCTGATTTATATAAATGTAAACGTTCAATTTTTCCTGTTTCCCTATTGAGTCTGTTTACTCCATTTTCTGTTTCTATCCAAAGATTCAATTCGCTGTCTTCAAAAATATCTACCACCCAATTACCATCCAGTGTTTCAGGATCCTCTGGATCAAAACGAAAAACTAAAAAATTTTGACCATCAAATCGATTTAGACCATTTTCCGTTCCTATCCATATAAATCCCTGATAATCCTGATAAATCTTAAAGATGTAATTACTGGCTAAGCCATCTTTTTGGGTGAAATTTTGAAAGTTCAGTGTAGTTTGAGCCGTAAGGTTTAGAAAGCCACATATGAATAGAAGGGTAAAAAGGAAAATTCTTTTATACTTTAATAAGTGGTAACTTTTTTGAGTTTTATCCACAATTTGAATACTGTATGTAATTCGATCCCTAATAGTCATATCCGTCAGATGTACTATTAATTTATTCCAAATTTTTTAAAAAATGAGGGATTTTGAATTATCTTCTTTGGCAAAGATAAGGAAATTGGAACTCAACAGTAGCCCTAAGAGTATTTGACACACCAGGTTCTAAAAATTGGGAAATGTTCTCTGGAGGAATGAGGCAAAGTTTGGTTATTCAAGGTAGAGTGATAAAAAAGCAGACATGTCATAATTAAACATGACATGTCCGAAAAATGAGGAGATATCCCCTAATTGGGAATGTGATAAAGTGTTGATTTTTAGAGATATGTGCAAAAGCAGCCGACATGACATGTCTAGACATGTCATGTCGGCTAAAAAAGGACATAAAAATTTCCGCCCTCCACTTTCGTCCTTCCCCTTCTACCTTTGTAACACTACCTTCTCATTAATCAAAGCCTTCCCTGCTCTCAATCTGATCAAATAAATTCCGGAAGGTAGTGACTGCCCACTTTGATCCTTTCCATCCCACAAGACTCGGTGCTCTCCTCCAGGTATGACTTCTGAAAGTAGCGTATGCACTCGTTGACCCTGGATGTTGAAAATCTCAACCGTAGTTTTTTCTTCCTGATTCAAGTTGAAACTTAAATTAACTTCCTCCTGAAATGGATTTGGAAATGCTTTCAGTTCTGTGATGATGTTCATATCCTCCTGTCCTTGCTTTTTCAAACTCCATCCTCCCCATCCTCCTGGGTTTGGATCAGGATTTGAGTTTTCTTCACAGGCATCTCCAGTTCCATTATTGTTACTGTCCTTTTGGTTTAGATTGTAGATGTCTGGACAATTGTCACAGCTGTCGAGCAATCCATCTGCATCGCTGTCTGTTCCTTGTAAAGTGACCCTGGCCTGACACTGAGCGGTATTACCCTTTTCATTGGTTACAGAAAGCAATAGGTTTTGCTCCTTTCCATCCTTACAGTACAAATCCATGCTTGGTGCCGGAGGTAATGAGTTGCCAAAAATAGACCCACCTACAGGACTGATCATCAGCGTT
>JANQPA010000106.1 GCA_028285545.1 Saprospiraceae bacterium | reverse complement strand
GAGAAATTAATCATGGATTATGATCCGGAAAAGTTTCTAAGGATAGTTTCCAATTTACTATCCAATGCCATCAAATTCACTCCTCAGGGAGGTAAAATAGACATTCGTGCTTCTTTGGATACTACCTTTACCTTTTCCTTAGAGGTAAAGGATACTGGCATTGGGATCTCTAAAGAACAATTGCCTTATGTTTTTGATCGCTTTTACCAGGGAACCCATAATCAAAAAGCGAAGGAGGGAGCCGGGGGTACTGGTATTGGCCTGGCCTTAACAAAAGAACTCATCAAATTGATGAATGGCCAAATAATCGTTGAAAGTAGTCAGGAACATTCTTCCCCTGAAAGCGGAACCACTATTACTATTTATCTTCCGATTAAAAGAAAGGCCAAAATGGTCAAGGATGAGGTATTATTGTCCGATCAAATAGTCAATTCTATTCAGTCTCAAATCGCTACCTCAGAAGATCTTCAAATAAACCCTATTGTCAATGGAAATAGAACACTCCCGAACTTATTAATAGTAGAAGACAATCCTGATATCGTCCAATATTTGATCACTTGTTTACAAGATCAATATCAATTATCCTTTGCTAAAAATGGGCAGGAGGGGATCGATCAGGCTTTCGAAAAAACACCCGATATCATTTTAAGTGATGTTATGATGCCTGTAAAAGATGGTTTTGAACTTTGTCAGAGGCTTAAATTGGATCAGCGAACCAGTCATATTCCCATTGTTTTATTAACAGCAAAGGCAGATATCGAATCCCGAATTGAGGGTCTTGAAAAAGGAGCGGATGTTTATCTGGCCAAACCTTTTAATAAAAAAGAGCTAATGGTCAGCTTGGAAAAACTAATCGAAATCCGTCGTCGCCTTCAGGAAAGGTATAGTAGCCAGGAAGCTCTTCAGCCTTCCAATAATCCAACCATCCAAATCGAAGATGCTTTTATTCAAAAAGTCCGGGAAGCTGTGGAACAAAATATCGACAACGAAAATTTCGGACCAAATGATCTGGCTAAAATGTTGGGGATGGGACGCTCTAGTTTTTTTGCCAAAATCAAAGCCTTAACAAATCACTCTCCAGCTATTTTCATCCGTTCAGTCCGCCTTCATCATTCCAAATCACTTCTAAAAAATACAGATTTAAACATTTCACAAGTGGCTTATGAGGTCGGGTTTGTAAACCTCAGTTACTTCTCAAAGTGCTTTTCTGAGGAATTTGGCATGACACCCAAGCAGTTTAGAGGCTGATTTTCAAGCTTTTGGATTTTATTGTTAAAATCTTGGATTTTAGTTATAATCTTCACTCTCTTTTTCTTCCATTTTTGACTCAACACAAAAATTGACAGGATTTGTCCGCAGTTCATTGGGCTGAGGATAAACCCTGCGGAGGTTTCAGACAAAGGACTGCCCTCCATAGAATCTACCATTAATCTAACCTTAATTGAGTCTCATATGAAAAAGCATAACTCGCATATTATAGTCTATTTTGTTTTATTAGGCCTCTTATTAACCAACATTGTAGACGCTCAACCAAATCTTACTCAAGATGGACAAAATCATATCATTAATTATAATAATAATGATCGCGTTCAGGAATATCGGATTCCTTCTAGTCTATCTAGCGGATTAATCTATTTCGAAGCTACCGGAGGAGATGGTGGACGTAAAAGGAATGGAAGCCTCATTTCTGGAAAAGGAGGCCAGGGAGCTAGAATGGGTGCCTGGTTTGAAATTGGAACGGGCAGTAATCAGATTCCGCCAGGTTCAGAAATCGTTTTTATTATTGGCGAACGCGGAGAAAGTATTAACAATGCCTGGGCCGAGTCCGCTGGAGGAGGAGGTGGCACGGCTATATTTTATAAACGTCCTGATAATCAATATACCCTCTTATTGGTTGCTGGGGGTGGAAACGGAGGGTACTCTGATTGCTGTACTGTCAAAGAAGATGGCAATCCTGGAGAGATTATTCAATGCCCAATATCTGGAACCGACAGCTATTGTAGTTTCACTTATTTAGCATGTGGATGTTATTGTACCGCAGGTGGAGGAGGCATTTATGACCCTTCCAGATTTTACTATTATGATGTCCAGAATACTAAATGGCAAAAATGTAATTCTAAAACTGCCGGACATCTGGGCTGGCCAGGAGCAACCAATCCCTATACTAACCCTGTTAAACCAACAGGTGGAGAAGGTGGAAATTGGGATGTAATAGGAAATAGCCAACTTGCAGTAGGAGGCTTTGGTTTTGGTGGCGGTGCTGGCGGCGGTGGCGTAGGCATTACACAACCCAATGGTGGCGGATTTACCCCTGGTGGAAAAGAAAAAGATGGTGTAAAAGAAACCGGAGGAGGTAGTTTCATCAACAATATGCACCATAAAAACCGATCTACCTTAAAAGAAAAAAGAGGTTCAACCAATAGTTCGCAAAGTGGTCAAATCACGTATAGGATAATACCTTCAGCCCCTAATGTTGTTTGTAATAATCTTACAATTTATCTGGATGAATATGCTAGCGCAACTGTCCAGGCTTCGGAGATAGGAGCTGGCTCTTCAGATCCAAATGGTTTCCAATTAGCTTACACCCTTTATGATATAAATAATCAACCCCTTGGCTCCTCGATTGACCTTACTTGCTCAGACATCGCTTCACCCCTGGTAGTTAATCTTGTTGGAACCAGTTTATTAGACGGCACTGCTGTAGATTCAAGCACTTGCTCTGCTTCTATAACTATAAAAGCAAGACCTACTGTCACCTGCAAAGATGCAACGGTCCAATTGAATACCAATAGCCAGGCTTTCTTAAGAGCCAATAATATCAATTACACCACCACCACCATATGTGGAGAAACCATCTCTTCTTATACCCTAAGCAAAAGTAGTTTTGGCTGTACGGATGTAGGGAGCCACACGGTCACCCTAACTGCTATCGATAATAATGGAGATAGAGATTCCTGTACAGCTAATGTACAAGTTAACAATCCCAACACCCCCATTGTAAGGTGCAAAGATATTACCATAGATTTAGGGATGGAAGAAGACGTTTCCATAAGCCTCTCAGATATATACAATGGTACTGACAATGTCTGCACTAACATTTCCTACGCCAATTATCCGCAAGGATATAGTATCAGCACCAGCACATTTGATTGTAGTAAGGCAAATACTACCCAAACTGTGACCATCACGCTAAATGCTCCGGGAGGAAGCATCAGTACCTGTAACAGTCAGGTAAGAATAGAAAGAAATCTAAGTCAATTTGCTAAATGTAAGGACATTACCGTTACACTTGACGAAAGCGGAGAAGTTCGCCTAAAAGCCTGGCGTGGTCAAAATATTGATGATGATAGTTATGATGCCTTTATTCCTTGTCTTGGAAGAATAGATGGTGTGTATGAACTAAGTAAAGAGCTCTTTACCTGTGCAGATATAGGTCCAAATTCAGTTACCCTTACCATAAAAAAAGATGGTCAATTTATTGATGATTGCACAGGCACTGTAACTGTTATAGATCAGGCAGGCCCTATTGTCAATTGCAAACCTATAACGGTCCAGATGCCTTCTAATGAACTAGGTGAAATCAATATTTCCCCTACAGATTTCCTTGAGGATTATCATGATCCATGTGGGGGTATTAGAAATGCACGTGCATGGGCACCTACAAAACGCCCTGCCTCTGATGTACAATATACCCTCACCATCAATTCTGATTATTGGCCTAGTGAAACCAGCTGGAGTCTTACCAGTGGAGGAAAGACTTTTTTCTCAGGAGGGCCTTATAATATAACTTCCGGAAGTATTATTACAGAAACCTTTAGTCTTTCCCCAGGGAGATATACCTTTAATATTTATGATGAATATGGGGATGGTCTAAATTCGATTCCCCCAAATCAAATGACTGGATTCCGCCTGGAAGATGAGTTTGGAAAGCTCATTATCGAAAGTGAGCCGAATGATTGGGACTATCAAAAATCCAAGAATTTTTATGCAGGAGACAATATTTACACAGACATCGTTACATTTCGTTGTGAAGATGTTGGTGGCACCTATCCAGTACGAGTCATAGTTTATGATAATTATAGGAATGGCTCTACTTGTGAGACTACGGTTACCATTGAACAAGATCTAAGCGATGCTGCTAAATGCAAAGATGTGGTCGTGACCTTGGATCAAAGTGGTCAAAATCAAATTCATACAAAAAGAGGATCAGGGGGTTTAGATTTTGATAATGGATCCACAATAAGTTCATGTGAAGGTGGGCATACCTTCGTCCTGACTCCCGACCAAACAATTTTTAATTATTCTTGTGCTGATATTGGAGCCAATCCTGTCACACTCTCCCTAACAAAACCTAATGGTGATATCATTGATGAATGTATCTCTACAGTTATGGTACAGGATAAGGCTGGCCCCGTAGCCAAGTGTCAGCCCTTGACAATCCAGCTTCCTTCATCAGGAACGACGACCTTGACGGGAACTGATTTAGATGCAGGTTCCTATGATGTATGTGGAACCATCGCCTCTATGCAGGTATGGAACTCCAACTCCAATCCTTATTCAGAAAAGGAATTTGCTTTGACCATTCAATTTGAATTTTTCTCTACCGATAACTCTTGGACCCTCACTAGTGGAGAAAATACTTATGCATCGGGAGGGCCCTATACCTATGCAGAGGATCTAAAATTAATAACTGAAACTTTTTCACTACCTCCAGGTTGTTACGAATTAAATTTTTATGATTCCCATGGAGATGGCTTTCGCTTTTCTGGGCCAGGTAATGGTTATTTTCAATTAAAAGATGATCAGGGGAATATACTTGTTGAGGGAGCAGATGATTGGGACTATCAGAAATCTGGAAATTTCTGCGTAGAGGAAAATGCTTTTTCAAACTTCCTTACCTTTGATTGTGCAAGTATCGGTACCCATCCAGTAGGTCTTTTATTGAAGGATAATTACGGAAATGGCTCTGTTTGTAATACTACCGTTACCGTTGAAGATAATTCTTCATCTACTTTGGCTTGTCAGGACGTAGTTATTCCAATGAATGATAAAGGTATAATTTCTATCACTGTTTATGAGATTATAGATCCTTCCACTTCTATTTGTGGCTTTGCTTCTTTAGACTTGGATAAAACCAGTTTCGACTGTTCTAATTTTGGAGAAAACACCGTTACCCTAACCGCTATTTTACCTGATGGTAATTCCAGTTTTTGTACCGCAAAGGTGACAATAAGCGATCCGGAATACTATTGTAATCTTCCACCCGTAGCAGTCTGTAAAAATGTGACTATGTCCGTTGACCAAAATTGTGAAGTCTACCTCACCTATGCGGACGTAGATGGAGGCTCTTACGACCTTGATGAAGATAACCTCATTATGAATATGGATAAAACCACTTTTGGGCCAGGCACACATTCGGTTATTTTAACCGTCAGTGATGGTACATATACTGATCAATGTACTGCTTTAGTAACTGTCAATGATGTATCCAAGCCTGTGCCGATCATTGCTAGCTTAAGTCCCATCGATGGTGAATGTGAAGCCATTGTTTATGAAAAGCCCGGCGCTACAGATAACTGTGGGCAAATCATCTTCGGCACTACCAATGATCCACTTACCTATACCGAACAAGGAGAGTATACCATTACCTGGACATTCGATGATGGCAATGGTAATATTGAAACGGCCACTCAATTGGTAGTGGTAAAAGATTACTTCAAACCCATTCCTGATATTCCCTCTTTACCTACTATTAGGGCAGAATGCTCTGCAACGGTCCCTGCACCCACTGCTACAGATTTTTGTGCAGGGATCATCACAGGTACGACCAATGATCCAATCAGCTTCAATCAGCAGGGTACTTACATTATCAACTGGACATTCGATGATGGCAATGGTAATGTAGAGACACAAACGCAAACTGTTATTGTGGATGATGTCACTAAACCCATTCCTGATCTTACTACACTTCCTACTATTACGGGTGAATGTTTGGCAAACGTTGATCGTATTCCTACTGCTACAGATGCATGTGAGGGCAGCATTCAGGGAACCACTTCTGATCCGCTAACTTATTCTACCCAAGGCACACATTCCATTACCTGGTCTTTTGATGATGGAAATGGAAATGTGGAAACGCAGACCCAAACAGTGATTGTGGATGATGTCACTAAACCCACTCCAGATCTGGCGACATTGCCTACTATCACAAATGAATGCCCTGTCACAGTGTCACCGCCTACTGCTACAGATTATTGTTCAGGGAATGCCATCATTGGAACGACTTCTGATCCATTGACCTATTCTACTTTAGGCACACATACCATTACCTGGTCTTTTGATGATGGAAATGGTAATATTGAAACGCAAACTCAAATCGTCATTGTGGTAGATAATACGCCGCCCATTGCTAAATGTAAGGATTTGAAGGTTCCTGTTGATGCCAATGGGAAAGCTACAGTTAGTGCTCAAGATCTGGATAATGGATCTACAGATAACTGCGGATCTTTGACCTTCGAATTTTCTGATGGCTCGACAAAAAGAGACTTTATGTGCTCTGCTTCAGGCTTCGATAATTTTGATGTAACATTAATTGTAAAGGACAACAATGGTAATCAAAGTACTTGCTTTAGTTTTGTTACTCCAATTGATAATTTACCGCCCATTGCTAGATGTAAGGATGTTACCATTGAATTAGACGCAGCAGGAAAGGGTAATTACAGTATAAAATCTGTTGATGATGGGTCTTTTGATAATTGTGGCCTTGCGATAATATTCTTTCTAACCATGCCACTTGATTGTAGTGATATTGGCTCTTTTGAAGTTACTTATCCAGTAATAGATGTTTCACAAAATGAAAGTTCATGTACTGGTATGATTACCGTTGTTGATCGTGTTGCTCCCGATGCAAAGTGCCGTGAGGCAACTGTTGTGGTAGATGAGAATGGGCAGGGAACGGTCACCGTTCAACAGGTAGATAATGGTTCCAGTGATGCTTGCGGTATTCAATCAATGAGCTTGGATAAAACAACTATTTCTTGTTCTGACCAAACGGTTACTTTAACGGTCACAGATATTTACAACAATTCAAATTCGTGTACTGCCAATCTGATTTTAAAGGATAATATCGCTCCTATTCCAAATGTAGCTACTTTGCCTACCATCACTGGAAACTGTGAAGCTGGTCTGGAACCTCCTTTTGCGACTGATAATTGTGCCGGTCAAGTCATGGGTACCACTGCTGATCCGCTCTACTTTGATAAGGTAGGAATTTATACTATTACCTGGGTCTATGATGATGGAAATGGAAATACCTCCTCACAAGATCAAACCATTATCATTGAGGATGATGTGGCTCCCGTCCCAGATCGGAATAATCTGCCAACTCTCAGAGCACAGTGCGGGCTTACCGTCTCCACTATACCCACGGCTACTGATCGTTGTGTAGGAACCATTCAAGGAACGACCTCTGATCCTTTGACTTATAATACTCAAGGTATCCACATCATCACCTGGGTCTACGATGATGGCAATGAAAATTCAGTTACACAAACTCAGAGAGTGGTCATCAGAGATACTAAAGCACCGGTACCCGATCAGCCCAATCTGCCTGCTTTGACTGGATCTTGTTCGGTTATTATTACCCATTTCCCAACGGCTACCGATAATTGTGTGGGTTCTATTACCGCTACTACTGACAGCCCACTGGAATTTGACCAGGAAGGAACCTTTGTCGTCCTTTGGAATTACGATGACGGAAATGGAAACATCAGCACGCAGACTCAGTGGGTGATGGTTGGTGGAAATGCTGCTCCTAATGCCCTCTGCAAAAACATCTCCATGCCCATGACCGGAAATGGAACGGTCAACATCAGTGCTTCAGATATTGACGATGGATCTTTTGATGACTGTAGTCAGGTTACCTTACTCATCAGTCCGGCAGGTGGTTCAATTTTTGGTACTGGCCTTCCGCCTGCTCCAAGCATGGATATTCATTGTGTGAATGGTAAAGAACAAAATCTATTACTCTCAGTAACTAATGAAAAAGGCAGTACGGCTTACTGTCAAGCTAAGGTCACTTTAGAAGGAACCGATAGCGATGCAGATGGATTGCTAGACAGTTGTGACAACTGCCCAGACACTTACAATCTAAATCAAAAAGACAGCAATAATAATGGAACAGGAGATGCCTGTGAACAAAACTCAAATCCTGATCCAAGTCCAGGAGGATGGGGTGGCTGGAGTTTGAAAAAACAAGGACAGGAGGAGAATAGCAGCATCACTGAATTAAAAGCTTTTCCAAATCCATTCCAGGAGGAAGTCAATCTGAGTTTCAATTTGAGTCAAGAAGAAAAAACCACTATTGAGATCTTCAACATTCAGGGGCAGCGAATTCATACTCTGCTATCCGAAATGGTCCCTGCTGGAGACCACAGAATTTTATGGGATGGTAAGGATCAAAATGGCCAGCCTATGCCGGCAGGTATTTATTTGGTTAGATTGAGAGCAGGCAAGGCTTTGATTAATCAGAAGGTGATTTTACAAAAATAATATTTAAGGATTGAATCATCCGCCTGAGGCGGATGATTCAATCCTTAAATATTCTCTCTCGCTCCAGGGGAAATCTCCTGACTTTTTAGACATGGCATGTTTAAACATGTCATGTCTTTTTACGTATATTTATCACTGCAAGGTTCCAAGTTGAAAACGCGTTTTTTAGAAGAGGGGGAATCATGAAAAAATACTGTTTAATCCTTTTTGCTTTTTTGGCTCTTACTTCCTCTGTTGCTCAAACAACAGATGCCCTTTCTTTACCATCACTTCAAGCCTCCACTTTTACTACCTATGATATTGAGCAGGGATTACCAGTATCTTGTATAGAGGAAACATTTATAGATCGGAAAGGCAGAATGTGGGTCAATCCTTGTCGTATTTTGGATATCCACCGCAAGCAAAGTTTTTTTCAATTTGATGGAAATAAATCGTATACCATAGCGATCCCCAATCCTGAAGAAAGCTCTACAGATCAAGCCTGGTTCATACAAGATATTACACCAAGTGGATTTTTATTTGGTACTAACCTTGAAAGGACACATACCTTTTTTTATGATCCAGATCTCCATAAAAGCCAGGTTTTTTCTTTCGAAAAAGAGGAAAGAATCATCAATCTTCTAGGGTATGAAAAAAATGGAGTTATCGCAATTACCCAACATCCTAATAAATACTCAATATATCGAGTTACTCAGACTCGAAAAGAATTACTTCAAAGTATTGAATTGAATTTATCTGTTGAAGAGGAAATCAATTTCAACACCCCTGCTGTCCTGGAGGGTGACCTCCTTTTTTTCTTGCATCAAAATAATGGATTTATTCAATATAATTTAGATTCAAATACCTTAGACAATTATAAGTGGGAAGATCTTTTGAATGAAAAAGTGGACCCTTATTCTAACCTTTATTTGACGAAAGTTGGAAAAGGAAAAATCACGTTTTTTTTTAGCAAACTTAAAAGCTGTTTTGATTTTGATATCCAAACTAAGAAACTATCTCCAAATCTTGCCATTAATCAATATCTAAAATCACTACCTAAAATCAAGGATGACCAAACAGAAATTTATTCATTTAAAGATAAATCTGGCAATACTATTATTCGTTTTACCTGGTGGCCACTGGACGGGATATATGCCAAAGAATCTTATTGGCTATTAGATTCTCTCGGAAAATTCTATGACTATCAAAATATTATAAACGAGGTAACAGAAACCAGCCGATATGGAATAGCTTTTTCAGATGATCGCCCTATTCAAGCCAATTACATTAATAGTGAAAATTTTAAAAAGAAAGCTATTATCACAACCGATGGGGGATTACATAGTACAGAAATAAAAGCTGATTTAGCCTTAGAAGTATTTGTAAAAGGTTGGCCATCAAGAGTTATTACCGAATGGAGTCCTGGAAACATTACCGTTAATTCCGATAATGGATATTTACAGTTGGCAGATTTGAATCAGAAAAATGAAAGACTAATCGGCAACAATTTAGAAGAATTGACATTTGGAGATAATATTAGCCAATCCCCTTTTAGTAAAATAATTTATCAAGGCAATGAAAAAATATGGTTTGCTTCAGGAAAATATTTAGTAAGCTATCATAAAAAACAAAAAATTTTTACCACTTTTCCAACTAACCAGGAATTTGACAAATTTGCCTTTTTGAATGAAAAGGAAGTCATCCTCGCTGATTTTATTCAAAATCAAGTCTTCATCTATAATCTAGATCAAAATCAATTACAACCTTATTCTATTGCAGGAACTCCTCTGAATATTGGAGGCAGAGCCAATGAAATAATGCTTAGCCAAGATAGCATTATATGGATTGCTTCCCTGAATGGTCTGTGGAAAATAGAGCAACCTTCCGGAAAAGTATTTCATCTTAACGAAAAAAATGGCCTATCTAATAATCAAGTCATTTGTATTTACGAAAATAATGATGGGAAAATTTGGATAGGCATGCTCAATGGAGGGTTGCAAATTTATGATCCCGAATCAGGAGCCCTCCAACTAATTAATGAAAGCAATGGTTTGTCCAATAACTCTGTAGTTGGTATCCTGGAAGATGAAGACGGAGATAAGTGGGTGTCTACCTTCTCGGGGATTACTGTTTTATCAAACGAAGGAGAAATTTTGTTTAAGGTGCAAGAAAAAGACGGCATTTCCCATCAGGAATTTAATCGCTTCTCCTATCATAAATTGGAAGATGGCCGATTAATCTTTGGTGCAGTATCAGGGATAAATGTTTTAGAGCCTCAAAAAATTAAAGCAGTTCTTACTCAAAAGGATAGCATCCAATTATATTTTACCGAAATTAGATTTTTTGATAAAAAACTCAGCAAGGATACTTTAAAAAGAGGTCAATTTGAAACCATCCAACAGATTATCCTTCCGGCAACGCACAGATATTTATCCCTGGATTTTTCCCTTTCTGATTATACCCATGCTCAAAACAGTTCATTTGCCTATCAATTAATAAAGCAAGAGGACTTAAACTCCAAAAATCGTGCAGATAGCTCTTGGATCAGTATCGGCAATAACTCTTTTCTCACCCTGAATGATTTGCCAGAAGGACAGTATTCTATTTTAATAAGAGGTACGGATCATAAGGGACAACATATTAATAACGTATTACGTATTCCTATCAAGGTCAAAGAGTTCTTTTATAAAACCTGGTGGTTTTATATGCTTTGCACGCTTCCTTTACTATTAGGTGTCTTCATTTGGAGTCGACGTCTGGTCACAGAGAAAAAACGATTGGAAATTGAAGTCAAAAAACGTACCCATCAAATCCAATTAGACAAAAAATTGATAGAGCAACAAGCATCCAAATTACAAGAATTAGATAAGGTAAAATCTCGTTTTTTCACCAATATTTCCCATGAATTCCGAACTCCTCTTACCGTCATCAGCGGGATGGCTGACCAGCTTGAAGATCAGGAAAAAGCTAAATCGCTCATCAAACGCAACAGTGAAAGCCTGCTCAATATGATTAATCAAATCCTAGATCTTCGAAAATTGGAAGTGAGCAAACTTCAATTGGATTTAGTTCAAGGGGATATCATTACCTATTTAAAATATATTACAGAATCATTTTCTTCATTAGCTGATACTAAAGGAGTCCAACTTCAATTTTCTACAGATCCGGAGGAATTAATTATGGATTATGATCCAGAAAAGTTTCTAAGGATCGTTTCCAACTTACTATCCAATGCTATCAAATTCACTCCTCAGGGAGGTAAAATAGACATTCGTGCTTCATTGGACACTTCTACTACCTTATCCTTAGAGGTAAAGGATACCGGCATTGGAATCTCTAAAGAACAGTTGCCCTATATTTTTGACCGCTTTTACCAGGGGTCCCATAATCAAAAATCGAATGAGGGAGCCGGGGGCACTGGTATTGGCCTGGCCTTAACAAAGGAACTCATCAAATTGATGAATGGCCAAATAATTGTTGAAAGCAGTCAGGAGCATTCCTCACCTGACAGAGGAACCACTATTACCATTTATCTACCGATTAAAAGAAAGGCCGAAATGGTCAAGGAAGAGGTTTTGTTGTCCGATCAAATAGCCAAATCTATTCAATCTCAAATTGCTAATTCAAATGGTCTTCAACCAAACCCTATCGTCAATGGAGATAAAACACTCCCAAATTTATTAATCGTGGAAGATAACCCTGACATCGTTCAGTATTTGATCACTTGTTTACAAGATCAATTTCAATTGGATTTTGCTAAACATGGGCAGGAAGGGATTGAAAAAGCTTTTGAAGTAAGTCCAGATATCATTTTAAGTGATGTCATGATGCCTGTAAAAGATGGTTTTGAGCTTTGTCAAACGCTTAAACTGGATCAGCGAACCAGTCATATTCCAATAGTCTTGCTTACCGCAAAAGCAGATATCGAATCCCGGATTGAAGGTCTTGAAAGAGGAGCAGATGCTTATCTGGCTAAACCTTTTAATAAAAAAGAGCTATTGGTTAGTTTGCAAAAGCTAATTGAAATCCGTCAACGCCTACAGGAAAGATACCGTGTTCAGGAAGCTCTTCAGCCCTCCAATGACCCGGCCATACAGATAGAAGATGCATTTATTACAAAGGTTCGTAAAGCGGTAGAACAAAATATCGATAATGAAAAATTCGGGCCTAATGAACTAGCGAAAAGCTTAGGCATGAGCCGCTCCAGCTTTTTTGCCAAAATCAAAGCCCTTACCGATCGTTCGCCAGCCCTATACATACGCTCGATTCGACTTCATCGTTCAAAATCACTCCTAAAAAACACTGATCTGAATATTTCACAAATTGCTTACGAGGTAGGATTTGAAGATCCTAATTACTTTACCCGTTGTTTTTCTCAGGAATTCGGCATTTCTCCAAAACAATTTAGAGCCTGATTTTCAGCCACTTGGACAATAGTCCAGGAACTTTGGATTTTAGTCCTACTTTCCTTTCTCTTTTTCTTCCACCTTTGAGGTAACACAAAAATTAAGAATTAATATCCACAGCTTTTTTAGCTGAGGATGAACTTTTATGAGATCCAAAAAAGACACTGGGCTCCAGGCTATACCTATTGTCTAACCTTAAAAAAGTCCTATGAAAAAGTGTACATTCTATTTTACGACCTATATTTTTCTATTGAGTTTCCTAGTCCCTAATTCAATAGCAGCTCAACCCTTTCTTACTTACGATGCACAAAATCATACCATAAATTATAAAGACAATGATCGCGTCCAGGAATTCCGGATTCCTACTAGTCTATCCAGTGGGTTAATCTATTTTGAAGCCACTGGAGGAGATGGTGGACGAAAGAGGAATGGAAGTACTATTTCGGGAAAAGGAGGTCAGGGAGCTAGGATGGGGGCCTGGTTTGAAATTGGAACAGGCAGTAATCAGATCCCACCAGGTTCGGAAGTAATTTTTATTGTAGGTCAACGTGGAGAAAGTATTAACAATGCTTGGGCGGAGTCCGCAGGAGGTGGAGGAGGCACCGCTGTCTTTTACAAACGCCCTGATAATCAATATACCCTCTTATTAGTAGCCGGGGGTGGAAATGGAGGATACTCTGACTGCTGTACCATCAAAGAAGATGGTAAACCCGGAGAAATTATTCAATGCCCAATTTCTGGAACAGATACTTACTGTAGTTTCACTCAATTAGCATGTGCCTGTTATTGTGCTGCAGGCGGCGGTGGAATATATGACCCTTCCGGCTTCTACTATTATGATGTCCAAGATACTAGGTGGGAAAAATGTAATTCTAAGCGGGCAGGACACCTAGGCTGGCCAGGCGCAACTGATCCATATACTAACGCTGTCAAGCCAACAGGTGGCCTAGGAGGAAATTGGGATGTAAAAGGAAATACCCAAAAAGCATTGGGTGGTTTTGGTTTTGGTGGTGGTGCCGGTGGTGGTGGAGTAGGGATTACACAACCCAATGGCGGTGGATTTACCCCTGGAGCAAGAGAAAAAGGAGGTGGGAGTTTCATTAATAATATGTACCATAAAAACCGCTCTATAGTAAAAGTAAAAAGAGGTTCAACCAACAATTCCCAAGGTGGTCAAATTACCTATAGGATCATACCTTCAGCACCTAATATCGTTTGTAATAACCTTACCGTTTATCTTGACCAAAATGGAGCTAAAACTATCCAGGCTTCGGAGATTGGGGCTGGATCTACTGACCCGAATGGTTTGGATTTAACTTACACTCTATATGACATAAATACTCAACGTTTTGCCCTCTCCCTTGATGTGGCCTGTATAGACATCGCTTCTCCAAGAATAGTTAATCTTTTTGCAAGTAATTTATTAAATGGAAGCGGAGCCAATTCAAGCACTTGCACTGCTTCCATAACTATAAAAGCAAAACCTTTTGCCAAATGTAAAGATGCCACCGTCCGATTGAATTCAAATGGCCAGGCCACCCTGGTAGCTAGTAACATCAATGATGGAAGCTCCACCGTTTGTGGGGAAACTATATCTTCCTATACCCTCAGTAAAAGTAGTTTTGGTTGTACAGATGTAGGGAACCACACGGTCACCCTAACTGCTACCGATAATAATGGAGATACGAATTCCTGCACAGCTAATGTACAAGTTGTCGACCCCAATCCTGTTGCTTTAAGATGTAAAGACATTACCGTTGACATTGGGCATGATGGAGACTTTACTCTTGATCCTTCTCAAGTGGACAATGGCACTGGCAATGTTTGTGGTAGCCTTTCCTACGCCAATTATCCGCAGGGATACAGTGTCAGCCCCAACACATTTGATTGTAGTCATGTCAATACTACCCAAACTGTGACCCTGACCCTGACTTCTCCAGGAGGAAGTACGGGCACCTGTACCAGTCAGGTAAAGGTAGAACAAGACGTAAGTCAATTTGCCAGATGCAAAGACATTACGGTTACTCTTAACGAAAATGGGGAAGTTCGCCTACGGCCCTCTTTTGGTCAAAACATTGATGATGATACACCATGGAGAACTGTTCTTTGTATTGGAGCGACTGACAAATATGAGTTAAGCAAGGAGCTCTTTACCTGTGCAGATATAGGTCCCAATTCTGTTACCCTTACTGCAAAAGATGGCAGTACATTTATTGATGATTGCACCGCAACCGTAAATGTTATAGATCAGACTGGTCCTGTTGTCAATTGCAAACCTATTACCGTCCAGATGCCTACTAATGGATTAAGATATTTCGATATTGAACCCACAGAATTCCTTACCGATTCTTATGATGATTGTGGTGGAATTAGAAATATGTGGGCCTGGTCTCCCTATAAACGACCTGCCTCCGATGTGCAATATACCCTCACAATAAATTCTGACTTTTGGCCTAATGAAACCTCTTGGAGTCTTACCAGTGGAGGGCAGGTTTTTTTCTCAGGAGGGCCTTATAATGTTAATGCTGGAACTGTTATTACAGAAACCTTTAGTCTTTCCCCAGGGAGATATACCTTTAATATGTATGATGAATATGGGGACGGTCAAAATTCGAGCTTCTCAAATCAAATAGCTGGATTCCGGCTTGAGGACGAGTTTGGAAAGCTTATTATTGAAGGTGAGCCAAATGATTGGGACTATCAGAAATCCAAAAACTTTTATGTAGGGCCCAATATTTATACAAATGTAGTTAGATTTTATTGTGAGGATGTTGGCGGCACCTATCCCGTTCAAGCTATGGTCTTTGACAACTATGGTAATGGTTCTACCTGTAAAACTACCGTGACCCTCCTACAAGATCTTAGCGAAGCTGCTAAATGTAAGGATGTGACTGTGACCTTGGATCAGAGCGGCCAAAATAAAATTCATACTCAAAGAGGATCCGGTGGTATCGATTTTAATGATGGGTCAATCACATGGTCCTGTAGTGGTTCCTTTAACATTGCTTTGACTCCGGATCAAACAGAGTTTAACTATTCTTGTGCAAATATAGGGGCCAACCCTGTTAAACTCTCATTAATTAAAGGCAATGGTGACATCCTTGATGAGTGCATTTCAACGGTGACCGTACAAGATCAGGCCGGCCCTGTGGCCAATTGTCAGCCCCTGACCATTCAACTTCCTTCATCCGGAACAGCTACCTTGACTGGAGCAGATTTGGATGCAGGTTCTTATGATGTATGTGGAACCATTGCCTCTCGGCAGGTATGGAATTCCAGCACCAACCCTTATTCAGAAAAGGAATTTACCTTGACCATTCAATTTAGTGTTTTCTCTGGTGATAATTCCTGGACACTCACCAGTGGAGAGACCACCTATGCTTCGGGAGGCCCTTACACCTCCGGTGTGGACGATAAATTAATAACGGAAACAATTAGCCTTCCTCCAGGTTGTTACGAATTAAATTTTTATGATTCCCATGGAGATGGTTTTCGCTTTTATGGAAACGGCTATGGTTATTTTCATTTAAAAGATGATCAGGGGAATACCCTTGTTGAGGGAGCAGATGATTGGGATTATCAGAAATCCGGCAATTTCTGTGTGGAAGAAAATGCTTTTTCGAATGATCTTACCTTTGATTGTGCCAGTGTTGGTACCAATTCAGTGAGTCTTTTATTAAAGGATAATTATGGAAATGGTTCTGTTTGTAACACTATCGTTACCGTTGAAGACAATTCTGCGCCTAGCCTTACCTGTAAAGACATTACTGTTCCTGTAGACAATAAACGCATGGTTTCCATCACCGCAAATGATGTTTTTGATTCTTCTTCTGGCTGTGGTCTGAGCTCTATGACTTTGGATAAAACACAATTTGATTGTTCTAATCTAGGGCAAAACACGGTTACGCTTACCGGTATCGGCCAAAATGGCATTTCAGGTTCTTGCACTGCTATGGTAACAGTAACAGATCCAGGATTATATTGTAACCAAGCACCAGTGGCTGTATGCCAGGATATTACCGTCTCAGTTGACGAGAATTGTCAGGCTTCTATTAAACCCTCAGATGTAGATGGTGGCTCAAATGATCCTGATGGAGATGATCTTGTCTTTACTCTTGATAAAACTACGTTAGCCCTAGGATCACATACTGTCATTTTAACTGTCAGTGATGGTGAATTTACTGATCAATGTAATGCTTTAGTGACAGCCGAGGATGTATCCAAACCCGTGCCCATAATATATAGTCTCGGTACCATCTATGGTGAATGTTCGGCCACTGTCTATGAACTACCTGGGGCGATAGATAATTGCGGACAAACCATCTTCGGTACTACCAATGATCCACTTACCTACACGGAACTAGGAAGCTATACCATCACCTGGACATTCGATGATGGTAATGGCAACATTGCAACGGCCACTCAATTGGTAGAAGTAAATGATTACTTCAATCCCATTCCTGATATTCCCTCTTTACCTACTATTACAGCAGAATGCTCTACAACGGTCACTCCCCCCACAGCTACAGACTTTTGTGAAGGCACCATCACAGGAAAGACTAATGATCCAACCAGTTTTTCTGAGCAAGGGACTCATACCATCACCTGGTCATATGATGATGGAAACGGGAATATTGAAACACAAACCCAAACCGTGATTGTGGATGATGTCACTAAACCAGTTCCGGATCAGGCGACATTGCCTACCATTACAGGTGAATGTTCGGCAACCGTTGCTTCCATTCCTACTGCTACAGATGCCTGTGAGGGGATCATTCAGGGGACGACTTCTGATCCGCTAACTTATTCTACCCAAGGCACTCATATCATTACCTGGTCCTTTGATGATGGAAACGGGAATGTGGAAACGCAAACGCAAACCGTGATTGTGGATGATGTCACTAAACCCACTCCAGATCTGGCAACATTGCCTACCATCAGGGGTGAATGTCCTGTCACGGTGTCACCACCTACTGCCACAGATTATTGTTCAGGGAATGCCATTATTGGAACGACTTCTGATCCTTTGACTTATTCTACTTTAGGCACTCATACCATTTCCTGGTCTTTTGATGATGGAAATGAGAATATTGAAACACAAACTCAAACCGTTATTGTAGAAGACAATACGCCTCCCATTGCCAAATGTAAGAACTTAAGGGTGCCTGTTGATGAGACTGGTAATGCTATAATTACTCCACAGGACCTAGATGATGGATCTACGGATAACTGCGGATCTTTGACCTTTGAATTTGGTGATGGCTCCACAGAATATAATGTCTTTTGTACCGCTGGTACACCAGTTCTTAATGCTGTAGAATTAATTGTTAAAGATGAAAGTGGGAATCAAAGTACTTGTTTCAGTAGTATTTCATCAATTGATAATTTACCACCCGTGGCTAAATGTAAAGATGTTACCATCGAATTAAATGTAAGGGGTGAGGGTTCATACAGTGGAAGTTCTGTAGATGATGGGTCTTATGATAATTGTGGTCTAAGGTTCATAATATCTCCAGGTCAATTTCTTAGTTGTAGTGATATAGGTAAAGGCTCTTTTGAAGTGACCAATACGGTTGTAGATTATGCTGGAAATGAAAGTTCATGTACTGGTATGATTACCGTTGTAGACCGTATAGCTCCAGATGCAAAATGCCGTGAGGTAACGGTTGTGGTAGATGAGAATGGGCAGGGAACGATCACAGCACAACAAGTGGACAATGGCTCAAGTGATGCATGTGGTATTCAATCCATGAGTTTGGATAAAACAACTATTTCTTGTTCTGACCAAACGGTCACTTTAACGGTCACAGACATTTACAACAATTCAAATTCGTGCACTGCCAATCTGATTTTGAAGGATGAAATTGCTCCTGTTCCGGATTTAACTACCTTGCCTACTATCAAGGGGTATTGTGAAGCTGGTCTAGAACCTCCTTTTGCAACCGATAATTGTGCTGGTCAGGTGATTGGCACTACTTCTGATCCACTTTACTATGATAAGGCAGGAATTTATACCATTACCTGGGTCTATGATGATGGAAATGGAAATGCCTCCTCACAAGATCAAACCATCATTATTGAGGATGATATCGCTCCAGTTCCGGACCGGAATAATTTGCCAACTCTCAGAGCTCAATGCGGACTTACTGTTTCTACTATTCCTACGGCCACTGATCGATGTGTGGGGACTGTTGTCGGAACGACCTCTGATCCATTGACTTATAATACCCAAGGTATCCACATCATCACCTGGATTTTTGATGATGGCAATGGAAATTCGGTTACACAAACTCAGAGGGTGGTCATCAGAGATACTAAAGCACCAGTTCCTGATCAAGCCAATCTGCCAGCTCTGACCGGCTCTTGTTCGGTTATGATCACCAACTACCCTACAGCAACCGATAATTGTGCCGGTACTGTTACAGCGACTACGGATAGTCCTTTGGAATTTGACCAGGAAGGAACCTTTGCCATCCTTTGGAATTACGATGATGGAAATGGAAATACCAGTACTCAAACTCAATGGGTGATTGTTGGAGGAGATGCTGCTCCTAATGCACGATGTAAAGACATCTCTGTACCATTAGGATCTGCTGAAAAAGTTAGCATCAATGCATCAGATATTGATAATGGTTCTTTTGATGATTGCAGTTCAGTTACCTTACTCATCAGTCCGGCAGGTGGTTCCATTTTTGGCACTGGCCTTCCCCCTGCTCCAAGCATGGATATTCATTGTGAGAATGGTAAAGAGCAAAACCTATTACTTTCAGTGACCAATGAAAAAGGGAATACTGCTTATTGCCAGGCCAAGGTTACTCTAGAGGGAATGGACAGTGATAGTGACGGGCTATTGGACAGTTGTGACAATTGCCCGGACACTTACAATCCGGATCAAAAGGACAGCAATAATAATGGCAAAGGAGATGCCTGTGAAGAAAACTCAAATCCTGATCCAAACCCAGGAGGCTGGGGAGGCTGGAGTTTGAAAAAGCAAGGTCAGGAGGAGAACAACATCATTACTGAATTAACAGCTTTTCCAAATCCATTCCAGGAGGAGATCAATTTAAGTTTCAACTTGAGTCAGGAAGAAAAAACCACCATTGAGATTTTCAACATCCAGGGGCAGCGAATTCATACTCTGCTTTCCGAAATGGTTCCTGTTGGAGACCACAGAATTTTATGGGATGGGAAGGATCAAAATGGACAGTCCGTGCCAGCGGGTATTTATTTGGTTAGATTGAGGGCGGGGAAGGCATTGATTAATCAAAAAGTGATCTTACAGAAATAAGTCATAATAGTTAAGACATGTCATGTCTAGACATGACATGTCTTAACTATTCCCTCTCAATGCTTATACAATCAGTAGTTTAGGCTATTTTACTCCAGGGGATATCTCCTGATTTTTCGGACATGTCATGTTTAAACATGACATGTTTCCGATTTTCTACCCATATTTAACCAACCATTAGTCTTTCCTTTCGGTATTGTAGGGGCGTCATGCCCATTTGTTTTTTAAAAGTGGTAAAAAAAGTAGATTTGGACTTATACCCCAACTCATAAGCTAAAATTTCCATTTTATCTTTCCTGTTCGGGTCACTTAAACGTTTAGTAGCTTCCTCGATCCGATATTGATGAACCCATTCGAAAAAATTAAGGCCCAATTCTTCATTCAAGATTTGGGAAAGATGATTTGGAGAGATATTAGTCAGTTTGGCTAATTTTTCCCGGGAAAATTCAGGATCTAAAAAAACCCTGTTTTCTTTCATCTGCTGTTTTAAAATCTCCAGCTTCCTGGTTTTTAACTCTTTTTTTAAAGTAGAATTGTAGTATTTCCTTTTTCCTTCCTGCGTAATTACTACATTTCTTAATAAAAAAGCAGTTACACCATAGGTAAATAACGTTCCAAATAGTCGGGAGCCATAACTTGGCAATAGTCTGGGGAAGAAATCTTTTCCATTAACAATTCCTCCTTCGGCCATGAATAAGATGATCGCTCCAATAATCATCATGCAGTTCAGGAAAGAAAGCCAGCGTTTCAATTCTAATGTTTGGGTTCTTTTTATCGCAATAAAAATTCCTATCAAACTATAAATTAATAAATGCAAAACCATCCCTTCTACCACTATCCAACCTTGTAAATGAAGTGGATCGGTAACATAATGTTGGTTTAAGGGTATTAAATCCTGGGAAGGATCAAATTGGGTGATATAGGCATTGTACTTCCTTTCCCAGGGAACAAGAAAGAAAAAAAAGGAATAGGACAAATAAGTCACAAAAGGTAGATAATGGAACCAGGTATTTTTAAAGGATAATTTTTTCCCAATGGAACTTTGGGTATAAAAAAGAATAAAAGGCCCCAATAAAAATACCAAGGGAGCAGCAGTATTTAAAAGATGAAGGCTATGAATCATGTAACCTGATTCTTGTAAAAAAGAATCAATCTGTAGTAAAAATCCAACGGATGCCAAACCAAAGAAGTAACGATGCTTATAATAATCACTTTTTAGCAGAATAAAAGTGATTATTAAAATGCTTTGTAATATCCCAAAAAAGACCAAGGCTACAACTAGATTAAAATCTGGAATCATAATTATTACAGTAAAAATTAAAAGGAAGTAGGTCGAAAGACAATTGCCATTTCTTAATAATACACTATCATGATGAGCGATATGTTACAAAAAGACCAAAAAAAATATAAAGAGATGCCCAAATACAAATAAAAAACAGGCGGGCGTCTCATAAGACCGAAGAACTTATGAGACGCCCGCCTGTTTTTTAAGCCAAAATCCTTAGTCTAAGGTTTAATTACTTTTTTTGCTTTTTGCATAGGATTGGGTTGATCTTTCATCTTATGCTTTTTAAATATCTGGAAGCGGCTGGCTTCTTTGGGAACTTCTGGCCAGGCATTATTGCTTTCATCTACATCCGCAGTTTCCCGGTAGGGATCCAATCGAACTTTGGCTACTTTTTTAGTTTTCATGAAAGCTTTATTCACTTCATTTTCATTCAGCCTCCAAATTTCCACAGGAATTCTTTCAATTTCCTTAGTGCCATCTTCATACTCCCATTCCAAGATAATTGGCATTGGCAATCCCCCTTTATTGCTGAAGGAGAGTTGATAATAATGTTTATCAGCGTATAGTTCTTCTTTTTCTTCCTTGGTAAAAGTCTCATCAAAATAACGCATGGTTATATTGGTAACTGAATCTTCGGTTTCCCATGGTTTATAATCCGTATAGAAATCACGGACAGAAGAGTCCTGCTCTACCACAAACTTTATCCCTTCATCCCTATTTCTTCTCTTGGTAATATCATCAAATGGTTTTGTATTTTTCTGTGGAAAAGTCTGTTCCTGAGGCTTCGGATCATTTTCCATATCCACCTGGTAATATTCTACTTTTTCCAAAGCAATATCAACTGGCTCTATACTGTAAAACCAACCTCTCCAAAACCAATCCAGGTCTACACCACTGGCATCCTCCATAGTTCGGAAAAAGTCAGCGGGTGTCGGGTGCTTAAAGGCCCATCTTTCACAATATTCTTTGAAAGCAAAATCGAAGAGTTCTCTTCCCATAATGGTCTCTCTTAAAATATTCAAACCCACCGCTGGTTTCATATAGGCATTATTGCCAAACTGGATGATGTTTTCACTGTTGGTCATAATCGGTTCCAAACGATTAGCATGTTGGCGCATATAATTGGTAGCTCCATAAGCAGGACCACGGCGAGATTTGTAATTATTGTCAAATTCTTGCTCGGCCAAATACTGCACAAAAGAATTAATACCTTCATCCATCCAGGTCCACTGTCTTTCATCAGAGTTGATGATCATAGGGAAGTAATTATGACCTACCTCATGGATGATTACGGAAATAGCTCTCATTTTGGAGCTCTCAGTATAAGTACCATCTTCTTCAGCACGACCTGGATTAAAACAGATCATAGGATATTCCATCCCGTTGGCAGCCTCAACTGAAATAGCTACAGGATAAGGATAAGGAATAGAATATTTGGAATAGATGTCAAGCGTATGCTCAACAGCTTTGGTAGAATATCTGTTGTAAATAGGATAAGACTCTTTAGGATAATAACTCATACACATTACCTTCTTTCCTTCAGAGGTGGTATGAGGCATAGCATCCCAAACAAATTTGGGGCTGGCAGTCCAGGCAAAATCTCTTACGTTTTGAGCTTTGTATATCCAGGTCTTACGCTCCTTGGTACGCTTTCTTTTTTCATTTTTCTTAGCCTCGTCGAGGGTAACGATTTCTACAGGCTCGGATGCGTTCTGGGCTTGCTCCCAACGAGCCAATTCAGTGGAAGATAAAAGTGATTTATAATTAAGACATTCACCAGTAGAGCCGACTACATAATCAGCAGGAACATCCATTTTCACTACATAATCACCAAAGGTCAAAGCAAACTCTCCGCGACCAGTAAATTGCTTGTTTTGCCATCCTTCAAAATCACTGTAAACACACATACGTGGGAACCACTGGGCAATGGTAAACAAATAATTACCATCTTTTTCGAAATATTCATATCCCCCTCTACCTCCATCAGGGCCTCCTACTCTGTTGATGATGTTATAGTACCAGTCAATGTGAAAAGTAAAAGTTTCACCTGGTTTAATTGGCTGAGCAAGATCAATCCGCATCATTGTTTGATTGATGGTATAGGAAAGGTCATTTCCATTATCATCTCTTACAGATTGAATTTTGTGTCCATATTTTTCAAGGGCCTTCCTTTTTTCAAATTGCTTTAGCTGCCCCTCACTCATAAATCGGTTGATGGAGCTAGGGTCAAAATAATTGGACTCAACATCGGCCGCGTGTTCGTTTTCATCCAACTGCACCCATAAATAAGAAAGAGAACTAGGTGACTGATTATAATAGGTAACCATTTCTTGTCCCTGAAGCTGCAATTTGTCAACATCCAGTCGACATTCAATTTCATAATCTGCTCGTTGTTGCCAGTATTTTGGTCCTGGAGCACCATCCATTCCACGATATTGATTTCCATCGGGAAGCATATTTCCTAGTTGCTCAAATTTATTGCCATGATTGGATTCCTGTGCAAACAAAGGAGAAATCATCAGGGCCATAACCATTAAAAGCAATCCAGATTGAATGGAGTTTTTAAAAAAATTCATCATATTTTTAATTTTTACAATCTGTAATTTTATATAGATCCAAATATAGTCGTGGAAATTAATATTTATTTTTTTTCAAACAAAACATTCCTGCCACAGATGATATATTATGCAAGTAGCTTTCCGAATTCAGCAGGAAAATGCACCCCATCTCAATAGCAATAGTAATGGCAATGGCAATTTCAATATTTTTGACTTGGCTTAGCCTAAAATTGCCATTGCCATTGCCATTGACATTGCTATTGCTATTGATATTGACATTGACATTGACATTGTTATTGACATTGTTATTGAACTTAATTAACAATTGTTAATGCAATTGCCCTTAATTCCCAACACTTTTGTATTGAATCAAAACAAACATCATGAAAGAGATTATAACTGAGATCATCATTCAGGCCCCTAAAGAAAAAGTATGGCAAGTTATGACTGATTTGGAAGCATACCAGGAGTGGAACCCATTTTTAGTAGCATCCGAAGGGAAATTAAAGGTTGGTGAACGATTAAAGAATACGATGGTTCTTGATGGTGCTACCCAGGTCTTTAAGCCCATCATCACAGTCTTGGATAAAAATCAGAAATTCGAATGGTTGGGGGGACTTCCTTTAAACATTTTTAATGGTAGGCATTATTTTATTTTGGAAGATTTAGGTAATGGTCTAACCAAATTAATTCACGGAGAAAAATTTACGGGCTTTCTGCATAAATTTATTATTAACAAAATAGGTGAGTCTACAAGGCAAGGATTTATCAATTGGAATAGAGCTTTGAAAGAAAGAGTGGAAACCGCCTAGTTTTATTCATTATTGTGCACCTGCTTTAAACTTTAGAATGTCGATTGAGCTCAATATCTTTAATTTACTGAATATATTATTGCTATTAGGGGTCCTGCAGGGCATTATCATTTGACAGGATTTTCCTAACCATTTCAAATAATTCTGCTATATATTGCATCAAAATCTCGCAACAATCTTAAACCATAATTTTTCACATCAATAATAATTATGTTTCACAAACTAGTTATCATATTGCTATTGGTTTGGTCCTGCGGGATACCAAAAGATACCGACCTTACAAAAAATCAGGCATTAGAAGATATAGAGGAATTACAAGCTAATTTCCACAAGTTTCATCCAGGCATACATCGATATATGTCAAAGGATTCAATGGATTATTTTTTCGATCAAGTTAAATCTTCTCAAGGGGCTTGTTCTACTATTGAATTGTATAAGGACATCACCTTTTTATTAAACAAAGTGAGGTGTGGACATACTCGAGCTTCCCTTCCTGAAAATGTCCAAGAAGAATTTATTAATAGCACCCTCTTTTTAGCACTGAAGGTAAAATATTGGGGGAATAGGTTATTTGTTGAATCCATTCCAAAAGATGAAACAAAGATTAGACCTGGAGATGAGATCATAAGCATCAATGGAAAGTCAATCAATGACATTACAAAAACCATCTTTTCTCATCATTCTTCAGATGGCTTTATCAATAGCAATAAATTTAGGCTTACCGAACGATATTTTAGTTTTTACTATCAATTGTATTTGGCAGATGGTGCCCAAAAATATACTCTTGAAGTGAAAAACCGAGAAAGTTTTGAGAAGGTAGACCTTGCAGGAAAAGATTATAATATTGTAAGAGAGCTGAACACTAGTCCACAACAAAGTCCCTTATTAGAGCTACAGCATCATGATACTCATAGCTATATGAAAATCGGAACCTTTAGTTCTAATGCCATCAGCAGGGCAGGTTTAGACTATTCTGGTTTTTTAGAAAATAGCTTTAGGGAAATCAAGGAAAGAGGCGTCAAAAATCTAGTTCTTGATTTGCGCAATAATGGTGGTGGAAGAGATAATTATGGAGCATTACTGGTATCTTATTTTGCCAAAAAGTCTTTTAAATATTTTGATAGAATAGAGGTCACTCCTTCCTATTCCGGATATGGAGATATTAAGGAAAAAAATGGAATGAGGTTGGTGACATCCCATAGAGGATTGTCTACATGGGAGGTGCAAAAAAACAGTTTCCAGGGAAAACTGATTGTGCTAATTAATGGCTGGAGTTTTTCTACCTGTGCCGATGTCGCTACCGTACTTCATTTTAACAAATGGGCCACCTTTGTGGGAGAAGAAACCGGCGGTGGATATGATGGAAATACTAGTGGCTCTTCAAAAACTCTTCATTTATCTAATTCAAAGATCAGAATCAACGTCCCCATGTGGATGTACACCACTGCCAATAAAGGACATCCCTATTTTGGCAGAGGAGTTATTCCTGATCATGAAATTATTCCTCGCATTGAAGATCGACTGCAAAAAAAGGATGTCGTTCTGGAAAAAGCATTAAGTCTTATTGATTAGCAATCTTTTATTTTTTTGACACTTCATGCCTCCGGCAGACGGGGGCTGGCGCACACAGACTTTAACTGACTTATACTGTTTTAGTTGGAGCTAATTAGAGCCGATTATTTCTCCTGATGGAAACTGGATTGCCTTTGAGAGCGGAAGAGATATGGATGATGGGGAAATATATCTCATGCGCCCTGATGGCAGCCAACAAACCAGGATTACTTATCATCGAAGTTATGAGGGACGACCAGCCTGGGTAGTGACCTATTAAAAATTAACCTTGTTCAATGAGAAAATCCTGAATTTCCTGTTTATAAGGAGCAGAAGGCTGTGCCCCTTTTCTGGTTACAGAAATGGCTGCAGCGGCACTAGCAAATCTGATGGCCTCATCCAGTGGTTTGTTTTGGGTGAGGCCTACCGCTAAAGTGCCATTAAAAACATCCCCTGCAGCTGTGGTATCTTTGGCATTTGCTGGAAAGGCATTGAATGCTTGAAATCCTTGCTCATTACACAAAAAACATCCTTTTTCTCCCAGGGTAATGAGCACTTGCTTGACTCCTTTTTCCAATAATCTTTTTCCAGCTACCTTAGCAGATTCCAGGTCAACAATCTTTATGGAAGTAAGTAATTCCGTTTCCGACTCATTGGGTGTCAGCATCCAAATATTTTCCAATAATCTATTAGATAAAGCTTGAGCAGGTGCTGGATTAAGAATTACAGGAGTGTTCAGTGAATCTGCCAGACTGACAATGTATTCTACGGTTTGGATGGGGATTTCAAGTTGAATTAATACAAATTTTGCCTGAGCAATTTCTGCTTTAAATCTGGCAATATCTTCTGGCATTAATTTCATATTTGCCCCAGGGGCCACTACAATTGAGTTTTCTCCTTGATCAGAAACCCAAATTTGTGCTACTCCTGTTGGTTCATCTTTGTCATTCAGAATCATAGCAGGAGGTAAAGCTTCCCTTTGGTAATGTTCCTTCATTTTCAGGCCATAAGCATCTTCTCCTATTTTGGTTATAAAGGACACTTTTCCTCCAGCTCTTTGAGCAGCTACGGCCTGATTTGCTCCCTTACCTCCGAAGATCATATCGGAAGAAGTACCAATAATGGTTTCTCCTACTCTTGGTATTCTAGGCACATTGATCACCAAATCCATATTCGAACTGCCAATAACAATCAATTCCATAGATACAAAATTATGCCAGCCTGGAATACACGATCAGGCCCAATCCAATAATAAAGAAAACAAACATTAGATAAATTAACCAGGTCTTTGATTTAGGCAGGTCTTCAAATTCTTTCCAAATGAAAACACCCCAAAAAGCAGCTACCATGGTCGCTCCCTGTCCCAGGCCATAGGCTATCGCAGGTCCTGCTTGTTCTGAGGCCAAAATACTAAATGACATACCCACACCCCAGATTATCCCTCCTAATAGACCAATCAGATGAAGCCTTGGAGTACCTAGTTTAAAATAGTCTTTAAAAGTAACTGGTTTACCCGATATGGGTTTATACATATTGAGGGTATTAAACAGGAAATTTGAAAGAAAAATACCTATAGAAAAAACTACAAGAGCAGTGTAGGGAGTTAATTTTCCAGCCTCAGGATTGATAAAATTCAAGGACATGGACTGGGCAACATATTTGTAGAAAAAACCCATGGTAATACCTGCTAATAAAGAAATGACAATACCTTTAACTGGAGTTTTATTTTCACCTTTTAGTATATTTTTATAGGCAATGGCATCTAAAACAATGGCTACAGCCACCAGGGCTACTCCCGCAAAAAGAATGACCACATTTCCTGCCGGATTATCTATATAGTTTGTGATTACCCCCAAAACCAGGGCAATACCAATACCTATTGGAAAGGCCACTGCCATTCCTGCCAAATCAATAGCGATGACTAAAAGTAAATTGGCAAAATTAAATATGATTCCTCCCAAAAGAGCGGAGCCCACATAATTCCATTCGGCCTGATTGATATCGACTAGAAAACCCCTCCCTGACTCCCCAAAGGACCCTAAAGTAAAGGCCAGAAAAAGGGTAATGAATAAAATTCCAAGAGAATAATCCCAGTAAAATAATTGAAAAGGCCAGTTTTTACTAGATAACTTTTGGGTATTGGCCCAGGAGCCCCAGCAAATCATCGTAATGAGGCAAAACAATACCGCAACTAGGTAATTGCTAATAATGAACATAGTTTGTATGCTATAGGTGATCTGTAAATTTAATAAATTTAGAGAATGAAAGATCTCATCCAAAAAATCTTACTACGAAGGACCATTATATACCCAGGTAGCATTGTGGCTTTAAAAGGGCATATTGATTCAGGTAAAAAACAACCGTTTAAGGTTAGCTGGGTCTTAGAAAATGAATTTAGATCTTCTTCTTCCTATTTCAATTCTGTGGTTTTGGGGAGTATTTCGAATTCAGGAAAAGATTTTATTTAAAAAGGTTGAAAAGTATATTTTAGAACCAACTTCTGTGATAAAGAGCTGTTAAGATATTAAATAACGCAAAGGAACGGTGGAACATCGGAACCGTGGAACATTAGAATAAAGAAAAATTCCTAAACTTGAGTCCCATTTTTCCTTCTCAACAGAAAGTAAGCACTAATAGCTATTCCCACACCTAATATCCACCACCAATACCCTATTTTTTTCTTAATAACTACTGCTCCATCCTGGCCCATCAATATCATTCCCCCCCAATAAAAAGGATGATCCATTCCATTTTTGGCGGTATCCAGGTAATCTAATTTGGCTTGTCTCAAGGCCTCACTTTTAGAAAGTCCCTGGCTGAGGTATTGCAAAAAATCGGCAGTGATTTGTGTGCTGATTTTTTCATCAACCTTCCATAGGGACATTATGGTACTGGGGCAGCCTGCATAATGAATGCTGTAGGCTAAAGAAATCATCCCCTCACCTTCCTGGATGTCTCCCAGGCCACTTTCACAGGCATTGAGGATGGTTAAATCCGCTTCCAGTGGAATACCATACAGCTCATAAGCATGGAGATATCCATCTTCTGTTTGTGGACCTGCCTCTTTTGCCAGTACCAGCTTAGATCGAAGTGGATCATCAGAATTGGCGATGGCATGAGTACCAAAATATAAAATTTTCCCCTTCTGCATGTTTTCTTTAATCCTGGACTCAGTGGCATTAATTCCGGTGAAGCTTAGGTTGGAAAACTTCTTCTTCAGCTTTTTGGCTAGTCCTAAAGACCAGGGTTGCCGAACAGTGCGCAGATATTCTCGATCTAAAACCTCCAAGCTATCCAACTGATCTTGATATCTTTTTTTCACCTCTTCCTCAAAACCAGGAGCCACCGACACTAAAAGTCCATCTTTTGTTTTGTTTTCCTCAGAAAATTGGATAGTAATAGATAATGCATATGAAATGTTATAATCCTGGACTAAAAACTGGGAAGAGTTATTTCCACTAGGTAAAGTTTCAAAATTGAGATAAAATAGAGACCCGGTTGGAATAAGAATGACTCTTTCCCTTTCCAAAGACGGATTAAAGGGCCGCCATAAAGTTTCATATAATTTTTGCCCTGACAATTTGCTAGCTTCCCTATTTTGACTCATCACCTGCTCTTTCCATTGCTCAATCAAATTATTAATATTGAGTCGGTTACCGAGGTAGAATAGGTCACTTTGTTTCGGGTTAACCAGCAAAGCATAGTAAGCTGTATCATCCTGCATATATTCAATCAGGTTCTCACCGCGCTTTAATTTGGATTGGATTTTATCAAGTTGCGGGACAGTAGAATTGAATTTTAAATCGTAATATCTTTGGTTAATATCGAGGGTATTTTTGATAAAAACATTTAAAGCCTCCTTAGCTGCAAAAAGTTTTTGTTTAAGGTCAGAATCATCAGGCTGATCCATATATTCCGAAGTCAAAGCACTTATTTCCTTCTTTAAGGCTGATTCTTTAACTAAAAATGAGTCAGGTATTCCGGCATAGGATTTTATCTTTTCATCTTGCAAATCTCTCAACTGGCAAGTTCGCCCGTATTCAGCAAACTGGTAGGCTGCATTGAGAAATTCTTCTTTACTGGTTTTCTGATATAAATGTTGATAAATACCGATATTTCTATTGTACACCTCAGCATTATCTTTTATGAGAATACTTTTGGTATAGGGGTCATTAAATTGTTGTCTAAATTTATCGGATAAATCGAGATATACATTAGAGTACTTTTTAAATAGCTGAAGAGTTTGGTCCTTATTGGTAGCCTGGTATTTTTTAAATAAATAATCACTGTACTCATTCAGGAGCCATAAGGAATTGGGTATAATTTTAAATGAATCATTCTGATTTCTTAATTCCTGAGGAAAGCGTATAATTTCCAAGGCCTGTTCAAACAAAAGGTCTGCATTCTTCCAATCTTTCTGTTCTGCATACATCAATGCATCCAAGGCAATATTTTGGGCATATTCTGTAGATGTTGTCATACCCAGATTTTGACGAATCTGATTGGACTTACTCAGATGTTGGCGGGCTTCCTGGAAATTATTCCGTTGGTATTGGATACTTGCATAATTGAAATAATGATTGGCAAGAAAATAATCATTATCGGGAAGTTGCTGTTCCAAAATTTGATTTGACAACTGAATAAAATGAAGGGCAGAGTCCAATTTATGGGTATTCTGATAACACAGGGCTACATTTTCATAATTTGTGCCTTCACTAATACTACCGTTCCCGTAATTAAATTTAATAATAGGCTGAGCAGCTTTTAAATATTGCAAGGTTTTTTCATAATTACCGGATTCTTCCAATACGATGCCTAATACTTCATAAGGACCAATCAAGGAATAATGATTTTTATCAAAAAGGCGCTCCCGAATGGAAATACATTCTTCAAGGTAGTTTTTAGCCCGACCGTAATCTCCTAGAAAATAGTGATATACGCCAAGTGAATAATAAGAACCCGCTAATCCATTTTCATCTTTGAGTGCATTATAAATTTTTATAGATCGTTCTCCGTACTCGACTGCCTGATCATAATCTTCCTCCGATCGGGCAATACTTGATAAATTATTAAGGCACATGGCCAAATCTGTAGAAACCGGCCCTAATCGGTCTTCTGCAATTTTTTTTGATTTTAGGTAAAAGTTTTTTGCTTCCTGAAAACGATTTGCTCGATAGTAACAAGCTCCCATACCATTATATATGCTCCCGAATTTTACGGAAGTGGTATCCAAATGGTCTTTGTAAAGCTGATAGGCTCTATCTACGTAAATCAAACTGGAATCATAAGCTGCAAGCCGTTCAAAAGTCAATGCAGTATAATATAGAGCATCTGCTTGTGTTAATTCGCCGCCTTCCAGGTCTTTGCTAAGCGCCAATACTTCCTGGTGCTGATTCAGGGCTTCCTGGAATTTGGAGTTGGCCCGATAAAATTCACCTTTTCTAATTTTGTAATAACAAAGTGGATCAAGCTGTATGGAGGGATCCAGTGCCAGTTGATCGCCTATTTTTATTAAAGAATCACCCTTTGCTATTTGCGATTGAAGAATATAGACGCTCAACATACCGCCAATAGCTTGGATTTGAATGTCTTTAGAACCATTATCGTAAGCCTGATTATAAAAGTAGATTGCAGAATCTAACTGATCCAGGCTGTAATACTGCCGCCCTTTTTCAAGCAGTTTTTGGGGTCGTGTTTCCTCATTCTGAGCATGGCTAAGGTTAAAGAAAATTATTGCTGCACAAAATATTGTTATGATGGGCGGTTTTAAACCGCTTAAAACCTGCTTTAAATCGCCTAAAATAACATGCAAAGCTAGAACAGCTTGCAAAACTAGGACAGCTATGGGCGGTTTGTAAGCACCCAAAACGGCTTTGTATTTATTTATATGATTCATTACTGAAAAGGCTTATTCCTGGTTTAATTCCTGCTGCAGATTACGGGCATTTTCAAAAAATTCGTGGTCACTATTATTTAATATGCTTGTGATGGTCGTTCTTGCAGCGTCAAAATCCTTATCTTTTAAGGCATTGAGTACCAATAACCAATCTGCTCGCTGCTTATACCTGGAATTATCGAGTTGTTGAATTTCCAAAAGGGAGGCAGTAGCATCTGCCGTTTTACCTTGATAAAGCTGGCTGGCTGCCAGATAATAGCTTATGGTATCACTTGAAGGAAATTGAGATTTAATTTGCTGGAGTCTTTGCTCTGCTTCAGCATAATTAGCTTCACTGTAATAAGTCATAGCATCATAAAGCAAATGATCTTTTGATTGACTCATTAATACCGGCAAGCCTGGATCTACAAACTCATATTTCGAGTACAAGCCTCCACCGGAATTTCCAGGATTTAAAACCCAATAGGCTACAGCAATAACTAGAATAGAGGCAGCAACGGCCAAAGCTCTTCTAAAGGAAGTGAAGCGAATGACTTTGGCCTCCTTTTTAGTGGATTTTGGGAGTACTTCTCTTAGTTGGTCCCTCAAACCGGATGCCTCAATAGCTACCTGACTATCCTTGAACCATTGTATTTCTTCATCAAGGTTTTCGATACCCTGTTCTTGGGCCAGGCTTTCCAAATCTTCTCTGCTCAAACTGCCATCCAGAAAGGCCTCTATGTTTTCTATAAATTCCGCACTCATTGTTCCACTTTTTCTTATTTATAATTTGATCTCAGACTCTTCATACATCTGTACTTGGTATTTTTTGCCGTTTTTTCGGTCAAATTCATCGTTGTCGCAATTTCTTTTAAGGAAGCTTTTTCGTAATAGAAGAGTTTCAACAATTTTTTACAAGCTTCTCCCAGGCGTTCAAAATGCTTTTCCAATTGATTAATTCTACGATAATATTCTTCTTGCTCATCGACCTCGTCTGCTACATCTTCAATCTGGGAATCTTCAATGGTCTGGACATTTTTCTTTTTCCGGAGTCTGCTGATCCAGATATTTCGGCACAGAGCATAGAAGTAAGTAGAGATCTTGGCCTTGTCTTGCATTTTAAATTTGCCTTGAGAAATATTGGTCCAAAGAGCAATTAAGCCTTCCTGGAAAATATCCATAGCATCATCGGCATTTCCACTGTTTTTCTGGACCATCCTGATAATGCTATCTTGGTATTTTTGGTACATGTAGAGGAAGATTTTATTGTCTTTCCGGGCAATACCATCAAAAATTTCCTGTTCAGTCACTGGCAAAAGCGGTTATGGTTTGAGGAAAATGTACTTCCCCAATATAGGGCCGTGACCTTGAATTTCCAAAAGTTAAAAGCTGTCGCAAAAGTCCTTTGACTCTTTCCGACAGCCTCTATTCACCTATTTGTTAATTTCCAGGCCTTCTAACCTTTCTCCATTCCGTATGATTCATCCTTGGATCTGTGGAAGGATTATATAAGGCATCATTGGTTCCAAAGTACTGGCCATTACTATTCATGTAATAATATTTATAGTTATTTTCCATTTTCATTTGGTTTCCGGAGTATGGATTGACCATGGCATTTTGGTTCCAAACGCCATCTATTGTTTTGGAATGCCCCTGGTCATTCATGCTGCTGGTGGACTTCCAAGTATTATAATAGATGTCGTTTACTTCGCTAAGTGTTTGCTGTGTTTTTTGAAAGGAATCATAACTAGCCTGATTTGAACGCATTCTTTGGTTGTGTGCACTCCAGCTGGCTCTAGATTTTTGCTGCTCCTTTTGGTTATGTATAGCAATGTACTGAGGATTGGGTCTCATATTTGCAAGGCCATAAATAATATCTTTCTTAGCTTTCTCATAATCTTGAGTATTGGCACTCATTCCATTCATATAGTAAAAAGCAAAATCTCCATAGTTTGAACGAGACAACGTATAATGGACAACTGCCAGAGCAGGCTTTCCTTTATCATCAATAAATTCAATTCCTTTTGCTTCGTGATACTCCTGTGAAGGCATAGCCTTCCAGTACATGGTATAAGTTTGCTGATCGTTTCTGGCTATTGAAGGAAGATCTATTACCCCTTTTACCTGAGCTCCAGCCTGTTGTATTTTGGGGATAAGTTGTCCTCTGATAATTTGATCTAAAGAATAAATTTGTCCTTGCAAGCTGGAAAAAGAGCCACCTTGAAAATCTCTTACTTCTGTTCCATTGGGACCGTAAATGGCGTTTCCTTCCACCTTCCAGTTTCCAGGCAAGGGGATTTGTGCGATAATCATTCCCGAATTAGGATCTTGAATGGAATGCATTTTTACATCTCTGCGACTCTGATTAGAAAATGATTGAGCATTAACAGCAGTAGTACAAAGAATAGAACTAAGGGAGAGAATAGCTAAAAGTTTCATGATTTATGTTTTTTTATGTTTTTAATTTTGATTGTTTACTACTGTATCGCAGGGATAGAAAAAGGTCATCAACATTTTTTCTAAAAAAAATAAAAAAAACACCGTAACAATCATAAGAAACTGATAATCAATTATTTATTGTTCAATAATTATTTATAAAAAAATTTCAGCCTTTGCAGGCGCAATAAAAAAAAGAGAAAAGCAATTAGGTTTTATGGGTAATTGGCAACCCTAAATTTAGTAGACTGTCCTTTAAGCTAAAAAATGACCATTTATGGATCTTCATATCAACCTATTTAATATTTTGATATTATTTGGGATGCTACAAAGCTTTGTATTCGCTGGTATACTATTTATGAAGAGTAAGTTTACAGAAGCTCACAAGCATCTAGCCATTACCATTATCATATTGGCATTGTATTTAGGCTGGGTTCTGAAATATGATTTCGGGTTCCAACATGCTGAACCGCGTCTTCAACATCTTCCCTTGGTTTTTCTCTGGGGCATTGGTCCTTCCTTTTATGCATATATCCGGCATCAATTAGGGGATGCATTTAACAACCGTGAATTAAAGAGGCATTATTTTCCATTGTTGTTGGAGTTTGTCTTGTTTATTTTGGTGAATTCTTTGACCTTCTTCGAAATGCAAGCTTTACTTGAAAAAAATGCCTTTTTGAATTTTTTATGTTGGAATTATTTCAGCATCGATCACCTGTTGGGAATGGTGTCAATGTTTTTCTACTTTGTTTTGTCTTGGAAAGTGCTAAAACCTTTTTGGAAACATGAAAGAGCCATTCCCCTTAAGCGACTATTAGTGGCATTTGGTTTAATTTGGTTGATCTGGGTCCCTTATACCCTTTATGACGCCATCCTATTTAGTTTTAATTTTCCCCCTTCCGAGTTTTATCTTTTTTACATCCTGCTAGCAGGTTTAACCTACACCTTGGGGCTAATAGGTTTTCAGGTGAAAAAAAATCAGTTAATAAAAACAAGCAATTCCTGGAAACTAGAGGACCAAAGGCAATTAAATCAATTAATTAATCTTTTGGAAAAGGAAAAATGGTACTTGAAACCTGATCTGACAAAGCAGGAGGTTAGCCTTCAATTGGCTCTGCATCCCAACAGGTTATCCTATCTCGTCAATAAGGGATTAAATTGTGGATTCAGGGATTTACTAAATCAATACCGGGTAAATCATTTGAAAAAAAAGCTGTCCAATTCCGAAAATTTTCGATTCACCATTTTAAGTCTGGGTTATGAATGTGGATTTAATTCAAAAGCATCCCTCAACCGCATTTTTAAAAACCATGTTGGACTAACACCGCAAGAATATAGAAAAAAGACTACTCAAAATGCATTCTGAGGCGATTAGACAGGGCGATTTTGCTAGCATTGCTGCAAAAACATGAAACTACCGATCTTAACTTCTTTAGTATTATGCCTTTTTATATTCAGTGCCCATTCTCAAACAAGCAGTCTGCCTGAATTCCAAAAAGATGCGGATGAACTTATTGACAGGATTCAAAAAACCGGCTTAATGAGAGGGATGGTGCTGGTGAGTCAAGGAGATGAAATAAAATACAATCGACAGGTAGGATTTGCTGATGAACAAAAGAAAACTTCTTTTTCCATGGATACCAAATTTCGAATTGGATCCATCAACAAATGTTTTACAGCCATCAGTTTTCTACAGTTGGAGGAGCAAGGAAAAATTGATTTGCAGGACCCAGTTTCCAAATTTATCTCTGATTTCCCAAATGGAAATAAAATCCGTCTGCATCATTTATTATCACACACTGCTGGTCTTGTCAGAGATGTTCGTTACGATTTTAGAACCGAAATCAGTGTTGAAGATCTGTTGGCGAAGGCAGATTTGGAAAAAAGTAGGTTTGAGCCTGGCACTGAGATGAAATATTCCAATGTGGGATTTTTAGTTCTGACCAAAATATTTGAAGACTTGACTGGTCAGCGGATTGAAAAACATTTTCAAAAGCACATTTTCAAGCCCCTCAAGCTTAAAAACACTGGCCTGGAGGAGGCCAATAAAACCTATTCTAAATTTGCCACCGGATATCGATTGGGGGCAGATGAAAAAGGTGTTATGAGTGTCCAGGTTGCCGATCCAATCATCCATGAAGTGTATCGAGGAGTAGGTGCCCTATATTCCACTCCCAAAGACCTTATGAAATTTGTAAGAGCTCTGGGCAGCAAAAAGTTGTTATCCGAAAAATCCTGGAAAAAGATGTTTACTTCTTATGGGAAAGCGGGTAATGGACTCGATTATGGATATGGCATGTCTTTGTATGACGATAATGGTCATTTAAAAGTCAATCATAGTGGTAGGATTAATGGCTTCAGGGTAGGCTTTTTATACAGCCCACAAGAAGATATTAGTATTTTGTTTTTCGGCAATCACGATCTATCAGAAAGAGATCCAGTTTTGTTTACCATAGAAAAAATGGTTTTCGGGAAAAAATACAAGCTGCCGGTAGACCGACAGTATACCAAATTAAGCAAAGAACAGATTGGCAAAATTGTGGGTCACTACAAAACCGCCGACTTTGAGTTTGAAATCAAAGAAATAAAAGATGTGTTAACCGTGGAATCCCATGGTGATGCTCCTACTCCCATTCTTCCTGTTAGCGAAAATGAATTTTTTGCCAAGTTTTATGATCTCAAGCTCCAATTTAAATTTGAAGAGGGAAAAGTAGTTTCTGGTCAATGGATTTATCGGAATAAACCAGAGAAATTTGAAAAGATGAAGTAAATTGATCAATAGGTTTGGATAAAAAATTAATTTTTTATCCAAACCTATTGATGGAGAATTATCCCTTAAGTTTCTCAATAATCTGTCTGGCATTTTCATTTTCAGGATTTAGTTTCAGGGATTGCCGATAATTGTGGATAGCTTTTTCTTTCTGGCCATCCAACAAGTACATCTCGCCAAGGCTGTCATATAAATTAGCATTGGCATTAAAAACAGAAACTGCAAATTCCAAGCTTAGAATGGATTGTTTTATCAGGCCTAATCTCTTTAGTTTATAAGCATAAGCATTGAGGTAAGAGGCGCTGAACAAGTCTTTTTGAGCATAGTCTGAATCCTGATGAGCGGTATATTCATATAATTTAATGGCTTCTTGAATTCCAGACTCCTGGAGGACAAAAGTAAAATCCTGATAATTGGGAAGGGCTTGCTGACTGGCTTCTTTAGCCCTTAGAGTACTTCCGTCCATTAGTGATTTTGTCCAATTTTTTCCTTTATTATAATGATCTAAAAACCCAAGCTGGTTTTTTAAATACTGGTGATACCCCTGAATTAAACGATTTTTGAATTCCTCATCTTGATTTCGATTGGCCAGATAATGAAAAATCAGATAAAAGCTACTGAATGAGGTGTGCGGCATGTGATCAAATTCATTCTGGTAAGCGTCTGCAAATACCACATCTTCGAAATAATTTTTTCGGTCGATGGGAGTAGCGCCTTCTGGTCTGTTTTTACCAACAGCCAAGTAAATAGCCTGTTTGATGTATTTTCCACCTGGATAAGGTGAATTTTCCATTAAAAGCATAGCATTATAACTAAGTGTGCCGTCCAGGCTGCTGATACTTTGAGTAGTCTTGTTTCTCATTCCAAATAAGGCCGCAGCAATAGCGCCCCAACTTCTTCCCACAGTATTTACCCTTCGTGTATCGATAAAATCGAATTCGTGTGCCATACCCCACATGAACTCCAAATCCCGGGTTTGTGATTCCATCCCCTCCCAGTTCATACTCATCATGGGGCTCCCAAGTGATTTTGATTGACAAGCCATAACTACATACCCGTGACTAGCTAGAAATTCTGCCAATAAAAAATTGTCATACCAGTGCATAGAGGCTCCGGGTGCATAGAGGACTAAGGGAAAAGTCCCTTCCGCTGCTTGAACACCTTCTTGGGATTCTAAGGGATAATTGAGGTATTTTTGGAATAGTGTAGAATCAATGTGGGATTGATTGTATAGATCGATCAGTACATAATTGTTCAAAATTTTATTAAACTGCCGATTTTCTAAAGAAGAGGCACTTAGCAAGTACTCTTCTAAGGAGCATTTTTTTTCTTTATTAAACTTTGCTGGATACCAAATTGCTATTTGCAAAGGCCGGGCAAGGACTTCCTTATTTTGCTTACCCCAGTAAGGCCTGAAGTATCTTGTTTCATCCAATTTATCTTGAATTTGAAATCCAACTGTATAAGGTCCTCTTTTCAAATCCTCGTATAAAGATAAAGACTGGGCTGCAAGCTGTTGTCCAAACAGTAACAGCAATAATAATAGCATTTTTTGCATTTCGATCTTTTTATTGAAAATGAAGATAAACGCCTTTACTGGCGGCATAAATTTGCAATAAGGCTCCTCCCCTATTAATTTTACTGGTATAGGTACCTTCTGGCAAAGGAGAGAAACTACCCTCATGGGAATCAAGACTATGTGGGATGTTCTTTAGAATTCTATTGGAAAAAACGCCAGATTCAGATAATAGAACCAATTCCAGATCTGCCTGAATCTCTTTTTTGAAATTCACTTTGATTTCACCTGTAGCGGCAATTGAATGTAGTGTTTCCTGAGAATAATTATCATATGAAATATGAATAGGACCACCTCTGTTGTCAGCAATAACAGGTCCGTGAACGCCATCTAAGATTATTGGACCTGCATTTTTAGTTATGGTAATTGGGCCTTTATGGTTTGCCACTTCCAATTTGGTAGTATCAAAAGGAAAGGCAGATTGCACCAGTAAATGGCAATCATCTGGGACTTCAATCACATATTCTATATCATAAATTTGATCTGGGACCCCAATAATTTGGTAGGACTCTCTGCTTTTTACCAGTTGAATGCCTAGCTTGCCAATATTGCCACTATGCAGCTTATACACTTCCTTTCCAAAGACTTTAAAATCAAGCTGACGTTTGGCTACAGCAATAATTTTAAGGTTACCTGGTATTTTAATAAAATTGATGACCTGTATTTTGTCGGGCACTTCAATTTTCCATTTTTCTTTAAATGAAAGTTCCTTGCTTTTTTGCCCAAATCCATAGGTAATAAACACTGTCCAAAAGATCAGGGACATCATAAAATAATTTTTCCTCATATTTCCAGTTTTTTTCTGAGATGATTTTTTACAATTGGATGGAGTTCTTCTTTCAATTCCATTTGTTGCAGAATTTTCATTCCTTTATTCGTTTTTACTTCTATCAAAATATTGATCATAGATATCATGACCAGTGGGTTGTTTTCTCTTATAAGACATTCCATTAATTCTTCTTGAACAAGCCCTATTTCTGAATGACGACCAATAAATTGAAGCAGGGCCAATTTTACGTTGTCATTCCCTTCGTTTTTAAAAAGAGTAAATAGGGATTCAATCTGATCCTTATTTAATCCGGCATCATTATTTTTTAATTGATGTATGGTCAGCATTTTTTGGGCAGGTCCAGATTCAGCAGCCAGATTAGCAAATAATAATTTTTGAGTATTTTCTATTTCCTGCTTTAATTCTTGCATCTCCTTATCTTTTCTAAGATTCGAATTATAAATAAATCCCCAAATTGTTATAAAAAGGAGGATACCTATGATAATCAGGGCCTTTGAATTAAGGTACTTATTTTTAGGTGGCGCAGCTTCTTGATTCAATTGTTGGATAAAAGAAGCTTTCAGCTTTTCAGAAGGTTCAAATTCAGGAAAAGCACCTAAAAGTTTGTCCAATTCTTCAAATTCGTTCTTCTCTTTCATAATCCATTTTTAATTGACCAAATTGCTTTTTAAGGGTGTTCATCGCGCGATAGACTCTAGCTTTAACAGCATTCTCTTCAATATTCAATATTTGTGCTATTTCTCTTTGTTTCATCTTTTGGATTTTTGCCATTAGAACCAACTCTCTTTGTTCGGGTGGCAAAAGGCCTAAACTTTTTAATAGAATTTGATGATTTAATTCAAGATTGTGGTCTTCCATATCTATTGGAAAATCATCTATCTCCTGATATTCTATCTTTCTTTTCTTTTTTGAAAAATCCCTAAAGGTGTTTCTCATTATCTGATAAATCCAGGGCTTAAACTTCCGATTTGTATCAAAAGAGGAAAGAGCTTTAATCAGCTTAAAAAAAACATCCTGGGTTAAATCTTCTGCCTCTGTTTTGGAAATACCCATATAGCAAAAATAGGAGAATACCTTCCTTTGATACCGATCATACAACAGGCTACCATATTCCATTTGTCCTTCCTGCATTTTCGCTATGAGCTGTTCATCACTCATTTTTATTCGGCTTAATTTTTTGATTTACTATACTGAAAAAAGAAAAAAGGTTACGGCTGGCTGAACATTTTTTTCATCAGGGAGTAAAAATTATCAAGGTGGGCCTCAAGTTCTCTGTCTGCATTGAGACCTGCTTATGTTTTTTTTTAAACAAAAAACAGCAAAATCTATTAAATTTATTGTGGTTTTTTAAGAAGCTCCCGGCTTGACTGAACAAATTTTTTCTAATGAATACACGTATAGTTTATACCGTTCTATTTAGTCTGTGCAGCCTCCTATTTCTCTCTTCCTGCAAAAAGGGTGAGTTCCAGATTCCAGAATACATTGATCAGCAGTTTATTGATCTTGGTACTCATAAAGTAGCCTCCATAACTACTGGGACCGGCCAATACACGGTTTTATTTGAAAATGGACTAGGAACCGAAATGGATATCTGGGTAGAACCTGGAATTTTCGAAGCCATTGGTGAAAATGCTCAGGTCATCGCCTATAACCGTGCTGGATATGAGACTTCTGAACCCGGACCTGAACCAAGAAATATGCCTCGCCTCATAAGTGAACTGGATGAAGTAATAAATGCACTTAGTCAAAATGATAAAGTAATACTTGTGGGTCATTCATTAGGAGGGGCCATCATAAGGTCATATGCTGTAAATTTTCCGGAAAAGGTGGAAGCCCTTGTTTTTATTGAAGGCACTCATGAAGACTGGCTCACCATCACTCAACAAGATGAAATAGCTTTGGTAAGTGAAATTTATAGGGAAAACCCCAATAGGACCGGAACCCTTATGGAAGCTCGACAGTTTGTTGAGATATTTGACTATTTAGAAACGCTCCCTAATTTACCAGATGTACCAACCGTAGCTATGGCCAGTACCAAGCTCGAAAATGGCATCACAGAAGGTTATGTCAATGGTTGGATAGCTGTTAATAAGACCTTAGGTAATGGACTTAGTAATTTCAAGCTTATCACCACAGATAAAAGCGGCCATCAGATCCATGTCGACGAACCTAAACTCGTTATCGATGCCATTTTGGAACTGATCTATTAGTATCGCATTCTCTTTTTTTACTCCAGAGAAAATTTTTAATTTCAAGTTCGCAATTGTCATTCGCTGTGTTCAATTAGATAGGACTCGACTTTCTTTGATTATATCAAACGGATATAATTAATGAAGTTGGAGATTGATAGAAACTAAATGAAGGATAATAGAGACAAGTTGTTTTTATTTCATGATAACCATGCATCCTAAGCCTATGAAACGACCGTTTCTTTTACTTGTAATCTTTCTAATTCCTGGGTATAATTTTGCCCAGGCAGTGCTGTCTAATGGAACTGCTGCTGAAAAGCCCAATGCACAGGCTTCTGTTCTGGAAAAAGCCCCCAAAATAGATGGAAATGTAATTGAAGATGAAGTTTGGCAAGCCATTGCTCCCATGGATCAATTATGGCAATCAAGACCTTATTTCGGTGAACCAGCCTCAGAAAGAACAGAAATCAGGATCGCCTACAATAATCAAACGCTATTTATTTCTGCTGTTTGTTTCGATTCTTCACCTGAAAAATTGGTCGTTACCGATGCCAGAAGGGATGCCTCTTTGGACAATACAGATGCCATTATTTTCATTTTTGACACCTATAATGATGGTCAGAATGGCTTTATGTTTGGAACCAATCCAGTAGGAGTTGAATATGATGCCCAGGTGGACAATGAAGGGCAGGGTAATTTTAATAGTAATCGCCAGCAAGGAGGAACGATTGGAGGTTTCAATCTTAACTGGGATGCTTCCTGGACCGTAAAAACCCATGTAGGTGATTATGGCTGGACTGCTGAGTTTGCCATTCCTTTGCGAACCATTCGGTACAATCCGGGGGAAAATAAAACTTGGGGATTAAATATCAGGAGGAACATCCGTAAGACCAATGAAATTGCCTATTGGTCTCCCCTACCCATCCAGTTTGATTTAAAGCGTTTATCTCTGGCAGGAAAATTAAGGGGTTTAAACCTTAAAAATCCTAAGAACCTCAAGGTCATTCCTTATGTATTAGGTGAGGTAGCCAAAGATTTTGAGGTCGAAAATCCCGAAAGTGAATTTGATGCTGATTTTGGTGTAGATGTCAAATATGGCTTAAGTACTAATCTAACTTTGGATTTGACCTATAACACGGATTTCGCCCAGGTGGAGGTTGATGATCAGCAGGTCAACCTGGATCGTTTCAATCTGTTTTTTCCTGAAAAAAGACCTTTTTTCCTGGAAAATGCCGGATTATTTAGTGTAGGTAGTCCAGGAGAAGTAGATCTGTTTTTTAGTCGAAGAATAGGAATTGGTGAAAATGGTCAGCAGGTTCCAATTGTTGGGGGAGCAAGACTTTCAGGAAAAATTAATAAAACCAATGTCGGTTTTCTCAGCATGTTCACTGAATCGATAGATAATGGAGAATCTTTAATAACGGGAAATAATTTCACGGTTACCCGTGTCAACCATGAATTTGGAAATCGTTCTGCTTTGGGTGCCGCCTTTATCAATCGACAAGGAACAGAGGGATTGGATGATGACTTCAATCGCACTTTTGCAGTTGATGGGAAATATGGTATTGGCCAGAAGGCCCGCTTGGTTGGTTATTTTGCCAAAACAGTAACTCCAGGAATTGATGAGGATGAACATTCTTTCCAGCTGATTGGTAAATATGAATGGAATGGATTAAACGTCGACCTAGGGTACACAGAAGTAGGCGAAGGTTTTAATCCGGAAGTGGGCTTCTTAGGTAGAAATGCTTTCCGCAAGCCTAATTTTTTCATCATGAAAAGGATACGTCCAAAGAATTTTATAGGAATGCTGGAATTAAGACCACACATTTCCTACAGAAGTTATTGGAATTTTGATGGTTTTCAAATCACTAGCTTCTTACATATTGATAACCATTGGGAGTGGAAGAATGGGATTGAACTTCATACAGGTTTTAATATTACATCAGAAGGTGTTGTTGAAGATTTTGAAATTTCTAAAGGAGTAACTGTTCCAGCTGGCACCTATAATCATGCTGAATCTCAAATTGTATTTTTTACCAATCCCAGTAAAAATGTATCTGTCAATATTCGATCTATAATAGGTGGATTTTTTGGTGGGACTCGGGCCAATAATACAGGCACTTTACGTTTCCGATTTGGAGACAGGTTTAATTCTGAGTTCAGTCTTAGTCATAATGACATAAAATTACCTAATGGAGATTTTACCACAGACATTTTCCGATCCAGAATAGCTTATTCATTTACTCCTTCCATTTTCGTACAAAGTTTAATACAATACAACAGTGTGGTAGACCAGTGGACGGCCAATGTGCGTTTTGGCTGGTTGCAAAAGGCCAATACCGGATTATTTATTGTATTTAATGAAGCCAGGGATGATTTTATTGGGGTGAGGAATCGGAATTTGATTGTTAAGTATACCAGGTTGTTTGACCTAGTAAAGTAAGCGTTCCTTGTTCCTTGTTCCTTGTTTAAGGAGTTGTTTTATGGAGGGTAGGCTAATTATTTTAGCTTTTTTCACGCTGATATCGCAAATTTTGCAGATTAACATTTACTGAATTTGTGGTATCAGCGTGCCATAAAAGTTTCAAATAACAGGAGTTCCTTTAATTTTGAATTACTGGACATGGAACTCGGAACTCAGAACATGGAACTCAATTTATTTTTTCAAACCAAAGATTCCTAACTCTACCATTACTCACTCTAATCCCTTTAATAGTATCCCCTGTTCTTTCCACTTTAATTTCCCTCATAAAGGAAGCCTGACCAAGTAAGGCGTTTTTATTTCGGGGGATAATTTGGCAATCTTTATGTCTTTGATGTTTAGCAATTAACTTTCCTTCTTCTACCACAAAGGTATATCGTGTATCCAATTCTGGACTATAAAAGGTGCCAGTATATTGCTTCAAAGCCTCTGGTTTCAACATATTGGGATCAACTTTGGGTCCATTCATCCGATCTTGTTCAAAAAGAACATTAATGGCACTGGCCTTTCCATCATCGCCCATTACTGCGTAAATGGTGATAGCCGCGCCCTCTACAAAAAAGGATTTATTTGAAGCAGCTTTTAATGGCATTTCAGGAGCAAAATCAACCGGATGAACAAAAAACTGATCTCCCTTGCGGTATAATTTTACCATTACCCCATTTACTAAATACTCACCAACACAGGCATCAAATGCTTCATTACTGATGTTAACGGCTTTACTGAGATGTGTGAGTCGATTGCTTCGAGGTTTGGGTTTTGGCTTGGGAAAAGAATTGTCGAGGTATAGATCAGCCATTGCTATAGCCTTGCCTCCAGGATTAGCTCCAGAAAAATTAGCGATAATGATGATTCCAACTTCTTTTTCCGGATAATAAATCATATTAGAGCGATAACCACCTACTGATCCACCATGCGAAACTCTTTTTAGTCCTCTATACTCTCCTACTCCGATACCAAGGGCATATCCCGTTCCTTTTCCGTTGTTGAGGATGCCTTCCTCCAGGAGTCTGTCAATTCCTTTTTGCCCCCCTAAAGTAGGTTCTCTGAAATTATTCAGCCACTTGGCCAAGTCCCCTACTGTGGTATAAATATTCCCATTGCCCATATAGGTCCAATATTTTAGGGGTTGACGAAAGCCCTCCAGCTGACTCCCCACATAAGAAGTAGCTGTATTTTTATGGATCTTTTCCAAATCCTCTCTATATCCGGAATGATCCATACCCAGGGGTTCAAAAATATTTTCCTGGGTCCAATCCTGGAATGATTGTCCCGTTAAGCGTTCTACAACAGCTGTGCATAAATTAAATCCGGTATTGCAGTATAAATATTCATTTCCTACCGGAAAATTAAGTTCTTTTTGTTTGCTGATAAATTTTAACAGGTCCTCATTAGTCATTGCCTCGCCAGGTCTCCAGCCAGCCATGGAAAGAATATTTTGAAAGTTCCGAAGCCCGCTGGTATGTGTTAACAAATGCCGGATAGTGATTGGGGTTCCAAAATCGGGAACTTCAGGCAAATATTTTCTAATATCATCATCAATCGACAATTTACCTTGTTGCTCCAGTAGGACCATCGAAAAGGCGGTAATTTGTTTGGTGACGGAGGCAATATTAAAAACGGTTTGGGTAGTATTTACTACATCATATTCTAAACTTGCCATTCCATATGCTTTGGAAAAAACCAATTCTCCCTTTTCAAAAATGCCAACAGCACCACCAGGGGTATTGGTACCGTCCCATTCTCTAAAAATTTCGTCCACCTTTTTTTCGAGATCAGAGGTAATAGCTTGATCACTATTACTAAGCAATAAAAATGAACCTAGTATTAAGGCTAACATTGGAAAATAAAGACGCTTCATAGCAAGATGATTAGATATTTAAAAAATGATTTTTTATGGTTATTTTCTCATTGAACATACATGCATTTAATAGAAGTCGAATTACACAGTCCAGGGGTTACACAAAAAAATACATCAAATTTGCAACATACCTAAATAATCATGCACCTTTAATGTCAGACAACAAATATCTCCATGCAGGAAATTTCTAAAAATATCGACTTAAAAGCTTGTCTGGCCGGTAACCGAAAGGAACAGTTCAGGCTGTACGAGAAGTATAAAGTCCGCTGCTTTGGTATTTGTTTACGTTATGCCCGTAATCATCAGGAGGCTGAAGATATCTTACAAGAAGGTTTTTTAAAGGTCTTTAAAGTACTTCATCAATACTCAGGAAAAGGATCTTTTGAGGGTTGGCTCCGAAGCATTATGGTTCGGACGGCCTTGATGCATATACGTAAATACAGAGCTAAGGAAATGTTGACCGTTGAATTGGATGAAATAAAAATCAATAAGATCCCTGATCCGGATATGATAAAAAGGCAAAAAAATGGGGATCACATTATTTATTTAATCCAGCAATTGCCGGTACTCTATCAAAGTATCTTTAACCTGCGGGCAATTGAGGAATATTCCTTTAAGGAAATTGGGGAACTTTTGAATATGAATGAAACGACCGTAAGGTCTTATTATTTCAGGGCTCGGAAGGCATTACAGAAATCTTATTCCGAATTAAGAATTGAGCAGCAATGAAAGATAAAAATAAAGAATTCGAGGCCTTTGTCCGCGAGGAAGTGCAGCAATTTAGCAGCCGCCCCTCTGACAATTTATGGGACAGCATTTCCCAGCAAATGGCTCCAGATTATGCGGATGCTGCTGGTGGAGAATTTGCTCCTGTGGATGGTTCCGCCATTCCCGATGCAGGATTACTAAACTGGATATTTCAAAATATTAATTTAAACCTTGTAGGTATGATCACTTTAGGCAGTTTGACTTTAACAGTAGGTACATTATTATTCATAAATGGTACAGGTAAAGCTTCCCTGGCAGAGGCCAATAGTACGGATGCTTCCCAAACTGAAATTGAAGAATTAGCCGTTCTTCCTCCATCCGCCTTAAATGATCCGATGCCTGACCCGCTTCCATCACAAAACAAAACGATTTATTTTCCTTTTGATTCCACTGAATTGCCACAATTACCGGAAGAGGATCTTGAAAATACTCTTCTTCCCGATGAAAATCCGGAATTTTTATTTGATTTTGAAGCTGAAGAAGACAACCCTAAAGAGCAAAGAGAAGCACAGAATGATTCAGGAGAAAATTTACCCATCCCTTGCAGCGGAGATGTAAACATCGGGGATCGAATTGGTCAATTTAAGACTGAATTGGTCCAATTATTACGGGAAGATCGGCTCATTACCAGCAATGATTACAAGATTAGGTTATTTATGGAGGAAACAGGTTTTTCAATTGAAAATGAAAAAATAGAAAGCGATGTCTCCTATAAATACACTCAACTTCTTTCTAAGTATAATATCGTCCCTTGCGAAAACAGGATTGCCCAAATCACTCCCAAATACGTAGCCATAGGTGATTTAAGAGAAGAAGGATTTCGAGGACAATTACGTGGTGATATTGATCTACAAGATCTTGGACTCCAGGATGAGTCCTTAAGAATCAATGGTGAAGGAACTGTAAATGGAAATCAACAAGCTGGAAAAAAGGGCGCCCTCATTTTGTATAAGGAGGAAAAACGATCGGATTTCGATGACATGAAAAAAGAGTTGGAGAGGCAGGGTTTGAAGGTTACCTCTTCCAGTTTTAATGAAGATGATGGATTGATAACTATGGTTAAACTTCATTTCCAACACCCCAGAGGTTTGGACTTCAGCTTAAGAGGACGAAATTTTGATGTGCTGGAATTAAAAATTCTGAAAGGAGATAATGGCCAGCTTAATGGCTTTAGCTATCGTTTTAATAAGGAAAAAGTTAAGAATATTTTGCTGACCACCACTGGCAGTATTTCCAGAACTTTTTGAGGATTTTCATCATCCCCCCTTCGGATAAACCTCCTCAAAAGACAACAAATTTATATCATCTCTCTTTTTTAATTCTCTTAAAAACCATCCCTTATGGCCAGCTCCATAGGTTATCAAAATGCGCTTTCCTTGATTTTTGTGTTTTTCAAGTGCATTTTCAATGTGTCCATAATGAGCTTCATTGATATTATCCCAGCCTCCCAAACCAAGTTCCTCATTAAACAGGCGATTATAAACACTTAGGCGAACCTCTACAAATTCATCGTATTCATCTGAGTTGATCCACCAGGGATCATTCTCCAAACCACGGGCATTTATTAATGAATCTGATTTGGCTCCGGCCTTTGTGTACTCTTGCCAATCAGATGTACGCTCAGGATCTTCGGAGATACTCTTCAATTTTGCAGATCTGGCATCAGCCATCTCTTTGGTCCATCCTGCGGTAGGGATAATTTCAAAATCCATTTCTTTGGTAAGGGGGAATACCACATCTACATACTCAGGAAAACGCACTACTCTGGGCTCGGTAATGGTATCATTGTTTTTATATTCTTCCGCGGCAGTAGGGAATCGATCAGGAGGAATCTCTGTAAGAATTAAATCCGGGTTGATTTTTTTAATGATATCAGTAAGAATTTCTATGCTAAATTCTTCTGCTGTTCGGTGTCTTCCATGGATAAGCCCCAATACTAAAACTTCGTTTTTGATTTCATTTTCGACTTGCTCCTCTCCTACTTCATTTTGGGAACTATTATTACAGCTAAGAATAAATAAGCATAAAAATGAGAATATTAATTTTTTCATGATTTAAGATCTATTGAATAATATGGTAAAGACAAATTTGGTCCAATATACCCAAGTAGATCTTAAAAATTGAAAAATGGCAAAAGGCCAATTGTCCTCTTGCCACCGATTCTAATATTTCTTTCTTAAGATTGTTTATTATTTCTTTAATTCATTTCACTCATTTCTTTTTTCTTTTTCACCAAAGGAGCTAGTTCAATGGTACGTGCCACAATACTTACCTCTTTTTTAGTAATGGTTTTGTTCTTGGCAATTTTAACCTCAAAAGGCCGATATGACAACGCTCCATTCAATCGTATTCGGGCACCAGTTTTAAAATGGCGGATCATTTCCATCAACACCGGATTAAAAACAACCACATCATGCCAGATGGTTTGCTTATCCTGCCACATTCCATCTTTATCTAAATAGGTATCCGTGGTGGCCAGAGAAAAAGCCGCAAATGTTTTTTCTTCGGTTTCAATAATACGAGCCTCAGAGCCCATATTCCCAATTAGAGTTACACTATTATTAATAGCCATATTTTTATTATCAAATAAGTTAAATAATACTACAATATACGCATTTTAATTAAATTTGTCAAATTTTAGGAACAATAATCCCTTGAAACCAGATTGTTTTGACAATTAAATTTCCAAAACCAGTGAATTATTGACGACCAGAGGTATTTACTTGAGATAAAAATTATTGACTTGCCTATCCTTAAATAAAAATCCCATAACCGTGGAACCGTGGAACCGTGGAACCGTGGAACCGTGGAACAATAATCTTAAAAAAAAGCAAAAAAACAAGTCAAATTAGTTTTCCAAAAGCAAAGGTGATATATTAGACCGTAACATAAAATTGCTACCCTATTTCGCATGAGCATAAAGACCTTTTCGCTACCCGTTGTTCTCTCTTATTTCACTGTTCTGATCATCCTATCAGTTCTAGTTTTTTCCTGTAAAAATGAATCGCCCTTTTTCAGGCCTAAGCCACCAAAACTTACTCCCTGGGAAAAATATGGAGCAGCATTGGATTCAACCGGACTTAGTCAATCCCGGCTGGCGACAACCTGGCGTTCGGTAGGTGCTCAAGCACTTAAGGATAGTGTTTTAATTAAATCCCCACATAGGGAACAGGGGTTTTTCAGAGCAGAAAAGCCATCAGCACTAGGCTATCGATTGGATTTAAAAATGGGAGAATTACTAAAAATAAATCTGCTTGCTGGTCAAGAAAACACCTTATTATTTGTTGATCTTTTTTATGAAGAGCTGATAGACAGTATAATAAACATCCAGCCTGTTTTTCATGCTGAAGAATATCAAACTGATAGTCTTGAATACGAGATTAAAAACTCGGGAATTTATATCCTCCGGGTGCAGCCTGAGTTATTAGCAGCCTGCAGATACAACCTGGATATTATTGTCCAACCTTCCTACAGTTATTTTCCAGTTAGTGGTAAAGGCAATCGGGATGTTTGGAGCTTTTTTGGTGATCCTCGTGATGGAGGTCGGCGGACCCATAAAGGAATTGATATCTTCGCCCGAAGAGGTACACCTGTTGTTGCTCTTACAGATGGATGGATTCGAAGGGTTCGGGATCAGGGGCTCGGAGGAAAGCAGGTATGGTTATCAGATACCCTGCGGAAACAATCCCTTTATTATGCTCACCTGGATAGCCAGTTGGTTAAAGAAGGGGTTTGGGTAAAGGCAGGAGATACCCTTGGCCTGGTAGGAAATACCGGAAATGCAAGGTTTACACCACCCCATCTTCATTTTAGCATTTACCGCCGAGGATATGGAGCGGTAGATCCCCATCCTTTTGTAGCCAGGCAAAACGCCAAGCCTTCTTCTTTTCTGGGAGATACCACCTTTATCGGGCAATGGATGAGGGTCAGAGAAAATAATGCCAGACTTAGAGTGAGTCCGGATCGTCGAAGTGAGAGCATTACCAGATTAAAGCGGCATCTGCCTATCGAAATTTTGTCAGCTTCGAGAGGTTGGTACCGTGTGCTGACCCCTGAAGGGATGCAAGGATATCTTTTTGGCACTAGTATTCAATCAACTGAAAGACCATTGCAACAATTAACCCTGGAGACTCATACTGAAATATTAAATCAGGCTACCCCTTCTGCTGCTCCTGTAGCTATATTACAGGCAACTGACCAGGTTAGTGTGCTGGCTCAGAGCGAAACTTTCAAATTGGTAGAATATGAAGACAATTCAATAGGTTGGATGGAAATTCGAGAATAATTTTTTTCACCCAAGTTCAATATCACCCCAAAGGGTGATTTGCTCAGGCTCTTTTGAGGATACTTTTGTGGTATCAATTTTAATCAAAATTTAATTTCAACCACAAAAAATCTAACAATCATGAGAGCTTCAATTTCTTTTTTCTTCAGTTTTGTTTTAGCCTTAGCTTTGGTAAACTTCCCTAATTCCAGTCATGCCTCTTCAAACATGGATGATGTTTTTTCAGGATGCATAAAGGTTTTAAAATCTCGTACTGGTACTGTTTATGCCGGAGGGCCAGCAAAGACAACCATCGTTCCTAATTCTAATAATATTACTGTAACGATCAATAAAAGAGGAGGAAAAGCCCAAACCATTGTCAATATTTATGTCAATAATCAAAAAAGAACAGACATTGTATTCAATAATGGTAACTATACAGCCGCAAGAAGCCGAACCCTCAATAATGTAAGAGGTAAAACGGTCCGTATCGACATCGTTAATCAATCAATGGCCAATAAGTTTGAATATACACTACGAGTGACCGGCCAGACTACTGCTTTGGGAAGTGCAAATGCAAACTTGGCAGGACAAGGCCAGAAAACAACCAGACTTAGTCAATCTTGTGGCAACCAAGCCACCATCACCATTACTCGCACTGGTGGATCAGCACGAGCTAATGTGTATGTGAAACTTGGAAATCAAACCATTCAGTCCAAAGTCTTTGACAAAAACCAGAATCGTATGACCCTAACAGTCAATAATGCCCAGGGAAGAACCTACTCAGTTATGGTAAAAAATGTTTCAGTAGGAAATTGGTTCAGGTATAGTATGACAGCACGATCGAATTAGTAAAAAATATATTTTGTAATGGCCGGTGGTCACCGGCCATTACAAAATTTAATTCAAAACCTATCCTTCTCCTTCATCCCATCCAATAATGTGTGTGCTACCATTTTGTGTTATTTTTTGGATCGCATGCTTCACTTCCCTGTTTTCTCTTACAATATCCAGCATTTTAAATACAGCTCTTCTCCGAACAATTTCTGTCAACAAATCATCTGGATTCACCAATTCTATCCGCTGAGGATTAGGTGCCCAGGCAAATCTGGCACATTGAACTTGCAAGGAAGTATCCATGGAAACAGCTTTTAGTAAAGCGTAAGCCGCATCAGGAACCGGGTCAACATTTTCCAATACAATATTTAAATCAAGAATGATTTTTTCCTTCAAGTCTATGCTTACAAACTCTTCTTCCCCCACAGATGGTTTTTCAAATTTCGTCATTTCAATCTTTAGTTCTAGTTGGAGGGTATCACCATCATCAATAGGCCGAAATTCAGTAACTGTTGAATTGAGCAGCTCATCCAAAATGGAAAATTGAAACAGTTTGCCTCTGCTAAGCGTTTCGGATTGTCCTAAAGGATTCAATATTTCAGTGTAGGTACCAATGATTTTATCAACGCCATCCTTTACATCAAACCTCTTTAGCACCAGTGTATATTTTTCTTCCATTCTTTCCAGATTCGGGTTTAATTCGAATATTTCTTTTAGCGTCTTCCCTTCTTCCAGAATATCAAACCTAAAAGAAATCTTACTGCCCGAATTATAGGTTTTTCGATCTGTCGATAATCTCATGGTTATCAGATCTTTACCAACTACTAATAATCGAGTAGCATTGGCACTGCTAGAGGCCAATTTTCGATTGTACTCAGGATCTTCAAATTGTACAAAATAAGGTTCTACTGGCAGAAAACGATCGACCTCAGCCAGCATGGTAAGTGGGATACTTAGTGTTTGATAAAAACCTGGCGTAGTCTCCTGGTCCCGAACCAATAATTGCAATTCCAGTGTTTCTCCTGGCAAAAAGGAATTTAGTATGGAAGATAGCCTATTGCTCAACTCTTCTTCCTCGCTATTGGATGAGGCCTGGATAAAATTCAGGATTACCTTACCATCCCTTATAGAGGAAAGGTCCGAATTTTCTTTATCAGAGTCGGAAAATAATTGAAAGATCAGTTTTTCATTTTCACTTTCAATCCGTGCAAATATCTCCCATTGTTCTGGATTAAACTTTTCCTCAAATGGCTCTGTTCCTGGCAATGATCGAAAAGCTTCTATATTCAACTCTAAACGTCCATTCCAATTCAATGGGATGGCTCCATAGACAGGCTCATCTATTCGAATGTTTAAACCTCTCCAGGGTTTAACAAGGAGACCTTCTTCATTTACCTCTATCAGACCAGCAAAGAATGCTTCATCTTGAGGTTGCAATTCCGCATAAGAGTTCATATCTGGGATAAAATAACTGGCCCAGGTTTGTAGTGCATGATTTTCTCCTCCAAGTGAGTTTGGAGGAATACTCACTGGTCTAGGAAATCGATGCTGGACGGGGATGCTGCCGGAATTCAGACTTTTTGATTGCCATTGTTTCTCTTCATCCTGGTATACCGCCTGAGTTTGTAAATAATGCCTAAAAATAAAAGGAGCTCCAGAACGTGATCCAATTGGGTAAACACTTACTTCGCCAGGCAAAATAGTTTGCCAAATCCTGCTCAATTTATCATTTGCATCATCAGCATCCAGGTTGATAATATCAAATATTTCCTTATCCGGCAGGGGCAAATCAGGCAATATTGGCAATAAACTTTTTATGGCCTCGGCTTTGAATTTACTTGGCAAACCCGAAACTGATTGGCCAGATAAAGCAGAGCGATATTGCACAAAATGTTGGACGGACTGCCACCACAATCTAATGCGGCTGATCTCTTCTGGGTTAAGCTCCTGCTTTCCTACCACTCCTTTTGAATCCTCAGTGAAAGTAGAAGTGAGTTTTAAGGTACTCAAGCCATAGGGCCAATCTTTTGATACCCTGGCAAGGGATTGCTCTTTTTCATCCAACGAACCCTCATTTTTCAATTGTTCAGGATCTATATAAATTGCTTGCACTCCTACTACCTGTGGCGCTGCTAATTCGAAATCATGGGCAGGCAATGACTGTGGATTTGCTTCTACTTGAGACATTATATCAAAGCCGCCAAATTGCCCCTCTCGGAATTTCAAATAATCAACCTTGGTACGAAGATTGAAAACCCTTTTAGGTAGTTGAGCCTTAGCAATTATCTTTACCCACCTGAATCCATAAGTAGTGGTTACCAAACCTTCTGCATTTTCTCTACCCTCAATTTTTCTTAATCTTACTATAGCCAATGGAGAATCCGGGCATAATTTGGCATGAGTTTCTCTTGCCCAAAAATCAATTTGGCTAAGTAAATCAGCAAAGCTTAGGGGCTCTTCACCAGATGGGCTTTTGGTCCACAGACGACTAATTATAGGTCTTAATGAATTACTTACCTGGTCAAGACACAGTAATTCCGAAGAGACGAGTAGAAGGGATCTATTCTCATTAATAGAAAGAAACTTAAGGCCCAAATAGGGACTCACAGCAAAGCTCATGGGAGCTTGGTGATCTGGTACAGGAATCACCGTAGCTGCCGCAAAACGTTTGGCATCACCAGTAGTGATGGTGGTGGTGGAAATACTTAATAGCTCTAAAAGATTAAGTCCCAGTCCAACCCATTGAAGAGGAATTTCATTCGATGCATTCAGGGAGCTTGGGAAAGTAAACTCCATCAAACTGTCCTCACGCCAGCTGACAGGCCCCGTTCGGCCATATAGATCTTCCCAAACTATTTCCTTTCCTAAATCTTCTCCTTCTTCCAAATTATTGATTTCCTTATACCATTCTTCCAGAAATTCCAGGTTGTAGTCATTGGCTTTAGGAGGAAAGGCCATACGCATGGCAATAAAAGCCTGAACCAGGGAGGCTGCCCTGCTGATGCGGGATACTCCATCTGGCAATGAGGCCGTAATACTCGTCAAGTTTTGAGCCTTCCCTTCAGTAGGTGGGTTCTGAAGCCTGATCCAATTTTCTTGCAATACTTGAAAATCAAGCGAAGAAAAACGTAGAAAAGTGGGGCTATCAAATATATTCACTGATAAAACATAGTTTTCTGCATCACTCCAGGAAGATAAGGCCAAGGCCCATCGTGGAGGCACCATATTGAGGTTCTTTGCCCCCAAAATCCCTATTATTGGGTCCACGTTTAGCCCTTTTAACAAATCAACATTTTCGGGTTCTAAATTGGTGTAAGCATCCAGGTTTCTTTGCAATCGTCCAATAAATGGCATACACAATAATTGCCATTTGGGATCTTGGGGATCGGAAGCAAGGTAGTCTTCTGGAGAAGACAAGATGGCAGATTGGATTCCATTGGGTAAAAACTGAATATTGGTAAAATTCTGAGTACCGATGGGTTCGGCCCTAAGCCAAAATGGAGATGAAGCTTCAACAATAATGGTATGGTCATCTGTATAATCCAGTGCCTCCGAGAGCAATTCACAAAGAGGCATAGATAAATAATTAGCCTGTCTTGCCTCAAAATCTATATTCAACAATATAATTTGTGATTGCATTTCCAAATTCCAGGCAGGAGAATCCTGTGGCAGAATAAAATCCTCAACCCCAGGCCGCCACACCTTAAAAAAGACTTGGCCGTCATCAGACCTAAGAATTTCCTGTTTAGGTACTCCTATAAATTCAAAACTGCCGTCATCCTGAGTGGTGGTAAAGGGAACACCACTTAAAGCCACCAAATTAAGCCCTAACTTGATGTACAATTGAACTCTCACATTTGGAATTCCTTGATTCAGATCATTTATGATTCTACCTCTTATGATGGCCTCATCAGATTCTTCATCGATAAATACTTCATCACTTTCTATAACATCACTTAAATCATCGGCCGACAATTCTTTTCCTGATAAGAAGTTAATAAAATGCTTGTACCTTTTCTTGGGTATCCATCTAATTTCCTGCTGAACAGTCCATCGAAATTCTTCCTTCATCTGCTCTTCTGATTCATTGATGATACTACTGGGATCAATTTTTACAATTTGATGTTCTGCAACAGCCAGAAACTGCCATGTCTTTTCTTCTGATAAATGAAATATACAATCGCTATTTTCCTCTAATTCGGATACGGCCAGAATATCAGAGGATAATTGATGCTGATTCAATAGAATGCGAATACTATGCCTTAAATGAACCAAATCACCAGGGCTAGGATCCGAGGCAGAGGGAACGAGAAGGGTCTGTGTAGTTGGATCATGGTTAAGATTAAAGGGCCAGGAGATCAGGTTTTTTACTTCGAGATAACCATTAAGCAACACTTTGTCTAGCCAGCGATTTGTAAGGAATTCGGAATTAAATCCAATAGTTACTTCTCCTGCAGTAGCATCAAATACCATGCTTTTTGTCATAACTGCATTACTTTGCAAAAAACCATTCCAGCCTGTGCTGAAGACAGCCTCTAAATATCCGGATTGAATTATAAGCTCAGGAATCCCATTGATAATTTTACCAGGCTTAAAACTTAGGGTAGCAATTCCAGGGTTACAGATCTGGGATTGGGTATTGAGTGGTATTCCCGGCAGAAAATAAATTGTTTCCTCCTGATCCGTTGAAATATTAGCCCAGTTAAATTGCAGGCTTAAATTAGCATAGTGAACCGTCAATTTACTCTGTCCTTCTTCTATATCTTCCTCCTCCTGTCGGCCTTCACAGGCGGCCCCTCCTGGTGGGACAAATTCCAGGGGCAATAAATCAAATAATTTAGCTTCATCCAGACTGATAAACTCTTCCTCTTCAGAAACAATGTGAAAGATTATGCGAGCACTAAAATTGGCTCTTTTCTGATCCCCTAGTCTTATGTTAAAAAAGAGATCAAAACGATGTCGAAAATTATTTTCCAAATCCAGTGCTAAAGTATAGGCATCTGCAATGATATCCTGGGGCAGGTCTTCGGATAGATTAATGGATTTTTCCTCTAACAAACCGGAGCTTAAATCAATATTTTCTAATTGGATTTTCCACTCCGTTTCAAATAATAATAATTTAGCAATAGGAGCTACCAATTCAAAATGGGTGGGAATGGAATCGGTTTTATGCAAGATTAGTGATGACCAGCATAAACGGGGTATTTCCCCCTGGCTTTTACTTTCATCTACTTCAAGAGGCCACTCTATTGGAACTTCATCAAAATAGGGAGCAACCTGGCTTAACACCATTGTACCATTGAGATTTGAAAACGTTACTCTGACCGTATTGTTAAGGGTATCTTGTTCAGTATTACTTACATTAGGCAATTGAAGGCGGCCGACCACTACCACCTTTTCAAGTAATTTTTCTTTGAATTGTACTTCGTCTAAGGATAATGGATAAAAATGCAGGTTTAGTAAGGGTAAATACCCTATTTCTGTGCCAGTATCCCCTTGTCCTTTAAGCCTCCATTCATATCCTTGAAGGAAATTATAACTCTTAGACAATCCTTCTGGGTCATTTATGTCTTTATCTTTTGATATGGTTGATCTGATAAAAGCATCATCTCCAGAAGCCTGAAATATTTCGCTGTTACCTTTTATCTTAAGGGGCACATCCTTAAACCAGAAAAGCCATTCCTGCTCCTCGGAAATTTTCATTTCCAGACCTGAGAACAAACTGGATATATTATATGTAGTTCCATTTTCATTCAGGCTTACCTGTGTTTGAAATAATAGATTAGGAATGTTTTGTTTTTCTACCTGTGATCGATAAAGCCCTCTTTGATCTCTAAAGCTTTTACCATCTTCACTGCGCCAGTTAAGCATACTATTCGCTTCCACCTCTATTAAATGATCTCCAGTATTGGTCAACTCAATTTTATTATCTTCTTTTTTTGAAAACCGACCGGAAATTCCTTTAAGAGCAGCTAATTTTTCCAATGAAACTGATTCTCCTGATAACAAATCTTGTAAATGCAATGCCCCTGGATATTGATTAAGAGCAGCTGTCAGGTTGATAGGCCAGATCAAGGGTTCAATTAAATTTTGGACGCTGACCTCACCGTTCTCTTCCTGTAAAGTTTCAACTGCATCTACACTGGCCAGATTGGCCAGATTACTTAGTCGCTGCCAGTGCTCTAAAAAAGAGCTTCGATCAAGTGGCAGGGGTGGCTCAATAGGAGGATCATCAGGAAGAGGAGTGATTTCATCATCCCTCTTTGGTTCCTTAGGAAGCTGGGCCAAGGCATTAATTTCATCGGTATAGGGTAGGTCTAGTCTGTATTGCACCCTCAATTGTTGATAATAAGAAGCAGGCTCAGAAAGTCCCAGTTTTGGATCGAAAATCAACCCAGGAATACTCAATGAAACCATTGGAATATCCTCCAGGCTCTCCCATTCTTTGTTGGCTACTAAGTCACCAACCGCATTTAACCAGGTTTTTGCTCCTCCTACTGAGGCGAAATTCCAATTGTCTGGAAAGAAGGCTCCATTAGATTCAACACGCTTGAAGCTGAAGGGCGCCAATTGCCGGCTTGTACTTGGGAAATTGGGGGGCTCGGAAGATTGGGTCAAAGGCAATGCCTGGATAGCTGGTAATACAGGATGATGAATCCAAATCAATGGAAGGTTATCCAAAAGAATATTTTCGGACAGTAAGTTAGCGTCCATCAACTGTTTCACCTTAGGTTCATCCGCCTGGTAGCGAACATTCCAATTGTCCAAAACTGCATGAAGACCTTGTTCTTCATCCAAGCCTAAGGGCAGTTTAAAATTGAGCTCTTCAAATTCAAAGAATAATAAAGGTGGGAAAATCAATTTTTCAGAAATACTCTTCAAATTTATTGGAAACAAGGCATTTATCCAGTTATCAAAATTAGGAAGAGCATTGTTAACTGAAGGTTTCTGAGTACTCATCCAAACAAATCCATTCAATGATACTTCCGGATCTTTGAGTACCAGGTTAATACTTTTTAGTTCCAATTTATCTAAGTCATTTGACTCTAGGCTAATTTTACCAAATAATTGTTCAGTATTGAGAATATTAAAATCCCAATTGTTTTCCTTTAGTTCTCCTTCCGGCTGAGCTAGAACTTCAAGATTGGTATAGGATACGGCTCCTTGAAACTTACTATCCACTTGTTGCTGAGAGGTAGAGTCAATATCATTACTTAGTCCAATATCAATATAAATCTGTTCCGTTAAGTTAAAAACAGGAAGCTGACACCAACCATCCTCTAAGGGTACCCCGCCCCAAATTATGGGCTGGTCTAAAGGCTCGCTGGCTTTATTTTCGTCATTAAATGATCCATTCCATGCTGGAGTGAGCAGATCCTGATGCATTCTTAATCTTCGGGGTGTTTCTACTGCATCATAGGCTAATCTAAGGTTTTGGGCCTTAAAAGTTTCATCCCATTCAGTGTTGTTTAAATGTTGTGCAGAATAAATTACACTCAACATATTATCATCTTCTAGCGAATTCCCATCCACAGAAGGATTAATAATAATTTCCAATTTGCTGGAAGTAGCATCAGATACCTTAAGCACCTTAAGCTGATCCGGCAATATTTTTGCTACTGCATCTGGAGCATTTTCTTCATCATAAAGTCTTTGATCTGTTAAAAATATGCTAACTGTCCCCTTATCAAAATTTAAGGTTGGCTCTGTTAAAGAATTGGTGGTTTCAAGTTCTAATAGCCAAAAAAGACTGGGAATATTAAAGATATCCGAGACTTCAAAGGTAAGCCAGGAAGGACTACTAGGCTGTGCTGGCACTTTTTTTATGGGGAGTTGCGGGAATTTGGGATTAACCGCAGCAGCAAATTCCTGCCAGGCATCAATCCAAAGCAACTCTTCCTCTTTGGTGAACCGCTCTTTTTGCAGCAACAATCGATATTTCAAATCCGAGTTGTTTTTTGCAAATGTTTTCACCAGTAGAAAATAGGCCGGATGTTCCCGCACAGGATTCAAAACCCATGGTAATTCTATAGCTCCGAATAAAGAAATACCACTTGCATTTAAGGAGATAGTACCTGGCAAATTTGACATTCCAGATCGGAGTCCAGGGTCTGCCTTACTTAGTCTTAATTCTTCATATAATCTGTTTTCCGCATTATCTTTGGCTTCAAGAAAATTCAAATTAATATATCCATTCAAACATCTGAAAGTAGGCATGTCACCTCCTGACATATTGCGTAAAGCCAGCAAACTTAGCTTGCCTTTAGCAACTTCTTCTTTCAATTGTTGAGCATCATAATTAGGGATTTCTGCCGAACTGCTTGCAGGGCTTTCCCATTCAAGTAAAACACTTCCCTCACCAAACAAACTAATGGCAGCACTATGAACTTTGCAGACAACAATTTGTGTTCCAGGAATGAGAATAATATTTTCCTCTTCTTCCACAAAAGCTGGAGGATAGTCAATAAACAAACCTTTAATTGCCGAATAATCTACAGCTCCAAGACCCTTAACTACAAATCCATCAAACTGTTTCATTCCAGTCCCATCGGCATATATTCCTACCGTTCCGGAAATAAGGCGATTGTTATCAGCATCTTCAAAGACAATGATTTCTTCCTGGTTACCGATATTCACCTTAACTGTAATTTTGGTAAGGTTGCCCGTATCTTCCGTGGTGACTTCGAAGTCAACAAATTTTTTAAGAGGCATTGCCAGATTAAAAGATTGAACAATAACAGCTTCCTGTCCTTCTACTCTTTTTTGTAAAACCAAGGTTTGATCTTCCCCCTCGTTAGACAGTCGATAGTAGGCATTGCTTCCATTCACTCTAAACTGGCTCAAAAAAGTAACTCCAACTTTCCCATTAACATTGGTATTCCTGAATTGCCCTCTAAATTGATAATTTGTCCAGTCTCTGGAGGAGATGGTATCCACATGTGAATGAAATTTACTTTGAGTCTGGTTAGCAGTTCGCAGAACCAAATCATCTGACAAATCATCTATCTTAAATTTTTGGTCGGCAAAAGTTGCATTGATAAGATCTCCCGTTTCTCTCCAATTTTCAGGTGACTGCCCCTTATTATAAGTATTAAAATTTTCTCCAAATAAGGTAATTGGTGAGGTCGAAACAGGATTTAAGACCTTAACAATAGTGGCCTGTGCATCCCAAAATGGCCCATTTATTATTATTGAATTTGAGTTATTTCCCATGTTGAGTTAAATTAAAACTGACGTTTAATCATGTTTAAAAAAACAGGTTCCAGTAAAATCACTCCTCAAGCTTTTTGAATTCCAGTGGGTCCAAATTGCTAGGGGCAGCAGCACCTCTACGACTCCTAATTCGAATATCCTTGTTTTGCAAAATGGTCCGTACACTTGCATTATAAAAGGCTTGAATATTTTGTCGGTCAAGTGGGTTTTCGAATTGGGAATTTAGCAGACGCCCCTGTTCAAAAGTCAGAGGGCCATAAACCCGAAGTAATTGATTACCAAAGGATAACTTATCTTGTAATTCTTCTGGAAGATCTTGATTGGAAGGCCTAATAGAAATCACGGGATCAAGTGAAAGGCTTACCAGGATCTCTGATATTGCCTCTTCCAATACATGAATAGATTGTAAAAATGCTTCATCGCCAATCTGGCCAATGTCTCGCAGCAAATCCATTTGACTTCGGGTATTTACTAAACTCTTCCATACCAGTGAGGTACCAGTAAGTTCCAATACCTCTTTTAATTCACCCGGGAGATCTTCTTGTCGTGGTCGGATACTTATTTTTTCTGGTAAACTAACCACTATAATCGATTGATCAGGATTATTATTGAAAGAGTCTAAACCTGCGTCGATTGCCATTTTGATGGGTTCCGTAGTCGTTTCGTTTTCTTTCCAGGATTGTAGAAATTCAACATCTGTTTCTGCAGGGTTCAGCCAGGCTAAATCCCGATCTGTTAGTTGAATTTTATCTTCTAATTCATTAGGAATAAGAGGTTCCATTGGAATAACTAGTGATCCTAAATCCTGAAGAGAAGCAAGAAGAGCATCCAGCAAATTTTCATTTCCTAGAAACCCCAGGAGCCAATTTTTAAGGACCTGTTCTTCATCATCCAGTATATTGCCCTTCCAATTGATGGAAACATAATCCGTTCCATTGTCTACCACCTCAAATTTGCGACGAATCTCTTCGGGGATAAATTCAAAACCAGGATTCAAAAGAAGTTGAACAAAATGCCGGTCGGCCTCCTCTAGCATCTTTCTAATGGCAAGTTCCAATTCCAAAGGAACATCAGCGTTTAACAAAGCTGTTCTGGTTGAAGCATCAATGGCTCCTTTAAAAATAAAAGCTGTATAAAAACCACTTTCTTCATCCATTTCTACTCCCGAGATGTCTAAAAATGAATCACTTACCTCAGAAACTTTAACCGACAAACCTTCAAAATTAGAAAGTGGCTTATCAGGCTCATCGGCCACTTGCCGAGCTAAAGGAATGCGAATCTGGTGACTATTTATTAATTCTACTATCTCGTTGATAGCGGTATTAAAACCTTCATCTGCCTGTAATTGATCAAGGCCTTCTAAGTCCTTTCCAAGAAAACTAATCTGTACAGCATCTGATTCCTCTGCTTCCATACCATTTAAGATTGGATCGCTAATATCAGCAGCATTGCTAAGAACAGTTTCAACCGTATATTTCTTCAAAAGCTTTTCCAGATTTGCCTTGATAATAAGATCTTCATAAAGTTTTTGGACAGTTGCTTTATCTTGGGCTGCTGAAAAAGCCTCCTGCAACTGATCTCTTTCGACCTCCAGCAGTGTTTGTCTTATTCTGAGCGCCAGAACCCCTGAATCATAATCTTTACTGGTAATCTCCTCATCCAAGAGATCAAGAATAGCTTCCAAAGATGCAATAATAGGATCGTTAGGATGGACACATAAACTTACCCTCTGCATAATCTGTGCTCTGGTGAGAACAGTATACGGAGCCATTTCCATACTCAATTCACCCTGACTAGTATTAATGCTGATACTACTAAATGCTTCAATGCCGGTACAGTTGGCCAATTGATTTCCGTCAAATAAAGGATATGGCATTTGGATGTTTGTACTTTGATTAAAATCATTTAATGCACTTGGTACATTTACCTTGATTGCTGCTATTAGGTCGATAATAGCCTGCTTAAGAATTTCCTGCGTTTCAGGTGCTGCGGCAAGTTCCTGTAAAATGCTTTCTTCATTTGCACTCATAAGGCCGATCCATTCCAAATCCGGAGCACTATAGCTGAGTTTATCAGGCTTGCCATCCGGTAATTGAATTCCATTAATTTCATCCTCATCGGAACCTTCAATGGTTACTCGGGTAGTGATGGAATTTATAAGTCTATCCATTCCTTCCTGGAAATTTGGCTCGCTTGACAATCCCCTGATGAAAGTAAAATCTTCTTCAGTAAAAGCACCATCCATAGTGAGGGTCCAAATGGCAATCGGACGATCTGTTTCATTATCGGTTCCCCTATTAACTACTATCTCAAAACCTTCAGGTTTTTGTATATCGTAGAAGGGATCTTCCAAAGATTGATAAGCGACCTTCAAGCTTCGTTCTTCCCTAAGCGCTTGAATTAATTCGTCAATACCTTTTCGAAGTCCTTTGGGTTGGATATCTTTTTTCACGAATTCCAGAGCGTCTAATTCGTGGAAATTCATCATTCCTTTCCAACTAACTAAATTTGGCTCGATTAAAAGTTTTTCTCGAATTTGCTCAGGAATATCCTGTTCTTTAGTTTGGAAAGGAAATTCCAATTTAGAACGCAGGGTATTATCAATAAGGTCAAAATCAGGTAAATCCTCAAGCAAGCGAAGTGTATACCACTGGTCCACAAAATCCTTGATAATGATAGGATCATCGGTATTTGGATCGATGTCTAAAAATATTTTGAGGGAATTCAAATCCTCAACTAATCTCCATAATATGCGGTATACCTCTTCAGGATTTATAGGCTTAAGGACCCTGAGTATAACAGGGGGGTCGGCATCCGGATTTATTTCCAGTTGGAATTTATCCCTCAGGTCATCTGGAATGTCAATTTCTCGTGGGAGAGATTGCTCTACAGGTACAAAACTAATAGGGATACTTAACCAGAATTTATCCTTTGCAGGATCTCGAACTGGAATGATATTTTGTACAGCTTCCGTAAGATATCTTTTACCAAGGGTCTTTAATTCATATCCAGGTTGTTCTGCATTTTTGGCAAAAGAATATTCCGTTTGAACTTCAATGTTTCCGCTAAATAATTCAACAATCTGATATACAACCTCTAAATCCGGTAAGGCGGAAATGCGCCATTTATTGGCGGCAGCTTCCGCCGGTGATTCTTCTGGCCATTGTGCTTTAGCTAAGGGACTTAGAGCATCCCATAATTGCTGGACCTCCAAAAGAATTAATGGGCGTGCATTTTCTATAGAATTACTTGAATCTATGGGGTTCACCAATGAGGCCGGATCAAAGAAGCCGTAAATTGCCCGTGGATCTGGTGACTGGTAATGGAAATCACTCTGGACCACTGAGTTAACTTTTGACACAGTGGAAGAGGTCTGTGCTATTAATAATAACTGCTGCTCATAGAAAAACGGAAGTCCCCGCCATTGCAGAACCGTGGCATTTTGACTAAACTTGTTAATCCGTTTTGGAATTCTCAGTGCATTCCTATCATCTTTGGTTAGGGCAGTTAAATCAAGGGTTCTAGGTTTATCCAATTGACCTGGAATGTCTGGGTAAACATCAGCCACATAGTCTAAACTCAATTCTTTTAGCTCGGCACTTAGATTTTCCGAAAAATAAACCTCAAAAAAACCTGGATAAGCCAATAATTGAGAATTAATTCTTCTCAGCAGACTAAAAGCAACTTGTCGGAATGACAATTGTCGATACAGGGTAGTATTGCGTTCCATCAGAGCTTGCTCCGGGTGCTGTGCAATGATCACCTCCCAATATTGCCCTGGCTCGGCAGGTTTAGCCGGTGTAGATTCCTCATCCAAGCGACCTGAATTTAAAATTACAGGAGTACTGACTGCTTTGATGCGATCTAAGACCACATCCAGGCCTCCAATATTTTCATCTTCATTTCCTTCTTCGTTTACCTTGTCTTCCGCCGGAGTTGCCTTGGCTAAATTAAAGGTTTGGATAGCGGCTCCTTCGGGCTTGGGATTAAAAGCAGGGGATTGCCTTAAACTTTCCCATAATAAATCATATCTGCCATTAGGTCGAATATAAAACCGGTAGTTATGGGCATATTGATCTTCAATTAAGTGATCATACTTAATACGGCCTCCTGAATCAGGGCTGGCAAAAGCAGGCGTACTAGCTCTTGGATAAGCAGTAACCAGCCATGGGCCTGTGGCTGGATCTACACTAGCCAGCAATTTATTTGTTTCTATAAAACTGGTATGATCAAAAAATCGATGAGACCATATTAAAAAGTTCGGTAGATAAGCCGTCAGATCCTCTTGATCATCTGGAATGGAAATTTGTGGTTCTTCTTCATTAAGACTGTTAGAGGATTCCGCATAACGTTTAAATAATTGCCACTGTTTACCTTCTAAGCCAGTACCTAGAAAATCTGAGGTTAGATCGGGTACAGAAAAATAAGTGGAGCGTTCGTCAGTAGGCTGTAATATACCTGTACTTATGACTTTGAAAGCGGCAAGGTCTTTATCTTTTCCCTTCAGATAGGCTAATAATTCTGATAAATCTAATATTTTTTCGCCTTCAGCAAATATATCTTCTATCTGAATGACCAGACTATTTTTCCCATCAACTTCCATCAATTCGATTGAAGTTTTTTCATGGGTAGCAATTATTGGAAGCTGCTCTCTTATTTTTTCCAACTCTTCATCAGCGTATTCACTTAAGAGGACCACCAATAAGGACAGATCTACTTTAGAGGATCGATCTGAGCTTTTACATCGGTAAAGCAAACTCGTTTTGCCATTTACAGGTAAATTGATATTCCCTTTAATCAGTTTATCTTCATTCGGTTCCAATTGTGTTTCACCAGCAGCTGTGTCCGCTTGATTAATCATGGTACACCTCAAACTCCCTTCCAAGGTAAACTTGACTGCCTGATTTGATGCTCCGGAAATAGCTACTCTGGTATATTGATACCTCTGTTTAATTATAGGTCTCAAACTTATTTGAACAATTCCCAATAAACTATCATCCGCAGGATTAAGCTCTTCAAACTGTACACTTTTACCTTGTTGAAATAAATGTTCAATATGCAGATGAGGTAATAAGGCATCTAAATCAAGCTCTTTTAGTTTGGAAAGATCCATTCGATCCTGTAAATGGTCAAGGTTGCCAGGATTGTCTTTTAGTTGAAGGATTTGGTTTAATGCCTCTTTAATGAGATCCATCAAATTTTTTCCTTCAATAAGTTCACCAGTCTCAGCCAAGCGGACTGATAAGGTTGTAGTGAGGCCAAAGCGTTGTAATACACCCCATCCATAAGGATCGGCCTCAGTGGCAGTGGATATCAAAAATTGTTTTTCATCAATTGGCTGAATGGGGGGTGGAATCTGCTTATCTACCGTATATAGTTGGCCAGTACCGCCTTCTTCAAGTGCTTCTAAATAATCTGCTATTCCTTCTAGTAGTGGGTGATAATAGGTATCAGGTTGCTGGACCAGAGCATTTTCCAAGTCCGGCCATTTTGGCCAAATCAACATGGAATCCCTCCAGGAATACCAAGGGCCAAAAGGAGTTTCAGAGCCTTCCACTTTATCAGACTGTCCAGCATCTGTTCTCAGGCGTTGCATAGTACTAGGGTACCAGGCCTCCCACTGGATGGTGTTTAATGTGTCACCAGGGATAAGCAGCAAATCATCGGCTGGAACCATTCTCACTTCCTGGATGTTACTCACTGCTCTTGCTAATTCTTCTTTATTTTCGAAAGTATCTGTAGAATAGGCATCTGTATCTAATTGTAATATTTCATAACCTGCATTGAGATTTAAAGGATAATTTGGCTTACTACTAGGACCTTGATTCCATCTAAAGCGGATGGCTCTAATGCCAGCCGGATGAACACGATGTAGGATAGCATCCAGAGAAGAACTATCTTCTTCAAGCTTAAAAATATATTGACCTCGTAAAACTTCAGGGCTCAATTCTGTATCCATTGCTTTCAACATTGGAAAATGAGCCATACCATGACGTGCCTTTGAATCTTCAGGGGGTAATAATTCGAAAAACAGTGGCCGAGGCAAAAATTCCAGTAATTCGGGGCGCCTTTCTTCAATTCCTGAAGTATTATCTTCTGATCCAGGTTCAAAACTTAAAATTAGAGATACGGGCACTAGTGCCGAAGGCACCTTATTAAGAGATTCTGTCTGAATAAAGATCTTCCAGGCCTCAGGTCTCCATTCCGGATTATCATCCGGAGGAAGAATACCAGCTTCCTGTAAAGTTTCTAATGGTATGATGGCCTTCCTTGCTCTATTATTATTGGCCCCTTCAGGGCTTTTATCAATATTTTGAGAATCGATATTTATTTTGACATCTGTAGGTAAAGGACGTGCATTACTAGTAGGCAGTTTCTTATTTCTAGGGCCTTGTGTAGCAGCATCCAGGCCGTAATTGCCAAGTGGCAAGACATCATCTCTGCGGAAAATGAGTCGATAAGTTTCAACAGGCACATTAGGTCCCTCTTTAAATGCAATGGGTTCATTCCAATTCAATTCTATTTTTGAAGGACGAATGATTTTTATTTTATTGTTTTCCTGATCAATCTTATTAGTAGACAATGACTGGACCGGATCAATATACTCAGAGACTGGCAATTGATAGTTAACGACCAGTTCACTTTCTACCGGAACCTGCGGCGGAATGTTAGGGAAGCGGGTAGCAACCACGGTTAGAGATCTTCCCATATGTTCATTAAAATCAACAGGGGTAATGGTATATAGATAGGTCCTACCCTCTTCCGGTAAATTAGCCTGAGCTTCCAAAGATTCAAAATTAAAATGATCTACAATTTTAAATCTGGGTTGAAGAGCCTGCAAGACGTCACCATCCAGGGAAAGAACTTCTGCATTTTTAACGGTATACACAAGTTCAGGTTCGCTATTATCAATCGTTCGGCGTTTCACCTGATAGTGTTGAAGATGATGTTCCGGGTCAGCCTGGCAATTAGAGCATTTTTCATCTGGAATATTATCCCACATCAGGTCCCAGGTAATGGCAATGGTATTAGCATCTGTATACTGTCGAATCCGTTGAAATTGAGGCGGGTTAACCTGGTAATCCGTCATTTTGATATTAAAGGTATCCACTGTCTTTTCTTCACTATTGGGCTTATTCTCCGTTTGCCCTTCTCTTTGTTTGATGGTCAATCCGCTACTGGTTTCGGCCAACCAATCTGGTAATTCTTCTCCATCATCAACTTTTATCCTAAAGACCAATCCCATTTGAAAAGCAATGGATCTATGGGTAAAATCAAAGACATCTTCCCCTTCTTCATTGTTTTCTATTAAAGAAGCATATTTTTTCAGGTCACTTACCAAATCGTGAATGATCAAGCCTCTTAGTTGATCTACTTGTTCATTCTCCAATTTAACTGGATTAGGTGTTCCATTTTCGTCTATTGTCGGAGTACCATAAATGGATGTATTATCGTCAAAGGCATCTCCCAGTATTCTGTCATATTCCACATTAGGGTCTCTTTTGAAATATGGAGAACCACGAAACTGCTCCACTGCTCCTTTAACAGCTGCCTCAAAGGCATTGTCAGAAGGATTATAAACCCGTTCATCTTCTACTTTTTGCTTCTTAGAGAATAAAGGTTTGGGGTCGAATAAGGTGTTTTCATCCCCTTCATTTCCTGTAACTTTCAAAAAGGCGTTTTCAAGGAATCCTCTTAGTTTGACAAAATGATCGAGTTCTGCCTGTGCATCTTGCTGCTCAAGGTCATCAGCTGGTTCAACATTTTCAACGGATTCTTTCTCAAGAATTTGTTTATCCCAATGTGCTCGCCAACTGAGAGTATCTGTCAATACCCCTGAATTAATTTCAGGGCTAATTTGTGCGAAACCGCCGGCTGACATGTAATTTCCTTCATCTTCTGGAAAGCCATTAGGTTCCTTATATTCATAGTCTGGAACAAATTGTTCAATATGGAAAGAATTTGAAGCTAGCTCAGGTATTTTTAAAGTAAAGTCTCTAAATTCTGGCGCATTAGGGTCTGTATCCATATCTGGAGGTACAGGTAAAAATCCGGTTTCTTCTATATCGCCATTTTCTCCTTTTGGCAAGAGAACAAAGTAATAGAATCCACCTATTTTTTCCCTTACCACAAAAATATTATAAGGTGGAGCCTGAATGGGTAGAGTATTGGATAAATCTGTTGTCAGCGCTTTAAAAGAAGGCAACATTCTGTTTGCCGCTTCAGTACCAGGAACGGGTTCAACATCGGTAGCTTCCAGGCCAATTTTCAGGAATCGCTCTGTTTTAGCAATGGCATCATTAACCGCTCCTTCATTAATTCCTACTTTAATTCCTAGGCGAATGCTTTTGCCTAAAGCACCTACAGAAATGGTAGCTCTTCCTCTGAGCCCCACCAGATCGCTGGCCGTAATTCCTACCTCCAGGCTGGCTGTAAATCCAATATTCAGGCTAAAGCTTATGCTGATCTTTATTTTTACAAATCCAAGTTTGATTTTAATCCAGAAATTAACTGCAAACCGGACCCGGATCTCCAATCCGATAGCTGCATAAAATGCGGTATCATTTTTAGGGTCAGCAAATCCTATGACTCCAATAAATCTGGCTCCATAGGCTACATTGGCAATTGCAAAGACCCTTACTCCAACAATACCAAGATCCAGGGATTGCTCTAGCTTAAGGCGGCCCCTGGCTACTAAACTTTGTCCAATGACCATTTCGCGTTTGGAAACCCGGAAAATAAAACCCGCCCTGATTTCCACTTCTAATAATTTGCTGACCTTTTGCTTATATCTCAGCATATTGGGCCAGCCCATTTCATAATGAAACAGACCAGGTTCAATCAATAGGGTAATAGAAAACTGGCTGTTTGAAATAGCTTCTTTGATAAAACTTGGGAATGGAGGGTGATCTCCTATTAGGCCATCTGGATTAGAAGCAATGCTGGCTAAAAATCTTTTTTGACGAACAGAAAGGAGGACAAATCCGCTTAATAGCGGACGGCTTTTAAAGCGACTATCCGTAATAAAATCATTATAATTGGTATTTAACCAAACCCTCACAGCCATAAAAAAGGTAAGGTCACTCCTAAAGGCTATTACAGCATCAAACAAGAAGGTACAAGGCAGGTTTTTCTCTTTACTATCATTATATCGCAGCGGGGAAGAAGCCGATGTTTGGGAAATCATGGCCCTGAATACAATGGTCCACCGGGGGTCCTGTCCTGGATCTTCCAAATCGACAGCCCAACTGTCCAGTTGTGACAAATTCCCTTGTGTTCTGGACAGCTTTCTTAAATTCTTTAATAGTTCTCCTACATCATTGGTGTTATCAGCTGCCTTAATACTTGTAATGGTATATCGATATCCAAAACCCAGTCCTACCTCTCTAAGGTATAGGTTAATTACTGGAATCTGGAGACTAATTTTACGTACCTCCAGATATAAGAACCAGGCCCTCAGCCAAGCAGAATTTTCATCTCTTCGCACCCGTACAAAGGAGAAAGTAGCCGCCAATGTTGGCAAACCTTTTATGTCAACGCTTCCTTCTCCCATGAAGCCATTAATTTCTGTATCGTCAAGGTAAGAGACTACTCCGTGTAAACTAAAGGCATCTCCAAATTTAATGTCTACTGCCAGGCGTTGGAGGTGAATTCGAGGTACAAACTCCCCTTTACTTGGAATACCTATATACAATCCATGGAAATCGACTTTGGCACTTTTTGTATCAAAGCCACCCTTTGCAAACAATACCTGTCCGTTAAGCAACATTGAAGCATCTCCATTAAAAGGATCTGCCTGGGGAATAAAGCCAATCCCTCTCAATTCCATTTCAAAGCAGCCCAGGAAGTTGAAAGAAACCTTTTTAGGCAATTCCACCTCAAATTTTATATGCTTAAAAAGAACACTGGCATCACCCGTTAATGGACATTCAATAAAATCTATTTTTATTTTGGACAAAGGAGCTAAAGCCCAATCCTGATCATCAGAGGTTATGGGCACAAAGGCTGCAGAACCGGTGAGTGTAAAAAACAGATGGAATTTTCCATCATTTACAAACTTTAATCCAATGGCGTCAATTTTGAATTGAAAGCGGGTATTTTTAGCATCCAGAAGTTTATTACCTCTTAGTTGAGCCCCTCCCGCTATGAGGGTTAATGCCCCGTCACGTTGTGCGAATTGTAAAGAAACATCAGCCATGGCTTCTCCAACCAGATCGGGGGGCAGGGGACCTGAGCCAGAAAGTGTAAAATCTTTAATTTTATTTTCTATAATCTGGAAGCGGGTGCCGCTAAAAGTGAATTTGGTATCAATACCATTAAGTCTGGCAGGCCGATTGGTCACTTCAGCCGTTAAATTGATGCCTTTGGAGGAAAGTACAAAGTCTGATACAGCAAAAACAATGGGCTCCTTACTCGCTTTTGTAAAAGCCAATTCAATAACAGCCCCATTTGCCTGAGTCACCTGATAATGATAATTTTTAGTTACCAGAGTAAAAAAATGATATTTAGTCTGCTGATTACTTTGGCCTTCGTTGATTACTACTTTTTTACCTCGGAAAGTCCAATCAAGACCAAATAATTCTTCTTTGGGAACTTCCTCCATGTCAAGGTATAAATCTATTCCTCCATTGTGGTCCACCTCGAATGCAAATTTTTCCCAGTTAAAACCTAAGGTGATTCCTGAACTAAATTCAAATGGCCCAATGTTTAAAACTAAATCCAAAGGACATTTTATTTGAGCTTCATCCAAGGAAATCTGAACTCCCTCATCTGGTTTTGAAACCCTCAAAAATTGGCTGATATCAGGAATACCACCATTGCCAACATCGCTTCCACTGTCAGCTTCACTTGGATTATTTCGTAAAAATGGCAACTCCAGTTTTTCAAGATCCAAGTCAAAATCAGCACCAAAGTCATTGCCCGAAATACTATTGTCACTGATAATAATTTCTTTACAAAGTGTTTCGCTCACATCGCCATCAGGAGTGGCAGGAAAAGTCAGTTCAGGAAGTTTTTGTGTTTGCCTAAGAAAAGTTGGCAAGCCAGGATCTTTGAGATCCATTTTTATCAGGGATAAATCAACTTCATTCTTTGCAGTTAAGGTAAAAGCCATTAAAGGATCGGCGGGTGCCTCATCACTGGCATCATTTTGGATTTCTCGATCTTCCTCTCGTGTCCAGGCAAAATCACTGGTAATTTTGATTTCCTGATCTTTTTGCAGGCGGGCAATCAAGAAGGCATTATGAGGCAAAATGCCATTAGAAGATTCGTTTTGTAATACCAGGCTGAGTTGCAATTGCTTGGGAACCTCAAATTTGAGTCCAGGAATATCAAAATCAAATGTTTGCCCACCAGATTGGTTGTTTAAATCCACATCCAGTCGGACTTCCTGGATCTGATTGGAATCGCCTCTGAGCAATCGGAAAGTGCTATCAATATCTTTACCTTTTAGATTGTCTAGGATGCCTGGAACGAAACGACTGGCCAGGGCCCCCAGGTCATTAGCTGTCCATTTGAAGGCGATGCATTTATCGTCAATGTAAAAGGTATCAAATCCGGAAATTTTGAAGTTAAAATCATTCTCCGTCCATCCGATTAACAAACCTAAAGGTTCATCAAAATAAGGGATATACAGCTGACTGGCTATTTCAATACCTCTAGGTATGCTGTTTTCAAATTTTACATCAATTTTTGAAATAGCACCTTCCAATCCTAATAACTTTGTAGATAATGGGCCAGAAAACTTAGGAGTTTTATCCGACGAAAATGAGATTGGGAAGTTAGCAGAGGCTAAGCCGGAAAAACCACCAGTCCCAATACCAAAATCAGTTAGTTCAAGAGGTTTTTCAATAAGAGTGGGAATAAACAACTTAACTTTCTTGAAAAAGATTCCTTTCCAAAATTCATTGACTCCATCAGGTTTTTGGCCAATCCCATCAAAATTAAAGCTTGCATCTTTTACTTCACCGAAAAAATCAAATTCACCTATTTTAAATAATGGAAAATCAAAGTTACTCAAACCATCAGAAGTAATATTAAATCCATTTTCCCCAATTTCTACCGATATATTTTCTAAGCTTATTTCATACGGTACTACATCTCCGTTTTCATCTTTAATTTCAACAAATTGGCCATTTTCCAAAGTTACTGGAACTACCCACTCTTTGGGAAAGCGAAGTCTAATGTCAAAATTATCCAAATGGATATCAACATCCTTTTTTAATGACAATTTAGCATTAAAGGTCAGCAATTCATCGTCTTTACCAATAATTAATTCCAGGCCAGGTAAAAAGCCGTATCCAAATTGAAATGCTTTACTAATTGCTATCTCGACCGAAATTTCATTAGTACCGTTTGAAAGTTCTTCTTCTTGAAAATCAGGGTTCACACCTACATTTTGGTAGAGATCTTCGAGAGTATGACCAAGTAAAGGGAAGGCATTTTCTGGCCAAGGAAATAAATAATTTATGGGAAGGAAAGTCTTGTTTGACATATATACTGGAGGTTAGAAGGTTTCGCTAAATTTATTGTTGGTAGTCAGAGTACTTATATTGGCATCATCAATAATACTGGGTCTACCAGAAGATATATCCTCAAGATGAAAGTTCAAGGAATCTGGGGTGCCAGGTGCGGGCGAAGTAGCAAAAATATTTTCTTTTACTAAGGTTATATCTACGAATTCTATCTCAATAGGCATAAATGGCCTTCTTAATACATAAATTCCACCGCCCTTACGATGATCTGAGGATTGTCCTGCAATAAATGTGCATTCGTTATGAGTAATTTTATAGTCTGTTCCTTCAAGCTTAAAAACTGTTTTTTGCTGCTCGAACACTTCTTTTATGATTCTTCCATAGGGTATTAACAAATCAGTTGAGTCCAAGGTCAATAATTGAATACCACCACCTGCCCATCCTTCAGCAGTATTTTCGGTAATACTTGTACCACTTATCAATAGGTTGGCATTTCTAGAGGCTATTCCTCCTCCTCCCATTCTGGTATTTTTATTTTTTTTATAATTGGAAGTATTCCCTTTAACCTCCCCACCTACTAATCGAATACTTGATGACATTGAAGCTCGAATTCCACCACCATTGTTTTGTGCCTTATTGGCCTCAATCAAACAGTCTTCAAAATAAACTTTTGAATTGACGGAAGCATAAAGCCCTCCACCATCATCCTCGGTTTCATTATTCTTTATATCACACCTTATAAGTTTTAACTCCTTAATACCAGCCTGACTTAATTCATTTTCATCCCAGGCTAACTTCAAATTAACAATAGCTCCCAATCCTCCAAGTGTGAAAAGATCGGAAGGATGACTAATTTGAACGGCTACTCCACCTCCATCTATACCATCCCCTTTCGACTCATTGTTTTGAATTATGTTCTGAATAATGGATGGCCAGCCGTATCCAAAAACACCGATACCTCCACCTCGGCCACTACTGGTATTTTCTTGAATCAAATTCTCAAATAAAAGTGGTGAACTATAGTAAACATGCATTCCCCCTCCAAAACCATCATCATCAATTTCATTACCAGGTATTTCATTTTTATTCCCTTCAATTATACAGTTGCCAATAAATACCTTATCTGCTTTTTCAATCAAAATTCCTCCTCCTCCATTGACACCATTTTTTTCTTTTAGAAGCCCTTCCTTAATTTTCAACCGACTTAATCCTGCAATACCTGACTGGTTTTTCAAGATAAACACACGGCTTTTATTATCACCAGAAATGGTAGGGAAAGCAGGGTTTTGGTCCCCAATGGCGCTTTCTTCTGAAAAATGTGTGATATGGACACCTTTATCAAGGCTAATTACTCCTTCCTTATAAGTGGAAGTATCTAAAATCATTAAGGTATCATAGTCATTGGCCACATTTATGGCAGTTTTTATACTAGAAGCTGGTTTAGAAGGGTCTGTAAAAGGGCCTGTCGCTGGATTAGCTGCACTTGATTTATTAATAAACCTAACCACCCCATTAGATTTCACACCGGCAAATATTCGTTTTAATTGTTCTACCTCCTCGCGTCCTTCCAAATCCTCAAAGTATTCTGAAAATGCAGAAAAATAAAAAGCTGGATCCAGAAACAGATCAAGGTTTTCGTCGGATTTTTCTTTTAAATAAAAATTTAATTGCCGATTATTATTTTGATTAAATCCAGCCCTGGCAAAAACAGTGCCTGTTTCAATAGGAATCCTAATTGAAGTTGTCCCACTAAAAAATAATTCTATAATGTCCTCCGCAGTCTCTATATTAACTACAGAAACGTTAATATCTTTCTTTATTCTTTCAATTAGGGTAGAATCACTTTTTATATAGTCGAGTAAAATTTGTCGAGATTCTGCTTGATCAATGTTTTCGTAAATGGCTAGACGGGGAAGTGGTAACCAGGAAGGGAAATTAGCTTTCCGAACCACTTCTCCAAGTAAATCTCCATTTCTTAAAAGAATTGATGAGTTTACCGCTTGAAATTCTATAGTTCCAGTAAAATAGGCTTGCAAGAAACTATCCTGACTATTTGGATCAAAGGTGATTGATAGGCTCTTTGAAAAATTATCGGTAGTTAATTCTATGCCAAAACTAGTAATTGAAATAATCCCATTAGGGGCAATTCCTTTTTTATATGGGACAAATAGGCGATTGAAGAAAACTTTTAAATTCCTGAGAAATTTTTCGATAGAAAAAAGATCATTGAATGAACCATTTTCTTTATGTCTTAATTCATCTAATCTTTTTTGCCATTGATCAGGAAGGCGACTGGTACGCATTGCTTCAATATTGCGAGTGGCCCTTGACCCTACCTGTGTTGCCCATTTGGAATTCCTCATTTCCTTTGCAGCTAAGCCCCAATTTTCATTTTCTATTGCAGCTCTCGTATTCACAAACCTAGAATACCCTGTTTCTCCTAGATTAAATACCATATCAACTATGACAATTTGTCGTTCTACGGTAATATTATTAAAGTTAGCCACCTGCCTGCGCGCTGCAGGAATAGAATCTTCTAGATCCAAACGGAGAAGCTCAGTAATTTGGTTATTTGTCAGAGAACTATTTCCACTAAGAATATCATCATAATTTGCCCCAACTTCTTCAATTCTTTCTCTAGAAATATCTCTTTCCAAATTAAACCCTACACCGATGGTTTTTATTCCCTCACTGTCCAAATACACCTCAGTTCGCCTGCCTTCATTAAACTCAATGTAATTTAACAAGACGTTTTCAACTGATTTATTATCAATATTCAACATAAGAAATTGTTTATCCTGATTTGAAAGTAGATTAGAAGAATATAAATGAATTCAGGTTAAAAAATGGATGGTCATTACAATTCGTCGAGAAGACTATGGGCATGGCTACATTAAGCATGTCAATTGGCTTAGAATATCAAATAATGAGGTTTACTTCAGGCTATTCATCATCAAGGTAAAGGGGTTCCATCTGTTACAGGTTGTGTTGATCTGCTTTATTAAACAAAGTATGGTGAAATGGACCTAGCTAGACACTTAATGAATCCGAAAAGGTAGATGAATCGGTACGACAAATAATGAAAGGAATAAAAAAAGAAATGTACTTTTTGTAGGTTTGGACAGAAAGGCTAACATTTTCATATGATTTTGGGCTTTAACTGGGTAAAAAATATTTCTGTTTTTGAAATATACAGAAAATAATAGAAGAGTTCAACTTTGAAGAATTAAAAAATTTGACAAATTTAAGTTAACAATAGGCGGCGACTGCCACCTATTGTTAACTTAAATTTGTCCACCTACTTAATCCATTCAAAATCTAGGCAGCATATCATCACCAAATTCCAGGCCTTTAAAAATATGCTGCCTCACCCAGTCGTACTTCTTCTTCAATAAATCGCTCTTACTCAATTGATCCTGATCTATAAACCGCCTTAATTGCTCCCCACGGGTAGTGTAATACAGCATGGGATACATAAATGAGTGCTGATAGGTAGTAGCATCATAATTCCTACCATATCCTGTAAATCCAGTCAAGCGAGTTGAAGGGCAATTTTTATTGGGCGAATCAAAACAGGAGGAATTGATATTTTGATTAAAAATATGGTAAAAACCAGTGCTTACAGCCTGATCAGAAATCAGTGGGCTCATTTGATTTTTATTGGGCTTACTTCCATTTTCACAATTATTGGGCGCATCACATAAACCCATGGCCCCAGCCAAAGTATGTCCTCCTTCCTCCCACCATCTGAAATAATCCATTCCAGCGTCAATATTGATGTTTGGACCGATATAAGGAGCACCGATAAATTGAGTGTGGACCCAGGTTATGTATTTCTCATTTTTCCCCTGTTGTATTCTCCTAAACAACTGCGTCATCAACCAATTGGGTAAAACAAGAGTAGAAAACCCTACTTCTGAATAAACGGCCAGCTCTGTTATTGGAGGCATCGTTACATTATTACAATTGGCCATGGTCCGGTCTCCATTGTACTCCGTGCAATACTTCACATCCGTATATAGGGAATGTAATCGCTTTTTGAAAAATGATCGACTGTAATTGACGAACCAGGCCTGCTCATCACTTTTCCCCTTAAGCATGGCAAACAAATCATTGCCGTAATTGGACGCATAAAAGGAATTAAAGCCTCCCATTCTAACATTATTCCAATTATTCAATAAAGCAATATTGGGTCGATCTTTAGTCTGCCCTTCCATTTTATAGTCAATCCAAGGCATGGAGGGATCTGCTGAATCCATAAAAGCATAGTGCATCTGATTTCTTTCATCTGAAAAAGCCACAGTTAGCTTATTGCGATAATTCCGAATTATGCTTTTGGGATGAGTTGAACCATTGTTTTGATAAGAATAAACAGTATGAATAAAACCATCGTCATTTTTACCCTCTAATACTCTTTTATGATCTATACTGTAAGTACAAGATTTAGAAAATTCTCCACGGCACTTTTTGATGGTCATTACAAAATGATAGGCTCCTCCTAAATATTCAATATTGGAAATGTCCAGCACCTCATTTTCCGCATTTTTTATGATTCGATTAGACCATGCATAATTGCCACCCTGGCTTTCCCAGCTGCTCTTTTCTAATTTCCTTTGATCTAGAAAATAGTTGTCCCCACTGGTTCGACCAAGAACCAATAGCTCATCTCTCCCATTACTTCCAATTGTTGCTTCTTTTGTGTCTGACCATTCATACTGATCAACTGGGTTTAAGCTGGAAAGATTAACATTTAAGTATCGAACTTTTTGCAAATCGCTTGCTGCCACAATGTGCAAGCTGTTAGTAGTGGTAGTAAGAGATATGCGGCCCCTAATTGATCCATCTTGGGTTAAAGGCTTCCAACTTTCCCAGCTTGACTTATTGGTACAAGCATTTCGGCATCTGCTTATCTGAAGATTATTTTGATGATCTCGAATAAGGGCATAGAGTCCATTTCCAGCCATGATTAATTCTGGAGGAGTCTCTTTATTAGCCAGCACTGCTTTGTGGGTAGAAAATCCGGATTGCGGGCCAGGTCCTAAAGTCTGCCAGTTTCCCCATTTTCCCGGTTGTGTGCTGCTGTTTAGAGCAATTTGCCCCGTCTCAGCAATAGCCATTGATATCAATGCATTGTTCATTCCTATAAGTGCAGGGGTACTGGCGAGTTTAATGTTTCCAACTTTATTCCATTTGGTTTGATCAAAAACGCTTGCAGTGCCAGGGCTTGCCTCCACTAATTCAAACTTAAATTGCTGGTTCGCCCCTTTGTGTAAATCATATTGTTGTAGGTTAGCGCCATTATTTTTACTCCAACTGGCCATATCTAAGGCCTTTCCACTGTGTCGACTGATAACATAATAATAACCTCCTCCTGCTGGAACCAGCTTAAATTGTTGGTTTGCCCCTTTATGGAGGTCATATTGCTGAAGATTACCTAAATTTTCCTTACTCCAAGCTGTTACATCTAAGGCTTTTCCACTATTGACATTAATAATGTAATAGTAGCCCTGAAAATTGCTGATTAATTTAAATTGCTGATTAGCCCCCTTGTGTAAATTCCATTGTTGAATATTGGCTCCATTCTTCTTATCCCAGGCAGTTACATCCAAGGCTTTGCCACTATTTTTATTGATAATATAAAAGGTCTTGTTGTGGTAACTTTGACCATATCCCAATTGAATGAAAAATAGGATTAAAAACCCAAGCAGATTGGTTTTCATAGTTTTAGATTTAGCGTAGTGAATTAAATTGACCAAAACCCCTTAGGTATTTGGCCCTTCAAACGGGTAAATCTATTTTGCATAGTTCACGAATTGATTCCATTCCAAGGTAGGAGTTACAAGAATGGAGTATCATTGTTTTGAGGGATCGGTTTGGGAGATTGAGGGAAAGGTAATTAATGGCATAATATAAATAATGTAGTACCTGGCAGGCACCACATTATTTATATTTAATACTAATTTTAATTCCCATAAAATGGCAAAATAGGTACATCCACTCCAAAGGTGAGCATGTATCGAAGGGATTTTAGGGTCTGAAATTCTCCATTCAAATCAATCTCCCTTACATTAGGACCATATTGAATTCCGGTACCAATAAAGAATGGCGACCTCGGCAAATTGAGCATCAAGTGGACTCCTGGTGCCAGGACATTGGCAAAAGATAAATCTGGAAGGGCTTCTAGATTTTTCTCATTCGCATCTGTCCTAAAAGCAGACAAAGCCCCCAGGTCTATGATAGGCACAAATAAAGACATAGAGAAATTAGATTTTTTCCCCAAGCGTTTACTGATGGACACACCAACAGGTACAAACAAACCGTACGAATTAATTTCTTCTTCATTCTCAAATCCTGAAGGCTCGTCGAGAATTCGTTCATAACCAACAGTGCCCCCGAAATAAGCATTTAATTCTACAGAAAACGGCCTCAGTCGTTTATTTTGAGAACTTCCTGCTGGTAATGCTATAGATGACATAGCCGCTTGAACAGCAGACGGAGTCTCAGCAGCAGCCACATCTGCAATAAAATGGCCATACTTGAAGACGCCATTTCGAAATTTTCGATACCGGGTGGAGTCGTGTTTAATGATCTTATTCTCTATCCGGTCTACCGTTTTTGTTAATTCTTCGATTTGTACTTTCAGCTCTGGGGTTTCCTGCCTGGAAGCCTGCATTTGTAAACTTTGAAGATTTAACTCATTGGTGCTTAATCTTTTTTCCAGGCGCTGACGACGCTTTTTCGTCTTGGGATAAATATCAAATAAATCAATCAACTTCAATACATTTTCCAGGCCATAACGATAATCTTTATTCTCGGTATGTTTAAATAATTCCGTTAGCTCCCGATTAATAGCAGGTACCTTTGCGATACCCTGGCCTTTAAATTTTTCTACCAGGCTTTCCAGACGATCACCCTGGTATGTTTTTATTAAAGGGGTTTCTAAAATACTGTTGATTACATTTGCGGTAAATTCAATTTTTCTTAAAAAACCAGACTGCTTATTGGTCACAGTATCCAGTACGGACAACTGTTGCACTACGTCGGTGGCAATTTGGGCCAGACCTCTGGTATCCACAGCGAAACCACCCGTTAAAGCCGAAATCCGTTGATAAAGCAATCCCAAAAAGAAATCCCTTTCAACATCGTCGTTTAAAATAAAGGCCATCTGTTGAGGGTTTATCCAACTGAGGCTAGTATCCGTTTCGGAAATGGCTAGTGAATACATCAACTGCGTTCCTGATTGAAGAATGCTGGTAAAAAGAGAGGCATTTTCATAGGATTTTAAAAGCTTTCGATTATCCTTAGTAGTTTCCAGGGCACGAAGGTTAGCTCTTAAATTATTTAGCAATAATGAATCTTTTATGATCTCATTTTGCAGGCGCAAGCTTAAGGTGTCAGCAGCTTGTTTTATAAAATAAGGGGAATTGATACCCTCAGAGTATTCATTTCTTAGCTTCCAGGTATGGTCAACAAATAGCTGATCCACCCGTTTAAGGTAATCCAATTGTTCTTCACTGGTTCTTTGTATCGCTCGGACATTGGCCGCTAATTGAGTCAAATATGCATAGGCTTTCACCTCGTGGGTGGAAGCAATGGGGGTCCAAAACCTACTTTCCCGATTAATATTGGTATCTAATTCTTCTCGGAATTGTCGGACTGCATTTCTGCCATTAGAGTTTACCAACTTGGAGAGGGTATTTACTTTATCCTCCCAGGCAAGAAGATGTTTAAAATAATCCTTTAAGGCCGAAATAATGGGATAATCTCCATTTTCGAAACGCAATAATTGTCGGATCATGCTCAGACCAGCCCCCCTCAGTTCTTTGCCACTTGGTGGTGGATTTTCAAAAGTAGCCTGATACACCTCGAAGGAAGGATATGCTTGCAAGACAGCATAATCAAGCTCTCCATTTAGAAAGGAATTGACTTCGGTCAAAAAACGATTTTGCTGATCCCTAAATAAACCTGCATAATTAAAACTGTCTAATTTGGCTTGTAATCGCAAAACTTCCTGATTAACAGCTTTAAATTGGAGTCGCTTGACAGCATCAATTTTACTTAGTTCATCAGCTATTCTTTGTTTGTGGTGAATCAAACTGTCGTAGGTAATCAATAATTCAGTATTGACTTCTCTGAATGCTTCTTGTACTGCCTGATAGGTCGACGCACCAGGTTTGGCAACCAGTGTATCATGCAATATTTTTTCAGATTCAAATTTTCTTCGGCTAAATTCACCATTGGCATAAGCTAATATTTGGGGCAATTGCAAATCTCTTTGTACCAGATCTACCAATCGATAAATCAATAATAAGCTGAAGGCAAGAGGATCATGTTCATCTAGTTGGCCAGATTTAAAAAGATACTCAGAAATATTCAGTGATAATGTGTTTAAATCCTTAGCGAAAGCAAGCCTCGCATTGGCTATGATAGAGCGGTAATTGATTAAATTGAGTTGATCGAGATACTGGAATGTATTGGGAAAAAGAAGATTCAATTGTTGATCGGAAAGATCTTGTTGTAATCGCATCAAAAAGGTCTGCACAAATTCCTCCTGTGCTTGCTGGCCTATCCAATCAGCCAGACCTGCCAACAAGGTAGCTGTAAAGGATGCAGGGTCACTGCTGCTAATAGGATTAACACTTTTTGAGGCAGCCTTAAGAGCAATTGTATTATCAATTCGTGGCTCTTGATAATCCTGGACCAAAACAGCCGCATTAAACATTCGGTTTTTGGAATATACATCCCCACTGCTCAACTGTTGCAAAATGGCTTCCCTGGGCCCCTGCCGAATTCCAATGATGGTATTCCGAACCGCTACGGAATCATAATTGTCTCTAAACATGTTCAGTATGGCTGGGTCGCTGAAAACTTTTCTCAAGTAGGGGTTGTAAGCATAACTCTGAAGAATTAAATCTGGATTTTGGCTGTTTTCTAATGCCTCATCTCTTGAGGCATAGGCATAAGCTGCCAGAATCCCCATAAGATTAAAAGTATCTTTCACTTTCAAGCTAGCTTTTTCACCCTCCCATTCAGTAGGATTAACGGCGTTTGCCAACCTCTTAACGTCACTTGCCATGCTTTGACCGTTTAAGGTATGGCTGGGAAAACAAAAGCTAAACAGTCCCGAAACCAGGACAAATAAGCAGAAATTTGTTCTTAACATGGGCATTATTTTAGGCAAAACGCGGTTTAATTTTGGAATCGATCATCGACTGAGCATCTTTAAGTCTTTGTAGAAAATTGTCAGCACTTGCGTTTTTGATATCTGTATTGGAATCTCTGATGTCAAAATAATCATCCAAATCTGCCTGTACTATATTTTTTAATAATTGTTGCCAGTATACTTTTCGGGAAAAAGTAAGTTCTCCATTTATCTTTTGAAATTCAGCCTCGTCAAAAGGACCACCATCTTCTACTATATCAATTTTCTTTTGATCAATAATTCCTGATTGGGGTGATAGCTGTTCATCAATTACTCGTCTGTTAATGGGAGTAGTTTCGTTAAGCGAGCCAATCATTTCCAGGGTAGAATGGGCAGGCAGGAGGAAATTGTCTAAAAACTTGGCTAATGATTCCCCATTATCCTTAAAAGTTTCTGCATTATCAGTAGCAAGAGCTTCGATTTTTTCTTTACAATTTTGCAGAAGGGAATCTCCTATTGGAATGTTATCCAGGATTAAAAATCGTCTTCGGAAATCGTTAATAGCACGGAATAGTTTTACAGTAAATTCAATGAACTGATCTTCATTAAATCCATCCTTTTTTGCAAACTGGGTGTATTTTTCAGAACAATCTGTCTTTACCTTGGACAGCAATTCTGAAAGTTCTTCACGTATGGGCATTTCACTGGGTTTTTGGGTGAAAAAATGAGAACATCTTAAGATATAATATCTTTTGCATAAAATAAATAATTGTCCTATTTGAAATATACTCACATACTCAAAAAAGGATTCATTCTTAATTAAAGGATCTAGGAAAATATCAAAGAAATTAAACCATCATGGCTGCCGAAATCTTTTGGTAAGCAGATTGCCAGGCCTCTTTCAGCTCCTCGTTCCAGCTTTTTTCCAATTTTTTCTCAAAAGTCCATAATAGTGCTTCTTCCAAAATATCATAATGCTCACTTTCAACCTGATAATCAAGGTGTTTTTGTCCCAGGTCTTTTAATTCTTCTTCCAAAATATCAAGCTGATCTAAATTGGCTATAATATGTATCAAAACAGTCATAAGTTTTCTGGACTGCTGTGGAATATCCGTTTTGAACATAGGGCGAAGCTCTGGGGCAATTTCAAATAATCGCCGGTAAAAAAGCTCACCTGCTTCTTTGGCCATAGGAATCATCTCTTGCATGCTTTTCTGGACCAAGGATATTTGTTGATAAGTCATAAGGCTTTATGGTAGAATGTTGTTGGTTGTGTGTTAATGAGTTATTGGTTATTCGTTATTCGTGAAGTGATAATCGATAATGAATAAAGGATGACCGAAACTTTATGTAACAACGATTAAAATCAAGAGTTAGACCAAGTTTCGTACAGCCTCAATAACGAATAACTCAATAATGAATAACCCATTAACGAATAACCCTTTAACAAATAACTTAATAACAAATAACGATTCACCAATAACTAAAAAAATAAGTAAACCTGCAAATAAGCGAAGTGAACAGGCAATTTTATAATTTCAAATCGTCAAACTTAAGAGTGAATAAAGTATTTTCCGGCTGTCTTTCCATAAATTCTCTGTATTTTAGTTTGAGTGTCTACCAAACCTATTTCCATGAAAGTCAGGATTCTTCTAGTACTAGTGATTTTTATGCATGTTTTGCATGCTGAAGCCCAATCGACCAAACAAAAAAGAGATAGTTTATTTCAATTAGCGCAGACTACCCAAAACGATTCGCTAAAAGTTGATGCCATAAATCAAGTGGTGGGTTTTATGACCCGTACGGATGCAGACAGTGCGGTAAGTTTGGCCAAGGAAAATATCCTTTTGGCTAAAAAAATAGGATTTCTTAGAGGAGAAGCAAGTGCCTATAACCGAATGGGAATTTCACAAAGAAATTTAGGCAATTATGAAGAAGCTGAAAAGTCAAACCAAGAAGCTTTAAGGTTATTTCTTCAAACAACAGATAGCCTTGGGATGGCCAATGCTTACGAAAGCCTTGGAAATGTATATCGACATATCGGGAAATATGTGGAATCGCTAGATTGTCAAATTAAATGTATGGGGATTAGGGAGCGTAATAAAGCTCCTGCCAAAGAAATTGCAAAAGCCTATACCCACATTGCCAATGTACATATGTCAATGGAGCAATTTGATGATGCACTCAAGTATTACAAAAAAAGTCTTGATCTCTGGAAAAAAGAAAATAATCAGGAGCAATTAGCCATAAGCACGCTCAATTATGGGGCTGTATTATTTAGTATAAAACGTTTAGAGGAATCTCAAATGCATTTGGAAAGAAGTCTGCAAATTTTTGACAGCCTTGAACTGCGTTATGGAATCGGAGCTGCTTATGCCAATCTGGGCGATGTTTTTATGGAAAAAAAACAGCTGAAAGAAGCCCGAACAGCCTTAAATGAGGCCCTAGACATTTATCAAAGTGCAGGTGATAAAGGTCGAACAGCCATGTTTTTATCCAACCTTGGTGAAATAGAGGTTATGGACAATAATTATCCCCTGGCCATTAATTATTATGAGCAGGCTCTAGACCTAGCCAATCAAATTGGCAGACCGACGACCTTAAAAGACACTTATGAACGATTGAGTTTTTTGTATGAAAAAACTGGACAGTTTGAGGAAGCCTATTTTTCCAATAAGAGCCTAATGGAAGTTAAAGATAGCATGCTCAATACCTCAACATTAGAGAAAATACAGGAATTACAAACCCAATATGAAACAGAAAAAAAGGATCAGGAAATTGAATTTTTGAAAAAAAATGAGGAAAGAAGAGTCAAAGAGCGAAACTTCCTTATTCTTGGTCTGGGCATTTTATTTGTCTTATCCCTGGTAACCTTGCGAGCATTTCGCACCGCCAGTAATGCCAACCGCAAACTTTCCGCAGAACAAGAACAAACCAAAGCTCTTCTTCAGGAAAAGGAAGAACTTCTGGAAAAACTACAATTTACCCATGAAAAGTTGATCCAATCTGAAAAAATGGCTTCTCTTGGACAATTTGTGGCTGGAGTTGCTCATGAAATTAATAATCCTATTAGTTTTATCAACACAAATATCTATGCTTTAAAAATGGATTTCGAAGAAGTACACGGCTTACTGGAAAAGGTGGGAGAACTAAAAAATACCGATGACATGGATCGAAGTATCCAGGAAGTTATCAAAATGAGTGAAAGGATGGATACCAGCTACCTTAATACAGAGATTCAACAAATGGTTGACGGTATTGAAAGAGGGATTAGCAGAACCAAAAACATTATAAATAGTCTGCTCACTTTTTCACATCATTCCAAAGAGGGTTTTGAAAAAGCAGATCTCAATCAAGGTCTTGAACATACTCTCACCATAATAAAAGGTAATTTAGATGGCAAAACCATCATCCATAAAGACCTTGGAGAGATCCCCAAAATAGATTGCCATATCAGTAGAATCCAACAAGTCTTCCTCAATGTTTTAAACAACTCTTTACAAGCCATTGAAGAAAGTGGAAATATTTATATTAAAAGCTGGCAGGAAAATGATCAGGTAAAAATAAGTATAAGAGATGATGGAAAAGGAATGGATCAGACCACACAGCAAAGAATCTTTGAGCCCTTTTTTACGACCAAAAAGCTAGGTCAGGGAACCGGGCTGGGAATGGCCATTAGCTATGGCATCATTGAACAGCACAATGGAGAATTGGAACTTGACAGCACTCTTGGTGAAGGAACTGAGGTCTTAATTTCTCTGCCTATCGAAATAAATGAATAACCATTAAAGAATTTTCATTCTTTTAAATTAAGTATTATAAAAAGCCAATGAAAAAAGCGACTGTTCTGCTCTTCCTATTGACAATATCATTTTTGGGTGCTCAAGAATCTGTCAATATTGCACTTGTTAATCAATACATTCCTGATAACCAATTGGAGACACAATTCATTCAATCGGTAAAGGATGAACTCTTTCAATTACTCCAGCATCGGTATCAGCTCAATGTCAATGAATACACCAGCCCAAATCAGGGAATGTCGGAGGTATTCAACCGAGCTTATGCCAACAATGACATTATCATTTGTATTGGCTCAACCAGCTCTAACTATGCCATCAGCTTAGGAGAATATCCTAAACCAACTCTGGCGTCGATTATTTTAGATGCACAGCTCCAAGGGGTGGAAAAAACAACTGAAGGTAGTTCAGGAGTTGAAAATTTCAGCTATATGGAATCTCCATTTAATATCCAAAGAGATTTAAATCAGTTGTACGAGATTTCGCCGTTTGACCATCTTTTGGTTGTCACAGAACAATCAACCCTTCCTGATGGGGCTTTTATGGAGCAATTATTTTCAAATTATTTAAGGGGTAAAAATGTTACAGTAGGTAACATTTTTTATGAGAATAATATTGAAGAAGAAATTAACAAACTAGAGGGAAAAAGGCTGGCTGCCTATGTCTTTCCTTTTTTTGGGGGTGATACTACGGTTATAGAGGGACTTTTTAACACCTTAAATACTAATAAAGTGCCCTCTGCTTCACTTTTTGATGACCCTTATCTCGATGCCGGAGTGATGATGGCCTACCAAACCAGAAGTAACCTACAAAAGATACCTCGTCGCCTGGCGCTAAATGCTATGAAAATATTGGAAGGCCAAAATACAGCAGACCTATCTGTGGAAATGGAAACATTTGCAGATAATCTGATCCTGAATTTAGCAAGCTCTCGGCAAACTGGCATCTATCCTACTTTTGATATAATGGCTCAGGCTACTGTTATTAATCTTGAAAACATCCCTAATGACAATACCCTAAGTCTACATGAAGCTATTGGCCTTGCCATCCAAAACAATTTAGACATTCGAATAGAGCAAACAGACATTCAAATTAGTGAAACAGAAGTGGGTGTTGCCAAAGCGGATATGTTACCTCAAGTTGATTTTTCAACAAGTTTTTCTTATTCGGATGAGTTATCAGCTTTTGCTTCCCAAGGAGCTCAGGGTAGAGGCAATTGGTTAGCTACTGGAGAATTTTCACAAGTGGTGCTGGCAGAGCCGGTTCTGGCCAATATTGCCATTCAAAAAATGCTTATGCAGGGAGAAGTTAATGAATTACTTCAAACTCAGCTAGATATTATTCTGGACGTAGCCAATGCATTCATCAACATTTTATTCGCCAAAAGTAATCTGAATATCCAGCAGCAAAATGTGGCCCGTATTCGCGAGAATTATGACATTTCGAAAGTAAAGGAAGCGATAGGTTATGTTGGTGCCACTGACATAAACAGATGGGAGGCTGAACTAGCCAATGCCAATATTGAACTAAACAATGCTTATGCAAGCGTTCGGCAAGCGAAGTTTCAACTTAACCAATTGTTAAATCGGCCAATTAGTGAGCCCATTAAAATTGAAAATTTAACACTTGATGAATCCCTTCTCCTCATCCTGGATCAACGCAATGATTTTCTTAATGATTATGGAAAGCTTGACCTAATGGCTGATTTTATGGTACAATACGCATTAGATAATTTGCCAGAACTAGCCCAAATCGATATCGGGATGGACGTTCAAAAGCGCTTATTATTGTCTCGGCAAAGAGCGCTTTACCTGCCTACAATGGCCCTCAGTGGTTCTGCTAATCGGGTTTTGAGTAAATTTGATGTTCCTGAGGGTCTTCCCGATATTAATAATGTAACCACTTGGAATCTCGGTGTAGGGCTGTCCTACCCAATATTCCAAGGCAATAGTCGCAGAAAATTAATTGAGCAATCCAGGCTTCAGGTTTTGCAGCTCGAGGATACGCGGAAAAATGCTCAAAATCAACTGGAATTGCGAATAAGAGCCAATCTGGAAACAGTTGGTGCTTCTTATCCTAGTATGGAATTATCCAGCACCGCAGCCACGGCCTCCCGTAAAAACTTTGCCATCATACAAAATGCCTATTCTGAAGGCCAAGCTAATATTACCACCTTAATTGACGCACAAAACAATGTCTTAAGGACAGAGCTTATCGCAATAAATGCCGTTTACACTTTCATTTTAGATTTTTTAACCCTGGAAAGATCCATTGGTTTTTACAACTTTTTATCTACTCCGGAACAAAGAACAGATTTTTTCCAAAAAGCAGTTCAATACATCAACAAAAATTAAGATATTCCAATGAGAACAATACATTATTTTCAAGGCCTTCTCATAGGTTTTTGCTTTATTCTAATGGCCTCCTGTGGTTCTAAAAAACAAGAGGTTGTCACCGAAGTTATCCGGCCTGTTAAATACGGTCAGGTAATGATGAGTGGAGATGCGCTCAAAGAAGTGTTTTCAGGGGCTGCTCAGTCCAGCAAAGAAACCAAATTAAGCTTTAAAGTTAGTGGAACCCTCACACAATTAGCCGTGAAGGTAGGAGATGTTGTTAGAACAGGGCAGTTGATTGCCCGGGTAGATCAAACTGATTATTCTGTTCAGTATCAGCAGTCTGTAGCAAGTTTAAAAAGTGTGGAAACCCAAATTAAAAGTGCCTATACCCAAATGGTTAACAGCAAAGCCAATTATGAAAGGGTTGAAAAATTGTATGAAAACAACAGCGTTTCACTAAGTGAGTTTGAACAGGCAAAATCTGCTTACGAGACAGCCCAAGCTTCTCATACTGCGGCGCTGGCTCAGGCCAATGCTTCTGAAAAACAAGTGGAGTCTGCCCAAAATCAAGTCAATTATTCTGCTCTGCGTGCCCCATTCTCAGGAGTGATTACTTCTGTAAATGTGGAAGAAAATGAGTTGGTAGGCTCAGGAAATCCTGTCGCCACCATTAGTGCTGTAGGAAATCCAGAGATCTCAGTAGGGATTCCCGAAGTTTTTATTTCAAAAATAAAAAGAGGGCAGGCTGTTGAAATCACCTTTTCTACCATCCCTAACACGGTTTTTACTGGAAAAATATATGAAGTGGGCTTTAGTTCCTTAGGAGGATCAACTTACCCGGTAACCGTCAGAATCGATAAACCCACTGAAGACATACGACCAGGGATGGCAGCAGAAGTTAGTTTTAATTTTGGAAATACGAATGGTGAAGAGAGTCAGAAAATGGTAGCTCCGGTGGCGGCCATCGGTGAGGATAGTAATGGACATTTTGCCTTTTTATTGGAAAAGAAAGACGATCATTTTCTGGTTCAAAAGAAAGTAATTTCCATTGGTCAATTAACAAGTGGAGGTTTTGAAATCGTATCAGGTTTACAAAGTGGTGATATGGTTGCCACTGCAGGATTAAACACTCTTCTGGATGGAATGAAGGTGCGCTTAATGGATTAAAATCAAACTCAATGAATCTTACCAAACTAGCATTACAAAATACTCGGGTTACTTTCATGGTACTATTAGTTATCCTGGCCATGGGTATCACCTCCTATAAAAACCTGTCCAGAGATAGTATGCCACCGTATACCATCAGAGTGGCAACGGTAGTTACCCAATTTCCTGGGGCCTCCCCAGAAAGGGTTGAACAACTCATTACCAAAAGAATTGAGGAAGTTGCCCAGGAGTTGCCCGAACTGGATGACGTAACCAGTGAGAGTCGCACCGGGCTATCCATTGTTACGGTAAGTCTCAAACCTGATGTTCGCAAAGATGAACTCCAACCTGTTTGGGATCGCCTGCGAAGAAAAGTGCAAGGGATAGAGCGAGAATTACCTGATGGGGCCAGAACGCCAAATATCAATGATGATGGCTTTGGTACTGTCTACGGAATTATGCTGGGCCTGCAGGGAGATGGTTTTGAAAATTCTGAATTAAAAGAATACGCAGAATCTATTAGAGATGAACTAGTCAAACTTGATGATGCTTCGGAAGTAGAACTTAAAGGGATCTTGGAGGAACAAATTTATGTGGAAATAGAAAATGCGCGGCTGGCAGAAATAGGACTTTCTTCAGGAATGTTACAGAGTTTTATCGCTTCCACCAATATTGTTTTCTCTGGAGGTCAGGTAAGTTTGGAGGGAGAGCGAATTGCTTTAGAGCCTAGTGGTAATTTTGAATCTATTGAGGATTTAAAAAGAACCATAATTTCTCTGGCCAATGGCAGCAAATTAGAATTGGGATCAATTGCAAATATTACCAGAGCCTATAAAACTCCTGCTGATAAATTAGTACGTATTAATGGAAAAGAAGGAATTGCTATTGCGGTTGCCTTAAAGGAAGGGGCTAACATCATCCGGTTAGGAGAAATTCTGGATCAAAAAGTAGAAGAATATAATCGAAGTCTGCCGGTGGGAATGACAATTGCCAGGATGGCAGCCCAGGATCAATTCGTAGATAAAAAAGTCAATGATTTTCTCAGTAATGTATACCAGTCGGTTGGGATTGTACTGTTGGTCATGCTTTTATTTTTGGGATTTCGAACAGGTTTAGTTGTGGCCAGTCTAATTCCGATGGCCATGGTGGCAACCCTATGGCTGATGTTTTTGGCAGGGGTAGGACTCAATCAGGTTTCTCTTGCTGCTCTGATTATGGCCTTAGGGCTGCTGGTAGATAATGCCATTGTGGTTTCAGAAGCGATGATGGTAAAGATGGAGGAAGGAATGAAAGCCTTTGAGGCTGCCATTGCAGCTTGTGGTGAATTAATCATCCCCTTGTTGGTTTCTTCCCTGACTACCTCAGCAGCTTTTTTGGCCTTCTTTTTGGCTCAAAATACCATGGGAGAAATAATGGGGCCTTTATTTGTTGTAATTAGTCTTGCCCTATTATCGTCCTGGATTTTGGCCATGTCGATGATTCCCTTTTTAGGAGTAAGATTCATAAAGGTAAAAGTGAAGGAAAAAGAGGAAGAGCAAAAATCTGGTATGTTTGAGCGCTTAAATTCTTATTATAAGACCATCTTGGAAGGAGCACTGCGGTTTCCACTATTATCTATTGCAATCATTTTGGGTCTATTCTTTGGTAGTCTCAGCCTATTTGGCCAAATACCCTTCATTTTCTTCCCCGATAGTGACCGGAACCTGGTCACTCTGGATATGAACCTACCATTGGGTAGCAAAATTGAAAAAACTGAAGAAACGGTAGCCCAGATTGAAAGATTCATTCATGAGGAACTGCTTACCAATGAAAGGAGACCCCAAGGTATTGCAGATTGGTCCTCTTTTATTGGTGAAGGGCCATCTTCCTATGATTTAGGATATCAACCGGGTGAAGCCAATTCTGGCTATGCTCATATGTTATTGAATACTTCTTCTTTTGAGGATAACAATATGGTCATCCAAAAACTGGATGAATTTTGTTTCAATAATTTTCCGGATGCTGAAACAACCATTGCTCCGCTAGCCGGTGGTGGCGGCGGCGGTAATGACGTTGAGATCAGATTAACAGGAGATTCACCTCTTGAGCTTTATCGCATTTCAGAGCAAATCAAGCAAAAGATGAATGCTACTTCCGGCACCAAAAACATCTCAGACAATTGGGGTTCCAAGATTAAAAAGTTCATCATTGACATTGATAGGAATAAAGCCGATAGGGCTGGCTTGAGTAATCAGGATATTGCCCTTTCTCTACAAACTTCCTTGGATGGTTCAAATGCAGGCTCATTCCGGGATGGTGATGATAATGTACCCATTATAATGAGAAATCAGGGTAGCCAGAACATGGACGCCAGGCAGCTGGATGGGGTAAACATCATAGCTCAATCCAGTGGGCAAAATGTCCCTTTGGTTCAGGTTGCTAATATTGAACCGGAATGGCAATACCCAAAAATTTTAAGGCGTAATTTGTATCGTACCATGACCATTAGCTGTGATGCCCAGGATGGATTTACACCCAGTGATCTAACTGATGTCCTTACACCCTGGCTGAATACTGAATCACAAAATTGGCCTCCAGGTTATTCTTATACGCTCGGTGGAGAATCTGAACAAAGCTCTGAAGCTATGGGTGCCGTTATTGAAAAACTACCCCTTGCTGGTTTTATTATCGTTTTATTATTGGTGTTACAGTTTAATTCTTTTAGAAAAACATTTATCGTATTAAGTACCATCCCTTTAGGAATAATTGGGGTAATTCTGGGGTTGTTGCTTTTCCGGTCCTCCTTTGGTTTTATGGCCTTCTTGGGATTGATTTCACTTGCCGGAATTGTTATTAATAATGCCATTGTATTATTGGATCGAATAAAAATCGAAATGGAAGATCTCAAAAAACCTCCTTATGAAGCGATAGTTGCGGCAGCCCAGCAGCGATTCCGTCCAATCCTTCTGACTACCTTTACCACTACTTTGGGACTTATTCCTTTGTATTTGGGAGGTGGGGCCATGTGGGAACCCATGGCAATTTCCATTATGATAGGATTATTATTTGCTACCGTGATTACCTTATTGTTTGTGCCGGTTTTGTATAAGGTATTGTTTAGGGTGAAGAAAGAGAAACAAGTTGAAACAGCTTAGGTCATAAGTCCTCAATTTTTTTCCAAATACTCATGTGCTTTTTGAATTAGCAGGTCTACATAATTGCTATGGTTGTCTCTTGCTAGTGGGACATACTCATCTACCTGAGAAGCATTCCCTTCTACAATTTCACCCTTTGGACTAATGGTATGACCAATAGACCACATGAACTCCACTACCGGCTTTTGGGAGATGGGAAATTCGATGATCTTTTCAGCTTCCCAGGTATTGCTATAACCTCCGGTAGGCATGCCAATGGTATGGGCCAAATCATTATCGGCGACAATGCTGGCAAACTGATCTAAATGAGATCCTCCCCAGGGGCCCATCAGGCAAACCATCCTGCCTGTGAAATGTTTTTCTGCCGGCTGGAGAACTCCATCCGAGGTGTGAGGAGCATGAGCACATTTAAAAGGCACATTAGAAGAATAATCCTCTCCGGCCTCTTTTTTGGGATATACATCCTGAGCAATCCAATCCAATACCCATTGACCATTATCTCCTTCTACCTCTGCTCCGTCCAAAACAGCCAGTTTTTTCTTATAGGGTTCTTCTAATCGGTTTTTGATAAAGTCCATACCAATCTCACTGAGGCGAATATTTCCAAAAGTAGTTTTGTATGGTTTCGGCTGTAGGCGAGTAAGCATAACAGCGCCCCTGCTTCCGCCCCTGGCAGTGGTCATATCTAAAATTACATCATGATCAAGTAAATCATTTTCTTCCGCATAAGCTATTAGTTTATCCATATCTTCTTCTATGGTACCTCTAAAACCATACCACCAGAGTAAAATGTTTTTGTCATTTGGGTCTTCAGGTCGATACAGATGATAACAAGTCGTTTCAAAAACTTTTTGGTAGCCGCTGTACTTAGGATTGGACAAGCCTTGAAAATTCGCTTCTTCTAAATACGGTAAAGCCAAATCATAAACAGATCCATCCTCTTTTTCCAGGGTAATCTCAAATTTTTCTTTAAAAAAATCGGAAGGCAAATAGGTTTTATTTCGGGTGGGCAGGGTATAGGCCAGCCTTCGCCAAAGGTTATTTATTGAAGAATATCTTAAGTACGGCTCTACTTGCTTAAAATAATCCTGAAAAGGCATTCCATTAATAGCAATAAGCTTATCTCCTGTTTCAGGCACTTGATTTTCGCCAGTATAATTTTCCATATTTTCTGCCAAATCACTGACAAACATGAAATAATTTCCACCTTCGGAAAAATCAGGCAAAAATTGTATTGGTGCTCTACCTTCAGGTATTGGGGGCAAGTCCAAACCTCCTTCTACAAGCCCCAAACTAAGGTGCCTGTCTTTCCTGGCGCAGCTAAATTTTTTGAGCGCAAAATAGAGCTCCTCTTCAGTAGAAGCATTGATAATATCTTCTTTACAATTTAGCATTTCGGCTTTTACATCTATTCCCAAGGTTTTTTCTTTGATGGGAGAAAAAGCTTCGGTTTGCAGAGTTGTTTCGTAGAGGTAGTCGAATAAAGCTTCCCGATCTTCTTTAGAGCTGATTTTAGATGACGTATCCTGTTGACCAACCTCATTTTGACAGCCAAATAATAATAATAAAGGAATAATGGAAAATAGATATTTCATTATATCATTTTTTTTATTACCTGTACTATACCCTTTAGGGTGTTTCCACCCTCTTTCAGCGTAAATGCCAAAATCCAGACACCCTAAAGGGTATAGTACAGGTTTATATAAAACAATTTAATCATATTCTGGTCTCCATCCCCTATCCATCCTACTAATTATCGTGGTAGCCACCATATCTCCCATGCAATTAACGGTGGTATTCCCCATATCGATCAACCGGTATATTCCCCCAACGATCGCCACAATTTCCAGAGGGAGGTTAAAGGCCTGGGCAAAAATCATGGCCACTACAAGTCCTCCTCCAGGTATGCCACCTGAGCCTTCCACCAATATCAATCCAACCAGGATAATCTGTAATAATTCTGGCAAATCAAAATGAACACTAGTAGCCTGAGCTGTAAAAATTAATACGCCTGTTAGCATAATAGAAGTGCCATCTTTGTTAAACTGTGCTCCTAAAGGCAAGGTGAAGGAATAAATGCTTTCCGGCAATTTCAACTTTTTCCCGGCAATATTCATGGATACCACCAGACTGGCCAGGCTGCTGCAAGTAGCAACAGTAGTAGCATATAACGGCGCTGTTTTTTTCAAAAACCAAATTGGAGAAGTCTTACTCAGCCCCAATAGTAAAAACATATAAAAACACACCATCAAAAATTGAGCGAGATAAATACCACCAATAAATTTAGCAAGAGGACCAAAAATCTGTGCTCCATAAATACCTACCGTATAGGCTGCCAATGCACCTAAGCAAACGGGAGCTAAATACATAATCACATCCACCATTTTTCTCATCAATTCAGCCAATAGCTGGTAGCCTTTCTCCAATTTCGATTTTTTATCCTCTGGCATCATTAAGGTAACAATCCCAAGGATAACGGCAAAAATCACAATTTGAACCAGGTTTCCATTAGCGAAGGATTCAAAAATATTACTGGGTATCATTTCCATAAACAAGTCTCCCAGATTAGGCATGGCTCCAATATTTTCAGGAGGTGTTTCTGATAGGGTCATCCCCTCCCCTGCTCTTAACCAACTCATAATCACAATTCCAACAGCCATAGCCATACTGGTGGTAACAAGATAAAAAGCCAGTACTTTGATGCCTACCTTACCAAAGGTTTTCACATCTCCCATAGCCGTAAGCCCGGCCAATAAATTGAAAAACACCAAAGGAATCGCCGCCATCAATAATAATTTGATGAATACATCTCCCAGTGGCTTAAAAATTTCGGCCTGCTCCTTCATCAGCCAGCCAATCACCACCCCAATTACCATCCAGATAAGGATTCTGGTGGCCAATGAAATTTTAAAATATCTTTTAATTAATTCTCTCATTTGCACATCTTCTCATTTGCACATCTACCAATCTGCCCATTTACTCATCTACAATCCTTTTACAAATTCCTGAATCCTCTGAATTCCAGGCTTTAGTTCATCCCAGGACTTCACACAGGTAATTCGAACATAATCTTCGCCGATAGAACCAAAAGAGCCACCAGGAATGATGGCCACTCGATACTGATCCAATAATTGCTCACAAAATTCCTTTGAAGATAAACCAAAAGAAGAAATATTTGTCCAGGCATAAAAAGCTCCTTCCGGCATGTGGGTAGTTAATCCATCAGTTTGATCTAATACAGAGGTGGCATATCGGCATTTTTCCTGCCACTCTTTCCAGTAATTTTTGACTTCCTCGCGGGGAGCTTCTCTAAAAGCGGCGGCGGCACCAGCTTGTACAAAGGAATTGGCACAGGTAATCAAATGCTGTTGTAATTTTTCCATCATGGAGATGATGGGAGCACTGGCATAGATAAATCCAATGCGCCAACCTCCCATGGCAAAGCTTTTTGTCAAGCCCATTATGGTAATGGTCCGCTCTTTCATACCGGGAAGACTAGCCAAATTAAGATGTCTGTGACCATCCCAGCACATGCGCTCATACACCTCATCGGTGATGACATATAAGTTGTGCTTCTGAGCAAGTTCAGCAATCATTTCCAAATCTTCACGGGTATGAACCACCCCTGTCGGATTATGAGGAGTATTAAAAAGGATGGCCTTTGTTTTGGGAGTAATAGCAGCCTCCAGTTCTGCCCTATCCCATCGAAAGTTATTTTCTGGCCGAATGGGAACTGCTACTGATTTACCACCACAATAAGAAATAAGCTGATGATAGCTTACAAAACAAGGATTTTCAACGATCACCTCATCCCCAGGATTGAGAAGAGCCATAAAAGAAATGGTCATTCCTTGTTTTACTCCCATCGTTGCGATAATTTCAGTTTCGGGATCTGCCTGTATGTTATTTTCTCTTGCCAACTTAATAGAACATGCCTGACGGTAATCAGTGGTACCTTTAGCCATCGTTTGATGGGTATGCCCCGAATGTATGGCGGATATGGCCGCTTCTACAATATAGGCAGGAGTATCTTCTGCAGCTCTTCCAGCCGAAAAATCATATACTTTATGGCCGGCTTCCCTAAGTTTTTTTACGCCGTCGGCAATTCCTACAGTAGAAGAAAGCATGGATTTTTCAACTTTATCTGAAAGTTTGGGCAGTACAAAGCTCATTTTTCTAATATTTAAATCATTTGGATTGAACAAATATGGCTTTTTTAAGTAAAAGCCTCCTTATATTCTTTTGAAATAAATTAAATAAAAGATTCTATATTACCGATAGAAAAACTATTGTAATGAAAGCCATAATATGTAAATCCTTTGGACCTCCTTCCAATCTTGAGTATGGAGAAATGCCAGATCCGATTCCAGCTGAAGACGAAATACTAGTCAACATTAAGGCCTGTAGCGTTAATTTCCCTGATACCTTAATTATCCAGGGCAAATACCAGTTCAAGCCAGAGCTGCCTTTTTCACCAGGTAGTGATGTGGCAGGGTTTGTAGAGGCGGTAGGTTCACAGGTAAAAGGATTCAAACCAGGTGATGAAATTGTTGCCATGACCATTTGGGGAGGAATGGCAGAAAAAATGGCCATTAAAGCTACTAATTGTTTTCCCAAACCTCCTGAAATGGAAATGGAAACAGCAGCATCCTTCTTGGTTGCTTATGGCACTTCCTATTATGCCCTAAAAACGAGAGGACAGCTAAAGGAAGGAGAAACACTTTTGGTTCTAGGAGCATCTGGAGGAGTAGGCCTCACTGCAGTAGAATTGGGGAAAATGATGGGGGCACGGGTTATTGCAGCAGCTTCTACTGCTGAAAAACTCCAACTTTGTAAAGAATATGGAGCAGACGAGCTCATCAATTATAATGAAGAAAATTTAAGAGACCGCATTAAAGAAATTACCGGTAAAAAAGGAGTTGATGTAATTTATGATCCTGTTGGAGGACAGTATGCAGAAACGGCCTTGAGGTGTATGGGATGGGATGGTAGATATCTGGTAGTAGGCTTTGCTGCTGGGGATATTCCCAAAGTTCCTCTAAACCTTCCATTATTAAAGAGCTATCAGATTGTGGGTGTTTTCTGGGGTGCCTGGGCTTTGCGCGATCCGGCTGCCAATTTTCAACAAATCATGCAATTGGTGCAATGGTTTAAAGAAGGCAAATTGAAGCCTCATATTCAGGCAACGTTTCCTTTGCAAGAGGCTCCCAGAGCTTTAGAATTGATTTTGGAAAGAAAGGTAAAAGGAAAAGTAGTTATTGCAATTTAAATCCGACAGCTTCTTAGCAAAACATCCATTATCAAAATAAAACCAAATTTTGGGGGCTTAAGGAAACAAATAAACAGTTTTTTGGGTTATCTATTAAAAACCAAAAAACCCTAAAGTTATGTTTTTAAATCTCAGTTCATCTGATTTTACCTTGAAGGTAAAAAACTCAGTCGGTAAACCCATCGACAAAATCTGTCCCAATAATTTTCACAGTTACAGTTCCAATCATTGTGCACATTATGTGAGCCATATGCTCAAGCTTTCACACTCCTTTAATTGCAAAGACTATAAGGGAGGAAAAAGCGAAGGTGCCAATATTCGGGTTCAGGAAATATTCCCGGAATGCCCTAAGGTTGGAAAATTTGAAGACATTCCTAATGGTAATCCGCATCTGGTTTTTATTACCAGAAAAAACAATGTGGATTTAGCCAATAAAACAATGAGGAATGTACCTAAAAAGCATGTTGGAATATACATAGAGGGATCTATTTATCATTATTCTAACTCCCGGGAAAGAGTGATCATCCAAAAACCTGCAGATTTTAAAAGAGTATTTGAAAAAGCGTATCAACAGCCTCTTGGAATGTTTTATGGTACCCTGCCCTATTCCGATCTGGTTTTTGAAATGGATCAAAATCCGGAGGAAAAAATCTCTTTTGACCTGACAAAAAAAGGCAATAAATGGTATGGAAGACGATCTGATATTGAGGCTGAAGAATTTTATATAGGCAGAGAAATAAAGGATAGCAACAGAGGCTATTATGGAATTTACCAAAGACCTTCTGAATTTTATGGCAAAAAATATTCTGCTGAGGACTATGTAGATACCATCGATCATTGGGCTTACCTCCTGGAAGCTACCGGCTATTGTGAAAGCATGAACTACTTTTCTACTTTTAATACCTATGACCGGGCTAAATTCACTTATGGTTTTTACCAATTGGCTGCTCACACCCCAAATGATAATCTAATTCTTTTATTCAGGAAAATGACGGAGCTCAGCAAATTCAAGAGATATTTTCCAGAATTAAAGCTTATTGACGGTAACTTACATAGGATAAAAGAAGATGGTAGCAACACCAATCTAGAGCGAATTTTTCGGGTAAATAATAAAAAACAATTGCAATACTTTATGAATTTTCTAAATCCCTATCGTAAAAGTATTGACCAACAAGAGATATTACATATCGCCAAATTAATGGATTGGACCCAAAGGGATAAGAAGGTTAGATTAACGCAAGTGGAGCTTGCTAGTGAAATTCTACAACGCAAAATGTCAAAATGGTACAGCAGATGGTATGACCTCCATGGTCAATCTGACATCATCTGTACCGTCATCGCAGATATTCACCACCAGGGGCGGGCAAAGAGAGTAAAAGTATTAGAAGCATTAAAAAATCAAGATCCAGTAAATGCCCTAATCAACATAAGGCCTAAATATAAATCGAGAATAAAAAATCTTAATAAAATTCTTAATCAGTTGAAGGATGAAGGCAAATTAGGCCATAAAATTTATGATGCTGCCCTGAATGAGTTTGTGGATCCGTAGTAGCATTCCAATGAATATTTGCTTACCTTTCGAATGAAGAAACAATCAAGAGTCTATTGTTACAGCACCATGGATTTAACTTCATTCGAAAATAATTTATTTATCCTTTTATTCCTGGCAGCGGTACTGCACAGTTTGTACCTGGCCACTCTATTATTTCTCAAATCGAGAAAGGAAAAAGGATTAATTTGCTTGGGTTTAATGATGATTCCCATATCCTTTTGGCTATTGAATTATTTGTTATATATAGGAGAATTTATTCTCAAAATGCCTCATTTATATGGGCTTTTTGCTCCAGGTATTTATTTGATAGGCCCATTTTATTATTTCTTTATCGTCAGCTCCTCTAATGATAATTATCGATTTCGCTGGTATGACCTGCTTCACCTAATTCCATGTCTCTATATTGTATTTGAGTTAGTACCTGTTTATGTTTTGCCAGCCGAAACTAAATTGAATTATATAGAAGGCATTTATAATTACCGGCCTCCTAATCCGATAGAGATTCTAAAAGCCAATCGCTCCATATTTCTTATGATAGCCTATGTTTTGGCCTCCTATATTTATCTAAAAAATATTGTCAGGCAAAAAAAATGGATTTCGCCCAGACTCCTTTGGTTACAAGGGTTTAATCGTTATTTTGGTTTGCTGCTGTTGTTAAATATGGTTATTAAGGTAATTTTTATAGGCTTCAAATGGGATGGAGTCATTATGGAATTATCCCTAATTTTGATATTGGCCTTTGCCATCCATGTTTTAGGTTATGTTATTTTAGGAAAAGACAAGGTCCTTCCTGAATTAATCTTTCCCGTCAAAAAATCCAGATATGCAACTTCGCCCCTAGGTCCAGAACAAATCAAAGCCTATCAACAACAAATTGTCCAATATCTGGAATCCGAACGCCCTTGGTTAGACCCTAAATTCTCCATTCATGATCTTGCAAAAGGAATAAAGCTCCCCCGTCATCATATTTCTCAAGTCCTAAGTGATGGACTTCAAACCAGTTTCTTTGATTTGCTTTGTAATTATCGGATTGCAGAAGTAAAAAAGAGATTTTTAAGAGGCGACATCCAGCAATATTCGATTATGGGAATTGCCTTCAATTCTGGTTTCAAAAGCAAGAGTAGTTTCAACAGAGCTTTCAAAAAAGTATGTGGCATGACTCCCACTGCCTGGTTAAAGGAGATCAACCAACAAGGTGTTCCCGAAAAATAAAGTGCCACTCGCTTAAGTGATACGACTGTAATAGATGCTTTTTTTAAAGTGTGCCTCCCTCTTCACAAATTTGGAAGAAGTCTTGTAACCGTATCAAAATTTTTATCTATGAAATTAGTTTTGGTTTTAATCCTGACGGGGTTTTATGGATGGGTTAATGCCCAGAATTTACCTCCCTTACAAAAAGAGGTTCTGCAGAAAAATGAGCAACTGAAATTCCTGGAAGGCAACTGGAATTTGCAGGTAAGTTATTATTCTAGGGAAGGCCAGATTATTCGTCAGATTCAATCAAAAGCATCCGTTCGACAGGCATTGGATGGCTTAATTTATTCAATCAGCTACTTTGGTGAAATTCAAGGGAAACAAAAGGAAGTAATCCTCAACTGGATTTTCTATAACAAAAATGAGAATGAATTTTTTGACATCATGTATGACCTGGGAGCCAGGTATGAGCTTCGGCATGGAGATTTTAACAATCAAGGAGATTTGATCCTAATGATGGATGAGCCCATTATTATGCCTGACTCTGGCGGAAAAGAGAGTATTTGGAAGAAGACTTTCTACAATATTAGTAAGTCCTCTTTTGAATTGAAATATGAATATACCGAAGATGGTGGGAGTACATGGATACTCTTTACCAGGGAAATCTATAATAAAACGACTTAGATCTTCTACTTTTTGATCTAATAAGAAACATCAAATAACAAGTTATTATGAAACGAGTACTTTTTATTACTAGTCTCTTATTTTTTATAGTGGCGACGGCCAGTGCCCAGCTTAAATTAGAAAGGAAAACTCCGCCACCTGAGATGGAAACCTTAAACTTCCTAATAGGCAAATGGACCATGGTAGAGGACCAGTGGTACGATGCCCAGGGCAATCCACTCAAAATTGAAAGGGCTAAAAATCTTTCTGACACTCAAAAAAAACCATTTGAAATTGCTCCTATTATGGGAGGTTTATACCTGGAAGGAGGAGCAGATGGGGATATGGTGAGAAGCTATTTTTTTTATCAGCCAAAAGAGAAAAAATATTTCCACATCGCAATTGACTTCATGGGAGCCATGAGTTTAATGACAGGTGAATGGCAGGGAAAAAAGCTGGTATTAACAGATATCAAACCACAGGTCCATCCTGAAAAAGGAAGCATTATGTGGCGACGCATATTTTTTGACATCAAAGAATCGGGCTATTCCTACCACTATGAAGCTTCATTGGATGAGGGGAAAACCTGGCAGCTGAGAGGGCAACAAAGCATGCAAAAATCCCATTAATGACCATTTAAATTCTCTTAATTATGAAGGACAAAACAATAAGACTACTTCTACCCATAATTTTATTTTTCAGTATTCCTCTGCTAAGTTTTTCGCAAACAGACACCCTGCTTGAATGGCTAAAACCATTTATGGGTAGCTGGTATTCTGATGATCCCAATTTTTTTCAAGATAATTTGACCGGAGCCCAATCCATTGGCTTCAAACTAGATTGGGGGCATCAACAACAAAAAAGTATTCGATTTTATGAAGGTATCCCCGGAGGAGATTTGGATAAGCGAATTTTAGAATTAATGGTAGTCCCTAATCCGCACACCGGCCAGGTAGAATTTCTGGGCTACCAATATAGAAATGATTTCCTTTTTAAAGGGCGATTTGAGCCTTTGATGCCTGGTCCAGGTTTCATTCGAATATATGATGTTTTTTATCCGCCTGGCACCAAGTTTAAATATAAATCTGATGAACGAAAAGGAATGAAATCCTATCGTGATATATGTAGGCTGATCGAATCAGATACCTTGGAATGTACTACTGAGCAACTTGATTTTGGCCAGTGGAAACCCTGGGGAAAGGGAGAGCCCTATCGTATGCTCCGTAAAAAAGTGCGTATCGAAATACCCGGTGAGTATAAAGAACTGGCTTTTTTAATTGGAATCTGGGAGTCTAAAATGGGAGATAATGCAGGAAGAATGAATTTTTCCTGGGGAGAAAATCAGCGCAACATCCATTTTAGCAATCAGTATCGACCTGGTAAAGACAAAGCATGGGTAAAAGAAAATGAAGGCCTAATCACTTACCATGGCGTTAAAAACCAGCTGATGTTTGTCACCTCTTATCTAAAAAAAGGTAGTCATTTGGTAGCCCAAGGAAATTATAAAACGAATGAAGAAGGAGCTATCATCCGGCAATTCATCTGTCATTACAAAGCGGGGGACTTATTACCCTGGAGTGATGGACAAGTGGCTCCCAGAGGCGGAAAAAGCATTGAATTCAAACAAATATGGACTCCGATTAATGATGATACTTTTAGTGGTGATTTTTTCTGGAAAAAGAATGGAAAATGGGTACATCCAATCAAGAAATATGATGAAAAAGGATTTAAAGAAATTTGGAAACGTTTGAAATAGATTGTGAAATGAAAAGATACACCTGTCTAATATTAATTGCCTTCTTTTTAATTCAAACGATCTCTGTGTTTGGACAAAAAGAAAAAAATCAGCTCACAACCCATGATTTAGCAGTCTGGACGGGCAAGTGGCAATCCCATCTAGATGAAAAATACCGAAATCATCCAATGATCCAAAAATTCAATCCCGAATTGAAGCCTCAAATAATGGAAATAAAACTGGATGGCGATGATTTATTCCTATCATTGACAATTTATGATGTAGATCGTCCGAAAACTGGAGATACCACTCTTTTAGTACAAGGTTTTATCATCCCTGATCCAGTAGGTATTAGGATAAAAATGATGGAGAATAATGTTTCTAATGGAAACACCTATTTGGGATATTATGAATTGGATAACAATAAAAATATAAGTCGTTACTTCGGTCCTTGTCCGGAAAATGAAAATTATCAATACAAAGAAATCTGGGAATGGGTAAACGATAACAGGAGTGCGTTTCAATGGCATGCTTATTATTATCATGAAGAATCAAACCAATATGAAAAGGGTGATATCATCGTAAGGTGGGAAAAAATAGAATAGGGGCTGATTTGTAGCAATAGCAAGCAAAATAAATATGAGTTATCGCCAATGCCTAATTTTTCAATAGTAGAAACAGATAGAGATAAATTGAAATAAATAGAGACAAATTGTCAAGTAGATTTAATAATCTTATGTTTTAATACTCAATCCGAGGTTATTTTGCTCTTTTACAAAATAAAAAGACAACATATGCGAAACAGGAGCTAAATCAAAATAGCCTATTGACAATTCATTTGCCTGGAAGGCAAACATAGCATTTGCCCTGGGCTAATAGCCCTGGGCATAGATTCATGCATTATTATGTGCCCTGGAGGGGCTTAACAGGGTCAGCATTGATCTTGTTAAGCACTTCCAGAGCATTTATTTTTCTTATCTCTAACCAAGGTCTTCTCCCTTGGTTAATTTGAAGCATTCATTTAAATGTAGGGAAATAAGGTAGTTATAACGTCGCCTTTGGCTCCTGAAATAAGTAGAAGTAGATTGTTTTTTACAATCACTTCTAATTTATAATCGCTTTGACGGTATCGTCAGAGCTTATTTCTATCTACTTCCCCTTATTTTAATGATTTAATACTCAATTTGGCAGCCCTCCAAAATTTGGGATGTTTCATGTTTATTCTATATTGTGTAAAAACCAACATCCATAGCACCCATTTTCATTATGAAAAACAAACTACTCTACTGGTCTATCACCGTTGCCCTGGCAGGATTTTTATTTGGCTTTGATACTGTTGTTATTTCCGGAGCCAACCAGCCGATTAAGGATTTGTGGGATACAACTGCCATTTCCCCCATCTTTCACGGAACTTTTATCATGTCCATGGCCTTATGGGGAACGGTAATTGGTGCTCTTTTTGCTGGTTATCCAAGTCAGATACTGGGTCGAAAAAAGACTTTATTTTGGATTGGAATTCTGTATGCCATATCTGCACTGGGTTCAGCACTGGCCTGGGATCCTTATAGTTTTTCATTTTTCAGGTTTATTGGAGGGTTGGGAGTAGGTGCCTCATCTGTGGCTGCACCAACCTATATTTCGGAAATTTCCTCAGAAGATCGCCGGGGTAGGTTGGTAGCACTGTATCAGTTTAATATTGTCTTAGGCATATTCATTGCCTATTTTTCCAATTATCTATTACAAGGATTCGGAGGCATCAATGATTGGCGCTGGATGCTGGGGGTAGAAGCCATTCCTGCGGTTCTTTATACCCTATTGGTCATTGGGGTACCGGCCAGCCCCAGGTGGTTGATCCTGAGAAAAGGGGATGAAGGCAAGGCCAAAACCATTTTAGAGCAAATGGGTATTAAAAACATAGAAGCCGAAATACAAGCCATAAAAGCATCTGTGTCTGCCAGCGTAAAAAAAGCAAATTTATTTACTGCTGTTTACAAAAAGCCTTTGATGCTGGCCTTTCTTATAGCCTTTTTCAATCAATTATCCGGTATTAACTTCATTTTGTATTATGCTCCTGAATTACTGGAGGTAGCAGGCTTAGCAGCCAAAGAATCTTTAGGGAATTCCATTTTTATTGGTGTGATCAATCTATTGTTTACCTTATTGGGAATGTATTTAATTGACCGAGCAGGGAGAAAACAACTTATGCTTTATGGTTCTATAGGTTATATCATCAGTTTATCTATGGTAGCCTGGGCCTACTATTCAGCAGCTAGTTCTAGTTTTTTATTGTTCTTTTTACTGGCCTTTATTGCCTCTCATGCCATCGGTCAAGGAGCCGTTATCTGGGTGTTTATTTCCGAAATTTTCCCAAACAAGGTAAGATCTTTTGGCCAGGCCTGGGGCTCGGGTATTCATTGGGTTTTTGCGGCCCTAATCACCTTGCTTACACCTCTATTCATAGATGAAGAGAAAGGGATCTTTGCCGATAATCCCTGGCCCGTTTTTGCTTTCTTTGCCGGGATGATGGTGCTACAACTGGTCTTTGTTCTATTTATGATGCCAGAGACGAAAGGAGTGCCTTTGGAAGAATTGCAGAAGCGATTGACGCCGGAGGTGGAGGAGAAGAGGGGTTAATAGGGTAGATATTTTTTGTTGATCTATTCATTGGAATTTGTCAATTATAGAACTTGTTCTTTTGTCTTGGCACAAAAGAACCAAAAACCCAAGGCTCTAAATTAAGCCAACGACTCCGCTACGGCTCCCTTCGCTGCACAAAATAAACTCACCCGATTTCCATCGGGTTCAAACAATATTTTGTGCGGCCGCTTCGAGAGCCTACTTCGTCGGGCTTAATTTAAAGGCCGGTTAAGTTGAAAATAGTCGAATTCAAAATGGAAATCAAATCCGTGTCATCAGGGAATCTGTTTAATCTGTGGTTCCGACAGTGGGGGAGGATGTAGTCTTTATTTCGAAGTTACTTATACAACACTTTTTCTGTTTGTTTTTAAATAATCTAACTCTATTTTATCAAATTCTTTTTCTAATTCTTCTATACCATACTTAGTCTTGAATTCTTTCTCTTTCACAGTGATTGGAATTAGCCAATAAAATTTAATTTCATTGCCTTGGATTAAAGAAGTTTCTATATCAGGGCCATCCAAATATGGTAAAGAAATTAATCCATAAGTGCAAATTGATTTATTATCCCAGGGTCGACCAAAATTAACCGTATGCCATAGATTAAGCCCATTCTCAATTGAAAAATGATAATGAGCTATGGTTGTTAATAACTCAATGTGGGCGTTATTCTTTTTTTTGAAAATAAATGAAGTTCAATTCTAGTGTTTATACTTGACATTCCACAAGTTGCATAAGTCCACATTTTTCGAGTGCTAGTTGGAGCAAATGTTAGAATACAAAAATCTTCAGGCAATTCGTAAATAGGGCCTTCTTTCCATTTCCTTACCTCCATATTACCTAGCCAGATTGATTTATAGTGATTTACAATACTTTTTATCATATTAATTTTAGTGTTAATCATCAAAATATTTTTTCTTTTTCTTTTTTGAATAAGAAGACATTTTTCCTCCTTGCCTATCTGAACCTCCTTTATCTTTTTTAGGTTATAATTTCATTGTACTTCTATCATTTGTACTTTTTCTTCTTTCTTTTTTACTCAATAAAAACTAAATCCTATGAAAAAATCATTTCTTCTTTCAATTTTATCTGTTTTTTCCATTAGCCTCTTATCAGGGCAAATTTTAGATACTACATTTCGTGCAAAAATTCAGAGAGTTGCAAAAATCAACCAAGTAGAAGTTTTTCCCGATAATAAAATTTTGATTTCGGGAAATTTCGAAGAAATCAATGGAAAGGAGGCGAAAAACAGGCCCCTGGTAAAGCTAAATCCGGATGGTAGCATGGATGAGTCATTTAACTTTTACTCCGAAAATAGCCTTGAGATAAACAGGTTAAAAGTTTATGAAAATGGTCAGGTATTGGTAGGAGGAACATTCAAAAACAAAAAGAATTTGATTTCTCCCTTTTTATGGTGGCTCAAAGCAAATGGTGAAGTAGATAAAGTATTTAAGTCCGGATCAGAAATGGACAACCAGCAAGTTGAAAAATTTGCTGCCTTACCTATCAAAATCAAGCAGATGCTCGATTTTCCTGATAAATATCAGGTGGTCCAAATGGATGTTGAAAAATATGCTGTATTGGCACCCTTAAATGCAAGACTATATATTTTCAGCAAGGAAGGAGATCTGATTTCCCAAATAAACACAGAATATTCTTTTGACCAAATCAAGGTTCTTAATGGTCAATCATTATTATTATTTGGAAAAAGAATTGCCCAATATTCATTGAAAAGTAATAAACTCGAACAATTTCCATCATTATCCCCTAATGATTCTATTCTTGATGTGGAACAAACCAGAGATGGAAATATTTTACTGGTTGGTAACTTTAAATTTATTGGAAATAAATTTCAGACGGGTATTTCTAAAATAGATCTTTCTGGAGAAATACCAGAAGTAGATCAGAATTTTAAAGCCCAGATGACGAATCCTGGTATTGTCTGGACTATCTTTGGACAAAACGATGGTAAAGTTATTATTGGTGGAATATTTGATTTAGTAAATGAAACCGTTGTCTATAATTTGGCAAGATTAACCGAAAATGGAAGCATAGATTCTACTTTTATTATGACCGCCTGTGATGAAACACAAACCGTCTATCACGTTTTAAGTCTTTCAGATGGAAATTTGGTCATCGGTGCTAGAGATCGATCCATTCAATTGGACTCTACTCAGTTATTTGCTTTAACTCAAACAGATCCAAATGGTTTCCCCATTCCTAAGCATAGATACGATATTCAATATGCTTTTGGGAATTCTCCAACTTTTAGCAAAGTTCAGGTACTTAATGAGGATAGAGTCATTGGGGGGACGGGGGCGCATGTAAGAATTGGTCAAAACGCTAGTCAATTCACCGTTATTTATAATCGAGATGGTTCCATTTATTCTGATATTGACAGGGAATATACCGAAGATTTGACCAGATATAATTATCTGCTTTCTCAATCAGACGGATCATTCTATATTTTGGGACGTAAAATTCGATATGATGGTTCTAAGGAGGCATCCATGATTAAGGCATTACCAACAGGAGGTCGTGATACTACCTTTCAATTTGACACAACGATTAGCAGGAATTTAATGCTTAGTTATGGCGAGGTATTATCAGATGGAAAAATTTTGGCGGGTGGATATTTTGTTAATGACGAATCGACTACCCTTGACAGGACTGCTTATCTTTATAAATTAAATCAGGACGGAACCTTAGATGAGAACTTTAATATTATTGAAGCCCAGGGTAGTTCTGGACCTGGTTCTATAAGGCATATAAATGAGGTTAAAGCAAATTTCATCTTTGTTTCGGCCACTTTTTCCACTTTAAATGGAGAAAAAAGCAATCTGGGCTTTTTTATTGATAGCCTGGGGAATAAACTAACAGATTTAGGTGCGGTCACAAGAGGTATAGCAGTCTCTTCTTATGTCATTGACAAAAACACTATGTACGTAGGAGGACAGTTCTTTACAAATGATAGTACTGGCGTATCGATTGCAAGGGTTAAATTTTCTGAAGATGTAACTACCAGCATCTCAGATCAATTCTTAGCTATTGAATTGAATATTTATCCCAATCCAGTAGCCGATACTCCTCTTAAAATAGATATAGGAAATGTAAGTACACTTCCTCTAAATTTTATCATTTGGAATGCAATGGGCCAGCCCACAGGTATTCAAGGAAGGTTAAACACTTCTTTGAATCAGATAGATTTAAGTAGTTTGCCGGCAGGAGTTTTTTATCTTGATATATTTGAAAATGGAAGACGTCAAACAAAGAAGATTGTGAAATACTGATAAGGGATGGGTAGTTCTAGTGGGTCTACAAAAACTTCGCTTACCTTTTAAAAATCAACGCTTTATAGATTTCAAAAACCTCCGCGTTGACATTTGAGTTGACAGTTTTAAGAATTGTAAAGTTAAAACAAAAAAGCCAGACTTTGTAGCCTGGCTTTTTTGTTTAATATCAAGATTGGCTAAATACTTATTTTCAGTATAGTCTAAGTTATTATCCAAGTTGGACCACATTTATTTCGGTAACTGACTGAAAAACAGTGTTTTATAAACAGAAAAACACCTGAGTTGTCATTTGAGTTGTCGAAATTCAAAGATAAGAAAAAATAGGTTGAATGTTTGGCGTTCAGTTTGTTTTTGTTCTATCATCAAAACCACCGCCTAAGACGGTGGTCATGGTTTGAGTTATTCAGAAATACAATAAATCTTTAGGAAGTGTTACCAAAAACCATTGCGGGTTATTGTGCAATTGTAGCCTTCCCCTTTTTAGTGAGGAAGTCAATTTTCGAGGAAGGCTACAAATTGAATTTGTATAATGAGCCCTACCTTATTCCCAATAATCTGAATTTGGATTCAACTTTGCAGAAATTTCAAATTCTTTTTCATCGTCATAATCAAGTAAACCATTGCTATCCAAATAATAAATATTCTGAGAATAGCACTTAATTAAGGTATTTATCATTGAATCTATAGAATCATATTTTTGCTGATTTGTAGGGAAGTCATGGAAAGAATAATTCGTAATGGAACCAAACTTTTCTGAATCATGATTACAATTAAGTAATAGAAAATCACCTACTTCACTTGAACAGATTGGGAAAAAGCTATTATTCCAGTGTTTAATTTCATTATTTATCTTTACGGAATCTTCAAGTGAAAGAAATAATCCTAATGGCATAAGGTATAACTCACCAAGTTGTTTTTCCTCGGAGAATTTTGTTCCATTTTTCCATTGGAAAAGTTGAAAAAAAGATTCCGGTGGATTAATACTAAGATTCAGTAATTTAGTTTTATATTCATTCACATCACCAATTCCTGGATTTAAAGAACTAAGTAATCCTGGTCTGATTTTTCTCAACAAGCCTTCTAGTTCTATCAAATTTTTATTCATTATGGTTTCTTTTTGGGTACAGGAACAACTCTAAATCTTGCACCTTTTCTGTATTTTAATTCCGTTCTATAAAATCTATTAAGTAAAACTTTTTGATCATTTTGCTCGGAAACAGGAACTATTCTAGTTGTTGCACCTGCTCCACCTTCTAATGTTGAAGCATATGGATATTCATCTACAGATTTCGTCCTATCTGTATTTTCTTTTCTTTTTTCTTTCACTGCTTCGTATCTTTGCTTTCGCTTTTTCTTTCTCATTCCAGGGCCAGTACCCATATAGGTTAAAATACTTGGTTGTCCATCAACTGTCAATGCTTTAACAGTGTTTTTATATATTTCAGGAGTAATACTTTCTGGGACGACATAGATTGGCAAATCATCTTCATCCTCATCATTTTGGTTGGAATCTTGTTTGGGTTGGGTTTTGTCAAGATTTGACTTTTTATCATCTTCTTTTTTAGTAGGATCTCTATATCCAGCTTCACCAGGAGAATCTCCTTGAACACCTTCCCTTGCTCTGGCTTCCCATGTCCAAATGAGAAATGAGATAATATCTGCACCTGTGATTTTTTTGGGCTTAACTTTTGTATTATTAGGAGAATTGGCACCAGGAGGATCTGCTTTTTGTAACCCCCATAAATCAATATGTCCTACAGGTTCGTTTTCCGCATAATTGTAGGTAGTCACATGTGCGTATTGTTCAGCAATCGGATCAACTCCAGTAAATCTCCCAATACTCGCATCATAACATCTTGCCCCATAATCATACCAATCCAGTCCAAAGTCTTGATTTAACTCTTTTCCATTATACTTATAATCCGTCCCTCTCCCTTGATTACTCATCCAGGCCCCATTCATATCCATCCCAAAGGGGTAATAATGGTTTTCACTTAAGACCTCATTCGAATCTACATTTTCAAAGATCTCGATCACTCCATCACCGTCTTTATCAGTGAAGAGCTTTGTTCTTTTGTGTTGATACAAAAGAACCAAACCGTGCCGGCCGAATTCTATGATACATGCAAGAGTTTATTAAAAAAAAATCTATGCATAATTATAGCGTTCGACAAAAGGAGTACCTCTTTTTACCGTTGCA
>JANQPA010000103.1 GCA_028285545.1 Saprospiraceae bacterium | reverse complement strand
TGGTAGTCTGGTAGTCTGGTAGTCTGGTAGTCTGGTAGTCTGGTAGTCTGGTAGTCTGGTAGTCTGGTAGTCTGGTAATATATTCAAAATTCAATCATTCAAAATTCAAAATTATTCCCTTAACACCTTCTTCACCTCTCTGACAATATACCTGGCCAATCGTTTTGGATCATCAGTAGGTCGTATGGTCAACTCAACTGGATTTTGGCCACCTTTAAATAATTTCACGGTGATCTTAATGTTATCTCCATCTTTGGTGTACAAGCCGCCTAGAGAATAAGCTCCGGGATAATTATTGACATCCACGTAGATAAAGTTACCATCGCTGCCTTCTTCTGTTTCTTCTCGAAAAGCGGTTTCGATGAGTTCCACCAAATTGAGATCATCCTGTAATTTATCCTGATTCATGAAGAGAGATCGGATGATTACGGGTTTCCTACTAGCCAGAGGGATGTTGGTTGTATTGTTAAAAATGCCAATATCGAAGCTGGCCCCTTTGGTAGGGAAGCCTAACATGGGGGTCTGAATGCCATTGATGGTAGAGGCCAGACGCGGAACTTCATCGCGGGCATGCTGGAATAATTTCATTACGTCTACATAATCACCATCAGCAGTCCGGCGGGTGGCAACTCCTTTCATCCCTTGCAATAAGGAGTAGGTTAATAATCCCTGTCCATATTCACTGGCTTCGTAACTGACCTTATCTGCAGCACTTCCAGAAAGGATAAACATACCGGTTCGGTCCTTCATGCGATCAAGGGCTCTAATTTGGGAAGAGTTCAGGTTACGAGTATTGCTAGTTAGATTTTCTACTACCTTTCCTGAGTTACAGGCATCAACAATGAGCACTTGCTTTAGGGCCGGAATTTGATTGATCCATTCTGTCAATTCTCCACTGGAAATGGAGTATTTTTTGCGCACATCCTCATCACTTATCATTTCTTCGCTAGCCATACTGTGGGTAAGGTAGTAGAACTGAGATTTGTCCGTCGGTCCATGAGTGATTCCATGGCCTGACAAATAAACCATCAACACATCTTCTGCCTTGGCTTTCTGCTTAATAATTGACAAGGTAGATTGTACATTTTCCTTGGAGGCAAATTGCCAATTGACCTTTGTGCCCTCCAAACCAGTTGCTTCAGCTGAAGCTGTGGTAAGGCAATACACTTCAATGCTATCGCCATTATTAAATAAATTGCCTCCTACTGATTGCATGGCTTTGGCCATGATGGTAGCATCCTGGGTGGCATATTTTAGATCAAGTTGAGAACCTGAGTAATCAGAAGTGCCAATGGTAACCACATACATTTTGGGATCTAATTTACCAGTCCAACCTGAATTGCCGGATTGAGAATTTCCTCTGGTCCAGGCAGTGGGTTCATAAACCAAATCAATGGACGAGCTTTTAAGCCATCCAGCCTGATTATAAGCTCTAAGGCTGATAATATTAACGCTATCCGGATGACGGAATAAAAAATTATGGGCTTGTCTTAAATTATAGCTCAGGCTAGTACTTCGCTGAGGGTTGCCATCATTCACAATTTCTTTTCCGTTGGCAAAAATACTGACCTGTCCAATTCCGCCATTACGGGCTTGTAAAGAAACCTCCAATTGATCATTTTGGATATTGGCGGTCACCTGCGGATATAATGCGACTTGCTGTAGTCCTTCAACAGATCGAATTCGTTCATTGGAAAAGCCCATTAATTTTTGAAGCAAACCAGGTTCGTAATAACGTGCTTTTAATTGTTCCAGTTCTACTAACTCTGTCTGCCCGTCATAATTAATTTTATAAAACAGAAGGTTCATCGCTTCCTGAGAAGCATCAAACAAACCATTCTCTCCAATCACTACCCAGCCATTTTCGTCCAGACTAATGATTGTAGCTAGATTTTTTTTGCTTTTAAGGTCCCAAATTTTCACTTCTCCGGTTTTAGAGGTAGAGCTGGAAATAAATTTTGTGCCATCCGGTGAAAAAGCGAGGTCTGAAATATTATTTTCATGAGTATTGTCAAAAGAATGGATGAGTGTTCCTGTGTTTACTTCATAATAAAATATGCTGCCATCCTCATTGCCAACAAGCAAATGTTTATCATCCGGTGAAAAAGTCGCACCATTAGTAACTCCAATTCCAGGTCTTTGAAAGGTTCTAATTTCTTTGCCCTGCTCTATATCCCAGAGGATGTCCGTAGAGTTTTTATTCATAGTATAAAGGGACTGTACTAAAACCACTTTCTTTTTATCATTAGAAAGTTTGGCAAATCGTGTTCTTTGATTAGAATCATCCATTATATTTTTAATGGATTTGTTGTCTTTTATATCCCATAAGACTACCTGTCCATTATTATCTCGGATAACAGCCATAGTTTTATCTTCAGATAGGCCCAGAACCTCTCCATCAGCCGTTTCCAATTTGGGTCGATTATTCTCTGGCGAAACCTGGACCAAGCCCGAAGTCAATTGCCAGCTGTGAAGTTTATTATCTGCCTTGATGCTTTCGATGCTTTGGCCATTGTTTTCAAATTGGATGTATCGGACAGCTTGCGTATAACCTTTTAAAACTGTTTTAAGTCTTCCGGATGCCAGGTCGTGCAAGTAAATCTCTCCAGATTGTCCGCCCCGTGCTACCATTTTACCATCGGGGGAAAAGCTTGCCTGATCAAGACTAAGTCTGGATTTATTTCCTTCTAATGGTGATAAGCTAGTTTGGATTCCCCCTTGTAAAGGAGGCAATATTCTTTGGAGACTGAGATCATAAAGACTGGTTTGTCCACTGTCATCAGTAAGCAACAAATATTTTCCATCAGGAGAAATATCATTTAAATAAGTTTTTTCCGGCAAACTTACCTGGGCATGGATCTCAGCAGAATAGGCATTCCAAATGGTGAAATTTTGTCCGGCAGGGCCTTCAGGGCTACCAAGAATAAAAAGGTCGTTTCCTCCAAAAGAAAAAGATTCGGTAAGGCCTGAATAAGTAAGAGGGTTTCCAGGCTGATTTTCATTAAATTCTTTATAAAAAATCAATTGATCTCCTGTGCGATTATAATAGCTATTTGTTCTAGGATAAAATCCTTTATGTTCATTGCCAAATCCATTGGTAAAATCGAAAGGTTCCATCAAATTTCTTAATATTTTCCCATTATCTGGCCCCTGATTTGGTAAGGTCAAGGTGGGAGAAATCACTCGTTGTTCGAACACTCGAGTATCCTCCATAGTATTAGAATTCAGGTCCCAGGTCCAGTGTTTTAAGCTTTCTGAATTCATTAGCGATTCGGTAGAAAAGGTTACCTGGTTCAATTCAGGAAAAAAATAGAGGCAGCCACGAAAAGTATTATTTGCATTTGGGGAGGTTTTGAGCAATTTCCCGCTATTAACATCCCATATCTTAATGGTTCCATCTTGAGCGCTGGAGGTCAAATATTTTCCATCTGTTGAAAACCTTACACTTTGAATAGCGGCGGTATGCCCCAGATTGATTCCAAGTTCAGCTTGTTGAGCATAGACAAATGAAGGAATGGAAACAAGCAGGAATATTATCAGGTTTTTCATGATTTTTTCTTTAAAAAAGATTCTTGAGGAAAATCCACGGCATGATTTTTTAATCTGACCGCAACAGTCTGACCAATTAATCAAATCCAACACAGGTCTTGGGAGAAGATTGTAAGTAGCAAGGGGTTGTGTAAAAACTAAAATTTTTAAAAATTTTAGTTTTTACTTTAATATGTATCTGCTTATAAAAAAGCAAAAAATATATTTTTTAAAAGTCAATTT
>JANQPA010000101.1 GCA_028285545.1 Saprospiraceae bacterium | reverse complement strand
CGGTATCGACTTGCTTCGATACCGCTCTATAGATTACGGTTGGCCATCTCCTATTGCCTCCTTTTTATTTGGGTTCAAAATTCGGGATGACTCATGTTTCTGCTTAAAAAATGATCTTGATTCACAACAAGCTACATTCATTTTGTGTTTCAATCCAAAACACATCAAAATGACACATTTGCAGGAAGGAGATAAGGCTCCGGATTTCACAGCTTTAAATGAAAGTGGGGAAGAGATTAGTTTGACAGATTATCGAGGAAAAAAATTAATACTTTTCTTTTATCCTAAAGATAATACGCCTAGTTGTACGCTTGAGGTTTGCAATTTAAGAGATAACTATTCTGATCTTAAGAAACAAGGATTTGAATTATTGGGAGTAAGTCCGGATAGTGCTCGTAAGCATAAAAATTTCATCAAGAAATTTGGCTTGCCATTCCCTTTGTTAGTGGATCCAGAACAGGAAGTCTTAAAAAAGTATGGAGTTTGGGGCCAGAAAAAAATGTTTGGACATACCTTTATGGGGGTATTTCGAACCACCTTTGTTATTGATGAAAAAGGAATTATTGAAAAGGTGTTTACTAAAGTCAAGACTGCTTCACATACTGCTCAGATATTGGAGGCGCTTTAGGTCATACACTTATTGTTAAGGGACTATTGGTAACAACAAGTGGACTTGTGTAAAAACAAGAATTAATAACAATTTTAATACGTTATAGTCTGATAGCTTTATGTAGAAGGCTATCTGAAAGATGGTAATAAGTATTCGGATGTATTGTCAGGTGCTTTGACTTTGGCGAGGTGACAGGGAGTTGGGCTTCCAAAATATTTCTTATTTTAGTCAAATAATTAAAGCCCATGCGAGGAAGCTCTTCCATATTGTTTTTACTCCTTTCATTAATTTTTATTCCCGTCTTCGTTTTTCCTCAAATTCCAAATCTCAAATTTGAACGCCTAACCATGGAAGACGGTCTACCGGGAGGGCAAGTTCAGAGTATTTATCAGGATAGTAAAGGGTTTATGTGGTTTGGTACCCAATCAGGCCTTAGTCGTTATGATGGCTTGACAATGAAGAATTATATTCCGGACCCTAAAACGCTGGGAAGTATTAGCCTTAGCTCTATAACAGATATTTTGGAGGATAGTCAGGGAAAGTTATGGTTTACTGGATTTAATTTCCATATCAATTGTTATGATCCCGAAAAAAATATTTTTACTGAATATACCTTGCCTGATGCTCAAAAGACCGTTCTACAGAGAATTTATGAAGATAAGAGAGGAAATCTCTGGGTTGGGAGCTGGGATTTAGGGATTTGGAGGTTTGACCGGCAAAAAAAGCAATTGGTACCTTTTCCAGTTCCTTTACCAAAAGGCGTTGAAAAAGAGAAGATCTTTTGCATTTCCGGGGACAGCCATGATAATCTGTGGTTTGGTGTTTCAAATGGAGTATATACTTTTTCTTATAGAGATAGTTCCTTTAATTTTTATCCTTTACCAGGTGGAATTAAAGGTTCAAAAGGGCAATTTGTCACTACTATTTATGAAGATGGGCGTAATAGGATTTGGATAGGGACCTATAGTAACGGGATTTTCCTACTTGATAGAAAGCAAAATAACTTTATCAACTATAGGAATGAACTCGGCAAAAACCTCGGCTTAACAAGCAATTGGATCAGATCCATAGCTGAGGATCAAAACGGACGATTTTGGATTGGCACAGGATCTGGTTTGAGTTTTTTTGATCCAGTAAGTAATCGATTTTTTCCTTTTAAAGATTCTTCCGGCACTCTTGAAGTGCCAGAAGAGGGAGAAATCTGGACCATTTTTCGGGATCGGGAGGACAATATGTGGTTGGGTTTGTTTGTTTCTGGTGTTTCCTATTGGAGTAGTGATCGCAAAGGATTCCAGTCTTACCAATATCGGCATTCTATTCAAAGAGACAATGGCGTAAAATTTTTTTATGAACGGAAAGATGGTCAATTATGGATCGCTTTCAGAGATGGATTGACTCGATTTGATCCAGTGTCAAATCAATTTTATAGATCTATTGATTCAAAGAAATTGAATTTTACAACTTTTTTTGAAGATGAACAAGGTTGGTTATGGACAGGCACTTGGAACAAAGGTCTTTATAAAGCTCATCCCGAAAGTGGTCAGATTATTCCTTTGAATATAAGTGATATTCAATTAAATGATCCTCAAACACCTTATATTTTTCGGGATAGGCAAGGCGAGATTTGGACGCAATTAAGAGGTAAAGAATTATACCGTTTTGATTCAAATGATAATTCCTTTAAACCTTTTCCATTGTATCATGCTGAAACGGGAGAGCCCATTGCCAAGCTAACAGATGCCTTTTTTGAAGATCAAAGAGGTAATTTATGGCTGGATTCGGACGAAGGTATCTTGAAAATCGATCCCGACCGAAAAAACTATACGCATTACCCCTTTTCTATACTTCCTGTTCATTCCATTACCAGCATTCTGGAAGGTAAAGAAGGGGGGCTTTGGATAGGCACCTATAATAAGGGCTTAGTCCATTTTAACCCGGTCACCAAGGCTGTCAAATTCTGGACACAAACTGACGGATTACCCAGTAATATTGTCATGGGCTTATTAAAAGATGGACAAAGTAATTTATGGATCAGCACCCGCAATGGGTTATCTCGATTTAATCCAGAAACGGAGCAATTTAGAAACTATGATCGAGCTGATGGTTTACCCTCTAATCATTTTAATCACAATCCTCTTTTGAAAACAAAAAATGGAGAAATGTACTTTGGCACAAAAGATGGTTTTGTACGTTTTTACCCCGATAGCATCCGCGATAACCCAAATATTCCTACGATCTTGATTTCCGATATAAAGATCAATAATAAAGTTGTACCTATTGCAGATACCTTTTCCGATACTTTAGAAAACAAATCTCCTCTTAATAAACAGGCTCCTTATGCCAAGTCGCTATCCTTGTTGCATTGGCAGAAAGACCTTTATTTTGAGTTCAGGGCTTTGAATTATCTGAGTCCTGAAAAGAACCAATATCAATATCGCCTTGTAAATTATGATAAAGATTGGATTAGCACTGATGCTGGCAAACCTTTTGCTAACTATACCAATCTTAGTCCTGGCCATTATACTTTTAGAGTAAAAGGCTCAAACAATGATGGGGTTTGGAATGAGAAAGGAGCCACTTTGGCCATTTACATCCAGGCTCCGTGGTGGCAAAGGTGGTGGGCTTATGCTCTTTATATTATGACATTCATTTTACTATTAACTGGCTTGTATCTTTATCAGCGTCGACGCTGGCAATTACAAGCTAACTTTCAATTGGAAAAGGAAAGAGCCAATCGTCTGGATGAAATCAATCGGTTCAAAAGCCGGTTTTATACCAATATAACCCACGAATTCCGTACCCCTTTGACCGTAATCAAGGGGATGGCTAATCAAATTAATGGCCCTGAAAAGAGTAAAAAACTCATTCAACGCAATAGCGAGCAATTGTTGGGCATGGTTAACCAACTCCTCGACCTTTCAAAATTGGAATCTAATAGCATGGGCATTAATTGGGTGCAAGGCGATGTCATACCCTTCCTAAAATACTTAACCGAATCCTGCCACTCCCTGGCTCAAAATAAGTATTTGAACCTGGCTTTCTTTTCCAAAGAGGAGCAACTGATCATGGATTTCGACGAAAAGAAACTGCAGCTGATCCTTATCAATTTATTGTCCAATGCCATTAAGTTTACGCCGGAATATGGCAGTGTAAAGGTCATTGTGACCCAGACTTTTAAAGCAGATAAACCTTATTTAGAGTTGGTAGTTGAGGACACCGGCAAAGGTATCCCTGAGCATAAACTTCCTCATATCTTTGATCGATTTTACCAGGCAGATCCCGATAGCTATCGGGACAATGCCCAATCGGGAGAGGGTTCAGGTATTGGTTTGGCTTTGCTGAAAGAAATGGTGAAGTTGTTGGATGGGAAGATTGAGGTAGAAAGTGTAGTGAATAAGGGGACGATGTTTCGGGTGTTATTGCCAGTTTTTGTGAAAGAGAGCCTGACCGTTGACAGTCGAGGGTCGATGGCTGGTTCCGGGGCAGCCACTAGTGGCCAGCTACTAGCATCCAGTATTAAGTCTCCAGTTCCTCCATCTCCTGAAGAGGAGCTTATCTCTCAATTAGTGACCAGCAATCCCCAGCCGACAATTAATAATGAACAATCAACAATCCTAATAATTGAAGATAACGCCGATGTCACAGAGTACATCATCTCCTGTTTAGATCAAAAATATTCCAGCCATTATGCCCGGAATGGTAAGGAGGGGATTGAAAAGGCCCTGGAAATTGTTCCCGACTTTATCCTATGCGATGTGATGATGCCAGAACTGGATGGTTTTGAAGTATGCAAACGCTTAAAGCAAGATCGGCGGACTAGTCATATCCCTATAATCATGTTGACGGCCAAAGCAACACAGGAGGATAAGGTTAAAGGGCTTACTCATGGAGCAGATGCTTATCTAACCAAGCCTTTCGATAAGGAAGAATTATTGGTAAGGTTGAAAAACTTGGCCTTGCAGTGTAAACGGTTACGGGAACACTTACTTGCACCTGTCCACTTACAGGAAGAACCAAGCGAAGCAGAAGCGCGAGAAGCAGCTTTCCTTGAAGAATTCCATCAAATCATAATTTCGAATATTGGTAATGCCTCTTTCAATACGAATTATTTAGGCAAAGCGATGGCTATGAGCCGTTCGCAGTTGTACCGCAAGCTGAAGGCATTAACCGGACAACCTGTGGCCAATTATATTCGTTCTATTCGTTTGCAAAAGGCAAAATCCTTATTGGAAACGACCGATCTGCCCATTGGAGAAATTGCTCTGCAGGTAGGCTATAAGGATTTCTCCCACTTTAGTCGTTCCTTTGCTAAGGAATTTAGTGTTAAACCATCTGAGATGCGCAAGTAGTTGATTATCAATAATTATCCTTTTCTTTTTTTATTGGTTGAGACAAATGTTCCAAAGTTTGATAAAAACAGGCTAACTCCTACCTAATGCTTTGCCCTAATTTTGACTTATCAATTATTCATCACCGAAATAATATAGATTATGCAATCATTTTTTAAAGTCAAAATGGTATTATTAAGCTTGTTCTTATTCTCCCAAACCCTTACTTCTGCTCAAAGTAATAACCCGCAATTATTATCCGCATTTGAGGATGCCAATCAAGCCGTCATCACAGGTGATTCCTCTCTATTTTTTTCGATTTTTCCAAGCAATTTTTTGCTTGTCCACGGTGGAATAGGGAAAGAGTTTAATTTGAATCAATCCTGGCAAGTGGCTAAAGGCATGGGTAAGACGCCAGGAAGAAAAGCTATCTGCGATATCATCGCTATAGATGTAAAGGAGTCGGTAGCTTGGATCACCTATCATTATTCCTATAAAATAGATGACAGCTATCAAAAGACGGTTAATATGGTGGAAGATTATAAAGAATTTGAATGGATTGGAACACTTGTATTTGTGAAGAATAATGGAAAATGGCAAAATGTAGTTTGGCATACTTCCAATGTTCCTAAGAAGTAACCCTTTTAGCTATTAGGTTCTTTTTAGTTAATAATATTGTTTAAACCTTAAACCAAGAAAAAATGTCAACTAAAATTCAAATCATACAACAATTCTACGAAGAATTAGGTAAGGGAAATCCTCAAGGAGCCATTGACTTACTAACGGATGATGTCGTTTGGATTGATCCAGGCTATCCAGATTTGCCCTTTGCCGGCAATCGGAAAGGGAAAGAACAGGTGATGGATTTTATGATGAAAATGAACAACACCGTTACCTACACACAGATGGAACCTCAACACTTTTACAATGATGGAGAAGTGGTAATGGTGAAAGGTTTTTTCAAAGGTACTGGAAATGCCACCGGAAAATCCTTTACCTCCCCTTGGATGATGCTTTGGAAGGTAAATAATGAAGGGAAAATTAAATATTACGAGGCTTTCGTAGATACAGTCAATATGGCGAATGCTTTAAGATAAGGGAATACATCTCAGAACAGTCGAGAATAAGGGTGCTACTTAGGAATACTATGCAAAATAGAAATAAAAGCCATGGCTAATTTTGTGCCCATTGAAACATCCTCTTTCATATCATCCACTACTGTCCATTTTCTAAGATCTCCTTCCCAGGTGGTATAAATTCCGAGGTAGTTGTCTGTTTGATTTCGGGTTTCCCAGGCTTCAAGTGAATTGCCATAAACTGTTTTGATGGTATGCCTGCCGCTATCGGAGTCGATGGTCCATTCATTAAAGCGACCTCGCCAGGCAGTTCTGAGGGTAATAAATTCTCCTCCCATTCTAAGTTCCCATTCATTTGGGTTGTCTTGCCATTTTAATCTTAAACGGCCTGAATCATTATCGAATTGAACATTCCAGTCGGTCCAATCATTATTAATGGTCCACTGCATTCGGATCTCTCCTGCATTTCTATTCTCGTCTGTTTCGAACTCCCATTCGTTTAATTTATCGTTCCATTTTGTGGAAAAGGATAGGAGTTTTTGCCCCTGAGCCATAAAAGAGAGACTCAGTGATACAAAAAAAGGCAATAGGAATAGCTTCAAATTCCTCAAACTGCTGAATTTTTATTCAATAAATTTCTTCAGATCTGGTGTAGCAAAGGCTTAGCTTCCGCTTAAAATGGAAGATCGTCATCCGATCCCATTGCAGGTTCATCAGTGGCAGAAGGAAAGGAGCTATCCTGATTTTGTGTAACAGGAGGAGCAACAGATTCTGCTTCCTGTTTGTCAACTCGCCAGGCATTAAGATTGGTAAAATATTTACCATTCCACTCTCTGCCGCGCAAGTCAAAATATACTTTTATATCATCACCTTCTTCATAATTATCCATGATGGCACATCTATCCTGAACCAATTGGAATTTGATGAATTGTGGGTAATTGCCATTGGTTATTTCAATAACAAATTCTCTGGCCTGAAAAGAGTCTGTTTTACTTTCGGTATCAAATACCTTATGCAACTTTCCGTCTACTTCAAATGACATATGATTAAATTTTTCGAAAGATACATTAGTCATACGTAATATAAAAGTCTAGCCGCCTTGGAAATACTAATGAATAATAGGGTGATTTAAATAGAGATATTATGATAAAATACTGATAATGAATGGCTTGAGTGCCTCTAATGGATTTAAATTCTTACTTTTTATGAGTAAAAAAATAAAGAATAAAATCAATAATTTTTTCAACTAAAAAATCTAGTATGCTGCCCTGACTTCTATGAGCTTCAGGATATCGGTAGGAGTTTTACAAATGATGGCTCTATTCCCACGCATTGCGATAGGAGCCTTAATCAGATTTGAATTATTTTGAATGATTTTAATCCAAGATTCTTCATCAAATTCTCTACCCCGTAGATTATTCTGATAATAAGGGTCTGCCTTATTGAGCAACATTTTAGGATCATCAAGGTCGAGTGCTTTAAGTATTTGTTGCCAGCTGGTACCTGTTGAGGGAGTTTGGTGAAAAGCATAACTTTTGATGTATTTTGCTACACTTTTGGCATGAGCCAAGGTACTTCTATGTGTTCGGGACTCCGGATTGTAATAAATTTGAATTTCTCTTTTGTGTGTCTTCATTTTTATTTTGAATTATTTTAAATATTTAGTATAAAATACTATTTATTTTTAATAAACCAATTATAAAAATGAAATATTGTGTTTTTGTAGAATAAAAATTAGTTAGAATTGAACATAAACAAGATATTTTTCTAAGTAATACTCTTCTTCATAAAAATTAGAAAGCGCTTCTACTTCAGTATAATACTTTTTAGGTAGGGCTTTAATTTCTGCATCAAGATTACCTCCTTTTAAGGTGATCAAACCATTTGGCCAGGCGTTTTGCTGATGTGAACTTATCAGGCGTTCACTCCAAAGGACTAATTTTTCTAAACTGGCCACAGCTCGGCATACTACAAAGTCAAATTTTTTCTTAATCTCTTCTGCACGAATTTGTTGTGCAGTGACATTCTCTAACTGAATCTGATCAATAATTTCATTGACCACTCTGATTTTCTTACCGGTACCATCAATTAAGGTAAAGTGAACATCAGGGAATAAAATAGCAAGGGGAATACCGGGAAGGCCTCCTCCTGTACCTAAATCCATAATTTTAGATCCTTCTTTAAATTGAACCATCTTGGCTATTGACATGGCATGTAAAATGTGTCGGTCAAAGACATGATCAATGTCTTTTCTCGAAATCACATTAATCTTCTGATTCCATTCCTTATAAAGGTGACCTAATGCTTGAAACTGTTGTTGTTGTAAATCATTCAGTTCTGGAAAATATTTGAGTAAAATTTCCATTTTCGTTTTGCTACCTTTTTAATGACAAGTTTAGAGTTGATTGATGGTATCTTTAAAAGCATTCCAAACCGGATCTTCAGGAGGATAAGCTTTTAGCAGCACTTTTTCTCCGCTGATAGGGTGATGAAATCCTAGACTAAAAGCATGGAGATGGATGCTTCGGTCTTTATTCTTACGTTTGAATCCATATTTTACATCTCCTTTGATAGGAGAACCAATATGAGCCAGCTGAGCTCTTATTTGATGATGCCGGCCGGTGATGAGTTGAATAAGCAGTAGATGGTAATAATCACTCTGTCCAATAACTTTATACTTTAATACAGCTTTTTTAGCCTTCGACTGGGTTTTATCAACAACAAAGGATTTATTAATTTTGGGGTTTTTACTTAAATAGTCGATTAACTCTCCCTCATTTTTTTGGGGAGGCTCTTTTACTACTGCCAGGTACTGCTTTTCTACTTTTCCTGTTTTCAACTGCTCACTTATAATGGCCTGTGCCTGTGAATTTTTTGCCATTAATATAATGCCGCTGGCAGGTTGATCCAGTCGATGAATGACAAAGACTTTTGACTTACTATAAATCTCGGCCAGGTCGGCCAGAGATTTTGTGCCCTCTGATTTTTGCTGAACAGCTATTTCAGGAGGTTTATTGAAAGCAATTAATTGGTTGTTTTTATAAATGATTAATTCACCAATTGATTGATTGACCTGTTCATTCCACTTCTTCATAATCTATATATTCGCCTTCATCATTATTCTTTTTGGATGCAGCAGGAGGTGCCTCGCTGCTGGTGTCTTCCAGATGATGATCCTTTCCAGCTTTTAAGGAAGGTTTTTTAAAAAATGTTTGATACATAAAGTATATGATCAAACCTGTAACTAATAATTTTAACATAACATAGAAATTTATTCTAAGTATATATTTCAATATCAATATCAATATCAATATCAATATCAATTTCAATGACAATATCAATATTGATATTTATCTGATCAAAAGGATTTTTAATGAGCTTGTCACTATTTGACAATTTCATAGGATAATTATCCTTAGGAAATGGGATAAAGAATCTAATTATTCATTAATTGATCCTATAACAATCAAAAATAGGAATATTTAAAGGAATTTATTGAATTCTATAGAAAAGAGAACAAGTGAAAACGCATAGCTGCTTTTTTTCCAATAGATTGAACCTTTTGATTTTATAAGTAAATATTCTAGTAGTCAGATGTACTCATATATATGGTACAGGTAGGCAATTCTTTGTAATATTTTTTTAGTTTTGTAGTTCTTAAAGAAATGGTAAAGTATTAAAGTAGGGCAAACAAAATTGAGAACCCTAAAATGGTTCTAAAAATGCTTATTTCAGGTACTTCCATAACTTAAAAAAATTAAACTAATCTTAATAGTTTTTAACCCATGAGAGGAAATAGAAGTCTTGGGAATTTAGCAGGCTGGCTGGTTTTTATTATAGCTGCGCTTGTCTATTATTTTTCAGTAGAGCGTACAGGCAGCCTTTGGGATTGCGGTGAATTTATTTTAGGAGCTTATAAACTTCAGGTGGTCCACCCGCCGGGAGCTCCATTGTTTCTTTTGGTAGGAAGGTTATTTACCTGGGTAGCTGAAGTTTTTTCCAGCAACCCGGCAGATATTGCCTTTGCTGTGAACATGATGTCAGGTTTGTGTACCGCCTTTGCGGCAACGTTTATCTGCTGGATTACTGTGCGACTAGGGAAACTTAGCCTGGTAGGCAGAGAAGGAGAGTTGGATCCTGCACAAACATGGGCAACTGCCGGAGCAGGTCTTGTGGCTGGTTTGGCAACTGCTTTTTGTACCTCTATTTGGTTTTCAGCCGTTGAAGGAGAAGTTTATGCAATGTCTACCTTTTTTACAGCGCTAACCTTATGGGCTGTTATCAAATGGTATACCCTTCCCGATGAACCTCAAACGGATCGCTGGATGGTTTTTGCTGTTTATGCAGCAGGTTTATCCACCGGGGTTCACTTGTTAAGTATTCTTACCTTCCCTGCATTGGCTTTATTTTATTATTTCAAGAAATATAAGAAACCATCTTTATTAGGAATGGGAGTTGCTGCAGCGATGGGAGTTGCTGCCATTATGGTTATCCAATTGTTTATAATAATTGGTATACCAAAACTTTGGTCTGCCTTTGAGTTATTTACGGTTAATACCTTAGGTTTACCTTTTCATAGCGGTTTAATCCCAACCTTGTTGATAATTGCAGGACTTATATTCTTTGGCCTCCGCTATGCACATCAAAAGCAAAATGCACTACTTCAGAATATCATCGTGGCAGTTGGATTAGTAATTATTGGATTTTCCACTATTGGGGTGGTAGTTATTCGTGCAAATGCCAGTACCCCCATCAACATGAATGCACCTGATGATGCAATGCGTTTGTTACCCTATCTGAATCGAGAGCAATACGGTGAACGTGCACTATTAAAAGGACCTCATTTTGAGGCCCAGCCAGTTCGATCTAATAAAAAAGACCGATATGGAAGAGTAGGTGATCGCTATGAGATTGTAGATCGTAAAGTTGAATTGGAATATCGCGACGAGGATAAAATGTTGTTCCCCCGTATGTCTGATAATACTCAGGGACGTCCTGCCTTGTATAAAAGATGGCTTGGCTTAAACCCTAATGCCGCTCTTCCTCCAGGCAGGCCAAATATGGGAGATAATTTAGGCTTTATGTTCCAGTATCAGTTTGGCTGGATGTATTTCAGGTATTTTATGTGGAATTTTTCGGGCCGGCAAAATGGACAGCAAGGATATGAGCCATGGGATAAATCTCAAGGGCATTGGATAACGGGGATTAAACCATTTGATAGTGCTCGGCTATATAATCAATCTGAACTTCCCGATACCATCAAAAACGATAAAGGGCGAAATACCTACTATGCTATTCCTTTTATTTTTGGTTTAATTGGATTGTTTTTCCAGGCTCGCCGTCGACCCAATGATTTTCTTGGCCTCGTTGCCTTATTTGTCATAACAGGACTAGGTATCATCATTTATTCAAATCAACCGCCGCGTGAACCGCGAGAAAGAGATTATGTTTTGGTTGGTTCATTCTTTACCTATTGTATTTGGATAGGAATGGCGGTTTTGGCTCTTTTCAATGTATTTATGGAAAGGGCAAAATTAAGCGGCCAGGTTTCGGCGATTTTATCTTTTGTCATCATACTTATTGCTCCCCTATTAATGGGTACTCAAAATTTTGATGACCATAGCCGTCGACTTACAGCTGGGGCAAGAGATTATGCCAATAATTTTCTGCAGTCTTGTGAAGAAAATGCCATTATTTTCACTTATGGAGATAATGATACTTATCCCCTATGGTATGCTCAGGAAGTAGAGGGAATCCGAACGGATGTAAGGGTAGTTAACCTGAGTCTGATAGCTGTTGATTGGTATATTGATTTGTTGAGAAGAAAAGTAAACGACTCTCCTCCTATTAAACTGAATAATCTTTCTTCGGAAGCTTTACGAGGTAGAAAACGGATTCAGGTATTGTATCCTCAGCAGGATTATAAACCGCAAATGAGCTTGAATGAGTTTCTGTCCTTCATTGGTGAAGATCATCCTCTTCCATTACAAGATGGTACAAGAACAGAAAGTTATATGCCTACACGAAATGTATTCCTTCCTGTCAACCAACAAGATGTACTCAATAGTGGAATAGTTGGTATTGAAGATACGGCCAATATCGTAAGCAGTATTCCGATCAATTTACAGGGTAAAGAATTTATCTTCAAAGATGATTTAGCCATTTTGGACATCATTGCTTCCAATGTTTGGGAACGTCCGATTTATTTTGCAGTGACGGTAAGACCTGAGAAATTTTTAGGCCTTCAGAATTATACACAACTGGAAGGCTTGGCTCTTAAATTGGTTCCTGTGAGATCTCAAAATGATCAGCAATATTCAATTGTTGGTTATGGGCGTGTAGATGCGGAAAAAATTTATGACAATGTTATGAATGATTTTAAATGGGGAAACTTTGATAAATATGATGTTTTTGTTGATGATAGTTATGCTCCAAGTATCCAAAGCCAATGGTTTATGTTTAGAAGGGCCGCAATGCAATTAATAGCAGATGGCCAGCAGGATAAGGCCGTTGAGATGATTGATAAATATTTTGAGGGCTTTCCACATATGAACTTCCCCTATGATTATAAAGTCATGTACATGGTGCAGGTTTATATCCAGGCCGGACAATATGAAAAGGCCAAGCCTCATATTAAAACATTGGCAGATGAAACCCTTCAGCAACTTGCTTTTTTCTATTCTTTAAACCAGGATGATTTAAATTCTAGCTTCAAAAATGAATTTGACTTGTTCAATAATTTAAAGGAGGACATGATCCGGACGGTAAGTAGAGCTGGGGACACAGAATTTGAAACGGAGCTTAGACAAATGTTTGAAGCTTATCGAATTCAGAATACTGAGAACGCACCTGTTCCAAATCAATAAAAAATATAAGTAATATGACTCATCCTGAAAATTTCGGATGAGCCATGTTATTTCTTCAAAACTTCTAAATACAAAGTATCACTATTCACTCCTGTAAATAAGCCCAATCCGTTTTCTATATTTGAAGGAGGTTGTACTAATGATAAGGTGGAACTCCCTGAACTTTCATATAATCCAGCATATTCTGGATTTACCCTAAATACAATAATGCGATAAGTGCCAAACTGAGTAAGGTCCCTTTGAGGATTGAGGCTGTAAACATCCATTATTTGTGGTTCACTAATAAAAGAAAATCGTCTGCGACCTCCATTTTCTTCTTCAAACTGTGCTATCCTATCATTAACATATTCAGGATCATCTTCTATATTATCGATTACGACATAATAATAATCATTTTCAGCATTGTTCCACTTTATGTCAATCGGGTCAAGAGATAATCCTCCTCCGAAACCTCCGGGAAATCCGCCAGCCCCAATTTCAATTTTTTCCATTTCTATTAATTCAGTGGTAATGTCTGCTTCCTTTTTGCCTGGTATATAGGTTTCAGCTCTTATTGATTGGCTCTGCCAAGTGAATTCCAGATAATAGTTTTTTTCATCTTCTATTTTGACATCTGAATTTTCGTAAAGCCCATTTCCTTTGGAAAAAAGAGGATACATATTATTATCATCAGAAATGTAAACATCTAGATTGTCAAGAGTTTGTATAATGGTATCAAATTGAGCATATGAAAAACTTTGGCTTATTTTAATATTTTGTATGCTTTGATCAGCAAATAAATAAGCTTCTACTACTGCGGTTTGGGTTTTAATATCCTCAATGCTCTCTTGTTCACAAGATTGATAAAAAAAGCAAATAGAAAATAGTGTAATTATTGAGTATATATTTTTCATCTTATTTTTTTTAATTATTGAACTAATTGATTGGACATAAACAGCTTATTAAAACCATTCAGCATGAGTTTTTTAAGTTTAATGTAATGGCGGCGGACGCCGCCATTACATTAAACTTAAATTTGACCTGGCTCTTATCGGCATCAATAAGTTAATGCAATGACCAGGTGAAAAACAAACTTGGTGTAAATCCAAGTAGAGACACATCTGTTTCGAACAACTCTCCTTCAATGACTTCATATTCTTTGTACCAGGTATTTTCCCGGTTATAAATATTGAATAAAGAGAGGCCTGTACTTGCTTTTGAACTGCCTAGCTTAAAATCAAAAGTGGCGGAAATATCTAGTCGATGATAATCGTTGAACCTTAAGCTGTTTTTATCGCTGATTTCAAAAAAATCGGTACTGCTACCATCTAAAAGACTAATTTCATAATAACCTGTGGGAGCGGTGTAGGGCCTTCCTGTTGCATACACAAAAGTGGCTCCGAAAGTAAGTCGGCCTAGTTTGTAGTTTCCAACTAATTTCAACTCATGGGTAACATCCTGATTGGCAAAAAAGGGCTGATCACCAAAAGCTGCAAAATCATATTTAACCTCACCAAGAGTATAAGATGCCCAACCAGTCAATTGCCCAACCTTTCTTTGAAGTAAAAATTCAAGACCCTTGGCAAGCCCTGTTCCGGTATAGAAAAACTCTTCATATGACAGTTGTCGATTGGGGCCTATTCCAGTAGGTGCAAAACGAGTAGAATATTCAGATAAACCATCCATAGTTTTGTAATAGGCTTCAGCATCAAAAAGCCAGGTATTCGTTTCAAAGCTTATTCCCAGAATATGATGATAGGCGGAACTGATAGGCACTTGCTCATCATCAGCCAATAACCAAAAATCGCGACTTCCTTGCTGAATATCTTCCCGGACAATGCGAGTGGCAAATTGATAATATTTTCCCCAGGCTGCCTTCAATCGAATTTGGTCTGAGAGTAAATAAGTGAAAGAAACTCTGGGTTCCAGGTAAATCTGCTTGGTGATACTGTATAATGAACTCCGAATTCCTCCCTTGAGAATCAGACTGTTATTAATAGTATGCTTGTTTTGGAAATAAAAAGAAGAGGTGGTTCCCCTGTCCTGCCGATTTAGAATATTAAGAGAATCATTTTGAGTGAATTCATAAGCAATGTCATTGGCTGTAATTTGTAATCCAAAATCTAGTTGATTGCTTGCATTAAGTTTGAATTCATTATCCAATTTAATACTGATATCCTTTAAATCATTATATTCAAAGCTACCGAAGGTGAGAACCGTTGTAGTATCTGCTCTTTCTATAGTCGTTTTATTCGATCGATCTCTTTCGCTGAAATAATTTGAATAGGATAAATTAAGATTGGAATACCACCGACTGTTCCACTGTCGAGACCATTTGGCACTGCTTCCCCAATTGCCCCATTCCGTCAAGTCTGTATTTTCTCTTAGAAAATTGAAATTTAAATTTCCTCCAAAGCGACCTTGAAAGGCACTATTGTCTGTATTTCTGGAATTATCAAGATTATCGATTCCATTATAAAAACTAATACTGATTTCATCATTAAAAGAAGGTTTAAAGCTTAGCTTAGCATTCAGATCATAAAAGTAGGTATTAGGCTGGACTTCTTGCTGAGCAAAACGGCGACCTAAATTTTGAGGAGCTTCAGCCTGAGTTTCAGAGCTTTCAGTATAAGCATCAAAAATATTATTATAAAAATTACTTTGAAAAGAGCGCCTGCCTGCTAAGAGTATCGAACCCTTCCCTCCGCCAAATGGAGTTTCAACAAACCCATTGATACTTAACGGACTTAAACCAGCGCCAATATTAAATGTTTCTGTATTACCATCTTTTCCAGTGAGGTCTACCACACTAGATAACCTGCCTCCATATTTTGCATCGAATCCACCTTTATACAATTGAACATCTTTTATGGCATTGGCATTAAAAGCACTAAAAAAACCAAAGAGATGATCTACATGGTATACCGTAAATCCATCAAATAAAACCAAATTTTGATCTGGTGTTCCACCTCTGACATAGAGACCACTTGAACTTTCATTAGAACCTGAAACACCTGGCAGGAGTTGAAGAGATCTAAAAACATCTCTCTCTCCATAACTAGGTAGTTTATTAAGAGCTGCAGGGGAAAGGCCGATCCGGCTAATTCCACTTGAAGCACTTAACATTTGTTCTTCCTTGATGGCTTTTACAATAACTTCTTCCAATTGAATACCAAAATCTTGTAGCCTTATTTCTATTCCTTCCAATTGCATCTCGGGAGATAATCGATAATAAAGAGTCTGATATCCTATATAGCTGATCTTTAAAAGAGCAGTGTCATTTGGTACATTAAATATTGTAAAATACCCATCTACATTTGAGGTCACACCAAGGGAAGTCCCTTCTACTATTATGCTGGCAAAAGGTAGGGTTTCTCCATTATTTTGATCTTTTATTGCACCAGAAATAGTAATATCTGTACGGGAAGGATTAAAAGAAGAAATAGTCAGTTTTTTATTTTTCTGCCTACTGGAAAATAAAGCGACTGTTTTTTCTCCTTTCAACTCAAAATCTATACCCGTACCTTGAAGAAGTGTGCTAATAGCTTCTTTTAGCGGAAGACCGGGTATTGAGGTGTTTATGGTGATGTTTTTTAGTAGTTCTTTATCATATTGAAATTCCAATCTATAATTGATTTTTAAGTCAAGCAAAACCAAGTCGAGGGCTTTGTTTTGATAGTTTCCTTTAATCTTTATTTGGGTTTGAGCTTGGTTGACATTAATGCTAAATAATATTAACAGGAGGGTAAATATGGATTTCATTTAAAACCAATTTAATGAAGGAATAGTACTTGATTTCAATGAAAGGTGGTGCAGAATGGAAAAGAAAGGTTGCATGAGTAGAAAAAAAATGAGGCGAGGCCCGGTTCTACCCCCCGATGAACCTTAGACCTACGCCTCCTGATGACCTTACGGCCAATCAGCTTTTATATCGATAGCAAATGTTGATTACAAATGCTTTCCGATAATTCTTTTTGATGTGTAATTCCTACGTGTAGTTTTTTAATCTTTTTGGATCAAATGCTTTCCAAGGTTTGTTACGAAATAGTTTAAGAATGGTTTGGTAAACCTATTGTTTTATACGGGAAAAAATAATTCTAGATGCATTTTTGCATTTGGAATTACCATTTTCCATTTTGATAGCCGTAAAGGGAAATATGTTTGTGTTTGTAAATTGAGTAAGCACTCAAAGCTCTAGATAAGTAATTTTTTCAGAAAGCAAGTGTAAATTAGTTTTTTCTTGCTGAATTGCCAAAATATTCTGCGCCAAAATGTCAGGTTTATTTAGCTGGCATAACCTTTGAGTATTGGTTATCAGAAATCTAATAAAAAAAGAATTATGAAAAAAGGAAGTATATCGGTACAAACGGAGAATATTTTTCCCATAATCAAAAAGTTTTTATATTCTGATCATGAAATTTTTCTTCGCGAACTGGTATCCAATGCTATTGATGCTACCAACAAACTCAAAACCCTTTCTTCTCGCGGAGAAATTAGCGGCGAGCTAGGCGATCTTACTATTGAGATCATTGCCGATAAAGAGGCCGGTACTCTTACTATCCGGGATAAGGGAATTGGAATGACAGAGGAAGAAGTGAAAAAATACCTTAACCAGGTTGCCTTTTCCAGTGCAGCAGAATTTTTAGAAAAATATAAAGATGATGCTAATATTATTGGCCATTTTGGATTAGGCTTCTATTCGGCTTTTATGGTTGCGGATAAAGTAGAGGCTGTTACCAAATCTTATCAGGAAAAATCAAAAGGAATTACCTGGTCTTGTGAAGGAGAACCTGAATATACTATTGATGACAGTGATAAGGAAACCCGAGGTACAGACATCGTTCTTTATATTAATGAGGAAAACAAAGAATTTCTTGAGGATAACCGGATTGAAGAGTTATTGAATAAGTATTGTAAGTTTTTACCCATCCCCATCAAATTTGGAACCAAAACGGAAACCATTTATGAAGGAGAAGGCGAGGAGGATGAAAAAGAGGAAAAAAAGATTGAAGTTGATAATATAATTAATGATCCTAATCCTGCCTGGAAAAAATCTCCTTCTGATTTGACTGATGAGGATTATAAAGCTTTTTACCGTCAGTTATACCCATTTAGTTCCGAACCTCTATTCTGGATTCATCTCAATATTGATTATCCATTTAACTTAACCGGAATTTTGTACTTCCCTAAATTGGGTAACAATATTGAAGTACAAAAAAATAAAATTCAACTTTATAGTAATCAGGTATATGTCACTGACGATGTTAAGGAAATCGTTCCTGAATTTTTGACGCTGCTACATGGTGTTATTGATTCACCTGATATTCCATTGAATGTATCTCGTTCTTATCTACAAGGGGATCGTAATGTTAAGAAGATAACTGGATACATCACTAAGAAGGTAGCCGAAAAACTAAATGATCTATTTAAAAATGATAGATCTACTTTTGAAGAAAAGTGGAGTGATCTAAATGTCTTCATAAAATATGGAATGCTTTCAGAAGAAAGCTTCCACGAAAAGGCCACCAAATTTGCCCTTTTAAACAATACGGAAAAAGAGTTTTATACCATTGAAGAGTATAAAGAGAAAATCAAGGCCATCCAGACAGATAAGCATAATAAAATAATTATGCTTTATACCAATAATCCACAAGAGCATGATAGCTTTGTTCAATCTGCAAAAGGAAGGGGTTATGATGTTTTGCTTTTTGATACAGTTATAGATAATCACTTTGTTCAGCACCTGGAATACAAACTGGGTGATGTTACCTTTGTTAGAGTAGATTCTGATACTTCCGATAATTTGATCCAAAAAGATGAAAAGCAAGAATCGGTATTAAATGAAGATGATGAAAATAAGATCAAGGGAGTTTTTGAAAGTTTAGTAAGTACTGGAGGATCTGTTGAAGTTAAGGCCATGTCTCCAGATGATCAACCTATAGTAATTACCAGACCTGAGTTCATGCGTCGTATGAAAGAGATGCAAGCACTTCAAGGAATGCAGGGGATGGATTTTCCTGATAGTTATAATTTGGTTGTCAACTCCAACCATGATTTGATTGCCAAAAAATTGGTCGAAGAAAAAGATGAAGGTAAACAAAAGGACTTGGCACAGTACTTATATAACCTTGCACGCCTGAATCAAAATATGCTCAAAGGATCAGAATTGACGGAATTTATTAATAAGACCTTAAATTTCTTAAAATAAAGGGCAAATTGAACCCGTAGAGATTCGTTTATACTGTGCCTATACTAAGGCGACGAATTTCTACGGGATTCTCAGACCGTTCATTTGTCTTAATTCATTCATAAATTATTCATCCTCAATCTGTTTTAATAAAATACTTCTCATCCTTCTTCTTCCATTCTGAAGGTGACTTTTGACCTGTTTGACGGTCATTCCGCTTATTTCGGCAATTTTTCGATAACTTTTCTTTTCAAAATAGAAAAAATGCAAGCATTGCATTTGTTGCATAGGAAGGCAACTTAAAGCTGTACCAACCTCTTCCCATGATGGCTTGGATTTTTTTACAGAGGACTTGTTTAAACAGAAATCTTGTTCGTCAAAATGGTATCGTAAAAATTGCTCCAACTCTATTTGATTTTTAGAGGCTAATTTTTTTTGGATAAAACATTCATTTCGAATAATGGTGTACAGCCAGTTTTTAAAATTATCCAATTGCAATAATTTGCTCTGACATTTATCTAGAATCTTACAAAAGATATGCATCACACTATCCTTACTTTTTTCGGAGTCCTGGAGATATTTGTAACAATTGGAATAAGTCAAAAGGACATACCTGGAAAAAAGCTCTGTGAAAAATCGATTGTCTGATGTATGATAGTAGAGTTGTAAAAGATCTTCATCACTACAGTGGGCAAGCTCTTTGGAAAAAGAAGGTTGAATGAAAGCCATGAATTGCGCGGTATTTTAAAAGTGAAATACTCTAATTTTATCCATTCAAAATTGAATAATTATTAGAGGAAATTACCGGACAAATTCAGACAAAGGAAGACAAAAATATTGAGGTGATTCAATCGAACCACCTCAATATAAGAATATTATAGTCGGATAGTATTTATAATATGTTCTAAGGCTTGCATATGATCCCTCTTATTTTCTCCAGGAGCATGAACAAAACCATCTATAAATACCAACTCATTATTAGAAGGATTGTGAATAAGGTAAGTAACAAAAGCACCTCCCATAAAGTCATTTACTATTTCCCAGATGCCACGTGCTTCAATTGTATATTGATTCCCCATTTTGACTGGTTTAGACAGCATAGGAAGATCTGTATCGTTTATTTTCATATAGCTATTGGGGATATCGGTGGCAATATATTTGCCCAGACTATCTCTTAGGGATTTAATATAGCCCTTTGATAACTGGTTTTCATCTTTGTAGACTCGCTTAGTAATCATAATATTACTACTTACCTTATCGGTTTCTTTACGCATCCAGATTACCCCGTCTTTATTCATTGCCAGGAAAAAGTCATCAGGAATCCGCATATTGACTCCCATAGAATTTTTCACTTCATTCATGAGGCTATTACTTTCTCCTTTAAAGAATACAGTAGCATCAATTTTTTGACTATCTGCTTTTCGCACTCTTTTTATGATGGCGGACAGATTTGTTTTTAAATTATCAATCAGAGCAGTTTCTGAAACTCCAAACTGATAGATGATCAATTGATTTTTGGCCCATTTATCCCGACCTACCATTGAATTGAAGCTAGGATCTTCTACAGCCTGGCGGATTTTTTCCTGCCCAATATCTTTGGAAATCATCATGGTAGTAGGGGAACTGGAATCATTGATATTAGCAATTATCATATAATTGCGGAGCTCTCTTCGGTCTTGAGCTCTATCTAATTGTTCAGGAGTAAAATGCCTTAAATCAAGTATGGGTTCTGGTTGAGGTAAAATGGGATAGGCAGAAGAGTAGTAGAATCTTAATGTATCACCAATATGCCCTTCCCAAACGTCTTTATCAGCAACCACCACCAATTCATTGATTTCTCCAAATGAATTAGGAATAGGCTTGAGCCCCATACTTTTTTGAGTCTCCTCACTACAATAAGTAAGGGTCAAAATTGAGAGGGCTATTATTAGATAATTCTTTATTCTTGTCATTTGAATATTATTTTTTCCATCCATAAAGTTAACATATCATTTGTAAAGAAAGATGCATAAGAGATTCCTTTTGGTGGAAAAGATAGAACTAAGTAAGGGGGGCACCCCACTAGATGCCCCCCTTACTATATGGTGATAAAAGGATAAATCCCAAGCAATTAGAATAAACTTTCAATAATATTTTCTTCAGAAACTCCCTCAGCTTCAGCCTTATAATTGCGTACAATTCGGTGTCGAAGCACATACTTGGCGATGGCCTGTACATCTTCTATATCAGGAGAGTATTTTCCATTTATAGCCGCATGGCATTTTGCTCCAATTACCAGATATTGCGAGGCTCTTGGACCAGCTCCCCAGGAGATATAATTGTTGATCATATCCGTCGCTTTATCTGTATTAGGCCTGGTTTTGGTGGCTAGAGAAACTGCATATTCCAATACATTATCAGCAATAGGAATCTTACGAACAAGCTGGTGGTAGTCTAAGATCTGTTGACTGCTAACAATATTTTGTAGGTCATAATTCTCTATAGTAGTGGTTCCTTTGACTACATCAATTTCTTCTTCATAGCTTGGATAATCCAACGGAATATTGAACATAAAACGGTCCAATTGGGCTTCAGGAAGAGGGTAAGTACCTTCTTGCTCAATAGGGTTTTGGGTTGCTAATACAAAAAATGGTTTGGGTAGAGTATGGCGAACACCACTTACCGTAACGGATTTCTCTTGCATTGCTTCCAATAAGGCAGCCTGAGTTTTTGGAGGCGTCCTGTTAATCTCATCCGCCAAAACGATGTTTGAAAAAAGAGGCCCTTTATTGAAACGGAAATGACGATCTTCATCGAGGATTTCTGATCCGGTAATATCAGAAGGCATCAAATCTGGTGTAAATTGGATACGCTTAAAGTCCAGATCTAGTACATCGGCAATGGTACTCACCAAAAGCGTTTTGGCAAGCCCCGGAACACCTACTAGCAAAGAGTGACCATTACTAAAAAGAGAGATGACAACAGCCTTTACAACCTCTTTCTGACCAACAATTACCTTAGCTATTTCATTCGTTAGATCTTCATATGATTGGGCTAGTGCATTAACAGATTCTACATCTGATTTAAATTCTGTATGGGACATGTGCAGTACTATTTATCAAGTCTATAAAAAGGAAAGTAAAATAAACAAAAAACAATTCAAAAAACGTTAATTCTCAAACCTTTGTTGGGACTTTTGTCATAAGAAAAAGTTAATAATCATTTATTACAATTCCATAACCAATCTGAAAGTTCATAAGATTTTAAGCGATAAGAATAATGCCACCATTCCGTTCGGGTAGAACGAAAGCCATTTGCTTCCATAATATTCTTTAATTTTTTCCTGTTTTCTAAAATTGTAGGATGATGTTGGGTATAGCTGTGATAGGCTTCTGGTCCGAAAAAGTCAAACTCAGTACCCATGTCTAATTCATTTCCTTCGGAATCTACTAAAGTTAAGTCAATTGCAGAACCTCTATTGTGCATGGAGCCTTTTCTGGGATCTGCGACATATCTGGGATCTGGAACCTTTTCCCATAGTTTCCACTGTATTGGTCGAGGTCGATAGCAATCAAACATTTTTAGGCCAAGTTGCTCTTTATTTAATTCTTCTTGAATTCTGGCTACTGCCTGAGCCACTTCTTTTCTTAAAAAACAACGACCACAATCGTACATTTTCTCTTCTACAAAATTATAGATTGTGGCGTATCTGATGTCCTGATGAATATCTGGATTCATAATAAAAACATCTGTCCAAATGCTGCTGTCATAATCAATTACGGGCTTTACGATGGTATCGATGGGGGATGGTGAATTGACCTCAGCACTAGCAGTAGAGTCTGCTTTATTAGATGCGCTTTCTTCTGTTTTTGAAGTATCTGCTTGACAAGCGCTGATTAGGAGGGCAAAAACAAAAAATAATATCCTCATATTCAAAATATTGATTACCTAGTTGTTTATACAAATTTAACTACTTTTGCTTCTTTAATAGGTGCTAAGTCAGCAATTTAAAGCGCTTAAAGTTCAAGCAATATAACATACATTATCATAGAAACCATGATACCTAAAATATCAGTTGTAGTAACGGTTTATAATGAAGAAGAAAATATTCGCCCTTTAGTGGAGCGAATTACGAAGGCTCTCCAAAATTATGATTACGAAATCGTATATGTTGATGATGGTTCCACTGACGGTACCGTAAAAGCCTTAAAAGATTTGGGCCATGATCGGTTGAAAATTGTAGAATTTAAAAAGAATTATGGCCAAAGCCTGGCGCTTATGGCGGGTATTGACCAGTCAGAAGGGGAATATATTGCTACTATGGATGGTGATTTGCAAAATGATCCTTCTGATATTCCAGCTATGCTGGCTATGGCAGAAGAAGGTGATTGGGATATGGTAGCTGGCAATCGGGCTAATAGAAAAGATGGCATGTTTTTGAGGAAAATACCCAGCAGAATAGCCAACTATATCATCCGTAATGCTGGAGGAGTTAAGTTAAAGGATTATGGATGTGCCTTAAAAGTGTTTAAAGCTGATTTGGCTAAAGATCTGGGTCTGTATGGTGAATTACACCGTTTTATCCCTCTATTAGCACACCTGGAGGGCGCTCGTATTACCCAAGTGGATGTTAAGCATCATCCTCGTTCCTTTGGCAAATCTAAATACGGACTTAATCGAACCTTTAAGGTGATTAGCGACCTGTTGCTAATGCTTTTCTTTAAAAAATACATGCAAAAGCCAATGCATCTTTTTGGCAACATAGGAGTTCTACTCTTTTCCATTGGAATACTTGTCAATTTATATTTGTTGATTGTAAAGTTTGTTGGCCAGCAGGATATAGGTACCAGACCGCTTTTAACTTTAGGCTTGTTACTGATCATTAGTGGTATTCAATTTATTACTATTGGTATAGTCATAGAAATACAAATGCGTACCTATTTTGAGTCACAGGATAAGCGACCCTACAAAATACGACGGGTAACCCGTGGTGAAAAAATTAGCGTCTGATGTCAAAAAGAATCAATTTTCGTCAGGGATTAAGTAGTTTTCTATTTTGGTCTATTATCTCTGCTGCTTTTATTGGTCCAGGAACGGTTACAACTGCCTCTAAAGCTGGTTCAGCCTTTGGTTTGGACTTAATGTGGGCCATTACTTTTTCAATATTAGCTACCATTTTGCTGCAGGAAGCTGCTGCCCGGATTACCATCGCTTCGGGCAAATCTTTGGGTGAATTGATTGCCGAAAAATATGGTGCTAAGCGAGTAGGGTGGATGAAAATGGCCTTGTTTTTAGCTGTGGCTTTTGGTTGTACCGCCTACCAGGCCGGCAATTTGTTGGGATCTGTATCAGGGGTTTTATTGGTCATTCCCTCCGGTAAGGAAATTATGCTTTTAAGTATTGGTTTGTTGGCCAGTATTATGCTTTTTCAAGGTAAATATCGTTCTATTGCCAATGTGTTAGGAATGGTTGTAGCCTTAATGGGCCTGATGTTCATTTTTGTTGCTTTTAATTCTAATGTAAATGCCGGAGAGGTGATGAGTTCAATGTTGATTCCTGGATGGAATCCTGATGCAAGCTTGCTTATCATTGGTCTGATCGGCACCACCATAGTTCCTTATAATTTGTTTTTAGCCAGTGGTATTAGTCAAGGGCAAGATATACGAGAGATGAGAATGGGGCTTATCCTTGCCATTGTAATAGGGGGATTCATTTCTATGGCTATTTTAATTGCAGGGACTTTAGTAGAAGGAGATTTTAGCTTTGAAAGACTGGCGGAAGCATTGTCCACTAAGTTGGGGAGCCTGGCTTCCTATTTCTTTGCTTTTGGATTATTTGCTGCTGGATTTACCTCTTCTATAACTGCTCCCTTAGCTGCAGCTGTTACTGCAAGAAGTTTATTTGGGCAAAATGATGAAAAGTGGCAACCCCGTGCTCGGAATTTCAGGATGGTGTGGGGAATCATTCTTCTGGTTGGGTTACTTTTTAGCCTAACCAATATCAAACCTATACCTGCTATTATTGCTGCACAAGCGATTAATGGCGTATTACTTCCCGTAGTGGCCATCTTTTTAATGCTAACCGTAAACGATAAAAAATTGCTACCTGCAGAATTTTTAAACAGCCGACTGATCAACTTCTTAATGTTGATGGTATTATTAGTTTGCTGTTTTTTAGGGATCAATAATGTACTAAAGGCGCTTCAACAGATTGGATTATTTAGCTCATTATCGGTTAATACTGTTTATACAATAGTGGGTAGTTTAACCCTTTTAATCGTAGGAATTGTAGGGTGGGAAATCATAAAAATGAGAAAAAAATAAAAACATCTTTCGCCATTGGCGAAAGATGTTTTTATAAAAAATCATTATGCAATTTTAATTACTCTTGCGGGCTTTTCTTTAGCTTCTTCTTTCTTAGCCAATGTTAAGCTAAGAATTCCATCTTTGTAATTAGCCTCTATGTTATCAGCGTCAACCACCTTTTTGTTGAGGTTAAAGGAACGCTGGAAAGAAGAGTAACTAAATTCTCTGCGTAGAAAGTTTTCCTTTTTTTCTTCGTTTTCTACCTTTTTCTCACTTTTAATCCTTAGTACATTGTCTTTCACTTCAATGTGAAAATCTTCCTTATTCATTCCAGGTGCTGCTACCTCTACTACAAAATTGTTTTCATTCTCAATAATGTTTACAGAGGGAAGGTTATTACTCTTTGCAAGCTGGTTTTTGGTATTCAAGTCGAATAAGTCTTTAGTGAAAAAATCATCAAAAAAACGATAAGTCGCAGGGAAGTGGGAATTTCTTCTGATAAGTGACATAATTATAAATTTTTAGTTTTTAATCATTTTAAAATCACTTACCCTATGGCAAAGGCAGTGCCAAAACAAATTGTGTGCCATTTTGACATATGTTTATTGAAAACGAATGACTTTTTGTCATTAAGGTGAAATACTTAGCGGTAATGTTGACTTGATTTAACCATTTTGATCAAATCTTGAGCTATTCCTACTTGGTGGGGATGACTACTGGTTTCTATTAAATTGATCAGGTTGGAGCCACCATAGATATTATTTGGCATATTTGGATTGGCCCCTAGTTGAAGCAGCATATCTGTAATTTCTACAAGATTTTCGGGTACTGATTGTCTCCAAATTTCTACACCATTTGAAGCAATATAATGGATCAGGCCTGCACTGTGCCAGTAGGGGGAGTGCTGGTCCAGCACATCAGGATTCTCCTTTATTAATTTGTTTAATTCTTCTTTTTTTCCTGACACTAAAAAATCAATGGCTTGCTCGAGGTTTTTATCAAAAGGAAGGTCAGATTCTGAAAGGGCAGCTTCCCAATTCTGATAGCCATATTCTTTAGCAATAACCAGTTGACAATCCTCTCTACCCAGGCCGGCGTTTGGGATCTCAGAAGATATTCGGTCATGGTATTCAGGATGAAACGTTTCAATGACTTTTAGAGCGATGGGATTTCTCTTTTTTAAATTAAAATATAAATTATCAGCGATGAGAATGAGTTGTTCCTTGACCGTAGAATAATGGGCAGGGTGATTCAGAATTTCATTATGCAGATCTAATGTGTTTTGTACAAACAGGTGACGATAGATTTTCATGGTCTTCGAGCTTTGTCTATTAAGGACTGGGTATTCTCTATAGTAACCTAATATAAAATAATTTACTCAATTGTTGTTGTAAAATAGTTTCTTATTAAATCAATTCTATAAACTGATTTAAACTTGCTGTGAGGTATGAAATTAATAAATATTAATCAGGGTGTAAAGAGAGGTATTTTGAGTTATTTCGCTTAGGATATTTCCAAATAATCAACATGCAAGATTGTATTAGTCTAAAGTGGTTTAGTGAAAGAAAAAACCCTTCACCTGTAAATGGGTGAAGGGTTTTAATAAATGATGTTGTATCTTATATTATGGCTGGTGGGAGACGGCAAATTTTAATTCACCTTCATATTCTCCAGCTTTTAGTTTTTTGGATACTGCTTTAAAAGCTTCAATGGTTTCCTCTACATCCTTATCGGTATGAGCTGCAGAAGGAATAAGCCGTAGCAAGATCATCCCTTTAGGAATCATGGGATACATTACCATTGAGCAGAAAATGTTGTAGGTTTCACGGATATCATGAACCAGGTTGGCTGCTTCAAAAGGCGTACCATGCATAAATACAGGAGTTACGCAGCTGTTGGTACCACCCAGGTCAAATCCTGCTTCACGTAAACCAGATTGAAGTTTATTCACCACTCTCCATAAATTGTCTTTGAGTTCAGGTGTTGAGCGGAGCATTTCCAATCTTTTCAGGTTAGCTATTACAAAAGGCATTGGGAGTGATTTTGCAAATAGCTGTGAGCGAAGGTTATACCTTAAATAGTTAATGATGTCTTTGTCACCAGCAACAAAGGCGCCTATACTGGCCATTGATTTGGCAAAGGTGCTAAAATAAAGATCGATTTGATCCTGTACACCTTGTTCTTCTCCGGCACCAGCTCCGGTTTTACCTAAGGTTCCGAATCCATGCGCATCATCAACTAAGAGACGAAAATCGTAGTCTTTTTTGTATTCTACAATTTCTTTCAAAATCCCTTGTTCACCACGCATTCCGAATACACCTTCGGTAATTACGAGAATACCGCCATTGGATTTTTCGGCAAACATTTTTGCTTTTTCCATTTGCTGGCCAAAGCTTTCAAGGTCATTGTGCTCATAGGGTAGTCTCTTACCCATATGAAGACGTAAGCCATCATAAATACAGGCATGACAATCTTTATCATACACTACTACATCATGGCGATTAAGTAGGGTGTCAACGATTGACATGATGCCCTGATACCCAAAATTAAGCAGTAGGCCTGCATCTTTCTGAACGAATTCTGCTAATTCATTCTCCAATTGTTCATGATAATCAGACTCACCGGACATGATTCTGGCACCCATTGGGTAGGCAAGGCCCCAATCTTTAGAGGCTTGTTCATCAATTTTTCTGATTTCGGGATGGTTAGCTAGTCCCAAATAGCTATTCAAACTCCAGATGATCATTTCTTTGCCATTAAACTCCATGCGACTTCCGATTTCCCCTCTTAGTTTTGGGAAAGCGTAATACCCGTGTGCCAGGTGTGCATATTGTCCCAGTGGTCCGCGGTCTGCTTGAAATTTTTCAAATAAATCTACCATAGGAAGACAGTTTTGATTTACATAAAATTACCACACTTTTTCTATGTGCTCGTTATTGATCCATTTACTCCAAGAGTAATTAAAAGTATGTACTTTCTGTACTTTATTTCCTTTATAATTTATTAGAGGATATCCTCTATTGGCCCATTCAAAAATACTGCCATATAAATTATAAATTTTCGAGTAGCCCAATTTTCGAAGCTTTTCTCCAATTTTTTCGCTTCGGTATCCTATTGAGCAATATAGTATTATTTTTTTATCTTTTTCTACATCTTTCAGTTGCTTTGGATTGAATTTTTTGTAGCCCAAAAATTTCGCACCTGGAATGTGACTGATGTCAAATTCTGCTTTTTCTCTGGCGTCAAAGATAATAACTTCATTTTGAATATTTTTCAATTCTTCGACCCCAATAAAAGGAATTGTGTGAGCTATTGTATTTGATATCTTTTTATCAAAGGCCTCGTTAATTACGAGCCCCGTTTTTTCAGCCTGTGATTGAGCAGAACATGTTTGGAAAAAAAATATATAAAATAATAAAATATTAATTCTGATTAAACTTTTCATTTCTCCTCATTTTTTTTGGGCCCTAAACCTACACGATCATCCAGGATTTGACCTCCCTCGCATAAGCTCCTAAGTTGTTCTTTTTTAAACTCTCCTACTCGATCTTGTATTTCTTCAGGATATAATAAATGTATGTTTGGGCCGGCATCTAAGGTAAAATAGACAGGGAGTTTTTGCTCCTTCCTAAATCTGCGTATTCTGGAAATTGCTTTAAGTGTATTAGGAGTCATTAATATAAAGGAGGGGTTTGAGGTCATCATTAAGGCATGAAGACTCAGAGCTTCAGCTTCTGCAATTTCACCAAACTCCTCAACATCTCCTTTTTCCAATATAGGCAAAAGTAAACTCAAATTGTCACTGGCCTGTTGAAACCTTCTTTTAGCAAAAATATTCGTGTCCATTAATTGATGCCCTAAAGTACTGGATACTTCCTTTTCTGATTTACTAATGATTAAAATATCATCTCTGAAGGATTTAAATACCTCATGTAAGTTTTCTTCAAAAGCGATTCCAAAATAATCATCAGACCCTTCGACATCCTCATGTTTACCCCAAACTGAAGCATATGGAAAAATCGATCTGCAAGCACTTCCGGAACCAAGCCGGGCAATGTAAGAAGCTTTCTTTAAAAAAGCATCTGGAGTTTCTTCTTTCCCAAAAATCTCTTTTTCTAAACTACAAAAACACAAAGCTAAAGCTCCCATACTGGATGCAGACGAGGCTATGCCTGCAGAATGCGGAAAAGAGTTTGAGGAATGAATCTCTAAATCCAGCTCCCTTAGAAAAGGGAAGGTGTTTTTTATTCGATCAATAAAATGATGAATTTTAGGAAGAAATGAAGGCTTTTCTTCTCCTTCAAAATAAAATCTCAAACTATTCTCAGAGTTATCCTTAGGTGAATATTTAATTTCTGTATTTGTAAAGGCCTTTTCCAGGGTAAAACTGACCGAAGCATTTTTAGGTAATTGCATACCATGCTTACCCCAATATTTTACTATTGCAATATTAGAAGGGCATTTCCAACTGACGGTGCCTGTAAGAGGTTCTGTACTATTACTTAAAACCAAGGATGGGTTATTATAGCTTAGCATGCTTTTTACCTTTTTAAAAATTAGCGCAAATATACTCTAAAGGAAGATATAAAGGCTATTATGTTTATAAAATAATTTATTCAACTGAAACACTTTTTTGTAAGCAAGTGCCTCAGATGTAATGATCATCCAAGCTTATTGTTCAATTTATTTTGTATAAACTTTCGGGCCTTATGTAATAGAAAATAAATAGATGTAGATTTATTTCAAAAACCTCGCCTTTATGTTTCACGTGAAACATAAAAAAGGAAGGAGAGAGGAATGCAACTAATTTTTATTAATAATTCTCCAAGAGCCAAGATTTGAAGTTGTCAAAGTTAACATTCATCAAAGTGGCTTCTTTCTTTTTGTCTTTAATATCCAGAAGCTGCTTAGGAATGTTTACTTCTATTTGAAGAATTCTATCTACATCGTCAATAAATTTTGAAGGATGTGCAGTTTCTAATACTATGTTTAACTCGCCTGGGAATTTATTCAAATGACTGATCGTTGCCAGATATCCAACTGCACCATGAGGGTCCAGCAGGTACTTATACTTGGAATAAACCCTTTTTATAGCATCCTCTGTTTCTTGATCAGTAAAAGCATAACCACTTATTTTTTGCTTCATATTGTTCCACGTGAAACGTTCATTCTTACCACTAAAAATATCCAACATCCTGACAAAGTTTGATGGATTGCCAACATCCATAGCATTGGATAAAGTACGCTTAGATGGTCTGGAATTAAAGATACCCGAATCCAGATACTCAGGTACAACATCATTAATATTGGTGGCTGCTATAAAATGATTGATGGGGAGGCCCATTGCCTTTGCTAAAAGCCCTGCAGTGAGGTTACCAAAATTACCACTCGGTATACAAAAGTTTATGGCTCGGCCTTTAGGAGCCTGTTTAAAAGCTTCAAAATAATAAAAGGATTGTGGGATCAACCTGGCAATGTTTATTGAATTAGCGGAACTTAGCTTAATAACTTGATTTAAATCAGAATCTAGAAAAGCTTTTTTAACCATTGCCTGGCAATCATCAAATGTTCCTTGAACTTCCAGCGCAGCAATGTTTGAACCTAAAGTAGTCAATTGTTTTTCTTGCAGATCGCTAACTTTACCAGAAGGGTAGAGGATCACTACTTTAATACCAGGCATTTTATGGAACCCCGCTGCTACCGCCCCGCCAGTATCGCCAGAAGTAGCAACTAATATAACTAACTCTTCTTTTTCTCCCTGATTAAAATAACTCATTAACTGAGCCATAAATCGAGCACCAAAATCCTTGAAGGCCAAAGAAGGTCCATGAAAGAGTTCCAAAACATGAATGTCCTCATTCAAAGGGATCAATGGAGCAGGAAAGGTAATAGCATTATCGAGTAAATTCTTTAAATCTTTGGAGGGTATAAAACCCTTAAAAAGAGACTCACAAATCTGATAAGCAATTTCCTGAAAACTAAAATCAGCTAAATTATTGATGAAGTTTGCAGGAAGCTGAGGAATAACTTCTGGCATAAATAGACCATTATCATCCGGTAAACCTTTCATAACCGCTTCCTTCAAAGAAGCAATATTTGATCTGTTTTTAGTACTGTATAAGTTCATTGGAATTAAATTATAAGCGAATAGCTCCAGATTGATTAATGGGTGAAACAAATTTTTCTACTTGAATTCCTTGATCAGAAAACACCTTAGCCATGGCATTTACAATTTCTGTAGCTGATTCTTTGCCTTTACTTAAGGCAAAAATTGAAGGGCCAGCTCCAGAAATACTACAGCCAATAGCCCCATTGTCCAGGGCTGCTTTTTTTACTTGGTAAAAATGAGGGATTAGAGTTGCTCTTTGTGGTTCAATTAAAACATCATTTAATGACCTGCTTAAGAGATCGAAATCAGACCTAAACAAGCTGATAATAAATCCAGCCATATTACCGGTTTGTTGGATAACTTTGTCTAAAGGAACATCTGGCTTTAATACCCCTCGGGCATCCTTAGTGAGTATTTTGATATGAGGATATACTACAGATGCATAAAGCTTATCAGGAACAGGAAGGGTATGAACATCTAAGTCTTTATTATTGCGGATTAAAACCATTCCACCCAATAATGAGGGAGCTACATTATCAGCATGGTAAGCTCCGTCAGCAACCTGCTCTCCCAATACAGCAAAATGAAGCAATTCCTTTTTGCTAAGCGGACTACCAAGTAATACATTAATTGCAAATACAGCTGCTGCCGCACTTGCTGCACTTGAACCCAAGCCACTACCAAAGGGCATCTTCTTATGAATTTCCAATTCAATCCCTCTTTCACTTTCACCTAGATGTTTCAATAAACTGTAGGCAGCAAACCCCGCAGTATTCTTAGGTACTTCATAAGGCAGTTTTCCTTTGTCACCAGTAATTAAACTAATTCGAAACCCTGCTTTTTCCGAAAATCTGGCTACTATTTCATCACCAGGTTTTTCTAAAGCAAAGCCCAAAATATCATATCCTACTGCTACATTGGCTACTGAAGCTGGAGCAAATACTTTTATTGACTGATCCATTCTCAATTTTTTAAATCAGGTAATTACCAATTTTTAGAATTTCTGCAAATACCCCTGCCGCAGTCACTTCTCCTCCTGCACCAGGGCCACGTACCACAAGGGGCCTGTCTTTATAGCGATCTGTAGTAAATACGATCATGTTATCGCTGCCATTTAACGCATAGAAAGGATTGTCTGCATCAACACTTTGAAGACCTACACTCGCTTTTCCGTTTTCCAATTTGGCGATATATCTTAGCACTTTCCTTTCCTTCTGAGCATTAAGTCTTTTCGTTTCAAAAACCTGATCTGCCTTTTCTACTTCCTCCAGGAAAGCATCTACAGTTGGAGCTTCCTGGCAGGCTTTAGGCAAAATGTTTTCAACTTCAACTTCATTAGGCTCCATCATTAAGCCAGTCTCGCGGGCTAAAATAATTATCTTACGTCTGACATCTATACCGTTAAGATCTGTTCTGGGATCGGGTTCAGTATATCCCAAACTTTGGGCTTCTTTAATAATTGCACTAAACGGACGACCTTCTTTGAAATTGTTGAAAATGAAAGATAGTGAACCTGATAAAACACCTTCGATTTTTAAAATCTGGTCTCCGCTAACTATTAAATCATTAAGAGTAGAAATTACTGGAAGCCCTGCCCCCACATTCGTTTCGTACATAAACTGTACTCCTCTTTTCGAAGCAATCTTTTTCAGTCGTTTATATCTTAAATAAGCTGAAGAGGTAGCAATTTTATTAGGAGTAGAAATAGAAATACTGGAGTCTAAAATGGCTTCATATTGATCCGCAACTTGCTCTTCTGCCGTATTATCAATGAAGATGGAATTAGACAAGTTCAATGCTTTCATCTTCTGAATGAAAAGGGACATATTCATTTTTTCCTCACTTACATTGAGTTCTTCCCTCCAATTGTTGAGATCTATTCCTTCAGGCTTGAATTGCATTTTTTTACTATTGGCAAGAGCAACAACGTTTAATTTTAGAGACCTTTCAGATCTCAAATACTCCGCATGTTGCTTAATTTGATTTAGAAGGGTGCTTCCAATCAAACCGACCCCTGCTATAAATAAGTTTAATTCTTTGATATCAGAAAGGAAGAAGGCATCGTGTAATGCATTAAGGGCTTTAGATTCATTGCTCTTGTCTACAACAACTGATATGTTCAATTCAGAAGAGCCTTGTGCAATAGCTATTATATTAATTCCATTCTTGCCCAGGGCTTGGAAAAGGCGACCTGCAATTCCGGTTCTGTATCTCATATTTTCTCCAATAATAGCCACCACACATAAATCGTTCTCTACTTTAACTGGATCAATAATTCCTTGTGAGACTTCGTTGTTAAAGGTCGCTTCAACGGCTCGTTTGGCCTTCAAAGCATATTTGGGCTGAATGGCAAAACTTATAGAATGTTCCGAGGACCCCTGGGTAATAAGAATGATATTTATGGACTCCTGAGCAAGTGTACTAAACAATCGAGCCGCAATACCAGGGACACCAAATAATCCACTTCCTTGTAAGGTTAGGAGAGCGATGTCACCGATACTGGATATTCCCTTTACGGCCTTTCCATTAGGATCTTTTTTATTAGAAATAAAAGTTCCAGCAAACTCTGCATTAAAAGTATTCTTAATTACCAGAGGTATGTTTTTGTTTAGAGCGGGTTGTATAGTAGGAGGGTAAATGACCTTGGCACCAAAATGAGCCATCTCCATCGCCTCCATATAAGTTAATTGTGGGATGGTAAAGGCTTTGCGTACTTTGCGAGGGTCAGCAGTTAATACCCCATTAACATCAGTCCAAATTTCAATCAGTTCTGCATCCAAACAATAGGCCAGCAAGGAGGCGGTATAATCGGATCCGCCACGCCCTAATGTGGTGGTCAATCCACCTTTAGAAGAGCTGATGAACCCTGTAACTATCTGAATTTCAGTGTTTTGTGAAAAATATTCGCTTATTTTCTTATGTGTTAGGTCTAAATTTACGCTTGCTGAGCCAAATCTTTTATTTGTTTTAATAATTTTGCGGGCATCTAGATATCTTGCGTTTACCCCATTTTGCCGGAGAGCCAGGGAAATTAAAAAGGCAGCATTTCGTTCACCAAAACTTAGCACATAGTCCATTGTTCTGGGAGAAGCCTCTCGAACTAAAAAAATACCATATAAAAGATTTTTTAATACTTCATGGTTGTTTTCTAGGTTTTCAAGTGCCTGTTCAAGGTAATCTCCAGATAGCAAAACTTTGGACGCATCAAAATATCGCTTACTAAACTGCTGAAAATATTCCTGGTAATTATCATCACCAGCAGCAGCCATACTACTCATATTGATAAGAAGATCTGTAATTCCGCCAAAGGCTGAGAAAACGACCGTAAATTTTTCGCCCTCTGAATAATTTAATTTAAGTATTTCAACAACTTTTTGTATCCGTTCCGGAGTTCCAACGGATGATCCTCCAAACTTAAGTACTTTCATTTTACCAATGTTTCTGTTTCTTTATGGATAAGGGGTGAATGAGATTTTTTTGGCTAGAGCGGCTTAGAATTTGATTTTCGCAGAGCAAATAATTAAATCCAAAATTGCTCCTTATTCAAATAAATCACAAAAGTATTTATTTATTGCAGGAAAACAAGAGTGTACCAGATAGAAATAAACCGGAAATACGCTTCCTAAAGTTGGAGAAGATCAAGAGATTCATTTTCCTTTTGAGTCATCAGCTGTTTTTCGGCAGCTGACTTGTCTCCATATCCACAGAGATGAAGAGTGCCATGTGCCATTACCCGGCACAATTCTTGAAAAAAGCTGACAGAATAGCTTTGGGCATTTTCACGTATTCTATCAATGCTGATAAAAATATCACCTTCAATATTTGGTAAACTTCGGTAAGGAAAGGTAATGATGTCGGTAAGGGTATCGTGACTGAGGTATTCAATATTTAGCTGATGCAAATAAGGGTCACTACAAAATACAAAATTAATAAGGTGTAGATTTTTTTTCTCTATTGCTACGATTTTAGAAATCCATGACCTGATGGTTTCTTCTGACTGCAGTTCGAAATCTATATCTTCAGAATAAAAAAATATGCCCGATTCCTCTTCGGGGGGCTGAGACAAGTCAGGAGGGACTGGGTTCATATTTTAAATTCGATGACCACTGTGCTGCCATTATTTCTGAAACTCAGGGAGTCAGATAGTTCATGCATTAAGAAGACGCCACGGCCACCACATTTTAAAATATTTTCTGGTGAGGTGGGATCGGGGAGCGATTTAGGGTCAAACCCTCTACCTTCATCAGAGATGTGAAAAGCAAGCCTGTCATTTAATTTGCGAAGCATGATTCTGACTTGTTTACTTTCATCACTTTTGTTTCCGTGAATAATAGCATTATTAACAGCTTCCGTTAAACTTATCAGCATATTGCCATAAATTTCAGAATTCACTTTGTACATGTTGGCAACCCGTGAAACAAATTTTTCGACACGGGAAATATTGCGAGGGTGTGAAGTAAGTTTTAGCATAATTTGTTGTTCGCTCATTTTTGAAAACGCTCGAGTTTAAAGAAAAATGCTTAAATCCTTGTAGTTAAAAAATGGATAAAAACAGTAAAAGGCAGCAGATTGGAACCTGCTACCTTTTAATAATACGAATAATTTACTTTTCTGTTTTTAAGGATTTGAAATATTCCTCTACCAGTGATTTGTAATAAGGTTTTAAGGAAGGTGAAACGGTTCGGTAGAGTTCTATTTCTGCCCTTCTCTTTTTGATGTATTCTTCAAGAGCGGGGGGAAGCTTTCTTTCTTTTTGTTCAGCTGTTTCTGATCTGCGTTTCTGATCAAACTCTCTTTCGCGCTGTGCTCTCTCGTGCTGTAAGAGGCGGTTCAATATATCTTGCTGACGAAGGAGGGTTTCATTTTCCAGCTGTTTATTAACAAGGTCTTTTTCAACCTTATCCATTTTGTTGAGTAATTCCTGTAGTTGTTTATCTCCTTGACCTTGCTCTCTTAATTTTTTCTGTTTTTCTTCTAATGCTTTACGCAGAGCCGCTTGTCGGGCGGCCATTTTGGCATATTCTTCACTACTCATTCCTCCTCCTTCTTCCATACCTTTTTTCATCTGTCGCATCTCTTGATTGAGTTGCCGCTGTCCTTCACTAATTTTGTCCTGGGGTTGTCCGCCAGGCTGATTTTGATTTGGATTGGAACACATTTGCTGCCCTTTCATCATTGAGGACATCTGTTGTTGCATTTGATTCATTACTTCACTAAGCATAAGAGCCAAGTCATTGGTGTTTTTCATGACTCTTTGTTGGTGATCACTTGCTCTTAATTTTTTGCGCTCCTCCAGGTCATCAATAGTGGAAGACATATTTCCATTGATCTCACTTACTTTTTCAGTTACATAAGATTCAATTTGGAAAACCCTCTTACTCAAAGCCTGAAGACTATCTTCAATTAGTTTGAAATCATCTTTAAGTTTGAATTGTTCTTGAACAAGCTCTACATATTTAGGAGTAGTGGAGGCAGTTTTGGTAAACTCATCGATCAACTCTTCTTGATCAAAGGACAGGCCAACAAGGTTTTCGAGCAATTGACGCAATGCCTGCATATCCTCCTGCATTTGTTCCATTTGACTGGACTGCATCTGCTGTTGCATTTGCTGTGCCATTTGCTGCATTTTCTGAGCTGCTTTTTTCTGCGACTGAGAAGCTTTTTTGTTTTGTTGTTGTTGGAGTTGCTGCTGGCTTTGATTCAGTTCATTTTGAATGTCTTCCATCTCTTGCTCCTGATTGTCCATATTCATTGGAGTCTCAAGTTGTTCATTTTTCTCTTCAACATTCTTCATCTGCTCTTTAATCTCCTCAAACTTTTTATTGATCTCCTCTTGCTTTTGCTGCAACTCTTCCTGCTTGTTTTTAGGCTGTTGCTCAGCATTCTGTTCTTGGTTCTGTTGTTCCTGGTTTTGTTGTTCTTGATTTTGCTGCTGGTTCTGCTCTTGATTTTCCTTATTCTCCTGGTTTTGCTCGTTTTCTTTATTCTCTGATTTATTTTCTTCTTTTTTATTCTGATCTCCTTCTTTATTTTCTTTATTCTCTTTTCCTTCTTCTTTATTGTTTTCTTCAGATTTGTTTTCCTGATCAGCATTTTTCTCATCCTCTTTATTCTGTTCATCCCCTTCCTTCTGCTCATCTTTGTTCTCAGCAAAATCCTCTGTTTCTTTTTGCAGTTCTTCTTGTTCCTGAGCAAGTTCTTCCAATTTATCGATGGTTTTTTGTACTTCCTGTTCCATCTCTAACTGTTTGAACAACTCCTGAAGACGTTCCAGTTCTTTTTCAATTTCTTGATTATTAAATTCAGATTCCTCCATCAACTCGATTGCCTGGTCTTTTTCAAGCTCTTGCATGAGTTCCTGAATTTTTCTCATCAATTCCTGCATCTCATCACTCATTACCTCTTCAAAAAGCTGCTGAAGCTTTTGTTGCTTCTCTAGTTGCTCTTCATTCAGTTCGCTGAATTCTTCCTGATTTTTTATATTTTCTTCGAAGGCCTGTTGAGCATCTTTGATTTGTTGTTCCAGTTCTTTTTGACGCTCCAACATTTTTTCAAGCTCTTTTCGATCTTGCCAGTCCAATTCTTTTTGCTGCAGGAGTTTTTCCCGCATTTTTTTCATGTCCTCCTGAATTTTTCTGGATTCCTCAAGGGCCTTTTGAAGTTCATCTTTGATTTTTTCATCATTTTGTTCTGCCATAGCCTCGTATTCTTCAACTGTAGGCATGGAAAACAACATCAAGTTGGTTCTGGCGGATTTAGAACCATTTACACCATCATTATCAAAGACTTCAAAATAATAGGTGATTTGATCTCCTGGCTTGAGTTCAAGTTCATTTAAGTCAAAGGCATGATCAAAATCCGCTTGTTTATTATTAGGTCTTCCGAGAGGAACTTTTACCAATTCTCCCTCTTGTTGGTTTTCAGCTTTTTTACGATAGTTAAAGGTTAAAAGGGATAGTCCATAGTCATCAGAAGCTTCTCCAACAAAATAGAGCAACCTATTGTCCAGACTATCCTGAAACTTCTGAACCCCGATTGTAGGATATAAATCCGGGATAACGGACAAGGTGTAACTTACTGAATCGGCCTGTGGAAGTAATTCATTAGAAACATAGAGTTTATACAACTCATCTTTTAGAACCCTTTTCTTATAAGTAAATAATTCATCAGAAAAGCGCTTGGTAGGAGTAATATCATTAGATTCAGAAAAGTTGATTTGGATGTCATCAGTATTTTCTGCATTAAATACCCAATTTATAATCGTTCCGGCTGGGACAACTACGTCACCGATGTTGGCCAGGCTTTCATCTTTTCTGCCAGTATAGGCTGGATAGTCTAATTTTACTTCAAACCCTATAATATTAGGTTTTTTCAAAACATCTAATTCATATTTCCTAGACTCTACTGCTCCTGAACTCAATTTAAAATCGACTGCTTTTTGAACTGTTTTAAATTGATAGGAAAATCGATTTTTATCAATTTTTTTCAGACGGAAGGAAGCATTGTCCAAGACAATAAATGCTTCATCTGGCAACTGTTCTCCTTCGATGGTGACCTCCAAGTCATAATCTTCATATTGAACCACATTTAAGTCCTTTTCATTGATCACAAAAGAAAACGGTGCTGGTTTTTCAAACACCTTATTATTATTTATCAATCTATTGGTGCTGTCTTTTATTAAACTTGGTGCTGCAAAAAGAATTACTAAGAATAGCATAAGCGGAGGCAAAGCATATCTCAGGTATTTGCGGTTTTGAGAAAGGTTGATAGCAGACTTGAAAGGAACAAGCTTAATATCTTCAGTTTTTTGGTTGATACTGGCAATGATCAATTCTTTTTGGTCAGTGGCCTCTGCTTGTTTTTTAAGTTGAAGAACATTCAACAGTTTATCTTTGACATCAGTAAAGTGTTGTCCAATAATTTGGGCAGCCTGTTCATGTGATATAACCCGGCCCAGGTGGAAGTAACTCAATAAAGGGCGTCCTATCCAATAGAATATTGCCCCTAGGCTCATGGTGAGAAAAGAATACCAAAGAACTTTACGACCGGTGGGGCCATAAAAGTTGTAGTATTCCAAAATATTAATTATCAAAAACAATAGAAGTACCAATCCAATACTATACAAAGTACCACGGATCAATTTATTAATATAATACTTCCTGATAAACTGATCCAATTTCTGGATTAACAACTGGTAATTGTTATCGCGCGCCATTTTCTCGTTATTAATCTAAATGTTTAAAAAGGACTCTTTCAACACCAAAGGAGGAAAGGCCAAATTTTTTCTTTTAAGTAGTAAAAAACATAAATCCCGAATTAGATAAATCTAATTTAGGCATCAGTAAGTAATGTGGATTGCTAAAACTTTTGGTTTGTTATTGGGATTGCTTTTAGAAGGTTATTTTGTGCAATTGGAAAAATAGATAACATTGATAAAATTGTCAAGCAACTGCCTGTTAAATTGACTTTCCAGCAATCCAATATAGGAATAATTAACATTTCTATAAGTTAAATGAGGAAATTCTGCTAATTGACAGCTAATTGAATTAATTTTCGGGCTCTACATTTGATTTTCTATTCCACACTGATATTTAAATAAATAGACAATAAAGTATCATCCGTTTCTTGATCCTTAATGTTTTTTAGTTTCTTTTTCAGTTGTTCCAAAATAGCTTCTTTTTTAGCAGCTACGCCATCCTGTAGTTCAGTTAAATTTGATTTAATATCTTCTTTCATCCTGAACAATGCGATGGTGGCAGCAGCTTTTCTGAGGGCTGGTTGATTAGGATCTAATGCGATGGAGTTTAAGCCTTGGATTCCATTTTCCAGGGTGCTCATATTCGCTTTTAAAAGTAGGGATTGGTATAGATCATAAAAGTTAACTGCCACGAAGCCTACCATTTCTTCATTTTCAAGCCGGTCCTCGAAAAAAGAAAGATATTCGAGATCCCCGCTTAAAACATACATCTCTGCTACCGTATTAAGAATAAATGGACTTTCTGAATCTTTTAGCTGATCTGCATATTTCAGGACACGCACTGAATCTAGTGTTCTCAAATAATAAAGGGCTGATGAAATGACCACTTCTGAAGAATCTTCCTGAATAACTGTCATGGCAGCTGATTCAGCGACCTTATCTCCCTGTTCTATTAATTTTTCAAAAGCCGAAGCACGATTAGAAGAATGAGGATCTTTGGCCGCCATCTTTCGAATCAATTCCATTTCTATAGGATTGGGATCTTCAATCAAACTCATGGCAAGGCCTCGAATTGCCCAGTAGGGATCTTTTAAAGCTTTACTGGCAATATTCCTTAATTCAGGATGCTCGGCCTGTCTTAATGCTTGAAGAGCATCTAATCTGGAGAGTAAACTGCTGGAAGGAGAGTATTGATAAACAAAAGCATTCACGGGAGTATTGTCTGCTTCTACTTCGCATAATAAAGTGCGTTCCGGATCAAAGGTCATTAAAACCGGTTTTTTCTCAAGATCAAAAACAAAAGTTTCTTCCCTTTGACTCACACGAATGGGCCTGTTTTCAGAAGTACCATCCTCAAATAAAATTTGGACACTAGAGGGAATGATAAAAACAGGCCTCATATCTCCTGGTTTTTGAACCTGTTTAACGGTAAGAGATGCCATACCATTTTCGTCCTGGTAATTATAATCAAGGTTAAGAATTGGATGACCTTTATCAAAATACCATTGATTCCAAAACCAATTGAGATCCATGCCTGTCACTTTTTCAAAAGCAAGCCTTAAATCATGAGCTTCAACAGCCTGGTAAGCATTTTCTTTCAAGTAGAGCTGTAGAGAGGCCCAAAAGGCTTCATCACCAACAAATTGTCTTAGCATATGTAGTATAGACCCTCCCTTATTATAGCTATGAGCGTCAAACATATCCTCCTTAATGCTATATCCAAAATGAATAAGAGGATGACCACCATAAGTGGCAGAAGAAATATAACCTTCCCATTCACTTAAAATATGGGCATCCGCTTCATCTTTCCCGTATTTATACTCAAGCCACAAATATTCACTGTAATTAGCAAAGCTTTCATTCATGGTGAGATTGGCCCAGCTTTCACAAGTCACATAATCTCCAAACCAATGATGGAATAATTCATGAGCAACCACTTTTTCATTATACAGATAATCAATCAACTCCTCCTTCCTCTTTTGCATGAAGTCACCAAAAATAACTGCAGTTGTATTTTCCATAGCTCCGGAAACATAATCACGGACCACAATTTGGGCATATTTCTTCCAGGGGTATTTTATTCCTAGCTTTTCAGAAAAGAAACTTAGCATTTCTGGAGTGTGTGGAAAAATATATGGGGCATCTTCTTCAAATTCCGGCTCAACATAATAGCTCAATGGAATATCTTTCCAGGTATCTTCTACCACGGCAAACTCTCCTATAGCTATCATAAAAAGATAGGGAGCATGAGGTTGGTCCATTTTCCAATAGTCTGTTCTGGTACCATCAGAATTGACATCTGAAGAAATCAATAAACCATTGGAGAGGGTGACATATTTTTGATTTACAGTAAGCAACATCTCCTGAGTGCAGCGTTCATTAGGCTTGTCAATGGTAGGAAACCATCTTGAATTCCATTCGGTTTCACCTTGTGTCCAAATTTGTTGCGGTTTTGCAGGGTCTTTTCCTTCAGGGTTGATAAAAAAGAGGCCTTTATCGGAGGTTATGGCTGCACTGCCACCTGTTTCTGAGGGATGAGCGATGTAATCAATCTGGAGAACGAAAGTATCATTACGGGAAAATTCCTTTTCGAAATCGAAAAATATTTGCTCTTCATCATATTCATAACGAAAGCCTAGGGGATTTCCTTTTCCATCCAAAACATTAATTTCTTTTAAATCAAAACCTTTGGCATCTAAAACCAATTTGCTGGAGGGATAAAATAATGGCTTTAAAGTCAATTCAGCTTTTCCAATAACGGCTTCTTTTTGCCAGTCAAAACGAAGGTCCAGTTTGGTATGAAGGAGGTCGTTTTTACGTTCGCTACTTTCATTATAAGTATCGTTGGTGAACTCAAACTCAGGTTCTGCCTCCGAATTTTCGGAGGACTCAATAGGAGGAGCGGTAACATAAAGAGTATCCAGCTGACGTTCTTCAACCATAAGGGAAGGATCTAAGGTGACATCACTGATATCTGTTGGAGAGGAGTTGTTTGTGCGGGATGAAGTTGAGCAACTAATGGCAATCAAAGACAGACCCAGTAGCCAGAAGATCCTATTCATAATAATATATAGTTTGAATTTATCAAGGTGGATAGATAATAGAGAGTATATTATAAATGACTTATCCCAAATTTTCTAATAAAGTGTCTTCAAGTCAGAAACATTTAGAGACAAATTGTCTCCATATATCTCAATTTGTCTCTAATTATCTTACTATTTTTTGGTGATTAAGAATGAAATTGTGATTATTCCCCAAATTTTTGGGATAAGTCATATTAAACTTAACTCAATTGTTTTGCCGTTACTTCTGTTAAAAAATCTTCAAGATAGCGGTTAAACTCTTCGACGTGTTCCATCATAGGAGCGTGACCACATTTGTCAATAAAAACCAGTCTGGAATTTTCGATAAGTTCATCAAATTTTTCTCCGACAAAGGCGGGAGTAATTTGATCCTGCTTGCCCCATACCAGAAGGGTGGGAACAGTAACCTGGTGAAGTTTATCTCCAAGATTATGTCTGACGGCTGATTTGGCGGTAGCAATTATTCTAATAGCTTTATTACGATCATTGACGATGTTATAAACTTCATCAATAAGTTCTTGCGTAGCTACTTTCGGATCGTAAAATGTGGATTCAGTTTTATTTTTGATGAATTCATAATCTCCTCTTTTAGGGAAAGAAGTTCCCATTGCACTCTCAAAAAGACCTGAGCTTCCTGTCAAGACTACAGAATTAACCATTTCTGGTCTTGCCAATACATATAATAGAGCAATATGCCCACCAAGAGAGTTACCTAAAACATGAACTTTTTCATATTTTTTATAATCTACGAAATCAGAAACGTAATTCACAAGTCCGGTAACAGATACCTTGCGGATAGGGAGTTCAAAAATGGGTAAAATAGGGACAACTACATTATAGGTACTGGAAAAATGATCGAGTATGCCTTCAAAATTGCTCAAGGCGCCAAATAGGCCATGTAAAAGTAGTAGGTTGTCTTCTCCTCCTCCTGTTTCAATGTATTTAAACCCATCTTCTTCGTTAATTTCGTACTTCATCTATGTGTTGAGTAAGTTATAAAATTCACCTTGTCCAATAAATGGAACAAAAAGCTATTGTAATTATTTCAAACAAATTTTAGGTAAAAATGATTATTACCTCCGATTTAAATATCCTTTAAGGAACAAAATAGGCCCAAAAATAGGCTTTTTATAAATTTACTCCAAAATCAGTGGGATATCAAAAACTTAAGAAAGCCCCATAAAATAAAATTATGAGTAGTCCTAAATCTCAAATTTTCATTTTAGCTATGGGATTGGGGGTTTTGGGACAAAATGTAATTTAAATACGATATTGAGCTGATTAATTTATCAGAATAAAGATGCTTACTAAATCTAAAATCCGAAATTTTTAGTGCACATTATGAACTTGCATGTATTGGGTGTATAGGAATCTAAGTGAAAAAGGAGTCAAATCAATGAAATGTTAAGCAATTGAAATGATCGAAGTTTTCCGCATTTTATCCTATTATTTTAACTTATAAGTTGGATTACAACTTGAGTTTATAATTAATAAAGTTAAGGTTATCTTTGTTTTATTCAAAAAATATCTATTGATTTGCAATAGAATTTATATCCAGTGCTAATCTATTGAAATTTATGCAGTTGGCACTTACTAGTAAACAGGCATTTAGAAACCTGAATAATCTTTATTTTTTTAATTAAATTTGAAAGAACATGCGTCTAGTACTCAACCTACTTGTTATCAGCCTTGTACTTGGTTCTCTTCAATCTTGTGTTTCTAAGAAGAAGTTCGATGATCTAACAAAGCAAAAAGAAGCAACAGATCAGGCTCTTGCGGAAACTCAGGAGCAACTAAGCTCTCTTCAAGATGAGAAATCAGCTCTAGAAGCTGAATTTGCATCTGAAAAAGACAGAATGAACGGAGAAATCTCTAGTATTCGTTCTGACCTTCAGTCAACTCAGAGCCAGGTGGCTCAGGTTCAAGAAGAATTGAACATGACTAAAGAAGAGCTGGATGGTCTGAAAGCAGAGATTAATGGAATTTTCTCTACTTATACTGAAAGTGGACTTTCCATGGAAGAAAAAAATGGCAAACTTGTTGTCATGACCAAAGTACCTGTTAGCTTCAAAAGCGGATCTTATCGTTTGACTTCAGATGAAAAAGATGCACTTATGGAATTGGCAGAAACACTTAAAGGCAATGAAAACCTCAAAATCTTAGTTGAAGGTCATACTGATGATGATGGCGTAAAAGCTTCTGCTTCTTACTCTGACAACTGGGAACTAGGTTACTTACGTGCTAAAATGGTTGTGAAAGAATTGATCAAAAATGGCGTTAGCCCTTCACAAGTAGCTGCTGTTACTTATGGTGAAACTATGCCTGCAGCATCTAACGATGACGAAGATGGAAAAGCTCAGAACAGAAGAACTGAAGTTGTTCCTAATATCGATCTTACACCGCTAATGAAAAAGAATAACTAAGAAACTGAATGAACGAATTTAAAATGGCTTGGTACCAAACGGGACCAAGCCATTTTTTATTTCTCAATAATTGTCACCTCCCGATCATAGCTGAGGCCCGTAAATACCCCAATCGCATTGGCCGTTCCTCCTAAATTGGAAATGATAGGACTTGGTTGACCAAAAGGGTTTCCATTTGATAAGATAGACAACTGGACACTCCGCCAAAATTGGAAATAATCCTGATCAATGTGATAGATCGTGAAAATAAGTGTATCTCCAATTGTATAATCAGGAGCTGTTCCGAAAAAGAATTTCTCTGTTTCAAAAAATACATCATCCGTTACAAAATCCTGTTCAGCTTCATTTTCTAAACTTCCTAAATGAACTGTTCTTCTATAGAAATTATGGGTGTCGCCATCATCCGTTAAGTAGGTTTCTGCTCTGGCCAGAGTATCCTGGTCTTCATCAAAGAAAATAAGTGTACTATCAATAGGAACCACCGGAAGAATTTTGGTAGTGGCCATAATAGTCTCACCTGTAGGAGTTGTCACTTGAAGATCAAAACTTTTTTCATAATCTTCAGGGACATTTCTTTGATTAAAATAATTAAAAAGCTTTCCTGTCTCAGCATCGAATGAAAACTGATTGGTCAGCTCAATGACCTCATTATTATATGTTATGGAAACGGTGGCATCCTGCAAAAGAATACTTTGCAGAAATTGGTCCTCCTCTTGTGGAAATGGAGCAAAATAGGAAGCACTGTTTGTTAATAGTAAACGAAAAGGTTTTCCTGGCTCCAAATAAGCTTCCAATACTATTTGATTTTCATATTCGGGCAAATCTACAAGGATGTCCTTTTCTAAATCACCACATCCCGATAGAAATAATGAAGAAACAAATAGAAATAAAATAACATAATTAGCCTCCAAACGCATGAGTTAAAATTTAAAATTATAAGTTAGGGATGGGAGTATTGGAAAAAGAGAAACTTGCTTGGCCTGAATTCCTGTTGGAATTTCAAAAACATTACCTTCTGTATCCGTAACTTCTCTAAAAGATGGGTCGAAGTACACAAAAAAGGCATTCCTTCGATTGTATAAATTAATGATATTAATGGTCAGGTCACTCTCTCCCCATTTTGGAAAAAAGTTGATAATAAGTCCTAAATCCAATCGATTATAGGGAGCCAGGCGATAGTTGTTTCGGTCTGCATACAATGGAACGACCGCTTCAAAGTTTCCTCCATATACATCCTGAAAAGTAAATCTCCCTAAGGGCATCCACCTAAGGTCTCCTGATCCGTATACAAAGGTTGAGGTCAGGTTAATCTTCCTGCTTAATTCATAAAATAATACTATTGAAAGATCATGACGCCGATCATAAATTGGTGAAAAATAACCCTGTTGGGAAAATATACCGCTGGGGTCAAGAGTTTCGAACTCACCTCTTCGAATTCGGGCATAAGTATATCCAATCCAGCCTGTTAGCTGGCCCTCCGTTTTTTCTAAACTTACTTCCAGGCCATAGGCTTTTCCTCTTCCAATGGCAAATTCTTCTTCTAAATTATCGTTGGCAAACAAGCGCGCTCCATCCACAAATTCTATCTGATTGTCTAGCCACTTATAATAGGTTTCTACAGAAAATAAAAGATCTTTGGAAAGCAAATAATTGATGCCTGCAGCCACCTGGTCTGATCGTTGAGGTTTGACTTTTTCAGTTGAGGGGTACCAAACATCCGTTGGCAGGGTTAAGCCTGCGGCTGCAACCAGATGAAGGTATTGATACATCCTGGCATAACTGGCTTTGAAACTAAATTTTTTAGTGAAAGAATAATTAAATGCTGCCCTTGGCTCTAGTCCAAAATAGGTAGTTCCTTCATTATTGAAACCACTAAGCCTTAAGCCCGCATTTAAACTGGCCCGGTCGTTAATTTTCCACAAATCAGAAATGTAGGAGCCGAATTCCAATCCATTAAAATCTTGACCAGCTGAAAAAGCAACTTCGCCATCATCACTCCCCGCTTGTAAGCGACCCACCGTAAATTCATGCCTGGTTGCATTTAATCCAAAGCGAAAGGTATGCTGATTATTTAAAGCATAATAGAAATCTGTTTTTAGGTTGACATCTTCAATATTAGAACCCACTTCAAAGGTGAAACCATCAAAACGATTGGCGATATTGTATTTATAATCAGAATAGGTAAAAGTAGTATTGGCAAATAATTGAGAATTAAAAATGTGATTCCATCGGGCAGTACCCGTTCCGTTTCCCCAGAAAAAATCAAAATCGAAAAAATCTCCTTCGAAATTAAAAACATCCCGACCAAAATATCCACTAATATATAGCTTGTCATTCTCGCCAAGCTCAAAATTCAACTTGGTATTTAAATCATAAAAAAAATAGGCGGGAATAGGATCCGAGTCGGGATTGTCCCTATTAGAATTATTAATGGCATTTGTTATTAAATCCACATAAGTACGACGCCCAGAAATCATAAAAGAGGATTTATCTTTTTTGATCGGCCCCTCAAGAGTAAGTCTGGATGAAATGAGACCTATTCCTCCTGCTCCTGAAAATTTCTTTTTGTTACCTTCTTTCAGTTTTACATCTATAACTGAAGATAAGCGACCACCATACTGGGAAGGGAACCCTCCCTTATATATTTTTAGGTCCTTTACGGCATCTGTGTTAAAAGTGCTAAAAAAGCCAAATAAATGACTGGCATTATATACAATGGCCTCGTCAAGGACAATTAAATTTTGATCTGAGCCCCCACCCCTAACAAATAATCCGGTAGTCCCTTCTGAACCGGAGGGTAACCCGGGTTTTAATTGTATGGTTTTTAGAATATCACTTTCGCCAAAAAGAACAGGAAGTAATTTTGCTTCTTTTGGACTTATGGTTTCCACACTCATCTCAGTAGAACCTACCCTATCTTCGAGCGTGTTGGCACGGACCACTACTTCTTCCAGTTCTATGCCGGCTTCACTCATTTCAACATTTTGCTTTTCATCCCCTTTCAGGAATAACTTTCTTTCCACAGATTGGAACCCTACATAACTGAAGAGTACTAAAATGGTGTCATTAGCCGGAATTTGAATGGAATAAAACCCATATTCATTGGTAATGGTCCCTGTGCCCAGTTGAGGAATATTGACGGTGGCACCAATAAGGGTTTCTCCGGATTGGCTATCACTGATAATACCACTAAGCGTAAAAAAGCTGTCTTGAGAAAATAAAAAATTAAGGAAAAAACAAAATGCAAATATTAATCCTGCAGGTTTTCGTTGCATATAATTGTATTTAAAGGCTCAATTTCACCAGTATTTATTACGAAATTAATGAACAGATATTCTTCTGTGTAGGTCAGCAAGACTACTATTTAATATAAATACGGATAAGAATGTTTCGAAAATACCAGTGCTTATTCAGGATGAGATAAAATTTTCGACGAACTGCTCTGCTTTCTCTAATGCTTGCTCCAAAACATCGTTGACCAGAACTTCATCAAAGGCGGTTTCATATTTTAATTCTTCCGAAGCTTTTTTGAGTCTTTTTTCCAGGTTTTTAGGATTTTCGGTATTGCGGGCACGCAAACGTTCAAAAAGAATAGCTTCTGATGGAGGTTTGATAAAAATAATCAGAGATTCCTGAGGATAATTTTTTTTAATACTCATGGCCCCTTTCACGTCTATATCAAATAAGATGTGAAAGTTTTTTTTCCATAATCTTTCTATCTCTATTCGTAAAGTGCCATAAAACTGATCTTGATAGACTTCTTCCCATTCAACAAAAGCTTGTTCAGCGATAAGCTTTTTAAATTTAGGTGGAGATAGAAAATAATAATCCTTGCCATCTGTTTCATTTGGTCTGGGAGCACGAGTGGTGGCTGAAACAGAAAATGCAAGATTATCATATTTATTTAGGAGATGTCGGACAATGGTCGTTTTTCCAGCACCTGAAGGGGCTGTGAAAACTATTAGTTTGTTCATAAGGTCAGACTGAATTTGCAACTTGTTCTTTAATTTTCTCTAATTCGTCTTTCATTCCAACCACTATTCTTTGTATATCATGAGAATAAGCTTTGGCTCCCATGGTATTGATTTCACGACCAATTTCCTGGCTGATAAAACTTAGTTTGCGGCCTTTTAGTGATATTTTTTTATCTAACTCTTCAATGAAGTACTTGCAATGTTGACTGAGTCTTACCTTTTCCTCATTAATGTCAATTTTTTCCAAGTAAAACATAATTTCTTGTTCAAATCGATTTTCATCAATTTTATCTCGTCCCAAATATTCTTCCAGATTTTGATATAGCCGCTGTCTCAATTTGCTTACTCGTTCTGCTTCAAAAGGGTCCAATTGTTTCAATAAGGTTTCAATTGTATTGATTCTTAACCTTAGGTCTTGTTCCATGGCTTGTCCTTCGGCACTTCGAAACTGATAGAATTTTTCAAAGGCGAGATTCAATGTTTTTAAAATATAGGACCATTCCTCTTCGTCTATTGTTTGCTCATCACTTGAAACTACATTTGGTAATTTAAGTATGGCCTGCATCATATCCCCTTCTGGAATCTGTAATTCATTAACCAGTTTACTTAGCTCTGAAAAATATTTTTTAAATAAAACAATATTAAGGCTAAATCCTTCGTCCCCATGGGGAGAATTGATTTCAAGGGTAAAGTCAATTTTTCCTCTTTCAGTTTTATCAGTGATAGCTTTGCGTAGTTCGGATTCCTTTTCCCTGTAATTTTGAGGTAACTTGAGCCTTAGATCGGTGTATTTACTATTAAGGGATCTGATTTCAACAGTGATTACTTTGTCTTTATATTTTTGGGAGGCTCTCCCATATCCAGTCATTGATAACAGCATGCGATAACGTTATATGCTTATGTGATGTTAATGAATTTCTTTGCAATTTACCCCGCAAAGGAATTGAAAAAAAGGGATGTCTTCAAATTTAAACGACAAAGATAATTAAAGATTAAGTAAATCAAATTGAATTAAAAATTAAGGGCATAATCTATCTAATTGTCCAGAAAAAAAAGAAAAAGAGGCTGGAAAGGCCTGGAAAGGTTAAGTTTTTAGTAAATATGGCCAACAATTATCTGTAATCAATTGAAAATTAGTGAAGGAAAAATAAAATTAGTTTATTATTTTTTTCAATTGCTGAAATAAATTGCGAAATTTGTGCCTCATTTTGACAAAAACCAACTTAGAATTTATAACTTACTATAAACCAATTCTTAACAATGAGAAAAGCTGATCTAGTAGCGGCGATTTCAGAAAAAACGGGTGTTCCTAAGGTAGACGTATTAGTTACTTTAGAGACTTTTTTTCAGGAGGTAAAAAGTTCACTTGCGGAAGGCGAAAATGTATACGTAAGAGGTTTTGGCAGCTTTGTAATTAAAAAGAGAGCTAAAAAGATTGGACGGCATATCAAAAAGAATATTGCTATTGAAATCCCTGAACATTATATCCCCGCTTTTAAACCGGCTAAGGTTTTCGTTGAGCAGGTAAAAAATAATGTTACTGCTTTACCACAGGATGATGGAGATTCAGATTAAAACTATGGCAGAGAACAATTGGAGATGAGGAGGGGTTTTAAAATAAAATCTTTGTTATGACGAAATTGCAAATTGCAATTTTAACTTCAGCTGTAGTACTTTTTTTTGTGATGTACTTCGGTTGTAATACAAAATCTACAGAAATAATGGCCTTGGAAAAGACCAGGGCTTTTGAGGTTGAACAAACAGGAATTGAAACCTTATTGAAAGAGGCCAAAAGCAATATCTCTGAAGCAAATTTAAGTAAGGTGTTGATTTTGGAGTCGCAATTATCGGACTTGCCAGAGGAGGACAGCTCTGCTACCAATCTGTATAAGCAATTATCATCTGAGTGGTATGCTCTCGGAAATCCAGCTATTGCGGGGTATTTTGCTGAAAAAGTAGCTGGCATTTCAAACACTGAAGAAAGCTGGTCCATTGCAGGCACTACTTATGCTATTGGTTTGCAGCGCGCTCCGGATCAAAAAACACGTGACTTTTGCACTGGAAGAGCCATTAGTGCTTTTGAAAATGCCATTTCAATAAATCCTGAAAATTTAAACCACCGTGTCAATTTGGCACTATGTTATACAGAAAACCCTCCTGCGGATAATCCAATGAAGGGTATTTTGATTCTGCGAGAGCTTAGAGAATCGCATCCTCAGTCTGTTCTGGTTTTGAACTCTCTGGCAAGATTAGCCATTCAAACAGGACAAATTGAAACGGCAATCGAAAGGTTAGAAGCAGCCCTGGCAATTTCACCTGAAAATGTCACCACTAATTGCTTACTAGCTACTGCTTATGAAAGAGCTGGCCGTTCAGCTGAGGCGAAGATGTTTGCAGATAAATGCAATTCTCTGGCAGAAAACGATCTTAATTAATTCTTTATTAATAAAAATATTTGGTGTTATGCCTTGTGGAAAAAAGAGAAAAAGACATAAAATTGCTACTCATAAACGCAAAAAGCGTTTACGCAAAAATCGTCACAAGAAAAAGAATAGATAATCGTAATTATCGGCACTAGGGCTACCGGGGGGAGAAAACCTAAAACAGGCTTTCTCCCTCTTTCTGCCTTAAGATATACTTGTTGGTGATTTAATGTTTCCCCATTTTAACCATTTCCCTGAAATGGACTTTTGTTGTTTACTTCAGTTAAAATATCAGAAATTTTACCACAAGTATGGATTGTACTATCCTTCCATTCGAGTTACTACAACTAAGTTGTTAGAATCGAATATTTTATGCTGCAATCCTGATCTATAAGGAAAGAATAATTGGCCCTGCCAACAAAAGAATTCTCTGGTGGAAAAAGAACTTATTATCAACTCTACGCCAACAGAGGTTGAGATTGCATTGCTTGAGGATTCCAAATTAGTAGAATTACATAACCAAAGAACCAATTCTAACTTTTCGGTCGGCGACATTTTTCTAGGTAAAATTCGACGTTTGATGCCTGGACTGAATGCCGCCTTCGTAGATATCGGTCATAAGAAAGATGCATTTTTGCATTATACTGATTTGGGACCCAAGTTGCGCTCACTAATAAAATATACCAATGGAGTGGTTTCAGGTAATCTGAACAATTCCCGCTTGGATAATTTTAAGATTGAGCCAGATATTATTAAAACAGGCAAGATCGATCAGGTTCTTGACAAGAGACAGCCCATTCTTGTTCAAATATTAAAAGAACCGATCTCAACCAAAGGGCCAAGATTAAGCTGTGAGACAACGATACCCGGAAGGTATCTTGTTCTTACCCCTTTCTCCGATGTAGTGGCTGTATCTAAAAAGATTTCAAATTCGGAAGAAAGAAAACGTTTACAGTTATTAGTAGAAAGTATTCGCCCCAAAAATTTTGGAGTGATCGTACGTACAGCAGCAGAAGGAAAAAAGGTAGCCGACCTGCATGAAGAACTGACTTTAATGCTGAATAAATGGGATAGCATTTATTCTCAAATGCACAAATCCAAGGCTCCGGTAAAACTCCTTAGTGAATTAGACAAGACTTCGAGTATCTTACGAGATATTTTAAGTGATTCTTTTAATCGGATCGTTGTTAATGACAAACAGCTTTTTCACAATATAAAAAGCTATCTATCCAGTATTGCCCCCGATCAAGTTAAAATTGTGAATCATCATCGAACCAACAGGCATGTTTTTGATACTCACGGAGTAACCAAACAAATAAAATCTTCCTTCGGTAAAACTGCCACCATGCCCAGTGGTGCTTACCTCGTTATTGAGTCAACAGAGGCCATGCACGTCATTGATGTCAACAGTGGCCATAAAATGTCAAGTAATAACCAGGAAGAGGCAGTTCTTAAAGTTAACATGGAGGCTGCAGAAGAAATCGCTCGCCAAATGCGTCTGAGAGATATTGGAGGAATTATTATTATCGACTTTATCGATATGAAAAAACCCGAGCACAAAAGAGAACTGGTAAAAGCCGTACGCCAATTTATGAAAAAGGACCGTGCTCAACATACCATCCTTCCCTTGAGTAAATTTGGTTTAATGCAAATTACAAGAGAACGTGTTCGCCCCGAAGTCAAAATTAATACAGCTGAAGTTTGCCCTACTTGTAATGGTACCGGAAAAATGAACGCTTCAATACTAATCGTTGATGACATCGAAAGGGATTTGAATTTCATCCTCCAGGCCAGACCCAAATCTAAGCTGATTTTAAAAGTACACCCCTATATCGAAGCTTACCTGACGAAGGGCTTTTCAAGCATCCAAATGAAATGGTTTAGAAAAAACCTAAAGTGGATCAAAATAATCCCCAACGCAGATTACCATCTGACTAAATATAAATTCTTCGATAAGAATGATGATGAGATAAGATTGAATTAAAAAAAGATTGGCGGCTTTAGTCGCCAATCTTTTTTAATACATTGGACATCCACAACTCATGGTTTTGCAGGCAGAGAGGCAAATGCTCATTAAGAATACAAGTATCAGACTCCAATAGAAACTTCTTTTTTTCATATTTTACAGATATTTAATTGAAATCATATTGCTGTGAAAGGCCCAAAACGGATTTTAATTACTCCGCTTGATTGGGGATTGGGACATGCCGCCCGTTGCATACCTATCATTAAGTACCTTCTTGAAAAAAATATGGAAGTAATTTTGGCCACCAGTGGCCGTTCCATGGAATTACTAAAAAAAGAATTTCCACAATTAATAATACTTCCTCTTTCCTCCTACGATATTAAGTATTATTCCAATAATATGCACATAAATATGCTCTTTCAATGGTATAAGGTTTTAAGGGCACTCATACTGGAACACCGACAAGTCAAAAAAATTGCCAAGGAACACCAAATTAATGCCATTATCTCCGATAACCGATTTGGCTGTTATGTTAAAGGCTTAAAGAACATATTTATCACCCACCAACTTCACATCATTACAGGGAATAAGATTCTTGAATATTGGATTAATAAAATAAACCATTACTATATTAAGAGATTTGATGAATGCTGGATTCCAGATTTTGACGGCCAACCCAATCTGGCAGGGAGGTTATCCCATCCATCAGTTTTAGCCAATACTCATTATCTAGGCCCACTTACCAGAATTAAACCTCTCAAAATCGAAAAAAAATACGACTTGGCCTTTATTCTATCTGGTCCAGAACCACAACGAACTCGCTTAGAAAAAAAGATTCATGATCAAATAAAAAACCTATCCTATCAAATGGTTATGATCCAGGGAAAACCAGAAAAGGAAGAATACCAAAGAGCTTCTGAAAACCTGGAAATCTATTCTTTCCGAAAAGGAGAACAGTTGAATGAAATAATTGCTGCAAGCGAACTAATCGTTTGTCGCTCCGGATATAGTACCATTATGGACTTGGTCGCACTTAGAAAAAAGACCTTGCTGATTCCTACTCCAGGACAAACAGAGCAGGAGTACCTAGCGGAACTTTATGAAAAAGCAGGCATTAGTTTCCAACAAACCCAGCAACAACTGAATTTGAATGATGGAATAGAAAAAGCAAAAACTTTTAAAGGATTTGGAGAATTTCCTTATTCTAAGAATACCTGGAAAAAAGTAGTTGATGGTTTATTAGAACAAATACGCTAAAACCAACATTATGCCAAAAATCTTTCGAGGACTCATGTTTTGTCCCGGCACTTAAATTAATTCACTTTTTATTATACTGATTCATGGTAAAACTCAAACCAATAGTTCCAAAACTTTTACAAGTATCAGCAGCATATTTTATTAGATCAGGAAGCGCTTTTGATTCCTCGTCTGTCCACTCTCCCAATACGTGATTTACCTGTTGACCTTTATAAAAATCACTGCCGATACCAATACGAAGCCGAGCATAGTTATTTCCAATCATTTGGTTGATATCTTTCAGGCCATTATGACCTCCATCACTTCCTTTCCCTCTTAAGCGTTGAGTGCCAAATGGCAAATTCAGATCATCAATAATTACCAGCAAGTTATTTTGTGGAACCTTTTTTTTCTGCATCCAAAACCGGACTGCTTTTCCTGAGCGATTCATATAAGTTGATGGTTTCAAAAGCACAAAAGTCCGGCCTTTGTGTTTGAATTCTGCCACATCACCCAATTGATCATTCTTGAATGTCACTTCAAATTCCTTGGCTAAAAAGTCCACTACATCAAAGCCAATGTTATGGCGGGTATTATCATATTCAGCGCCCATATTCCCCAGGCCTGCAATCAGGTACTTCATCGGATCTAAGGGTATCTCCTTTTTTTTAAATAATTGTTTAAGCCAATCCAGCATGTTCGTTATTGGTTGATAGTTGTTAGTTGTGTTATTAACCGACCATCAACTAACAACTATCAACTAAGAACTAAACCAAAAAGTTTCTTACACTGCTACATCATAATCGCGAAGGGCATTATTTAGTGAAACTTTCTTATCAGTACTTTCTTTTCTTTTTCCAATTATCAAAGCACAGGAAACCTGATAATTGCCGGCAGGAAATTCTTTAGTGTAAGACCCTGGAATGACTACGGATCGAGCAGGAACCTGACCGCGGTAAACGACTTCCTTATCACCCGTTACATCAATAATGCGAGTAGATTTAGTCAATACTACATTGGCTCCCAGAACGGCTTCTTTTTCAACCCGTACTCCTTCTACCACAATGCATCTGGAACCAATGAAACAGTTGTCTTCAATAATGGTGGGAGTAGCTTGTAATGGTTCTAACACTCCTCCAATTCCTACTCCGCCGCTCAAATGTACATTTCTGCCTATTTGAGCACATGAACCTACAGTAGCCCAGGTATCGACCATGGTTCCGCTACCTACCCAGGCACCAAGGTTTACGTAGCTGGGCATCATAATTACGCCTTTTTCCAAAAAGGCACCGTAGCGAGCAATGGCATGTGGAACCACCCTTACTCCCTGGCTAGCAAAATCTTTTTTAAGTGGAATTTTATCGTGGAATTCGAAAGGAGGAACTTCAATGGTTTTCATTTTCTGGATGGGAAAATAAAGCACTACCGCTTTCTTGATCCAGTCATTTACTTTCCAGGTGCCATCTTCTGAGGGTTCAGCAACCCTGACTTTCCCTTTGTCCAATAATTCCATTACGGAACGGATAGCTTCTTGAGTGGAAGATTCTTCAATTAAGGTCCGGTCTTCCCATGCTTTTTCGATAGTTGATTTTAAGGCTTCCATGGAGCTCGTTTTGTTTGCCGCAAAAATAGAAAATTATTGAAGAATAAATAAGATTTTGTGCTGCTGGAGTACAGCAGCACAAAATCTTATTTAGAAATAAATTGATAGGCTAAAATGGCTGCGGCTAAATCCTCCAGGGCATGACCTACGGATTTAAATAGTGTGATTTCTTCATCAGATTTTCTGCCTTCAATTTTGTTTCGACATAAATCAAATAAATCTCCCTTTATATCGGAAAGTGCAATAAGACCATTTTGGAGAGGAATGGCCAAATCACCACTTTCTTTGGGAGCACCTTCGATGTTATCTACAAAAATACTGGACCGGCTAATAGATTGGTCGTCGGCTTCCCGAGTGTTTGGTAAATAAGATCCTACAAGATCAATATGTTGCCCTTCTCTCAGCAAGGAGCCAAAAACCAATGCTTCTTTACTAAGTGTGGCACAGGAAATGATATCAGCCTCCGGAATTACTTTTTTTTGATCTTCGACCGCTTCAACCTGAAGTTTCGGGCTGTTTAATTTTTGAGCCAGGGCCTGAGCTTTTGAATAATTGCGTCCCCAGATCCAAACTTTTTCAATAGGGCGTACGGTAGCATGAGCCTCAATTAAATGTGGAGAAAGAGAACCCGTTCCAATCATTAAAAGTTTGCGACTATTTTTTCTGGATAAAAACAAAGAAGCTAAAGCAGAGGCAGCTGCCGTTCTTCGGTTGGTAAGAATTTTGGCATCCATTTGAGCAAGTTGTTGTCCTTTATGGGCATCAAAAAGAAGATATTGGCCCTGGATGGTAGGTAGGTCATATTTGGCATTATTAGGAGAAACAAGGACTAGCTTGACTCCCAAAAAGTCGCCAGCTTTCCAGGCTGGCATAAGCAATAAGGTGGATTGAATGCCTTCCTTAGGGTTTTTAAAATTGTGATGATGCCGAAGGGGGACGGTAATATCTTCACTAAAAGCCTTTCTGAGAGCAGGTACCAGATGTGGGAAAGTAAGCTGCTGTTCTAGTTGTTGGTCATTAATCTGTATCATAATATTGCATTTCGCCCGGGTTGTTCAATGAAATACCAATCCAGGCGAAATGTAATACTAATATTCGATCTTCACCAAACGCAATCGGTTTCTTCTTTCACTTGGAATAACGACTTCATTAAAATCAACCTGTACCGCATCCCTGAAACGCAGGCGCAATTTGAGGTTTTGAGTATTGAGGACACTTCTTCTATCTAATTTGCCATTTCCATTAAGGATATATTCACTTACCGTATTTTCAGGACGAATCTCATCATTAAATAAAAACCTCAGTTGAGTGGGGTTTTTGAATAAGAAAAAGGATGAAAATACAGCTCTGTCATCTTGGGAATACTGTTTTTTATACAAAATCTCCTGCCAGTGGTCTTTTCCATTCGGATGTATTGAGATGATGAATATATCGTCATAATAATAATCGATTATAAAGCGACTATAACTATCCATTACTACCCTTCCGGAACTGGCCAGGCGTCTTTCAAACTGCCGATTCATCTCGCCAATCAATAATACTCCTCCATCCTGCCGGAGTACTACCTCCTGAATACTACATTCCTGTAAGCCTTTATTAGTAGTTACATCTTTACCCAATAGGTTAGAGACGAATTCATCGTCAAATTTTTGGAAATTTAATTTGTATCGCTGACTTGGGTTTGTTGGTACAAATAAAGAAAAGTATCCCAATGCCCGAGTCATATTTTTTTCTGAATAAAGCCCTAAACCAACAATACTGTTGTTAACATTGTCATATTCGAAAGCGACATCATAGGTGAGTTTTTCTTCCAGAGGGACTTGATATCGCTGAATCATGGTAGAGTTTCCTCCATAATAATACACCGTAAAGTGGTGGTCCTCCCTTTTTGAAAGCATGTTATCTCTTTCAATTACATAGATTAGGTCCCCTTTGTTATTGGTAAGAAAATAAACATAGTCTCTAATATTATTAAATTCTTCTAGTTCAATTTCCCGATCCCAAAGCAGCTTCATATTTAGTATATCAAAAGAAGCAGCCTTAAGCTGTGTTTGTTTGTCGATGTAATAAATCAATAATTTGCTTTCGTCATCAGAGAGGTCCATTTCAAAATCCGGTGTAAAAAAGAGTTTTCCATAATTTTTGACAACCGTAGAATCTATTAGGTTGGCTCCCGGATCATATCGATGCGCTTTTATGATGGTTTCGCCTTTATCCCGAAAGCGATAAATGATTGTAAACTTATCATTGTCGCTTACTATCCCTAAAACCTGAGCCGATCGTTTATCCAATTTAATCTTTTTAGTCCAAAGCTCCTTCATTCTTTCATTAAAGGCCTGAATTTCAAATTCATTGGTTCGATCTTTGAACAAAAGAGTGTTTCCATGCAATTCTCCTATTATGTCATATCCCGCTTCAGTTCTGAGTTGAATCTCTTCTGTAAAGGAGACAACTTGTGCATTCAGGCCCGAAAAGCCTAAAGAGAAGGCATAAATAAGGAGTAGGATATACTTTTTCATGTTTATTTTGTTTAAAAAATGTAGCAACTTGAAAGTGAAATGCAAAAAGAAAATAATTGGAGCTAGAAATCTGTTATTAGATAATAAAAATAAAAATTGAAAGATTGACTTCATTTTATCTTTTGCTTTCTGCAATAAAGTACTTAATATAAATAATTTATAACGTTAATTGATTAAGTGGAATGGCCCATTTTTCAAGAGAAGTCTATTTTTGTAATACAATTGACGATAAATAAGGAATGACAAAGAAGTTGATAAAAAATGGCCTTCGGTTTTTGGCCGTAATTGGTCTGACATTTCTCGTGCTGCACATAGGAATATATGTGTTTCAGGATTTTATTGTTTTCCAGCCCAAACGATTAGCAAAGAATTACGCTTTTCAATTTGCTGCCCCCTTCACAGAATTATGGATCGAAACACAGGATCAGCAAAAAATAAATGCTCTTTTTATGAAAGGGCAGCCCGAAAGTACCACAGAAAAAAAGGTGATCCTTTACCTTCACGGAAACAGTGACAATTTGCAACGCTGGGCTCAACATCATATAGATTTTACTCAACGAGGCTTTGATTTTCTGGCTATTGATTATAGAGGATATGGAAAAAGTGAGGGAAGGCCAACTGAAAAAGGGCTTTATAAAGATGCCGAAGCAGCTTATGATTATTTGACAAATCGGTACGAAGCTGAGCAAATATATATTTACGGTCGATCATTAGGGACAGGTATTGCTACCTTTTTGGCTTCCGAACATAAAGCGGCAATGTTGTTACTAGAAACACCTTATTACAGCATGCAGGATGTGCTTGAACGTCAGGCTCCCTTTTTGTTTCTTCCCTTCCCCCTGAAATCAAAATTTCCCTTGAATTCTTATTTGGCTAAGGTAAACATCCCTGTATATGTTTTTCATGGCACCGAAGACGAAATCGTGCCTTATTCTTCAGCAGCAGCCATTAAACCAAACCTTTCTGCCGAAAAAAATTTCCTTACCATTCCTGGTGGCCGCCATCGTGGCCTTAACGCGTATATTGAATATCAGCAGTATCTAGATCAAATTTTATTAGATTTAAATCCTTCTCATCTTGAAACGCCTAATTCATCTACTACAATTACCCCATACGGACATACATCAAAAACCAATTGAATTTCTTGAATCTCCATTAAATTAAAATTGTTTGCTTGTTCAAAAGTATTTAAGGGCAGTGCAAAGGATTCAAGGTGCACTTCCCAAGGCTTGCCGATCCGTTTTTCTCCGTAGGACTTTAGTTTCATAAATTGCACCTTTAATGGAGGGGCAATCTCTTTAATATTTCTAAGCTTAAGTTTGGCAATTCCTCCGGACGAATCTTTTAAAACAAGATGGAAATCTAAAAAAGGTTCCTTCCTTTTGGGTTCTTTATTTTCTGATGAAGATTGTTCCTTTTTTTTCGCTCTAAATTTATCCAAAGATTTATAATTACCTGAGGCTAAAGAAATCAGTAATTGATCTGTAGAGTCTAATTTCAGAAGAGTGGAATCTGGAAATTGAAGAGTATAACTGGCTAAAGAGTCCGAGTTGAGCTCTTTTCCATAATCCCAACCTAAAACTACAGCATTATTCTCTTGACTGCCACCACCTCGAGTACCCAGGTTTTCTTCTCGCCAAATTTTTAGGTTTGCAGTACTTATTTTAATATTATTTCTACCTTTTGCCAAATGAATATCCTCTTCAAAATTTTGGAAAATAGAATCTCGGTTATCCTGAAAATGTGTGAGATAATAATTATCCGGCAACCAATTTCGGCCATAATTTACATTACTGAAAAGAGAAAGGTATTCATTATTTTTTTTCAATGCCGCTTCGGCAAAAGCACTAATAAAAACTTTGGCTACTTCTCTTTGATCTTCACCTTTGATAAGTGGTTGGGTATTTAAAAACCATTTTCCTGGTGCACCAAAATCAGCGCGTCCCCAGGTTGAATTAAATTGCCCATGATTAGCTTTATGAATATAAACTCCAGCCTTGAACCACTCTTTGTCATCCGTAAACTTTAAACGACGAAAGGGACGCATGCCCCAGAAACTGGTTTCATCGGCATCGTAGGCTCCCTGGAGAGAAAGATAATTTACATTTTCCAACTTAATTTGTCGATGATAACGATAATCGGTAGGTGCAATAGAGACGATTCCTTTGATTCCAAAATTAAAATCAAAGGCCAACTTAGCATTATCTGGATAATAAGGAAGCTTATTAAAAGCGGCAGCTATTGAAACAGCCTCCCCTCCCCTGGAATGCCCGATCAGCATAATTTGATCCATGTTTACTTTTCCAAACAGCTCATGTTCAGGGCTTTTGTTCCAATTATTCCACTGTTCCAGGTGTTTGAGCAGTAACCAGGCTCGAGTAGGCATTTCTCTGCCACGAAAATCTCCTGACCAATGACCATTGATGAAATTTTCATCTACTGAGACGGCAATCATGCCTCGGCTTGCCAATAATTCGCCCAAATAGGCATATCCCCCATCAGAGTAATCAATCATGCTATGATTCCCATGAACCATTAAAACTATAGGAAAAGGACCTGAACCTTGAGGCAAATGAACTCTTCCATTTATAGGGAATTTTTTCACTCCGAAGCCCCAGTATCGTTCCCTCCATTTTTTCTTTTTTCCTTTCCATTCCGGAAGTAATAGGCTGGCATCTACGGTGGATGTCTTAAATCTTACCTCTGATTCATATTCTTTTCTTTGCTTGTCATCACCACTTCCATATGTAAAGTGTTCAAAAGAGAAGCTACCCGGGTTTGCAGGATTTGTAAGCCCAAGAGTTGATAGCTGAGTAATATTTTCTGGTATGTAGGGAGGCCTTAAATCTTTGGCATAAGGATCTTTGCCTTCCTGAAGGAGCCAGTATATCCCCCAAGCCATAAATAGAAAGGGACTAATAATTCCAAGACTGGAAATCATCCAATGGATTCGTTTTCTATTATCAAAACAGATCGCTGCCAATAAACTTAATAAAATTAATATCAAGGCTGCTCGGTAATAAACAAAATTTGGCATGCCAAAGCCCATCCACTTGGCAAACCATAAGGTGAAAATCATGGACAAGAGAATAGCTAAAAAGGTAATGGGCACCTTATGGAGCCATTTTAATAAAAAATGAATGATAAATTGAGATAAAAAAAAGGCAATACCACCGATTAACATTCCAGCTATGGTCATTAATATAGGAGGTATTCCTGTTAGATAATGGAAGCCAAAAACTCCAAAAATTATTAAGGTAATGGCCAAAAAGCTAAAACGGATTAGTTGATAGGGCAGCGATTGATTCATATGGGTGTAGGTTTGAATTAGGCTGTGCAACAAGATAGTAAATTAGTTACTACTAGAGAATTTGTCTTTTTACCTTCTACTTTTTACCTTTTGGCCTTAAAAAGAAAACCGTTATATGAGTAAGCGAAATAAGCTACAGAAATTTGCAGAATTATTAACTTTTCCAAACGTTTACCAGAATTATGATCCCAAACATCCACAATTGACTGGAATGAATGGTGAAGAGGTAGAGATGAAGGGGAAGTGGAGGAGTGATCATTTTCAAAATGATGATACCATTACCCTGGAATTGGCTTGTGGACGAGGAGAATATACCCTTGATTTGGCCAGACGATATCCTAATCAAAATTTTATTGGTGTAGATGTCAAAGGTGCCAGAATATGGAAGGGCGCCCGAACAGCTATTAGAGAAGAGCTCCATAATGTAGCTTTTTTGCGAACTCGTATCGAACAGATTGCACTGTTTTTTGAATCATCTGAAGTGGATGAAATTTGGATCACCTTCCCGGACCCCTTCCTTCGAAAAAGCAAAGCGAATCGTCGACTCACCGCTCCTAATTTTTTAAAAGCCTATCGCCAAATTTTGAAACCGGGTGGTTTGGTCCACCTCAAAACTGATGAACCTAACCTATACGAATTTACGCTAGAGGTCTTACAGGCAGATGAAGAGGTAAACATTCTTTATCAGGATGATGATATTTATTCCAAAGAATTACCTTTCCCTGAATTGGAAACCAAAACTTATTATGAGAAAATGCACTTAGAGGCGAGAAAGACGATAAAATATGTACGGTTTACTATTCATTAGTAGGGTTCCATAGTTCCTCGGTTCCTTGTTCCGTGTGAAGTGTTTTAAAATTTTAAGGTTCTCTGTTATTTGAAATTTTTTTGGTACCTGACGACCGAAGGTGGTTGCGTGCAAAAAAAACTCCAATAAGCAACTATACCTTTAGAAAGCAATCACTTAAACACGGAACACGGAACACGGAACACGGAACACGGAACATTTACCTACCGAAGTAAAACGTAGGTAGGCGGAACACGGAACTATTTTTATTGCCAAAGCGCACAGTGCTCCAAATCAATTTCTCCTTTATAAAAAATACGGGTTGTTTCTTCAAAAGATAGGGAGTAATCAGATACAAAAAACTGATGTCCATTACACTTTTGATGATTTAGCAATTCATTCCGTTTCAATTGTTGAAATACGGCTTCGGCTACAATATCAGTAGAGTCAAGAACATCAACCTTATGGTCAAAGAAGGCTGAAATATTAGAATGAATCAAAGGGTAATGGGTACAAGCCAACAAAATGGCTTCAATATTTGTAAAACGAGTATCTGATAAATAATTTTCAAGAATTACATTACTAATGTTGTTGGTAACATAACCTTCTTCGATCATTGGGGCAAGCAAGGGAGTAGCCAATGATTGAACTTTCATATTTGGTGCTCTGGAGCGCAGCTGCCGCGGATAAACATCTGATTGAGTGGTTGCTTTTGTGGCAATAACCCCAACCTTATTATATCCTTTGGTCACTGTTGCTTCTACCAAAGGGTCCACTACATTAACGAAGAGTGCTTGATCTTTAAAGAATTCCGTAAGAACATGATAGGCTACAGAGGAGGCTGAATTACAAGCCACCACGATCATCTTACAGTTTTTTTCCAGTAAAAATTTTGCGATGCGAAGACAATAGTAGCGGATGGCGTCAGCGGATTTATCACCGTAAGGCACGTGAGCTGTATCGCCAAAATAAATGATCTGTTCCTGGGGAAGTTTTCTGATAATGGCATTGGCAACTGTGAGGCCGCCAATGCCAGAATCAAAAATTCCTATAGGTTGATAGGAATGTTTTCTCAAGGTGCTATGCCAAGTTTAGCTTTTACAAGATTGGTAACGTTAGCCTCATCTTCAGCATAAAGAAGAACACCTTGCTCAAAGATAAACTGATAACCATTTTCCTTAGCTACATTTTTTATAGCCTCATTGATTTTGTCATAAATTGGCTTTAGCAATGTCTGGCGTTTCTCTTCCAGCTGACCTGCCAAGTCTTGTTGCTGTTTGCCAAGTGCCAATTCTTTTGCTTTTAGTTTTTCAGCTTCTTGTTCTTGCTCTACCGGAGACAATTCTCCTTTTTGAACTCTTTCTTGAACCGTTTGCAGTTCCGTTCTGTAAGCTTCAACAGATTGCTCATACTTTTTCTGAAGCTGCTTTTGAAGTGCTTCCAAATTAGAATCTGCCTGCTTAACATCTGGTAAAGCTGCAAGCACTTCGGCAGAGTTAACATAACCAAATTTTTGTGCATAAGATGTGCTAGCTACAACACACATAAGCATTATGAGGATAGCTCCTGTTTTCAATACGTTTTTCATTGCTATTTATTTGTTTTTAATACTAAGCGGCTGCAAAAATACCACTTTTTTCGATTTAATCACTAATTCAAAATTAAATATGATAGATGTCAAAACCTTTAACTAAAAGGCATTACAGTTATTTTATTTTTTTGATAATATCCTGGGTTTTATCAAAAGCATCTTTGGTGAAAATTATACCGGCAGTACTGCTTTTGTCAATAATCAGGTCAAAGCCCCGATCGTTTGCATATTCTTCAATAGCCGCATATACTTTATCCTGAATAGGCTGTACAAGTGCCTGGCGCTGTTGAAAAAGTGCGCCGTCAGGACCAAAGCGTGCTTTCTGAAGATCTCTAACTCCTTTTTCTTTGGCCATAATCTGCTCTTCACGCTGTACGCGAGCTTCATCACTCATAAGGACTTGTTCAGCTTGATATTTGTTGTACATACTCTTAATATCATCATATTGCTGGTTGATTTCTTGTCTCCATCTAGAGGCCACCTTATCCAATTCCTGCTGGGCGGTCTGGTACTCAGGTATGGAATTCATGATCTGCTCTATATCTACAATAGCGATTCGTTGACTGATTCCTTGGGTGGGCAAAAGAAAAAGACTTGCGGCCACAAAAAGGGAGGTAGTGAACAATTTCGTTAATCTGATTTTCATATTCTTGTGCTTTTTTTGCCAAAATTACAATAATAAGTTAATTATTTTTAGGTCCTCTACACCTTGAGTATAGCTATGATTGTTTTCTCGAGGTTTTATCACTGAGCCAAATAACTCTTTCAATTAATTAACGAATTTATGACGGTCCTATTGGGATTTAGGTACACCGTTTAACTATTGTTTAACGGTGTCTATTAAAGTATTTAACCAAATTATTGTGTGGGTGTGTATTTTTAATAGTGCTTGGTCAAAATACCGACGGTTTATGTTTTACGGGTTCACGGGGATACGGATTCACCTGTTCACGTATGTCCATATACCCGTGAATCCGTCATAATTAATCTGTTATCAAAATTGAAACAAAACAAAAAACAACAAGAACTTTAGATACTTTTTCGTTCTTTGGGCGTCGAAACATAGAACAAAAAACGGGTTAACTTTAGTTATAGACTATAAAAGCATTTTAATTTAAAATCAAACCTAATGAAAATCTATAGAGTATTTATTATTGCTGGCCTGGCTTCATTGACTTTATTAACAACATGCTCTACCTCCCAGGGAGGCGGAGGACTTAATCTTTTTTCAGTGGAGCAAGATATTGAACTTGGAAAGCAAACTGCCAAACAAATTGAAGATGACCCAAAACAATTCCCGATTTTGCCGGAGAGAGGTAATGAGCAGATTTATAAATACATTAATGATATTACCAGTACCATCCTTGCAAGTGGTAAGGTAGATTATGCAGATCAATTTGCCTGGGAAGTAAAAATAATTGACAAGGATAGTGTTTTGAATGCCTTTGCAACTCCTGGTGGATACATTTATGTTTATACAGGTTTAATTAAATTCCTGGATTCTGAAGATCAGCTGGCAGGAGTAATGGGACATGAAATCGCACATGCAGCTCGCCGCCACTCTACTAGCCAGATGACCAAGGTATACGGAATTGCAGCTTTAAGTTCTGTAGTTACTGGGAACGCTAACCCGGGCATGCTGGAACAAATTGCCATTGGCCTCATACAATTGCGATTTAGCCGCAACCACGAAACAGATGCCGATAATCATTCAGTGATCTATTTGTGTGAAAGTGGGTATAATGCTGCGGGAGCTGCCGGCTTTTTTAAGAAAATGGAAGGACAGCCTACTCCTCCTGCCTTCTTAAGCACTCACCCCAATCCTGGTGATCGGGTGAAGAACATTGAGGGAAAAGCACAGGAAATGGGATGTGGCAATGGGAATACTTATACTGAAAGATATGCCAGAATGAAGCGGTTGTTGGACTAGGTAAAGAATAAAAACTTGTACCCCTATTTTGAGTAAGTAATTATTTAAGGTTATGGGTTCCATGGTTCCACAGTTCCGTGGTTCCGTGTAACCGTGTAAAACTACTCCTTATTCTTAAACCAAACATCTCTTTGCGGGAATGGGATTGTAATATCATTTTCCCGGAATAATTCATCAATTTTAAAGCGAATGTCACTTTGAACATCTTTAATTCTGATTAATTCTCTTGACCAGAAGTGTATCTCAAATACAAGACTGGAATCTCCAAAATCTATAAATCGCACAAAGGGAACGGGAAACTTCATTATTTTCTCATGATCTTTAGCCGCCAGGAAAAGAAGTTCCTTTACCTTATCTGTATCAGAACCATATGCTACTCCTACTGAAACCTTAAAACGAGCTTTTTCATCATTATGACTATAATTGACAACATCATTGACCACCAGCTGTGAATTAGGGACGATAATGGTTTTATTATCATAGGTCTGTACAAAGGAAGTACGAAGGCCAATTTTTATCACCTTCCCCATCATACCATCTTTTAATTGTACAACATCTCCCACCTCTACTGTTCGTTCGAACAAGAGTAGTATTCCGGAAAAGAAATCATTAAAAGTTTGTTGAAGTCCAAAACCTGCGCCAATCAGCAATGCAGCGGCACCACCCCATATTACAGTAAGTTTGAAACCTATGGTATCGAGGATGTATAGGGTAGCAATAGTAAAGATGATGTACTTCAGTAATTGATTCACAGCATACTGCGAACCAATATTCATTTTCTTATTATGGTAAAAAGAGTCGAGGAAAATTTTGACAATCATCCAATACAAAAAGCGAGCAATGAGAATGATTAGGATTGCCCAAATAATATTAGATACACGGATGGTAATTTGCTGATCATCATTTAAACCTATAGAACCCAATTCTCGATTTAATCCAAAAGCCCCTACGAATAAAAGAGCAGCAAGGGCATAAACGATGTATTGTAAATTTCGGTCTCTAATAGGCATCCGTCCGGTTATCATATCTGACTGCTTGTCTTCATGATTTCGTTCTACCAGGTATGGAATGAGTAATTTTGATAGCATGGTATCAGCAAGACGTGCCAATTGCCAAATCAAAATGCTGCCGGTAATATAGGACAAATAAAAACTTACATTTTCCTGGCTATAAAAGCTGTGGTCAATATTTAATATCTTAATTCCTGCCGTAAGACCACCAAATAATAAAACGTAATTATTTAGGCGTGTAATTCTTTTTTTTAGAGATGGATCTACATTTTTATTACTGAAAAGAAAAGGAAAAATTCTTTTTACGATAAACCACTGCAAAACCAGAAAAAAGATGAAAAGTAGCCCAAAGCCAATCAAATTGCTCACACGAACTTGATGATCATCCCAAAGAGTAAAAACAATCTGATCCAAAAAGGCTTGCATATCCATAAGGATTAAATTCAATTAATGCCAATATAAGTTTATTCTTGATTACATAAAAAGACAAGATAAAAAGATTGGCGGCCACCGCCGCCAATCTTTTTATCTTATATTTTTCCAGGTCATTTACTACCTTTGCACAAATTGATTTTATGGGTAAATCACTCGCACAGATAATTTCTTTTGTTTTTCATCCGCTATTGGTGCCTACCTATATGCTGATTATCTTAATGTTGATCAACCCTTATGCTTTTAGTGTGAGCAGTATCGGTGACCAATTCAGTAAGTTGTTGATTATTCAACTGTTTATGTTTACCTTTTTTATTCCGGCCTTTTCCGTGGTTATGCTTCGTTTATTAGATCTGGTTAAGTCTTTAGAGTTGAAAGAAAAAGAAGAGCGAATCGGTCCATATATCATTGCGGGGGTATTTTATCTATGGACTTTTCGAAACTTTTTAGGTGATTCTCAAATGCCCAGGTTGTATGTTAGCTTCTTGTTAGGGGCAACCATAGCTTTATTTTTGGCTTTTTTAATCAATATTTTTTCAAAAATAAGCGCTCATACCGTGGGTATGGGAGGCCTTATTGGTATGGTGCTTTTGACGATGATGCAATATCGTGGTTATCATTCCTTTATTCTCAATTCAACCATATTTGGTACCGTTGAAATTGGAATGCTTGCCCTGTTGTTTATGGTTATTTTATTGGCAGGAGTGGTTGGAACTTGCCGTCTGCTTTTAGGTGCTCATGAACAACAAGATCTATATGGTGGATATCTTGTTGGCTTCGCTGCTCAGTTTATTGCATTTCGCATTTTAATACTTTAACACTTTTTCCTGTGGATTTTGCGAAACCTCGCGTACTTTTATTTTGTCTTTACTAGAAAAAGTGGACAAACTGCCAGGTTTGTTGTATCTTTTTATTCTTTAGACTAAAGAAATCACCCTTTTGCATTAAGGACTAAAACACCAATTTATCATGAAGCCAAAGATCCACCTCTTTTTCGCACTTTTGCTCCTTCCTCTGCTTGCTTATTCTCAAAAAGGTGATTTAAATGAAGGGCCCAATTATCATATTTTTAGCATTTATTTTGGAGGTGGAAGTTATTATATCGATTCCCAACAGGAGGCAGAACTGTTTAAATGGCTGGATGGTATTGAGGGATTAGAGAATCATTTAATCTCTATTCATGGACATACCGATAATATTGGTTCCTATGAATACAATCAAATGTTGTCCAGGTATCGCTGTGATGCAGCCTTAATAAGGTTGCTTCAAAAAGGTATTCCTGAAGATGTGATTTCAATTGAAGATTTTGGAGAACTCAACCCAATCTATGATAACTCCACCTGGGAAGGAAAGCAAAAAAATCGGAGGGTGGATATTATTATAAGACCGCTGGTGATGTAAATAAAAAGGGATTGGGCATAGATGCCCAATCCCTTTCTATTTAAAAATCAAACTTAATTCCTTGCGCTAAAGGAATTTCAGTACTATAATTTATGGTATTCGTTTGTCTGCGCATGTAAGCTTTCCATGAATCGGATCCACTTTCGCGGCCACCGCCTGTTTCTTTTTCTCCACCAAAAGCTCCTCCAATTTCCGCTCCGCTGGTACCAATATTTACATTAGCGATTCCGCAATCCGATCCCTGGGAGGATAAGAATAACTCAGACTCTCGTAAATTATTGGTCATGATTGCTGAAGAAAGTCCCTGTGGAACCCCATTTTGGTAAGAAATGGCCTCTTCAATATCGCTATACTTGATCAAATACAAAATGGGGGCAAAAGTTTCTTCTTGAACAATTAGCCATTCATTTTTTACTTCAGCAATGCAAGGTTGGACGTAGCAGCCACTTTCATATCCTTCCCCTTCCAATACACCACCTTCTACAACAAATGAGCCCCCTTGTTTTTTTATTTCTTCTAATGCATTCAGGTAGTTACTGACAGCACCTTTATCGATCAGTGGCCCAACATGATTGTTTTGATCTAGCGGGTTTCCAATACGCAATTGTGGATAGGCATTAGCCAGTTTGGCTTTCACTTCATCATAAATACTGTCATGGATGATCAATCTGCGGGTAGAAGTACAGCGTTGTCCGGCTGTGCCCACTGCTCCAAATACTGCACCGGTAAGAACTAGTTTTAGATCGGCACTTGAAGATACTATGATGGCATTATTTCCACCTAATTCCAAAATGCTCCTGCCTAGGCGCGAAGCTACTGCAGCGGCTACTATCTTACCCATTCTGATGCTACCTGTGGCAGAAACCAGAGGTACTCTCTTATCTTGGGTCATCATTTCCCCTACCTTATAATCGCCCGTAACGATACAAGAAATGCCTTCTGGCAGATTATTCTCCTTTAATACTTTATGAAAAATATTTTGGCAGGCAACTGCACATAATGGTGTTTTTTCGGAGGGCTTCCAAATACAAACATCTCCACAGACCAGTGCCAGCATAGAATTCCAGGACCATACGGCTACCGGGAAATTAAAGGCTGAAATAATACCTACAATTCCCAAGGGATGCCATTGCTCATACATGCGGTGGTTAGGGCGCTCGGAATGCATAGTCAAACCATATAATTGACGGGATAAGCCCACTGCAAAATCACAAATGTCTATCATCTCCTGTACTTCTCCCCATCCTTCCTGGAGGCTTTTGCCCATTTCATAGGATACCAATCTTCCCAATGCATCTTTATAACGGCGTAATTCATTTCCATACTGACGGATGATCTCTCCTCTCTTGGGCGCAGGAATAGTACGCCATACTTTAAAGGCCTCCTGGGCTTTTTCTACTACCTGGTTATACTCCTCTTTGGAGGTAGTTGTAACTTTTCCAATCAATTGGCCATCAACAGGAGAATAAGATTCAATGAGGGGGCCATCCCCGAAAGAATGCTGGCCCGTACTGGTTCCGTGGTTGATATCCTGAAGGCCTAAAGTTTTTAAAAAAGTTTTATCCATTTCTATAATTTGGTTTAGCATTTTTGTTTTTCTTTATTGGTTAATATTGGTCAAAGTTAAACTTTAGTACATTAATGGTTGGTTTAGGAGAGTAGGGAAGTAAAATTGAAATATAGTCGTCCCTACGGACTCCTGAAGTACAATTGAAGTAAATTGTTTTATTATTTAACAATTTACTTCTAGCTACTTCTATTGTACTTCTAAACTTATGAATTAAGTAGTTCTTTCACTTTAATGGAAATGGATTTACCATCTGCCTTTCCTTTTAATTGTTTGGAAGCAGCTCCCATCACTTTTCCCATATCCTTCATAGAAGTAGCACCTACTGCGGTAATTATTTCTTTAAGAACTTTTTCCAGTTTTTCTGGAGATAATTGTTCAGGAAGATATGTTTCAATTACAGCGATTTCTTCTTTTTCTGTTTGTGCCAAATCATCTCTACCCTGCTTTTCATAAATCTCAAGTGAATCACGTCTTTGTTTGACCAGTTTTTGGAGCATTTTGATCTCTTTTTCCTCATTTAAGTCTTCTCCACTTCCATCAGTTTTGGCCAATAATATGGCAGCTTTGATGGCTCGGATTCCTCTAAGTGCAGCTTTATCTTTGGCCTTCATGGCACTTATGAGGTCCTTTTTGATGCGATCTTCTAAATTCATATTTTTCTTATTTTTTATTGTAACTATTTATTGCTTTGATTAGTTCTTTTTTCCACTTGTTCTGTAAGCCACACAAAGTCTTCCACTGATAATTGTTCGGGACGTTGTTTAAAGAAATCAGTTTGCAGAAGAGGGTCATCCTTGATGAACATTTTCATGGTATTTCTCAGCATCTTCCGTCTTTGATTAAATGACTGCTTTACGATTTGCCGGAAGAGTTTTGGAGCCATTTTGATTTTACTTTCTTGCCTACGTTCTAATCTAATCACAGCAGATTGAACTTTGGGAGAAGGAGTGAATTTGCTTTTATCGACTCCAAAGAGGTATTCGCCAGAATATTCAGCCTGGATGAGAACACTAATCACGCCATAGGTTTTGCTACCTGGGCCGGCCACAATTCTTTCTGCCACTTCTTTTTGAAACATACCGACCATTTCAGGGATTAAGTGTTTATACTCGAGCATCTTAAAAAGTATCTGACTAGATATATTATATGGAAAATTGCCGATTAAGCCAAATGACCTCTCACCCGTTAATTTATCCAAAGGGACTTTTAAAAAATCTGCAGAAACAATAGAGCCTTTTAAGGCTGGATAGTTTTTTTGGAGAAAAGAAACCATGTCAGTATCTGCTTCAACCGTTATTAGCTGATGGTCTTTTTCAATAAGATATTTCGTGAGCATACCTCTTCCTGGTCCAACTTCTATGACCAGCTCATAATTTTGGCTTAATTGCAGACTATTGGCAATTTTTTCAGCTATTTGTTCGCTATTAAGAAAATGTTGTCCGTATGATTTTTTTGCTTTCAATATAAATGCCTGATTTTTGCAGGAAATGTTATGTTTTCTGATTAAAAAGCTCCAAAAAATGGTCTAAAGACCTTTTTAATAGCCATTGTAGTAAAATCCTGAGCTGCCCTGAAACTCTTGGGGGCAAATTTTGGAAAAAAATTGGAAAATGTGTTATTTGCTGTATTATAGTTTGAAAAAAGAATAAAAAAAACTGGATGAATGAATAAAATTAAAATAGGGATAAGTGCAGGTGATATTAATGGTATTGGTTTGGAGGTTGTTTTGAAAACGCTTACGAATGAAAAAATATTACAATACTGTACACCAGTTATATATGCTTCTACAAAAGTAATATCTTATCATAAAAACATTGTAAATATTGAATTTCCTTTCCAGGTAATAAAAGATTTAAGCCGACCCAGTACAGAAAAGGTAAATATTATCAATTGCTGGCAAGATAACGTGAACATCACCCTGGGGAAAGCATCGGAGGAAGGAGGAAGGTTTGCCTATATTGCTTTGGAGAGAGCGGTAACGGATTTAAAAGCAGGACATTTAGATGCATTAGTTACTGCTCCTATTAATAAGGAAGCCATGAAGATGGCCGCATTTCCATATCCAGGACACACAGAATACCTGGCTAAATATCTGGGAGGAGAAAACCTAATGTTTATGCTTCATGAGGATTTACGAATTGGAGTTGCTACCAACCATATTCCTGTGAGTGAGGTTTCGGCTATGCTTACCAAGGATGTCTTGGACCAAAAACTTCATACCATGCACCAAAGTCTTAAAATAGACTTTGGTATCGAACGTCCTTCAATCGCCGTTTTGGGATTAAATCCACATGCCGGAGATAATGGAGTCATGGGTGATGAAGAGGAAAAACTGATTCGACCTGTTATTATTGAAGCTAAGAAAAAGGGAATGTTAGTTGTAGGGCCTTTTTCAGCAGATGGATTTTTTGGTTCTGGTCAATACAAAAAATTTGATGGGATTTTGGCTATGTACCACGATCAAGGTCTCATTCCTTTTAAACTTTTATCTTTTGGTAGCGGTGTGAATTTTACGGCAGGATTAAATGCTGTGAGAACTTCTCCTGATCATGGCACTGCTTTTGATATTGCAGGCAGCAACGCTGCTGACCCTTCATCCTTTCGCAAGTCTTTATTTGCTGCGCTTGACATTGCCAGAAGCAGAAAAGAATATTATGAATCCCGAGAAAATGCACTGGTGAAAAAGACTGATAGAATGCAAGAGCAGGAAGATGAGGTTTTAGAAGAAGACAATGAATAAGCTGATATTCTGATAATTCAATTGCACCTGAGGGGCCTTGGATCAAAATCTAAGGCCTCTTGTATTTAAGGATAACCAAACTAAATTTACTTCGATGGCGTTTAATTTTAACCAGTCTTTTTGTAAAATATAATTTTACCAACTGGAAAAAGATCAAACTTTAAAATAATCCTAATAATAGGAGAAGGGGTAATTATTATTATTTTTGCAGCTGGAAAGACTAAGGAAAGAGGAAAAATCATGTAGTTATGCCTTTACTTAAAGGGCATTTTTGGTTTTTTGACCAAAGTTTTAACAAACATACATTGAGTAAAATTAATATCGCAAATAAATAGAAATCATGGATCAAAAAGCAGAAAAAACCCGTTACAGCGATGAAGAGCTGGAGGAGTTTAGGCAGATCATTGAGAAAAAATTAGGAAGAGCAAAAGCCCAGCTTGATTTTTATCGGAATCAGCTTTCTGAAATGGCTGATAATTCAGATGCCAAAATAAAAGGCTTAGACGATGGGATAGGAACGGCAGAAAATGAGCGGATGACAAGTCTCGCTGCCAGGCAGCAGAAATTAATACAACACCTGGAGAACGCCTTAATCAGAATTCAAAACAAAGTATACGGTGTATGTCGAGTCACTGGCCAGCTCATCTCAAAAGAAAGACTGAGAGCGGTACCTCATGCAACCCTTAGTATCGAGGCTAAGCAAAAGCGCAGCAAGAAATAAGTCAGTAAAATAGTATAACATGAGACACCTCGAAATTCGAAGGACAAAACCCAAGTGGTTCGCTAGAAAATTAAAGAATTAAAGGAGAAATAATTCGCCGGTGGCTCATGAAGTACCCGCCAGAGGCGGAAGAAATAGATTGTATTTAATCAAATACAATCTATTTCAATTTTACTTACCTCTATTTTTTAAAGAAATAAATCCATTGCTCAACTAATAGTTCGTTTCTCTGTTCTACCAAAAAATTCTAAATTTATCGATGCAAGTTTATTAAACAAGTTTAAAAGCCATAGCTTATTGAAAAAGATCACGAAAGTTAGTTTGCTGGTAATTTTTGTCCTGCTTCTGGATCAGAGTCTGAAGATCTGGGTAAAAACACATATGGGCTTGGGAGATGAGATCAAAATCCTGGGCTTGGATTGGGCTTTAATCCATTTTGTTGAAAATCCAGGAATGGCCTTTGGGTATAAGTTAAGCAATGATGATATGGGGAAATTGGCGCTTAGCTTGTTTCGAATACTTGCCGTTGGTTTTTTGGTGTATTACATCCGCTTTTTAGCTCGAAATAAAGCCACCTGGGGCGTACTGGCGAGTTTTGCCCTTATCCTTGCAGGTGCCCTTGGAAATATTATTGATAGTGCTTTTTATGGCTTAATTTTTTCAGCCTCAACATATCACAGTGGTGTTGCGGAATTATTCCCCGCCGGAGGAGGTTATGAACGATTCCTTCATGGCAATGTGGTGGATATGTTTTATTTTAGAATTTGGAGTGGATATCTCCCCGATTGGTTCCCCATATGGGGCGGAAGGCACTTTATGTTTTTTAAGCCAGTATTTAATATTGCAGATGTATCCATTACTGTAGGGGTGCTAAACATTCTGACTTTTCAGCGTAAGTTTTTTTTACAAAGCGCTTCTGAAAATAAAAATGAAGGGCAGGAAAATTTGGAAGAAAAAGTTGAAGAAACGACTGAAACCCATGATGAAGAAGAATAAAAAAAGAGCCTTTCTGAACACTCAAAAAGACTCTTTTTTTTAATATTACTTACCTATTTATTCATCCTCTTCTAGGAAATGATTGATTGCTTCTACAGTGTTAGCTATCTTGTTATAGTCAATGCTGTAGTGGATGAATTTGCCATCACGTTCTGTGTCGACTAATCCGGCCAAACGCAAAATCCTCAGATGCTGGGAAGTAATAGATTGCTCTAGTTTCAGGGTATTATAAATCTTATTTACATTGATCGTGTCACTCTGGTCAATAAATTCCAGAATTTTCATGCGTAGTGGATGAGCTAATGCTCGAAGAATTTCAGAGGAGACTTGTAGCTTCTCGTTGTTAATGCTAACTTTATTAGCGCTTCTCATAGATGTATAATTTTTTTGATAACCAATACAAAGCAAATATGCGTTTTTTATTTATTTTTTCAAAATTATAAATAAAAAAATGCTGTGAATCTTATTGATTTACAGCATTTTCTGTTCAATTAAACCAAGAAAACGCAAAGTACCGATGTCTGAAATATTCTTCTTTTAGGCAGTTAATTCTTCTACCAGGCGAGAAATTTGAGCCAGGCGGTCTTTGTTTAGAGAGTAATTAATAAACTTTCCTTGTCTTTCCGTGTCTACAACTCCGGCTCTTCTTAAAATGGCCAGATGCTGAGAAGCAACAGATTGCTCAAGACGAAGTTTAATGTAGATGTCGGTGACCGTCATACTATCATTTTCTTCAAGAAGATCAATGATTCTCTGGCGAAGTTTGTGATTAACAGCTCTAAGTACCAGAACAGCCTTTCTCAACTCTGCATAGTCCAGATATATCTCACCTTCTCCCTTCTTCAAGGTTACTGTTTCGTTTTTTTGCTTTCTCATAAAAATGTTCTTTTAATGTAGTTAAATTTTTTCTAATATAAATCAAATACTGTACCAAAAAAGATTATATGTAGAAATCTTTAACTACAAAGCGATTGGTATATAGGCAAAAGTACAAAAAAAAATCTCAAATTTGAAATATTTTAAACTGTCCGATATTATAAAATTTTTCTAGGTGTTGTAATATTTGGTGCCTTAAAGTAGTTCGGAGTGTAGCTGGAAAGGCTCTCAAATTCGTTTTTTTTGAATTTGTTAAGGGCCAATAAAAAGAGGTTTTCAGCAGTGCAAATTTTACTGGAAAAATAAGCCAAATCATCCTTAATTAAGGCCTTAATTTTTTCAGCCCCATTACCAGAAAAAAGAATGGGAATATTTTGATCAAAATAATAAGCAAAACTATCGGCCTCGACAATCAGAGCCTGGACCGGATGTTCAAATTGTACCTGACTGTTAAAAAGGGCGGTGTAAACCTCCATCCTTCTGGCATCTATCATTGGGCAAAGGAGTAAATTTTCCAAAACTAATTCACTGGATGAGGCAAAAGCCAAAGACTGTAAAGTATCTACTGTAATGAGAGGCTTATTCAGGGCATAACATATTCCTTTAGCTGTACTTGTTCCTACTCTAAGAGCCGTATAAGATCCCGGGCCAGTACTTAGGGCAACTGCATCCAGGTCTGAAAGGACCTGGCCAGCCTGTTTCATACATTTTTCAATAAGAAGGGTAATTTGAGAAGCATGCTGATAGCCTTCCGGGCTTTCTTGAAGAGATAAAATCTTTTCGCCTTTAGATAAAGCAATGGAACAAACATCGGTAGCCGTTTCTATATTCAATATTAATGGCATGGAATCTTTTTTTAAGACTCAAAGTTAAGTAAAAGGCGGAAAGAGAATAAGAGTTGAAGTTTCAAAAGCTTGATTCACCTTTTATGCTACGGTTTTTATATAATCCTTTGAAACTCTTTTCGAATAAATGCTATTTTTGTGCTCTGATTTAAATATTTATAGGATGATTGACAAACTCGAAGCGATACAGGATCGATTTTATTATTTGGAAGAACAAATGTCTGATCCGGAAGTAATTTCTGATATGGGGCGCTATAAGAAAGTAAGTAAAGAATACAAGGACCTCAAAGAAATTGTAGAAGTATATAAGGAGTATAGGGAGCTATTAGGAAATATAGAAACGGCCGAGGAGATGTTGAAAGATTCTGATCCCGATATGAAAGAAATGGCTTCTTTGGAATTGGATGAATTGAAACCTCAAAGAGAGGCATTTGAGGAAAGAATAAAAGTTTTACTCATTCCTAAAGATCCCGAAGATTCAAAAGATGTAATTTTTGAAATACGCTCCGGTACTGGTGGCGATGAGGCCAGCATTTTTGCGGGTGACCTTTACAGAATGTATACCAAATACTTTGAATCAAAAAACTGGAAGGTAGAAGTAATTGACGCCAATGAAGGAACAGTTGGCGGCTATAGTAAATTGGTCTTGGAGATTTCAGGAGAAGAGGTATATGGTAAGCTCAAATTTGAATCCGGGGCTCATCGTGTTCAACGAGTTCCCAAGACGGAGTCCCAAGGTAGGGTGCATACCTCTGCAGCCACCGTTGCCGTTATTCCAAAACTGGAAATGGAAGATGTTGATATTAATAAGGCGGACCTAAAAGTGGATACTTTTCGTTCCAGTGGAGCTGGAGGTCAGCACGTCAACAAAACAGAATCGGGAGTGCGATTTACCCACCTCCCTACCGGGATAGTTGCAGAAAGTACAGATGGTCGTTCCCAAATTAAGAATCGAGAAATAGCTCTTCAAAGACTCTACCAGAAAATCTATGATGTACAGAAGGAACAACACGACTCTGAGCAGGCAGCCAAGAGAAGATCTTTAGTAGGGAGCGGCGATCGGTCGGATAAAATACGTACCTATAATTACCCTCAAAATCGAGTGACTGATCATCGTATTAATCTTACCCTTTATAATTTAGATAAAATTGTTGAAGGAGATTTGGAAGGCATCATCGAGGCACTACAAGTGGCAGAAAATGCTGAAAAAATGAAGGCAGGAGAAGAGTAAGAGTTTTAAAGAGGCTTTCGGCACTGCCGAAAGCCTCTTTAAGAATGATTAGAAGTCTGTTCCAATTGAGATATAAAGTTTCGGATCCTGAACAACCTTGGTTTCAATTCCCCAGGCATAATCAAGTCTTACAAAATAACCAAACAACATGGTCCTGATGCCGGCACCGTAACCCATAACAATTGGGTCTCGGAAAAAATTGACTTTGATCGATACAAAATCATTGGTTTCTATGGTATCGGTATTTAATGGATTGTCATCATCAAATGGAGATTTTCCCTGCCAGGCGGTACCAACATCAAAGAAGCCAACAACTTGGAAATTTCTTAAGAGAGAAGAACGCAATCTCTTAAATACATATTGAAACATGGGGATTCTTAGCTCTGTATTGATCAAGGCATAAGAGTTACCATTACGAATATTGAGATCAAAACCTCGCATATTTGCAGCAAGTGCTTTAAAGGCAAAATCTCCACTTGTAGGATAAGGTATTTTATCATTTTCAGTAGAAAACAGCCAATTTTCAACTCCTCCAAGGAAGAATAACATTTTTTCATTTCCAAAAGAGGTAGCCGCTGCACCTCGAGTTGCCCATACAGAATGCTTTAAGATGCGCTGATAGTGACGAAAATCTACACCAAGAATCAACATTTGTCCCTCATCAAAATCGAGTGATAAGCCATTTACAACCTGAAGGTCAAACTTTTTATAGGCTTCTGCATAGATTTTGTAACGAGTTCCATTTTTTATATTTAAGGAAACATCCAATGTGTTATCGAAGATATATTCCAATTTGAGACCCACACGCTGAACACTTTCCGTGGGTGTATCATAGGTCGGAAGATCAGAAGCAAGTTGAGTAACCCGATCACGTCGCAGGGTAGCAGTAGCTCTTACGCTGGTAAAAATATCAAAAGGATACCTGATACTGTATTGCCCTAAAAGAATGTTGACATCCCTTTTGTTAGGAACATTTGGGATAATGGACCGGCTCCTTTCCGAAAGGCGTTGATTTTTCCTATAAATGGCAATAGTGTGATCCAGGCGCTTTTTCTTATTATTAAATACTACAAAATACTCAGTGCCATTAAATGTAGTTGGTATACGTACACCACCTTCAAATTCATAATCTTCGAAAAGATCTTTAAAGTTAGCTTTTAAAAGTATTCCTGGAGGAGGATAGCTGAATATTTCCTGCTGGTTAGCAGTATAACTTTCAAGTCCTTCAAATAAGAGACTATTATCCAATTGAGTTACTACATAATCCGTTCTGAATTTAAGACGGTAAGGAGAGATCCGAGCGGGCCTAAACCTATACACATCATGTTCTTCATATCTGGGAATAATTTCAGAATTGATGTCCTGGAAAAAACCAAAGACTTCTTCATCTTCTTTTTTTGCCTGATTGGGAATAGTGGCTACTTCCTCAGCGTTTACATTGGTACTATCAGTTTCTACGATATCATCATCTTTTTGGAAAATGACCTGAAAGAAATATTGTACTGTATCTTCAGACGCTGGAACTTCTTCAATTTGTGTATCTCTGATAGAGTCCTGACGAATGATATTGCGCAAAGAATCCGTTTTTTCGGATAACCTGGCAATAGAATCCTGGCGAGGAATTTTATAGGGGAAATAATTTAGCCTGCTCTTTCTAAAAGAAGAAGGTAGGGGTAGCACTACCTTTTCATGCTCAATAGGGCGTTGAATGATTTTGTGTTGACCATAATTTAAAAACATCTCCACCTTTCTGTTTACTTTTGGTGCAGTATGATGGCTGATAATATTGCTGGTATAGTCAGTATTTGCGTGAATAATGGCTCTTTCTTTAATGACTGGCTCAATGGTAATGGTATCAATAAGGGTAGAGTCAAGTTTGCTCAGGCTTGAATCAGCATGCAGTACAATTTCCGTTCCATCATCCATCAAAATTCTTTGATTATAATGATGGATATATTCTTCAAGATGTCCTACCTGATTATTGAAAATTCCATTCTCATCGCTGAGATATCCAAAATATTTGTCATCAATAGCTACCGGCTGGCGTTCATTGGCAAAAGGAGTATGTGTTATCCTTACCAACTCATTACTGCGGGCTTCTAAGTCATAATAAAAAAGATCAAAAGTGCCTATTGGCAAAATGGTATCCATCCGCATAGGACGGAGCAGGCTATCCTGGCGATTAGAAGAAAAAATAATGCCTTTACGTCCTTCAATTTCCACAAAAGCCACATCGAGATCGTCAAAAAAATCAGTTGTTATTCTTTGGAAAGAACGATTCCGGAGGAAATAAATAAAAATATCAGAATAACCGCTTTGTGCAGCAGAGATCACCAAATTTTGTGGGTCCATGAAATCCATGTCGAAGACTCGTTGGAATTGGGGACCAAAATCCTCGGTTGTCTCCTTTTTGGTGCTCGTATTATAAATCATCAATTTGGGTTGATCCCTGCGTTCATACAATATGGCAAGATCTATATTATTGGGATTCCAAGCGAGAATAGGATAGGTGTAATCGGTGGCCTGAAAAGGGTTTCTAAAACCATCTTTAAAAATCTTGGTGGTTTTTCCAGTACCAAAATTATGGATGAATATTTTATACTTACCAATTTCATTCATCACATAAGCAACACGGCTACCATCAGGACTTAGCTTTAATTGAGTAATTGGAAGATTTCTTTTGTTCTTAACAGAGACTTCCTGGCCTTGAGCATTTTCTTTGGTACTGATTTCATCATTATATCTGGAGGTGTAGTAGGTGGACCAATTGTTTAGGATGTAGTCATATGAATTCCCCAAAACATAAAGAAAACTACTTTCAATTGACCTGTTGATTCTGGTGAGGTATAATAAATTGGATATGGTTGCATTGCCAAAGTTTACAGCTAAAAAATGCCAGAGGGAGTGTCCCGCTAACTTAGGGTTTTCATCAGCAAACTTTTCAAAACTATCATATTCCTCACTTAAAATAATATCTCTGAGTCGATTGTCTAATTCCGTATTCCAATCCGTACCTACATAAGAAATAAACCCTTCTTTAAACCAATCTGGAAGATTCATCATCAGGGCATTTTGAACAATCTCTTGTAAATTAGAACCAAAAAGCATGGCGTCCAGGTATACAGATGCAATTCCTTCCCGAACCTGCCGACGCAGATTGTCATGGTTACCATCAAAATAAACGAATACCTTATTACCTACAATCTTTGTTTGGCCACCCGTATTTACAAAAGTCTCTTCAACTCCAATATTACTTTGTTTTAGATCAGTAATATCTGCATATACAATGATTTCGATCTTTTCATTAATGCGATGTTCCAGAATGGATTGGATTTCTTCGAAATCATATTCAGCTATCTGCACTACTGCCTGACCTACATTCCTGGCCTGGCCGTACCAATAGGTAATGAAGTTGTCACTTTCATACTGGGACCACTCAGCAAAATCATCATTATATTGAACCCTGTTTTTCCCAAACCTAACCTGATTATTTTGTCCTGTTACGCTTGTAAACACGAATAAGAAGAGGAAAGCGTAGATGTATTGACGCATAAAATTTATTTTTGCAGCATTAACTTACTCGGAATAGTATTTCCCATGTACTGGAGATCTGTAATAAATTTGCCTTGAGCATGAAGTAAGTTAATACAAATTGCACATATTAACAACGAAATAAAATCAAAAGCATGAGTATTGTTGTCTGTCTAACATATAATCCATTTTTGGAAAACACTTACCTGGTCTATGATGAAACTAAAGAGTGCATTATTTTTGATCCGGGCTGTTACAGCAAGGAAGAAAAAAGGCACTTAAGCCAGCAAATTCGAGAACTGGAACTCAAGCCTGTTAGACTCATAAATACACACTGTCATATTGATCATGTTTTTGGGAATCAATATGTGGCGGAAACCTATAATTTGGATCTGGAAACCCATTCCGGAGAATTACCTGTATTAAAAATGGTTCCCCAGGTTTGCCAACTTTATGGTATCCCTAATTACGAAGAATCTCCTGAACCAAAAATATATTTGGACGAAGGCGACGAAATCCGCTTTGGGAATACTGTTTTACATGCCATTTATACTCCCGGCCACTCCCCTGCCAGTCTTTCATTTTTAAACAAAGAAGATCATTACCTCATTGCTGGCGATGTGCTCTTTCATGAAAGTATAGGCAGAACGGATCTGCCGGGTGGTGATCATGCCACCCTGATTAACAGCATCAAGGAAAAATTGTTGCCCCTAGGTGATCATATCGTGGTCTATCCAGGCCATGGAGAGGAAACGACTATTGGTCACGAAAAAAAGCACAATCCGTTTTTGTAATTAGGTTTTGGGTGCAAATATGTGGCTTCAAAAATGTGCTTGGTTTCTTTTCTTTTGATGGCTTCCATAGAGAAAGACTTTCATGGAGGCTTTGTCTTCTTTGCGTCAAACAATTGACAAACCTGCAGGTTTAATAGGCGAAAAGTCGGGTAGCAGGCTTTGAGGATATTTGATGAAAGCCGAATAAGACTTAGGTTTGCCCCATAATTTAATATATTTTTATTTCGCCTATAAAATAAGCTTCAAACAAAGATTGGTATGAAAAAGATTTCCATTTACCTTTTGATATTTGGACTGTTGCTTTCCTTTGGAAATGAGTTGATCGCCCAGAACAAAAAACAATTTAAAAGATTAGACTTCAAGCCTGAGATACATTATTTGCCTGCCTCAGAGGGGTTTGACCCTCATGTTATACCACGCCGAAAGGTATTGAGGCCTAAAAACTTTAATACGGTTTTTAATGTGACCTATGATAATGATGTTCCCCCTTTGGCCAGGTCAGCATTTGAAGATGGTGTATTGGAGATTTTGAGAGATTTTTTTCAAAGCGAAGTGCCGATAAATATAAACATCAATTGGCGTTCTTTGGAAGGTAATTCATTGGCTGGAGCAAGTCCATCTGCTTATTATTCCCGGTTTTCAAATGTACCCAATCCATCGGAAGTATATCCCGTAGCACTGGCTGAAAAGATCAGCAGGAGGGAATTGAATGATCCGGATGAGCCAGATATTAATATTACTGTTAACAGTGAAAGGAATTGGTATTATGATTGGTTTAATCCTTCTGGTGTAGGCAATAGGTTTGACTTTGTTTCGGTATTGCTCCATGAGGTATTTCATGGCCTTGGATTTGTAAGCTTCACCCGTGTCAATAATAATATTGGTTCCATTGGACTATTTAGTGGTGGCCGTCATACTATTTACAGCGACTTTATGTTTAATGGTTCGAGTACAAAGGTCTCAGATGTAGTGGATAATTCCTCCGAAATGGCAGCTGTTCTTCAAAGTCAAAACCTGTTCTTTAATCTGATTAGCAGCTCTCAAAGTCTAAAGCTGTATGCACCTGGCGAATATGATCCTGGGTCTAGTATATCTCATTTAGATGAGTTTACTTTTAACAACACTTCTGATGCACTAATGACTCCCTCTATAGGACGTGGGCAGGTGGAACAAGACCCTGGAGTCTCTGTGGAAATGCTTTATGATATGGGCTGGGATATGACTTATTTACTTCATAATGAAGAACCAGGAACGGAGGATTTAGAACAGGAGCAACTTTTGTTGGTTCAGGTCATTTCTGACTCGGAATTGGACTCGGCATCCTTAATGATTCATTATTCAAGAGATACCTTTTCTAATGAGGATATTGCTGCCCCATTAGTTCTTAACGAGGCTACAGGTTTATTTGAATTTACCTTACCTGCTCCAAATGAAGAGGTCGTTTACAGTTATTATTTTACTGCTAATAATAGTCGCAACATTACCTTTACCAACCCTGGTATGGCTCCTGAAAACTTATTTCAATACCAATATAGGATTGATACTCTAAAGCCGGAGGTTGTTCATGAAAGTCCAGGAGAAATTAATAATGTGGATCCTGAGTTTGTTGTAGAAGCAGAAATTACGGATGAATTTCTAGGCGTGGATACGGCTTTTGTCGTTTGGAAAGTTAATGGGATAGAACAAGAAGCTGTAGGAATGGAAAGACAAACAGGATTTTCTGAAGATGATACTACAGACGTATATAAAGCAACTTTAGTGTTCCCGGATGGTGCCTTGACTTCGGAAGACTCAGTAGAATATCAGATTGTAGTAATAGACAAGAGTAAGGCAAAAAATGAAGCTATAGCGCCTGATAATGGATTCTGGACCTTAACCATCTCTTCAATACGGCAAAGTGTTGTTTCCTATATAAATGACTTTGATCAGGCTACTGTAGATTTTATGGGTGAAGGCTTTAGTATTAGAAGTTATCCTAATTTTACCAGCGATGCCATTCATAGTACCCATCCATATCCGGAATCTGGACAGGGGAACTTTCAGGATTTTACTTATGAATTGTCCATACCCATCATTATTAGAGAAGAAGATCCATTGATTCAATTTGATGAGATTGTTCTCGTAGAAATTGGCGAGGCAGGTACTTCTTTTGGCGATGAGGAATTTTGGGATTATGTAATTGTAGAAGGTAAACGATTGGGTGAATCCAGGTGGTTCCCTTTTTTACCAGGTTATGATAGTGGCGCGGAATTTCTATGGGCTTCTGCCCTAAGGGGAGATCAAAATGGACGCCCTGACCTTTACATTAGTAGAACCATTGATATGACAGAGAATGGCAATTTTTCTCCTGGAGATGAAGTATTTGTAAGATTTCGTTTGTTTTCAGATCCTTTCTCTAATGGCTGGGGCTGGGCAATTGACAACCTCAGAATACAGGACGTACTGACTTCTGTAAATGATTTTGTTCTAGAACAAAACTTTAGGGTCTACCCTAACCCAGTGGTAGGAGATGAAGTCACAATTTCTATAGATTTAGAAAAAGATCCGGAATCTTTGGAACTTAGCGTTTTTGATGTTTATGGCAGAAGGTTGAAGACTGTTTCTTTTGATGGTTCAGGAAGGCAAATACGGGAACGTATTTCTATGGCTGGATATCATCAGGGGATGTATTTAATGGTATTGTCTTCAGGAAACGGTGAAGTTTTAACAAGGAAAATTATTAGGAATTGATTTTTGTTCCGTCTACCTTCGGTAGATAAATGTTCAGAGTTCCGTGTATAGTAATAGAAAATTTGAGGGAAGTCTGTTATTTGAAGCTTGTTTAGCACGCAGATCTCGCAGATAAATATTGGCGAAATCTACGAGATCTGCGTGAGAAAAAAGCTAAAATAAACACCACCACCTTCAATAAATCAATCTCTTAACCAAGGAACCAAGGAACCAAGGAACCAAGGAACTATTTCACCGAAGATTTAAAGGTCTTTCTATGGTGAGGAGTTAGCCCCAATTTTTTAACAGCCTCCCGATGCTCTTTTGTTGGATACCCCTTATTCGTTTTCCAACCGTAGTCAGGATAATCGGGCTCTATACTCAACATATACTCATCCCGATAAGTTTTTGCCAGGATGGAGGCAGCTGCAATGGACAGGTATTTGCTGTCTCCTTTAACGATACATTGATGAGAGATACCTAAATAAGGGCTAAACCGGTTGCCATCTATTAGAAGCAACTCAGGTTGAACACTTAATTGATCAATAGCTCGGTGCATCGCTAAAAAAGAAGCCTTTAAAATATTGATTTGATCAATTTCTTCAGGGCTTGCTGTAGCCACTGCCCAGGCCAGGGCATGTTCCTGAATAAACTGGCGGGCCTCCTGGCGTTGAGATAAGGTAAGTTGTTTAGAATCTTTAATGTATTTAAAAGGAGGGAAATTGGCTGGTAAAACAACCGCGGCAGCATATACAGGGCCGGCCAGACAACCTCTGCCTGCTTCATCACATCCTGCCTCTATAGTATTTGTAAGGAAAAATGGTTTTAACATCTAATTACTTTAGAAAGGCAAAATTAAGGTTAATTTATTTACTTTTTGATCACTTTAAATTCAACCCTTCTGTTTTTTTTCCTTCCTTCATCCGTTTTATTACTGGCGATGGGTCGAGTATTTCCAAAACCTACTGAACTAAGCCGGTTTGTAGAAATTCCCTCTTCTATTAAATACTGACTAACGGCGGTGGCTCTGCGTTTGGAAAGGTCTTGATTATAGTTGGGAGTCCCTACTGCATCTGTATGACCAATAATTTGAATTTCCATACTGGGATGTTTTTGGAGTAACTCCAACAGTTGTTTTAGCTGTTCAGTGGAGGCAGGAAGTAAGGCAGATTTATCGGTATCAAAATAAATATTGCTGAGGCGAATGGTTTGGCCTTCTTCAATATAAATTTCCAACAGATTAATGGGAACAGAAAGAGGCGTTACTTTTACCTGATCAATATAGTAATAGGCATACTTTAAATAATCTTCACAACTTGAATAGGTGTTGGTTAAACTATCCGGAAAAAAGTTTCCAATAATTAAATGGGTATAGGCTTGATCTGCTTCAAAAGTTTCTGAAATGGTGTGCCATTCATTGTCAGGGAGTTCTAATAAATCATAAGCAATTAAAGCATTTGCTAAATTTAATAGCTTGTCATCCGGCTCATTATATTTTCGTGTACTCAAAGCCATTCCCAATTTGTCAATGGCCAGAGATTTGGGAAGGTGTGCAGCCTTGAATGACAACTGGTAGCTTTCGCCTTTTTTCATGGGAGTACTCAAAGGAACCTGAATATATTCTCTGCAATGAGGCTTTCCATCTGTACATCCATAGACGGTTATTCCTGCCATTGCCTTTCCCTGGAAAGGAGGCATATCGCCAAATCCTCGATCTTTCCAATGAGTAGGTACAACGATACGGGGACCAAAGGCATCCGGAGAGGCAAGTGTGGGTGAAGACCAATATCGGACCAACCGAGTGAAATGAGCGCCTTTATAAAACCAGCCTAATGGAGGGGCAGCAAATTGTTCAAAGCTGGGATTGGGCACTAAATTGGGATCGGAATCAACGGCTTGTCCTTTCAGTAGAACAGACAAAAAACAAAAATAAACACACCAAGGTATAAGTTTAACCATAATCTTGTATTCAGATTGTCATTTAGTATGATTGCTTTTAAACATATTGCCTGCCACGGGGTTCAATAGTTCGAAGTTTTCAGGAAAAATTGAATTAAACAATGAAGAGGAAAATATTTAGATTCCTCTTTGAATCATAGCAGGAATATGAAACTAGGGCCAAGGGCAATTTCTTTATCGATTTTTGGTGTATTATCTATTGTAAGTATTTTCTTTCTTTTGCAATTACAATTCTCCTTTAGTTTTGAACAGTTTTTTCCGAAAGGAGATAAGGATCTCGATTTTTTTAAAGCCTTTGTTGAGGAGTTTGAATCAGATGACAACTTTTTTTTGATTGCCATACGTCGAGAAGAGGGGGTGTTCGAGCAGAATTTTCTCAAAAAAGTACATGATTTTACTCTTAAATCTGCTCAGCTTCCGCATGTATTAGAAAGTCAGTCTCTTACCAAGCTTGGGTACCCAATTAAAACACCTTTCGCCATTACCACCATTCCCGTAATTCACATTGACGATCCCAGTCGTTACGAGAGTGATAAAAGAAGGCTCTTTCAAGATCAACGCTTCATTCATAATTTTATTTCGGAAAATGGTGAAACTCTTGTCATATATCTTAAAACTGTTGGTGGAATCACCTTTGAGCAGGCAGATGAGCTGTTGGATGAACTTAATGAATTAGTTGCGACGTATAATTTTGAAGAATATCACTATTTAGGACGCCCTTACTTTCAGGTTGAAGTAATTAATCTGCAAAAAAGAGAGATTATTTTTTCGGCTATCGTTTCTTTTATTTTGGTAAGTCTTATTATGTTTTTGATTTTCCGAAGACCCTGGGGTATCCTGCTTGCTCTAGTATCGATTGCACTTGGCATGTTAATATTTTTGGGATATATGGGGGCTTTTGGCAGGCAATTGAACGCCATGTCCGCTCTTTATCCCATAATCATGATTATGGTTGGCACCTCTGATGTCATTCATATTATGACAAAATATATAGATGAACTAAAAAAGGGAAATAGCCAGAAAGAATCTGCTCTAACTACCCTTCGTGAAATTGGACTGGCTACCCTTCTTACTTCGGTAACTACAGCAATAGGCTTTGCCACCCTTTTAACAAGTAGAATTGGCCCTATCCAAGATTTAGGCATTAATGCAGCTGTAGGGGTGATCATAGCCTATATAACGGTTATAGGCTTTACTTTGGTAATGCTCTCAGGATTTAGATTAGACCAATTAATAAAACTGGGGAGGGGGCATGCTTTTTGGGATCGGAGCATGCTTTGGACCTACCAACTTACTTTATCCCATCCTCGGAGGATCGCTTTAGGAGGAGTTTTTGTGTTGGGGCTGTGCCTTTTGGGGATTTCCTGGGTAACAACCAATTATAATATTAAAAGCAATTTACCAAGGAAAGCAAAGATTACCGATGATTTCGAATTTTTTGAAAAAAACCTAACTGGTTTCCGTCCGATTGAACTGGCCATTTTTACTCAGGGAGATTATAAAGTCAATGATTATGAGACAATCATTGAAATAGACAAACTCGAGAAGGAAATGCAAAAAATAGATGGTGTTCGAGGCATTAATTCTATTACTGCAGTTTATAAATCCATTAACCAAATGTTTAATGGAAATCGACCGGAGGCTTATCAGGTACCATCGTCCGAAAGGCAATTCAATCGGTTCAAAAGTATGGTCAAACAAATGCCAATGTCTCAATCAAATGTTTTGGTTAACAAAGCTGAGGATAAAGCAAGAATCACTTCTCGCATTTTCGATATAGGAGCAGATAGCATTAAATATAGAGTAGATAAAATTCAAGAATGGGCCGAAATTAATTTAGATACCAGCGTAATAAAAATTCAGCAAACCGGGACAGCCTTAATTATTGATAAAAACGCTCAATATGTACGGGAAGATTTAGTTGAAGGGCTTGGACTAGCCATTGTCATAGTAAGTTTATTAATGGCCTTTTTATACCGAAATATAAAAATGTTGCTGATTTCACTAATCCCCAATATTTTGCCCTTATTAATGGCAGGGGCACTTCTTGGGTTTTTAAATATTGAATTAGAGGCTGGAATTTCAATTGTTTTTGCTGCTATTTTTGGGATTGCAGTGGATGACACGATTCATTTTTTGAGTAAATACAAGCTGGCCATTAATAAGGGAATGGATATGGAAGCGGCTTTAAAAATTACCTTTCGGGAAAGTGGCAAAGCTATTGTTCTGACCACGCTAATCTTGTTTTTTGGATTTCTGATCATGCTATTTTCTCAAAACCCAGCCAGTTTCGTAGTTGGTATTTTAATTGGGGTAACCCTTTTGGGGGCGATGATTAGTGATTTGTTATTGATTCCACTATTCATTCGATATATGCTTAAAACCCGCCAAAGACCAAATTATAATCAGACCAGAATTTCTAATTTTTCAAAAATTTCGTCCAATTCATCATAGGATTTATAGCCTACCTTTTCTTCTTCACCCCCTTTTACACTTATTCCAAGGGGATTTAATTGTTCTAAAATGACTTCAACGTTTTCTTGATTAAAATTAAGGCTGAGCAGGACCTTGTGATTTTGGATTAGTGTTTGTAAATCCTTCAAAAAATGTTCCTGAATGTAGGGCCACTCAATGCTGTTTTTTTCAAAATTGAGAATAAATAATTCTACCAAATCAGCATTTTGGTCAAAAATGGGACTAAGAGCCGAAAAGGGGCTGTCTAAATCTATTACAATTTCCTGGATCACAGGTACCTTTTCACTTATGGCTTTTAGCGTATTATAATCTGAATATTGCCCTACCTGGACCTGTTCAATTTCCAGTACCTCGATGGCAGAATAAACCAATTCAATATCCGGCAAATTGAACTCTCCTACAATTTTTACTCCGTCTACCCATTCTTTGATGGCCTTCATGTCTTTAGGTTCAATGTAATCTTCACTTCCAGCCTCTAAATTGAAGCCCATCCAGGCTACTTCCCAGGCAGCGAAATAACGTGCGTCCGTTAGGTTGGTAATAGAGCTAGCCTTAACTTTTGTCTTTAACATGTTGTTTATGTTTTCAGGATGCAAAAAAAAGAATAATTTGGGAATTTGTGAAATTAGGGTATTAGGGTATTAGGGTATTAGGGTATTAGGGTATTGGGGTATTGGGGTATTGGGAGGAAGTAAATGGAAGTAGAGTAGAAGTAGAGTGATTTTAGTATTTCTTGCAGCATTAGTAAATGGAGTAACAAATTAAAAAGTTTTAATTATAATATTTAGCTGTACTCAGTACATGCTAAAACTGTGTAAAGTCATTTAAAGTCTGTTCAGGTCTGTGTCAAAATTGAAGGCGCTAAATTAAAAACAAGGACTTCGACAATTATTACTATATCTTAAATAATCGACTAAGGCTATGTCAAATTATTACGAACAAGTTTTTGATGTTACCAGATGTATTCCATTTGGAAGAGTAAGCACCTATGGAGCTATTGCTGATTACCTGGCCCTAGGCTCAGCACGTATGGTAGGTTGGGCACTAAATAACAGCTTTTCGATTGATGATATTCCTGCTCACAGGGTAGTTAACAGAAAGGGAGAATTAAGTGGAAGAGTCCATTTCGCTACTCCAACCATGATGCAGGAATTATTGGAACAGGAAGGAGTTGAGATCGAAGACAATAAAGTGGTAGCCTTTAAGCGTTTATTTTGGCACCCTGCTGAAATGGATGAATAAGAATTTTAGAAGGGGGAAGGGAGAAGTCGGAAGGGGGAAGTGAATCCTTATCTAAAAGCAAGAAATAAAGAGAGTAAAATCTAATAACAATTAACGAACAACTATTAACTATAAGATGAGAACAATTTGGTTTTTTTTAATTATATTTATTTGTTCGACAACGGTATCGAATGCACAGAGAACGGTAATTGGCACCTGGAAAACGGTTGATGATGAAACAGGGGAAGCCAAGTCTTATGTTGATATTTATGTAGAAAAAGGCAAGGTATATGGTAAAATAACCCGTCTTTTAAGTGCTGATGAAGACTCTATATGTGATGCCTGCAAAGGAAAAAAGAAAAATCAGCCAATCCTGGGCATGCAAATTATTGAAAATATGGAGAAAGATGGAGAGGTGTTAAAAGGCGGAAAAATTTTAGATCCGGAATCGGGAAATACTTATAAATGTAAAATCTGGCTATCTAAAGAGGATCCTAAAGTCTTGAAAGTAAGAGGTATTCACTGGACGGGAATTTATCGCACACAGACTTGGTTGAGTGTAGAAGAATGAGCTATAATAAAAAAAATTGGATTGAACAATATTTTAATCCAAAGATAAGTTATAAAGGCATATAATTTAAACATAATTTTTTCATCCAAAAGAGTTGTATGAAGCAAACCTTTACTACAGATCAATTAATTCGTTTTTTGTACAAGGAGACTTCTGCATCTGAAACCTTTGCCATCAAACAAGCGCTTAACAGTTCTAAAGAGCTAATGGAAGAATTTCGCAATTTACAGGCCGCCCAACAGCAGCTGCCCAAAGTAAAATTCAGCCCTAAGCGTTCTACATTGCAAAATATCCTCAGATACAGTAAGTCCGCCGCTATCCAACAAGAAGTGTAAATCAATAACTTTTGAGTTATTAATTAATACCCTTCCTGGTCCTCCAATAATAACTTTATTGGAGGATTTTTTTTGGGTAATAAAAACTGTTTGGCGGCCGCGGCCGCCAAACAGTTTTTATTTTTTGTTTATAAAATAATAGTTTATGATTTTGTATTTGTAAAACAAAGTGTTTATATTTGTTTTGTATTTTAATAAACTGTTTTAAATTAAAATTGTAATGGCACAAGATAAAGATGCTAAATTAAAAGCGCTCCAACTTACAGTTGACCGAATTGAAAAAACTTATGGCAAGGGAACCATCATGCGTTTAGGTGATAATAATGTGGTCGAAGTGGATGTGATTCCAACTGGCTCATTAGGTCTTGATATAGCACTTGGTGTTAATGGGTTCGCTAAAGGCCGTGTAATTGAAATTTATGGTCCGGAGTCTTCTGGTAAAACGACCTTAGCCATTCATGCCATTGCAGAATGTCAAAAACAGGGAGGTATTGCCGCCTTTATTGATGCAGAGCATGCATTTGACCGCTTTTATGCCAAAGCACTGGGAGTAGACACAGAAAACCTATTGATTTCTCAGCCAGATAATGGAGAGCAGGCTCTGGAAATTGCAGAAAATCTTATCCGTTCAGGAGCTATAGATATCATAGTAATTGACTCAGTGGCAGCTCTTGTTCCCAGAAGTGAAATTGAAGGAGAAATGGGGGATTCAAAAATGGGACTACAAGCTCGTTTGATGTCACAAGCCATGCGTAAATTAACAGGGACCATTGGAAAAACGGGTTGTTGTTGCGTGTTTATCAACCAACTTAGAGAAAAAATTGGAGTGATGTTTGGAAATCCCGAGACAACCACGGGAGGTAATGCCCTTAAATTTTATGCTTCTATGCGTCTTGATATCCGTAAAACGGGTTCCGGAATTAAGGATAAGGATGGTAATGTAATAGGTAATCATGTAAAGGTTAAAGTTGTAAAAAATAAGGTTGCACCTCCTTTCCGTATTGCTACTTTTGATATCATGTTTGGGCAGGGAATTTCTAAAACAGGTGAAATTGTCGATATAGGAGTGGATCAAGAAATTATTCAGAAGAGTGGTTCCTGGTATAGTTATGGTAGTGCCAAGATCGCTCAGGGACGAGAGGCTGCCAAGCAATTTTTACAAGATAACCCAGAGGTAGCTGCAGAGATTGAGGCAAAAATTAAAAACAAGATCCTCGGACTTGAACTTCCTGACGAAAAGAAAAAAGAAAAAGCACAGAAAAAAGAAAAAGCTGAATAAATTAAAAAAGAGGGCGTCTCATAACTCCTTCGTCGTTATTCGACGCCCAAGAATATTTTATTTAGGAGTAGTTTTTCAGAAAAACTACTCCTAAAAGAATTTAATTGGCTGGCGAATCCGTACGGATGAGACAGCCTCTTTTTTTTGAATGAAAAGTTACTTCCACTCTATTGTCTCAATGATTTTTAAAGCATCCTGCCTTACAAAATTAATTACCGGAGCAAGGGAATCAGCCTGAATTTTGGTATTGAAATAAACGGACCCTCTTAGAAAGTGTTGAACACTATCTGTTACAAAAAATTGAAAGGGAGAAGCTGCAGGACCATCAATATCGAATGCAAGACCAAAAACATTTTTATTAGGTCGGTCAATGAGATACTCTTCAATATAATTGGCTTTCTTATTATGCCAGTCCGCCATCTCAAAAGCATCAATTTTTAATTCTTCAAAACTTTTTTCTACACCAATAGGATAGTAAGTGAAATAAATCCGACTATCAAAATTAGGATAGTAAAGATCAAACCAACAGGAGTAAAGTGGAGATTTATTAAGAGGATTAGTATCTCGCTGAATTACTGTGTAGGATGGATATTGAAAATTGAAAGAACAGTAAGGTTCTTCAAATTGGGAATAACTTCTTTCGGGATATTCTACCTTTGGATAAGCTCTAGGCTTGGGAGTGTAACTGGTATCTTGACATGAAGTAATAAACACTATTACAAGAATAAAAAAGTTGGAGACTAACCTCATTGGTGTGATATTAAAGATTCTTATTTTGTTAATTGGGGTTAATCGTAACCTGAATTTGCTCAATGCGTCTTTTATTGGCTGCGATTACCTTAAAGGTAAAATTGTTATGAGGGATTTCCGTGTCTTTCAAGGGTATTTCACCATACATTTCTAACATCAAACCCGCTATGGAATCAGACTCTCCCTTGATTTCATCAAAGAAGTTGGTGTCAATACCTAAAACCCTGCAAAAATCATTAAGTAAGGTTTTTCCTTCGAATATATAATTGTAATCGTCTACTTTTTTGTAGATAAGCTCATTATCATCATCGAATTCATCCTTAATTTCACCTATGACCTCTTCTAAGATATCTTCCAGTGTTACAATTCCAGAGCTTCCGCCATATTCGTCAACAACAATAGCCATGTGCATGCGCATACGTTGGAATTCTTTAAGCAAATCATCTATCTTCTTGGATTCAGGAGTAAAAAGTACATTTGTGCGAATAAGTTCCTGCCATTCAAAAGATTCATCTTCTTGAAGATGACCAAGTAAATCTTTAACGTAAAGTATCCCGGTTACATTGTCAAAATCTTCATCATAAACTGGAATTCTGGAATATCCTGATTCCTTAATGACATTTATTAACTCTGTATAAGTAATTCGAAAATCAACTGCAATAACATCGATTCTGGACCGCATTATTTGGGTAACGGAAACATCCCCAAACTTGACTATACTTTTTAAAATATCTGCCTCTTGTTCTAATTCTGCGTCCGCAATGGCTGTAAGTTCAATGGCTTCATCAATCTCTTCTTTGCTGGTCAAACCTGTATTTTTTGTCCTTTCAGCCAGCCTTTTTTCAATTTTGTTGGTCCAGTTGACCAGGATCCTGCTTATTGGTCCAAAAAGAACCATTAAAATGGTAAGAGGACGAGCCATAAACCGGGACAACTTCATATTATTCAGGGTAGCATAAAACTTGGGTGCCACTTCACCGAAAAGAACCAGCAAAAAAGTAACACCAACAATAGCAATCAAAAACCCAATTACCCTGGCAATGGCCTCGGCAGTAGTAAAAGTTTCAAAAAATGAGAAGGTTTGAACCAGGCCTTGAGCCCAGCCAAGAAAAACGATTTCGGGAAAAATTTGGTTTAGTACAAAATCAGACAAGATGACAATAGCAATATTGATAAAATTATTACTTATCAATATGGTAGCTAATAAGCTTCTTGGTTTTTCTTTGAGGGCGAGGATCAGTTTGCTAACAGGATCGCTCTCATTTTCTAATTTTTCAAAATCACTGTAATTCAAAGAAAAAAAGGCCACTTCAGAACCAGATACGAGTGCTGAACAAAATAGAAGCAATATAATTCCTAGTATTCCAAGGAAAACATCCAAAGAAAAAAAAGTAGCAAATAAGAAAATCGAACTTATGGCCAGGAGCGGGCTACCCGTTTCAGTTTCCAAGGAAACAGCTATTGGTTAAGAAATAAATTTATTGTTTGTAGTTCATTAAAATGGCAGGTCATCGTCCACAGCAGCATCTTCAGAGACATTGCTTGAGCTTGCGGTTGAACTATTTGTTGCCGTGTTGCTAATCTCATCATTGGCTGATGGAAAATATCCACCCCCTTCATTGTCCTTCCGTCCACCTGCGCCTGTCAAAATCCTGAAATAATTGGCTACTACCTCAGTGGTCTTTCTATTATTACCTTCTTGGTCCTGCCAGCTTCTGTGAGTAAGCTTGCCTTCAAGATAAATAGACATTCCCTTTTTTAAATTGTTTTCCGCACGCTCTGCCAAGTTTCTCCAAACGACGATATCATGCCACTCCGTTTGTTGCTGCCACTCCCCATTTCTATCTTTATAATTTTCATTGGTAGCAATAGAAAATTTAGCAACTGCAGCTCCATTTTCAAGCCTTCTTACTTCAGGGTCTCGCCCTAGATTTCCTATTAGGATTACACGATTAACCATGTATTGATTTTTACAATGTTGATAAATGGAATGTATCCGTCAATTTAGGTTGATTAAACTTAAGGAGTAAAAGGCGGAAATACATCCAGTTTTTTGAAATAGCTATAAATTTAAATATAAAGATTTATCCATTAAATAACAATCAATCAATTTTGGGAAGGCAAATTTACTTAAGTTTTTTCTTTCTATTTTTTTTATTTCTGATGAATCTGATACCAGTTCTTTTTTCAATTGAATTTCAATAAAAATTGCAATTATTTTTTGATGAGTAAGAAGATGTTGGTAGGGCTTGGAAACTCTTTCAATAGAATATTCGCTACCCAACAAAAGGGTCTTCCATTCAGAACTCTCAAGTAATTGAGTGACAGGTTGAATAGATCCGTCGCCTTCAAGCATGGGGAATTCATAGAGATTTTTCCAAATGTCTCGATCTGTTCGTTTACGAATCCAAATCTCTTCACCATAATTGAATATCAAATAGTGGAAATACCGAGTTTTGCGGCTGATTTTTTTTGATTTTTTAGGAAAATGTCCAATTTGATTTGAAAGAAAGGCCTGACAATTAGCTTTCAATAAGCAAGTATTGCACTTAGGATTTTTGGGCGTACAATGTGTGGCTCCGAAATCCATAATTGCCTGATTATACCTGGCTGGTTCGTTTTTATCCAATAATTCTTGAGCAAGTGCAGAAAATAATTTCTTACCCTTACTTGTATCAATTGGGACGTCGATGCCAAAGAACCGTGACAAAACCCGAAATACATTCCCATCAACAACAGCATGGGGAAGGTCAAATGCAAATGAAGAAATAGCAGCTGCGGTGTAAGGCCCGACCCCCTTCAAATTCAAAATTCCAGAATAAGTTTCTGGAAATCTACCCCCTAATTCATAAGCTATATATTTAGCTGTAGCATGCAAATTCCTGGCCCTGGAATAATAACCTAAACCTTCCCAAAGTTTCATAACCTCATCCTCCTGTGCATCTGCCAAATCTTTGATGTCAGGAAAACGTTCAACAAAACGATGATAATATGGCATCCCTTGTTCTACTCTGGTTTGTTGCAAAATAATTTCAGAAAGCCAGACTAAGTAAGGATTCTTCTTTCCTTTCCAGGGTAAAGGGCGGTGACTACTATTATACCAATTGAGCAACTCAGTTCTAAAAAATAATTGATTCGGGTATTCCTTGATATCAATATCTTGCTTGGATTGCATTTAAATAGAATTAAATCATAAATTCTAAGGTACTAAACCATAGGGAAATTTACTAAAATGGATATTGCGGATAGCAAAAAATAAAGGGTGCCAAAACGATACTCGCGCTTTGGCACCCTTTACCGGATAACAAACTACAAAATGACCCAGGACTCTCTGACTCTAAGAGAGTCTAAAGTTTTTATATCTCTTCCCTATAACGTTTTTCAATTCTTTTCTGGCGAAGAAGATACGGCTTTTAACTGTACCAAGAGGAAGCTCTAATTGTTCAGCAATCTCCTGATATTTAAAACCTTGATAATGCATCAGAAAAGGAATTCTAACACTGTTGTCAAGCTCGTCTATCATGGTGATTAATTCTTTCATCATAATATTAGATTCTGCACCATTTGAAATAATTGCGCTTCCGGAGTTAATATAATACAAATTATCAGTTGAATCCATTATCGTATTTGCCTTAGTCTTTTTACGATAATTATTAATGAAGATATTTTTCATTATGGTAAAAAGCCAGGCCTTAAAATTTGTCCCGGGGCGAAACTTATCTCTATTCGTCATAGCCCTAAAGGCTGTTTCCTGATACAAATCCTTTGCGTCTTCTATATTCTTTGTAAGGTTATAGGCAAATGAATGTAGTAAGCTTGACATCTGATCAAATTTATGATAAAAATCTGGCTGAGACATGAGAAATCGATTTTGTTTAACTGATTAGAAATGTTATCCCGTGTTGTTGAAACAAATATACTTAAAAGTTAAACAAAACCAAAATTATTTATAAGTTTTTGAATAAAAATATGAAATTCCGCTTGTATGAAATCAAGAATTTCACTATAATTTGCTGATTATTAGCATTTTAAATAAAGAAAGTATGAAATCTTGAATTTTCCTATTTTCAGTAAAAATTGAAAGAAAATGTTTTTTGTTTAGCTTCTTAGAGTATAAATTAAACAAAACAGCCTTTTTAGCTCTAAATTTATGCACTTTAGGAACAGGAATTTCTGATGATGTAGTAATGTTGAGCCAAGATGTGAATAAGTTAAACAAAAAGAGGTTGCTGGCAAATACAGCTTTAGCGTTGTGCTCTGGAAACTAAATAAAAGGCAATAAAAGAAAATACAATGTTGGGCATCCATATTCCTAAAAGGATGGGAAAGGATTGTCCGCTGGCAAATACAATAGAAAATCTAGAAAGGAAAATAAACATGGCTCCAATACCAATTCCAAGGGCAAGATGTAAGCCAAGGCCTCCTCTGACTTTTCTGGCCGCAATAGGCACTCCGATTAAGGTGAGAATGATAATAGTAAAGGGTTCTGCACTCCGCCGATATAATTCAATCTCATATTTTTGAACATTTCCTACCCCGCGAGATTTTTGCTTTTGAATGTAGCTTTTGAGGAGGGGAGTATTCATCATAGTATGTTGATTCAGGTAATCAACGAAATCTCCCGGACGTAAATTTATGGTGGTATCCATTTGTTTGCCTCTGCCAATAATCAAATCTTCCTCCATGCCATTAAATTTGCGGATCTCATAATTATTTAACTGCCATTTTCCAGCTTCGGGCAGCCACTTAGCGGAATTGGCTTTCAGGTAATAGACCAATTCATTGGCTTCAAATTGTTCAATTCTAAATTCTCGAATGCTGCTGTCGGCCTTATAATAGCTTTTTACATAAATTTTGGTGTCAGGAGAAATAAAAAGATGTACGTCCTGAGTTTGGCCTTTGTCTTCATCAGTATGAATGTACTGATGAACAATATTAAGCATAGTATTATTACCATCAGGAATAATGTAATGATTGCCAAAAAAATGAAGTACTGCAATGATAATTGCTCCAAACATATAAGGATATAGGAGCCGACGGAAACTAATCCCAGCATTTAGAATAGAGATGATCTCTGAATTATAAGCCAGCCTGGATGTAAAAAAGATAACTGCGATCAATGTGAATAAAGGCCAGAGCAGACCATTAATGAACATAATAAAATTGGGATAGTAATCAATCCAAATCTCTTTAATGGTAATAGGAGTCTCGATAAATTTTTCAATCTTTTCACTAAAATCAATAATGGCCGCAATCATGGAAAAGATGAGAATGGTAAACAAGAAAGTAGAAATAAACTTCCATAAAATATATCGATCCAACTTCTTCAGCATAGTGTTTCTATTCCATTTTTCTTAAAAACAAAACAGGCTTAAATTCGTTGCTCCAGTAATGGGATCATCTGATTTTTCCACTCTAAAAAATCACCAGCCTGAATGTGCTCTCTAGCTTTTTCTACAAGCCACAAAAAGAAACTAAGGTTATGCAAACTGGCAATTTGTGCTCCCAGTAACTCTTTGGTATGAATAAGATGCCGAAGATACGCCTTTGTATAATAACGACTGGTATGGCAGGTACTATTTTCATCAATAACTGAGAAATTATCCTTCCATTTTGCATTCTTGATGTTTATGATTCCCTGGTCGGTATATAATAAACCATGTCGGGCATTACGAGTAGGCAGTACGCAATCAAACATGTCAATTCCTAAAGCAATACACTCCAAAATGTTTGCAGGTGTTCCTACTCCCATTAAATATCGAGGCTTATCTTTGGGAAGAATCTGACAAACAAGATCTGTCATTTCGTACATTTCTTCAGCAGGTTCTCCTACAGACAAACCTCCAATGGCATTTGCCTCCCGATCGAAACTGGCTATAGTCTCAGCAGACTTTTTTCGCAAATCTCTATAAGTGCTGCCCTGAACAATGGGGAATAATGTTTGCTGATATCCATAAAGAGGCTTTTGGGAATCAAAATACTTACAACAACGATCCAACCATCGATGGGTGAGTTCCATTGAGGATTTTGCATATGCATAATCACATGGATAGGGAGTGCATTCATCGAATGCCATAATAATATCAGCACCAATTGATTGTTGAATTTCTATGGCTCTTTCAGGGCTGAAAAAATGTTTAGAGCCGTCAATATGAGAAACAAAAGTAACTCCCTCCTCATTAATTTTTCGTCGATCACTTAAAGAGTAGACCTGATAGCCTCCACTGTCAGTGAGTATGGGTTTGTCCCATCCAATAAATTTGTGAAGCCCTCCGGCCTGACTAATAATATCGATTCCTGGACGTAAATACAGGTGATACGTATTGCCCAGGATGATTTGGGCCTTAATATCTTGTTTCAACTCATGCTGATGAACTCCTTTTACTGTGCCTTGTGTCCCTACCGGCATAAAAATAGGAGTGTGGATATTGCCATGGTCAGTTGCAATTGTTCCACTTCTTGCATTGGAGTTTGGGTCTTTATGATGGATCTTAAATTTCAAGTGTAAATATTTTCCTATTATCCTATTCCTCTATTGGCATCTAATTTAAGTAAAACGGCGAGCATTATTGTAAATCCGAGAAGAGAAGATCCTCCTTTACTAATAAAAGGCAGAGGGATACCAATGATTGGCATTAAACCCATGGTCATTCCGATGTTTATTAGGTAATGGACGAAAAGAATGCCTGCAATGGCGTAGGCATAACGCCGGGAAAAACCTGAACGTTGTCTTTCTGCTAATACAGTAATTCTATATAAAAGAAGAAAATATAAGGCAATAATTCCAAAGCTTCCTAAAAAACCTTGTTCTTCTCCGATGGTACAAAAAATAAAATCGGTGGACTGCTCAGGAACATAATTTAGTTTAGTCAAAGTGCCTTGCATGAAGCCCTTACCTTGTAATCCACCTGAGCTAATAGCCATTTTGGATTGCAGAACATTATATAAAGAGCCGCGAGGGTCGCATTTTTGAGGCTGTAACCATACATTGATTCTATCTTGCTGATGGGGTTCTAAAATTTCGGTAAAAGCATAATTGGCAAGAAAGGAGATGCCCGCTCCTACAATGACAGCAGAATTTAAGATAAATGCCAACCTTCCTTTTTTTTGACTCCAGGTGATCAAAGAAGCAGTTAATAAAACAGCCGTACTAGCGAAAAATACAAGTCTGAACTGATCTTGCTGAATAAATAAAAAGCCAATAACAAAAAAGCCAAGTGCTCCAAGAGTCCAAAGCCACTTTTGGGTTTTAAAATTTAAGGCCAAAATGCAGGTGAATGCCCACATTAATGCCAGAGCAACATATTTAACCGGAAAAACAAAACCCGCCAATAACATCCCTCCCACAAAAGTAGCAATCACAAAGTAGATTGGATTTAGCCCTTCTCGGTATAACATAATCATAAACGACATAAAAACAAGTGCCGACCCAGCGTCTGGTTGCAATAGGATTAAACCAGTAGGAACTAAAAATATAACGAAGGATATTAATTGAGTTCGCAGATCTCTTAGATCCATATTATAGCTGCTCAAAAAATTAGCCAGGGCCAGACTGGTCCCAAATTTTGCTATTTCAGAAGGCTGAAAAGAAAAAGAACCAAAGGTAAACCAGGAGGTTGCTCCTTTTATATTAGTTCCCAAAAAGAGGACGGCAACCAGAAGAAAAATGGAGACTCCATAGATCAGATAGGAAAAAGTCTGCCAAAATTTCCATTCAATAAGGGTAATCAGAAAAAAAGCAACAATGGAAATGACCATCCATATGGCCTGTTTTCCAGCCGTAGTACTGAAAAAATTCCTGGCAAAAGTAGACTTATCATAATCAACGGTATATACCATCAGAAGCCCAACGGTGATTAAGCCGATGTATATGGAAAAGGTAGTCCAATCCATATTTTTTATACTGCTTCCTCTAGGCCTCATAGGATACCGTATCTATGCTTAGGTTTAATATAGTAATTCTAAGGGATTCATTTGGTTATCAACTGCCAGATAGGCTTGGGGATATTCTTTTTTGAGGACATGGAGCATTCTTGTCGCCTCTAATTTGGTGGCAAAAGCTCCAGCTCTTAATTTAAAGTATGGCTTTGCGTGGACCCAGTTGGTAGAAATATTGGGATAACGATATTCAAAAGATCGTTTTATTTTATCAAATTGCTGTCGATCAGCGGTAGCAAATATTTGAATGCGCCAACCTTCAACGGTTCTCTTTGATTTATTGACCTCTTTATATGAAGTCATCATTCTTTCTACTGCGGGATCCTCTTCGATGGCTATTTGAGCCAAGACGTTGTTTCCACTAAAAAAAAAGAAAAGTAATAAAAAAGGAATGGCAAAAATTTTCATAGCTTTTGCTTTAAAAGAATAAATTATTAACTAACAAGTGCAATACCTGAAGATGTTCCAAGTCTGGTAGCTCCTGCCTTTATAAATGCTTGTGCATCCGATTTTGTTCGAATACCTCCTGATGCCTTTAGTTGAATTTCGGAGTTTAATTTTTCTCTCATCAACTCAATTGCATGAAGGGTTGCCCCAGTACCATTTTTCCCTGTAGAAGTTTTAACGAAATTGGGTTTGGTTACATTACATATATCACAAAGTTTAATGATCTCATCGTCATTTAGCAGGCCCGTTTCAAAAATGATTTTGATAGATTTCCCTTTGAGATGTACGGCAGTAGTAACCGTATCAATGTCATTTTGGACAAAAGACCAGTTTTGTTCTTTTATGGCACAAAGATTAACGACCACATCTACCTCATCTACCCCTTCATCAAGAGCTCTTTTTATTTCTTCTACTTTTGAGGCGGTAGGAGAATAGCCCATTGGAAATCCAATTACGGTAGCTACTTTAGGATGCTCATCCTTTAATTGCTGAACAGCTACTTTTACATAATAGGGAGGAATGCATACTGCTTTGAACTTATACTTTACTGCTTCAGAACAGATACGCTGGATGTCTTCTGGTCGGCAATCCGCATTTAGTATCGTGTGATCTATGTAATCGGCAATATTCATGGAATAAATGTGCTTTTTGAGGTATATTACTAGTAAGAAAAATCAGAAGGCTTAATAACTGGTGGAAAACTCTTTAGTTAGTCCTTAATTATAAATAAATACAGCCTTATTAAGTTATTATAATAATTAATCATTCAAATAAAGGCAAATTTAGTAAACGAACCCAAATTTTTTGCCAATAAATGCTAAAGATCATCAACTTTTCTACGAGGAGATGAAGGAAAAGTTATGAAGGAATTATGATTTGATAAAAAAAATGAAGGTGTCTCATCCGCCTCAGGCGGATGAGACACCTTCATTTTTTCCGAAAAGATCTTGTTGGGAAAGATATAGAAATAAATATTATCCTTTACCGTGGCATTGCTTGTATTTTTTACCACTGCCACATGGGCATGGATCATTTCTACCTACTTTCTTTTCTGTTCGCTTAAAAGTCTGAGGCTTTGCTCTTCGACTCACTCCTTCAGCGGCTCTTCTTCGTGCCTGCTCAGACTTATTGGTTTGAGTTTTACTCAGATCCGTTCTTTGCTCCTTAGCCTGTTCTAATGTACTTCCGTCTGAAAAAATCAAAGTTCCCTTAGACAAATAAGAGGTCACATCTTCATTAATGGACATGATCAACTGCTCAAACAGCTCAAAGGCCTCCATCTTGTAGACAACCAATGGATCTTTTTGCTCAAATGAAGCTGCCTGAACAGCATCCTTTAATTCATCCATCGATCGTAAATGTTCTTTCCATTTTTCATCAATAATAGCCAGAGTTACCGTCTTTTCAATATCTACTACTATTGATTTTCCATTGGTTTCTACTGCCTTTTTAATATCGGCAGTGATGGCTAAAGGATTGGCTCGGCCATCAGAAAAAGGAATCAAAATACGCTTATAATGCTTTTGATTTTCATGTACGTCTCGAATTTGAGGCATGAGTACATGTATAATATCTTGATTCTTTCGGTTATAATACTCGTAAAACTGTTGTGAGAAACGCTGAGCAATATCATCAATCGGAGCTTCCTTAAAATCGGCAGCTTCAACATTTGGATCGATACCCATGAAACTTAGAGCTTCTCGCTTGAAAGTTTCCAAATCACCATCCAATTTGTTGTTTTCAACAACACTGGTGATCATTGTTTCAAACATATTACTCAAGTCAACTGACAAACGCTCACCAGATAATGCATTATTTCTCTTTTTGTAAATGGCTCCGCGCTGGATATTCATTACATCATCATATTCTAGAAGCCTTTTACGAATGCCAAAGTTGTTTTCCTCTACTTTTTTCTGTGCCCTTTCTATAGATTTGGAAACCATAGAATGCTGGATAACCTCACCTTCTTTATGGCCCATGCGGTCCATTAACTTGGCTATGCGCTCGGATTGGAATAGCCGCATTAAATTATCTTCCAATGAGACAAAAAATTGCGAACTACCTGGATCTCCCTGTCGTCCGGAACGTCCACGAAGCTGACGATCTACCCTTCTGGAATCATGACGTTCTGTACCAACTATGGCCAGTCCACCTGCATCTTTCACCTGCTGACTGATCTTGATATCGGTACCCCGTCCTGCCATGTTGGTGGCAATGGTTACTTTTCCTGGGCGTCCCGCTTCCGCTACAACCTCAGCTTCACGCTGGTGTTGCTTGGCGTTTAAGACATTATGATCAATCTTTTTCAATTTTAAGATTCGACTCAGTTTTTCAGAGTAATCCACAGAGGTAGTACCTACAAGTACTGGTCGGCCAGCTTCACTTAAGGCCACCACTTCCTCTACAACAGCATTAAACTTTTCTTTCTCAGTTTTGAAAACCAGATCTTCCCGATCATCCCGAACAATGGGGCGATTAGTAGGAATAACAACTACATCCAGTTTGTAAATTTCCCAAAGCTCACTGGCTTCCGTTTCTGCAGTACCAGTCATTCCTGAAAGCTTATGGTACATCCGGAAGTAATTCTGAAGGGTAATAGTGGCATAGGTTTGAGTAATCTCCCCAACTTTTACATTTTCCTTGGCTTCCAGAGCTTGGTGAAGTCCATCAGAATAACGTCGGCCCTCCATCATACGGCCCGTTTGCTCATCTACAATTTTCACCTGTCCTTCGATCACAACATAGTCCGTATCTCTTTCAAAAAGGGTGTAGGCTTTTAGTAATTGGCTGATGGAGTGAAGGCGCTTGGATTTTACGGCAAAATCCTGTGATAATTTCACTTTAGCCTCTTCTTTTTCCTTGTCGTCAAGTGTTTCATTATTATCAATCTCTACCATCATGTCTGCGATATCAGGCATGATGAAGAAGTTGGGATCTTCATTTCCTTTAGCCAGGTATTCAGCACCTAACTCTACTAACTCGACATTTCTATTTTTCTCATCGATGGTGAAATAAAGGGGAGCATCTGCCAGGTGCATATTTTTGGACTGCTCCTGCATGTAAAAGTTTTCTGCTTTTTGAAGCTTAACTTTAATCCCCTCTTCACTAAGGAATTTAATGAGAGGACGATATTTGGGCATGGCTCTATGAGCTCTAAGGAGTGCCAAACCTCCTTCGCCTTCCTGAGGTCCGTCATTACCTTCCTTTATTAACTTTTTGGCTTCAGCCAGATATTGGGTAGCTAATTTACGCTGTGCTGCCAACAACCTTTCAACCAAAGGCTTAAGTGCAATATATTCCTGATCTTCGGTTCCCTTTGGTACCGGTCCAGAAATGATCAATGGAGTTCGTGCATCATCAATCAAAACAGAATCGACCTCATCAATCATGGCAAAATGGTGCTTGCCTTGTACTTTTTCTTCTACCGAACGTACCATGTTATCCCTTAGGTAGTCAAAACCAAATTCATTATTGGTACCATAGGTAATATCACAATTGTAAGCATTAACTCTTTCGGCTGAATGAGGGCGATATTTATCAATACAGTCAATGGTAAGATATAAGAACTCCATAATCGGGCCTATCCATTCGCAGTCACGCCGGGCCAGGTAATCATTCACGGTAATTACGTGAACCCCTTGTCCTGATAATCCATTCAAATAGGCAGGAAGGGTCGCAACTAATGTTTTACCTTCCCCGGTAGCCATTTCCGCAATTTTACCGTCATGAAGAACCATTCCTCCAATCAATTGGACATCATAGTGGACCATATTCCAGGTCACATCTCCTCCAGCAGCAACCCAGCTGTTCTTCCAGCTCGCTTCATTTCCTTTGATGGTGATATAGTTTTTCTTAGGATTTCCAGCCAAATTCCGGTCGTGATCTGTCACGGTGACCTTCACTTCTTCATTTTCAGAAAAACGACGAGCTGTTTCTTTAACGACTGCAAAAGCCTCAGGTCTAATTTCAAGTAAGATCTCTTCCAAATGCTTGTCGCGTTGTTCCACCAACTCATCTATTTCAGCAAAGATCTCCTCTTTTTCGTGTACATCTACTTCTTCGCTTTCCGCTTCCTCACGCATTTTCTTGATATCTTCATCAATACCAGCCAAATGCTCTTTGATTCGCTCACGGAATTCTAAGGTCTTCTCTCGCAACTCATCATTGCTCAGAGTCTTTAATTCCTCATATACTTCATTGATCTCATGAACATAGGGCATGTAGGTTTTAATGTCCTTGTCCTGCTTGGAACCAAAAATATTTTTAACAAAATTTATCATAAACAGTCTCTTTTTTCTACAATCTTCGAGCCTTCTGGGCCTCAATATAAATGTAAACGAAATTCAGATCGGAATAGATGTTTAAAAACCCCACAAAGATAAGGATAAATAAAAAGAAGTTAGTGTTTAGGTTATATATTTTGCGGTGGCGGCCGCCACCGCAAAATATATACTTACGCTTTTCAACATCTTACACAATTCATTGTTCCTTTTGATCGTACAGATACTATACCATAGAAATAAAATCCGACATATTGGCATATCTAACAAATAAAAAGAATGAGTACAAGACAGTTTGACGGGAATAATTTTGAAAGACCTCTTAAAAATATAGGATTCTGGAGTGTGTTTATCCTTCTCTTGTTTAGTCAATGTTCTAAATCAGGAGATATCAGAGCTTATTATTTTCCATTAAAAGATTTGAAAGAAGGACTTGTTTATGAATATCGACCGGTTAATGATGATTCTTTGCCACCTATTTATTGGTATTATCGCTCCTTCATTTTACAAGACAGTATTTATTTGACAGGCACCAAATACGGAGAAACTCTGCTACCTGAGCAATTTGTACGGGAAGAAATGGTCAGCAATGGCATGCTCACCCTGGAAAGTTTCATCTATGAACAAGATTCTATAGGTAATCAGCATCAGGTTCCCATCGATATTGTGGCGGGTAGTTCCTTTCCATTTGAGTTTAAAGAAGACAGGGGTGTTTTCCTACATCATCTAAAGTGGTCTTCTAAAGTAGAATCTGGAGTGTCTTTTGAAATAGTCAAAAATCGAAGTTTTGGAGGGGATACTACCTACCTCTGGAAAGGTCAGAATGAACCGGCCATCTCCTTTATGGTCAAAGAGGCCATTGATCAAATAGCAGAAGGAACCTTAAGCCTAGAATCGGAAGGACTGGAAATATACCAGAAAAATCTTGGCCTGGTCTATTTTAACAAACAGTTTGAGAATGGCTTTTCGGTGGAGTATCAGTTAGCAGATCGGTATACGATGGAGGATTTGGAGGCGAAATTTACGGAGATGTATGGGAGGGAGTGAATTAGGTGATCATGTGTTCAAGTTATCACGTGTTCAAGTTATTGGGTGGCAGTTAAATTGAAGCGATTTGTTTTTCATTTTTGGTGGCAGGATTAGCTTTATTAGCCACTGAAAAACGCTGATTTGGCTGTTTTTTACGCCTACCTATCAGTATGTACCATTGTTGGTGGCCCGAACGGGCCTCACCCAATTAATGCAGTCTCCAGACTGCTACAAGCATGAGTAGATCAGCCAGATCAGCGTTTAACAGCGGCGAATAAAATCCATGAATAATTAGTCCAGACTTATATTTCAGAAATAGTTACCCTCGGAACTCTTAACTCGTCACTCTTATTTTATTTGTCATTAATAAAAATCCCTCTTTCCGCTAGCCATTCTTCAGTTACGACTTGACCGGAGGGCGAGTAGAAGATCCAGGTGCCGGTTCTTTTGGGGGTGGCGATCGGGGTTTCATATAAAGGATAGCTAAACGAATATTCTTTCATTCCATCATACTCACCTTCAGTTAAAAGATTTCCATTAAGGTGCCAATAAGTCCATTTACCCTTTTTGATGGCAAAATAATCTCCACCGTGGTTATGCCTACCTAAAACAGTATCATAGACTCCTTCTGATTTCTTTTGCCCATTTTTATGATAATAAACCCAAGGGCCAATTTTCCTCTCTTCTATCATATCACCGTTTCCCGATATAGCTCCATTATTATGATATTCTGTATATGGACTTTCATTTATAAAAACACCATTCTGATAAGTCCATTGGAATTTTAATTGTCCGTTGGGATGAAAGAAAGTATATGTGCTGTCTCGTTTATTGAAGTGAAAAAACTCTTCAATTTTTTTGCTGCCATCTTCATGAAACTCCATTTGGACACCATGTTGATCACCATCATTAGTATAATTTTCTATCTGTCGGATATTCCCATTATCATGCCAGTTTTTATGTTGGCCAATGGATATACCAAAAATGTATCCTAAATCAGTATCTTTTTCATTATATCGATATAGGTATTCAGATATCAAAACGCCAAATTTGTTCCAGTATCTTACATATCCGTCTAAAAGACCTTTATAATAATGATATTCATCTCTTTTGGTTCCTTCAAAATCAAAATAAGAGGATGAGCCTTCCAGTAAACCATCTTTCACATGAAAAATATAGGCTGCCCGAGTAGTGTCTTGCATATAAAGGCAAATCCATTTCCCATCTTTTGGAAACTTACCACTTGGCCAGCTTTTATAATTAGTATCCTGATAAGTCGAATCCTGATCTGGATATCTCCAATATTCTTCCCCTTGAAAAATAACTTTTATAGGCATTTCATTTTGCCCCCAACAAAAAACCAAAGAAGAAAAGACGACAAGTATAGACAGGCTGATTTTTTTCATAAAACTGGAATGGTTTATTTCTAAAACGCAAAAGAAGAAAAGAGGGTGTGTCAAAATTGATAATTAACTAAAATGGGAGGCTTAGCTTTTTTGCCACTGATAAACACTGATTTGGCTGTTTTTTACAGTTGCTCATCATTGTGTATAAAGAATAGATCAGCCAGATCAGCGTTCACCAGCGGCAAAATCATCATGTAAGCTTAAACTATCCCAAACTCCACATCGTTATACCTAAACACCTCCCAAATGATATCTATGTACGAAAAACTAAAAAAATACCACTTCTCCATCGTTCCGCTCACCGAAGAGGAATGGGCCATGAAAGTGAGGCACATCCAAATAAAAAAGCTTCGTAAAAATGATTTTCTAATAAAGGAAGGGCAAACTTGTACCTCTGTACATTTTGTTAATAAAGGCTCCTTCCGAACCTATAATTTGATCAAAGGAAAGGAAGTAACCACCAATTTTTTCTTTGATGGCAGCTATGCTTCAGATTATGTAAGTTATTTGACTCAGAAGCCCTCTCTGGAATATATTCAGGCCCTGGAAGATTGTGAGATCTTTAGTTTTCCCTATGACCGAATGCAAGAGATGTATGAATCAAATCCAAAGATCCAAAAATTTGGTCGTCTAATTGCTGAGAAGATCTTTATTAATATGTATCGCAGACAACAGGAGTTCCTGTTTTTTACCCCAAAGGAACGGTATCTGAATCTATTAAAAAGGCGGCCTAAGGTAATCCAGCAAATTCCACAGATATACATTGCTTCTTACCTGGGAATCACACCGGAATACCTTAGTCGGATCAGAAATGAGTTAAAGAGTACCGCTGATAGCCTACTCTAAAATCCAGGCCGGCTCGCCGTGATACCCTTCTCCATTGGTGATTTTGGTAATTTCTTTATTTTCTATTGAGAGAATGAAAATGTCATCTTTCTCATCTACTTTGGCGTGGTAAGCCACATACCCTCCCTTTAAAGACCAGGCAATTTCACTTTCATTAATTGGTGAATCCGTTAATTGGGTGATTTGCAGATCGGCTAAATTGATCAAAAATATGTCGTTCTCTTCCTCTCCCATATCCATGGTTGTGGCTAGTTGTTTTCCATCGGGTGACCAGGACATGTATTTTTCTCTTTTATCATTGTTTGTGATTTGTTGGGTTTGCTTTGATTCTAAATTATAAATATAAATCTCATTAGAACCTGTTTGATCTGAGATATAGGCAATTTTATTCCCATCATTGGACCATTTCTGTCGACCGAAATAATAATTTCCGGAAGTGATTTGTATGCTGTCTTGGATATTAGAATAAGGGGCTATAATGATCTGATTGCTTTCCCCTACTTTTCGGCTATAAGCGATCCATTGTCCGTCTGGTGAAATATTAAAACCTGGAAGGTCAAAAGTTTTGAAAGGTAGATTTTCTCCATTTAGTTCCATTGCTTTTTGTTGGAAAACTCCTGAAGTATCCTGACTATTATAAATCAGCATTTTTAGAGGCCTTACGAATTGTGGACCCCACTCCCAGCCAAGGTCTTTTGTCATTTTTACTTCAGCGGAGCCTTCGAGATTATTTCGATAGATGTCAAACCCACTTCCTCTGCTTGAGATATAGGAAATTGATTCTACTTGGGAGATAATTGGCGCGTCCTGCTTAGGTTGGCAGGAAAATAATGCTAGTGATAAAATAAAAAGGAATAAGTTTTTCATCAGACGTAATTTTTTTTGGAAAATAAATAGGGAATTCCGCCTGATGGTTTACTTAAACATTCCTTTACCAATTCCTAATTTATAAGTTGAGAAAGAAAAGAATATCTTTTATAGAGACGAGACTGCCGCGGCCGCGGCAGTCTCGTCTCTATAATTAAATTTAATTTTTTTCAGTCAAGAAGATTTCTTAAAAAAAATCAATGCAGAATTAAATTTAACTGTCGAGCTTTGTTTTGTATTTAAACACTCGTAATCATGAAGGCAAAAATAAAGAAAAACCTACCCATATTAATTGGTAAATCGATCAACATTTTAAGCTATGTAGCACCCAAAATGGCTGGAAGCAAAGCATTCGACCTGTTTTGTACCCCCTGGAAAGGTCGGTTGAGGCCAAGAGATGAAGAGTTTTTAAACCAGGCAGAAGAAAAACAACTGCTTAGCAATGGAGAAGAGCAGATTCAATCTTATGTTTGGAATAGCACTGGAGAACAAACAATTCTTTTAATTCATGGCTGGGAATCAAATTCAGCCAGGTGGCGGTTTTTAATTCCAATATTGCTTGAAAAAGGATATCGGGTAGTTTGCATAGATGCCCCTGCACATGGTGCCTCGGAAGGAAAATATTTGCACCTTCCTAAATATTCAGCGGCTGTGAATAGTGCAGTCATTGAATACCAACCTGATTATTTAGTAGGGCATTCTCTAGGAGGGAAGGCAGTTGCTTATTATCTGTCCCATTATTCATCCTCTAATATCAAGAAGTTTATTTTGCTGGGAGTAGCAGCGGATCTGGAAATTATGTCTGGATACTTTGGTAAAATGTTGGGCCTTTCAAAACGGAGCATTGACAATTTTAATAAGCACTTGAAAAATAAATTTGATAAAACGCCTGACTACTTTTCTTATAAAACTTATTGTCCAAAAATTGAGGTGCCAGCACTGATTATTCATGATAAAAATGATCCCATCACCAAGGTGGAAAATGGCTTCCATTATCATGAAAATTTGAAACATTCTCAATTAATGGTAACCGATAAATTAGGGCACAGCCTTCAGGATGCGATGGTTTATTCAAAGGTTCTTTCTTTTATTGAAGAGGATATTTTGTATCCAGCCTACTAAAAATAAATGAGGTGTTGCCCAACCGGGCAACACCTCATTTATTTTAAATCCTCCATCTCCAATTTTATCTTTCGCTTTTTCAGTTGACGGACTAACATATTGAGATCTTCCTTTTTGTCACTAAGCGTTAGGGTTCTGATCCTTCCCTTCTTGGTTAATATTCTAGCGGAAAAAAAGCCTTTGCTTCTCAGGCGGAATTTCACTTTTTGAATTTCAGAGAAAGTATAATTTTTTTTAAAGCTGACTCTAAAAATGACAAAGCCTACCACCACAATCCATAATGCCAAAATGAATACACCAAAATAGAAGTAAAAGAAGTTATTATGGATCGGGTATCGAATAATGTTTAGCACCCCATAAAAACACCAAACCAGCGAGGAAACGATGAGTAGATTGCGATTGAAGATCGCATCATCATCAATTTTTATGTCCTCTCCTTTTAGAATAAGCTCTCCTTTTTTTATGGTTATTTTCTTTTCGGTCATTTTTGTTTTGTTTTAAATGGCTTTCATTCTATTCCACATGATACCATTCATAGCTTTTTCCGGCCCAAAATAAGATTTTTCCACCATGTCCTTTATCTACTACTCATAATATTCCATCAACATAGTTGCCATCCACTTTTGTGCATATAATTTAGCTCTTGATTTAATAATGGAACGATCAATTTCATCCCCTTCCTCATAGGTGACAGCTTCTGCCTTAAACTCATTGTATAACCAATTATAAAAATAAGGTAAGGATTGATCTCTCCTTTTGTACTCCATCAATAAAGGAGTTTCATTACCTACCTTTCGAGTCCACTCAGGAATAATTTGTGTTTCCAAGTTTTGTTCATTTTCTAACTCTAAAATCAACAAATACGGCCCCGTGTAGGAGGTATGAAAATCAAAACCGAATGCAATAAATTTCTTTTGTTCCTTAACCTTCTTACGCATAAAATCTCTGACGACTTGTGTCTCGGCTTGTTGAAAATCTTTCCAGTCTCTGTTTAAATCTACCCCGTTTGCATTATGACGCCAATGGCCCAAATCGACCCCATCTGGATTTAGAACAGGGAAAGTATAGATGTTAAAGCGCTCTCTGAAAAGTTTAGCTATGGCTGAAGACGAATATATTTCTTCAAAAAATGCTTGAAAAGCTATGGTTCCGCCAGGGACTTCCGGAGGATGTTGCCGGGCCACAATAAGAACAGAAGGTCGAATGCTATCCACTTCAGAAGAATACACGTAGATGTTTTTGTTCAAAACACTTTGACCTGTCAACTCCTTTTTTAAGGTATTGTGAGTGTCCATATGTCTATCCATCCAGGAATAAATGGTAGCAGTGGAAAACATTTCCTGGGCGGCTATCCAAAGGGTGTCTGAACTCAATTGAACGCTAAATGAAGCAATGGTAGAATCTTGATTTAAGCTGACTGCTTCTGCCGGAATACTCCTCCAGTTCTTTCCGTCTCTACTTACTTTGGGAATGTATCGGTGTTTATGATGAGTATATTTAAGTGATAATTCAATGGTTTTAGGAGAACCACCCCATATTTGTAAGGCATACCAGGCACTGGAATTGATCGGTATGTTTTCAGGACTTATGATAGCTTGATAATGACCTTCCTTAATTTGGATAAAACCATTCAACCGAGCTCCGTCAGAAAGATTGCTGGCAAATACTCCTTCCTCAGGAAAGGAATAGATCTCTTTCATTTGGAATTCAAGGATTTTTTCTTCTACAGGTATCTCCTCTTGAATGCTTTCGCAGGCAAAAAAAATCAGAAATAAAAATAATAATTGGAATTGCTGTCTTGTCATTGTTAATAAACTGAACTAGGCCTTATTGACCTTATCCAAATTTATAAATTCTTCCATCCCAATCATCACCATTTCTAACGATTTCTTCAAATTTACCATTAGTATAGTCTGAAATGGTTTTTGTCCAAAAAGAAATAGCTGCTTTATTGTATTCAAGTGTGGTCACTTCCCAAGGGCCGGAATGGCTTGAGAATATCTTTTTAGCTACCTGACTTCCAATGCCCCTGCGCCTAAATTTTCTCAAAATAAAAAACTCTGCCAGTGACCTGGCTTCTCCATTATGATTGCTTAAAAGATGATCATTCACCAAAACAAAACCGGCAATCTTGTCCTCGACCCGAATGAGGTATGGAAATCGCTTTTCTTCCGTCCAATAATAATCAAGATAGTTATACTCAAAACGGGCATATTCATTGATGTCCTCACCGGATAATTCGCTAAAATCATATTGATAAAGCTGCATGAGATTACGAAGAATAATTTTTTGCTCCAAAGGAATAGATTGGATCTCAATTTTCATGTTGTAGTTTTACGGTATCAATTTAATTTGGGAAGAATTAGTTTCTTTTTTTATGAAATAATTTGTTTATTTTTGCGAATAAATAAAAACAAATCGTATGAATTTCGAACTAGAGTCACCCTTTAAACCTACAGGTGATCAGCCTCAAGCCATTGAAGAATTAATTAATGGAATCAATGAATACGAAAAGGCACAGGTTTTATTGGGTGTTACAGGTTCTGGTAAAACCTTCACAATGGCTAATGTTATTGCTCAGTTGAACCGGCCTACTTTAGTTCTTACTCACAATAAAACTTTGACGGCTCAGCTTTACGGCGAATTCAGAGAGTTTTTTCCCAATAATGCGGTCGAATATTTTGTTTCCTATTATGACTATTACCAGCCGGAGGCCTATATCATGTCATCTGACACTTATATTGAAAAAGATTTAGCAATTAATGAAGAAGTAGATAAGCTTAGATTGAGAGCTACTTCTTCGCTTTTATCCGGACGACGTGATATCATAATTGTAGCTTCTGTTTCTTGCATTTATGGTATGGGAAACCCTGAAGATTATAAAACAGGAATTATTCGAATCCAGAAAGGACAAACCATTTCGAGAAACGCCTTTTTATATAGCCTGGTTGAGAGTTTGTATTCCAGAACGGAGATTGAATTCCGGAGGGCCACATTTAGGGTTCGAGGAGATACTGTAGACATCAATTTGCCCTATGTGGACTATGGATATCGAATTACTTTTTTTGGAGATGAAATTGAAGATATTGAACAAATAGAGGTAGAAACGGGCAAGCGAATTGAAAAGATGGTAAATGCCGCTATTTTTCCAGCCAATCTTTATTTGGCACCCAAAGAAAGAATTCACGGGATCATCAAGGATATACAGGATGAATTATTTGAGCAGGAGAAATATTTTGAACGAGAAGGACGCTTTTTGGAAGCTAAGAGGATCAGAGAGCGAACCAATTTTGATATTGAAATGATGAAAGAGCTGGGGTACTGCAATGGGGTGGAGAATTATTCTCGATTTTTTGATGGCCGAAAACCAGGAACACGTCCCTTCTGCTTGCTTGATTATTTTCCGGAAGATTATCTGATGATGATTGATGAAAGCCATGTGACGGTTCCACAAGTGAGAGGGATGTTCGGTGGAGACCGGGCACGGAAAACCAATTTAGTAAGTTACGGTTTTCGCTTGCCTTCTGCAATGGACAATAGACCTTTAAATTTCGGTGAATTTGAACACCTCATCAATCAGGTCATTTTTGTAAGTGCAACTCCAGGAGATTATGAACTTGAACAAACAGGAGGATTATTTATCGAGCAGGTAATTAGACCAACAGGTCTTTTGGATCCTCCCATTGAAGTACGCCCAAGTTTAAATCAAATTGATGATTTAATGGAGGAAATTGACGAACGAATTAAGAGGGAAGAGCGAGTCTTAGTTACTACCCTGACTAAACGAATGGCGGAAGAGTTATCTAAGTATCTGACAAAAATGAACATTAAAGTAAGGTACATTCACTCGGAAGTTGATACTATGGAGCGGGTAGAAATATTAAGGGATTTGCGTTTAGGCTCATTTGATGTTTTGGTGGGGGTCAACTTATTGAGAGAAGGACTAGATTTACCGGAGGTATCTTTAGTTGCCATCATAGATGCAGATAAAGAAGGGTTTTTAAGGAATAATCGTTCTCTTACTCAGACAGCCGGGCGGGCGGCAAGAAATGTAAATGGCCTTGTCATTTTTTATGCAGATAAGGTCACCAGGTCTATGCAAGCGACTATTGATGAAACCAATCGTCGTAGAGCCAAACAAATGGCTTATAATGAAGAACATGGGATCATTCCGAGGACCGTACGGAAATCTAAAGAAGAAATATTAGCCAAAAAATCCATTTTGGATATTCGTGCTGGTCAACCGCAGGCTTATGTGGAGCCCGATCAGCCGAGTCTTGCCGCTGATCCGATTCTGGAATATTTATCAAAGGATAAAATTGAATTGATGATTGAAAATACAGAGAAAAAGATGCGCAAGGCAGCAAAAGAATTGGATTTTATCTCTGCTGCACAGTATCGGGATGAATTGTTTGCTTTGAAAAAGAGATTAAAAGATGCAGTGTGAATTTTCTGATTTTTTATAATCATTTTTTCAAAAATCAGCAATGACAAAAATCATTGTTGCTCATCTAAAAAGGAATGTAGCTTTAGCTGAATTATCCGACTGTTAATTGGAGGCTGTTCAAATAAAGAATCCAAAATTCTTTAGATCAATTTTGAGATATTATTTGCTTTGTTTTGAACAGCCTCATCAATTTTGAAGCTATGTTTAAAAACCACCTAAAAATCGCTCTCCGCAGTTTATTTAACAATAAAGTCCTTAGTCTAATCAATATTTTCGGCCTCTCAGTTGGCCTGGCTGCTGTCATTTTAATTTTGTTGTATATCCGTCATGAATTAAGTTATGATACATTTCATGAGCATGGGGAAGATTTGTATCGTATTTCTGTAATCACAAATCGAGGAGATATTGAAGAGGACGACAGCTACGTGTTTACCCCTCCAATAGGTCCTGCTATGAAAGAAGAGCTTCCTGAAGTAGAAAATTATACGCGTTTCTCTACTAATAGAATCATGTATGCTTCTTATAATAATGAGGCATTCAAAATTGAAGCTGCCCGATATGCGGATTCAACGATGTTCGACCTATTTTCATTTACTATGGAATGGGGTGACCCAAATACAGCATTGAGTAAGCCCTTTTCGGTGGTTTTAACCGATCAGGTAGCAGTCAATATTTTTGGAGAAAATAATCCAGTTGGGAAATTTATCACACTGGCTGATCAACAGCAATATCAAATAACGGGAGTTGTTCAGGATCCTCCTGTAAATTCTCATATTCAGTTTGATGCACTCATTTCATTTGAAACACTTTTCAAAGAGGAGGGGCTTTATTTAGGATGGAAAGGGGGCAATCAATACATTACTTATCTGAAATTAAATGCAGAAGCAAAGCCTGGAATATTAGAAGGAAAGTTCCCCGATTTTATGTGGGAAAAAATAAATAAAGAATATGCCTCCTACGGTTTAGAATTACAACCTTATCTTCAGCCATTGAATCAAATTCACCTCCAATACAATCCCTACTCGAGAAGCCTGCGTACCAATTTGGCCATTTTTGCTGCAGTGGGATTACTTATACTCTTTATTGCATGTGTCAATTTCATTAATTTGACAACGGCTCGTGCTTCTAGAAGAGCCAAAGAAATTGGTCTGCGTAAAGTCTTAGGTGCCCATCGTAGTGATTTAATTCGTCAATTTCTGGGAGAATCATTTATAACGACTTTAATTGCTTTTGTGGGGGCACTTTTGTTGGTATTACAGTTTTCTCCACTATATGGATCTTTAATTGGAAAAAACCTGGAACTGTCTTTCTTTTTTGACTGGCAAACTCTCGTGATCCTTATTGCATTACTGATGACTGTCGCTTTTATAGCAGGAGCATACCCTGCATTTTATTTATCCTCGCTAAAAATTGTAGAAAACATTAAAGGTATTTTGGCAAAAAGCAGGCCTTCAAAGCAGTATTTTAGAAATACTTTGGTGGTGGTTCAATTTGCCATTTCTGCATTTTTAATTGTGTCAACAATTATAATAAGCCGGCAATTATATTATATGCAAACAAAAGAGCTGGGTTTTGAAAAGGATCAGGTGATTGTTCTTCCGCTCAATGGAGATGTAGCACAAACCAATATGCCTAAGTTGAAACAATCCTTACTCGATTTAGCACAGACAAAAGAAGTAACTGCCAGTTCCGAAATTCCTGGTCAGGGTTTTACTAGTAATGGATATATCCCAGAGGGGCAAGAACAGCCTATGATGATAAATGTAGTTGATGTAGATGAGGCGTTTTTAGAAACCTATGACTTAAGCCTGATCGAAGGACAATTTTTTAGTAGTGAAAGATCTAGTGATCAAACGGGCTATATAATTAATGAAGCTTTCGCTAAAAAAATGAATTGGGATGAACCACTTGGTAAAACCATTAGCCGGAATGGTGACCATCGGGTAATTGGCCTTGTTAAGGATTTTCATTTTGCACCTTTGCATAGTAAAATAAACCCTTTGATATTAACCAATAAACCATGGCAGGATCGCTTTGATTTTCTCTCTGTTAAACTTCATCCTGGGCAAATGGATGAAAGAATTGCAGCTATTCAAAAAACCTGGAAATCTACTATCCCTAATACTCCAATGGACTTTTGGTTTTTAGATGAAAGCATAGGCAAAATCTATAATACAGAAGTACGGTTTCGTAAGATGTTTCTTTATTTCACATTGCTTTCCATTCTCATAGCGTTGATGGGAATGTGGGGATTGGCTACTTTAAGTATTCGTCAAAGAACAAAAGAAGTAGGTGTTCGGAAGGTATTAGGCGCTAGTGAAGGACAACTGATAAGTTTGCTATCCAGTGATTTTTTAGTTTTAGTTGTCATATCATTGGTAGTCGCTTTTCCGATTTCTTGGTTGGGTATGAATCGATGGATGCAAAACTTTGCTTACCAGACAAATATTCCCTGGTGGATCTTTCTATTAAGTGGAGCAACAGTATTGTTAGTTGCCTTTCTTACGGTTGCAACCAGGGCTCTACAAACCGCCAGAATTAACCCTGTAGAAGCTTTGAGAGATGAATAGGTGCTCAGATAGATAATTCTAATTGAATGTTTACCTTTAGCGGTGGAAATAAAAACTGCTAGATGAAAGCTATGATTTTTGCAGCTGGACTGGGCACTCGCCTACGTCCGCTAACCAATGATAAGCCCAAAGCATTAGTAGAGATAAATCAGATGCCCCTGCTTGAAATTACGATCCGGCGTTTGAAGTTTTTTGGCTTTCGTGATATTGTCATTAACATTCACCACTTTGGAGAATTAATCCTCGATTTCCTGGAAAAAAACAGCAATTTTGGGATCAATATTATGGTATCAGATGAACGGTCTCTATTGCTCCACACAGGAGGGGGATTAAAGAAGGCTCGCCCTTTTTTAGAAGATGGCCCTTTTTTGGTACATAATACCGATATCATTTCGGCTTTGGATCTTAAAAAGATGTATGACAGCCATGTGGCATCCTCTGCACTTGCAACCCTGGCCACCCGAAATCGTAAGACTTCTCGCTATCTACTTTTTAATAATGCTCATCGTTTGGTTGGTTGGACCAATGTAAAAACGGGTGAATTAAGATTGCCTGTCTCTGCCGATAATTATCGATCTCGGGCATTTAGCGGTATTCATGTTTTTTCACCCGAGATATTTCAGCATTTACCTGATCAGGAAGTATTTTCGATCATTGACGCCTATCTTGAACTGGCACCTAAACATCAAATTATCGAGTATCCTCACGATGAGGACAGATGGATTGATGTAGGCAAGATTCCTCAATTGGAGCAGGCTGCTGAGTTTTTAGAAGGAATGACCTTAGGGTAATCTGTTTGGTCTTTTTATTTTTCGAATACCATGGCACCATTTTTTATGGTCATTTTAATAGAATGGAGATTGGTAATATCAATAGAGGGATTCTTATCTAATATAATTAAGTCGGCTAATTTTCCTTTTTCAATAGTACCCAGGCTATCATCCATCTCCATAAATTTAGCTGATTCAATGGTAGCACTTTTTAAGGCTTGCATTGGAGTCATGCCACCTTTTACAAAAAACTCAAGTTCCTGATGTAAAGAATATCCTGGAAATACAAATAGGCCTCCTACATCAGTCCCTGGTAAGACCATCACTCCTTTGTTGAAAAGGTTTACCACTTCTTTGGCCTGATTTTCTAAAACAGATGGAGACCAATTTCCTAATTCATTTTTATCTCTTTTTGCTTTTGCTTTTTGTTTCCATTTTTCAATTAGTTCCTGGGGCAATTCTGCAAGCTTGTGATTTAATGAATCGCCCTGCAATACTTTCTCAATTTCTCGCAAGGGTAATGATTGAGGATACCAGGTGGACAAGGTTGGAACTACTGCGATTCCATTAGCTTTATATATTGAAAGTAGTGAGTTTAATTCTATAGGAGATATATCTTCAAGGTTGGGATACCAACCATGTTCAAAGGAACGCTGACCAGCCAAGGCTACTTCTTTTTGATCTAAATTATATGGTGCATGACCAACCAGGGGCAGCTTTGCCCTTTTTGCAGCTTTGGCAATAGCAAAATAGGTAGCAGAATCCGGGAAGTTTCGCATCTTGATAAAATCGACCCCTAACCTGACCAGGTAATCTATTTTTTGATCTACTTCCTCCTTATTAGATATCAAAAGCCTTGACTTCGAATAGTCTTCCTTACTAGGGTTTCCACTCTCATTTAAAGCATAGTCCATCCATTCAGGGCTTTCAATTGGCGGACCACAAAATTTAATTCTAGGACCTTTTACCTTACCAGCACCGATTTTGGCAATTAGGTTTTTTGTGAATTCTGGATCGCTTCCCATTTCACGAACACTAGTTATGCCATATTTGAAAAAAAGATCAAGATGATTTTCCATAAAAGCCCACTGTATATGGACATGCATATCCCACATTCCTGGTATGATGTACTTTCCTCGACCATCAACTTTAATAGCATTTCGTGGGATTTTGATTTCTTTAGCAGATCCAATTTCAACTATTCTGTTTTCTTTAATTATTATTGTTCTATTTGGCAGTTCAATATCATCAACCATGTTGAGGACTGTAATATCTTCAATTGCCAATGTTTGACCACCATTTGTATTACAACAAAAAAAAAGAATAGGGCAAATGGCAAGGCCAATAAATCTTATTATGATATTGAAGAAAAAGTTGTTCATTTTACTTGAAATTTTATCTGATCGAATGTTTATGAATAAATTCACTTTCTGATATAGATATTCCCGTAAATGGATTTAAATATCATTTCAGCTCCACCTTGATTTATTTTGTATCTAATTAGGCCGCTGATTATTATCTTGTTTTTATTGATCTTTTTGGGTTGAATTCTTTCAGCCACCATATCAAAATCAGAATATACCTTTCCCTTGTCAGATGAAATGTGGCCCTTAAAACCAATGTCATCTGGAAAAGTGACATCAATGTCTCCCCGACGAGTGCTGAAAGCCATTGGGGTGTTGGGAAAAACCTCTAGAAAATTGGCAACTATATTTCCTTGGGAACCGGAATAGATGACAACCGAAGCGCTGCCAATAACATCTTTTAATAACACGTCACCTTCATCAACATTAGCTGAAATATTCCCCTCGACATTTTCTATGCTCACGCCTTCAGATTTGACATATAAATTTGTTTCTAAATCGATTAGCTTGGGTACAGTAATCTCCAGGTTTATTACTTTTTTGGAGTGGGAAAGGATATTGATGACATTATTTTTTTCTTCTATTTCCATTTCAATATTGTAATCTTTTATTTGTTTCATTCCTTCATTTTCTTCCATCTTCTCGCTTTTAGAGCTAATATTCGCCTTAATTTGAATTTGTTTTGCAGAAGGGGACCCCTTAATTTGGATAGAACCTTCATTTAGGTTTATGACTAGTTTCCCTTTTTGATCTGGATTGGAAAACTCCATGGTGAATTCTTGAGATACGGTATCTTGACCAAAGCTGAGGACATTGCTGAAGAATAGTATCAGATAAATTAAAATGATCAATCTCATAATTTGAAGGTTATAATTGAGTGGAAATTTTATTTTTAATAAACTCTGATCCTCCAGGGCGATCCGTATACTTTTTGAGTACCGATTGTATTGCTTGATCTTCTATTGAAAGAAGCACATCAATTAGGACTGACAATACAATTTCAGATTGTTGACTGAACAACTCCTTTCCCAAAGCCTCTCTTACTTGGTGATTTCCCAAATAATGATATAGTTCATTAAGGGCAGCAATCCTTACATTTTCATTCGGATCATTTCTGAAAGTTTTCAAGATATTGTCTAATAAATTATCTTCCTCAATGTCCAAATCTGAAGACAGGTTTATGGCTTTCAAGCGATCAATGGGAGAACTGTTTTTTAGTAAGGTCAAAACCATCATTGATTTGATTTCTATTAATTCCTGCTGGATATTCTGGTTGTTTTGCCCCTTAAAATTGTTATTGAATAGGATGCCTGTAGAAAACCCAGTGAGTAAAAAAAGGAAAGCTGCGGCGATTTTTTGAACATCTATCCATGGCCAATTTTTCTTCCTATATACATTTTCTGCCACTATCGTAGAATTAGATAATTCTAGATTGATATCTCCTTCCAGTTTTCGGCTAGCTGATTTTTGGAAGTATTCGAATTCCATTTTATAGGAAGCTAAATCATTAGGTATGACTTTTTCCTGAAATGCTTCAGATAGCTCATGTTCCTCTTCCAAAGAGGTTTCAGCCTTGTAATACTTGTCTAAAAGGATTTCAATTTTTTTCCAATCCATAATTTTGCATTTTTAGGTACTGTGCTCTGATTTTAGATCGGGTTCTGGACATAATAACTTTAAGATTATTGGTAGACCGGCCAGTTATTTCACTAATTTCTTCGTAAGAATATTTTTCCTGGTTTCTAAGGCATAAAATGAGTTGGGTTTCAATCGGCATTTGGTTAATAATATTCTGAATCATCTTAAAACTTTCATCATAGGTAACTTTCTCAAAAGGTGTTTCAACTTCATTGTTTGTCAATCGATTAGCAAGTGACAATTGCCTGTTGGTTGATATTTTTAAATAAGACAAACATTTATTTCGAAGTGATTTCACAATAAAAGCATCAATATTCTTTGCAGCATCTAGCTGGCTTTTTAATTCCCACATTTTCAACAGAACTTCTTGTACTAAATCTTTAGCCACTTCTTCATCTTTGACCAATGCCAGAGCAATCCGAAATAGTTTATCTTTTTTATCCTCTACCAATCTTTTGAAAGCTGTTTTTCCTATCATTTTTTAAAACATTGACGATTATGGTCTTTACTGTTGAAGATGCATGGGGTGATTCCTATAATTTTTTAATATGGGAGAGCACATTAAATATCATGTTTACTAGATATACACCTGAGGTCTTAAAAAATTACAAGGGAAAAGGATTTTTATCTGAGTTGTATTACTGGTGCCATCCTTTTCGCTACTTTTTATTGAGCCTTTTGTTGCGTACCTAAAGGCACGCTATTTAGAGTTATCCTTCCGGTTGCGGATATATCGCATCACCCGAGGCACTTCCTTTTTAGTATAGGAAAAAGCACCATAACCAGACTGCCAAGAGAATTTCTCTCTGGTTAAACCATTCATGTTAACCCACTTTGTCGATTTTTCCTTGACCGTTTTCATTAAATCGGATAAAGATTGACTGGGACGCATACCAAAAAATATATGAAGATGATCGGGCATGCCATTAATCGCCAACAATTTGTGCTCATTATTATGAACACTTATTTAGAATGCTATGTCCAATGCTACATTCCGTACAACGTCTTTTATCGCAATACTGGGTTTTTAACTGCAAGAGCGCCTGAGTTTGAAATGCAGAATGTGATTGGATACCCAATTTCTCCCATTGCCGAATAATATGGTTACGTTCCGGCTTAAGTTGTTCTAACCAGGAAAGAGCTGTTAATTTTGCTTCTTCATTTGAACGTTCCTCTGCGTACAGGAATAAAAAGGGTACAAAGGTGTTAATGATTAAAGAATCTTTAGCTGATCTCCCCAGGCCCTTAAATTTTCCTTTAGACACTTTGCCAAAACGATAGTGATCATACCAATAATTTGACAATTTTATTTCCAACATATTGTATAACTCATCAATGGTATTGGCTGCTAATAATTTTTGAAAAAGATGATCTGCCTGATATAGAATGGAGGCCAGCTGGGCGATTCGGATACTAGGAAAGTTAGCAGGTCTTAATCTTAAATAATTCCATTGTTTACCTGTCATGGGATTCAGTTTAAATTTTTGCGCTAAAAACTGATATTCCTTGAACAACCTTTTAGGGTAAGCTTCAGATAAAGAAGGTTCCAATAGTCCTGATTGTCCAAAAAACAATGCTTCAATTTGAAATAAACTATGTTTATGCTTTCGAATAATGGATAGAGGGGTTCTTTGGCTTAGTTCATCCATTGCCTCAGAATTGATTTTCATCCCAAGGCCTTTGGACAAGAATTGATATAAAGTTTCTTCCCAATCATTTGTATTAGAATGTAGCCTTCGTTTTTGCTCTTCAAGCTTACCTTCCAGCCGGTCAACCATTAATCTTTCCAGCCATAATTCTTTGGTGATCTCTTTCACTTTAGGAAAATAGTACTGACAGGGGATCCAATACTCACTATGAATTAGTTTTTTATAAATACCTTTTAGTTTTCCAGGGATTCGCTTTTTTAACTCCAAACAAGGCAAACGACAATCACTGCTGTTATATATTGGTTCATCTTCTTCTAGTACAACATGAAGAATTACATTATCATATTGGTGCCGATGTTTGAGCCAGTCACTTGAATTTACATGGATTTCAATATGCCCAATCCATTGGGTTTTTCCAATATAAATTTGTGCATTTAAAAAATCAGGGCCGGAATTCACATTGTATTGCCCCCAGTTCAAAATTTGTAAGCTTTCTCCTTCTGTAGTTGTTAAATTTGACCAGTCAAAACGCTTCATTCGCCAGACATAATGGAGAAAGGATTCTGGTATTTTCATTTGGTTTTTTCCATAAGGTATGAGGAAAAAAAGCATCGTGCAAATGTTGTTACCAAAAATTTTAAATGTTATTATATCCTTGCAGTGGACTCTAAAAAAGATAAATTTTGAGAAGATTGATGATTAAAAAATGATTAGAAGGACAATATACTTATTACCATTTATTCATCAGAAACGGCCTTGGCAATTCGTTCATAAACTAGAAAGGTATAATTATATTCATTTTTTTCATCAGCCTCATGTGGGTCTTCTGAAATTAACTGCCATTCGTTTTTATCTAGTTCTGGAAAAAACACATCCCCTTCTACTTCCAAGTCTATCAATGTGATATAAACTTTGTCCCAATAAGGCATACTTTGGCGATAAATTTCGCCCCCACCAATGATAAAAACTTCCGTTTCTTCATTATTTTGAGCAATACTGAGGGCTTCATCAATAGAAGAGGTGGCAATGATATTAGAAGCAACAAAAAAAGGATTTCGAGTAAGAACGATATTTGTCCGTTTAGGAAGGGGCTTGCCAATCGACAAAAAGGTTTTCCTCCCCATAATGATATGATGATTAAGAGTGGTCCGCTTAAAATATTTTAAATCGGCAGTCAGATGCCAGGGAATTTTGTTGTCCTTTCCTATTACCCGGTTTTTTGACATTGCCAGAATTGCAGATACAATCATTTCCTTATTTTTCTATTTCGCTACTAGGTGCCTTTTGAGTAAGGCCTAATTCCTGCAAAGTTATCTTTCTTTCCGAACTATCAAAACGATTGAGGTGCTTTCGGGTTTCTTTAGCATAGAACTTCATTTTACTGATGTCACTTGTGGTCATCCCCAGGAGAGACTCTTGACCATTTTCAAAGGCTGATACCGGAACTACTCTAAAAGTAGATTGTTTGCCTTCCCTTTGTATGTATCTCCAAACAGGTATGTAACTATTATTGATGATCCTTGCTTTGGAATGTTTGTCTTTTTTTTCTATTTCGACTTCAAACATAATCCCTCCATCAGTGTATTTTCGACGCTGCCCAGAAATAAAATTACCAAGAGAATAGGCTATCAAACCCGGATTAGGCTGTCCTTCAATTGCTCCTGGTGCCTTTTTTATAGGTTGCACCACATGAGGATGAGCACCTACTATTAAGTCTGCCCCCCAATGAAATACCGAATCCGCTAGTCGTCTTTGCTGACTGTTTTCATTCAATTGATATTCATTGCCCCAATGTAAAAGAACAATTATAAAATCTGGCCTTAATGCTTTTGCTTCAATCAAATCTTTTCGGATTTGTTCTTCTTCAATACTATTAACGATGGTTGGGAATCTTGTAGGAATACCATTGGTGCCATAGGTATAATTGAGAAAGGCTAGTTTGAAATTATTTCTATAAACAATCAAAGGATAAAAAGCATCTCTTTCTTCCTGGCTTTGGAAAGTTCCGGTATGATAGAAGCCATAATCATAAAGCGTTTCAATGGTGTTGATAACTCCATTTTTCCCTGAATCATTGGAATGATTATTGGCGGTGACCAATAAATTAAATCCTGCATATCTAAGAGCAAGTGCCAGATCATCAGGGCTTCTGAATTGTGGATATCCTTTGTAGGGAGGCTTACCCGGCAAGGTCACCTCAAGGTTTCCAATGGCAAGGTCAGCTTGCTTTAAAATAGGAGATATCAACTCAAAGCAAGGAGAATAATCATATAAAGAATCTTTGACTACCTGAGCGGAGGTGATCTGCGAACCATGCCCCATAACATCTCCAACAAAAACCATTTTGAAACGCATGGCTTGTGCAGAATCTGCCTGTGCATATAAACATACATTGCAACAAAGAATCCCAAATAAAAAGAGCAATGGTTTCATAGAAATGCTTTTTGGCAAGATATAAATAAAATAATATGGCAGCTCCCAAATTTTGATTTAGAGTAATTTAAAGTAGAGTACCTCTCATGTGTTTTTTGTTCCGAGTTCCGAGTTTCCTTGTTCCGCGCAAAGTGTGTCAAAATTTGATGGTTTATAGTTATTTAAAGTTTAATAGGCACGCAATCACCTTCGGTCATCAGGGATTTCACAAATTTCAATGCATGATCATCTGCAAAATTTGTGATATCTGTGTGAGAAAAAAGCACAAATAATCAGCTATACCTCCAATAAAAAATCGCTGAATTTTGATAGAAAAATCTATTTTATCTTATTCAAAAATTAACAGGATAGCCTTTGTTACTTTACAAACAAAATTTTTCCTACTGCAGCACTAGGTTTAGCCGTGAAACCTGTAAAACGGGCATTACTTGTGCTAAAAATTAAATAAACACCAGAATCTGCCCTTCGGCCATTATAATCAAATCCATCCCAAATGGCTTGCCCTCCCAAAGCCGTAGTTTCAAAAACAAGGCGACCATGGATATCAGTAATTTTGACATTCGCATCTCTTGCTAATCCACGAATAGCAATGGGGCCTGAATATTCAGGTCTTATCGGATTAGGATAAATTTCGACGGTGTTGTTATTTACCTGCCTACCTTCAATAGCCTCACCTTGCAGGGAAAGCACCCCCTTATCTGTACCAATAAAAACTTCTCCATTTTGCGGATTAATGGCAATATCAATAATATTATTATCAAATAAGGGGGAATTGTTTTCGGTAAAATGAGCAATTTGCTCATCGCCATTAGGGGATAAAACAAATACTCCGTTTTTAGTGCCTATCCATTTTCTGTTGGCACCATCCACTGCAATAGTTTGGACTTCTTCAGTTTCTAGTAAAAAAGCTCCAAATCCATCTTGCTCTACAATTCGCCGGGTCCCCTGACAAATATTTTCAAAGGCATTCGAACCACATTCAAAAATGACAACTCCTTCAGTGGTGCCAACCCATACGTCTCCTTCCAGATCAATGGAAAGACAGTTGGTATTATTGGTTGGAAGATTACTGTTGCTAGAGGTGAATGTTCTGCAACGATCATCCGAGGGGTCATCCATTTCTCCTTCATCAAACACAAGTACACCCGCTACACTATTACCGGAAATGATCCATTTAAACCCATTTCGATCTACCCCCAATTGGTGAATTTCTTCCTGCCTACAGGAGGGGGCGAAATTTTGCCAGGTACCATCTGCTTTCAAAACGGAAAGCGGACGATCAGCAGAGTGATTGCTTATCCATAGATTATTGTCTTCGTCAAAGGCAAGTCCACTTATCCTGGTTCTTAAAGGATCACCAACTGCATTACCCAAACTTGAGTTGTTTTCATCATACTGAACCATAGTTTCTCCGTCAAACTCGATTAAGCCTTCATAAAACGAACCGGCATAAACTTTTCCGTTATCGGGATGAATGGTTATGGTTAAAAAATCAAGCATATCATCAATGGGGTCATCACGTAGGGGGCCTCTAAGCTCCTCCCGGGTCCAGCGATTATAGATGTTCCATTGGCCGTCAATTAAAGAGGCAAAACCATGATCCAGGAAGCGATTACTAAAAGTTTGATTCACACCACCTGCTACCATCCAAAGTTGATTATTATATATTGCAAATTCACGGTTGTTTTCTGAATATGGGGAATTATAGTTTCGAACGGTACAAATCTCATCGGTCAAATTATTCACTCTGCGATATCCGCGAAATCCATCCCCAAACCAAATCCGCCCCTGCTCATCTTCAATGGCATTAACAGGTAGACCGACACAGCCTTGATTAAAAAAGCCTTTTTGTCCATCTTTATCGATGTACATAACTCGCGGACCGCTACAGCTGTTATCTATACAATTGAGTCCTATGATAAAATTCTCTCCTTCAGCAGAAAGGTAAACGATATCATGCCCCGCCTCATGATGGATTTTTCTTAATGGGTTTTGGTTGATTACAAATACCGTGTCATTAATGTCGGCATACATTTCTCCTTTATAGGAAACTAAGTTTCGGCAGGAATAATCGAGGGGAAACCCTTCATTTTGATCCAAAAAATCCCATTGACCAAAATCTTCCAGGTTTATATTATTTGTTTCTGCCCGATAAATACCTTCATCTGTTCCCGCATAAATAAAATCCTCAAACCGGTAAATTGCTCTGGCAGGAATACCTGTAAAGGTGGTGAATTCAAACTCATTTCTATTGGTATTAATACGGGAAACACCATAACTGGCAGCTAATAAAATGGTACTATCGCTCTCAATAAAAATGTCATTGATACTTTTTTCTCCTACAATATTGTTGAAATTACGGATTTGATTCATAGTGATAATACCATCTGGTTTGACCAGATCGATAACTGTATTGGTATATACTATTATTAGGGTTTGACTCCCAGGGTTATACTTCGCCAATTGAATACCGACATTGCTTAAACCTTCTACTTTGGATAAAAAATCAACAGATTCATCTACCTTATCTACTGAAACAATAGACCATTCGGTAGCAAAAAAAATTTTATCTGAGCTCTGAGTGACTACCCTTCCTAAATTATAGGGCAAATGAGAACGCCATTGGCCAATAGATAGTTGATTTTGGGCTGAGCCATCAATGATTATTAGGGTAAAAATAAGAGTATATAGGTAACGCATAAGAACGTGATAATTTTAAAAATCTGGTTCGACTTTATCATAAAAACCGAATTACAAATTTATTATTGTTTAGGATATAAATTGGAGAAAGGAAGAAAAGGTTTTGTCCTAGCCTTTACTTTAATGAGCTACTATTTTTGGTTGACTCGGGAGGTTTAAATTAGCGATAAAGATGACTTGATGATAAATACTCATAGACGGGTTTAGTCAGCAAATACTGCACCGACTTTCCTTCCTTAATACATTTTCGAATAAAGGTAGATGATATATGCATCAGTGGCGCTTCAAAAATTTTCACATTAGGATAAAATTGATAGTCGCTAATATCATAATTAGGGCGCTTATAAACATAAATTTCATAATCTCTTAAGAGCAATTCGTAATTTTTCCATTTATGTAATGTTGCCAGATTATCTCCTCCCATGATGAGGACGAATTTTTTGTCAGGATATTTTTCCCGTAGGTGGGTCAAGGTATCAATGGTATAAGAAGGTTGGGGCAGGCCAAATTCAATGTTACTAGCTCGTAGTTTGGGGTTGTCTTCGATGGCCAATTGTACCAAATGATAACGGTCATAGTTGTTGGCTAGTGATTTTTTGGGTTTTAATGGATTATGAGGGCTTATTACCAACCAAACCTGTGATAAATCGGTATGAACGTACATAAAATTGGCAATAATCATGTGTCCTACATGAATTGGGTTAAAAGACCCAAAGAAGAGTCCTATTTTCGGAGTAGTTTTTTTCATTCCTTCATAAATTGTTGTATCATATCCTGGATCATTTGCTCATCTATCCATAAATCATCCTCTTCAGGAGCTTCTACTTTCCATTTTTCATCTACTTTCAATAAAGTATAAGTCATTTCATATTTTCCATCCTGATCTTCTGCGAGGCAATTACAAAGAGCTGTATCTTGTTGGATCTGGCAATCAATCTGAAGAAATTGTGTCTGAAGTAAGGTGGAGTCAAGATCTTCTCCGGAACTATTGATAATTTTTGACAATGTGTCAATCCAAGCCTGGCCGGAAAGAGTGCTGTATAGTTTGGCTTGTAAGAAGTGATTGCTATCAATACTTGCCTGGTATCGCCTGATAACTTCCGCTGGTTGATTTGGGTAACTGTCCAGGACTGTTTCTTCACCGGATTCATCTACTGGATCATCAGTGCAATAAGTAAATAACATCAAGAGACTAAAAAGTAGTAGTAAATTTCTCATACACAAGTATACATTTATTTACCAGGAAAGGCCTTGATGATATTCTCCGAATAAATATTTATGGGATATGGCTCATTTAGGTGAAAGACCTTAATTGCTTAACATAACAGGCATTACCAACATCAATATTCTTTCTTCATCTGACTCATCAGTAGGTAAGAGTATACCGGCCCTTGTTGGAGTAGATAATTCCATTTTGATCTCTTCGGAATTGATAACTCCAAGCATTTCGATAAGAAATTTAGCATTGAACCCTATTACTAGCGGATCTCCGGTATAAGTACAGGCAAGCTGCTCCGTTGCTTCGTTGGAAAAATCTAAATCTTGTGCAGAAACGGTTAGACTCCCATCATTTATGTTTAAAACAACCTGATTAGTCGTTTTATTAGCATAAATGGCTATCCTCTTTAATGAATTCTGGAAATCCGTTCTGGGCAAACTCAGTAAATTAGGATTGTCTACTGGTATGACAGCATTATAATCCGGATATTTGGCATCGATGAGGCGACAAACCAGTTGAGTATTTCCAAAGGCGAAAAATGCATTCGCCTTATTGAAAGATAAAGACACATCCTCTCCTTCTGGAACGGCACTTTTTAGCAAATTAAGAGCTTTCTTTGGCACAATAAAAGAAGTGGCCACATCACTTGACAGTTGATTGAAAGTATATTTTACCAGCTTGTGGGCATCTGTAGCAACCATGGTGAGCTTATCAAAGTCAACCTGGAAGTATACTCCTGTCATTGCAGTACGCAATTCATCAGTACTGGTAGCAAAAAGTGTTTTATTGATACCCTGACCCAGTACTTTTCCCGGCAATGCTACCGTATCAACAGCATCGGGTTCAGGAATTTTTGGAAAGTCTTCTCCACTTTCCCCTGCCAGTCGGTATTTTCCATAAGATGAGGTAATCTCTATTCCGAAATTATTATCATCAATATTAAATGTAATGGGCTGCTGTGGCAGGGCTTTTAATGTTTCCAAAAGAATTTTTGCTGGGACCGCAACAGAGCCGTTACTGTCAGCTTTTACATCAATTTCAGTAGTTATTGAGGTTTCCAGGTCAGTGGCTGCAATTTGCAATTTATTATTACTGATGGTGAATAAAAAATCTTCAAGGATAGGTAGTACTGTATTCTGAGCAATAGACCCGGCGGCTATTTGAAGTTGTTTTAGAAGGTCGGCTGAAGATACGCTGAATTTCATATATAAGGTATGGTTATGACATGGAGTAATTTAAACCCCAAAATTAAATTTTCTATTTTACTTTTCCACAGTTATTATTCCACAATTTGTGGATAACTACCCTTTTGTTAACTCAATGTTAACTTTTTTTAGAAAAAATGATCTTATTCCACATTTCTATTGTTTTTTTGTCAAAAAAAAATGCCTGATCGGAAATATGCACCTGAGATAAAAGGAATAAAACAATTGGAGTTACCAGATACAGAAAAGATAATTTTAAGTAATGGTATTCCAATGCATGTTATCTCGATGGGCAAACTGGAAGTCAGTAAGCTGGAAGTGGTCTTTAGGGCAGGTCGTCCATTTGAACAAAAACAAATGGTGGCCAGAGCTACCAATACCTTGTTAAAAGAAGGATCAAAAAATTATACCGGGGCCAAGATAGCTGAGGAAATGGACTTTTATGGTTGTAGCTTGAAAACTCCATTTAACATGGATACTTCGAGTTTGAGCCTGTATGCTGTAAACAAGCATATCGATAAAATTCTCCCTTTTTATCAAGATTTGCTACACCAACCTTCATTTCCACAAAAAGAGTTGGACTCCTTCATAAAAAGAAACCACCATCGCCTGCAAATCGATCTAGCAAAAAGTGATGCAATTGCCTATCGAAAGATTACAGAACTTATTTTTGGTTCATCACATCCCTATGGGTATAATAGCATCCCTGAAACTTATTCCAGATTAAACAGAGGAGATCTTTTTAGTCATTTCCATCGATTATATAACACTGGTAATGCGACAGTCTTCTTGAGTGGGAAAATAGACAAGGACTTAATAAACAGAATAGATGATGCATTAAGTGAGGCTATTCCTGTTGGCCCACAAAAAGAGGCTATAATCCCTGTTATTGAAACTATACCTGAAAAGGTGAGTATACATCATAAGGACAGTTTACAAACAGCCATTCGTCTAGGGCGTCGACTTTTTAGACGGAAACATCAAGACTATCCTGGCCTTTACCTTCTGAATATGATTTTGGGGGGATATTTTGGCAGTCGATTAATGACTAACATTCGGGAAAAGCAAGGGTATACTTACAATATATATTCTATGATTGACCCAATGATGTTTGATGGAAGCCTTTATATTGGCACAGAGGTAAGCAATGAAACGGCTAAAGACACCTTAAATCAGATTTATTTTGAACTTGATAGGTTACAAACAGAATTGGTTGAGGAAGAGGAAATGAATATGCTAAAAAATTATACTCTCGGCTATTTACTGACTATGATGGATGGCGTTTTCAGTATTGCAGAATTGATTAAAACCATGCACCTGGATGGTTTACCAAGAAGCTTTATTGATGATTTGTCGAGTACGATCAAAAATATGGAAGCTGATGATTTGAGAGTCCTGGCACAGCGATATTTAAAGGCTGAAGATTTCTGGGAAGTAGTTGTTGGGGCAAATGTTTAGGAAATAATCACATTAGCATAGAAGAGGTTTTATTTTTAGCCAAAAAATGTGTTTTTTTGCGGCAAATCTTCCCATTAAGTATATTAGAATAAGCCGAAAAAAGTTCTTAACTTTCAAGGTCATTCAAACTAAGTTTTATTCGGGAGTGTTATTCGTAAATCCCATAAACAATTTTAATGAAGTTTTTTAATTTCTTTAAGCAAGAATTAGCGATCGATTTAGGTACTGCAAATACGCTGATTATACAAGACGGAAAAGTAATTGTTGATGAACCCTCTATTGTAGCGATTGACCGCCGGACGGGTGAGACCATTGCAGTAGGCAGGAAGGCCATGCTAATGCATGAAAAAACACATGAAGATATAAAAACCATCCGACCTCTTAAGGATGGGGTAATTGCTGATTTCCAGGCAGCTGAAAGCATGATAGAAGGATTTATTGGAATGATGGGAAATACCCGCCGCCTGTTTTCTCATATGAAAATGGTTATTTGTATTCCTTCTGGTATTACCGAAGTTGAAAAACGTGCTGTTTTTGATTCTGCCGATCATGTTGACAGTAAAGAGACTTACCTCATTCATGAACCCATGGCCGCTGCTTTGGGAATTGGCATTGATGTAGAAGAACCGGTTGGTAATATGATTATTGATATTGGAGGAGGTACCACAGAAATTGCCGTTATTGCTTTGTCCGGAATAGTCTGTGACCAATCCATTCGGATTGCTGGCGATGAGTTTACAAGTGATATTATGAGTTATATGAAACGCCAGCATAATATCTTAATTGGAGAGCGCACGGCAGAACAGCTAAAAATCCACGTCGGCTCAGCTCTTGACCATTTGGATGAAGAGTCTGCACCAGAAGATTTTGCTGTAAACGGACGGGATTTGATGACGGGTATCCCCAAGCAAATAAAAGTAAATTACCGCGAAATTGCGCACGCTATCGATAAATCCATTTCCAAGATTGAAGATGCTGTTCTTAAAGCCCTGGAGGCCACACCACCAGAATTAGCTTCCGATATATATCGTACAGGCTTGTATCTGACAGGAGGAGGTGCATTACTACGGGGACTAGACAAAAGAATTGGGCAACGCACTAAGCTACCTATTCACATTGCTGAAGATCCTTTACGAGCAGTAGTGCGAGGAACAGGTATTGCCTTGAAAAATTCAGATCGCTACACCTTTTTAATCGATAGAAAGAGCGTATAAAGCAATATTGGTCTGCCTATGCGCAATTTGATTGAATTCATCATCAGGTATAGAAATTTCTTTTCCTTTTTCGTCCTGGAATTGGTGTGCTTCACAATTATTGTAAATTATAACCGAGAACAAAGGCAGATATTGTTAAACTCAACCAGCACTTACGCCGGTACCATTTTTGATATTTATTCCAATGCACTTGACTACCTTGACCTGAGGGAAGAAAATAAAAAACTGGAACGGGAAAATACCCAACTACGGCAGTACTTGCAAGCTGTTGAAGGTTCTGATTTTGAATTGGATTCTTTGATTTTGGATAGTTTGAACGCTCAGTATGAATTTATTCCTGCAAAGATTATCAAAAACTCCATAGTTGCTCTAGATAATATGATAACTCTGGATGTTGGGAAAAAACAAGGAGTAGATAAACATATGGGGGTCATTAGTATGGATGGATTAATAGGAATCACGGTTGGTGTATCCGAAAATTATTCAGTAGCCATGTCTTTACTGCATCGCCAAACCAGGGTTTCATCCCGGCTTAGATCTACGCCTTACTTTGGATCTTTGGTTTGGAAAAATGAACGAGACCCTACAGTTTTGGATTTGGATGATGTTCCCAAACATGCTAATATAGAGTTGGGAGATACCGTTGAAACCAGCGGATATTCCTTCATGTTTCCACCGGGTATTCCTATAGGTACTATTGCTTCAGATTCATTGCCAGAGGGGAATAATTTTTACACGATAAAAGTGAAGCTAATGAATGATTTAAGCAAGATGGAGCATGTATATGTTGTGAAAAATAAAGATCGACAAGAACTTTTGAATATAGAAGGGAATAATGAGTAAAGATTTTTTTAATAATTTATTTCGGTTTTTTCTAATCTGCCTTTTTCAGGTACTGGTCTTGCAAAGAATTGGTAATGCTTTTCCTGATTTCCCTTATGTCAATATCTTTATTTATCCTTTATTCATATTGCTTCTTCCTTTTCAGACCAACCCTATGCTGTTAAATGGGTTGGGGTTCCTTTTGGGCCTAACCATTGATATGTTTTATGATTCTCCCGGGATTCATGCGAGTGTAATGCTTTTTATCGCTTATTTCAGACCCAGTCTGGTTCGTAGAATTGAGCCCAAAGGAGGCTATACAGCTAATTCTAGCCCCACCCCTAAAAGAATGGGCTGGGCCTGGTTTTTTAGATATACAGGAATATTAATGGGGCTCCATATTTTCTTCTATTTTTCTGTTGAAGCCTTTACATATGTTTATATAGTTAGTATCTTAATTAAATCTATAATTTCTTTTGCACTTTCAATGTTATTTCTGATGTTGATTATGGCGATAACTAATCCATCAAATTAATTTAGGCATGACACCTTTTTTGTCTGGCTGGAAAAAAATAAAGACTTGTGGCAGATACATTTAAAAAAAGGCAAAATACAATACAATTCTTTTTTCTGGTAGCAGCGCTTTTATTGATTGGAAAGGCAATGCAGTTGCAACTGGTAGACAGCACTTTTCGTACCAAAGCCAATGCTACTGCTATTGATAAATTGACCATCTACCCTTCCCGAGGAGTAATTTATGATAGAGATACCAATCTTATGGTGAATAATGATCCGATTTATGACCTGATGGTCACTTATAACCGGATTGATCCAGAAATGGATACCTCTAAATTTTGTGAACTGCTTAATATTGATGGTGCTTTTTTTAGAGAATCTTTACATAAAAACTGGAGAGATGATCGCTTCTCAAAATCTGTGCCTTTTGTATTTATGAGCAAAATATCAGCCGAGCGTTTTGCCCGGTTCCAGGAAAGCCTGTATCAATTTCCGGGGTTCTTTGTGCAACTTAGAAATGTTAGAGGCTATCCTGCCAACACCGGCGCTCATCTTTTAGGATACATAAGAGAGGTGAATAAGCGTGAAGTTGAACAAGCCAATGATATTTATGCCTCAGGAGATTATATTGGTGCTACAGGCTTAGAGTCTTCTTATGAAGAATTGTTAAGAGGTGAAAAAGGGGCTAAGTATGTATTCAAGGATAACCTAGGGAGAGTTATCGACACCTATAAGTCCGAAAGAAGAGACGTTATTGCTAAATCCGGAAAAGATCTGGTCTCAACCATCGATCTGGATCTGCAGGCATTTGGAGAAATGCTAATGGAAAATAAAAGAGGGAGTATCATTGCCTTGGAACCTGCTACTGGTGAAATTCTGGCCATGGTTAGCAGTCCGGGTTATGATCCTAATGATTTAGTCATTGGTAATGAAGAACGAGGAAAAGCATACCTAAGCTTAAATAGAGATTCCCTTAAACCACTTTTTAACAGGGCTGTTTTGGCACAATATCCTCCCGGATCTTTATTCAAACCTTTGGTAGCACTTATTGCTATGCAGGAAGGAGTTCTCAAACCTAAAAGATTAATCCGATGTAATGGAGCCTATTTTCATAACGGCCTTAGGTTGACAGGCTGCCACGGCCATCCTACCTGCACCAGTGTAAGTATGGCCATCCAGCATTCCTGCAATGCTTATTTTGTGACGGTTTTTAGAGAAGTGGTAGATCAATTTGGTTTTGATCAGCCCAATATCGGCCTCGATACTTTTAATGCCTATCTGAATAGGTTTGGCCTGGGTAAACCTCTGGGCATTGATTTCCCTTCGGAAAAAGGAGGTAATTATCCTACCTCCCGATATTATACCGATTGGTTTAATAAACAACAAGAAGGACAAAGATGGAATTCCCTCTGGATCCGTTCCCTGGCTATTGGTCAGGGCGAAATTCAAATGACCAATATGCAAATGGTGAACGCTGCAGCTATGCTGGCAAATAGAGGCTATTACATTACCCCACATCTGGTCAAAGGATATCTGAATAGTAATGCTTCCATCCCGGAAAAATATTTAAAAAAGAATTTTATCGGCATTGATAAGGAGCATTTTGAACCAGTAATTGATGGAATGGAAAGGGCTGTATTGGCAGGAACGGCACGTTCGGCTTATATCCCTGATATTCCCATTTGTGGAAAAACAGGAACAGCAGAAAACTCAGGCAAGGATCATTCTATATTTTTTAGTTTTGCTCCAAAGGAAAACCCTCAAATTGCCGTGGTCGTATATGTAGAAAACGCAGGATTTGGAGGAACTTACGCTGCTCCTATTGCCAGTTTGATGATTGAAAAATATATCAGAGGAGAGATTCCCAGAGAAAGACTCTGGCGCCTGGAATACATCAAAAATGCAAACCTGCTTGAACTGCTTCCCTAAGGCATAAGCACCTGTAAAAGAACAACATTTTATACTTCCTTTTTCTTTCTTAAGGAGCGGTATATACTGCCGTTTTTAAAACCTCTTCATAATAAGATTCATACTCAGGAAGAATGTTACTGATGTCAAAGCGTTTGGCTTGCTGCAAGGCATTCTTTCGGAATTCATTATGCAATTTTTTATTATTGAGGATTTTCAGAGCATTATTAGCCATATCCTCTACATCACCTACTTCACTCAAAAAACCTGTTTTGCCCTGAAGGTTAACTTCGGGAAGACCACCGGCATTAGAGGAAATGATAGGAACTTCACAAGCTAGTGCTTCCAACGCTGCCAGTCCAAAGCTCTCCTTCTGTGATGGGAGCAAAAATAGATCAGAAACGGCCATTAACTCTTCAATAGCGTCCTGTTTTCCAAGAAACCGAATTTCATCACATAAACCGAGCCTGCGACACTGCGATTCGGCTTTCCGACGCTCGGGACCATCTCCGATCAGCAATAATTTTGAGGGAAGGTTTTGGTTTATGCGATGGAACACCTTGACCACATCATCTATGCGCTTTACTTTCCGAAAGTTAGATACATGGGTAATAATCCGCTCGCCGTTTGGAGCGATAGCTTTTTTGAAATGATCCTTATTGATTCGCTTAAATCGCTCAAAGTCGATAAAATTTGGAATGACCTTTATGTTCTTATTTATATCAAAATAATCAAGCGTTTGCTGCTTTAAACTTTCAGAAACTGCCGTGACCCCATCGGACTTATTAATAGAGAACTCGACAACTGGTGAAAAAGCTTTGTTTTTCCCTACCAGAGTTATATCGGTTCCATGGAGGGTGGTGACTACGGGCACGTACTTACCTTTGCTTAATAAGATCTTCTTAGATAAATAGGCAACAGCTGCATGTGGAATGGCATAATGTACATGCAGAATATCTAGGTTTTCATATCTTACCACATCCACCATTTTACTGGCCAGCATGCTATCATAGGGCATATATTCAAATAGGGGATATTCTTCAGTATCTACTTCGTGATAAAAAACATTTTCATGAAAAGATGTTAGCCGGGCCGGACGCTTATAGGTGATAAAGTGTATTTCATGTCCAAGATTAGCCAAACCTATCCCTAATTCAGTAGCCACAACTCCACTTCCACCATAGGTTGGATAGCAAACAATGCCAATTTTCATGTCTTTATGGTTTGATTTGATTGTGTGTTCAATGTAAAGGATACAATCAGATTCCAAAATGGTTTTGATTGATTCCCAAAAATAAAAAAGAGGCTGTTTCACCCGCCTTAGGCGGATTCGCCAGCCAATATTATTTCTTTGAGAGGTTTTTTTAGAGGAAAATGAAATTTTCCTCTAAAAAAACTCTTAAAAAGAAAATTATTTGGCGGCTCAGGATATGTCTACCGAGAGGTAGAAGTTATGAGACGCCCTCTTTTTTATTGCTTTAGTAGAAATTTAACGTGATTTTATCAGCTTGCGGCTAATAAATTGCTTTCCAGTTTTTACCCTGACAAAGTACATTCCGTCAGGAAATGCGGACAGGTCGATAGGGTAATTTAATGTTTTGATGTTTTTATCCTGTCGCTGCCAGAGTATTTGGCCCATCATATTTACCAATTGCAAACTGACATCCTGATTTTCTTTTAATTCAAGATTCATATTGACAATACCCTTTGTAGGGTTGGGAGAAAAGACCAACTCATCAATCTCAATGGGAGTTTCATCCGCATCTACAAATAATCCGACTAATACCTCTCCTGTATCTGTACAACCAAAACGATCAGTAACAGTTACCGTATAAACACCAGCTGATAATCTGGAGGCCCTTTTGTTGTCATCTCCATTGCTCCACAAATAATTGAAAGGACCTTCTCCGGCACCGGGATCAACCGAAGCAGAACCATTCCCGGAATTAATACCTACTTCATCTCCAATTGCAAAACTAAGATCCAAAGAAGGAGGACAACGAGCAATATTGATATTATCCAAATCTACCCAGTAATTTCCAGCACCTCGGGTAGCTCTAAAGCGGAATCGAAGAGTTTCTCCTTCATAGGCATCCAGGTAAATCACCCGGGTAGCGAATAAAGCAGAAGTTTCATGATTACTGGCATTAATGATCAATAAGTTTTCATAATTTTGGCCACAATCAGTAGAGACCTCAACAATTAACTGGTCACCTGCATTTAATTCTTCACCTATATTTCCATTCCCTGCCTGGCTGACAATCCTATATTCAAAGCTCAAACTATCAGTGGCTGCCACTGGACCAATTAATGGAGTCACACTAGTAAAAGAGGTATTGCTGCCTGAGAGGTTTCCAGAAAGGACAAAAGAACGACTACTATGTCCATCCGTAACTACACCATCAGAAATCCAGCGATCAGGTATTCGCTGGCCTTCAAAATCTTCTCCAAATGGAAGTTGTTTTAAAGTAGAAAGGCTTATTTTAACGGTGTCATTACCTGCAAACTGATCTCCTCCCGGGAAATTCACCCAGGCTGTAATATTTAAGGTTTCCTGCTCAAAGGAATTAAAAGGAGTATTGAATGTATAGATCAATTGTCCTCCGGAAATGATCGTTCCAGATACATTTTCTGTAACCACATCTCCATCACCAATTCGATAATTGACTTCAAAAGAAGAGATAGGCGAACTACCCAGGTTACTAATAGTTAGAATGACATTATCATCCGTTGCTCCGCAAGCTTCTTCAGAGGCTGAGGCAACCGATACTGAAGCAAGGTCATTAGTGAAGAGCTCATTTACAAGAATGTTATCAACTCCAATACCCTCTTTACTAATTGAAAAATCAGAGGAAAAGGCAAATCTTACCCGCACACGCTCCAGGCCTGCAGTGCCACTCAAAATATTAGAAGCAAAGGCCCAGCCTTCAAAACCGCCATTACCATCCCAAACTTGAGTGTTTGTATTATTATACCAATTGATGGCATCGTCAGAAGCTAATAATTTAGTCCAAGTCTCGCCGTCATCAATGCTCATTTCAAGCCATGCACCATCCAGATTTTCTTCTGTATCTACAAATAAAGAAAAGGAAATTTGCGGATCTTCCGAAAATGAGGTAAAGTCTAAACAGGGAGAAACCAAATAGGAGGTTTCACCTGAATTATAATTACCTGAGAGATTGGTTACCCAGGAATTGCTGCCGGCAGCTGGCTGGTTGATTACAGCTCCTGATGGCTGGCCACGTGACCAGGAAGAAGACCTACTTTCTGATGCAATAGTCCATCCTCCACTCCAATTTTCAAAGGCTTCGGAGTAAGGGTAGACATCTACTTCAGGAATACTAATAATAGTAAGCTCTAGGGTGTCATTTTCGGGAAAACTGTCACCATCTAATTCAGTCCATGATTTTATAGTGTATTCCCCGGGGTTAGCAAAATTGAAGGTCAAATCAAACTCAGCAAGTCCGATGCTGTCTTTTCCTAAAACTCCCGTATAAAGCCCATCGGTGGGCATAGAAATATTAAGCCCCAGATCGTTTACATCATACTTAAATGGAATTAAAGTCTGAGGATCACCACCCAGGTTTTGAATATTTACTCTGACAGTATCATTAAATCCAAGATCACAGCTGGTAATCGGATTTAATATGGCTTGTATACGGGTGTCCTTTGCCCATCTGGTAGTAAAAGAAACAGGGCCAATGACTTTGCTCTCATCTCCATTATCACAACGGACATTTAAATACAAATCATAACTTGTATTCTCTTCCAGATTGCTTAGTCGGACATCTGTATTTGTTGTAGACATGCTTGTGCCAGTACCAGGAGTAAAGCCTCCAAGGCCTACCTCTACAACAAACTGGCCAGACTGCTGATTAATAGTACTCCAGGTTATATCTGCAGTAGAGGCTCTGACATCCTCCAGGATGATCTCATTTATTTGTGGACCTATGCAAGTAGGGCAATTTAAAGTTTGATTAAACACTTCACCCACCTGGGGATTTCCATTAAATTCTATTAAAATTTCTCCTTCTGGGTCAATAAAAAACCAACTGACCTCTTCATCGTACAAACCACGATTGTAGGTAATCGATACTTGATCACCCGTATTAACGTCTAAAATGATGCGTTCCAGAAGTCCATTATCCGTTTGATTGTCCAGGTCATAAACGGTGATCTCGCCATTTAAGGACAGTTGAATAGAGGCTCCATTCCAACCATCACCGAATCCATCTCTAAGTTCCAGGATGTATTCACAACTACTTGATTGGCTCCATCCACTGGTTTGAAATAAAAATAGCGAGAACAAAATAAATAAGGTAAATCTGTACTTCATATTTGACAAGACTTTTCAATTATCAACATGCGATAAAGTTAATTAAAAAATCGATACTTCCTGTTTGAAAAAAATTGCCCATTAAGGCCCCTCAATAAATATTAAAGTCACGAATTTGACAAAAACCTAAACCTTTTTTTTAAGTTGCTGTTTAGCTAAGGATTACAGGAACAAGCTGTAAATAGGTTCTGGTATGTTATTATGTAATGAAATCTTAAAATAATTACCATAAGTGGCGGTTTATTCCATAAGAGATTTGGAAAAGTTATCAGGCATTAAAGCTCACACCATTAGGATCTGGGAGCAGCGCTACGGTATTATTGAACCTCAACGTACCAAGACCAATATTCGTTATTATGAGGATGATGACCTAAAATTTCTACTCAATATCGCTCTCCTTAATAAAAACGGCATAAAGATTTCAAAGATTGCCAAAATGACTAGAAATGAAGTTGCTGAAAAAGTAGCGGCAATATCAGAAATCAACTTTGAATATGGAACTCAATTAGATGCTTTGACCATTTCCATGATCGAAATGGACGAGTTTAAATTTGACCGTATCGTTTCCACCAATATCCAACAGCTCGGTTTTGAACGCACAATGTTGGAAATCATCTATCCTTTTCTTGACAAATTAAGCCTGCTTTGGCTAACCGGATCAATTAATCCGGTGCAGGAAAACTTTATGAGTTATCTGATACGTCAAAAAATAATAGTAGCCATAGATCAAGAGCCCTTACCCGCTGGCAGAGAATACAAAAAATTTATGATCTACCTCCCGGAGGGAGAGCGGCAGGAACTTAGCTTGCTTTTTATGCACTATTTATTAAAGTCCAGAAAAAATCACGTCATATATATTGGCCAGGATATTTCTTTAGGAGACCTTCAGGATGCCCACAAGATCCATAAGCCCGATTATATATTTACCATGATTACGGAGACTTTTGCTAAAGAATCCATACAAAGTTATATTGATAGAATGGCCCAATATTTCGAAGATACCACCTTGCTCTTATCTGGCTATCAGGTAGTCGCTCAAGAGGTATTACTGCCCACAAATGCCAGAATATTGAGAAGCCTTGATCAGACCATCAATTTTTTAGATGATCTAAAATAGACTTCTACATTTTGTCAATCCTCTACTCTTTTCTTATATTCCATAATTATCTCATTTTCTATCTCTATCTACCCAACATATGGACTATAGGCGTTTGTTCGAACTTTTTCCTTATCAACAAGTCAGGTTCCCTCAAAAAATTGCCCTAGCTCAAAAGAAAGGCCTAAAATGGGATTCTTATTCAACTGAGGAAAGTATTCAACAAATCAATAGAGTTAGCGCTGGGCTTCTTGATTTAGGCCTGAAAAAAGGGGATAAGGCCGCCATATATGCTCATATTGGCAGTCCCAGATGGAATTTTATTGATTTGGGTATGCAACAAATTGGTGTAATCGTAGTGCCCATCCATTCAACCGTTACAGATGAACACCTGCTTCATATTCTTAAGGAAGCCGAAATAAAATACTGTTTTGTATCGAAAAGGGAGTTATACGACAATGTTCAAAAATTAGAAAAGCGGACTCCTGAAATGAAAAAAATCTTTACAATGGATCAGTTGCCGGACTTACCGGGATGGAATGATCTTGTGGTGGAGCCTACAGAAAAACATTACGAAGTTTTTCAAACTTTACGAGCAGCAATTCATGAAGACGATTTAGCAACTATTATTTATACATCTGGAACTACAGGCTTGCCAAAAGGTGTTATGTTATCACACAAAAATTTGGTAACAAATATAAAAGCGACTATTGCCCTGGTCCCTATTAATTGTGACAAAAGAGTATTGAGCTACCTACCCTTGAGCCATATTTTCGAAAGAATGGTTACCTATGCCTATATAGCTGTGGGAGCTACCATATATTATCCTCAAGAAAACAGATCACTGCAGGAACAATTAAAAATATTAAAACCCCAATACTTTACTACAGTACCGAAATCCCTCGAAGATATATATGGGTACATTTCTAGTAAAAGCCGAAAACGTGGATTATGGTGGAGAGTTTTAAATAAATGGGCCATCCGAATTGGAGAACGTTATAATGATCGGGTAAGGATGCCTCCAGTTTATTGGATTAAATTGGTACTGGCAAATATCTTGGTTTTTTGGTATTGGAGAAGGCAATTGGGGGGCAAACTGGAAGGTATAATGTCTGGTGCCGCAGCCCTGCCTATAAAAATTGGGAAGGTATTCTCAGCCGCAGGAATTGAAATACGAGAAGGTTATGGATTAACAGAAACGTCGCCGGTTGTTTCTATGAATCGCTTTGAACCAGGGGGGTATCGTTTTGGTACAGTCGGGATACCTATACCAGGTGTAGAGGTCAAAATTGATAAAAAAGAGGAGGAAGATGAAGGTGAAATTCTTGTAAAAGGTCCCAATATTATGCTGGGGTATTATAAGCAAGAAGACCTTTCAAAAAAAGCTTTTCAGGAAGGGGGATGGTTTAAAACGGGAGATATAGGGAAGTTTGTACATAAGCGATTTTTGAAAATTACAGGAAGGAAAAAAGCACTGTTTAAAACCAACTCAGGGAGATATATTGCCCCTGAGCCATTGGAAACTTATCTAAAAAATTCGGATTTTATTGACGATACGATTATAGGTGGTGCAAATAAACCCTTTGTGACAGCTATTATTTATCCTGATTTTAAAGAGCTCCAGGATTGGTCCGAACAAAATAAAGTACACTGGACTTCTCCTCAATTTATGATTTATAATCCTCGTATTCAAAAGCTCTTTCATCAGGAGTTGGATCGACTTAATGAAAAACTGCCCAAATTTATGCAAGTGAAAAAATTTATACTTACATACCAGCCCTGGACAATTGAATCAGGGGAAATGACACCTACTTTCAAGCCTATTAGAGAAAAAATAAAGGAAAACTATTCTAAAGAACTCGAAAAACTCTATCTAAAACCATGAAATTATTTAACCATTTTTTCCTGATCTTGTTATTTGGCCTTCAAATTGGCTTTGGCAATGCTCAACAAAGTAGTGACTCTTTGACCATTTTTTCTTTACTGGAAAGTATGCCCGATGATGCACTCTCTATAACGATCACCTCTAATTTTCAAAAACTGATCAGTAATAAACACAAAGAGGAGTATCAACCAGCTACCATTATGTTTAGGCAGCCCGATGGAGATAGCTTGCTATTTGATGTTAAGGTAAAAACGAGAGGAAATTCCAGAAAGGAAATTTGTTTTTATCCACCTTTGAAAATTAAGTTTAAAAAATCAAGCCTGAATGCTCAAGGTTTGCTGCCAACTAATAAGTATAAATTGGTTACTCAGTGTAAATCGGGTTCGGTGTACGAGCGTTATGCCCTAAAAGAATATTTGACTTACAAAGTAATGGAGGAGGTATATCCATATTACTTTAAAGTTAGGATGCTCAAAATTACTTTTCGAGATATTCGAAATAATGGAAAGGTTAGAGAGAACCAACGCTTAGGATTTATTATCGAAAGCGAAGAGGAAATGGCTCGCCGATATAATGCTCGAATGATTGATCGAAGTAAATCAGGATTCCATCACCTGGAAAGAGAAATGGCACTTCATATGGCTCTAAGCCAGTACCTGATTGGAAATACAGACTGGGCTATGCCCAATTTGCACAACATGAAAGTTTTAAAAGTCCCTGAATACCAAAAATTGGTACCCGTACCTTATGATTTCGATTATAGTGGTCTGGTAGATACAGATTATGCGGTAGTTCATGAATCTTTATCCATTAAAAACGTCAAAGATCGCCTTTACATAGGTCCTAGCTGCGAAGAAAAAGAGGTGAATGATTTGATAGGAATATTCCAGGAAGTAAAGACTAAAGTGATTGATTCAATTCAATCCTTTGAAACACTGGAAAAAAATGAGCGAAAGAAAATGAGCAGCTATCTGGAAGACTTTTTTGAAGACTTAGAAAACGAAAAGAGAATGCGAAGAATATTAAAATATTAATTCGAACATATGGGGTTTAATATTTTTAGAGAAAAACCTGGTTTTTCTCTAAAAATATTGTCTAGAGAAATATCTGGATTAAGATGGTAAGCCCTGGAAATTTCTCATATAAACTGAAACCACAAGGATCACAAATAGCAATAAAAACACAAATATTCCTAAAATGACATATCCTTTGGTACCTTCATTTTTTATCTCTCCTGACATTGTATTTACTTTTAGATTGAAAGAATAAATTTGACGCAAAGATCCATAAAAATTGACAATTTACCCAGTTCCCCATGTCGGAAAACATAAAAAAATAAAGGCTGTCTTCCTTGAATCTATGATTTGGAGACAGCCTTTATTTTTTTTAGCCAATTATGACTTAAAAGAACCTGGAACGGTTATCAACAATTTTGGCTTTATCTTTTATGCTTTGTAATAAGGTGCTGGAAATAGAAGCTCTTTTGCTAGCTGCAATTGTTTTGCGAAGCTGTGGTAGATTAGTTGGAGGAGGTGCCGCAGTCTTGTTGGTAACTTGAAGTTTATAAACTCCTGTATTTCCAACAATAACATCTGAAACCTGACCTTGCTCTAATCCAAAAGCCTTAGATACTACTTTGGGTTCAGAACCCAGGTTCGGAATGAAAGTGGCACTAAAAGCAACATTGCTGGCCGTGTCTATTTGTGAAGCATATTCAGCAGCAATTGATTGCATGTCCATTGACTTGATCTTTTCTGCAATCAACTCTCCTTTTTTCTTATTGATTACCTGCAGTTCAATTTCATTACGTACATCATTTACTCCTGGAAGACCTGCTTTTTGGGTGCTTTGAAGGGCTGCAACCACATATTTATTGTCAAAGTAACCAACCGGATCACGATAATCATACAAATCGGGCGAAACCTCTCCTACATTTGCATCAAATGCCCATCTTATCATATCTCTAGAGGATTGTCCGGTCCCAAGATCACCTATATTAAAATCGTTTTTACTTACTTTAATAGGACTGTCTGATAAGTCTATATTATTATCGGCAGCAGCTGCCTGCCTCATTGCATCGATAGAACGATTGTTGCTCAGAAAAGTCATCGCATTTTTTCGGACCTCTCTTTGAGTTTCATCCGTTGGGACGATGGACTGGGATAAGTATCCAAGTTGAACCCCTTCCTCATTATTAAGGTATTTTTTACCAGTAACCTCAACCAGGTGAATACCAAATTGGGTAAATACCTTCATCAATTCCCCTTCTTCTCCTTGGAAAAATATGGCATCATTAAACTCTTTCACCATTTTTCCAGGTTCTGCATAACCAAGATCTCCTCCGCTTGTGGCAGTTCCGTCTGTTCCGAACTGTTGTGCAAGTGCTTCAAAAGTGTTATCGCCAGCTTCAATGACCTGCTTAATACTATCGATTAAGGCATTTGCCTGGATGAATTCGGTTTGATTAGTTGCAGGACGTAAAATATGGCGAGACCGAACGGAATCAGGTACAACCATTTTATCAATTACCTTAACCATTTGGTATTGCCCCCCTTCCAAATAAGGGCCATATACACTTCCTACCGGCATATTAAATACCGTATCTCCAGCTATTCCTGTAACCTGATCTTTTTTGAGATAGGCTGGATTGTATGCACCTTGATTTTGGACCAGGAAGGTCGAATCATTAGTTGTGGTATCCATTTCAACATATAGCGTATCCAGCTGCTTCATCCAATAAGCAGAATCTGCATCCGTAGGAACTACATTGAATATTACAAACTCTATAGATCGCTGTTCTTCATCCTGGTCATATTGCTGTTGGTTTTCGCTCAGGTAAGCTCTGTAATCTGCATCAGAAACACTAACTTCTGTATTGTCAATTTCATCAAAAGGAACCTTAACATAGGTGAAATTAACAAACTCATTCTGTTCTTGATGAATCATTTCCGCCATCCAGTTAGGAGTATACAGACCTTTACTTACCATCCCACTCATCTTAGACTGTAGGCGGTCCGCAATAATTTCCTTTTCCTGATATTTCCAATAGCCACGTACGCTAGGATCGGTTAACTGACCCGTTTCAATCGCATTTTTAAATTCATTTAAACGGTTGCGATCTAATTGCCCAGTAGACGGGTTCATAAATCTAGTGGTGATGATAGGACTTGGGTTTGTTCCCCATTGTAAATCCAGCAACTCTGTTTTGCTGACCCCTAATCCCATTTTTTCCGCCTCTTGTGATACCACTTGCTGATCAACCCAAGAATTCCAGAGAGCGTTTCTGTTCGTATATGGGTCTCCAGCTGAACCACCATACAATAACTCTTCTTCCCGATTAAATTGATTTAAATCTAGCTTGGTACCATTAACGCTCCCCATGGTAGTTTGTGAGCCACCAAAGACACTCTGTTGCCCGATGCTCATATCCATTAATATGAATCCTCCAAGACCCAATGCGATCATCACAACGAGAATCCAGGAGTTATTCCTAATTTTACTGATGAATGACATGCTCCTTCAATTAATTTAATTTCTTAATCTTTTTCTTCAACAATTTCAACTTTTGCAGCGCAAAGGTATTAAATTTTAAAAAATTCGATGCAAAAGTAAATTGTTTGTCTCTTAAAATCAAAAAATTCAGGCTCAAGTACTTGCAGAGAATTGTTATTTAACGTGAATTTAGAGAATTCAGAAGGGGGAAGGGGGAAATTGGAAGGGGGAAATTGGAAAATTATGCTTTTCACCTTCCACCTTCCGAATTCAACCTTCCACCTTCGAAAACTCTTTAACATTTAAGCGGAAGCCTACGCCATGAATATTCTCGATCTTAATGCGTTCATCCGTTTTGAGGTACTTTCTTAATCTGGAAATAAAAACATCCAGGCTACGGCCTAGGAAATAGTCATTTTTGCCCCAGATTTGTTCGAGAATATCTTCCCTTTTCAAAACCTGGTTTTTATGCTCAACCAACATCCGGAGCAATTCTGCTTCCCGTTGTGTGAGTCTTTTATGAGAATTATCTCCTTCTAGACTGAGGTTGTCAAAATCAAATTGATATTGACCCAGAAAATATACTTTCTGATCATTGGATGAAGAAATGCGGCTGCGGCGGAGGAAAATTTCAACCTTTAGCATCAATTCTTCGATACTAAATGGTTTTGTGATATAATCGTCACCTCCCAGTTTTAGGCCGTGGATTTTATCTTCTTTGAGTGATTTTGCGGTCAAGAAGATGATGGGGACATGCTGGTTCTTTTTTCTGATTTCTTTGGCTACGGTGAAACCATCAATTTCTGGAAGCATGACATCCAGAATACAAAGATCAAAATTCTCATTTTGGATAGCTTTAAGTGCTTCTTTGCCATCCCGGCAACAGATAATTTCATAGCCCTGAAGCTGAAGATTATCGCGTGTTACAAAGCTTAAACTTTCATCATCTTCAACGTAAAGTAATTTTGCTTTCATGGTATTATAAATTATAAGACATAGGCTAATTCTACTTATTTCGGTAGAATTTTGTAAATTTTTGTTCTTGAAAAACGATTCAAATCGCTACTTATTACAAAATGCCCATTTTTATATTGACAGATGTGCCATATCCTTCTTCACTTTCGATTTTTAACTTCCATCCATGAGCATCACAGATTTTTTTGACATAAAACAAGCCAAGGCCAAAACCCTTTACATTATGAATATTGCCGGTAGGGATCCGGAAGAATTTTTCAAAAACTCTGTTTTGGTATTCCTTAGGAATGCCAATGCCTTTATCTTGGATTGATAAGGATATGTTTTTTTTGTCTGTTTGCTCTGTTCGAATAGTAATCATGGGTTTGTCTTTGCAATATTTTATGGCATTATCAATAAGGCTATGAAGGATATTATTTAGGTGTAACTTATCTGCCATTATCCAAAAGGGAGTGTTTTCGAGTTCTAAAGAAAGAGAACCGCCTTTTTCCTTCAAATGAACTTGAGTAGCCTCTGCCACATTTTTTAAGGTTTCATTTAATGGAACCTTTTCTGTTTTAAGTTTGAGCCCTCTTTCCACCTTTGCCAATTGAAGAACCTTTTCCACCTGCTTATTCAGTCTTTGATTTTGATCCTTAATGATCTGAGCGTATTGAAGTAATCGATTGTTTTTTTGTATATCGGGATTGGATAAAAATACATCCGCGGATATTTTTATGGTAGAAAGAGGAGTCTTAAACTCATGAGTCATATTATTAATAAAGTCTTTTTGGAGGTCAGAAAGTCTTTTCTGACGTAAAATGACAAACATGGCATAAGTGAAAAATAAAATGGTAAGTAAGAGAATGCCGGAAAAAAAGAGAGACAATTGCATCTTTCCAAGAAGATAACCAGGAAGGGTAGGAAATTTAACTCCAAAATAATAATTGAACCCTTCATAAGGAGGAAGGTCCCCCAGTGAAACATTTACTTTCTCACCTGGAGAATATTTCAAAAAATCCCCATACATCATCTGATCGGTATTGCAATCAAAAATGGCGTATTCAAAATCAATATTTAAAGCTATTTTTTCAAACTCACGGCGCAAAAAGAATTCCAATATGTTTGAATCAATTTCTGCTTCGATATTTACGATAAAATAATTGCTGGTTTGTTGAGTAACTACATTATGAGAGGGTAAGGTCACATCCTTAAACTCGGCAATCCCCTGAGCAACACTATTTAAAGCAAAATGAGCTTTTTGTTTAAACTCCTTATCGTTAATATCCCAGGTACTGAACACCCAGTAGGTTTGGATTGCCAAGGTCCCGATTACGGATAAAACACCTGCAACAAAAACGATAAGAATGATGCTGTTTTTCATAAATCACAAAATATTCCATTATCCACGCTAAGAAAAGAAGCTTAACAGGCTATTAACAAAATAAAACTATGTTTAAACGAAGGACGCAGTTTTTAGCTTGCCTTCTGGCCTCATCCTGTCTATTTTTTTATATTTGCTCAAACAAAAAAATCTGGCCATCGCTTTGGTAATCAAAAATGTACAAAAAATTTTCCTGCCTTGTTTTCTGGCATTCATTTTCTGTCTGACCAACATGGATGTAATGGCACAGAATACAAATCCTTTTGAAATAAATTCGAGGCTTGAAGAGGAGGATACCCTGAGTCTTGATGTTCCTCAATTGGAAAACACAAGCCCTTCCTCTTCTAATCCATTTGATATCACCTCCACACCCTCAAAGCCAGGTTTAAATTCTCGCCAGGTTAAACCGAAAGTTACTCCCAAAAGCAGTTCAAAAAATAGTAGCGCTGTATTCAAATTTGTTCTGGTAATAATTATTCTGACCATACTGGCTTTTTTGCTCACCATATTAAGGTCCGTTGCAGCAAAATCCTTTAATGCCTTTTTGAATTCGAATATGCTGAACCAGCTATACCGTGAACAGGAAGGAAGAGGAATATCTCCTTTTGTGTTATTGTATTTAATGTTTCTGATTAACCTTGGTATTTTTCTGTTTCTAAGCCTCGAAGTCTTTGGATATTCCTTTTCTAATAACAAAATTTTAGCCTTGCTGATAAGTCTTGCCTGTAGCTTTGGCTTGTTCATAGGCAAACACTTTCTTTTGAGTTTAGTAGGATTTATTTTTCCAGTAAAAAAAGAAATTAGCAGGTACCATTTTCTAATAATTATTTTTGGGATTATCATTGGATTTTTGTTGGTTCCCTTCAATTTATTACTGGCCTTTGGCCCCGAATCTACTCTGGAAAAGATTGTTTACGGCTTTTTATTTAGTGTTGGCCTAATTTATGTTTATCGATATTTTAAAGCCATGGCAATTGCAAGTAAATTTCTCGTATTTCACAAATTTCACTTTTTGTTGTATATTTGCACCATCGAAATAGCACCTGTTATCATTATTCTAAAAATCGCCCAGGGTGGGATTTAGTACTAATGAAAAAGGTTTTCGCAAAACAAAATTATATTGAATGGCAGCAACCGGTAAAGTGAAAGATCAAGAAACCTACAAGCAAGTAAAGACGATTTTAGTTTCACAGCCTAAGCCAGCACGCTCGCCTTACTACGAATTGGAAGAAAAGTACGGACTTCAAATTGACTGGCGACCTTTCATCCACGTAGAGCCAGTTTCCGTAAAAGAATTCCGCAAGTTTCGCATTCGGCCAGACGAGTTTACGGCAATTATCCTAACTAGTAAAAATTCGGTAGATCATTTCTTCCGCATTTGTGAAGAAATGAGAATTAAAATGTCTCAGGATACTAAGTATTTCTGTTTGACAGAAGCAGTAGCTAACTATCTGCAAAAATTCATTATCTACCGGAAAAGAAAAGTGTTTGTAGGTCAACGCAAAATTACAGACCTTGCCACCGCACTGAAAAAGAATAAAAGTGAAAAATTCTTGCTTCCTTGTTCTAACTTAGGAAGTAAGCAAGTGTGTGCTTTCCTAGAAGAGAATGACTTTGATTGGCAGGACGCCATGATGTACCAAACCGTAAGTAGTGATCTATCTGATCTGAGTGATGTAACCTATGATGTACTTGTGTTCTTTAGTCCACTAGGCATCAAATCGCTTTACGAAAACTTCCCTGATTTCATGCAAAATGAAACCAGAATGGCAGTTTTCGGAAACAGCACCAGTAAAGCAGTTATTGATCGCGGCTTGACGATTAACATTAAGGCACCTAGTCCCGAGGCACCTTCTATGACAATGGCATTGGAAAATTATTTACAAAAATCTAATGAGCCAATCTAATTACTTGGCTTAACTTCTCCTCATATCACTGAGGAAATTCATTTTCCAATAGGAGTTCTACCAGATTTCTGGTAGAACTCCTGTTTTTTTATCAACTTTCAATACCTATTCTACGTTTTCTCCATATGAACAACAAGGATCTGATCAGTAATATTAGAAATAGTCTTAATAATGAACTTCCTGGACGGCAGGCACAGCTAAAAATGTCGGCTAGTGCTGTAAGATCAGGCTATTTGGTTGCACCTCCTGAAGCCAGTCGTGCTGGTGTTTTGGCTCTGTTTTATCCCAAAAAAGCGGATTGGCATATCGTCCTGATCGAAAGAGCTTCTTCTAATCCCAATGATCGACATCGAGGCCAAATTAGCTTCCCGGGAGGGCGTTTTGAAAAAGATGATGTTCATCTGGCCAATACTGCCATACGCGAAACCGAAGAGGAGGTAGGAGTAAAGGCTAAAGATATCCATTTATTGGGCCCCCTAACTGATCTCTATATTCCCGTTAGTAATTTTAGAGTGGATCCCTTTGTTGGTTTTACAGAAACTACCCCAAGGTTTGTCCCACAAGAAGAAGAAGTACATGGAATATTAGAAGTACCCGTTTCCGAACTGATGAACCCCGATAATTTGAAAATTAAAAACCTGGTAATAAGAGAAGGCTTTGTATTGAAGGATGTTCCCTATTTTGATCTGCTTGGAAAAACGGTCTGGGGAGCCACTGCGATGATGTTAAGTGAATTAATAGATATAATAAAGTAATAGTCAATGATGGCCTTGGCCATCATTCGCCATTACTTTTAAAGATTTTATTTTTTGTAATTTTGTGCCGCAAACTCAAATCGATTTAGCCTGTTATAACCAATAAAACCACCATTTGAACTATGGAAAAAATAGCGCCCTACCAACCCAAAAATAAAGTGCGGATTGTCACAGCTGCCTCCTTGTTTGATGGACATGATGCTGCAATTAATATTATGCGTCGTATTATGCAAAGCTCAGGAGCAGAAATTATCCACCTGGGTCACAACAGATCGGTGCAGGAAATTGTAGATACAGCCATTCAAGAAGATGTTCAAGGGATTGCTATAACCTCTTATCAGGGAGGACACATTGAATTTTTCAAATACATGCATGATTTGCTTAAGGAAAAAGGAGCAGATCATATCAAAATATTTGGTGGTGGTGGCGGAACCATTCTCCCTCAGGAAATAGAAGAACTTCACAACTATGGAATAACTCGTATCTATTCTCCGGACGATGGCCGAACTATGGGCTTGCAGGGAATGATTAATAATGTGCTCGAAGAATGTGATTTTCCCATCACGGCCAGAAAATTAAATGGTGAACTTAAAGAATACAAACAAAGAGATCCTTTGGCGCTGGCTCGACTAATCTCCGCAGTTGAAAATAATCCTGAAAATAGTGCCTCCTTGCTCAATAACATTCAGGAAAATATCAGCAATAAAATCACTCCTGTTTTAGGAATAACGGGTACCGGAGGTGCTGGTAAATCGAGTTTGGTTGATGAATTGGTGCGCCGTTTCCTCTTCGATTTTAAGGAAAAATCTATTGCCATTATTTCTGTAGACCCCTCTAAGAGAAAAACAGGTGGTGCACTTTTAGGAGACAGAATTCGGATGAACTCTGTATATTCCTCTCGCGTATATATGCGTTCATTGGCAACTCGCCAATCTAACCTGGCTTTATCTAAGCATGTACAATCTGCTTTAGATATTCTTAAAGCCGCGAGTTTTGATCTTATCATATTAGAAACATCAGGTATTGGCCAATCTGATACCGAAATAGTCGATCATTCCGATGTTTCCTTGTATGTTATGACACCGGAATATGGGGCAGCCACACAACTGGAAAAGATTGATATGCTGGATTTTGCAGATATCATCGCCATCAATAAGTTTGATAAACGAGGAGCAAAGGATGCCTTGCGAGATGTAAAAAAGCAGTATCAACGTAATCACCAATACTTCGATCAAGCTGTTGAAGATATGCCAGTTTTCGGCACCATAGCTTCCCAGTTTAATGATCCTGGGATGAACACCTTATACCGAACCCTAATAAGTACTATTGTTGAAAAAACGGAGGCCCCTCTTGGCTCAGCTTTAGAACTTTCAGAAGGCATAAGTGAAAAAATCCACATCATACCACCCAATCGAACCAGATATTTATCTGAAATTTCAGAAAATAACCGGAATTATGATCGCAGGGCAGAACAACAAGTGGCTCTGGCCAGAAAATTATTTGGACTCCAGGAAGCTTTAAAAGCCTTACAAGACAATAACTCCTTAGACAATAAAGCGGATGTAGAAACTTCTCTTCAGAAACTATACCGGGAAGAAGAAATGGATCTGGATGGCCAATCCAAACGAATCATCGAAGGCTGGGAGGAGAAAAGAGCCGCCTATGAAGCCGATGAATTTGTTTACAAGGTACGGAACAGAGAAATTAGGGTACCAACTAAAGTGAAAACGCTTTCCCATAGTGAGATATCAAGAGTAGTGCTGCCAAAATATAAAGATTGGGGAGAAATTCTGAAGTGGTCACTTCAGGAAAATGTACCTGGTGAATTCCCGTATACCGCCGGTGTTTTTCCCTTTAAAAGAAAAGGTGAAGACCCTACCCGTATGTTTGCTGGTGAGGGAGGCCCGGAAAGAACGAACCGCCGATTTCATTATTTATCAGCGGGAATGCCAGCCAGCCGCTTATCCACTGCTTTTGATTCGGTAACTCTCTATGGAGAAGATCCCGATTATCGACCTGATATTTATGGGAAAATAGGCAATTCAGGAGTTAGTGTTTGCTGTCTGGATGATGCCAAAAAATTATACTCAGGCTTTGACTTATGTGATCCTACTACTTCTGTATCTATGACCATTAATGGACCGGCGGCAACCATATGCGCTTTCTTTATGAATGCCGCCATCGATCAGCAATGCGAAAAATACATCCGTGAGCATGGTTTAGAGGATAAAGTAGAAGCTAAGTTCAAAGAATTATACGATGACAAAGGCCTGCCAAGACCAAAATATAATGGAGACCTTCCACAGGGCCATGATGGCCTAGGACTTTTATTATTGGGCTTAACAGGTGATCAGGTTCTGGAAGATTCAGTATATCAAGAACTAAAAGCAAAAGCCTTGTCTTCCGTGCGTGGTACGGTCCAGGCTGATATTTTGAAAGAAGATCAGGCTCAGAATACCTGCATTTTCTCTACTGAGTTTTCTTTGAAATTAATGGGAGATGTGCAGGAATATTTCATTTGGAATAAGGTGAAAAACTTTTATTCTGTTTCTATTTCTGGATATCACATTGCGGAGGCGGGAGCCAATCCAATTTCTCAATTAGCCTTTACTCTGGCCAATGGATTCACCTTCGTAGAATATTATTTATCCAGAGGAATGAATATCGATGATTTTGCTCCTAATCTATCCTTCTTTTTCTCCAATGGAGTAGATCCAGAATATGCGGTGATCGGGCGGGTGGCCAGAAGAATCTGGGCTAAAGCGATGAAATTTAAATACAATGCCAACGAGCGCTCTCAAAAACTAAAATACCACATCCAGACTTCTGGACGTTCTTTGCATGCTCAAGAGATTGCCTTTAATGATATTCGGACTACTTTACAAGCACTGTATGCCATTTATGACAATTGTAATTCCTTGCACACCAATGCTTATGATGAAGCCATCACTACTCCAACGGAAGAAAGTGTAAGGCGGGCAGTAGCCATCCAAATGATCATCAATCATGAATTGGGGATGACTAAAAATGAAAACCCACTGCAAGGTTCTTTCATCATTGAAGAGCTAACAGATTTGGTAGAAGAAGCCGTTTTGAGTGAGTTTGATCGAATAACTGAACGAGGAGGAGTATTGGGCGCTATGGAAACGATGTATCAGCGAGGAAAAATTCAGGAGGAAAGCCTTTATTATGAAACCCTCAAACATACCGGTGAGTATCCCATCATCGGAGTAAATACCTTCCTCAACAAGGAGGGATCACCTACTATCGTTCCTAAGGAAGTCATTCGTTCAGATAAGCAAGAGAAGGAAGATCAGATCCAAACTTTGCGCAATCTGCAAAAGGCAAAGGCAGAACCTGCTGGTAAAGGTTTAAAAGATTTGCAAGAAGCTGCTGTTAATAATAAGAACCTCTTTGAATATTTGATTGAGGTGACCAAAGTAGCTTCTCTTGGGCAGATAACCAATGCATTGTACGAAGTGGGAGGACAGTATCGAAGGAATATGTAAGGTATACTGGCCTATATCCCTGACTGCCGTCAGGCAGGCTTTAGGATGTCTGGAAAACAACCTTTAGGTTGTAAAAAAAGGCACCTCAACCAAAGGTGCCGGATAATAATAAAGCCTGAATATTCAGGCTCTCACTATCTTTAATTCTCGGAATTGTTAATTGTTTCTTCACTAATGGCAACATTTGGGTGGTCATATTTTGCACCATGATTTTCTTCTACACTAAGGTTTAGTTCTTCACAGCTGAAAAAGGCAACAGTGGAAGCGCTCAATAAAATCACCACACATGTGCTTAGTAATAAACTTTTCATTTTATTAGGGTTTTAGTTTAAAAAACCGGCATCATTTTATCAATGCCGGATACGGATATCTATTAAATCTACTTTATAAACAGTAAATATTCGTATGTGAATCTATTCTAGAATAATGAGCTTTTGATAGACCCATGTTCTTCAAATATGCTGAGAATATCAATAAAAGAATGGGACAATTATCTCAATCACTTGGACAGATATGTCAATGCTTGGATGAACATTGCATGCACGTTGGAATTCAATGAAAAAGGCTTCAAATTACAAGAGTAGAGAATTGAAAATTGGCTAACATGATAACAAGGTGAATGCTGAAAAATAAATCCTAACTTATTTGATTATCTCATACCAGCCCTATGAATATGAAACAGCTCATAAACACTTTATTCCTAATTTTATCTACAGCGTGTTTAGGCCAGGATTTTCAGGCACAAACGATTGGTTTGTCATTTCAAAAACTATCAACAGCAAACGGATTGCCTGGTGATATTATCAATGCTATTTTTCAGGACAGCAGGGGCTTTATTTGGATTGGAACCAATGAAGGACTGGTCAGGTATGGAGGGAATAATATGAAAATTTATCGAACAACACAGGATTTTGACCTTGGTTTGCCTCATAATCGAGTGACTTATATAGAAGAAGATGCAAATGGGTATCTCGCTATTAGAACCAACAAAGGTTTAGTGAGATTTAATCCTAAAAAAGATCGACTGGAAAGGAATATACTTAAAACTGATACGCTTTTGATTTTAAGGGAAAATTTAGAGTTAAAATTATGGGTGGAAGATTCAGTCACATCAATAAATGGAGTGGAAAGAGACCTTTATAAACTAAGTTATCGGAACACACTTATTGATAGCATTGCCAAAAAATTTGGCGCTAATAAAACTATTTTGAAGTTGGAAAATCAAACAGTCTGGATTTCTTCTGAGTCTGGACTTTTTATTTTTGAGCCAAAGACACAGCAAATATTAGATTTTCCATATGAGGAGAGTAATGTGAAAAAAGATGATCTAAAAGACGCTGAACTTTTGGGAGAAGACCGTTTAAATGGAATTTGGTTAGTCAAAAAAAGAGGAGGATTGCTAAGGTTTGATCCTGGAAAGGGATTATTTGATACCATTATTCAAGACTTTAATATTATGGAATATTGTAATCCAAATGGAGGAAACAGAGCCGCATTTGGACGTAAATTCCTGTTTGATTACTTAGGAAAGGTGGTTTTTTATTCTAAAGGATTGTATTTGTATGATCCTCTAACAGATCAATTAGATCATTATACAACTGACCCTACAGTGATCAATAGCCTTGCATCAGAGGAAGTGACCACTTTATTGAAGGACAATAAAAACAGGCTTTGGGTAGGAACAAATGGAGCGGGTATTAGCATTTATGACCCACATTTACCAAATTTTCAGCACTATTCATATAATCCTGGTAATCCCTTATCTCTCTCAAACAATTTTGTATCCGGCACTCTAGAGGAAGAAAATGGAGTTTGGGTCTTTACAGGAGATGGAGTAGTGAATTTTCTAGATTTTCAAACGAATTCTTTTAGGAGATATCCACTTGAACTTGAAAAATTAAATGTAAGCTTACAGGGTCCCCAATATGAGGGGCAATTTACCAAGGATCAAGATGGGAATATTTATGTTTACAGCTGGAAATATCCTCCTATTGTTTTCATATTTGATAAAAATTCGAATGCTTTTAAACGATATAAACCGGATTTACCATTTGAGATTTCAGAGTTTATAAGACCCATACCGTATGTTGATTCCAAAGGACATCACTATTATTATTCGTTTTTTGGCAGGGCTTTTCTTAGAAATATTAGAAAACAAGATCCGGATCAATCACCTTTTATCTATATTAACCCAGAGACAGGCGAAGTCAAAAAGTACTATGCGGATAGGGAAAACTCTGATAGTCTTTCCTGGCATCAAATCAACTCGATAATAGAATCTTCTTGTGACGATTATTTATGGATATCCACCAGATATGGTCTTAACCAATTTGATAAAGATAACAAGCGATTTATTCGTTATTTACCAGATTTTTCAGATCCTCATAGCCTTGGACATATTGGTTCATTTCTTCACCATGAAGATAAATATGGCAACCTTTGGCTATCTTATGAAAATGGAAACGGGGCAGGTATGATTCCTTGTAATGCCATTAATTCTGATTCTCTCTTTTTTTTAAATTTCAATACCTCTAATACCAAACTGCCAAGCAATTTTATCATAGGAGTAGAAGAAGACCAGCTTAATAACCTTTGGATAATTACCCAATTAGGGCCTTGTTTGTATAATTATGACAAGCAAACATTCCATTATTATGATCTTCCTTCGTCTGATAAAATTCCAATAAATAATTTAGGCTCTTCAAAGGGAAAAAGCGGACAATTTTATCTGGGGACACCAAAAGGGCTTTTCAGCTTTAATCCAAATGATATTCAATCAAATATGGCCCCTCCTCGTGTTTATTTTACTGATTTCGAAATCAAGCATCAATCTAAATCATTAAAAGGACAATCTTTGGATAGGGATTTCTGGGAAAACCCTTCGAAGGAATCAGTAATGTTTACTAAGGAAATCACCTTGCCTTATCGGGAGAATAATTTTTCCATTTACTTCACTGCTGTTGAGTTTACTAAAATTGATGAAATCCAATACCAGTACCTATTAGAGAATTTTGATAAAGACTGGTTACATGCCTTTGCTTCTAACCCTTCTGCTACATACACTAATCTCCCACCCGGAAATTATAAATTTAAGGTCAAAGCAGCAAATTTTTCAGGCAAGTGGAATGAAAAATATTCTGCCATTCAGATTAAAATAATTCCTCCTTGGTATTGGAATGGGTGGTCTCGAATAATTTACCTGTCGGTTTTGCTTGGAGGGGTTTATTTACTTTTTAAAAGTCAATTAAATCGCCGTCTTGCCAAGTCCGAAAACCTCAGACTAAAAGAACTTGACACCATCAAAACCCAGCTCTATACCAACCTCACTCACGAATTCCGAACCCCCTTAACCGTTATCGCTGGCATGACCGATCAAATCGAAGCAGAGCCTCAGAAATGGTTTAAAGAGGGCTTGAAAATGATCAAACGTAATACCCAGAACCTACTTAGCATAGTCAACCAAATGCTGAACTTGCGCAAACTGGAATCAGGCAGCATGAAAATCAATATGATACAAACCGATGTAATTCCTTACCTAAAGTACCTGTTTGAGTCCTTTCAATCTTATGCTGAAAGTAAAGATATACGGGTACACTTCATATGTAATATGGATGATTGCCTCATGGACTATGATCCAGAAAAAATGCAGCGGATCGTATCGAATCTGATGTCCAACGCAATTAAGTTTACCAAACGAGGAGGAAATGTGTATATGATGGTTCAGGACCAAGGAAAAATTGTTTTTGGCGAATCTAAAATGGGCACCTCTTTTTTAACCTTGAAAGTTAGAGATACAGGGGTAGGTATTTCGGAGGACAAGCTTCCTTATGTATTTGATCGGTTTTACCAAGTAGATGATTCCACTACCAGGGAAGGTGAAGGTACAGGAATAGGTTTGACGCTTACAAAAGCCCTGGTTAATCTTTTAGGCGGAGAGATCAGCCTAACAAGCCAAATGGGCAAAGGCTCTGAATTCACCGTCAGGCTCCCCATTACTCAACAGGCAACACTATTGGACCATAAAATGGAAGCTGACTTCTTGATATCAAACGGTTCTCTGCTCATGGTTGGTGAAAATACACTTCAATCTGTAGCCACAGATGGTGAGTTCCCTTTGGTCCTTATTGTAGAAGACAATGCAGATGTAGTACAATACCTTATCTCCTGTCTGGATAAAAATTATAAGATCGAGGTGGCCAGAAATGGACAGGAGGGCATTGAAAAGGCCCTTGAACTCACTCCCGATATCGTCATCAGCGATGTCATGATGCCCAAAAAAGATGGCTTTGATTTAACTGAAAATGTAAAAACAGACATACGAACAAGTCATATACCAATTATTTTATTAACTGCAAAAGCAGATGCATCTTCAAAAATTGAAGGCTTATCGAGAGGAGCAGATGTATACTTACCTAAGCCATTTGATAAAAAAGAATTGTTGATTCGGATGCAAAAATTGATAGATCTCCGAAAACAATTGCAGCAATACTATCAAAGCTTGGCAAGCGGTACATCCTCTGATAATAAGACTACTAAAACCCTAAAACAAGAAGAAATTATGGAAAACAAGTTTGTACGCCAGGCCCGGCAAGTGGTGGAAGCAAATATGACCAACTATGATTTTTCCGTCAAAAACCTTTGTGAAGCGCTTCAAATGAGCCACTCTAACCTTCATCGTAAATTAAAAGCATTAACTGGTTATTCTTCAAATGAATTTATTCTCCACATTCGCTTGGAAAAAGCTAGATGGCTATTATGCAATACCGAAGAACCTATTAGCAACATTGCTTACGATAGTGGCTTTGGTGACCCCGGTTATTTCTCCAGGGCCTTTAGAAAAAAAATGGGCCTCAGCCCAAGTGAATATCGAGAAAAAAAACAGGTAGCTCAAAAATAATACTGGCTCGCCAAAGCTATGATACTGTTTGGGTTAAATGATGAAAATGGTTGTAGGCGTCTTTCGAAGGAAATGAAAGATATAGGTGTACCATTCGCTGTTGGCGAAACCAGTATGTAATTTGACTGTTATATGCTAACAATGGTCACATTCGGTTGGCTTATCTGGCTTAATACCTTCTTTCTTTATTTCTTTTTTCGATTCAGTGTCTTGGTTGGGATTTTCCTGAGCAGTAGGGCTAAGATCTCTTTGGCTTTCCTTTTCTCCCAATGACCTGTCCACTAGGTTGTTAAGATCATCAAAGGTGTCGGGGTCCGCTGGTTTTTCCTTAAATACGGGATCGTAGTCCAATGGCTGGATGTCGTTTGTAACAGGTTGGAATATTTCCGCTGATTCTGTTCCACAGCTAAATGATAAGAAACTCAAAATTACTATTGAAATAAGAATAGACTTGAAACTTGCAGACTTTGTCATGATTGGGAATTAAGTGTTAAGAAATAACACCTAATTTTTCTTCTTACTCCCTAAATGCTATCCTATTAAGAAACATGTTGGGTTGTAATGTGGAATTGTTTCCAAACTGTGAAGATTTTAGAAAATAGAAAAGCGAACACGACGAAATATTTAAAAAGTTCGACGAATGGATTTTACTAAAGATATGTCATATTTAGACATGACATGTCCTTTTTATAGACATATGACATGTCTATAAAAAAGACTTTTTTTGAAACAATACATTGATTTTGAGGAACTTGTGTTGTTTTGTTCAGATATTTACAACATGACATATCTAGACATGACATGTCTCTTAAACAAAGACATATCACCTTATTTTAGAACTCTTACTCAACATTCTCCAAACTCATCACCATCCTACTTCCATCCACATTTTCAAATTCCATTTTCATAAAACCAAGGGCTTCATTGAAGAAAAGAATTGTTTTAGTATCCCTAAACCTGCATTCCCCATCTACTTCTATCACCCAAACCTGCTGCTGACCCAAAGGAGAATCTAATGTGATTTGATCGACTACTTCGAAGCTGCTATATACATGTACCGGGTTTTCGAAATCCATTTCGAGTATTTCTGCCCATTCAACAGGAATAGTTTGACTACTATTCCAGGTTTTGTCAATAAACAATGGGAACTCTATCTCAGGATATGGACTGAACTGGAGGAGGGCAAAGCCACTATTTCTAGGTGGATTTAAGGCAATGGCGGTAGAATCCTCAATAAGTCCGGTACGTTCGGTCTCCGGTATGATAGTACCCTTATCATTAAAGTATTCATAAACAATGATGGTTTGTTGATCCGCCTCAGTAGAGTTACTTGTATTCCTGAGCACTTTGAGTCGGATGCCATCAATTGGATATTCTCTGGAGGGGGTCTTTCCTATAGGTACAGGCTCTCTTTTCCAATTTACTGGCACATATTTATTAAAATTATAGGTAGTGATGATTCGTTCTTCAGTACCCAGGCTATCAAATAATTGATAACTATAGGTAAAAATACGGCCCCCCTGAAATATTTTATTATCCACAACATTAGGATTGGCAGGCCCTACATCTTTTGCAAACTCAGGATAGTCATAGGTGTAAAAATCTGGTGATTTAACACATCCTATCAAACACAGCATTACCAATACAGGTATAAGAACTATAATTTTTTTCATAATTTTTTTTTAAACTATACTGTACTATATCGTTCACGCCCGCCTGCCGCAGGCACGGATGTCTGGAAGACAGACTTCAGACTGTCTAAAATTTAGCCTAGAAAGAATAAATTTCTGTTAAATAAAACACTTTATGATGCTTAAAAAACAGCCTTTAGGCTATTTGACCAACCTCCTAATCTCCAAACCTCGCCTTCACACCCAAATAAATATTCCGTTCTGCGCCTGGCTCAAAATAACGCCCACCAAAAGCATTGATGCGAATATTGCTGTTAAAGCGTGTATCAAATATATTATTGATGCCCAAAAAGGGTTCAAGAGTCCAATTAGAAAACCCAAAACTATGCCCTAATCGAAGATTTGTTAAAACGTAACCACTATCCATTACTGTATTTGCGTCGTTAGTAAATAGCTCACCTATCAATCGGCTTTGAGCAATGGCAAAAAAGCCAGAGGAGTGTAAATAGTTTAAACCAAGTGAGGCCATTTGTTTTGGAATTCCAGGGGTTTGATTCCCATTTAAATTGCCATTTTCCGTTGCAAAATCTTCATATTGGAAATCTGAATAGGTATAACTTAACTGAGCGATTAGGCCAGAGGAGAGTAAAACACTTCCTTCAAATTCCAGACCTTTTCTGGAAGAACTTCCTGCATTCCGATAAAAGGTACGTCCTGGAAAATCTTCTAATTCAAAAGGAATCAATTCCTGATCAATATCTATGTAAAAAACCGCTAGTCCATATTTCACTCTTTTGCCACTACTTCCCTTAAATCCAATTTCAAAGTTATTAGCTTTTTGAGGATTGAGTTGATCATTAAAGCCTCCTTGGCCATTGGGGTTATTAGATAATTCAGTAAGAGTGGGGGTCTCAAAGCTGCTGGAAAAATTTCCATAGACATTAAAGGCCGGATGAATCTGAAAAGAAAGTCCGAAAATAGGATTAAAATTGTTCAAATTGATTTCTCCGGAATCATCACCATTTGAAATAAACCGATCTGCGGATTGTAGTTTTGCAGCATCATATCGAAGCCCTAGTTTTATCATAAAATTCTTCCATTCAAAATCCTGTAATACATATAGACCAATATTGGAAAAAGATTCTTCCTGATCCAATGTCTTGTCTCCCTGTTCACCATCAAGATTTACAAACCTAAGTCGGTCATCCGTTTGGTCATCCCAATCCAGCCCGATTTTTAATTTATGAGCTAGTTTTTCACTGTTATTTGAAAATTGATAAGTAAATCCACCTCCTAAATAAGAACGAGACAAATCTACAATGCCTCCAAAGCCAAAAGGAAGCCGGTTATTAAAATCTCTACTGAGATAAAAGAGTCGGGCTTGCAATTGGTGCTTGGAAGAAAAAATCCCCTCATAGACCAATCCCACTTTACTTTGCTGGACTTCTTCACCGGATTTGAATTGGAGGTTCCTATCTCGTGCCTGCCGTCTATCCTCATTTACAGCTTCTTGGTTGATACCTCCAGGATCATCTGCCTGAGGACTATTGACATGGTTTAGGATAAGCCGAAATTTTGATGCTTCACTAAGGTCAAGATTAAATTTACCATTGAGCAGAGTATTCTTAACACCGCTATTTTCCCTGTAACCATCCATCGAAGTATGAGCACCATGAATGAGGTAACCAAACTTGCCTACCTGTTGGCCGGCTTTAAGTTGATATTGCTGTAAACCATAAGAACCTGCTAACAGTCTGGTTTCAGCAAAGAAGTTGGAGGAAGGATCTTCAGTATTAACCTGAATAACCCCTCCGGATGCATTACCATAAAGTCCGGAACTAGGCCCTCGAATTACCTCTATTTGTTTGACTACCCCCAAATCCAGATTATCCAGTTGGGATTGTCCATCAGGAGTAGTTTCTGGCAAACCATCCACCAGAATTTTTATTCCCCTGATGCCAAAAGCTGCCCGGGCACCAAATCCTCGAATAGAAACCCTCAAATCCTGAGCAAAATTATCGGGATTGATGGCGAATAAACCTGGAACAAAAGGCAGGGATTCCTGAAGAGAAAGTTGAGCTTGAGCTTTTTGTATTTGTGTCTGGCCAATAACACTTAAAGCTATTGGAAGGCGGGTATCTTCTCCATCTATCCTCGGTGCTGATATCTCAACAGTGTTTAATTGTTCTACCCATAAAGAATCGGAATTGTCCTGCCCTACCAAAGTAAAGACGGGGAAAAGGGTGATAATAAAAAAGAGACTATTTGTTTTCATAGCCTAAATATATTGTAAGATGTTTAAAGTTTTCTGTTGGTACTGAAAAAACGTTTTTATAGCTAGATGAGGAAACCATCACCACAGTCATTTATAAGAAAGGGCTAAAAAAGGTCTCTTTTTTTAATCCTTAATCTTATTTGAGGACTTAATTGTCATTATTTTCGGATTCACCTTTTATTTCCGCTACTTTATTTTGAGAAATGCAGAAAAGTCGATATAATTAGAGGATTTTAGAAATCTGACCTGCGAAAATTCTTACGAAAAACCACAACTGTATGAAACTGAAGGGGCAACACAACTTCAAGACCACTCCTGATGTATTATGGGACAAATTAATGGATGCTGATACACTCGCCCGCATCACCCCAGGAGTATCTCGACTGGATAGCAAAGGAGAGGACATTTACGAGGCTATTGCCGATGTGAAGCTTGGCCCGGTGAAAGGGTCTTTTAAAGGAGAACTTTCCGTATTGGAAAAACTGGAACCTGAAAGTTTTATTCTTAACATCAAACAAAATAGTAAGATCGGGAATGTTAGTGCGGAAGTGCATATTTTTCTCAAACCAATAACAGAGGAAGAAACAGAAATGTCTTTTGATGGCAAAGCCAAATTGTCGGGATTATTGGCAAGGACAGGGCAAAGAGTTCTTAGCGGAGTAGCCAACACTTTATCCAAACAATTTTTTAGTGCGATGGAAGAGGAAGTTTCTAATGCTTCATTAAGTTAATAATAAAAGAAAGCCTGGTGCCGATCAGTTCCAGAAAAGCTTCAATCCGGGCTCTCTAGTATAAAATACAGGTTGTAAAACAACTTTAGTGTAGTCTGTAAAAAGTAAAAGAACAAACCTTTATTAAGTTATCGAGCTTTATCTTTTGTCCTTATACTTTCTACCTTCTACCAATAATTTATTCTTTCAAAACCCAAATCAGGCAATTTTATGAACGTTAAGATCAATCTTACTATTAACGGAAAGTCCTATAGTGATGAGGTAGACTCCCGCACTATGTTGGCGCTCTACCTTAGAGACGAACTTGGACTCACAGGCACCCACATTGGTTGTGACACCAGCAGCTGTGGAACCTGCACCATTCTGGTAGATGGCAAGGCCGTTAAATCCTGCACTATGCTGGCTGCCCAGGCAGACGGCTCTAATGTTACTACAATTGAAGGCATAGCCCAGAATGGAAACCTCCATCCTATTCAGGAAGGCTTTAAAGAAAAACATGGTCTACAGTGTGGATTTTGTACACCAGGTATGGTGATGTTGGCAGCAGACTTGTTAGATCGTAATCCCAATCCGAACGAACAAGAAATTCGACATGCTCTTGAAGGAAATTATTGTCGCTGTACTGGCTATCATAATATTGTAGAGTCAATTCAATACGCTGCTGAGAAAATGAATGGATAATAAATCACTATAAAGATATTATGTAGTAATTCTGCCCCGGCCGGGGCAGAATTACTACATAATATCTTTGAACAAAAAATAAAATTAAAATGACATATATAGGTAAATCAGTGAAACGCGTTGAAGATAAGCGCTTTCTAACTGGCAAAGGGCGATATACGGATGATATAGTACTTCCGGGAATGACCTATGCCTGCATTATCCGAAGTCCATATGCTCATGCTAAAATTACAGGAATAGATACCTCCGCAGCAGAGGGCATGGAGGGAGTAGTTGCTATTTTTACAGGCAAAGATATTGCAGCAGCTGGCGTGAATGGCGTACCTTGTGGCTGGCAGGTGAACTTTAAAAATGGAGATACCATGAAGGAACCTCCTCACCCACTATTGGTAGCGGATGTAGTAAAACACGTTGGAGACAATGTGGCAATGGTGATTGCTGAGAGTCGGGAAATAGCTAAAGATGCTGCAGAAATGGTTGAGATTGATTATGAGGAATTGGATGCAGTTGCTAATGCTGCCAAAGCAGTAAAAGATGGTGCGCCCCAGGTACATCCTGATGCTCCAGGGAATTTGTGTTTCGATTGGGAATTAGGAAATCCTAAAGAGGAAGTAGATGCTGCTATGGATGCTGCTCACCACATCACCAAATTGGATTTTACCAACCAGCGTTTAATTCCTAATGCCATCGAGCCTCGAAGTGCTATTGGCCATTATGAATCAGCAGGTGATAAATATACATTATATACAACTTCCCAAAACCCACACTTAACCCGTTTATTAATTTCCGCCTTTGTATTGGGAATACCCGAACATAGAGTTCGTGTAGTGGCTCCGGATGTAGGAGGTGGATTTGGAAGTAAAATATTCCACTATACAGAAGAAGCTTTGGTAGTTTGGGCTTCTAAGCAAATAAACAGACCCATCAAATGGACGGCCGAACGGAGTGAAAGTTTTATGACTGATGCTCATGGTCGGGACCATGTGACTACCGCAGAAATGGGCTTCGATGCCGAAGGGAATATTGTTGGATTGCGTGTGAATACCCTTGCCAATTTAGGGGCTTACCTATCAACTTTTGCTCCTTGTGTACCCACCTGGCTACATGGAACGCTGTTGCAAGGATTATACACCACACCTAAAATAAACGTCGATGTAACCGGGGTATTTACACATACCACCCCTGTTGATGCCTATCGAGGAGCGGGCCGCCCGGAAGCTACCTATCTTTTAGAAAGATTATTAGATACGGCTGCTCTGGAAATGAATATGGATCCGGCCGAATTGCGCCTCAAAAACTTTATACCACCATTTGATGGAGTAGAGCAGGAAGGGTATGCCACTCAGGTTGCACTTCAATATGATAGTGGGAATTACCACCGTGTTTTGGAACGTGCTCTTGAAATGGTAGGCTATGATGATTTCCGTAAAGAGCAGGCAGAAGCCCGTGCTAATGGAAAATATTTAGGAATTGGCTTTTCTACCTATATTGAAGCTTGTGGTATTGCCCCTTCTGCAGTTGTTGGTGCACTGGGTGCCAGGGCCGGACTATATGAAGTGGGACAAGTACGTGTTCAACCAACCGGTAAAGTGAGTGTTTACACAGGAGCACATTCACATGGGCAAGGTCACGAAACTACATTTGCTCAGGTAGTAGCTGATAAGTTTGGAATAGCACTGGATGATGTTGAAATCGTCCATGGAGATTCCGAATCTGTAGCTTTTGGTATGGGTACCTATGGTTCACGTTCTCTAGCTGTTGGAGGTAGTGCCATCATTAAAAGTATTGAAAAGGTATTGGAAAAAGGCGCCAAAATAGCAGCCCATAAATTAGAAGCAGCAGAGGGAGACCTCGAATTTGCAGAAGGAAAATGGACCGTTAAAGGTACCGATAAAAGTATCGGGTTTGGAGATGTAGCACTTACTGCTTATGTTCCTCACGATTATCCTGAAGGACTTGAGCCAGGTATGGACTTTTCCAGTTTCTATGATCCTGCAAACTTTACCTACCCCTTTGGTGCACACATCGCCATTGTGGAAGTCGATAAAGATACCGGCAGTGTTAAACTTAAACGCTTCATTGCCGTTGATGATGTTGGAAATGTTATTAATCCTATGATTGTGGATGGTCAAATTCATGGAGGAGTTGCCCAGGGAATTGGCCAGGCCTTATTTGAAGGAGCTATTTATGATGAGAATGCCCAGTTGATTAATGGTTCTTATATGGATTATACCATGCCAAGAGCAGATGATCTTCCTGCATTCGAAATAGATCGTACCGTTACACCATGTCCTCATAATCCTCTCGGAGTAAAAGGAGCTGGTGAGGCTGGAGCAATTGGTTCTACCCCTGCTGTAGTTAATGCAGTAATGGATGCTCTTTCTCCGTTTGGTGTGAAAAACCTGGAAATGCCTCTAACTCCTGAAAGAGTGTGGAGAGCAATGCAATAGTCTAGTATTGAGTAGTGCCTGTCTACCGACAGGTAGAGGTATGGAGTAATGAGTATTAGTATTAAGATAATCGTAAATATTCTATCACCAGACTACTAGCATACCAGACTACCAGAACATTATTAAAAAAACAGGATTGGAAATAAATCTTGTATTTTCTGATCTTCTAAAAATAAAACTATGATACCAGCAAATTTTCAATATACACGTGCCGGCTCCGTTGATGAAGCGGTAGGCATGTTGCAGGAGCATGGCGATAATGCAAAGCTGCTCGCTGGAGGGCACAGCCTTCTCCCGGCTATGAAGCTTCGCCTGAATCAACCAGGCGTTTTAGTTGACATCGGCCGCATTCCAGAGTTGCGTTATATCCGAAATAATGGCGATCATATTGCCATAGGTGCTGCCGCTACCCATGATGATATTGCCAATTCAGATGCTTTTGGAAATGAACTCGATATGTTTCCACAGGCAGCAGGGCTCATCGGAGATACACAAGTAAGAAATAAAGGAACGATTGGAGGCAGCCTTGCTCATGCAGATCCTGCCGCCGACTGGCCGGCAGTAATATTAGCATCTAATGCTACTATTGTGGTCAAAGGACCTGGAGGTGAACGGCATATTTCTGCCGGAGACTTCTTCACTGGTTTTTTCGAAACCGCATTAGCAGATAATGAAATCCTTACGGAAATAAGAGTACCTGTTCCCTCAGGAAATACTCGTTCTGCCTATGCCAAATTTATGCAACCTGCTTCTAGATTTGCGATTGTCGGTTGTGCAGCCATGATTAGTGCAGATGGAGACACCTGCAGTGGTGCCAGTATTGCATTTACCGGAGTTTCTGATGCCGCCTTCAAGGATAATAATGTTTCAAGTGCACTAGAAGGTAATACATTGAATAGTGGTAATATCGAATCAGCTGCTAATGGTGCCGCCCAAGGAGTGGATATTATGGGTGACCATTTTGCATCAGAAGATTATCGGCAGCATCTGGCAAGAGTTTTTGCCGGTCGTGCTATTTCCGCAGCGATAGGATAGTTAAGTAATAAATATGAAATAGACTTGAAAGCCAATTATAGTCTTTCATATTAATATCACTGTGAAGACGCCAGGAACGGTACACTTTTTACGTTTCCTGGTGCCTTTGCAGTGAACTGAAAACCATTATTTTCTCCCTTCTTGTTTGAGGTGAATTAAATTATAAGAAAATGCTGTCTCATCCTTCTCTGGATAAAGTTCGTGAAATGCTTGCCTTGCAAGGCTATATTACAGAGCCCTCGATTGTAATGTCTGTTTTTTTGGCAATGGAATTAAAAAAACCTTTACTCATTGAAGGCCCTGCTGGAGTAGGTAAAACAGAAATCGCCAAGGTAATGGCCAGCGCACTAGAGACCGAATTAATTCGTCTGCAATGTTATGAAGGACTCGATGCTACTCATGCCCTTTATGAATGGAATTATCAACAGCAACTTCTACAGCTAAAACTAGAGGAGAAGAGTGAAAAGAGCCTGAAAGAAAAAGAAAAAACCATTTTTAGTGATCGCTTTTTATTGAAAAGACCCCTCCTTCAAGCCATTACACACGATCAATCTCCAGTATTGCTTATAGATGAAATAGACCGGGCTGATGAAGAATTCGAAAGTTTTTTGCTGGAAGTATTATCGGATTGGCAAATTACTATCCCGGAAATGGGAACCATTAAGGCTACACACATCCCACAGGTAATCGTTACAAGTAACCGTGTTCGTGAACTGTCAGAGGCTCTTCGCAGACGATGTATGTACCTCTGGATTGATTACCCTGATTTTGACAAAGAACTCCAAATCATTAGAGCTAAAACACCCAATATTGACGAACGCCTGGCGGAACAAATCTGCAAATTTATGCAGGAAGTCAGAACCATGCGCCTGGAAAAGGTACCCGGAATAGCCGAAACATTAGATTGGGCCCAGGCTTTGGCAGCCCTCCACATCGATCATTTAGAAAAAGACCTGGTTGAATCTACGCTCGGAATCGTCCTAAAAGATTGGACCGACATTCGAGAAGTCAGTACCTCCTTATCTGAATTGTTTGAAAAGGTAGGAGTCATCTCCAAGATTGAATAACCTTTAAATATGTAGATGGGCAAATTGTTTGATACTTTAATCCTATGATTTTGCGATGCTGTGATAATATGATATGCAGATTAGAAGATGTGCAGATTTGTAAATTGTTTGACCTTATAACTTTGCAATAGAATGATTTGCGAAATTAGCGGAATCCGCGTGAGAAAAAAGCTAAGATAAGCAACGCCCCTCCAAAACACCAACCCCTCAACTTGAACACTTGCTAACTTCACAAGATGCCTAAAGAAACCATCAAGCGCCGCACTGATTTAAGCTCCAACCTCCTTGGTTTTTGCCGGTACCTGCGTTCAAAAGGTTTCACAATAGGACCCGCTGAGATCAGCCTGATGTTGGAAGCCCTGGATAGAATCGCTCCTTTTGAAACACCAGAAGCATTTAAAGAAAGCCTGGCCGCTACCCTCTGTCGAAGTCGCCGACAGCAGGAAATGTTCGGTGAGTTGTATGACAAATACTGGAAAGAATTAGATAAAGCCGTTAATTCCAAACGTATTGACCACCCAGAGGAAAAACCACAGCCTTCCCAATCCAAAAAGCCCTCTATTCAACAGATAAAAAATTGGTTATACGGTAATAAAGAAGAAGAGATCACCGATATTGCCACTTATAGTGCCCAGCAAACCCTTGGTCAAAGAGATTTTGCTTCTTTTTCTGAAGAAGAGTTGGGTGAACTTTGGAGAGTCATTCAACAAATTGCCAGATCTATGGCCATGCAAGCCAATCGACGCTGGGAAAAAACACACCGTCAGAAACAAATAGACCTTAGAAATACGGTTCGACAAAACCTCAGGAGAGGAGGTGAATTGCTGGATATCCGTTTTCGCAGACCTAAAAGAAACAGGCATAAATTGGTTGTGATCTGTGATGTGAGTAAGTCAATGGATCTTTACAGCCAGTTTTTATTACAATTCTTGTATACCTTTCAAAATGTTGATAAAAAAATTGAATCCTTCATTTTTAGTACTTCACTCCAAAGGGTTACTCATGCTTTAAAAGGATATCAATTTAAGGAATCACTTCAAAGACTCAGTCAGGAGGTCAATACCTGGTCTGGGGGAACTCGAATTGGATATTCTCTCCAACAATTTGTCCAAGGATATAGTAGACTTTTAAACAAAAGAACAACGGTTATCATTCTCAGTGATGGCTGGGATATAGGAGATACGAATATTTTGGAAAAAAGCATGCGTAAAATCCACGGTAAAGCAGGCCGGGTAATTTGGTTGAATCCACTAGCAGGAAATCCTGATTTTAAACCAGAAGTTAAAGGAATGCAAGTATCTCTACCCTTCATCGATATATTTACTTCTGGACATAATATTGATAGCCTGAAAGCACTTGCCAGGAAGCTGAAATAATGTGACTAATTTATTCTCAATAATTTTATTTAACCTTAGACATTCCACCATCTAGGTGCAGAACCTGACCCGTCATCCAGGAAGATTTTTCTGATAAAAGGAAAGCGGCCATTTCTGCTATATCCTCCGGCGAACCAATTTTTTTCAAAGGATGCCGCTGAGCATTTGCTTCCTTTTTTTCATCAGTACTCAATAATTTTGCTGCCAAAGGAGTATCTGTAAGAGAAGGCGCTATGGCATTTACCCTGATTGACGGAGCCCATTCAGCTGCCAATGATCGGGTTAAACCTTCAATCGCACCTTTAGAAGCGGCCACTTGGGAATGAAAATTAAAACCTAACTGAACAGCAACCGTTGAAAAAAGAACCACCGAAGAGGAGGCTGTCTTTTTCAATTTAGGCCATACTGCCTGCAATACTTTAATGGCACCAAGTACTTGTAATTGATAATCTTCCAGAAAAGAATTGGGCTTTATCCGGGAGAAAGGCTTCAAATTTATACTCCCTGGGCAATAAGCCACTCCATGCAACTGTTCAGGGAGAAAATCAAGGTCTAAAGTTTCCTCCATCACATTTAAATAAGAGTAATGGATGTTTTGTGAGCTATTTTGTGTATGCTGATTAAAAGTGGCAAATACTTGATGACCTGATTGGGCCAACCCTTGAGTAAGTGATTGCCCAATTCCTGAGGAACCACCAATGATTAAATAGTTTTTCATGAATGATAAATACTATGAGGCTGGTTTACCAGCCAAGAATATTTTATTTTAAAGTGATTTTATCAATTTCCAATCTAAAATTTTCGGGAACTTTATTAGATATCAAAAAAGCAATTTCTTCTAAAAACTGAGCGGGATAATTAGGCATGTTTAATCTTCTACCTCGAAAACCAGGCTCCATCTCCAAAAGAGGAATTTCAACATCTTGCCATTGTCCAGAGGTTTGAAAGTAGTAGATGTAAGAATGGCGATCATACTTGTCTGATTTTACTCTAAATTGGTATTTCTTCCCGTCCCCTCTCAGCCGTATTAAAACTTTAGAAAAGCCTTCTATTTTTTCCTGTCCAGATCGATAACGCACAGAAGAAAACCCACCATTGTTTTCCAGGGAAACTTTTCCATAAAAAACGGCATGTCCGTCTTGGTTAATTTCGAAATGGCCATCTGATCGACCTCCCATTACTACATCATCCACAATTCTCCAATTGTTCAGGTTACTTTTTTCACTGAAATCATAAAGGACCATACTAGATAGGATTATTGCTGAACTAATAAAGATATTTATGTGAATCATGGTTTTAGCAACATCAATTCGTCATTTTTGTTTAACTTTTATTTTTTCAGATCTTTCCGTTTTTTTAGGTGGATTTTAAATTCTAAATTGGGGAAACTCAAATTCCGTACAGAGGAGAAAAACAATTGCATATCTTTACTTTTCTAAAAAGGATAGCAAGTCACTGATATATGCTTGAAGAAAACAATCAAAAATCTAGAGCGGAACGATTGCTTGAACGTTCGAACAAACCAATTCTGATATTGGCTGCTCTTGCGGTAGTTTTATATATCCTTGAATTATTTCGAATAGTTCCTCGATCATGGATGACTACTTTTATGTGGATCAATTTTTTGATTGACTTTATATTTTTGATTGACTTGTTGTCAAAATGTTTTATTCTGGGGCGTGGTTACCTGAGAAGCCCATGGTTCTTAATCGACTTTGTCAGTACCCTTCCTATCATTAGTTCAACCCTTGAGTTGTTAGGTAATTTAGGACCACAGTTGCAGGCCACAAGAGTAGCAAGAGGGGCCAGAGTGGCTCGTATTGCCCGGATAGCTCGAATAGCCAGAGTGGCCAGGGTGGCCAGATTGGTTTCTGCCATTAGAGCGACTCAGGGCCTCACATTTCTAAAAACAGATTCAGGACCTCAAGATACCCCCTCCTTTAACAAGGCATTACTAATTGGTGTTCCGGTTTTATTGGTGGCCTTTATTCTTGTAAGCGCATATATTAAGAGTACGGAGGTGGCTCAGCTTCAGGAAAATATTACACAACAAATTGAGCAGGCTCAAAACTTAGATGACCTCGAAGCAATCAAAAGGGAGTATGATGTTAATACTGCTTTATATCCAGCAACTGAAACTACTGTTTTACAATCCCAACTAAATGGAGGGCAAGAAGTGCCGGTTTCATTGGAAAAGGCCTATACAAGAGCGGATCGCCTGGCAGGGATTTTATTGCTTCTAGTTTTAATTACAATCGGGATGAGTATCCAAATTAGCAGTGCTTTAGCTAAGGACCGAAGCAAAAACCGAGAGCGCTCAATCCTATCCCAATGTTTTTCACCTCCTATTGTTAGCAAATTTTATAGCTCACCCGAAGTCATCGAGCGATTTTATAATCATTGGATGACTGTATTTTTTATTGACATCAGAGGATTCACCCAGGTTGCCCAAAAAGATATGGATGATATTGAAGGGCTGGCCCTAAAACTGCGACAGGTAATGGATACCGCCAGAAATGAAATTGTTGTCACTCATGAAGGTGTAATAGATAAATTCATGGGAGATGCGGTTATGGGATGGGTTGGAGGTCATTTTTCTGCTCACTGGGAACTGCTTAGCGAAGTACGTCAAAAGTTGAAATTAGATGAATTGGATTTAATTGAACAAGACATTAAAAGTATCCGGAGAGAGCTAAAAAAAATTGACAAACCTCATAAAACCAATAAAAGCAAACAAAACAAAATAGAATTAGAATCCATTCTGAAAGAGGCCCAGGAGAAAAAGACAAAATTAAAAGCGCAGCAAAAGTTGGCTTTGGATCAGGATAAAAACCTTGAAGATACTCATCAGAAGATGATATTGGAATATCGCCGTAGGGTGGCGAGATCCGCTGTCAGTTGTTGCCTAAAAATCTCCAAAGCAGTGGAAAAAATTGAAGATCCGGATGCTTTCCATGAATTAAAAATAGGAGTAGGTTCAGGTCCGGTATTGGTTGGCAATTTTGGATCTACAGAACAGATTGGTTTTACAGTACTCGGCCCCACCGTAAATCGATCCGCAAGATTGGAGCCTGCCTCTGCACAGTGCGGCTGTAATATTCTTATTGACCAAACCACCTATGATTTGTTAAAAGACAACGAAGATTTGCGCTTTAGGAGAGTACCAAGGTTTGTCGTTCAGGGAATTTCTGATGAAATGATTACCTACGAACCCTTTTTTGCAGATCAAGTATCTGAATCCTTTTTAGCACAATTCGAGGAAGGAGTAGTGGCTCTTGAAAAAGGCAATACTCAAAAAGCGATTGATTCGTTTAATCAGGCTAATGAACTTCGGCCTGGAGGAGATGCTGCCGCCAAACTGTGGTCAGAAGAGTGCGTAAGGGCACTGGAAGAAGGGCATCCGGTTGGGATTAAGTCTATGAGTAAGTAATAAAATGGAAACCCCTGGTTAGTTATAAAAATGGATGCGACCACCGGCCGCATCCATTTTTATAACTAACTTTAAAACCATTTGCGTAAATCGAAAATTAGATTAATTATTTTGTCTTCATTGTTTCAATACCCGTCCAATCATCAGATACCCCTTCAACAGTGTATTGACTGGATTTATTAAGAAATAGCCGGGCTGGATGGTCATCCTTATTTATTTTGAGGACTTTATTGAAAGCCCCTAGTGCCTCAGGAAATGATTTTTGAAAGAAATGAAATAAACCAAGATTAAAATCACCGATGGTTTTAATTTTTTGAGAAATTAGTTCAGAATTGTCCCCATCAAAGCATTCATAAATACCAAATGGTTCTTTCTTACCCTTTACCTGGACTTGGCCTAAGTATCGTACGTTGAATCCATTCTGGCTGGATTTTGATATAGGATTACTTATGCCTGTGCTTGGATTTATTTGCTCTATTTTTTTCAAACTGTCTTCACTTAATAAGATCGATACTTTGTAATATTTGGTTAGTCCTTCAATTCGAGCTGCAGTATTAACACTATCCGAAATGGTTGCAGCGTTCATTCGTTGCTCATCTCCAATAATGCCCATTGCAAGTGGCCCGGTGTGTAAACCAATACCCATTCGGATGGCCTGTCGACCTTTCTGAATACGCTCATTATTATATTGAGCAAGTGTTTTCTGCATGTCGATGGCGGCCTTTAAACAATCAGATGGACTATTAGGGAAAATAGCCATAATAGCATCTCCAAGATATTGATTGACAAAGCCGTTAAACTCACGGATGATTGGCCCCATCCTGCTAAACAAGGCATTGACAAATTTAAAGTTTTCCTCTGGCGTCATTGTTTCTGCTAAAGTGGTATACCCACGAATATCAGTAAAAAGAATGGTTACTTCTTTTTGGGTCTGGTCACCCAATGAAACTTCCGTAATGCTTTCTCGACCTAAAGCACGTAAAAATTCATTAGGTACAAACTTCCCGGTGGTAGCATGAATACGATGAAGGTTGATCTGAGTTTTGACTCTGGCCAGGAATTCTTCCCTACTAAATGGTTTGGCCAGGTAATCATTAGCCCCATATCGAAAGCCCTGGACCAAATCCTGTACCTGATTTTTAGCGGTTACCATAATTACAGGTAATTCTGAAGGCAAATATTTTTTTCTAATCTGTTTGCAAACCTCATAGCCCGAAATCCTTGGCATCATTACATCCAGCAATACCAGGTCAAATGTTTCGTTACTGTTAATCATGCGAAGTGCTTCTTCTCCATTCATTGCCTGATTGATGGAATATCGCTGCCCGGCCAGGTGATTTTTAAGCACTTGCTGATTGATGGGTTCGTCATCTACTACTAGTATCCGGATAAGATTTGTTGTTCCTGCTTTGTTGATAATAGGCTTCTCAAATGATTCACTGGCAGGGGAGGTTTCTAGAGGGGCAATTCTTGTTTTAACTTTGGAGGTAGAAACAGGAAGATTTTTTTGAATTAAATTATCTTTTGCCAAGGGGAGTGTAAAGCTAAACTTGGCTCCCTTACCCTCCTTCGATTGTACCCACATCTGGCCGTCATGTAGTTCCACTAATCTTTTACTGATGCTTAAGCCTAAGCCTGTACCGGCAAATTCTCTGTCTGTGCTGCCATCACCTTGCTCGAATGCTTGAAAAATAGCTTCCTGCTTTTTTAGAGGGATGCCCATACCAGTATCTTCGATATAAACTTGAATAAAGGGAGCATCAGAATCTTTCTCAAAAGAGGTGGATTCAACCCCCACTTTTATCCAGCCTGTTTCCGTAAACTTTATTGCATTCCCGAGTAAATTATAAAGGATTTGTTGGAGTCGATTCTCATCTCCATCTACCGAAGGTAAATCTGTAGGAATTTCATTTAATAATTGAAGTTCCTTTCCGCGTGCTAAGGGCTTGAGTGAATGGAGAACAATATCTGCTAGGGTACCTAGATCGGTAGGTTTTTTATGAAGAACAATTTCCTTTTCCTTTAATTTAGAAAAATCCAGGATATCATCTACCAGGCTGGCGAGACGCCGACCGGAAGAAATAATCATTTGAAGGTTTTTATTATTTTCTGGGGTGTTTTTCTGATCTATCATGGATTCGGACAAACCTATAATGCCATGTAAAGGAGTGCGGAGTTCATGAGAGGTGTTTGCCAAAAATTGATCTTTCAGTCGATCCACTCGTCTTAATCGTTCATTAACTAATTGCTCGGAGGCCAGTTGTTGTTGAAGGGCCACCTCCTTTTCTTTTTTGAGAAAATTCGTGCGATACCCAATTCCCGCTGCGAGTAACATAAGTGCGAAAATAAGTCCTATAATTCCTACATTTCCTAAGAATTCATACCAATTATTAAAGCTATTGATGTTATTGGATGATTCACTAAAGCCGAAGCTTTGAGCAGTCAATTCTGTAAGACCCAAAACCAAAAAGGAAAAAGTACAAAGCAACAAAATAAAGTTGGTGATCATAAAAAACCTTGCCATCCGTACCTTTTTCTTCAGTGCCTGAACATTGATAGTTAGCATAAGAATTAAACCCACTGTCAATGCTAAAATCCATAGGAATAAAATGATATTAAATATCCAATCATCACCGCTAGAAGCTGTGCCGCCTGAAATAATGAATGCTGAAATCAACAATATTGTTGAGACCAATAGGGTTCTGGAAAATATTCGAACATATTTGTTCAATTTTGAAAAATAATGGGGTACATCTAATAATGTTTCTTCGTATTTCAAAAAACTCCAAAGGGCAAGAGCAATTCCAGGTATTATGATCAATTGTGTGGTCCAGGAAAAAGAAGGTAACCAGGGATTGTAAGATAAAGCAACCGGGATAAAAATGCTGGTCAAAAAGATGAAATAATACCAATGAAGCTTTTCTCGGACTACCAAAAAAAGAACCAGAAAAAAAAGAGCTTGCAATAAAAGCATCCCAGATAAACTACCCCATCGAAAATAATTTGAAGTTTTTGTTGACCAGTAAGACACAGGTTCAATTTCTTTCAAAGAAAAGGGCGTAGTAAAGCCCTTCCAGCTAGTATTAGGATGCATCTGAAAAAAGATATCCATAGTGTCTGTTGCAGAAAGGTGTACCTGAAAAAGATTATCCGGATCCGAAATATTTTTTTGGTAAGGCCATACGGAATTTCCGGACTTAAATTGTTGAAAATTTCCCTCTTTGTTTGGGATGAAAATATTAATCTTCGACCAAAGGTGAGGTCGATCAAAAACTTTGAATAAGAGGTCTCCTGAAAAATCAGTGCTTCCTAGCAAACGCAATTTGACCCAATAGGTGTAATTATTCTCCGTAAAACTTTGCCAATCATTCATTCGATACTGCTGATCCCAAATCTCTCTGACTTCCTCCAAAGTATAGGCATTGAAGGTATCGGTAACAATTTGTAAAGACCGAACGATGCCCTGATTAGGATACCCCAGGTTAACAGTGTCCGACCAAAGTCGAAGAGGACGATATCCTTCCAATTCCGACAAGCCTTCTGATCGGATGGCCCTTAGCCGGATCATACGAGGGAAAGCTTTTGTGTTAGGTTTTTCTAGTCGAAGGATGATGGTTTTAATTTCCTTGGGTTCCAGGTCTACGAAAAAATAATTAAAGGCATCTTTAACAGGGCGCTCATTGGCTGGTACATCAAGGCCCATGCTTTGATGTATCCATCCGCTATCTCGGGCACTTATATAAAGTTCAATTTGTTTCCAGGTATACATTCCCTGGCCAACACCAAATAATTGGCGTACTGCCAGGGTATCATTACCTTTAATTTTAACCTTCACCCAATATGCAGCAGATGTGTCGATTCTTTCCCTTGAGGTTGAATTTCTGGTCCATTTAGAAAAACCAGGTGCAGAGATTTCCTTAAAAGAATGCGTTCCCTCCTGATCTTTAAAGATCTGCAAAGAATTGACAATGTTAGTAAAATCCATATTATAAAAAGGCCATCTTCGTTCATAACCATGATCCACCGGCCAACCATAGTCAATGGCAATTTCCTGATGCTTTTGGTGCCACTGAAGGGCTGTCAGTGTATCTTTCTGAGCCATATGAAGGGTATATAACCGGCCGTAAGTATATCTAAGAAAAAAAGTATCCTGATTGCGATCTGCAAAGTCACTTATTTCCTTTTGGAAAAAAATTCGCTGAGGTAATGGAAGGGATCTTTCTACCTGGGCAAATCGCCTTGTCAAAGCTCGTTTGTTTTGTTCCTCTAAGCCCGGCATAATCAAAGCGAGAGAGTCTAAAATAGCAGGCCTCTGGGCGGTGACCTGGAAGGATAAGCAGAGGAAGAGGATTAAAAATATGGCGTTTCTTTTCATGGTTTTGGAGTTTATTCCTTTCCACTTTCAATTGCTTGGCTGAGTTTATAAGAAGGACAGCAGATTTAAACTAATTATCTTTCTAAAAAAGTAAGACCTCCTTGCTTTAGTAAATCCCGAAAAAAGCCTAATTTAGCAGCCTTTTTAAAGGGAAGAGTAAATGTGTTATCAACTACAGAACTTTTTCTCTAAAATTTGGGTAGACTTATTAAATATAAAAAAGTAAAAGGTAGAAGGTAAAAAGTAGAAGGACTAATTGTATAACAGCCTATAAAATTTATAAAGTCTTTATACTTTTTACCTTCTACCTTCTACCTTTTACCAAAACTAATAAAGCTGAAACAATGATCAACATCACTTTCCCTGACGGAAATGTACGACAGTACGAAGCAGGAACGACTGCTATGGAGATCGCCATGTCCATAAGTCATGGTCTGGCGCGGAATGTATTATCAGCCAAAGTCAATGGAGAAGTATGGGATTCAACACGCCCCATCCATGAAGACGCGAAGCTGGAATTACTGACCTGGAAAGATACGGAAGGGAAAACCACGTTTTGGCACTCTTCAGCTCATCTAATGGCTGAGGCCTTGGAATCAGTTTTCCCGGGCACCAAATTTGGAATCGGACCAGCTATTGAGAATGGATTTTATTACGATGTCGATACAGGAGATCGCCAATTGTCTGCTGATGATCTGCCGATGATTGAAAAAAAGATGATAGAGCTGGCGCGACAAAAAAATGAATATGTGCGCAAAGAAGTCTCCAAGGAAGAAGCATTGGCTTATTTTCAAGAAAAAGGAGATGATTACAAGCTAGAGCTGATCTCCGAACTTGAGGATGGAAGCATTACCTTTTACCAGCAGGGAGAGTTTGTGGATTTGTGTAGAGGGCCACATATTCCGGATACCGGAAAAATAAAGGCCATCAAGCTAATGAGCCTTGCAGGGGCCTATTGGCGAGGTGATGAAAAACGCAAGCAGTTAACTCGTATTTATGGTATTACTTTTCCCAAACAAAAAGAGCTAGATGAATATCTCCAAATGCTTGAAGAAGCCAAAAAACGGGATCACCGTAAATTAGGTGCCGAGTTGGAGTTGTTTATGTTTTCAGAACGTGTGGGGATGGGCCTTCCGATTTGGCTACCAAAAGGAAATGCGGTACGCGAAAGATTGATGGCTTTTATGAGGGAAGAACAAGAAAAAAGAGGATACAAATCCGTTACTACTCCTCATATTGGTAAAAAAGACCTTTATGTGACTTCTGGGCATTATGAAAAATATGGGGAGGATAGCTTCCAACCAATTCACACTCCTAGAGAAGGAGAGGAGTTTTTATTGAAGCCAATGAACTGCCCTCATCATTGTGAGATCTTTGCCAACAGGCCTCGTTCTTATAAGCAATTACCTTTGAGGATTGCTGAATTTGGAACAGTATATCGCTATGAACAAAGTGGAGAGCTGCATGGCTTATCTCGCGTACGAGGCTTTACTCAGGATGATGCCCACATTTTCTGCACTCCTGAGCAATTGAAAGATGAATTCCTGAATGTTTTGGATTTGACCAAGACTGTATTGAGTAAAATGGGCTTTGACGATTTTACTGCCCAGATCTCTCTTCGCGATCCGGACAATCCGGATAAATATATTGGTTCTGACGAAAATTGGGATCGGGCGGAAAGAGCCATTATCGAAGCTACGGAGGAAGTAGAACTAAATACAGTAACCGCTATTGGGGAAGCCGCTTTTTATGGCCCTAAATTGGATTTTATGGTGAAAGATGCCCTTGGAAGGTCCTGGCAATTGGGTACTATTCAAGTGGATTATAATTTGCCTGACCGATTTGAATTGGAATATGTAGGGGCCGACAATCAACCACATCGCCCTGTTATGATTCACCGGGCACCATTTGGATCTATGGAACGCTTTATGAGCATTCTGATTGAGCATACTGCTGGTAAATTTCCATTATGGTTGACTCCGGATCAGTTTGCTATACTTCCAATTAGCGATAATTTTATGGATTATGCTAAGAAGGTAGAAGAAGAATTGGCCATGCATGATATTCGAGGATATATTGATGATAGAACAGAAAGTATTGGAAGAAAAATTAGAGATACCGAATTGAAACGAATTCCACTAATGCTTATCGTTGGAGAAAAGGAAGTAGAAAATGGAAAAGTTTCTGTAAGAAAACAAGGAGAAGGCGATCAGGGAAGTATGAGCATCGAAGAATTTGTCGCCTACTTTAAAGAACTAGCTGAAATGTAAAGAATTTTGGAACATATGGGTCAACCATATGTTCCAATAATAATATTTAGATGTGACCATTTTTGGTTTTTTAGTCTAAATTATTGTGTTGAAAGCGTTAATTTTTTTTTAATTAGCAAAAGATTTGTTTGTTTTTAATATGATAATGCCTTATTTTACCAAAGCCACAACAACATATTAATCCACAATATATATGAAGCAAACTTTACTATTATTTTTTCTTCTTTGTGGTAGTGTTATGTTATTCTCTCAAAGCGCTAATAGCTTTAGTGAGAGGTATCAATTATTATCCCAGAAATCGAAAGCCGACCTAATTCAGATTTTTCCCAATCCAGCAACCGATTACATTCAATTAAGCAACAGTGAACAGGTGACAAGAATTGCGGTCATCAACATGGTAGGAAGAACAATACGGATTTTTGAGGCAATTGTAGATCAGAAGCAATACCGAATTTCAGATTTACCGAGAGGTATGTACCTCGTTCAGATCATTGGTGATAAAAATAAGATCATAACCACCAAACGAGTTAAGAAACAATAAGGAATTACTTTAAAATATTAACCTGGTGGGCCATACGGCCCACCAGGTTAATATTTTATTTATAATACATCGATAGAAATTCAGGTAAATGCCGGAGTGCTGCCAGTTCTTTGTACTTTGTTCTCGCTTCAGCTGCTGGATATCCAAAATAAACTTTCCCTGCTTCTAAGTCCTTGGATACTCCTGATTTAGCAGATACGATTACTTTATCACCTATTTTTAGATTTTGAGCGATCCCTACTTGTCCATACAAAATGACTTCATCTCCGATATGAGTATTTCCGCTGATCCCTGCCTGTGCAGCAATTAAACAGTGTTTTCCAATTCTTACATCATGCCCTACATGGACCTGGGCATCTAGTTTGGTTCCTTCGCCAATAATAGTGTCTCCTGAAACTCCTTTGTTGATGGTACATGCCGCACCGATATCTACCCGGTCTTCAATAATTACTCTCCCTCCTGATCGCCATTTATGATAACCTTCATGATCTTTTTTAAAATAAAAGGCCTCTGTACCAATTACGGATCCAGACTGGATGAGAACGTGATCTTTTATGATGGTGTGTTCAGCAATGGTAACATTGGCCTGGATATGACTGTGTTCTCCAATGGTTACATGTGGGCCGATTACAACATTAGGTTCAATAATAGCAGTAGATGCAATAGTCGCTTCAGGACTAATATTGGTAGTAAGCGCCTGATAGGGCCGGTATCTTATGACGAGGTCATTATAAGCATTAAAAGGGTCTTCAACCAATAGTAGAACCTTTTCTGGAGGGCACTCTACTTTTTTATTGATAATAATGATGCTGGCATCAGATTTTAATGATTTTTCATAATATTTTGGGATATCAACAAAGGTGATATCTCCTTTTTCTACCTGATGGACTTGATTGATTCCAGTAGCCATAAGACCATCATCACCAATTAGGCTTGCATTTATCCTATTCGCTAATTCCTTAACAGGGATTGGTTTTGGGAATTTCATCTCCTATTTGAAGTTTTCAGTTCAAGTTCAAAATTGAATCTCGCAAAAATAGAATTTTCGGTGCTTAGACAAAAATAAATTAACAAGCAGCCACCATACAAAATCAAATAAATCTCAGCCTTCCAATTCCTTTTCATAAATTCCTCTAAATTAGTACTCATTTATCTGCATAAACTACTTAAGTTATTCCAAAATCAAATTCAATAATGAGACTCCACCTATTCATAATTTTTTCCTTTCTATTTTTTGCTAATCCTACATTTTCCCAAAAAATAACATCCCTTGATAATTTATTTTCAGAAATCCGTAAAGAATATTCTGGTGAAACTGCCCTGGCTACCACTGCCTATGTTGGTCAACGTTGGCGACTTCCTGGCAATAAAGGATTTAATGAAAGTATATATTATGTTCGTGACATTTTGGAAAAGGCAGGTTTTGTTGAAGAAACTAAAGCAAACGGAGGATCATTAATCTACCGACTTGAACGCAGATCTATGTTGCGTCCTACCTGGGATCCCATAAATGCTTCCCTACAAATAGTAGGCGATGATACTCCAATCCTTCAATTTTCTTCTAACCGGAATATGATAACCATCAACAGCTATTCGACTCCCGCAGAAGGAGTGACTGCTGAAGTAGTGTTTTTGAATAATTGTAATCCGGGAGAATGGAAAGAAGTGGATCTCAAAGGTAAGATTGCTTTTGGAGAGTGTCATTGTGGAAGAATATTTGAAGAAGCCGTTAAAAAAAGAGGAGCCATTGGTGTATTAGGCTATCGAATTCCCCACTTCAATCAACCTGAAAAATATACCCATAGTATTCCCTTTACCAGTATTTCCCTAGACACCATTCGACAGTCTTGGGCTATTAACCTTTCTTTCGAAGCAAAAGAGGCATTAAAAAAACGCCTGGAAAATGGAACTGTACGTGTTAAGGTAAATATTGAGACAAAAATTTATAAAGAAGAAGAACTTACCCTGGTGGCCGAAATAAAAGGCAGCACGAATAAAGAAGAGCGTTTTGTATTCAGTGCACACATCCAGGAGCCCGGCGCTAATGATAATGCCTCTGGTGTAGGGTGTTTGGCAGAAATGGCCAGGGTAGCAGCTAAATTAACACAATCAAATCGACTTAAGCCCAATAGGACACTTACCTTTTTATGGGGTGATGAAATCAGATCAACCTACCGCTTTGTAACAGAAGATGAATCTCGATTAAAAGGGATTAAATGGGGCGTTAGTCTGGATATGGTTGGCGAAAATACAGCAGTAACTGGAGGTACTTTTTTGATTGAAAAAATGCCGGACCCATCTGCGCTGTGGACACGTGGAGAGGATAAACATTCTGAATGGGGAGCATCTGAGGTAAAAAGAGAAGCCCTCAAACCGCATTATTTTAATGATTATATTTTAGATATGTGTCTTCGTCAAGCCGCCGATAACGATTGGGTGGTAAACACAAATCCATATGAGGGAGGTAGTGATCATGTGCCATTTTTGCGAGCAGATATACCCGGCCTTCTTCTGTGGCATTTTACAGATGTATTTTATCATACCGATGCAGATCGTATCGATAAGGTGAGTCCCCAAACTCTATTCAATGTGGGAGTAAGTGCTTTGGCTAGCGCAATAAACCTGGTTGCCGCTGATAAAACACAAGCTCTTAGAGTGCTTAAATTACTAGAAAAAGAAGCTAAGAAACGCTTAGATGTTGAGTTTAAATTGTCTAAAGAAGCAATTGCTAAAGGCAAATCAAGAGAGGAAGAGCTTGAAATAATTAAAACCTGGTCCTGGTGGTATAGTGAATCGGTTGCAAAAGTAGTGGATATTCCTCTGGATTTAGGGAACGCCAAGTTAAAGAAACAGATTAAAAAAACACAGAAAACAATTCAAAGGTATGCCTCAAAAAAAATAGCAGAATTGTAAAAATGATACGAGGAGTTGTACAGTTTTTTTTAATAGAAAAAGGCTACGGCTACATTAGAGTACCTGAGACCAAGGAAGAGTTTTTTGTTGAGCAAAAACATATTCTAGAACCCATAAAAAAAGGAGATCTTGTTAGTTTTGAAATAGCAGAAAACAAACAAGGCCTGTATGCTACCCAGGTGCGTATTGAAAAACCTAAACCATAAAACCCAAAGCAATGAACACCAGAAAAACACCAAGCATTATTGTATGTTTTTTACTTCTTTTTACCTTCCAACTGACTGCTCAATCCTTTTTCGATGTAGGACGTTTGGAGTGGATGCAATTGCCTGCTAAGCTTAAAGAATCCAATGAAGAGGCAACAATAAACCAATGGAAGGCTGCCCTTAATTTAGGCTTTAAAACTGTTGGAGAAGATAGAATACTGATCAGCTGGGCAGGAGAAAAAAGAGATATAGGTTTTAATATGGAGTCACCCTATCAGAAAGCAATATACCTGAATTCGGTTAACCTAGGGTATATCAGAAACTGGCAGGAGAACCCCTGGAAACTTTTGATCTTAGGAAGAGGAAAATTAGGCTCTGATTATGATATCTGGTCTTCTGATGATTTTTCCTGGGGGTTTTTGGCGGCTGCAACTTATACCAATGCCAACAATGTGTCTTTTACATTTGGAGGATATTATGGCCAGGAATTGTTTGGTTCTTTGATTTTTCCAATCCTGGGTTTAGAAACAGCTCTTTCCGAAAAAGCTTATTTATACGCCTTTTTTCCCTCAGAAGTCCGTCTGGAATACGCTCTAAATCCTCAAAAATTATATGCTAATTTAATCTTGAATTGGAATACCAACTCTTACGGGCTGCATAATGTTCCCCAAAACACCTATGTCAGAATGCAGGAGCTGCTTCTCAGAGCCTCATTGGATTTCAACCTGGATAAGAGATGGGTTATTTTTGCCGCTTTAGGTCATACTTTGATCAATACCTATGAATTAGAAACAGATGCAAGGATGGTATTAAAAGAAGAACCCTATCATTTTGATTTTAAAAATAGTTTGATTCTTGATTTCGGACTGGCTTTTCGAATAAGATTTAAGAATTAATAAGCTAATGCTTTATATTGCTTAAGGATCAAAAATTATATAGTATGCATTGGGATATCTTCCTACTGAAGATGGATCGGCCAATTCCATTTAAGGTTCTTGAAGAAGATGTGTCTTTACCATCCTTAGGTACTTTAAATGAAATTATCTCTATCCTATCTGAAAAATTTCCAGGAATTGACTGGGATAATCCTGCCTTAGGTAATTATAAGAATGAATACTATTCTATTGATTTTTCTATGGGGGATTCTGAAATTATTGATTCTGTTTTGATGTATATAAAAGGGGAATATTTGCCAAAGAAAGAGATACTGGATCTTTGTAAGCCTCGTGGTTGGCAAGCTATAGATGTAGATAAAGGAGAATATCTATAATTAAACATGAGTCATCCCGAATTTTGAACCCAAATAAAAAGGAGGCAATTAGAGATGGCCAACCGTAATCTGTAGAGCGGTATCGAAGCAAGTCGATACCG
>JANQPA010000030.1 GCA_028285545.1 Saprospiraceae bacterium | reverse complement strand
TTTAGTTTTTACTTTAATATGTATCTGCTTATAAAAAAGCAAAAAATATATTTTTTTAAAGTCAATTTTTGGAAAAAATTGACTTTTTACACAACCCCACCAGCTGAGTCATGTTACCATAACTACTACCTTTTTTATCTTATTAATAATTAATTCAACCTTTTCCAGATGGTCGTCCGCTTTTGGGCTAAGCTTCCATCTTCATTTTTTAATTCGCCCGTTAGATAAAGGTAATTGTCTTTAAGTTCGAAAGTGGAAGAATGAGGCATTTCTAATGTAACTTCTTCCGTGTACATATAATAAGGACCCTCTTCTTCCATATTATTGGGATATTTGGCTACCATATGCTTAGCTTCAAATCTATTCCCACTAATTGTGTAAGTGCCCGCATTGGAGGCATATGAATTGGCCTTTTTCATTTGATCTATATCTTTCCATTGTGGATTTTCCTTCGAAAATAAAGGTCTTTTTTCACGACTCATAACCATGGCCATGCTGTAATAACCGTTCTGAATTAACAGAAGGCCAGGTTGAGAGTCATAGGAGATCTTATCATCAGTAGTTTCGACTTCCACCTTTGTCAACTGCCAAACCCCTTCAATAGATTGAGAAATTAATAAGATAGGACTTAAAGCAAGGAGAAATACCAATAATGGATAACTAGGTTTCATTTCAACAGATTTTAAGTGTTAGCTAATATCATTAAATTACGATTTTTTGGAAAAATAATCCCGCTTATATCCTATTAATTTAGCAAGTTCTCTCATTGCAATGCGTAAAATTAAGTGAATAATTTTAGGTTCTTTTCTTAGTGTAGAGCTTTTCATTTTTTGAGACTTGCACGAGCTAGTAAAAAATCACTGCAAAGACGCTAAGAATCGCTAAGACTTTGCGCCTTTTGCCGTCTTAGCGGTGAGCCACCCCTTTCTAACTTGCGCAACAGCTAAGTCCTTAAAAATCCAGTACTTACCTGTTGCACAACTTTTCTGTACAACATTATCCTAACTCCTTTTTTTACTCTGCAACAATAGTACAAACCTTTGCACTATAGCTCCAAGGCATCTTAAGAAAGACCCTGCATCTTTGAATCGACAAATGATTAAAAACAAAAAAGTATGGTCATGAAATTCAAAAATGCAGTCATCCTGATCCTCATAGAAATGGGATTATCTACCATTATGAACCTAATTATTCTTTAATTTTAAAATACCTAAAAATGTGCCTTATGAAATGCCTTTTTGGAAAACTAAGCTTTGGACTAATTTTGACCATTTTTCTTCTTTTCAATACTTCAATAGGATGGGGACAGGTGGATTTGAAGGCGAGGAAGATGGAATTTGAGTTGGGATTCGATTATTCAGCAGTAGGGCTAATCCGTCAGGATTCAAAGGGGGCTATTTGGATTCCAACCTTTGGTTTTGGAATATATAAATTCGACGGTTACAAATTAAAAACTTATTCGCATCAATTAGGAGTGGAAAATAGTTTACGAAAAAATAGATCTCAATCCACTTTTATGGGAGAGAACGACATTTATTGGATTGGCTATGGAAATGGGTTTAGTAGATTTGATACTAAAACAGAAACTTTCAAACATTTTTATTTTGAAAATAAAGATTTTAGAGGTAGTGGTTGGGTTTGGTGCTTTTATGAAGATGGTCTCGGAAATCTTTGGATGGGAACTGCCGCTGGTTTAATTCGATTTGATAAAAGTACAGAAGAAATAGAGTTTTTTGTCCTGGACGAAATAACAGATGGTAATAATTCAATTATTCATACCATAAATAAAAGCAACGATGGCAAATTATGGATAGGCACGAATTATGGATTGTTTTCTTTCGATCAAGGATTAGAAGAATTTCAAAAAGAGAATTTAATTGAATCGGATAACAGTTTAATGGTAGGGACCCTTTCTGAATCCATTTTCGAAATAGTAAAAGATCAAAATGGAAACCTATGGATGGGATTTGGGGAAAATATTTTAATCAATTTTGATCCATTAACTGGAAAGGTTAAAAAGTATTTAATCCCTCAAAAAAAACCTGAACTTATAGACTATTTCTCAGGTATTGAAAATTTACAGTTCGATGAAAATGGTAATTTGTGGTTTCTTGGTCTATGGGGAACAATTTTTCAATTTGATTGTGAAACTGAAAATTTCAAAGCTTATCATTTAAATACAGATAATAAAAATGAAAACGAAAAAATTCTTCCTCTTGGTTTTTTACTAGATCGAGAGAAAAATATTTGGATAAATTCCTTTTCAGGTTTTTATAAATCCGATTTAAACAAAACATTAATAAAGCATAAACCTCTTCCCTTTACTTTTCCTTTTAGTGATTTTGTTTCACGAGCGAACGATCAATCCGTATTCGTAGTAATGAATCAAGAAAAACAAAAAAAGGTTGTTGTCTTGGATCGTTTTTCCTTTCAAAAAAAAGAAGAGATCATATTCCCCGATCCTTTGGCTTTTTCAGCAATTAATGGTGTTTTTGAAGATAGTTATAATAATATTTGGATATCAACTCTTCGGCCAAAAAAGGGAAAATCTCATCTTTATAAATTTTCTGAACGGAAACTTACGGAGGTTTTTGTTGATGGAAAAACACCAGGTTCTATGGGTACCATATTTGAAGATAATTCTGGCAACCTATTACTGGGAACAGATAAAATTCAGATTTATGACCTTACTGTGAATAGTTTAACTCCTTTAAAGGGAATCCCTGAAGCATATATTTTCCAGATTTTTGAAGATCATAATGGAAACTTATGGGTAGCTACGCATGGGAAGGGCGTATTTTTGTTGCAAAATAATAAAGAGAAAATAATCAATTTTAGGAAAAAAGTTGATGGAACAAATGGAATTAGTGATGATAATGTCAATTTCATTTATCAATCAAAAAGTAAGGAACTTTGGATCGGTACAATGAATGGATTAAACAAACTAGTTTTTAATTCCATTGAGAAAAATTACGAATTCGAGCATTTTTTAATCGATGATGGATTACCTAATAACCAAGTTACAGGAATAATAGAAGATGAAAAAAATAACCTCTGGATAGGAACCTCCAATGGCCTGGCTAAAATGAATCTTGAGACATACGAAATTCAAAATTATTTTGAAGAAGATGGCCTGATGGAAAATACCTTTCAGGTAGATTTTTTAAAAAATGATAAAACGGGAGAATTGCTTCTCCGCTCCCGCAATGGCATCAACATCTTCCACCCCGACAGCCTTCGAAAAAACACCTACATTCCACCCATCCAATTCACTCATTTCGAATATTTTTCCAGTGATGGTCAAAATACTACCACTCAGGAGATCAAGGGCATCAGCTACAAAGAACAGGTTACCTTAAAATACAGACAAAATAATTTCAGCTGCCGATTTGCTGCCTTGAGCTATCGAAACCCTTCCAAAAACCAGTATGCCTACCAGCTGGCAGGACAAAATAAGGATTGGATTCATATTGCTAATAAAAATGAACTAACCTTTAGCAACCTTGCACCAGGGCGCTATACCCTGAGGGTCAAAGGTTCCAATAATGATGGCATTTGGAATGAAGAGGGGGCCGCTTTAAAGATTCACATACTGCCTCCCTGGTGGTTGAGCTTGTGGGCAAAAGCAGGCTATGGACTACTGACTACTTTCTTGTTGTTTGGAGTTTATCGCTTTCAATTGAGACGCAAATTATCCCTGGAAGAGGCCAAGCGGCTGAAGGAGCTGGATCAGGTGAAAACAAAACTGTATACCAATATTACACACGAGTTTCGTACTCCCCTAACCATTATCCAAGGGACAGCCGAGCAGGAGATCCATCAGAATGGCCAAATCACAGCTGAACATAACCTGCAAAATGCCCAGACGATCCAGCGAAACAGTGCCCAATTGCTCACGCTAGTCAACCAATTACTGGACCTGCGTAAACTGGAATCGGGTCAGCTAGCCCTGCAATGGATACAGGATGACATTATCCAGTATTTGAAATATCTGACTGAATCTTTTCACTCTCATGCCGAAAATAAAGGACTCCAACTTCATTTTTTGAGTGAAATCAATCAATTAGAAATGGATTATGATCCGGATAAATTATTATACATCGTCTCCAATCTATTGTCTAATGCCATTAAGTTTACTCCTGCGGGAGGGAATATTTATTTCCAGGTGTCTGCCGATATTCCAAATACTCAATTGGTTCTTAAGGTAAAAGATACCGGAATCGGAATAGAAGAAGCCGAACTTCCTAAAGTCTTTGATCGATTTTACCAGATAGATGATTCAGTAGTGCGCAAGCAGGAAGGGAGTGGGATAGGGCTTTCTCTTAGCAAAGAGCTGGTGAACTTGATGGGAGGTCAGATCGAAGTAAATAGCCAATTGGGGAAAGGTAGTGTGTTCTCCGTGTCTTTACCGATTAGCCAAAATGCCCAAAAGCAGAAGGTTAACAGGGAGGATGTATACCGAAAAACGCTGGGTTTTGCTACCCCCCCGGTTTTATCTAATGGGATGAAAGAAAAAAAGGAGGTCCTTTCCGATTTTCCACTGGTACTCATCATTGAAGATAATCCTGATGTGGTACGTTACCTGACTTCCTGCCTTGACCAGCAATACAACCTCCTTACTGCTCAAAATGGACAGATAGGTATTCAAACGGCCTTAGATATGGTGCCTGATCTAATCATTTCTGACGTGATGATGCCTGAAAAGGATGGTTTTGAAGTCTGTCAAATCTTAAAGGAAGATGAGCGAACCAGTCACATCCCCATCATCTTGCTTACGGCTAAAGCAGATATTGCCTCCAAATTAGAAGGCCTAAAACATGGTGCTGACGCTTATCTGAGCAAACCTTTCCATCGAGATGAACTGGATATTCGAATGGAGCAGTTAATTGAGTTGAGGAAAAAATTACAAGAGCGTTTTGGAAGCCTTGATTTTGAACAATTTAATGTACAGAGAAATAGCCCAGAAGAGGCTTTTCTACTTAAACTTCGTCAAATTGTAGAGGAAAATTTATCTGATTCCAATTTTGGTATGGTCCAATTGTGTCGGGCCATCGGTCTTAGCCGCTCCCAATTGTTTCGCAAATTGAAAGCTTTGACTGGAAAATCCACCTCCCTGGTAGTGCGATCCATCAAACTTCAGAAAGCCAGACATTTGCTCAAAACCACCGATAGGACCGTAACGGAAATTGCCTATGATACCGGATTTAGCGATTTGGCTTATTTTTCCAAGTGTTTTATGGAGGAGTATGGAGAGAATCCGAGTGCAGTGAAAAAAATGTAGGATCTACTTAATAATTACATCATTTAGAAAATGCAATTGCTTTTTAGTTCAATAATACATACCGTTTTCGATAGGCACTGGGCGTTAATGAGGTATATCTCGAAAAAATATTTCTAAAAGTTTTAGGATCGTTATAGCCAACATCAAATTGTATGTTAGAAATACTATCATTACTTTTTACCAGTAATTCCTTTGCTTTTTCAATGCGGACGCGTTGTAAATATTCATTGGGTGTATTTCCACAGCTCTGCTTAAACTTTCTAACCAATGTCCGTACACCAAGATTGCAGTGAGCGGCAACTTCAGCATTGCTAAGCTTTTTCATATAATTTTGCTCAATAAATTGCTGTGCCTTTAAGATGATGTTATTGGTATGGTTTTTTTGGCTGTTAAATAACACAAACTGACTTTGAGAATCGCGGTTGTAATCTACTTGAAATACACCAACTGCCCACAGAGCGTTTTCCTTACCAAAAAAACGTTCAACTAAATAAATCACTAAATTCAAAAAATTGAAAGCACCTCCATTGGTGAACACTCTTTGATCTTCTGTAATTATACAGTGTTTGTGGTGCTTGCTATCAGGGAATAATTTTCGAAAGTGCTCAGTTTGCAACCAATGGGTGGTACAACGTTTATTGTTAAGAATACCTGCTCCTCCTAATAAAAAGGCTCCCGAACATAAACTAGCTATATAAGCACCTTTATTATGCTGATCAATTAACCAATTGCTTAGATTCTTATTATCCTGAATTGCTTTCTCTACATCAGATTGTATGGCCGGTACAATAATTAAATCTGCTTGATCAATTTCATGAAACTTTATTTGAGGATGTAGGGAAAAAAGCCCTCCAAAAGCAGAATGATTTTTCTTGCTTCCAGCTAAAATCAATTCGGTCTTTGCATTGGTCCGCTCTATAATGGTGGACAAAATCTTATAGCTGCCAGAGATAGTGCTCAGTACTACATCCGCCTTAGGTATCACAATTACAATTTTCTGCAAGCTCTTCATAAATGCTCTTTTGGAGTAAAAAATACTTTGTCGAAATACACCCTTTTTTTGGCAAAATAACACAAGCTAATCTTAAAATCAACTTTTAGTTTTGATTCATAATGAAATAAAAAAATTAATAATGAGACATTTTTCAATTTTGATTCTATTTGTGCTAAGCTACACATCAAGTGGATGTGCCCAGACCAAAAGTCCTAACACCATAATCTTTCCACCAGACTTAGAAAAAGAAATTGCTTTGAGTGCATTACCTGAACACCTTAGAGAGGATTGCGGCATCTATTTATTTAAGAAAGAAAAAGGCTTTGAGCTGGTAAAAGAAAGTAAAAATGGCCATGTGACAATGGTACAGAGAATCCCTGGGATGGATGATGCTTTCGTACCTGTTTCTTATGATGCCCTGGGGCAAAAACATCATGTAAAAAGAATATTGGAGATTGGCAGATGGATTGCTGAGCGTGTGGAGCCTAATGAGATTAATTCTAGAGTGGCCAAAAAATTCGAAGATGGAACCTACAGTGCTCCAAAAGAATTAGGTATTTCCTATATGTTATCTCCAGTTAACATGGTACCAAGATCCCCTTTGGGAAGGCCAGCCATATTTCCTCCACATTACATGGTATATGCACCAAACTTGGAACACAAAGATTTAGGCTTACCAAATTTTCAATGGCATAGTCATCATCCAAATATTAATAATATTGGGCCTCATGGTAACCTCATATTCAAGATCGGTGAAAAGGAAAGCGAAGCCCTTAAAGAAAGGCATAAAGATTTAATTGCCAAAGTGGAAAAGTTTTTAGGAAATAAACTTTCTTATTACGAAGTCCCAAAGGGAGGCCATAACTAAATGGGAGGTGTCCTTAAACCCTATATTAAGGTCACCAAAATCCTATCCTTTTAATTTTCAAGCTCTTTTTCATATTGTCGTTTATCAAAAAAAATGGTCCAATTGCCTCAAAACTCCAAAAGCTATCTCCTTCAATTCCTCTATGAAATTATTCAAAATCTGACCAAATGATCATTTCATTCTTTTCGCTTACTTTTATTAGGAAGGGCCAGCATCCTGAATTCCCGCAATCGCAATCAAGAATATCAGATTTGTTTTCGGTAGTATTAAAATTTTTGTCCTGATTGGTTAAATTTTTAGACAATTTACCTGGTTGTAAACCAGCATATTTTCCAGCAAGATCAGGATACCCTTCTCTCCCTGCATAGGGCTTTTCTTTTGTTTTCAAAAGAGATACTAAATCTTGGTCATCAATTAAAATATTAGATTTGAGTCATTCCATATTCGACAATTTTTTTCCTCAAAATAATTCATTTGTCTGCCATATTTCCTCCACCGGTTAATAAAGAAAGTGGCGGAAAAAAACTCTTTAAAATTATTTCATCTTATAAAACAGTCACAATGAATATTTAAGTAATGATTTTAATTAAGAATGTAATTCTTTGCTATTTCATGCATGGAATTCAAAGTAAGATTGGATTAAGTTTTATATTTTATTTAAATTAAGATAGTTATTTGAGCGTTTTAAAACCTCTACAATGAAATCGATAAAAAATCCTCAGTTATTGACCTACTCTTGTCTTACCATTTTTTTTATTTGCTTCAGTTCAAATTTTCTTCTAAAGGCTCAACCCATTTACTCTCTCGGGGAAGTTGTAATGCTAAATGGCGATACAATAAAAGGGTGGATTGGTGAAATCGGTTCTTTAAAAAGGTTTGACCTATGCTTGTTTAGATCAAGACAGCAAGGTGAAACCATTACATATTTTCCTGGAGATATTCTTAGTTTTTCAATATTAGATAAAAAATATTACAAGTCTGAAAAATTTAGGGCTTATCAGCAACCTGAAGCAACTGTCTTTGTGGAATATTTTGTTGAGGGAGCCATTAGTCTGATGAAATACAGGAAAAACTATTATTTAAAAAATTCGAACAACCAGTTTCAAAGGATTCCCTTTAAACTTGAAAACTACGATTTAAATCTAGAACGAGAGAAGGTAGGACAATTAAGGATAGATTGGTATCAGTTTATTAAAGATATTCATACAAATTGCTCAAAAGAAGGGGATTATTATGATGATTTTAATAAGCTAAGGTATGATTTAGAAGGTATGATAAATGTCGTTCTAAATTATAATGAATGTTTGGGTGCAAATTATGAGATTCATTGGGAAAAAGTGCCCTTTGCTATAGTTGATATTGGTCCAGGTATTTCAATCCAACGTTCTGGGGTCAGTTTTACAAGCCAGATCAATGAGCTTTGGTATCCTTTCGGATCTCCCTTTAGGTTTCTTGAAACCAGGTCTGCTTTTAGTAGTGTCGGAGTTGAATTTAGCTTACCAATCAATATTCGAACTTTTCGAAACCCTTCTAATTGGAGCGTTTTTATAGAACCTTTTTTTCATCGTTATCAATTCTATTACGAAATATTAGAGGAACCCATTGATTATCCTAATCAAACCTATACAGACTTTAATATGGAATGGAGTGGAACCGGTTTGACAATTGGAGGCCGTTATCGCCTTCCCAATTCCAAACCTCAAATATCTGTTCAATCAGGGGTCCGTTTAAATTTTTTATTTAACCAACAAGTGAACGTTATTAAAGAAAATATTATTGAAAAACCAGGTATTCTCTATGCTACCCGAACGAGGGAAAATCCTTTTATTTTAGAAGATAATCAGATAAGTTTATCCACTCAAATTAATATCTCTAATAACTGGAATGTTTTTTCAACCCTTTGGGAATTGTCTTTTGGCTTCCTATTGGGAAATGGATTTGTTACAACTGAAGGATCTCAATATGAGGAAACAATGTCTTTAGATTCTATGACAAGTACTTTGTTCTTAAAAACTTCCTTTTTATGGTAGAATAATTTCTATAAAATGAAGCAAATGAAAATTAAATCCCCAATAGTTTTATTAATACTAATAGCCTTGTATTTTTCTTGCAATAGACATGAGCAAGAACGCCCGTTTGCTCAATTAGAAACAACTTCCATAAAAGTGGACGAAAGCGGCCTTACTGCATTTGCAAAAGTGATCTATTTACCTAAAGGCGATCCTATATTAGATTATGGTTTTATGTATGATAAAACGCCAGTATTACAGTATATTCCTGATTTTAATTTTGATGGTATTGATGTTTCTTTAGGAAATGATTTTAATGGAGATATTTTTTCAGGCAGAATTGAAAAGGGCTTGGTTAAAGGGCAAAAATATTATGTAAGAGCATTTATTCGTTCTGAAAAATGGATAGCATATGGTACAGCCATTAGCTTTACAAGCAAGGGGTCATCAGCGATTTCATTGGAAAAGCTTTCCCCAAATGATACTATTGTTCCAGGGGATTTCCTTTCAGTGATTGGAAAAAATATGGGCTATGATAGCAGAAATGTATCAGTTAAATTAGATAATATTGATATACCAATAAATAGTATAAATGATACTGTTGTCACCTTTTTGATCCCTCAATTTGTTAAGGACGAATCTAAAATAACTATTTCAAATCGTTTTAATGACCAAAAAGTAAACTTTGTCATTCCCTTTATTCCTGCCCCTGAAGTAACGAATATTAAACCATTTGAAATGGCTGACGGGGATACCATGATTATTCGTGGCAAGTATTTTTCAAGAATCAGTGATTGGAATAGAGTCAATTTTAGTTCTAATTCCAGAGGTAAAATTATTTATGCAGATAAAGAGCAGATTCACTTCAGGATGGATGCAGCAAGCCCTGCCAGTGGTGGTCCTACTTTTAGGATTGGTGTTGGCTTGAGAAAAAGTGACAGAGTGCTTTTTAATTATGCTCCTATAGAAATTCACAATTTCTTTCCAAAAGAAGGAGCAAATGGAGATACCTTGACCATCTTAGGCCAAAACTTTTTCACTACACCAGGAGTTCATGTTGTTTCATTAGAGGGGGTTACTTGGGGATGGGAAGTACTAGAAAGTTCAAACACTCAGCTAAAAGTTTTAATTTCAGAAATTAACTTATTCCCAGATGTAACTATGCGTACTCGAAGGTTAAGAGTCTCAACTAACGCTGGAGTTACTGCCTTTTCAGAAGAACTTTTTACCTATAAATAATGGAATCCCTTAATTGAAAAATACCCTTGCCATGCTACTAAATTACATCACCTGGGAATTTAACCCTACCATTTTCACTTTGGGCCCAATAGCTCCTCGTTATTATGGCTTTTTATTTGCTTTAGGCTTTTTTTTGGGTTTACATATCATCCGAAGGATGTTTGAAGCAGAGGGCGTGCCAAAAGATTGGTTGGATAAAGTTTTTATTTATGTCGTTTTGGGGGTAGTGGTAGGTGCTCGCCTTGGACACGTGTTTTTTTATGAATGGGATTATTACTCGAAGCATTTAATAGAAATTCCGGCCTTTTGGAATGGCGGTTTAGCCAGTCATGGTGGGGTATTAGGCGCCTTAATTGCTGTATGGTTATTTTCCTGGCGGGTAAGTAAAAAATCCATGCTCTGGATTTTAGATAAAATTGCGGTGGCAGGAGTTTTGCTGGGATGCCTAATCCGTGTGGGAAATTTTCTTAACTCTGAGATAGTGGGCATTCCTTATAATGGCCCCCTGGCGGTATTATTTGTAAATGCCAGTCCTCCTCTTAATGAGGTCCCCAGACATGCCGTACAATTGTATGAAGCTATTTGTTATTTAGCCATCTTTTTAATCCTGTATTTTTTCTATTGGAAAACCGACAAAAAGAATAAGCCTGGCTTTATTTTTGGCTTATGCCTTGCTTTGGTTTTTGTAGCTCGATTTATACTTGAAAACTATAAAAGTAGTCAAGGTGGATTAGAAGAAGCGGTCAATCAAACACTCAGTACTGGCCAAATTTTGAGCATTCCTTTTGTATTGGTAGGGGTGTTTTTTATGTTTTGGCCAGCTAAAGTGAAAGAATAGGGTTTATCGAAAAAAAAACTTTTGATTTTCAATCATAATATCATGGTGCCGTGTTGGTGGCAGTCTGTGACTGCCTGACGCCAATCCCTTGATTTTAAAGGAATCATATTATCATTTAATTTTTATAAAACCATTCTTTGATTATTTTACAGTTTGGTAATTTTTCCTTTACTTTTTCAATTTCTGAATCTGCTAATCTTGTACCAAAATTCCCATATGCATTGAGAATTTTAAGGTTTTTGAGTTGAAAAAATTCTTCAGGAAGCACCTCAATTGGGTTTTGACCAAGACTTAGATATTCAAGGTTAGATAACATTCCTATCTCTTTAGGTAAAGTTGTTAGTTTATTATCATCTAAAACCAAGGATTTTAAAGATTTTACAGAAATCAGTTTAGTGAAAAGATCACTAAAATCAATTTTGGGATTTCTAGAAATATCTAACTTTTCTAAGGCCTTGAAATTTTTCATTTCATTAGGGATAGAGTCTAGGCGACAACTGAAGAAGTTTAAGTCTTTTAAGTTAGGTAAAACTGAAAGGTATACAATTGTAGTTTGTCCATCCAATTTCCAATTGTGCGATAAGTCTAGTTTTTCTAACTTTTGAAGGTTATGAATATTCTCACCAATATATTTAAATGTAAAATGGTTCGACCTTATTTTTATTTCTTTGATGTTCGGAAGCACAGATACTTCAGGAGGGATCGAGTCAAATAGGTTTTCACTTAAATCAATGTACTCAAGGTGTTCTAAAAGTGTCACTTCCTTGGGTAAAGATTTAAGACCATTGTTGGATAATATAATAGATTTGAGGTTAAGAATGCTAAGTCTAATAAAGGATGTTTTGAAATCAAACCCTTTTTGATGTCTATGATAGTCGAGGACGATGTTTTTTAGATTAGGAAGATCATGAATTTCTAAGGGAACAACCATGAGACTATCCCAGCCACCTAGATCGAGGGTTTCAAGTTTTGGTAATTGCTTCAAAATTGAAAAAGTACTGGCAATATCAAGATTATGATTTTGGCTGAGATTAATTTCTTTCAATGATTTTATTTGTCCTATACAACTTGGTAATCGCTTGATTCCAGAAAATGGTACTTCAAGGACTTCAAGACTATCAAAAACAACTAGCTCACATAATTCCTTTTCATAATTTATGTCCCAATTATTATAGAGTTCTAAGTGTTTAAGGCTTTTTAATTTGCCCATCGCTTTTGGGAAGGTTTTTATATCTGTCTCCAAAAGAATAAGACTTTCTAAATTTTTAAGTCGATGGATTTTTGGATGAATTTTATGACAGCCATCAGTGAAAAGTGCATTATTGTGAATGCAACTTATTGAAAGCACTTTTACCTTTTCGGGCTGCTGAAAAGCAGCGGCGTAAGAATGATAAACCACTTTTTTTTGACCATAAGTATTAATTAATGAAGAGAAAATAAATACGCAAATCAATTTCAATCGTTTCATTCAACGCTGGTTTATAATTCAAACGATCGACAAGAGATATTCTTATTCAGGCTATGTTCTCTTATCCTCAGTTAAGGCTAATCTTTTATGATTTTTTGATGGAAGGAAAATGCCGACAGGCAGTCAAAGACTGCCGCGAGCAGAGCGTGTTCGTGGCAGTCTGCGACTGCCTTACGCCAATTCCTTGATTTTAAGGGAATTAGATTGCCGTTTATTTTCTATACAACCCCACGAGCGAACATAAAAAAAATACTTCCATCCTACTTCAGAAGCCGAAGGCGACTATATTTCTACCTTACTTCCCCAATTCCTCTTCCAAAAATGCCTTAGTCAACTGAAAAGCCTTCGGATAAGGCTGATCATGCCCGGTATTTTCATGTCCAAAAAGTACATATTTCGAACTTGGAGAATCCTTTTGACCCAATGTCTCTTTAATAGCTACCGCATTGGCATAAGGCACACTGCGATCTTCACGGCCATAATGAAATTGAGCAGTGGGTAGCTGATCAAGGAAATACAAAGGAGAAGAAGCCAGGATTTGATGGCGGATGGTCTTCAAATCCGGAGAGCCGGTTTCAATATGTTCCTCCAAAAACCACTCTATAAACTGATCAGAACTTCCCCATCCTCGACCTTTCGTCCATAAGCCCCATTCTATCTGTTCTCTTAAAGTAAATCCATAGGTTCCCATGTGCTCATACCATGAGGCAGGCCCCGCCCAATTGACAGCACATTTGATTCGATCATCTCGAACTCCGGCCAGCAGGGCAACAGTACCGCCCCTACTTTTGCCAAAAACTGCAATTTTACTGGGATTAGCTTCGGGAATCTGGTCCAAGACTACATTTAAAAAGGCCAGGGCATCATCCGTTGCACCATCCCATGCATTTCGAGGACTACCTTCAGAGACATATTCTTGATCCTCTAAGATTAACTGATAACCTCTAAAAGCAGGGAGGGCTAAGATCATTTTTTGTTCGTTTTTGCCAAGTATTTTTGAAGTTTTAGCTTTCATTACATTAAAAGGAGAGTAATTAGGATCTACTCCATGCAGATCTAAAACAACAGGAGAACTTCCCGGTTGTGTGCCTTCCGGAATGAAAACGGCACCATAATGTTTGGATCCGGCAATTTCGTGTTGAAGGATTTGTAAAGTGTATTTACAGCCATCTATTTCAAGAGAACGTTCGTGGACCCTTTCGACATTTTTTACGGAAAGATCTCTTCCTGCCCATTCTTTTTTTACTGCTGCAATTTCATACTCTGTAGGGGAAGCAAATAATTCATCCATTGAAAAGGATACCTTCCAACTGTCTTCTGGTGGAGGGGAAGCATTTTCAGGGTCTAAAAAACGCAGGGCAGCAATGTTTAGATTTTGAGTAGAATCTAAAGAATATGCTTTTCTAAATGCATTCCGGGCTTTATCCCTATCGTTTGCCAGCATACTTCCAAGACCAATCAATTGTTGAATATCTACTGATTGGGGATAATCATTTTCAAAGGCAGCAACAAAGGAAACGGTGGAAGCAGCTCTGGATGGATAATTGGAGATGGATTGAAATCCCAGCCTTGAGATTCGCCCTTCGCTGATAGCCGATGTATCTGATTTGATTTTCTGAATGGCACCTTGAGTATCTTTAGCTAAAAGCAATTCTACCACCTGCCTTTCATCCGGGGCCAGCCTTTTGGCAGTCCCATTTAATTCTCGATTCCCGCTTGAGGTTAAGGAAACGATCTTCCCCAGGCTGTCACGAGAAAATTCAAATTGCATTCTAGGATGCAATAGAGAAGCAAATTTGTCTGGACCAATTGAATCTAAAATTTGGGCAGAACCCCAAAAACTAGGAAGAAGAGTTAGTAAACCTTCTTTTTCGGTAACGTCTAAGATCAAATCCGTTTTTACTGCATATCTGCCTATATACTCAGCATATTTACTTTCGTTTTCTTTTGGATTTGAGTCTGAAAAATTGCAGTTAGATAGGATAAGGCATAAGCCAAGTAAGACCTGGTTTAAGTTTGTTGACATAGTGATTAGTTTAGGTTTTTTTCTACAAATCGAATTACAGAATGAGAGCTCTGTTTGCAATTCCCTTGCAAAAGAGGAAGTCAAATGACCAGGTTTGTATATATAGACTTCCCCATTTTCAAAAAGTTATTTTTTTGATTTATTTTTTTCAGTGGAAGATAATAATGTGTTTAGAATCAGGCAGGGTTTTCGGTTTCAAAAGCAAATCCTAAGTATGCGATTTGACAATGACAAGAGAGATAGTAGCATCCAATTCTTACCAGGAAAGTGGGATTAATATTGAACTTTTCCCTCTAATAAGGCATCAATCATTCGATATAATGCCTCTCCATGCCCATTCTGGCTTCGATAAATAGGGACATTCTTACTTTTTAAAAAATCTATTTCAGAAGGTGTCAAGGCACCTACGTTTTGATCATCATCTGCATAAAAATAACTCAGCTTGGAAAGATCTTTATTGACCAGGGCTTTTGAATATCTGGTTTTCCCTATCGCACCTTTCAATCGATTTTGTACAATTTCCTCCTTAATTTCGGCTTCAGAAAATTGACTTAAATCTTCTTTTTCGTAAGGTAGATAGCTTAAGCCGTCAGGACCAAAACCTCCATTGACTCCTGCTATATGTTCCCTAACCATTTCCAGGTTGACGTCTATTCTGCCAGCACAAACCAAATATCTATCTGCCTCAGGATTCTTTTCTGAAAGATAATTAGTAATAACAAAAGCACCATAAGACTTGCCAATTACGATGGTGTATTTATGTCGTTTTTTAAAATAGCTTATTGCTCTGTGCAACATTTCTGTGGTATTGGCCACCTCCTTTTGAGCCATTTCCGGGCTAAAATCCTTTTGATAATTAAAGATTTCTTTATTGTAGGTTTGAGCTTGATGTAAATAGGCGATCGAATAGTTGTTATATCCTGGAAGATAGCGGTAGCTTGTCCTGCCATACAATTCCATGGTTAAATCCTTATCTGGGCCTCCCTGGCAAATGATGACAGCAGTATCACTACTCAAATTTCCATCGGCAATCCATAATTGACTTGTATCACTTGGAAACAGAGTAGGAGGGTAATTTTCAACTGAATGATTATCTGTGTTTTGAGGATTAGTGCAGGCCAAAATAATTGAAAATAAGCTGAATAAATATAACATCTCTTTTTTCATTTGAAGTGATTGATCTATTAACACTTCAAAGGTAAATTCATCAAAAAACAAAGTCTTGTATTATTGGGACAGCATTGGAATTAGGAAGACAACTTCCAGTATAATCCTTTTTGGATGGTGTGCAACTCTTTAAATAACTGGCGAGGGCTTTGTCCACTTCTAAATTTGATTTGACGATTAAAATCGGCCTGATCATAATAATTCTGATCGTAGGCAACTTCAATTAAATTGGGTTTTTCCTCCTTTTGCTGATATTGGATCAAAGCTTTCCTGAACTTCACAACTGATAAATATTCTTCAACAGAATAGGAAAGGTGTTTTTGGAATAGGCGCAATAATGTTTTGCGACTTATCCCTATTCGTTGGGCCATTTGAGATACTCGAAGTGGCTCTTCTGCTTCCAGGATATGTATGACTGCCTGGCTTAACCTTTCTTCTTTAAAGGGATTAAATTTTTGCAGAAAAAACTGGTCCAGGCTATCTCTCTTGCTTTCCGCACTTTCTTTGGAAAACAAAAGAGGGAAAAGGGAGGTTAATTCTTCTGAAAAGGGATCGACCAAAGAAAAGTGCTCAGCAATAAAATTTGAAAGTGGCTCCTGTACAAATTGATTTAGTCCTAAAGGATGAAAAACAATGCTGAATTTATTAAAAGGACCAAGCATTATGATCTCCCTGGACAAATTAAATTTCCCTACCAAAATAGACAAATAGTTTTTTTCCTCAGAAAAAGTATGAGTTCTACTGAAATGATCCCAAGTGAGTTTAGAATTTTTGTATATGTTTAAAGTGGTGGTATAATTGGGATAATAGGTTATTTTTTGATTAAAATGTTTTTCTTCAGTGGAATGAAAATAATAAAGCTTGATGTAGGGTTTTAGGACTTCTTCTTTTGGAGGAATGAGGATGAGAGATTCTTTGGCCATTTTTCTATGCTAAAGATATTTTTAAAAACTGCCCAGGAACCTTTTTAGGCCAATAAGAATACCCTGTTCCTCGATGGAAAACTCTCCGTCGGATTCAAACATTCCAATTATCTCTTGAATTAGATTATTGATTTGCTCTTCCGATAATTCATGTGATTGAATGTATACATTAATTTTTTCAGCTTTTTGGAAATCACTATCTCCATCAAATTCATCATGGATTTTTTGATAGGTGGCCACACTAACCTTCGACTTAATCAATTCCTGTTCGGATTCTTTTTCTACAAAATCAGCATGGGCACAGTAGAGTAGGAGATAAGCCTTAAATTCTTTGTCGGACCAAATAGGATGATTTTCTTCCATATCTAAAAACGGATTTAGGTAGTTTAATAACTATCAATTATTCCTGAAAAGAAGGATTTTAGTGGTATTTATCAAATTTTATATCAGAAAGTTATTTAAATATTACTTTTCCTAAGCCATAAGCAAGACAATATTAATAGTAAAGTTCAATTAAGTCATTAAATTGATATTGCCATTGATATTGCCATTGATATTGCCATTGATATTGATATTGCCATTGATATTGATATTGATATTGATATTGCCATTGCTACTGATACCGTCCCAAGATAAGCACTGTCGAATAATATCTGGTTACCGTCCCTCCCAACTGGTCAATAATACTTCCGATATCTCCAAAAAATAAGTCTCTTGTATCTTTCTCCAAAGTCATATGGTTGGAAAAGGTGCTCAAAAGCCCCAAATACTCATTTTTGGAATAATCTTGAGCCCAAGCATATTCTCTTTTGAGGACCTCTAATTTTGGCCTAAACCTTTGCAGGTATCTGTAATATTCTGCTGCGCGCTCATCGAGACTCACATGCTTTTTTTCACTGGGAAAATATTTTTTATAAACAGGGTTAGTTTCTTCCCAGAAAAGGCTAGACTGTGATCGATCCAAATTCCATACCCAGGCAAGTGCTCCATTGGATTTAAGCAAGCTAAGTATTTTTTCCAATCCTGCTTTTTTTTCTATCCAATGAAAGGCCTGTGCAGATAAAATGAGCGAAAATTGTTCGTCACTTTGCCAATCTTCAAAAGAGGAAGTAATGATTTTTCCATCTTTAAATGGGGCAATATTGGCTGCGGCAAAATCCGCTAAGGCTGCTCCTTTTTCTATGGCAGTTAATGGATATCCTTTTTGTAAAAAATCAAGGGTGATCTGTCCGGTACCACATCCAATTTCCAGGATAGGATCTTCTTTTTGCAGATGACTAAGTTCAATTATATCCTCAATAGCTTCCTGAGGATAACGGGGACGATAGCGATCATAGGCTTGGGCATTATCGTCAAAAACTTTGACCAATTTAGGGACGTCTTGGCTCATTATAAATAGTCTTCTAACCAGTGGGTTTTCATATGTTGTTTGAATTCCTCAATGGTATCATCTGTTTTGTAAAGCGTTACACCTACTACAAAAGTACCCCAGGCTTTTATTTCAATGCGAAAATTAGAACTTCTGTTCTCGTTGGTTCTTTCTCTTCGCTTAAAGGTAGGGTGTAGCAAATATTCTACTCTTTTTACATTATCCAAATTAGGGTCCGTTTCAGATTCAATTTCCATAAAAATCTGATAGTGGGGCTTTCCCTTAATTCTGAACCGAATGGGTTTAAAATTCTTGTTGATGATAGTCTTTAATATATATTCTGTATTATTCTCCATTGTTTTATTAATTTTTAAATGGGATCAATGCCAGTATCCTGGCTTTCATCTGTAGGGGCCTCCTGATTAATACCTGCCAATAATTCCTCACTTTGCTTTTTAAGCTCTTCGGCCTGCTTCATGGCTACACTGCTGCCTCGATTTCCAAAATAATAACCAATTAGAGTAGTAAGGATACCACTTAGGATGAGAAAGCCATCCCTGAACATTTGAAGCCAGAGGTTATCTTCGGCTGTATCACCTGAATCTTCAATGAGGGCTTTTATCAATAGAATGATTAAAACAACAATGAATCCTAATAGAACAATGTAGGTAATATTGGTGGTTAGACGGTCCAGGTTGCGTCGGAGGATATCATTTAGGCTTTGAGACTGATTATCACTGGCCATTATTGATTATTTTGAATTGAAAAGGAATTGTTCGGAAGATAATCAATAAATCTAAATCGTAAAGCAAATAGGGTAGTAGGAATAAAATAGAAAGTGTAAAGACACTAAAAAAAATCAATTAATAGTCTAGCCATTGTTCTTTCTAGAATCACCAAGGAACCATGGAACTGAGGAACTATGGAACCATCGAACTCCCAAATATTCTAAAATTCCGAACCCTAAAAATTAAACTTAATCTTATATTTCCGTACCTTTATTTTAAATTCTTATCCAACAATAATACGTCTCGGTATTCAAGTTGTTCGACCTAATCTTAAAACAACTTGTCTCCCTCTAGTTTCACAGTAATACATTGATTTTTATTGGTATTTCTTCAATTTATTTTGAAGATGCTTCCAATAGATATTTTACTTGAATAATATTGACAAATCATAATCAGAGTCATGAAAAGATTGCTTCCCTTTTCCAAATTATTTGGAGGAAATGCCTCCTTTTTTTCTTCAAATCTTTTAATTCTTGTAGCCTTATTATCTTGTTCTTTTATTCGGAACCAGGTGCAAGAGAAAAATAGGTCCTTCAAAACAAGCATTCAGGCTAATTTGGAGAAAATGACCTTGCAGCAAACCTTGGCTACGACCATTCTTTTTGTCGATCAAGCCAATGGCACTCCAGGTAATGGCTCTAACTGGACCATGTCTTTTGATAATTTGCAGGATGCCCTTGTAGAAGCCTGTACCAATGCTACTACAACTGACCCTTATGAGATCTGGGTAGCCAAAGGCTCCTATTATCCAGATATTGGGGGCAGAACCGTTTATCTTGACCCCCGTGGATATACCTTCATACTCTGTAATAATGTAGCCATTTACGGAGGCTTTAGTGGAAATGGAACAGAAACCATGCTCAGTGAGCGAGATTTTGTGACCAATGTAACTATCCTGAGTGGA
>JANQPA010000088.1 GCA_028285545.1 Saprospiraceae bacterium | reverse complement strand
ACTAATGATAATATCTGGAGTAGCCTCGATAGCTTTATCAATCCCTTCCTGTCCATTTTTTGACCAAAGCAATTGATAATCATCTTCCAGACAGGTAAACAAATATTTTGCCACATCGGCATTGTCTTCTATGATTAGTGCTAGAGGTTTTGAAGAGGAAACCATTGCTCCTGATACGGTAGGAGAGGGGCTGATTGGAATGGTAGCCGAATTAGAACTCACTTTTGATGAAACTGTATTCTCCTCCAAAAGCGCATCATTAGAAATAGGTAATAGAATGGTAAATTCCGTTCCCGTATTTTCTGAATTACTACTGGCCTCACTTTTTACCGAAATATCCCCATTCAATAGCTGAACCAATTCTTTGGTCAGTGCTAATCCAATACCTGTACCTTCACCCTGTCTGGTAGAAGAATCATCCACTTGATAAAAACGATCAAAAATATGAGCTAATTTTTCTTCCTCAATTCCAATCCCTGTATCTCGCACTTTAATGGATAAAAACTGGCCCTTATTATTGGAATGGCCATTACTTAAAACGCTGAACCCTGAACGCTGAACACTAACATAAACATTCCCCCCTTTAGGCGTAAACTTAATGGCATTAGAAACCAAATTGCTAATGATGTGCTGCATTTTATCCGGATCAAAATCCATAATAAGTTCTTTTTCTTCAGCATAAAAATGAACTTGAATATTTTTATCCCCAGCCAGGGATTGGAAAGATTGCAGTAGATATTGAACATAAGCCACTATATCAGCCTGAATAAAATTGACCTTCAGAGTACCCGACTCCAACTTTCTTAAATCCAGAATCTGATTGACCAGTTTGAGCAGGTGTTTAGAATTTCTGGTGATGAGATTGGTGCCTTCCATGGCCCACTTTCTTGGATTTTCCTTGATTTTATCAGACATGCCCGAAATAACGGTAAGAGGCGTGCGGAATTCATGGGAGATATTGGTGTAGAGTTTGGTTTTGATGGTATCCAGTTCTTTGAGGCGCTTGGCTTCTTCTTTTGATAGTCTTTGATTGAGTAAATATTGGTATAAAAAGTAGGCTATTGCTCCAATGATTAAGGCATACCCAATATAAGCCCAAATGGTTTGCCACCAGGGAGGGAGGATGGTGAAGGTATATTCGAAAGGCTTTCCCCAGGCCTGACCTTCTCCAATGGCTTTGACATTAAGTGTGTGTTTGCCAGGCGGAAGACCTCTGTAATCTGCTTTCGGATCATGTTGTATGGGACTCCAATCATTATCCAGGCCGTCAATCATATAGCTATATTTAATGTTATGGGGGGCACCCCAATCAATGGCCGAAAAATGAAAGGTGAGATGATTGATATTATAGGGCAATGTTAAATTGATAGGATAATTATGGTACCTGGCTACAGAATCAAAAGATTGGCTTAATATGGATCCTATTTCCAGGGAATTTTGGTATGTAGTGTCCTTTAATTTTCCAAAACTAATATGCTGTTGATTGATTTCAAGATTTAAAAGATGAATATTTTGAGGGGGTTCGGATGGGATTCCAAACTTAGTTAAATCTAATTTAGTTGCCCCATCTTCTGTTCCCCACCATAATTGATTTTGCCCTTCTTTAAGTACGGATCTGGGAAAATAGCTTTTTTGATGCAATCCGTCGAGGTGATTAAAAGAATAAAATTTATAATTTGGGATTATTGGATCCATTTCAACTGATTCCCCTTCTTTCAGATATTTGAAGAGAGCAATTTCATTTTCCGTACTGATCCAAATATTCTTATCGTCGTCTTCAATTATGGAGGATACTAAATTACTCTTCAAACCATTTTTCATTGAAAAATGAATGAATTTAGGATCATTACTTTTTAATTGTTTTTCGCTTAAAAAACTTAATCCACCATTAGTTGCAAACCATAAATTACCTGCTGAATCGCTGAAAATAGTTTGAACACTATTAGAAATAAGACCTTCATTTTCAGTAAAAAAAGTGACTTCTCCTTCCACCCAATTATCAGCCTCTTTTAATCGGAAAACACCATTTCCCCAGGTGCTGAACCACAGCGTTTTATGCTTATCTTCTACCATGTCAGACACAGCATACACATATTTACTTCTAGGATAGGAAACATAATCCAGAACTTTCCCATTCTTATCCAAACCAAGACGGAATACCTGAGTACCTAAAATCCAAAGACTTCCTTTACTATCTTCATAGGCGGTCCATAGGCCTCCGGGATGGTTAAAGACTTCTGGGGGATAATGAAAAAAGGAGTGATGATCATATCGAGTTACCCCTCTTTGATGAACAAACCATAAATGCCCTCGGCTATCTTTATAAATATATCTTACATAAGGATTTTGGAGCCCTTCTTGAAGGGTAAAATGGTTGAAATTATTACCATCAAACTTACTGGCTACATAAGCTGGATGGTATAAAGTTTCATTCCCAAACCACAGATGGCCATTTACATCCGCAGCAATACTAGATACTGCATTGGATCCCAGACCATCATCAGTTGTGTAATTTTTAAAGCTGCGAAGATCAATACGATTGACCCCTCCTCCAGATGTTCCAATCCAAATGTACCCACTACTATCTTTTTCTAATGCATAGCTACCAGTTCCACTTAAACCATTTTCTGGACTGAATTTGATGATATTTTGTATATCTCCCGCTTCATTAAGCTCTAGCACCCCTTTTCCAAACTGTGGATCATCCGATGAATACCAAATATCACCATTATCATCTTCAAGCATATTTCCTATGCTGCCACCCAATTTATATTGGCGAATTGTAGGGGGTTTTTCACCTTCCCCATATTGAAAAATATCTACCCCGGCCAAATTGCTAATCCATATTCTACCTTTACTATCTTCCATGAAGATTGGAAGATAATTGCTACTTAAACCATCCTCTTGGGTAAGCCTCGTAAAAGTTTTTCCATCAAATCGAATTACCCCAAAATTGAAAGTTGAAATCCAAAAATTACCTTTTTTATCAATCAGACAGGGCTCCGAACCGATAAATCCCTTAGGCGTATTGAAATATTGAATGAATTGAGCTTCATGCTTATTTTTATCTTCTATGAATTTAAACCATTCACCTCCGCTAATAATCCATATATGACCATTTTGGTCTTCTTGAAAAGGACTGATATTGAATTTCGTTGATGCGCTACTGACTTTAATATCGAAATGAGAAAAATTGTGCCCATCAAATCTGCTTACTCCAGTCTTATGTACATCTAACCATAGATTGCCTTTGCTGTCTTCAAATATCTTTAAGATTCTAGAGCCAATTAAGCCTTCCTTTTTAGTATAATGAGTAAAATATTTGCCATCATAACGACTAAGGCCAGAATTGGTCGCAAACCAAAGGTTTTGGTTTTTGTCTTGTAGGATATCATTTATTTGATTGCTCAGCAATCCATGCTTGGTATCTAAGTACTGAATATCAAATTTGGCATTATTCCGCATACTTGGTGGCAGTGCTGGCACTGGTTGAGGATGCTGAACAGGAGTCACAGTAAAATTCAAAATGGTATCCTTTGGAAGAGGTATCCCATTTTCTCCGGGGGTGAAAGCTTGTGATGGCTTTGGAACCTGAACCACATTTGGTTCCTTATTCCAGGGAATTTCATTTGTGTAAGCAGGGACTACTTTGGGTCGACTAAGAATTTTGACAGGTTCTGGTTCCGGAAAGGAGTCGCCACTTTGATGTACCCCTTTTATCTGAATTGGAACACCGGTAGGTATGGAATCTCTCCCATAAAGCCTTTTTATGAAGGCTGGGTTGGTATCTGATCCATCCTCTACTGAAATGGGATTTATCTCCCTTTGTTTTTGATGGTAGGAAAAGGATAAGAGGAGTATGAAAAAGGCAAGGTATTTCATATCTAAGGGTTTTGGCTTATACAAATTAAGAAAAAGTGAGAAAAAAGGAGAATAGTATTACTGTCTCACTTTACTCGGTGGTATCCCAAATTCTTCCGAAAAAGCCTGCGTAAAATAAACCGGATTAGAAAAGCCTACCTTATAAGCAATCTCGGAAATATTGAGATCGGTGGTTTTGAGTAATTCGCAAGCTTTGGAAAGCCGTAAGGTTCGAATATATGAAGAGGTAGATTTATTGGTCAGTGCTTTTATTTTTCTGAATAACTGACTTCGGCTCATGGCCATTTTTCGACTTAATTGTATGACGCCAAAATTTTCGTCCGCCAGATTCTGAAAAATTTGCTCCTGAAGTTTAATCAAAAATTCCTCTTCCAGGTTTTTAGATTTTCCTTTGCTAATCTTGTATTGGCTGTAATGATTCTGAAGTTGTTGCCTTAATTCAATGAGTTTTTGCAGTCTGATGTTAAGCTCTTGCTGGTTAAAGGGTTTGGCCAGGTAGGCATCTGCCCCATGACTAAGGCCTTCTAATTTGGAATCCAAATCAGCTTTAGCAGTCAATAAAATGATGGGGATATGACTGGTGCGAAGATTTTGTTTGAGTTCCTGGCAAACTTCAAATCCATCTTTTTGGGGCATCATCACATCACTAATGATAATATCTGGAGTAGCCTCGATAGCTTTATCAATCCCTTCCTGTCCATTTTTTGACCAAAGCAATTGATA